>NZ_JBSRRK010000005.1:0-556990 GCF_053890955.1 Vibrio sp. JZG120
CAGAAGTGAAACGAAATAGCGCCGATGGTAGTGTGGGGCTTCCCCATGTGAGAGTAGGACATCGCCAGGCTTTAAATTTGAAAAAGCCCACTCGAAAGAGTGGGCTTTTTTGCGTTTCTGGGTTTTGAAAATTACCTAAGCACTCAGAACTCAAAACATCTATCGTTAAGGTGTAATGTATTTACTCTCTGCCACTTTCCAAAAAGCCTTCACTAATGGATTCTCTAACTGATTTTTGTTGCAGCAGACACCAAGTTCAAAAGGCTTAATTGGCAACACTTTTAAGCGATTTATCTTCTCTCTCACCGGGCTATTGTTGATCACGACATCAGGTGCGATACCTACACCGCATCCTAGTGCAACCATACTTACGATGGCTTCATGCCCTGACGTTTGCGCGTAGATATTCGGCTTTATTTTCATTTGTTTGAGCCAAGTATTGGCTCTATCTCTTGCTGTCCCTGCTTCTGGGAGAATGAATGGAATGACTGACCAGTTTGGTCTTTCTTTTTGTAGCTCCTCCGCAAATGAACTCACGCCGACAGGAGCGATGACAGAAAGCGGTATTTCACTGATCGTTTCAAATGCGATTTTGCTTGGCATCTGCTCAGATTTGGCTGAGATGGCAATATCGGCTTCATCTGCTAGAATTTTGTCGATCGCTTGAGCTGGATCGCCGGTTGATAGCTTAAATTCGATAAAAGGATGCTGCAGACGAAAATCAGAGATTAACTCTGGCAGGTGGCTGTAGCTTGCAGTAACCGAACAAAAGAGACGGATTTCTCCTTTCAACTCGTCCTCTGCTCCCTTTAGGTGACTTTGGTACTGCTGCCATTCGCCAAGAATTTTTAAGGCGACAGGAACCAGTTTTTTGCCTTGGCTCGTTAAATCAACACTGCGATTGTCCCGCAAAAATAATTGTTGGCCAGTTTCTTCCTCTAGCTTTTGTACTTGTCTGCTCAAGGCTGAAGGACTCACATGCATCGCTGCTGCGGTCTTAGCGAAACTTTTACTCTCACACAGATGAATAAAAAGTTGCAGGCTTTTGATATTCATTAAATCTTCATTTCCATGTTGCACAAATTGCAATAACTAATTGTGAATATATCACTTTAAGCAATTTAATGTCTGTTTTAGTATGAAGTTATTCGGTAAGGCAATTACCGACCTCAATGGAAGAATCTTAAAGGAGCACCCAGATGGCTAATTATTTCAATACCTTAAACTTGCGCGAGCAGTTGGACCAATTAGGTCGTTGTCGCTTTATGGACCGTAGCGAATTTGCTTCAGAAGCGGATTACTTAAAAGGCAAGAAAGTGGTCATCGTAGGTTGTGGTGCTCAAGGTCTTAACCAAGGTCTGAATATGCGTGACTCTGGTCTAGACGTTGCTTATGCGCTTCGCCAAGCAGCGATTGATGAGCAACGCCAGTCATTCAAAAACGCAAAAGACAACGGTTTTGAGGTAGGTAGCTACGAAACGCTAATTCCACAAGCTGACTTAGTAGTAAACCTTACTCCTGATAAGCAGCACACAAACGTTGTTGAGACGGTAATGCCGCTAATGAAAAAAGGCGCAGCGCTAGGTTACTCACACGGCTTCAACGTTGTTGAAGAGGGCATGCAAATCCGTAAAGACCTAACAGTAGTAATGGTTGCACCTAAGTGCCCGGGCACGGAAGTTCGTGAAGAGTACAAGCGTGGTTTCGGTGTTCCAACTCTTATCGCTGTTCACCCAGAGAACGACCCAAAAGGTGAAGGTTGGGATATCGCGAAAGCTTGGGCTGCAGCAACAGGTGGTCACCGTGCAGGCTGTCTAGAGTCTTCTTTTGTTGCTGAGGTGAAATCTGACCTAATGGGTGAGCAAACTATCCTTTGTGGCATGTTGCAGGCTGGTTCTATCGTATGTTACGAGAAGATGATTGCTGACGGTATCGAACCTGGCTACGCAGGCAAGCTTCTTCAATACGGCTGGGAAACGATCACGGAAGCTCTGAAGTTTGGTGGTATCACTCATATGATGGATCGCCTAACTAACCCTGCGAAAGTAAAAGCATTTGAACTTTCTGAAGAGCTAAAAGAGCTGATGCGTCCGCTATACAACAAGCACATGGATGACATCATCACAGGTCACTTCTCTAGCACGATGATGGCTGACTGGGCAAACGACGATGCAAACCTACTAGGCTGGCGTGCAGAAACGGGTGAAACTGCTTTCGAAAACTACCCAGAAACTGACGTAGAAATTTCTGAGCAGGAGTACTTCGATAACGGTATCCTGATGGTTGCTATGGTTCGTGCGGGTGTTGAGCTAGCATTTGAAGCGATGACCGCTTCTGGCATCATCGATGAGTCTGCTTACTACGAGTCTCTACACGAGCTGCCACTTATCGCAAACACTATCGCACGTAAGCGTTTATACGAGATGAACGTGGTTATCTCTGATACGGCTGAATATGGTAACTACCTATTTGCTAATGTAGCAACGCCGCTACTGCGTGAAAAATTCATGCCTTCTGTTAGTACAGACGTCATTGGTAAAGGTCTAGGTGAAACGTCTAACCAAGTGGATAACGCGACTCTTATCGCTGTGAATGAAACAATCCGCAACCACCCTGTAGAATATATCGGTGAAGAACTACGTGGTTATATGACTGATATGAAGCGTATCGCGGTGGGCGGCTAATTTTCTTTGCTGCAAGGAAGAGAAAATATTAAATGAACTCTGGCCAGACTGGAGTCGGTAAATACAAAAACACGACATCTAATCAAAAAGCTTGGTCGCCGTTGACCAAGCTTTTTCTTTTTAGCCACTTATGAAACAAGTCGGTTTAATCCGAATAAAAAAACGCTCCTTTATGAGGAGCGTTTTAACACTTATTTTTCTGCAAGCTTCTCTTCAAGCTCCGCCAATTTCTGTTCCATTTCTGTTAGCTTTTGACGTGTACGTAGTAAAACTTGAGTTTGAACATCAAACTCTTCACGACTTACAACATCTAGCTTGTTTAGTTGGCCTTGGATTACTTGACGAACTTTCTGATCAACATCAGAGCCCAACTCTTTTACAGGTTGAGGCATTGAGTCGTGAATCTGTTTAGCAATTTGCTCTAATTTCTTTGGGTCAAACATAGTGGCTAAAACTCCTTTTGATTTGTCCTCATTTTAAGTAAATGATACGTGAAAGTCGCCATTTAGATGGCAAAAAAGAGAGCGGCAATAAAAAAGGTCACCGAAGTGACCTTTTTGAATGCCTTAAAAGCTTATCTGTTATCCGCTAATTCACGGTGGGCTGCTTTCGCTTCATCAACTCGTGCCAACTTCTCCAAGTCTTTGTCTTCAACAAATACTGGCAGTGGTTTGTGTTTTTCTGCTAGGTAGCTGTAAATCACAGGTAGTACGAATAGTGTGAACAATGTACCAATTGCTAGACCAGCAACGATTACGATACCGATACTGAAACGTTGCGCGGCACCTGCACCGGTAGCGTACATCAGCGGGATCAGACCTGCGATCATTGCTGCGGTTGTCATTAGGATAGGGCGAAGACGCACTTTCGCAGCCTCCATCACCGCATCAATACGAGACAGTTTATTATGTAACTGCTCTTCTTTGGCTACTTCACAGATCAAGATGCCGTGCTTGGTGATTAGGCCGACCAGCGTGATCAAACCAACCTGCGAGTAGATGTTCATTGAGGCCGTACCCCACGCCAACGCGATCAAGGCACCACATATTGCTAGCGGTACAGATACCATGATGACAATAGGGTCGCGGAGTGATTCAAATTGAATCGCCAGAACGAGGAAGATGATCGCAAGTGCAAGACCAAAGGTTGCATACAAGGCACTACCTTCCGTTACAAACTGACGAGATTCGCCCATGTAATCGTGGTTATAGCCTGCAGGCAGTTTGGTTTGTGCGATGTCTTCAAACCAGTTAATTGCATCACCCATAGCAACGTTAGGCGATGGCACCGCACCTACCGTCGCGGAGTTTAGCTGGTTGAAGTGTGGCAAAGAGCGAGGCTCTGCTATCACATCAATCGTAATCAAGCTGCTTAGTGGGACGGCTTTACCATCAACAGAACGCACATAGTAGTTCTTCATCGACTCTGGGTTTAGACGCCATTTACGTTCAACTTGAGGAATCACTTCATATGAGCGGCCGTTAAGGTCGATACGGTTAACATAACCATCAGCCATCATGGTGCTGAGAGTGATACCAATATCTTGCATGGTCACACCATAGGCACCCGCTTTGTCTTTATCGATCTTAATCTTCATGGTTGCTGAATCGTAGTTCAGGTCCAGATCGGAGTAGACAAACATTGGACTACTTGCAACATCGGTCAGGATATCGCTAGCGATAGTAAACAAGCTTTCGAAGCTATTTGGTGTCGTAATTACAAACTGGACAGGTAGGCCTGAGCCCGCACCAGGCAGTTCTGGCATTTGGAACGCAGTGACAGACATACCTGGGACACTTGAAACTAGGCCTCCCACACGTTTTGTGATTTCAGATTGACTTGCTTCTCGTTCACTCCATGGCTTCAATGTTGCTAGACCAAACGCTTGGTTTGAGTTTGGCACACCGTTAAATACCTGAGCGTATTCTACTTCTGGCTGATCAGAGAGAATCTTATTCACGTCATCCATGGTGTTTTGGATGTAGTCCAAGTTCGCGTTTGATGGTGCGGTACCCATCAGAACAACCACACCTTTATCTTCGGACGGCGCCAGCTCACTAGGAGTAAACTTAAATAGAATCGGTAAGCTCGCAAATACAATTATCGCAAATGCAATTACAACAGGACGGTGAGCCATGACTGCTGTAAGCATTTTCTCATAGCGACTAGTCATGCCATCAAGGATATGATGAACTTTTTGCTCAAACTTGCTCGGTTTTTCGTTCGCCTTCAGCATCTTTGAACACATCATAGGTGATAGCGTTAAAGCGATGATACCGGACACAAATACCGAACCTGCTAGCGTTAAAGCGAACTCTTTGAACAACGATCCTGTAATACCACCCATCAACGCGATTGGTGCGTATACTGCACCTAGCGTTAATGTCATAGCAATAACTGGCACTGCAATTTCACGAGTACCAATGATTGCTGCACGGAATGGTGATTCGCCCTCTTTGATATGACGATCCACGTTTTCTAGTACCACGATCGCGTCATCCACCACCAGACCGATGGCAAGTACCATCGCCAGTAGTGTCATCAAGTTCCAAGAGAAGCCCATTGCCTGCATAACCATCGCTACACCAATCAAAGAGAGTGGAATAGTGACGATAGGAATGATGACCGCACGGAACGAACCTAGGAACAGTGTGATCACTACAAGTACGATAATTGCCGCTTCAAGAATCGTTTTCACTACTTCGTGAATTGACTCGTTGATCGCAATGGTAGAGTCGTACATCACGTTCATTTTGATGTTACTTGGTAAGTTGCGCTCAAGTTGAGGTAATAATTCAAGCACATCAGCAGCGATGTTGATTGGGTTGGCACTTGGCGCGGCGTTGATTGCAGCAACCACTGCTTCTTGGCCGTTTGCACTTGCACGGTAAACGTCGTGACTCTTCTCAAGTGTTACCTTCGCGATATCACCTAAGCGAATAACGTCCCCTTCACCCGTTTTTACGACCAACGCTTCAAGCTCAGCAACGTTTGATACCTGAGTATCCGCGCTGCCGTTATAAAGCACGAACTCACCCGTCGCTTGACCCGTCGCAGATTGGTAGTTATTGGCGTTAAGAACGCTCATCACATCCGTTGCCGTTAGCTTTAATGCGCCCATTTTGGCTGGATCTAGCCATACGCGCAGCGCGTATTTCATACCACCGTAAAGGTCAACTTTTGATACACCATTTACAGTGAATAGCTGTGGGTTGATTACACGCTCAAGGTAGTCGGTGATCTGGCTGGAAGACAACTCGTCACTGGTAAAACCAATATACAATACCGCGGTAGTAGAACCGGTCGACATGGTTACGGTCGGGTCTTCGGCTTCTTTTGGAAGCTGGGAACGTACCGAGTTAGTTTTCGCTAAGATGTCAGCCAATGCCGCGTTTGGGTCGGTATTCAACTTCATGTTGACAGTAATGGTTGATTTACCTAACACCGATTGCGAGGTCATATAATCAATATTATCGGCTTGCGCCACCGCTTGCTCCAAGGGCTGAGTAATAAAGCCCTGGATCAAGTTGGCACTTGCACCGTAGTAACTGGTGGTCACGGTGACCACTGTATTCGTCATTTCAGGGTATTCACGAACTTGCATTTTGAACACGGCTTGCAAACCAAGCAATGCAATCAAAAAACTGATCGATACCGCTAAAACTGGACGTTTTATAAAAACATCTGTAAAGCGCATGATGCCTCCAACTTAAAGCATTGGTGTTTCAGCAGGTGGGGTAGTTGCATCGCTTTCAACAATGCTTACTTTTGCGTGGTTACTTAAACGGACTTGACCCGATGTCACCACTACATCACCTGGCTTCACGCCTTCTAGAATGTGTGCGATATCTTTAGAGCGTTCGCCAACTTTTACCACATGCTGCTTAACGCGTTTCTCGCCATCTTCTTCCGTTACGATGTAAACATTGTCGCCGTATAGCGTAAACGTGATCGCAGTTTGAGGCAGAGTGACCTGATTTTCTAATTTAGGCAGAATGATGTTTGCACGTGCGAACATACCACTACGCAGTTTGCCATCACTGTTAGGGATATCTGCTTGAACCTGAATCAAGCCACTTTGTACGTTAACCGCAGGCTCAATTGCAGAAATTGAACCTTTGAAAGGCTGATCTGGGTAGGCATCCACGAAGATATCCACTTCTTGGTCGATATTGATACGTGAAATATCGGTTTGCGGCACGGTAAAGCGTAAGCGCATCACGCTGGTGTCTTCCAGGCGAACAATATCGGTACCCGCTTGTAGGTACTGACCTAGATACACGTTACGAATACCTACTACACCATCAAATGGCGCTTTGATCTCGCGTCGGTCGATGGTCGCTTTCAAGCTTTCAATGTCCGCTTTTAAGGAGAAGTAGTTCGCTTCTGCTTCGTCATACGCTTCTTTAGAAATAGAGCCTTTTTTAAATAGCCCTTGGTAGCGTTTGTATTTCGCTTCTGCTGCTGGCAACTTGGCTTGCGAGCTCTTTAAATTCGCTTTCTCAACGTCAGAGTCAAGCAGTACTAATGGCTGACCTGCTTTGACTTGAGTGCCGGAATCAAATGCGATTTTGTCGATAACACCACTGGTTTCGTTTGCGACCGTCACACCTTGGTTTGGTTCGATAAAACCGATAGCCTCGATCACTGGTACCCAATCAACCGCTTGTACTTCCGTCACGGTTACTGGGAACTCTGGTTCAGGACGGTTTGCCATGTATTCAGCAATCTTTTGTTGCTTAAATAAATTGAAACCTATCACGCTGCCGAACAAGAGAACGGCGATAAGTAACATAAAGAAAGTCCACTTTTTCATTCTATTAAGAACTCCAAGTTAGTGTTTAATAATTGCATCCCAACTGGCTTCAATAGCAGCTTCTAATGCCGCCTTATCCAGTTGATAAAATCCCAAAGCGTGTTTCCTAGCAAGTGCAACACTTGCCTCAAAACTCAATCCAGAAAGCACTTCGTTATCGAGAGGCTTGAATACGCCCTCTTCTTTCCCCTGATTAAAAAGAAGATCTACTTGGGCAAACATTTGTCTTTCAAGTTCCCGAGCTTTGCTACTATTTGAACAGGGTAGAGACTCATATTGAACTCGATTGCTGAGCGCATTTAAATTCGAGCTCGCTAGATTCCAAATATTGAGCCACATGGTTCGATATCGCTGTTTTAAAGGCATCTCTTCACTCACGCCCAGTTGCACAGCCGTAGCGACACGCTTTGCAACGTTAAGGCGTAACTCCTCCAAAAGATGTTCTTTATCTGAGAAATAACGATAAATCGTTCCTGCTGCGACACCTGCTTCATTGGCGAGCTTTTGCATGGAAAGCCCTTGAAAGCCCGATTCAGCAATGAGTTGCTCTGCAGCGACTAAGATTTGTTCTCGCTTATCTACAGCAGGGTTATCCTTCATAATCCTACCACTAGTGAATGAACGTTCATTCATTATAGCTCAAATACCCGCCTTTTATGCAACAGAATGTTGCGCTTGTTGGTATGAAAATTACAAGAAATCAGCGTAGCTTTCACGAGGCCACCCCTTTATCATAGGCGCCACATTTATCACCCGCAGAGAATTTCTATGAAGCTGAACCCTAGTCAAGATGAAGCCGTGAAATACGTGTCTGGTCCATGCCTAGTGCTAGCTGGTGCTGGCTCGGGCAAAACTCGTGTTATTACCAATAAAATCGCTTATCTGGTTCAGCAATGTGGCTACAAAGCGCGTAATATTGCAGCGGTGACGTTTACCAACAAGGCGGCGCGTGAAATGAAAGAACGTGTCGGCCAAACGTTGGGGAAAGCCGAGTCTAAAGGTTTGATGGTATCAACGTTCCACACCTTGGGATTAAACATCATCAAACGCGAATACAAGCATTTAGGATTGAAAGCGGGCTTTTCACTGTTTGATGACCAAGACCAACTGGCGCTACTCAAGGAACTTACCGAAAAGCAGCTTGATGGTGATAAAGATCTGCTACGTCAGCTTCTGAGTTGTATTTCCAATTGGAAAAACGACATGTTGACGCCAGAGCAAGCCAAAGCGCGCGCGCAAGGTGAGCAGCAACAATTGTTTGCGTTCTGCTTTGATATGTACCAAAAGCAAATGAAAGCCTATAACGCGCTCGATTTTGATGACCTAATTTTGATGCCCGTTTTACTTTTGCGCAATCATGAAGACGTTCGTCAACGTTGGCAGAACCGCATCCGTTATCTACTGGTCGATGAGTACCAAGATACCAACACGAGTCAATATGAGTTGGTGAAATTAATCGTCGGTGAACGTGGGCGATTGACGGTCGTAGGAGATGATGACCAGTCCATTTATTCATGGCGTGGTGCGAAGCCTCAGAACCTAGTCTTGCTGGGTGAAGATTACCCGAATTTGCGATTGATTAAGTTGGAGCAAAACTACCGCTCAACGAGTCGAATCCTGCGTGCGGCCAACATTTTGATAGCCAATAACCCTCACGTCTATGAGAAGTCCTTATTCTCAGAAATTCCTGACGGTGAAAAACTCAAAGTGTTGTTGGCTAAAAATGAAGAGCATGAGGCTGAGCGTGTCACGGGGGAGTTGATTGCACACAAATTCTTGAATCGAACCGACTATCGTGATTACGCAATTTTGTACCGTGGTAACCACCAATCACGCTTAATTGAAAAGTCTCTAATGCAAAACCGTGTGCCGTATAAAATTTCTGGTGGCACCTCGTTTTTTGCACGAGCAGAAATTAAAGACATCATGGCGTATTTGCGCGTTTTGGTTAACCCAGATGACGACAATGCATTCTTACGCATTGTGAATACACCACGACGTGAAATTGGCCCAGTAACTTTAGAAAAGCTAGGCAGTTATGCCAATATGCGTGGGAAGAGCCTGTTTGAGTCGAGTTTTGAAATGGGGCTCGAACAGCACTTAACGGGACGCGGCCTGGAAAATTTACGTCGTTTCACCCAATGGTTAGTGGCGATTGCTGACCAAGCTGAGCGTGGTGATACCGTCGAAGCGGTTCGCTCGCTAGTTCGCGATATCCATTATGAAGATTGGCTATACGAAACTTCAGCAAGCCCGAAAGCCGCTGAAATGCGAATGAAGAACGTTTCTGATCTTTACTCCTGGATAGTGGCGGACCTAGAAGGTGACAACTACGATCAAGAAGAGAAAACGTTAAAAGAGGTCGTTCAGCGTTTGACCTTGCGTGACATGATGGAACGTGGCGAAGAAGATGAAGACAGCGATGCAGTACAACTGATGACGCTGCACGCATCAAAAGGCCTTGAGTTCCCATATGTATACCTAATTGGGTCTGAAGAAGGTATTTTACCGCACCAAACCAGTATTGATGAAGACAACGTCGAAGAAGAGCGTCGTCTGATGTATGTTGGCATTACCCGTGCGCAGCGTGAACTGACTTTCACTATGTGCAAAGAGCGTCGACAGTTCGGCGAGTTGATAAAACCGACTCAAAGCCGATTTTTGGATGAGTTGCCATTTGATGACGTTGAATGGGAAGCCAATAAAAAGCCAGTATCAGCAGAAGAGCGTATGGCGAAAGGTCAGGCACACATTGCCAATATTCGAGCAATGTTTAAGAAATAGAGTAACCTTGTGCTCACTGACTAAAAACAAAAAGGCTTGCCAGTTGGCAAGCCTTTTTCGTTGATGTCTTTACTTATAGACCTTCAATCATGTGGTCGATTGCTGCGATGATTTCATCGTCAGAACAGTCCATACAGGTTCCTTTGGCAGGCATCGCATTGAAGCCTTCTAACGCGTGCTTCACTAACGTCTCTTTGCCTTGTGCAATACGCGGTGCCCAGTCATCGGCATTACCTGTTTTAGGTGCGCCGTTTACACCAGATGCGTGACAAGCAATACAAAAAGTACCATAAACTGTGGCGCCATCACGTGGACCGGTTGGTTCTTCTTTCACTGGCTCAGAACCCGCTAGATAAACATCACCGACAGGTTGGATGCGTTCTGCGATCGCATCGTATTCAGTTTGGCTGATGTCAGAAGCTAAAGCTGCCGTAGAAAACGTTAAGGCAGCGAACAAAACGCTAATCATTTGTCGAGACATATCCATTAAACCCACTTCACATTCCCGAGGTAAGTGACTTACCTATTTATATAGTTAGAGTATTAATGCCGAGCAGAGAAATCACTAAATTCCACTGAATGGCATAGAATGATTAGACAACTTGGTTGCAGCTGTTAAATCAATGTAAATAATGGGTGATTATATCCCGATAACTTGTTGCAATAAACAACAAGTTATCCATGACAGGGCGTGAATCACATCAAAAATTCAGTTTAAAGGAAGATAACTGTCGAAAAAGAGACCAAACGATAAAAAAAGTAAAAAAAGTACTAGACGGCATAGTGTGATATCCGTATTATTCCACTCCGCCGATAGGGCATGCGCCCGTAGCTCAGTTGGATAGAGCGTTGGCCTCCGGAGCCAAAGGTCGAAGGTTCGAATCCTTTCGGGCGTACCATTGCCTCGGAGGATACATCGGTAAAAATCAGTGGTGGCTATAGCTCAGTTGGTAGAGCCCCGGATTGTGATTCCGGTTGTCGCGAGTTCAAGTCTCGTTAGCCACCCCATTCTTTCTTTTTTAGATTGAATGCGGTAGCATTGCTCCCAATCTTGATTAAATCAAGATAAAACATCGTCGGTGAATAGCGCAGTTTGGTAGCGCATCTGGTTTGGGACCAGAGGGTCGGGGGTTCGAATCCCTCTTCACCGACCACTATTTAGTTTATGGCTGAGATAGCGGTAAACATGACAATTTGATGGTGGCTATAGCTCAGTTGGTAGAGCCCCGGATTGTGATTCCGGTTGTCGCGAGTTCAAGTCTCGTTAGCCACCCCATTCTTTATTTAAAGAATATATGCTCGGTGAATAGCGCAGTTTGGTAGCGCATCTGGTTTGGGACCAGAGGGTCGGGGGTTCGAATCCCTCTTCACCGACCACTATTAGAAAGCCTGCTTTTTAGCAGGCTTTCGTCGTTTTAGAGTTTATGATCTCGCTTGGACTGTATTAGTCGGTAATGTATCAATGGATTTGAACCCAAGTGGGGTTCGCCTGAAGTTAGAATTCGGCTCTTCACCGACCGCTATTTAGAGCCCCAGTCGAAAGACTGGGGCTTTTTTGCATCTATCCTCTTAAAAGCATCTGCATTCGATTTCAATTTCACCAAAAGTGTACAGCTCTAGGGGCTTTTGACCACCTATGATCCAAATGCTTTTCGAGCTGACAAAATAAACCCCAGAACGACGTCTGGGGTTTTGTGTTTTTCTAATCCGCTACTTTTATTGGGCGAGTGTTTTAAGGATTTCTCTCAGCTCTACCGTTTCTTGGATTTCAAAATTTGGCGTTATATCTGTTGAGTTACTTGCGCCTGTCGCATTTACCCACACACTCAAAATGCCCATATTGTTAGCGCCTGCTATATCTGCTGGTAAAGAGTCGCCAATGTGTAGGGCTTCTTCTGGTTTTACTTCGACCAAGTCGAGCGCTTTTTGGAAAATGCTCGCAGCGGGCTTCTCTTCAGGCTCTTCTCCCCCCACAATAATATGGTCCACCCAGTCGCTCATCTGTGTCGCGCTGAGTTTAGGGTGTTGAGAAAAAATCGGGCCGTTAGTGATCACGACGAGTTTATAATGCTGACGAAGGTCGCTGAGCATTTCTTTTACACCAGGGAAGAAAGTGAACGCGCCCATACGTGCAGAGTCAAAGTAGTCTTGAGCTTGTTGAGCCTCTTCGGTATTAATGCTGACTCCGTGCTCCGCCAATATGTTTTGGATCAGGCCACAACGGAACGCGTTTTCATCAGGTAGCAGAGCCACAAGGTGAGGGAATTCCGCATTCAGCTTCTTGTACACACCCTGTAAGTAGCGCTGTAAGAAAGCTTGTGGTTCGGTAACTTGCGGGTAGGTCTTATGAATCCAAGTCGTAAACTTTTGTCCTGCAACTTTATCGGCTTGTGACGTCGCACATAAAGTCTCGTCCATATCAAAAAAAATCGCTTTAAGCACAGGGGCTCCTTTCATTTACAGCTTGGCTCTAACATTGATTATCTATTATCCCACTCTGAATTGTTCCGTAAAGGGTTAAAACCGACGTGTTTCACCTACAATGGGAGATTGATGGTAACCGCACTTTCTTTTGTTTAGTCAACAAACCGCTTAAGCGGCGCATAATCGTCGTCGACAGAGGATTTGTGTGGTTTTGCTGTTGTGTTCACGTTTTAGCCTATCCTTTCTCTTTCTAAGTTTGGCTTTTTATATTTGCCGACTATTTTATTAATAGTTTTTTATGTTGAAAAATTGCTTTTCGCATACGATATTGTTTGTTAAATGTTAATAATTGCACATGAATAGTATGGTTAATGGTCCTGGTTGGCTCGTGCTTATTTTTTAGAGCATTTTTCTAGTTTTATTGGTGCATGGCGCACAAAAATAGTGTGATATGAAAATGGTTAAATACTTGTTAATGCATTTTTATTCGCTCATTGTGCGTTTATTTAATGTTTTCTCGGCGGAATATACTTTAATTGTTGCTTTTTTGTGTGATTTTTGCCAAATTGTTTCCGCATTAAGATTTCAGAGTATTATTCTGAATTTGAACGGATTCATTCAGGTGATGAATGGTGCCTTTGGCGCGATTCGATACCACAGACAAGGCAGTAGAGGTCTGAAATGTCACTATTAGAAGTGAAAAACCTTCGTATTGAATACCCATCCCGACACGGCGTTCACGCTGCCGTGAAGTCACTTTCTTTTCATATTGAACGTGGTGAAATCGTGGGTGTTGTTGGCGAATCAGGTGCGGGTAAATCCACCGTTGGTAACGCCGTTATTGATTTGCTTAGCCCTCCAGGTCGCGTTGCTAGCGGCGATGTTTTCTTGGATGGAGAAAAAATTTCTGGTTTATCACCAGAAGCGATGCGTAAGGTTCGCGGATCGAAGATTGGTTTTATTTTCCAAGATCCAATGACCTCACTTAACCCACTTTTTACGGTTGAGCAGCAACTGAAAGAGACGATCCACGCCAACATGAAAGTCTCTGATGAAGAGGCGTATCAGCGTGCGCTTTCTCTAATGCAGCAAGTTGGCATCCCGCAGCCAGAAAACCGCTTAAAACAATACCCACACCAATTCTCTGGTGGTATGCGTCAGCGTGTCGTCATTGCGATTGCTTTGGCTGGTGAGCCAGATCTGATCATCGCCGATGAGCCAACTACGGCACTGGACGTTTCTATCCAAGACCAAATCCTCAACTTGATCCGAGAATTGTGTATCAAGAATAATGTCGGCTGTATGCTGGTTACTCACGATATGGGTGTGGTCTCCAACGTCACTGACCGCGTCGCGGTAATGTATCGTGGTGACTTGGTGGAGTTTGGACCAACAGCCAAAGTGTTGGGCGATCCTGATCACTCCTATACTCGCAGCCTAATTTCAGCCGTTCCACGTTCAGACAGAAAGCTCGATCGCTTCCCTTTGGTCAGCTACATCGAAGAAGCGGCAGAAATGGAGCCACTCGACATCAAGAATCACTGGCTAGGACAAAGCCAGGATGAGCGCGAGTACACAGGCCCGCTTTTGGACGTGAAGAACGTTAATCTGCGCTTTGTCACCAAAGACTCTTTATTTGAAAGCCGTCGCGAATACGTGCAGGCATCCAATAATGTGAGCTTTGAAGTGCATGAAGGCGAAACCTTTGGTTTGGTGGGTGAGTCTGGCTCTGGAAAATCAACCATTGCGCGAGTCATTGCTGGTTTATACCAACCTAACTCTGGTCAGGTGAAGTTTGAGGGTATTGACCTGACAGCTTTAACCTCTGAGAAAGAACGCCGCCCAATGCGTCGTCAAATGCAGATGGTGTTCCAAAACCCGTATACCTCAATGAACCCTCGTATGAAGGTATTCGATATTATTGCTGAGCCAATCCGTTTTCATAAACTGACGAAAAACGAGTCGGAAACTCGCCAAATCGTGAATGACCTTCTCGATCATGTTGGTTTGGGTCGTATGGCTGGGCTTAAGTACCCTCATGAATTCTCCGGTGGTCAGCGTCAGCGTATTTCTATTGCGCGTGCGTTGGCGACTCGTCCTCGACTTTTGATTTGTGATGAACCGACATCGGCACTGGACGTATCGGTACAGGCACAAATTTTAAACTTGCTGAAAGATCTGCAAAGTGAGCTGAACTTGACTATGTTGTTTATCAGCCACGATTTACCTGTTATTCGTCAGATGTGTGACCGAGTAGGTGTGATGCAAATGGGTACACTTTTAGAAGTGGCACCAACAGAACAGTTATTTACGGCACCCCAACACGAATACAGCAAAAAATTGATTTCTCTGATGCCTGAATTTACAGGCTTGCGAGAAGAGATCGAGACGGCATAAACCAAGCACCTCGCTTGGCTAACCTTTAGTCATAACAAAGACGCAAACACAACAACAAGGGATCCGTATCCCCGCATGAAGGAGTTATGCAAATGAAAACCATGAAAAGCAAATTAGCAGTGGCGCTAATGGCGGCGGGCCTAAGCTTTAATGCACTGGCAGCAGATATCAAAGTTGGCTACGCAGCTGACCCAGTATCGCTTGACCCACATGAGCAGCTATCAGGTGGCACACTGCAAATGTCACACATGGTATTTGATCCGTTGGTTCGCTTTACTCAAAAAATGGATTTCGAACCTCGTCTAGCAGAGAGCTGGGAGCGCATTAACGACACTACCGTTCGTTTTAAATTGCGTGAAGGTGTGAAATTCCACTCTGGTAATACCCTAACGGCTGACGACGTTGTATGGACGTTTGAGCGTCTACAAAGTTCTCCTGATTTTAAAAACATTTTCGACCCGTACGAGAAAATCGTCAAAGTGGACGACAACACGTTCGATCTTGTAACCAAAGGTCCTTACCCACTTGTGCTGCAAACTGCAACGTACATTTTCCCTATGGACAGCAAGTTCTACACGGGTAAAACAGCAGACGGTAAAGACAAGTCTGAGCTAGTGAAGCACGGTAACTCATTTGCATCGACTAACGTATCTGGCACGGGTCCATTCATTGTGACTTCACGTGAACAGGGCGTAAAAGTGGAATTTGAACGCTTTAAAGATTACTGGGACAAAGAGTCGAAAGGTAACGTTGATAAGCTAACGCTTGTACCAATCAAAGAAGACGCGACTCGTGTAGCTGCGCTACTTTCTGGCGGCGTTGACATGATTCACCCGGTAGCACCAAACGATCACAAACGTGTGAAAGACGCAGACGGCATCGATCTAGTCACGCTACCAGGTACTCGTATCATCACGTTCCAACTAAACCAAAACAGCAACGAAGCACTGAAAGATGTTCGCGTTCGCCAAGCGATTGTTCACGCAATCAACAACGAAGGCATCGTTAAGAAAATCATGAAAGGCTTCGCTACTGCAGCTGGTCAGCAGAGTCCAACTGGCTACGTTGGTCACGATGACAAGCTAGTACCTCGCTACGATCTGAAGAAAGCAAAACAACTGATGAAAGAAGCGGGTTACGAAGACGGCCTGACTCTAACTATGATTGCGCCAAACAACCGCTACGTAAACGATGCGAAAGTAGCGCAAGCGGCGGCGGCAATGTTGTCTAAGATTGGCATCAAGGTTGATCTGAAAACCATGCCTAAAGCGCAATACTGGCCTGAGTTTGATAAGTGTGCGGCAGACATGCTGATGATTGGTTGGCACTCGGATACAGAGGACTCGGCAAACTTCAACGAGTTCCTAACCATGACTCGTAACGAAGAAACCGGTCGTGGTCAGTACAACTGTGGTCACTACTCAAACCCAGAAATGGACAAAGTAGTTGAAGCTGCAAACGTAGAGACGGACCCTGCGAAACGTGCAGCAATGCTGAAAGGTGTCGAAGCGACGCTATACAACGATGCTGCATTCGTACCGCTACACTGGCAAAGTGAAGCGTGGGGTGCGAAGTCTAACGTGAAAGCCGCAGACATCGTGAACCCAATGGTAATGCCTTACTTTGGCGACCTAGTTGTCGAGTAATCATACTTAGTCATGACAGAGAGGGGCGCCAGTCCTTCTCTGTTTTCGACACTTGGCTCGGTTTTGTTTCAGTCGGATTGAGCCAGTTTTACAGACTGAATTTTCTCTCTAAGTTTAGAGATCTATGGATAGTTAAGGGGCAAGGAATGTTTTCGTTTCTGGTCAAGCGCCTGTTTCAGGCACTGATAGTGATGTTTGTGATCAGTTTGGTGGCGTTTGCCATTCAGGACAACCTGGGTGATCCGCTGCGTGAGCTTGTAGGTCAGTCGGTTTCGGAATCGGAGCGCCAAGCGCTACGCGACGAATTGGGCCTGAACGATCCCTTTATCACAAAGTACACGCGCTTTGTGGGTAATGCACTGCAAGGTGATTTGGGTACATCATACTTTTTCAAGCGACCTGCGGTTGAGGTGATCCTCGATAAGCTGGTGGCAACATTAGAGCTCGTGTTTGGCGCGACGCTCATCATTATCGTTTTCTCTATACCACTCGGGGTGTATTCCGCGATTCACCCGAAGAGTGTCTTTACCAAATTTGTTATGGCGATGAGTAGTGTCGGCATCTCGATTCCGGTGTTCCTAACCGCAATCATGCTGATGTACGTCTTCTCCATCGAACTCGGCTGGCTGCCTTCCTACGGGCGAGGTGAAACCGCTAACGTGCTCGGTTGGGAATCTGGCTTCTTTACTATCGATGGTATTAAGCACCTTATCCTGCCGTGTATTGCGCTAGCGTCTATCATGCTGCCGTTGTTCATCCGTCTGGTACGTTCAGAAATGCTGGAAGTACTGAGCTCGGAATACATTAAGTTCGCGAAAGCAAAAGGTTTGAACTTACAAAAGATTTACTACCAACATGCACTTAAGAACACCATGCTGCCAGTATTGACGGTAGGTGGCGTGCAGATTGGTACCATGGTGGCTTACACCATCCTAACCGAAACCGTATTCCAGTGGCCGGGTACAGGCTTTCTTTTCCTAGAGGCAATCAACCGTGTCGATACACCGTTGATCACAGCTTACGTTATCTTTGTTGGTCTGATTTTCGTGGTAACCAATACCATCGTTGATTTGCTGTACGGCATCATCAACCCAACTGTGAACCTAACTGGAAAAGGAGCTTAATCATGAGCCAATCAAATGTAACACCAGCTCCTGAAGCCGCTCCATCTGCATGGCAGCGTTTTAAAGAGTCGGACTTCTTGTATTACTTCAAGCGCGACAAAGTGGCGATGGCAAGTTTTACGGTCTTTATGATGTTCTTAGTGTTGGCATTAGCTGCGCCAATTCTAGCTCCGACTGACCCGTATGATCTAACGTCTATCGATATCATGGATTCAGAGCTACCACCGTCTTGGATGGAAGAAGGCGATGAGCGTTTTGTTCTTGGTACTGATGAGCAAGGCCGTGATATTTTATCGACCATTCTTTACGGTTCTCGTTTGTCTTTGACGATCGGCTTTTTAGCCGTCGGTCTTCAGTTGATTCTGGGTATCATCATTGGTTTGTCGGCGGGTTACTTCGGTGGTCGTATCGATAGCTTCTTGATGCGCTTTGCGGATGTTCAACTATCGTTCTCAACCATGATGGTGGCGATCATCGTATCGGCCATTTTCAAAGCCAGCTTTGGCAGCGATTTTTACAGCCAATACGCGGTGGTGATGCTGGTGGTGATCATCGGTGTGGCTGAATGGCCGCAATACGCACGTACCATTCGTGCTTCAGTACTGGCTGAGAAGAAGAAGGAATACGTAGAAGCGGCACGAGTGATGGGCTTTAAAGCGCCACGCATCATGTTCCGTCACATCCTGCCAAACTGTCTATCACCAATCTTGGTTATCTCGACGGTACAGGTAGCGAATGCGATCATGTCGGAAGCGGCACTGTCATTCCTAGGTTTGGGTCTTCCTGTTGAT
This sequence comes from Vibrio sp. JZG120, assembly GCF_053890955.1. Taxonomy (NCBI): domain Bacteria; kingdom Pseudomonadati; phylum Pseudomonadota; class Gammaproteobacteria; order Vibrionales; family Vibrionaceae; genus Vibrio; species Vibrio sp. JZG120. The sequence continues at coordinate 18,667 of NZ_JBSRRK010000005.1, forward strand.
CAGCCGTCACTAGGTGCGCTGATCAGCATCGGCTTTAACTACATCTTCTCAGGTGCGTGGTGGATTACTGCCTTCCCAGGCATCGTGTTGGTTACACTGGTTCTGGTTATCAACTTATTGGGTGACTGGTTACGAGATGTATTCAACCCGAAACTGTACAAAGGTTAAGAATTTTCCCGCCAAGCGTTGTAAATTCGCTTAATTCCTTCCTAAACTGAGAGCCGGATGCAAATTCCGGCTCTTTTTTTGCTAGTTATTCTTTGTTCACATTTTTTTGGCGCTTTGCCGCCATAATGACCTTACCCACTAATTTAGAGTGAAGTGTATGGAAATGAAGAAGGCACAACACCCATCTCGTATCTTCCAAGCAAGCCTAGCTTTCGGCTTGTTGCTGGTATGCGCCCAGTTTTCTAGCCCAGTATCGGCGGAGGAGTTCCTTTGCCAAGCTACTCAAGCCAGCGAGAAAGAACTGCCGATGCTTGAGAAAACGTGCCCAATTGGTAACGGAGTATGGGGAAAGAAAGTGCCGCAAGGAGGCAACTACCTCTACTGGATTCAATGCGGATTACTACCAAAGCCAATGTCACTCGCGAAAGCAAAGCCGCTTTACAGCAAGATTACGACTGACGTGTGGATGAAGCCGGAGTCCAAAGGTTATCGCTGTTTGATTGGGCCTTACAAAGATCTGTCTGATGCGAGAGGGGATTTGCGAGGAGTCAAAACCTTGTCGAATTACAAAGAGGCGTTCATCCGCGTGGTTGGAAAAGAGAATAAACAGTCTACGACACCATCTAAACCCGCTGTGCCGTCGAAATCAGCCGCATCTTCGGTTAAGCCAACACCGACGGTGACCCCGAAATCCGCGCCAGTTCCTGCCGTGCGAGCTGATACCGACGCCTTTACAGCGCCGGCAGAGAAGTCAAAGACCAAGGTAAAAAATACACGTGATAATTCTTCGTCCAAGCCTGTTGCTAAGACCAAAGCGAAGCCAGTTGTGAGCGGGAATGATGACATTGAAGTTCGGTTGAGAACCTCCTTACAAGGCAAAACGTACGTGGTGCCGTACTTACTCGACCACCACAATCAGTTTTACATGGAATACGGCAAACCGTGGAATCGTCTCAACTACGAAAACTCGCAAAAAGTATGTCAGCAACTGGGTATGAGCTTAGCCAGCCCTGCAGAATTCAAAGTGTTGAGGGCGTCTGGTGTGATGGAAAAAAATCAATGGCCACTGCAACTGCCGTATTGGGGCAAAGATAAGAAAGGTTTGTTCGCAGATCGTGAGCCAAACCAGCTCACCGGAACCTCATTATTGAACGTAGTGTGCGTGAAATAACGACTCAAATATTGCGGTCAAAAAGATAGAAGAAAGCCCCGAGTTCGGGGCTTTTTTGCGGTCTCAAATATTATCGCTATTTGAGTGGCGTTTCTTTGTGACAGTTAGAGCAGATATACACTTCTTTGATGCCGACCAAGCGTTCCCAAAGCGTTCTGCGTCTTCTACGCAAATGCACGCTATCACAGCAAGGGTTAACGATGGTTGCTTTAGTCATCATCGCCAGGCTCCAAAATCGGGAGCGAACTCGCGATGCTCGTCATGGCTTCTTTGTTGTGAGAGTACAGACCATATTCCGGCGCGGATTCATGACCGTTTTGCTCTTTACTCCAACGAATACCGATGTAGAAGTCACCAAAATCACGGTTGATGTAACGATGACGAGTTTTGTAATCTGACTCTGAGCCTGTTTCTTTTAGAATCAGCAGCTCACGGCCTTCATCACTCTGGATTTCCCAATTACCTGGAGTTTGGAATCCTGTTGGCATGAACGACGTGTAGTTGTAAGTATCAGCGTCGTACTCGTACGTACCTGACGAGTATTTCAGGACTTTGTCGTCGCCCGAGCCTTTACTTTCTACCATCAAGTCATGCTCTACCGTGCCGTGTTTGATGTGTTCTGCAACCGAAAGTGATTCTGCAAATGGTGTATTGCTTGAATCCATCCAGAACAGCTCATCATCTGAGATTTTAACGATCATCTGAGTGCCGTTATGCTCGGTTGTGTGCTGGTACAGCATTTCATACTCTTCGCCGTAGCTGTTGTATAGCTTGCCGTCTTTCAGCTCGACGTCTTTACAGCCTTTATTGTGGTATTCCGCGTAACCAGTTTGTTGGTCCAAATCGGAAAGAATAGCGTAGGCATCGTGTTCCCATGTGTTTTCTAGGAAGTCGCTGATGCTCGCTTTGTACTCTTGATTCATCTCATCATGGTTTGAGCCCCAGCAGAATAGTAGGCCTTCAGAGTCTTGCATCAGCATGGCGTAGCCAATTTCACCGTCTTTTTGTGCAAAGCTACCCATTTTCCACTCTTGGCCGTTGAAGTGCTCTTGAGTGAAGCCCAAAGTCGGCACTACTGGTGGTGGCGTTACGCCTTCGATAACCGTTGGCATGCTGAGCGCAATCTGTACCGCGGTATGGCCATCTGTTGCGCTAATCGCAAGTGCTGCACCAGCTTCGCTCGCTTTTGTCGGTGTGCCTTTAATGGTGATAATCGCATTACCATCCTCAGATACTGTTAGACCTTCAATGTCCACATAGTCCGCTGAGTAGTCGGTGATATGACCGTCTTTATCTTGGAACAAGCTAGAAATATCGAGCGTTTGTTCAAATACTTCACCTTGTTGTAGGTACCAACCATCAACGATGGACTGTAGATGCGCTTGTTCTGTTTCTACAACCATTGGTGGTAAGTTTGCCGATTCGATTTCGAACTTAAATACGGTGCTTACCGTACCCAAAACCTTACCTGAAGAATCAATGTCTTGCGCCGTTAGGACGATCTCAAAATCACCAGCTTTTTCTACGATAGCAGTCGGATATAGAACAATCAGGTTGCCAGTTTGCGCAACTTCAATGCCTGTGCCTGCTAAGTTGTGCGTCAGTTTGGTTGTCACAAGGTTTTGGTCTTTGTCTGTGAAAAGACCTTCGATGTTTAGTTCAACGCCATCAAAGCCTGCGCCTTGTACGATTTTTGGTAATTTGCCAAGCTTATCTTTAGCAGCCTCTTCGACGGTTTCGTTTACGGTTAGCTTGTTATTGATTGCCGTTTCAGGTGCTAAGTTGTCGCTATTTGGGGTCGCGTCAGTGATGATTGGGCGTAGGCTTGCATCATTGATGTTTTCGCCGGATGCGATAAGACGATCGACTTCTTGGTTTGCCGCTTGAGCAAATTCAGTGGCCTTTTTCTCGTAGTTAGCTGGGTTTTGCGCTTTTGAGTCGGTCAGAATCTGAGCGGTTTTATGTAGTTCGGCGTTTTTTGTCGCACCTTCAACAAAATCACTGTACAGATCAATTGGTGCTTCTTCTGAGCCTCCTAGCGCTTGGTTTACCTTGGCTTTTGCGTCTTCTTCACTAATGGATGGATCTTTTGCCATTTCAATCGCAACAAGGTCTGTGATAGGTGAAATCACGTTTGACGATGTTGGTGCACGGAACACGATTTCGTGGGCCATGGCTTGGCCTGGATGATCCATATCAACCGTGTATTTGCCAGCGTACTCTTTAGCATCCAAAGCGATAAGCTGTTTCTGCTTTGCACCGTTTGGTGTAATGGTCTGCAGTGCTAGAGTGTTTTCTGGTTTTGCATCCAATTTAAGCTGACCTTTCTCATCGGTCAGACCAAGGAATGTTTCTTGAGTGTCCCATTGGCCGTTGTTGTTCGTATCTTCAAAAACAACTGCATGTTTGAAGTAGCCGTCAAAGCCTGTGATCACAACACCGTTGTTAGCACTGTTTGAGCCACCATCTGAACCGCCACAGCCAGTAAGAGCGATAGCCACTGACGCTGCTAATAAACTCACCTTATTCATTATTCATTTGTCCTTGTTTCGTTTCCGAATGAGAAAGTCGCTTTTTTATTGTTTTTATCTTTCAATCTCACTAGTGAGATTGAAGAGAGTGGTGTCTTTTTAATGACTATTGAGCCTAGGTTCAAGACACGAAAAACCGCACAAAACCCGTAAAATTTATTTCTATTTTTTGTCTATGATGGAAAATTGATAATTTGATCACGGTTCCAGTTTTATTTTGGGGATGATTGTTTTGTCAAAATAACCACCTGTAAAGAAAGGTTTATTGGGTGTCGCTAAGGACAGGGGCGTGATAAATCATGTTGATCTTAAATTCCTCAACGCGATCAGCTAGCTCAGGTTTCGGACGTAAAATGTAGCTATACACCTCGCCATCAAGTAGTTCATCGTAAGGGAAATAGTTAAGATCAAACGATAACGATTGTTGTCCAGTAGCGGGGGCGCTGATGAACTCGTGGCAATCAATTTGGTAAGTCGGATCGTCTGGGTTAGGGTCTGATATGATGTCTATTTGATAGTCTCCTTGACCAGCAATGACATGGCTGTGATACCAAATGGCGACATCGCTACAATACAGGTTAGGACCATAAGTTCGTAAATTGAGATCGGATTCGAGACTTTCACCATGCGGACCCACGACTTTAGTACCATAGTGATAAATATAATTGCCAGCTTCAGCAACCAGATACCCCCCGCTTGGGAGAGGTAACAAATAGTCAAAAAAGGATATCTGGCGTAAATATCGCCCTGTCGGTGCGTTGATGCGCTTTTCCATCGATTGCTTGTTTTTTTGCATGGTGTAGCTTTCGAATTGTTTGCCATCAAATACGGTGGTGAAATAGTTCAGAGTCTCTTTATGAACCTGAGATGCGTATACCTTTTTGGTGGTCCAAATTTGGCGTACGCCGTGGACATAAACAATCAACGAGTCATCACTGATTTTGTACTCACCCACCTTTTTTAAGTCTCCCTTTTCAGGACACTGGTGTTTGTTGTTTGAGGCGGCATAACGTACCTCGTCATCCTCAAACTGAAACGCTTCGCAATACACCACTTCATACGCGTACGCGGTACCGCCAAGATTTTGCGTCGTCTCCAAGCGATAGACAATGTCGCCAATTAACGGGTGTTCCGTGTCATTGTGACCTGGAGTGACAACAGGCAACTCAAAACGTGTTGTGACCCACGCATGGTCGCTGTCGCCGTGGTAATCATCACGCGCCGCTACCGCCAGGTATGTGGTGGTTTTAATGTTCTCTGGTGCACCTAGTACCATCATTTGTCCTTGGTTTAGCACCCTTAATCCATTGGCGTTTTCGAGCCAAATCCGAGTGGTGAGGAGATCGCCATCCGGGTCTTCAAACAGTTGGTTAAGATTGAGCGAATAGCTAATCGGAGAGTTTTGGTTGAGCTCCCAAGCATAAATAATGGTTTGTAGCTGTTGTTCCACCGTGAGGTTGATGATGGGTTTATTGTTCTCTGATGGGTCCTCTTTTGAGCGGCTGTCTTCATAACCCACAGACGAGTCGTAAAAAGAGCCGTCTTCTGTAGTATGAAATGGGTTCGTAACTGGCCCTGGTTGTCCTAAAATGGCAGAATTGAAGGCGTCATCACCGTCTTTTGTGTGGGCGTTCTCCAACGCAGAACCTGTCAACGCTTGCTTTACTTCAACTAAAGATGTGCGCTCATATTGACGATGTGTTCGCGTGGTTGATTGGCTTGTGCTGTCTGATGAGTCCGCCGCGGATGCCAAGCTGGATTCGTCTGACATGCAGTATACGCCGAGCAAACCAACGCAGATTGCGCCGATTATCCAAAACTTTTTGCTTCTCATTACGCGTGCGCCATTCGTGATTGCAACCAGCTGCGAGAGAATTTTAGGTCTTTCTCTATTAAGCTTGCGCTGCACTCGAGCAGTTCACTGATTTCTTGGTTTTTCATTCCCATTAAATACTTGAGTTTGAGTGCACTTGATTGGCGTGGGTAACGGCTACTGAAGTTATCCAGCGCTTTATCCATGATAATCAATTGCTCGAAACGATCTTCTTCATCTCTCATCAATGTGATGTGTTGACGCTTTTGTGCTTGGTGCGAGCGTGCGTTATCGATCAAGATTTGACGCATCACTTTGGCGGCCATCAAAAAGAAATCACGTTTTGTTTCAATTTCACTCATGTCGCAGTTGGACATCTTTAGGTAAGCATCATGAATTAATGCCGTGGTGCTGTTGACGCTATCAGCCAATACTTTGTTGTCGGTGCCGTACTTTTCCGCGTTTCGTTCACGCTCGTGTTGGGCGATCTTACGTAACTGCAAATACGCAAATTGGTAAAGCTCACTCTCAGCTTGTTTATCACCAGATTGCCATTGTTGAATGATTTGTGTCAGTGCTACTGCTGTTGCCATGGTTATACATCCTCGCTCACTTTGACAAATTCAGAAATGGTGTGGGTTTCAATGCGATCAGAGCCGTCTCGGTTGCGGAGAACATCTTGTTGATAGCGATATAAAATGCCTTGTTCCCAAGTTGCGCCAGCGGGCAGATATTCCCAAGTGGTGTAATTGATTTCGGCAGGGGTCGTTGACCAACGTACCATGACATTCATTTGCGCAAGCTCGGCTTTGGGTTCGTCATTGTTGACCCACCACATGTCCGCATACTCTTGGGTGACATCTTGGGTGTATAGGCTTGCGTCGGTTGGACAGGTGTCTGCATTGTGCGGCAGTCGCATGACTTGTTGGTGGCGCATCAATAGGCACGATTGTGTCATGGACTGCTGGTGGTATTGGGTCTGCTGCCATACCCCGAGGTAGTCGATGTCGTGTTCGTTCGTGTTGGGGTAGGTAAACCACAGCATTTCTGTACGATTGTGGTGGTGGATGTTTTTTTTACGCCCAAGGCCTTGTACTTTTTCCATCAGTAGCTCAGTACTTGGATCAAAGTTGAGCGCAACGGAGCGGTATTTCCAGTCGCCTTCATCATCAAAGTCTTCAAGAGAGAAGCCATTCAAATCGTTGCGGGTGCATCCAGTGATTGAGCAACCGACGATATTAAACCAATCCGCAAATTTGCTTATCGGCTCGACAATGTCTTCCGTGATAGGGCGCTTCATCGAGAGAAAACAGCCTTGAAAATGGTCGCCAACGCTTGGGTGCTCAATCAATGAATCTTTGGTGATGGTGAATCGAGTTTCACCAAACGGAGGGCGATATTTAGGATGATGTTGATAACGTAAATCGTAAGCACAAGCGCGGCCTTGCCAATCTTTCTTTTTGATCACGATGTTTTTGAACGTCATGCCGCGAGGTTCGAAGATGATCTCATCTGAGGCAAAGTTTTTCTCAATGTACAGCTGGCTTTCGTTTAAGTGCTCAATTGCCTCATCGACAGACACCCAGTCGAGATTGAGGTGACGTTTGGCGTCATCCAGATAATTGAGGTCAAGGCCCTTGAGCTGGTTTTGAAAGCGAGCATCAGACAACACGCGGTTGGCTAAGACAATTTCCTTACGATTCTCAGGCGTACTGTCGAGAGAGAGCAGCAGGCGCGTCATATTGATGCTGCGACTGGGTTTGGTTGTTGCCATTGTCGGTGTAAGCACTTCTTGGCTCGATAAGGTTGTCAGCAGATAACCTTTATCATCGTTGCCAAGGAAGAAACTAATCACATCACCAGGTTGGTAGTGAAATGCCCCTTGCTGAGTGACGCCAGTGATATTGGAACTGGTTTTGTAATACAAGCCAGTCACTGGCGCATCGATAAAGTAGCCTTGCTTCAAGGTTGAAGTGGGCGGGTGTGAAGTGGCAGCAGAAGTGTCTGCTGCTAACGTGGAGGTAGCCGTCAATGCAGACAGCCAAAATACCACTGAACGTGTATACATCTTGTTTTAAGCCTTATTGGTTGGTGCTGTCCTCAGACGCACAATTTGGCTGACAACTCATTGGAGTAGTTAGGTGCTTCTTTGGCACCGGTGTCATCATCGCCAACAACATTTTTTGTTTTATATGTTTGGGGATATCTGGATTAGAGAGTATCCGCCTTCGTGTTAACTCCATCATGGAGCTCACTGAGAGGTGCTCGACATTTTGCCCCTTCGCGTGGAAGATAAGACGAGTCATTTCGTACATCATATCTTCTGCAATCTTCTTCTCTTGTTGCAGTTGGATATTCTTTTGCATCATGGCGCTGCCAAATAGCACACCTGAGAGCACGATGATGCCTGACAATGCAGAAGCAAGAGGGCGCCGTTGCACCAAGCGAAAGGCGCTATACAAGGGCCAGTGTTTTTTCTGCTCGATAGGGCGACGTTCGATAATTCGCTCGATATCAATGCGTAGCGCTCGTACATCTGAGTATCGCACTTGGGTGGCTGGACGCGTCGCCCGTCTTGTCACCCAATACACATCAGACCAAACCGCTGGTGACGGAAACATCAAAGCGAGGATTTTGCCCAATGAATAAACATCGCTTTGCTCTGTCAGTACTTGTCCTGCCTGCTGCTCAGGGCTGGCAAAATTTTGGCTAAACGCAATCAGTGCCGAGGGTGAGCCCTCTCGGGTGGAGTGCGCTTTTTGAGTCAAGTTGAAGTCGAGCAGTTTGGGTCGTTTGCTACGATCGATCAGTATATTTTCTGGTTTTAGATCGGCATGCAAAACATGATGCTGGTGGGCGTGCTCCATCGCCTGACAAATCTGCTTAAACAGCAGCAGTTTTTCTGTCTTTTCCAGCTTATTTTCTGACAGGTATTCATCTAAGGTTTGACCAAATACCCGCTCCATCACGATGTAAACTGAATCTTGATGAAGGCCGCCATCAAACACTTTCGCTATGTATGGATGGTTTAGACGCGCGAGCAGTTGTGCCTCATCGAAGAGTGCGCGTTGCCCTAACACATTACTCAAATTGCTTTGAATAAACTTGATGGCCAGATCTTGTTCGAACGTTTCATCTGCACGTAGGGCGGCGTAAACGACACCCATGCCACCGCGACCCAACTCATGAGTTAGGCGATACTTACTGATGACTTCTCCGCTTAGATCGACGTCTCGGTTCGTAGCCTGGTGAGCACCAAAGTAAAGTAACTGCGTTAGTTGTTCTTCAGGTGTCTCGTGGGCTAAAAGAGGAACGAGTTGTTGATACAGCTCAGGTTGACTTTGTTGCAATGCTTGGAGGTATTGCTGCTTTTGGGAGTCGTCCAGATCAAGCAAGTGATAGTAAATCTGGGTTTCGCTAGAGCCTAACTGCACTGTGCCTAATGTCTTATTCTTTTAGGTACGGCATTTTATAAGAACTTTGATATAAATGTCATTTATTTATTCGGCTTTGACTCACAATGTATGAAACGCAATTTGGTGGCTAATACAATAATAACGTCATGATTTTGCGAATTATTTTCACTGAGCTTGTCGGCAGAGAGTCTATTCGTCATAATGTTACTTGTAACATTACTGATAAATCACATATTTATGGCTCAACAGAATAAGAAAACTCGCACGACATTGCAGGATGTCGCAGACCAAGTTGGCGTCACGAAGATGACGGTTTCACGTTATATGCGTAACCCTGAATCGGTGGCAGAAAAGACTCGGGCCAAGATTGCGACTGCGATTGAAGAGATGGGATACATCGAAAACCGCGCCCCCGCTATGCTGTCAAAGTCGTCCAGTAAAGCCATTGGTATTTTACTGCCCTCATTATCCAACCAAATTTTTGCTTCCTTTGTTCAGGGCATCGAGATGGTAACCAAAGCCAATGGCTATGAGACGCTTTTAGCGCATTTTAGCTACGATGAGCTTGAAGAAGAACGCAAGATCGCGTCATTACTCTCTTATCAGGTCGATGGACTTATTCTAACTGAAAGCCATCACACGCCGCGTACATTGCAAATGATAAAAAATGCAGGGATCCCTGTAGTGGAAACCATGGAACTACCACCAAAGCCGATTGATATGGCGGTCGGGCTCGATCATGAAGATGCCTCGTACACGGCGGTTAAGCAGATGCTAGATTCAGGTAAGCGCACAATCGTTTATTTTGGGGCGCGTTTGGATACGCGAACCAAGCTGCGTATGCAAGGCTATGATCGCGCGATGACGGAAGCAGGGCTAGAACCTAAGCACGTATTAACGGGTGATCACTCTAGCTTCTCTTTAGCGCATGATTTGCTTGAACGCGCGCTAGAAACTCACCCAACGCTCGACGGGGTATTCTGTACCAACGATGACATCGCAATTGGTACTATGCTGAGCGCACAACAACGTGGCATTCAAGTTCCGCAGCAGCTGGCGGTTGTGGGCTATAACGCGCTGGATATCGGTCAAACCATCAGCCCGAAACTGACTAGCGTCGATACGCCGCGTTTCAAAATCGGTGAAAAGAGCGCAGAACTTTTGATCGCGCGTCTGAAAGGTGAAGCGCAAGAAGAAAAAGTGGTTGATATGGGGTATCAAATTACCTCAGGAGAGAGTGTTTAACTCGCAGTTAACCGCTCTCTGTATTCGCTCATCAATGGTATTGGCAGGTTAGGGTATGGCACATCAGCTGGATGCATTGGATCTCAACTTAATGCGTTTATTAAAGGCAGTGGTGGAAAACCGCAGCATCAAGCTGGCCGCAATGCAGCTGGGCATTTCTCAACCGAGCGCCAGTCGCGGCGTGATGAAGCTCAAACAAGTGTTTGATGACCCGCTGTTTGTGCGTAAAGCGCATGGGGTTGAGCCGTCACCGATGGCAATACGTCTCGCCGCCGAGTTCGACAACATGATTGCACCACTGGAAAAAGTGGTGCAAGAGTTTGAAGTGTTCGACCCACTGCAATACCAAGGGCAGATCGCGATTGTGACCGACCCTTATTTGATGGATGAGCAAGGGCAGCGATTGCTAACTGGCTGCCATCGAGCCTTTCCCAAAGCGCACTTTGCCTTTTCCAGTTGGAACAGTTACTCGCACGATGAAATGCTAGAGGGCGAGCACGATTACTGCATTCTTGACCAAGAGACCGAGCTGTCGAAAGACATTTATATGCGTCCGTTGTTTGTTGAAAAACGGGTGATTTTGGCACGTAAAAACCACCCGACGTTATCGAAAGTCAGTAATGATTGGGACACGGTGTCCAAACTGCCTCTGGTGTCTCTGCCTGCGCCCGCTTCGTATAAACCACTTTGTACCGTGGAGTCCGAATATCGCCGCATGGGCTATGAGCCTGTGGTGTTATTGAAATCCTATAATTTGCGCGTGGCTTGCCAAATGCTGCAAGAAACCGACGCGATTATGTATGCCAGTCAAAGCTCAGCAGTATTGATGCCGGAGCTGGACTCTTACGCGATGCCTTTGGTCAACCGTGAGTTTAGCCAGTTTGTCGTCTCTGGCGGTTTCTTACAAACCAATCGCAACCATCCTTTGCACCGACACTTACATAAAGTGGTACGCCAAACCCTGAAGACGCCATTAATTTTCGCACAGTGATGACGGATTATTGTATCGCGTCACCGAGATTCTCTGCATAAAATAACCATGAAGAAAATATGTGATTACATAGACAACTCGATCCTATAGATATTCAAAAATGAATATCTCAATTACCTGTCTCTTTTTCCTGCTCAGCGCTAACCTTAGCTCAAATAGTCAGGAGAAGTGGCTCATTTTTATCTTTTTAACTTTTTGAATGTCGATACAGATGCGTGACATTCACCATTCTCCGTTATGCAGTTTTTTAATTTCTGATGGAGGATTCATCATGCTAGTTGCACGTCTATTTTTATTGCTCGCCATCGTTGCCGAAGTAGCAGGCACCAGCACCATGTCTTTTATCGGACAAGGTCATGGATGGTTGGGCTACATCGTGATGTACGTATTGATTGCGGTGTCGTACTACTTCCTCTCGATTGCAGCGAAAAAGATTTCTATCGGCGTGGCATACGCTGTTTGGGAAGGGTTGGGTATCTCATTGATCACGGTCGTTTCGATCGTGTTGTTTGATTCTGACTTAAATACCCAAGAGCTGCTTGGTTTGATGTTAGCTGTCATCGGCATCGTTTGTGTGACTTTAGGGGAGTCACACGGTCAATCTAACACCAAGAAAAACGCCGATAAACTGGCAAAAGAACGTTCATTTTCTACAAGTGTAAGGTGTGAATCATGAGTCAATTTTTTACGATGTCATTTGGATTTGTCGTGATGGCTGCCTTGGTCGATATCGTGGCGAACATGGCGCTCACACGTTCTCACGGCTTTAAATACAAAGGCTGGGGCATTACCGCGATTGTGTTGGTACTGACAGCATTCACGCTGTTGGCACAAGCGGTTAAAGAGATCGACTTAGCCATTGCTTACGCCTCTTGGGGCGCGATCGGTATCTTGGGTACCGCAGTGGGTGGAGCCTTGCTGTTTAAACAGAAACTCAAGCCAATCGGCTGGTTTGGTATCTTTGTGGTGATTGCTGCGGTCGTGGTGATGAAAACCGCTTAATGCAATCCTCTGAGCCCCAGATATCTTCATTCGGAACAGCGAGGGACGAGCGTGATTCAGAATCTACCGACAGCAAAGTTCTGTGGGGTGTTTTCTCTGGCTTTACAGCACTTTGATAGTTGATTCCTGATCTCGCCTAGGCTCGTCGAAATGACGGAGTCATTCATTTTTAAGAAGAACAGTGACCAACCCCAAAGCTCGTCATTCTGAACAGCGAGGGACGAGCGTGATTCAGAATCTACCAACAAAAAGTGCTGTGGCAGAGGTGTTTTCTCTGGCTTCACAGCACGTTGATAGTAGATTCCTGATCTCGCCTAGGCTCGTCGGAATGACGGACTAATTCGTTTATTGAAAAAGAAAAATGACCAATCCCACATCTCGTCATTCTGAACAGCGAGGGACGAGCGTGATTCAGAATCTACCAACAAAAAAGTGCTGTGGCAGAGGTGTTTTCTCTGGCTTCACAGCACGTTGATATTAAATTCCTGATCTTGCTTAGGCTTGTCGAAATGACGAGGTTTTTCTTCTCGCCTTAAACAATGAAGCTTGCGCCTTCTTCTGCGCTAGAGACGTTTTGGCGGATCACGCTAAACAAGCCTCGTCCCCATGTTTGTTGGGTAGATTCGGTGTCGAAATGAATCAAATCGCGACCAGTGGTGTCACTTAAGTTGTTCAATTCGCCCGTTTGGCAATCCAGACGAATCAAATCGCCGTTGCGCACCAAACCAATCGCGCCGCCACGAATGGCTTCTGGAGAAACATGGATCGCAGACGGAATTTTACCTGACGCGCCAGATAAACGACCGTCAGTAACCAACGCCACTTTAAAGCCCGCTTTTTGCACGTTACCTAAAATTGGCATCAGTTTGTGCAGTTCAGGCATGCCGTTTGCCGCTGGGCCGTTGTGTGTGACTACAACGATGCAATCTTTGTTCAGCTCACCACGTTTGTACGCGGCTTCCACTTCGTGTTGGCATTGGAATACGATCGCAGGTGCAACAATCACGCGTTGCTCTTCTTTCACCGCAGACACTTTCACCACGGCTTTGCCCAAGTTGCCAGTCAGTACGCGAGTGCCGCCGGTGTTTTGGAAAGTGGCGTCCGGTTTGGCGATCACGTCACCGTCTTGGCTGCCTTGGCACGGTGTCCAAGTCAGTTGTCCATCGACAAGGCTCGGCAGCGTCATTTGGTCTTCAAATTTACCAAACACAGGTTTCACATCGTGATGCAAAAGCTCGGATTGGTTCAAGCGGTGCAATAACGCTGGCACGCCACCTGCGTCTTGGAACGCGTTCATATCGGCTGGGCCGTTCGGGTAAACGCGAGCTAACAAAGGAACCACATCCGACAGATCGCTGATGTCTTGCCACGTGAGCAAGATGCCCGCAGCACGCGCCACGGCGATCATATGAATGGTGTGATTGGTGCTGCCACCCGATGCCAACAGCGCAATAATACCGTTGATCAGGCTCTTTTCGGTGACGACTTCAGACAATGGACGGAAGTTTGCAGAACCCGCCGTCATTGAGGCAATTTTCAGAGCGGCGTGATCGGTTAACGCTTTACGCAGTTGGGTGTGGGGATGAATGAATGCCGAGCCTGGCAGCATCAAGCCCATGGCTTCGAACACCAACTGGTTGGTATTGGCGGTGCCGTAAAACGTACACGTCCCCGCAGAGTGGTAAGCGCGACACTCCATATCCAGCAGAGCGTCTTTGCCGACTTCACCTGCTGCGTATTTTTGGCGCACGTCGACTTTCTCTTCGTTGCTGATGCCTGTTGCCATCAGACCCGCTGGTACAAACGCAGTCGGTAGGTGCGCATAAGACAGTGCGCCCATCAGTTGCCCCGGGGCGATTTTGTCACAGATACCAAGCAGTAATGTGGCATCAAAGACATTGTGACTCAAAGATAACGCCGTTGATTGCGCAATTAAGTCACGCGAAAACAGCGACATATCCATGCCTGCTTGACCTTGAGTCACCCCATCGCACATCGCTGGCACACAACCTGCGACTTGCGCTGTATGGCCGTAGTCCGCCAGCACTTGTTTGATTTGCGCTGGGTAGTCTTGGTACGGCTGGTGGGCGCTCAACATGTCGTTGTAGGCGCTGATCAGCGCGACATTGGCATGAGTAAAATCGAGAATATTTTTCTTTTCAGAAGAGCAAGAAGCGGCGACTGCATGGGCTAAGTTACCACAAGATAAACCAACGCGGCCTTTGCCCGCTTCGGCTTGCACTTCGGTGCGAGCAAGAAACGCAGCGCGCGCTTCACGGCTACGCTCGGTCAAACGTTGTGTGACCTCAAGAACAACAGAGTGAGTCATTACGCCACCTCGATCGCTTGCATTTTGATTAGCTCAGCGGCAGAGCGTTCCACCACATCGCTGATGTCTCCGTCGATACTGACGATCAGAGTTTGAGGCTCGTTGTCTGGGCGCTCTAGCGTCTCGAATTGGCTCTTCACCATGTTTTCTTTCATGAAGTGGCCTTTGCGCATACGCATGCGATTAAGGATCAACTCCATATCGCCATCAAGGAACAGGAAGGTCACATTGTCGTTGCCTTCGCGGATCTGATCGCGGTAAATCTTTTTCAGTGCTGAACAGACAATAATGCCGTGCTCGTTTTTGCTTTCTAGGCTGTACGCCGCATCACGAATGCGTTCTAGCCATGGCTTGCGATCATCATCGTTCAGAGGCTGGCCCGATGCCATTTTCTGAATGTTCGCTCGTGGATGAAGATCATCACCATCAATGAATTTACGCCCTAGCTTTTTCGCTAGATGCTCACCAATTGTGCTTTTACCACTAGCACAAACGCCCATAACGATGACACTACTACCAGCCATAACTTATCCTCATAACCAAATTTGCGCGTGATCTCAATTTTTGAATTCACTTTAAAATATGGGTTTATCTTATTCATGTTATCGGTAACATGTTACCGGTAACTGAAATAAATGTGAACCATAACACAAACAATAATTCTTAAAGGTGAACCTATGGAGCAATTAACCCAAGCCCCAGATCCTACGTTCCTACTGACGATTGCAGGCCTTGCCATTGCAGCGTTACTCGTTCTAATCATTAAACTGAAAGTCCATGCTTTTGCTTCCCTTACTATGGTGAGTTTAGGCACAGCAATCGCCACTGGCGTTCCTTCTGAGAAAGTCGTATCGACCATGATGGGCGGCTTCGGCGGCACACTGGCTTCCGTGGCATTGCTGGTTGGTCTTGGTGCGATGATCGGTAAAATTCTTGAAGTGACTGGCGGTGCGAAAGTGCTGGCAGACACTTTGATTGGTCGCTTTGGTAAAGAGCGCGCACCATTTGCTTTGGGCGTCGCTTCATTACTGTTTGGCTTCCCAATCTTCTTCGATGCTGGCCTTGTAGTGATGATGCCAATCATCCTAAGTGTGGCGGCTCGTTTTGGTGGCTCACCAATTAAATACGCGTTGCCTGCTGCCGGTGCTTTTGCGGTTATGCATGCGTTTGTTCCACCACACCCAGGTCCGGTTGCAGCGGCAGAATTTCTTGGCGCAAACATCGGTCTGCTATTGGTGGTGGGTATTTTGGTTGCTATTCCAACTTGGTACCTTGGCGCTTACCTATTTGGTTTGTACGCGGGCAAAAAATTCGATATCCCACTATCTAAAGCCTTCTTTAATGGCGAAGCGATGGTGGATGAGCGCAACGCACCAAAATTTGGCACGGTTATGACCATCCTTGTGCTGCCAGTCCTGCTAATCTGTTTGGATACGGTATTGAACACACTGGCGGTTGCGGGTGTGATTGATGGCAAAACGGCACTGGTTGAGTTCCTACGTATGCTAGGTAAAACCCCAGTTGCGTTGCTGATCACTTTGATTGTCTGTCTGGCTGTGTTTGCCAAAGACTACGGCATGGCAAAACTAGAAAAATTATGTGGTGAGTCATTGGCTCCAATCTGTGGTGTTATCCTAGTAACAGGCGCAGGTGGCATGTTCGGTGGCGTACTGCGCTCAAGCGGTATTGGTGATGCACTGGCTGACGTTCTTACAGACACAGGTATGCCTGTGATTGTGGCGGCGTTTGTGATTTCCACCTGTCTGCGTGTTGCTCAAGGCTCGGCAACCGTAGCGCTAACCACGACGGCGGCTCTTATCGCGCCAGTTGTGGCAGCATCAACAGGTTTGAGTGAACTAGACCTTTGCTTTATCGTAATCGCGATTGCGGGTGGTGCAACAGTGCTTTCTCACTTCAATGACTCTGGTTTCTGGTTGGTATCTCGTCTCCTTGAGATGGATGAGAAAACCACATTAAAAACTTGGACGGTAATGGAAACGTTACTTGGTGGTATCGCGTTTATTATCGTCGCAACATTAAGCTTTATTCTTTAGAGGTTCCCCATGACAACACTTGAACAACGATTAAGAGAAATCAAAATCGTCCCAGTTATCGCAATCAACGACGTAGCACACGCTCTGCCACTGGCAAAAGTGTTGGTAGAAAACGGTTTACCATGTGCGGAAGTGACATTCCGCACCGAAGCGGCGGCGGAGTCGATTCGCATCATGCGTGAAGCGTACCCAGAACTGTTGATTGGCGCGGGCACCGTTCTGACCACAGAACAAGTGGATATCGCAATCGAAGCGGGCGTGGACTTTATCGTTAGCCCAGGCTTCAACCCAACCACAGTGAAATACTGTCAGCAACGTGGCGTGACTATCGTACCGGGTGTAAACAACCCAAGCTTGGTTGAGCAAGCGATGGAGATGGGTCTGCGTACGTTGAAGTTCTTCCCTGCTGAGCCATCAGGCGGCGTAAGCATGCTGAAAGCACTCACGGCGGTTTACCCAGTGGAATTCATGCCAACAGGTGGCGTAAGCCCATCCAACGTGGAAGATTACCTAGCGCTGAAATCGGTTGTGGCTTGTGGCGGTACTTGGATGGTGCCAACCGCAATGATGGACAACGGCGATTGGGAAGGCATTGCTGAATTGGTTCGCGCAGTTAAGTAAAACGCACAAACGGCTCCGAAATACCCCGAACGTTAGAAAAAGTGATACGGAAAAGGGTCATCAAGTTATTTGATGACCCTTTTGCTTTTTGGAATGAAACGGCTTTAGAAGTGATGCTTCATAAAGCGCTTAATAAAGCGAATGAAATCTGCTTCGGCTAGCTTCGCGCACTTCAATGTTTGGGCGTGAGACAATTCTACATCTCCCAAGCCTTCTGCCATGTTGGTGATCGCACACACTGCCAATACGGGTAAGCCGCAATGCGCCGCAGAAATCACTTCTGGCACGACCGACATGCCCACCACATCACCACCGATGATTTGCATCATGCGGATTTCGGCTGCGGTCTCAAAATTGGGGCCTGTGTAAGAGACAAACACACCTTCATTCAGTTGAATACCATTGGCTTTGCCGACTTCAAACGCTTCTGAGCGTAGGTCTTTGTCGTACGCATTGGCGAGGCTGAAGAACCTCGGGCCGTACTCTTCATCATTCGGACCGATCATTGGCGATTCAGGCATGGTATTAATGTGATCATGAAATACCACCAGAGAACCGACATCAATGCGTTCAGGGCGAAGTGAGCCTGCCGCGTTGGTGACGAGTAAAAACTCACAGCCCAGCTTTTTAAAGGTGCGTACGGGCGTGGTCATGACCTTCATTGAACCGTGTTCGTAGTAGTGACCGCGACCTTTCATGCACACTACGTCTACGCCGCCCATGGTACCAAGCACCAACTCACCAGAGTGGCCTTGCACGGTGCTAACCGGAAAGCCTTCGAGCTCTTCGTATGGAATGACCACTTTGTCTTGTAGTTCGTCTGCCAATACGCCTAAGCCAGAGCCTAAAATAAACGCCGCTTTAGGTTGGAAGTTTGGTTTGCGTTCGCGAATGGTTTGTAGCGCACCGATTACTGGATCGTGATTCATGTTAGTCACCTTCTGGTTGTGTTGATTCCATTGTGTGACTTTCTGCGCTGGTTATCTTTGCTTTATTCGCTACTATCATCCTTAAAAAGAGGATGATGAAATTCGCTAGGACTCAATGTATGAAGTCAGAACCATTTGATCGCGTGACGCTGAAGATGCTGCGTTACTTTTACGAGGTCGCACAAACCAAGCATTTCACTAAGGCGGCCGAGAATCTCAATATCACCAATTCGCCATTGAGCAATCGCATCAAAGAGTTGGAAGAGGTGCTTAACGTCAAACTGTTTGAGCGTGATTCAAGAAACGTCATGCTGACGGAGGCCGGACGATTGTTGGAGTCCAAATGCCAACTGATTTTTCAGACCTTGGATGTCTCACTCAATCAAGTGCAGCAAGTGGGTTTGAACCAGAGAAATATCCTGCGAGT
Organism: Vibrio sp. JZG120; assembly: GCF_053890955.1. NCBI lineage: Bacteria > Pseudomonadati > Pseudomonadota > Gammaproteobacteria > Vibrionales > Vibrionaceae > Vibrio > Vibrio sp. JZG120. The sequence goes on from NZ_JBSRRK010000005.1 coordinate 37,364, forward strand.
TGGTGTGGTAAGTAGCGCATTTTGGGGCGGATTTGATCGTCTGTTACAGCACTTCCATGCTGAGCATGACTCTTATCACGCCGACATTTTTGACCTCAACCCAGAGACGCAAAAGAAACATCTGAGCGAGAAGAAAATCGATGTAGGCATTGTGCGTTTTGCCGATGCACTCAACATTTATCCGTATCAGTCGGTATCTTTGGGCAAAGATGTGTTTGTGGTGGCGGTGTCGGAGCAACATGAGTTAGCCAGCAAATCTTTGCTGCAGCTCCAAGATTTAAGGGCGTGTGAGTTTGCGTTTATGAGTTTGGCGAATTCTGCCTCGGCAAACTTCATCATCAATGCCTGTCTGCAAGAAGGCTTTTCACCCCATATTGGCAAACAAGTGGTGGAGCCAAGCACCTTGATGGCGTATGTGGCAAACAGCAATACCGTGACGTTGGTGCCGTCGACGTTTTCTCAGCATCATTGGCATGGGATTCGTTTTATCAAGCTGAAAGAATCACTGCGTGCAGACTTATGTCTGATTCATGACGGTAAGCAGGAGAGTGCTATCAAAGCCGAGTTTATTCGCACGTTATTGGAGAATGCGAGTTAAGCATGGGCTAACAAAAAAAGGTCACCCTAAGGTGACCTTTTCAAATGATTCGCTGAAATCAGCAATGCGATTAGCGCGCAATTAACGCATCGTTACGAACTCTTCTGAGCCCGTTGGGTGGATAGCCACAACCGAGTCGAAGTCTGCTTTGGTTGCGCCCATCTTCATTGCTACGCCGAAGCCTTGGATCATTTCATCTACCGTGAAACCGATGCCGTGTAGACCAACAACCGTTTCTTCTTCACCCGCACATACAAGCTTCATCTTACATGGTTGACGGTGCTTAGTAACGGCGGTGTACATCGCAGTAAAGCCAGATGTGTAGACTTTGATGTTGTCTTTGCCGTACTTCTCTTCCGCTTCTTGCGTTGTAAGACCGATAGTGCCGATTGGTGGGTGGCTAAATACCACAGTTGGAACCAAATCGTAGTCCATCTTCGCGTTTGGTTTATTGTTGAACAAACGCTCAGAAAGTTGACGACCCGCTTTCACTGCTACTGGTGTTAGCTCGATACCGCCTTCCATGATGTCACCCACACAGTAGATGCCTTTCACGTTGGTTTCTTGGTATTCGTCTACCTTAATGTAGCCTTTTTCGTTCGTTGCAACGCCAGTTGACGCTAGGTTGATTGCGTCAGTTGCTGGGTGACGACCGATTGCCCAAATCAGTTGGTCAACGTTTTGGCTCTCACCGTTTTCTAGGTGCAGAGTTAGGCTGCCATCGGCTTCTTTTACCACTTCTTTTGGTACAGAATGGGTATGCAGTGTTGGGCCTTCTGCTTCCATTACTTCAACCAACGTATCGATGATCATTGGATCGAAGCTACGCAGTGGTGACTCTTTACGTACGAACAGGTGCGTTTCTGTACCTAGTGCGTGCAGTACGCCAGCAATTTCAACTGCGATGTAGCCAGCGCCGACAACCGCAACGCGTTTTGGTTGCTCTGCTAGGTCGAAGAAGCCGTTTGAATCGATGCCGTATTCAGCGCCTGGAATGTTTGGAATAGTAGGACGACCACCAACCGCGATTAGGATGTGATCCGCAGTATAATGTTCACCGTTTACTTCTACGGTTTTCTCGTCAACAAACTTAGCAAAGCCTTTAATTACGTTTACTTTGTTGTTGCCAAGAACGCGATCGTAAGATTGGTGAATACGACCAATGTACGCCTGACGGCTCTCAACCAGTTTGCTCCAGTCGAAACCTTTCACGTCGACATCAAAACCGTAATCTTCTGCGTACAGGTTCATTGCTTCTGCGATTTGTGCGCCGTGCCACATCACTTTCTTCGGTACACAACCTACGTTGACACAGGTACCACCGAGATCTTGAGCTTCGATTAGCGCAACTTTCGCGCCGTACATCGCCGCACGGTTTGCAGATGCGATGCCGCCACTGCCGCCACCGATACAGATATAGTCAAAATGAGTCGCCATTACTTTCTCCAAGAGCTTATAAATTTTATCTGGTACATAGATAGATTGGGATGACCTTGCCTGAACTCAATGCCACCGTTATCCCACTATCATAAATCGAATGTAACGAATTCCTAAATGGGAAAAAGTGACATTGCTTATGACAAATAGCGATGAGAGGTATAAAAAGAAGAATAAGCGCGATCAGACGGCGGGGTTGAGAGCATAAAAAAGCGCAACGAGAATGTCGTTGCGCTGAGAGGTTTCGGTGCAGAAGTGCTTACTCTGGCACAATCCAGTCCACTTTCCAGTGGCCGGTGGCTGGTGCGATCGCGTCTTGCAGGAATGGCAGAATTTCTTTCATCTGGCTTTCCAGTTTCCACGGTGGGTTAATCACAATCATGCCGGATGCCGTCATGCCGCGCTCGTTGGTATCGGGTGCGACACCCAATTCGATTTGCAGAATCTTACGAATGCCGAGGCTCTCTAGACCTTCAATCATGTCTTCGATGTCGTGACGGTTTACCACTGGGTACCAAATCGCGTAGATACCGGTTGCCCAACGTTTGTGGCTTTGGTAAATCGCTTGCACCACATCGCGGTACTCTTTAGCTAGCTCGTATGGCGGGTCAATCAGTACCAAGCCACGACGTTCTTGCGGTGGTAGGCTGCCTTTTAGACGCTTAAAGCCATCTTCTTTGTAGATGCTGACTTGGCGGTCGCGATGGAATTCTTGTTCCAGCAATGGATGATCGGCTGGGTGCAGCTCTGTCAGTACCATGCGGTCTTGTGGGCGGATTTGCGCACGCGCCACACGCGGTGAGCCTGGGTAGTAGCGCAGCTTATCGCCGTTGTTGAGTGCTTTGATGGCATCGATGTAGCTTTTGATGTCTTCAGGAATGTTTGGGTTATCCCAAATACGCGCGATGCCTTGTTTGTATTCGCCCGTTTTCTCAGACCATTCGTGAGTCAGATCGTAACGGCCCACACCCGAGTGGGTATCGTGATAAACGAATGGCTTATCTTTTTGTTTCAGCGCATCAAGAATGAGGCTTTGAACGATGTGTTTGACCACGTCGGCATGGTTGCCAGCGTGGAAGCTGTGGCGGTAACTTAACAAATTAAACTCTCGAAACACTCTTTGGCTGAGTGTGGTCTGTGATTTCAGATACAATAAATTTTCGCTGTGTTGAGGGTATTATACCCAACATCCTTGCAGATGCAGAATCTCCGTTTGATTTTGCACGACTTAAAATGCGCTCACTATTGAAATCTCTTTAAGTCACCCATACTTACTAAACATATTGAACCTAAGTGGGATCGCAGTGCTCCAATAGAGTGCTCTGCCACTTAGGCAGAATAAGACTCAAGGACAGAGCAAGCTCTCGTTGATCATCCGGTCATCGCAGCATAGAGAAAGGGAACGGAGCTCCCCCAATCCATGTTGTCGGCTTACTTGTGCATTGGGTCCGCCTATTTTATGGGCAGTCATAGAGCCAAAACACAAAAGGAATTATTCATGTCTAATCCACTTCTAACGTTTACGGACCTACCTCCGTTTTCGCAAATCAAACCAGAACACATTAAACCTGCTGTCGAGCAGGCGATTGCAGATTGTCGCGCCAAAGTTGAAGAGGTGCTAAAAGACAACACCAACCCAACTTGGGAAAATGTGATTGCTCCTCTAGAAGAAATTGATGACCGTCTGAGCCGCATTTGGTCGCCAGTTGGCCACATGAACTCTGTGGTGAACAGCGAAGCTCTGCGTGAAGCGTACGAAAGCTGCCTACCAATTTTGTCGGAATACGGCACTTGGGTTGGTCAGCACAAAGGCCTGTACGAAGCGTACAAGACCATCAAAGCGAGCGAAGAATTTGCAACGCTAACGCGTGCCCAGCAGAAAACCATCACCGATGCGCTACGTGACTTCGAATTATCGGGCATTGGCTTGCCATCAGACGAGCAGCACCGTTACGGCGAGATCAGCAAACGCATGTCTGAGCTGAGCTCTAAATTCTCCAACAATGTGCTGGATGCCACCATGGGTTGGACCAAGCACATCACGGATGAGAAAGACCTCGCGGGTATGCCAGAATCGGCGTTGGCAGCAGCAAAAGCCGCTGCAGAAGCAAAAGAGCTCGATGGCTACCTGATCACGCTGGATATCCCATCTTACCTACCTGTCATGACGTACTGCGACAACCAAGAGTTGCGTAAAGAAGTGTACGAAGCGTACGTGACGCGCGCTTCTGATCGTGGTCCAAACGCAGGCAAATGGGACAACTCAGAAATCATTACTGAGCAGCTAAAACTGCGTCATGAAATCGCACGTATGCTGGGCTTCAACACCTTCAGTGAGAAGTCGTTGGCGACGAAAATGGCAGAAACTCCGGCTCAAGTGCTTGGCTTCCTAAATGACTTAGCGACACGTGCGAAACCGCAGGGTGAGCGCGAAATTGAAGAGTTGCGTCAGTTTACTAAGAGCGAATTTGGCGTTGAAGAGCTGAACGTGTGGGATATCGCTTACTACAGCGAGAAGCAAAAACAGCACTTGTTCCAAATCTCGGACGAAGAGCTGCGCCCATACTTCCCAGAGTCAAAAGTCGTGAGCGGTCTGTTTGAAGTGCTAAACCGCGTGTTTGGCATGACCGTTACCGAGCGCGAAGGCGTAGACACTTGGCACGAATCTGTGCGCTTTTTCGATATCTTTGATGCTGAAGGCACACTCCGTGGCAGTTTCTACCTAGATCTCTATGCACGTGAACACAAACGTGGCGGCGCGTGGATGGACGATTGTCGTGGTCGTCGTATTACGCTCTCTGGTGAACTGCAAACGCCGGTGGCGTACCTAACGTGTAACTTCAACCGTCCAGTGGGCGACAAGCCAGCACTGTTCACGCACGATGAAGTTGTGACGCTATTCCATGAGTTTGGTCATGGAATCCACCACATGCTGACGCAAGTAGAAACTGGCGCGGTATCAGGCATTAATGGCGTACCTTGGGATGCGGTTGAATTGCCAAGTCAGTTCCTGGAAAACTGGTGTTGGGAAGAAGACGCACTGGCGTTCATTTCTGGTCACTATGAGACAGGCGAGCCGTTGCCAAAAGTGATGCTAGATAAGATGCTCGCGGCGAAAAACTTCCAGTCGGCGATGGGTATTTTGCGTCAGCTAGAATTCGGTTTGTTCGACTTTACTCTGCACACCGAATACGACCCAGAAGTGGGTGCACGCGTTTTAGAAACGCTGGCGAAAGTGAAAGAGAAAGTTGCGGTGGTTCCAGCAGTTGAGTGGGCGCGCTTCTCGCACAGCTTCGGTCACATCTTCGCTGGTGGTTACAGCGCGGGTTACTACAGCTATCTGTGGGCGGAAGTGCTGTCGTCAGACGCGTATTCTCGCTTTGAAGAAGAAGGTATCTTCAACAAAGAAACGGGTCAAAGCTTCCTGAACAACATCTTAGAAATGGGTGGCAGTGAAGAGCCAATGGAGCTGTTTAAGCGCTTCCGTGGTCGTGAACCACAAATTGATGCGCTATTGCGCCATTCTGGTATTGCAGCGTAAGCGCACGCTGTCTTTCCAAAAATACTAAGGCCAACCATTCGGTTGGCCTTTTTTGTCCATTTTTTATAAAAAATTCACGGATTCACACTGCGGTTAATTGGGTTCTGCAGCGATATCAATGTTTCCGTAGACTGAACCTCATCAATGGCTTGCAGCTTATCAATCAGCACAAATTGCAGTTCTTCAATCGATTTGCACATCAATTTGACGAATATGTTATACGCGCCCGTGGTGTAGTAAGCTTCAACGACTTCGTCGAGCGCGTTGAGTTTTTCTAGCGCGGAATGGTAATCGCGAGCTGCGTTTAGGTTAATACCAATGAAGCAGCACACATCGTAGCCGAGCTTTTTGGTATTTACGATCACCTCCGTTCCTTCGATGATGTCAGCCGATTTCATCTTCTCAATACGCACATGGATAGTGGCAGGGCTGACATCGAACTGCTTTGCCATTTCTGCGTAGGGCGTTCTGGCGTCAGCCATCAGTGTTTTTAATATTGCGCGGTCAAGGTCGTCGAGTTTCGGCAGGCTCGCATTCATACTATTATTTCCGTTAGGGATAGAGTTTTACCTCCCTTTTATACTCATAGCGGATAGGATTCACAAGGTTTGGCAGGAGTAACTGCGGGTTAACTCCGAGCTATGGAGATAATGTGCAGCGTTTTCTGGTTATTGTCGCGCTATGTTGGAGCGCGTTTGCCGCGGCCTCAGATCCGAAAGTTTTGGTCGTGCACTCCTATCATCAAGGTTTTTTCTGGACGGATTCCATACAGCGAGGTATCGAGCAGCAATTGGGTGATCGATCGCTGGATATGCGTGTGCTCTATTTAGACTCGAAACGTAACCAGAGTGAGCAGTTTTTCGCTCAGCTTGAATCCTTATATCGTACGAAATTGAGCAAAGAACGATTCGATGCCATTTTAGTGAGTGATAACAACGCGCTTGAACTGATGCAGCGTTTGGCGCCAATCATCAAAGACACTCCGGTTATATTTAACGGCATCAACAATTATCATCCTTCTTTGCACCAATCTCTGAACGCAACAGGAGTAACAGAAGATGTCGATTTGGAGGCAAATTTAGCCCTCATAGAGCGACTACACCCTGATTACACCCAAATTCTTATTGTCAGTGACCATTCCGTAACGGGAGAGGTATTACGCTATCAAATCGACGATTTTGTACATGAACATCCGCAATATCGCGACAAAATCGTGCAAGTTATTCCCGATAGTATCATTGACTTAAAGCAACAAGTGGCGAAGCTGAATAAAGATAAAGTCGTCTTGTTTTGGACTTATTACCGAGATAAACAGGGTGTGGTTGGCAGTGAACGTGACTGGATTGGCGTTAACAGAGCCTCAAATGCGCCGCTGTTTATGGTGCACGACATTGGCTTAGGGCACGGTGCGGTTGGTGGCGTGATCCAAAGTGGTTATCGGCATGGCATAGAGAGTGCTGAGATACTTGAGTTTGTGTTGGATAACCCTGACCAAGCTCTGCCAGCCGTGAAGAAAAGTGATTCTGAAATCAAGCTCGATTATCAAGCTGTAGTGCGCTGGGGGCTGGGTGCTGAGCAAGAGGTCTCTGCGGTATTTTTTAATAAACCGATGAAGTTTTCTGAGCGTTTTGCCAAAGAAATTCGCTTGTTTGGTAGCCTGTTTGTGGTGATGTCGGTGGTCATTTTGTTGATGGGTTACTATTTACAGCGGATGCGTCGCAGCGAGAGTGCCGCGCGAGAAAGCCAAGCCATCTTAGAGTCGATTTTTGATCAGAGCATGCAGTATATGGGCATTTTGGATGCCAACGGTGTACTTAAATCGGGCAACGATCACCTGCAATCTTTGCTGTATCACCAAGGGCTGCGTTTAGACCGACCACTTTGGTTTCATCCCAATTGGAGTGAGAAAGCACAAGCGTTGCTTGAGGCGTATTTCCACGCGCCTCACCATCAAGTGTCGACGTTTGAGGCTGAAATTTGGAGTAAAGAGCACGGTACATTGGTGTTGGAAATTTCACTCAAGCCTTTTTCTCAGCAAGTAGGAAATCAAAAGCAATACTTGTTTGAAGCGCGCGATATCACTAGTCGTAAGTTGATGGAAGATAAGCTCTATCAACGCGAATCAACCCTGCGTAACTATTATGAGCAACAGCCCGTCATGATGGTGACACTCGACAGCAATAACCGCATTCAAGAAGTGAATCGATTTGCTCAGCTACTCCTTGGCTACAAACCGATGGACATGCTCGGACACCGCCTAAGGGAGTTTTATTTTGATGACAAGGTACTGTTTCCTCGCCAAGTGCTATTGCAACCCAATCAACAGGTGCATGGGGTCTGGCGACGTGAAGTCGAGTATCGCCATGCAAACGGTCATCGTGTTTGGGTACGCGAGAACATTCGTCCACTGAGTGAATCTGATCAGCTGTTGATTGTGGGCGAAGATATTACAGAAACTAAACAGCTTTCCGAGAAACTGGAATATCAAGCGCGCTATGACTTACTGACAGGGACTTATAACCGAAACCACTTTGAACTAGAGCTCAAGACCGCACTGCGTGAGGTGGACAGCCATCGTCGCGTCCACGCCATGCTGTACCTCGACTTAGATCAGCTAAAAGTCCTCAATGATACGGTTGGGCATGATGCGGGTGACGCGGCGATTCAATTTTGTGCCAGCATGTTAGAGGAAGTGTTGCCATACAATTCCATCTTGGCTCGAATGGGAGGCGATGAGTTTGCGGTACTACTCAAAGATTGCGACGAATACGGCGCGATTAATATCGCTAAACTGATCATCTCGACGTTGAGTGAACATCTCTTTATTTGGGAAGATACACGCTTGTTCATCAGTTGTTCTATTGGTATTCGTATCATCGATCATACGGCAGAGACGCCGCAAATGGTGCACGCTCAAGCGGACTCTGCGTGTCATGCCGCCAAGGAGCAAGGCCGTAACCGCTACAATCTGTTCAGCTTAGATAACGAAGAGCTACAACGTCGCCAGATGGAAATGCAGAGCGTCAATTTGGTGCATGAGGCATTGTCGAATCAGCGTTTAGAGTTGTTTGCTCAACCGATCAAAAGCTTACAACAGCACGATGCTCAGATGTATTTTGAGATTTTAGTGCGCATTCGCAATGGATATGGTGATTATGTTTCTCCTGCACTGTTTATTCCGGCTTCCGAGCGCTACAACATTGCGCATTGGATTGATAAACAGGTCATTACTCAAACGCTAGAATGGTTTGAGCAACGCCCGGAGGTGGTTGAAAAACTCGGTCGTTGTTCGATAAACCTTTCAGGTCAATCTATGGGGAATCAAGAGTTTATCGATTTCTTATTGGAGCGATTGGAACGTTCGTCCATGCCGTGTGAAAAAATCTGTCTAGAAATCACCGAGACAGCAGCGATGAGTAATCTTGAGCAAGCCATTGAGCTCTTCACCAAGCTCAAAGCGTTGGGTTGCATGATTGCATTGGATGATTTCGGCTCGGGCTTGTCTTCATTTGGTTACTTAAAGAAACTTCCCGTTGATATCGTGAAAATTGATGGTCTTTTCGTGCGAGATATCAACGTAAATGAAATGGACCGTGTGATGGTTCGCTCGATCAATGATCTGGCAAAACAGCTAGGCAAAGTGACGGTGGCGGAGTTTGTCGAAAACGAACAAGTCATGCAGCATTTGATCGATCTTGGTGTGGATTATGGCCAAGGCTACGGTATTGGGCATCCTCAACCGCTTTCTGAGTTAGTTGAGCGACTGACGGCTGAGTAGTCTTGTCATATCAAGCTCAACCTAGCATTGAGAGGTAACTTAGGTATACACTCAGCGCCAGTTACCGCGATTTTTTATTGGAGCCTCCTTTTGCAACTGCAATTGATCTGTGAAGACCCGTCTCAACAACCTCATCTGGATGAACTGGCTGCGCGCTGGCAGCTTTCTCACACTGACGAGAGCGATTTTGCTTTGGTGTTGACCACCGAGCGTTTAGAGCTGCGTAAAGTGGATGAGCCAAAGTTGGGCGCTATTTTTGTCGATTTAATTGGTGGCGCAGTGGGGCATCGCCGAAAATTTGGTGGTGGTAAGGGCCAAGCCATCGCAAAAGCCGCAGGTTTGAACAAAGGGGCAACGCCAACCGTTCTAGACGGCACGGCGGGGCTGGGACGTGACGCATTCGTTTTGGCTTCGCTCGGCTGTAAGGTACAGATGGTGGAGCGACACCCGGTAGTCGCAGCGTTGCTGGATGACGGGTTAGCGCGTGCGAAACAAGACCCTGAAATTGGAACTTGGGTATCAGAGCGTATGTCGCTGATCCATGCCTCCAGTCATGATGCATTGGAACAGCTGGCACAAGATGAAGACTTTGTTCAGCCAGATGTGGTGTATCTCGACCCTATGTATCCGCACCCAGAAAACAAGAAGAAATCGGCGCTCGTAAAAAAAGAGATGCGCGTTTTCCAATCGTTGGTTGGCGCCGATTTGGACGCCGATGGTTTGCTAGATCCTGCCATGGCGTTAGCCACAAAACGCGTGGTGGTGAAGCGCCCAGACTATGCAAACTGGTTGAACGAGCAAAAGCCGACCATGGCGATTGAAACCAAAAAAAATCGCTTTGATGTCTATGTTAAAGCCTCAATGGCATAACTTCCTGACCGCTCAACTTTTCTTGTCACAGTACGGTGTATCGTGCTGTGATAAAGCCTCTCTTTCTGAATCGTTACTGATAGTTTTCTCTTGCTAATTCTCCTCCCTGACTGTATATCTAACTAAGAATTATTATTATTTCACTTGTTGTGATGCGGTCGATTATTGGGAAGCTGGAGTAGTAGAATGGCTAAACGCTTATGTAAAATGAGTCGTAAACAAATCGCGGCGGAGCTTGGCGACATCCATCGTTTAGTTGTCGCACCAAAGTTTGTTTGTCGCTCTTGCGCACGTTCTTCAGCGGCCAAAGATACCCTGTGTAAGCCAGCCGCTATTCCGCCGCAAAAATGCCAAGACAAGCCATTGAACGAGCAACAATCATGTGGCTTATTGGCTGAAGCGCTGCCAGTACAACCGATTCCTGTGACAACAAAACAAAGCAACGAAAAAGCAGCGATTGTGAAGCGTGTTGTTGAGCGCGTGAAAGAGAAAAAGCAAGCCGAAAAATCCCTGGAGCCAGTAAGAACCGACGCACCAGTATGGTTTGATTTAGCGGATAAAAAATCGCTTAAGAAAGCGAAAAAAGCACTGAAAAAGCATTATAAGCAGCAGAAGAAGTTGTTAAAAGTAGCGAAAAAACAACAAAAGTTACTTAAGCGTCAGCGCAAGCTTGAAGCGCGCAATGCCAAGCTAGAGGTGTTGCTATCAACGCCACCTAATGCGTTGATGAGCACAAGCTCGCAAGTCAAAGTGCATTAATCTAATCCAAAAAAACGCTCTCCAGTTGGAGAGCGTTTTTTATTGTCGGTATGTGTGTTGGGAGCGGTCGCTTTACTTCTTGGCGTAGCTCATTTCGACGCGCTTTTTCACCCAGGTTTCGTTAATCCATAGCGATAGCATGATGATCGCACCGCCAATGGCGAGTCGCATGACATCAACATCGCGGTTCCAAATCACAATGTTCACAATCAAACCTGCTGGCACTAACGCGTTGTTCATTACTGCAAGTGCTCCTGCGTTTACCATGGTTGCGCCTTTGTTCCACGCGAAGTAACCAAAACCGGAAGCAATTAAACCAAGGTACGTCAGAATGCCCCATTGCGTTGCGGTGGTGGGTAGTTTGTCGAGGTTGCCCATCAGAGCGAAAGCCACGGTTGCTACACAAAGCGCACCTAAGTAGAAGTAACCAAACACGGTGTGTTGTGGCAAATCAACCGGCTCACTTTCCATGATGTATTTGTAGCCTACCTGACCAATGGCAAAACAGAGGTTTGCTCCTTGTACGACCAAAAAGCCCAGCAGGAAGTCTTCATTAATGCCTGCAAACTTAATCCAGGCTGCGCCAAATACAGCAATCGCCGCGGTAACCAAATACCAAGGTGAAAAGCGACCTTTCAAGAAGTCATAGATCAGCGTGACGTAAATGGGTGTGAATACGGTGAACAGCAATACTTCTGGCACGGAAAGGAGCAAAAAAGATTGGTAGTAGAAGCAGTACATCAGACCAAGCTGAAAGCCACCGACCGTCATCAGTTTCGCGATTAGGGATTTGCTAACGCCACGGAATTTTAAAAAGGGAATGAAAACCAGACTCGCCAGTGCCACGCGCATGAACACCGAGAACCAAGAATCAACCTGACCAGCGAGGTAAACGCCGATCAGGCTAAATGAGAATGCCCAAAGTAGGGTAACTGCGGATAGATAAGCCATGGATGAGAATCTTTATCAACAACAAATGTGCCCGCAGTCTAACCAAGTTTTAACGTCGCGCCAATCAGTCTTTTAGCGGTACGACCAGCATATCGACTGGAGAGCAGTTAATCAGTTGTCGAGTCGAAGACAGAATCTTGCTCCAGAAATCTTGGTGATGACCACAAACCACCAAGTCGATACTGTAATCTTGAATGGTATCGCACAGCTCATTACTCAAATCGCCACTACCGACCAACGTATGGGCTATTGGGTATTGCGCATATTCTGCGAAATTCGCCAATTGTGTGCGCGACGCTTCCATCGCTTGATGTTGCGCTTCTGCCATATTGATGTCGATAAGCCCGGTGTAGAGCTCTGCGTAGTTCACGTCGATGTGAATAAAAGAGACTTTCGCATCCAGAGGTTTAGCCAGTGATACGGCTTTTTTAATCAACACTTTACTGTCGTCTGACAGGTCGACTGCCACAAGTATGTGTTTGTAACTCATATTGCTATCTCCTTGTAAGGTCATAGTTTTAGATTAGCACTAACCCCCAAAAAAATTTGCTGAAGTGATCTCATATCAGTGTCGTAGGTACAAAGTCTTGTCTCAGTAATCATGTTATAGTGGCGTTATACCCAAGTGACTTTGAGATGCGGAGTTCAGCGCTCCGTTACTGACTATAGTTCAAGTAAAACCTTGCCTCTGATGTAGAGCAAGTCAATCTCGCGGCGTCGTTTATCTCGAGGTTACTTGGGTATATTGCATGCACATTAATAGGAGTTAACATGCTGTCTCAAACTATGGTCGAACAATTGAATGAGCAAATTAACCTAGAATTTTTCTCATCCAATCTATACTTACAAATGAGTGCTTGGTGTGAAGACAAAGGTTTTGAAGGTGCGGCTGAATTTTTACGCGCTCACGCCGTAGAAGAAATGGAGCACATGCAACGCCTATTCACCTACGTAAGTGAAACTGGCTCAATGCCAATTTTGGGCGCTATTGATGCACCAAAGCATGATTTTGCTAGCTTAGGTGATGTTTTCCGCGAGACCTTCGAACATGAGCAAATGATCACGGAAAAAATCAATAAATTGGCACATGTTGCATTTACTAGCCAAGACTACTCAACGTTTAACTTCCTACAGTGGTACGTGTCTGAACAGCACGAAGAAGAGAAGTTGTTTAAAGGGATTTTAGATAAGATCGAATTGGTAGGTGAAGATGGTAAAGCATTGTTCTTCATCGACAAAGATCTAGCACAAATGGCGAAAGAAGGTTCATCTTCAATCATGGATGCTCCAGCTGCGTAAATGCGTTTTTTGACGCTATAAGTAGCGGGTAAAGACGAAGCATTGATCGTCTTTTTCTCTTGAGCATTGTTGAAGATGTAGGGAGGAAAAGATGATCAGTGGAGACACAATCTTATTTGCGCTAATGGTGGTAACTGGAGTCAACATGATCCGGTATCTCACCGCTCTTCGTTCTCTAATTTACATCATGCGTGAAGCGCATCCGTTGTTATATCAGCAAGTTGATGGCAATGGCTTTTTTACCACCCATGGAAATGTCACCAAACAGGTGCGTTTGTTCCACTACATCAAAAGTAAAGAATATCACCATCACCACGATGAGATTTTTACTGGTAAGTGCGAAAGGGTGCGTGAGCTATTTGTTTTATCGACCGCTTTGCTCGGTGTTACCCTACTCGCGGCCTTCATTCTTTAAAGAATCAATAATCTAGCGAGTTAATCTCCTAGGATTGTACGGGCATGCATAGCGCTTACCGTTTAAGCGCTTTTCCCCTTCGAGATTTGTCGGTAGAATGTCGCGCCTAGAAAGCAAGGATGTGCAATGTGCACATCCTTTTTTATTTCGATTCGATACCAATCAGTCTAAGAGCTACCGATGAGTAAGAAATTTGATGTTGTTGTAATTGGCGCAGGCGCAGCGGGTTTGATGTGTGCTGCAGAAGCCGGCAAGCGAGGCCGTCGTGTTTTGGTGCTCGATCATGCTAAAAAGCCAGGACGTAAAATCCTTATCTCAGGCGGTGGCCGTTGTAACTTCACTAACTACGATGTTTCAGCCAGCAACTACCTATGCCAAAACCCGCATTTCGTTAAGTCGGCGCTTTCTCAATACACTAACTGGGATTTTATCTCGATGGTGTGTAAGCATGGTATTGAATTTGAAGAGCGCGATCACGGTCAGCTGTTTTGTGTCGATGCGTTTACGGCGAAAGACATCGTGAAGATGCTGTTGGCTGAGTGTGACATGCCGAATATCGAGCAGCGTTACCAATGCGATGTTCACTCAATTGAGAAAATCGATGAAGGCTTTCGTTTGCATGCTGGCACTGAGATTGTCGAGTGTGAGTCTTTAGTTATCGCAACCGGTGGCTTGTCGATGCCAAAACTGGGGGCGACACCATTTGGTTATAAAGTCGCGGAACAATTTGGTCTTCGAGTTATCCCAACTACGGCAGGGCTGGTGCCATTTACGTTGCATAAAGAAGACAAAGAAGACTTTGCTGAGTTATCTGGTATCGCGGTACCTGCGGAAATTACAGCTGAAGATGGCACCATGTTCAAAGAAGCCCTGTTGTTCACACATCGTGGTTTATCTGGCCCAGCCGTTTTACAGATTTCATCATTCTGGCGAGCGGGGCAAAAGGTGTCGATTAATCTGGTGCCAAACGATGATGTTGCCGAGTTATTAGAACGCAGCCGTGAAAAGCATCCGAATCAGTCGCTCAAAAATACGCTCGCTAAAGTGCTACCAAAGCGCTTGGTTGAAGTCTTGATTGAACGTAAAGAGCTGGTCGATAAACCGCTAAAGCAGTTCAATCAAAAGGAGCTTGCGGCGATTGTGGCGCGCTTAGAACATTGGGATATCGCCCCTAATGGCACTGAAGGTTACCGAACCGCGGAAGTGACACTAGGCGGTGTGGATACCGATCACTTATCTTCGAAAACCATGGAATGCAAAGACATTAAAGGGCTGTACTTCATTGGTGAAGTCATGGACGTGACTGGCTGGTTAGGGGGCTACAATTTTCAGTGGTGCTGGTCGAGCGGCTTTGTCGCGGGTCAGTGGGTGTAATCAAACGCTACACATCCGCATAAAAGATAAGATAAAAAAAGAGCACTGAATCGTATTCCGTGCTCTTTTTTGTATTCCCACAGCGAGTTACTCGTCTTGATACTTTTCGAGTTTGTTGTAGAGCGTTTTAACGCTAATGCCTAACTCTTGCGCAGATTCCGTTTTATTGCCTTGATTCTCTTCAAGCGTATTGAGAATGGCGGCTTTTTCTAGCTCTTCTAGCGAAACGCCCGCTGGAACAAGGTCTTCGATGCTGGTGCCTGTTTCCAATGGTGGCGTATCGAAGATCAGGTGTTCATCTCGGATGGTGTCATCAGCCAAAATAAACGCGCGCTCGATCGTGTGTTTGAGCTCACGGACATTACCTGGCCAATCGTGCACGGCGATTTTTTGGATGGCAGAATCAAGAATGGTTTTGGTTTTAGCCTCATTTGCGTTGCGGTGCGCGATAAAGTGCTTAGCCAGACCGACGATGTCACCGCCTCGCTCTCGCAGTGGCGGTATCGTTAATGGGAAGTGCGATAAACGGAAAAACAGATCTTCACGCAGGAACTGCTCTTCAATGGCGACTTTAGGATCACGGTTGGTGGCGGCAATGATGCGAGTGTTGGCGATATGCACCGTATTACTACCTACTGGGCGATACTCTCCGGTTTCCAACACACGCAATAGCTTCACTTGATGCTCGATAGGCATCTCGGTGATTTCATCTAAAAACAGCGTGCCGCCTTCTGCCTGTTTAAATACACCTTGGTGAGTTTTATTCGCTCCGGTAAAGGCGCCTTTTTCATGGCCAAACAGTTCACTATCGACCAACTCTGGGCTAATCGCACCACAGTTAATCGCGATAAAGGGTTGTTGCTTGCGATCGCTAGCTAAATGAATGGTCTGTGCGACTAACTCTTTACCCGAGCCGCTTTCACCGACAATGAGGACGTTGGCTTCTGTTTTTGCGACGCGTCGGATCATGCGATAGAGCTGATGCATTGGCGATGAGGACCCCACCAAAAGGCCAAATTGGTCGAGATCGCTAGTGGACACTTTACGTCCTTGATCTTGTTTTTGCTGATAGTACTGGCTGACTTCGCTTAGGGTGTCCGTCAAAATGGCAATATCGACGGGTTTTCTGTAGTGAAAAATTGCACCTAAGTTCATTAGCTTATCCAAATTTTCGTTTGGAGCACCAGAGCTAATGATGATCAAGTCCATATCGTAGATGTCTTCGATATTAGAAAGGCGCTGGTAATCTGCGCTAGTAAAGTGGGCGACTTCAACAATCGCAACTTCCGGTTTGAGTTGTAGGAAATCTTCAATCCAACCATCTGCGGCATCGGTATTATGCAGACGAAATTTGTTCAGTTCCTGGCAAGAGGCGATAGCATCTTTAAGTGTCGGGTCTTGTATTCGTAGAAACAGGCTTGGCAACGACATAGAAATGTCCTCTTTACTATGACAGAAACAATGTACGTGGATTATTCTAAGTGCACAAGACAAAATATTGTCAGCAGAGATTTAAGGGTCTGTAGGCTATTTTAATTTTGTTGATCCTCTCTTGGTATATATCAGTAATAATTCTGATAAATATTGCTTCTTTATTCGGGTGTCTCACATTATTAAATAATAATTCTGCGATTAAGTGAAGTCGAAGAAATAATGTCTCATCTTTTATTGGCGTATTATGTAATTGATTGCGAAATTATTAACGATTAAAAATTACATTTCTTCTGTGTAAATAATTCATGCTTATATTTTCTTGTTCGTCTTATTTTTATCTCTTGTTTTTATTATTCCTTTAAAAATAACAAGTTACAAACTTGGCACATGGTTTGCTCCTATGGAAATACAACGTCAATAAAGGAGAATTACCATGAATAACATCGCAGCTAAAATTGTACTTACGTCAGTTCTTGCTACTTCATCTACAGCAGTCTTAGCGAGTGATAAATGGGAAAAAGAATCCATGGACGCTTGGCTAGATGGTAAAGCTGAAACGACGCTGCTGCTAAACAGTAACCTTAACTCTTTTGATATCAACACCGATGTTGAAAATCAGGTAGTTACCCTTTCTGGTTCGGTAAACAATGACCTTGAAAAATCGCTTGCCGAAGAGCTTGTAACAGGTCTTGATGGTGTGAAAGAAGTAAATAACGAATTGTCAGTGGTGAATGAAGGTAAGAAAGAAACCGATTCAGAGGCATTAGCCACACTGACCGACTCTAAAATCACGACTATAGTTAAAACGCGCCTACTGATGGATACCAATGTAAGTGGTACGGACATTGATGTAACGACGGAACGTAAAACGGTAACGTTGGCAGGTAAGGTTAATTCAGATGCGGAGCATGATCTTGCACTTTCAATTGCAAATAATACCAATGATGTAAATAAGGTGATTGATAAGCTAGAAGTGGTTCAATAATAACGAGCCGAGTGACCTAACCCAATTTTATTAGGAGGTAACACTATGGTTCGTTGGATGTTTATTTTTCTGGCTTTGGCACTGGTTTCTGCACTACTAGGTTTTACTGGTATTGCAGGGGCGGCGGCCTCTATCGCGCAAGTGATATTTTACCTATTCCTATTGTCATTAATTGTATCAATAGTGATTGTTCTGCTAGGAAGAAAAAACGTAAATAGATAGGAGATTTCATGCGACTTACGTCATTAATTTACCGTATCGCCGCAGTATTTGGTTTGGTGTTCGCACTGGCTGCTTGTAGTGAAGAAGGGCCAATGGAACAGGCAGGCAAGAAGATAGATGAAGCCGCCGAAGAAACTCAAAATGCGATTGAAGATGAGTGTGAAAATATTAAAGAGAACTTGAACGCAGAAGACCAAGATTGTTAGTCGAGTCAGGTCAGCTTTTTGTTCACAGCAATGTAAGAGAAGGGCGGTCAATCACCGCCCTTCCTTTTATCCCAAGTGTTTACAATCAGATGAGGAGTCAAAGATGAAAAACATATTTGATGTACTAAAAGAGAGTCATGAAAAGCAACGCCTTTTACTCGATGCTCTGATGGAAACGTCTGGAGATTCCCCTGCACGCGAAGAGTTTTATCACAATCTTAAGGATGAACTCGAACAGCACGCCGCCGCAGAAGAGCGCTTTTTCTACGCGCCTTTAATCGAGAGTGATAAAACCATCGATCTTACTCGTCATGGCATCGCAGAGCACCACGAGATTGATAAAGTGATTGCACAGCTTGATGCAACCGACATGAGCTCGCCAGGATGGCTCAACCTCATGAAAACTTTGCGTCACAAAGTATTGCACCACCTCGAAGAAGAAGAGCATCGTTTTTTCCAATTGGCCGGTAAGGTGATGACCGATCAGCAGAAAATGAAACTAGCGGATAGCTACGTCGAAGAAATGGCTAGTTAGGTGGAGTATTGGTCCTTTTCGTGCCATTTCGGCACGAGAAGGGGCCCAATCAAAGCGTTTACCAAGCTAATTAGCCTAAACTAAAACCAGCTTATTCTCACTTTCACTAAAAAAGCGCACTCGCTGAAGGCAAGGAGAGCGAATGTTTATCATCAAATATTATATTCTTGGCGCTCTGATCAGTTTATTGGCCGCTATTTATATTCCCCAAATCATGGTTAGCCTGTTGTTCTTGTGGGTATCTCTTTCTTTAGCATTAGTCAGCGTAGCCTACGTTTTCGACATTCCCTCCATTTTTAGAAAAAACCAAGACGGCAAGATTGTCAGGTGGATCCGCTGGGCATTCATCCCCTTTTTGCTGGGCGCTAGAGCGTATAATGCCTGGGAAAGACGGCGCGATACCGTGCCTCCGATCCAAAAAGTCAGCGATAATTTATACCTCTCCCGTCGGCTATTTCAGAGTGACTTAGATTTTCTCGAATCCAATGACATCTCTTGTATTGTCGATGTCACCGCAGAATTTGCTGGGCTTGAAAGTGCGATGACCGACAAGCAGTTTCATTACCTTTCGATTCCGGTACTTGACCACAAAGCCCCAACATTGGAACGCTTGCGTCATGCGATTAACTGGATTGATACGCAAATCTCGTGCTCACGAGCTGTGGTTGTGCATTGTGCGTTAGGGCGCGGTCGTTCGGTGTTTGTTGTTGCGGCGTATCTACTGAGCAAAGATCCGTCGCTGACGGTTGAATCTGTGATGAAAAAAATCAATGACGTGCGTAGTACCGCGAGATTGAATAAATTGCAGATCAAAACGTTACGAGCGATAAGTGAAAAAGGCGTACTGGGTCTGGATAAGTCCACTTGGATGGTGGTTAACCCTGTTGCAGGTGGCGGCAAATGGGAGGAAAACGAACAGCACTTGATTCGTGAACTAACCAAAAAATATCGCTTGAGTATTCATCAAACCACCACAAATCTCAGCGCTGAGCAGCTAACACAACAGGCAAAAGAAAGTGGTGCTAAGCAAATTATCGTAGCGGGTGGCGATGGCACAGTGACGGAAGTGGCGAGCCAGCTGGTAGGTACCGATATCAAACTCGGTATTGTTCCGCTCGGAACCGCCAATGCGTTATGTCATGTGCTCTATGGAGTTGGCGCAAAATTCTCACCAGTCGAAAAAGCGTGTGAAGCATTGCTAGCAGGTCACTGCCAACTTATTGATACGGCTGAGTGTAATCAGAGGCTTATATTGTTAGTCCTAGGTATTGGCCTAGAGCAGAAAATGATCGAGCATGCGCAGCGAGAAGAGAAAAACACCTTTGGACAATTGGCCTACTTAACGGGCTTTTTTAACGCGGTGGTGGCGGAAGAGACGCAGACGTTGACTGTTGCGATGGATGCGCCATTTGAAGATGGAAACCGCGAAAATGGATCACAAACGCTAGAAGTTCATAGCTTTGTCGTTGCGAACATCGCTCCTTTTAGTACGTTGCTCGCGCAAGGTGGCGGTGCTCCGCAGCCTGACGATGGCAAGCTGCATATCACGTATTTAGATAACACCGAATCTTTAGGCGGACGCCTCATCGCATTGTCTGATCTGACATTAACCAGCGTAGGTGCGCAGGAGGAATCGACTCATTTTCAATACGCGACGGCTCAGAATGTCACTATTTCTGCGAACAAACCGATTGAGTATGTGATTGATGGTGAGCTTTATTCTGATGAGCAATTAGCGATTAAGCTTCGTCCAAAATCGTTGAATGTATTTGTCCCAAGCGGGAGAAGTAAATCGGCTTAGCTTTAAAACAGATAAGCGGTGGATAACGCGCTATTTGCCTAGTGCCCTATAGCGTGCCTTTGTTTACCGGTTTAGTCGTGGTTTCGAGGGAACCAATAAGGTCGCTGCGTAGGTGCAGCGGCTTTTTTATATCGGCATTTTTTGTATCTGAGAGAGCGTCTATTTATCGTTCTCGCAGTGAAAGGAAGAAGGGGGTGAGTATGACTACTCACCTTGGGGTAAGTGCTTTTCAATTTCATCGTTTTCGACTTGTAAAGCAGCTAACCAGTAAGAAACAAGCGCCGTTAAGTTGGTGTCGTCAATGGCTCTGAGTAGCGCTTTTAAATCATCTAACAACAACTTGTTCATGAAATGCATTTCTTTGTAATTACCTAATTCGGCAACGCCGTATTCGGTGGCATTTTCTGCAATGAATTGTTCACCATCTTGGTCGAAGAACAACTTCGCCATCTTTTTGATCATCACTTTTTCTATTTTAACGAATCGATACGCCGCTCTTGCGAGTGTCATATGCGATTGCGGATTAACGAGAGGCAAACACGTTTGGCGATGGTGTGTCATTTTTACGAGTAGCTCCCTTACTCGATTATTATCCAATGTCATACTGACCTCTTTATTTATGACTACCGTGTTGATTACTCGGTTTAGTGTTTTCTAGTTTTGGTTGTATTGAGGTGCCTGTGGTCTTATCAGAAATGGCCAAAACGAGTTGGCCATTTTCTCTGCCAGCGCTTGCTTGCAAAGGCGACCACTAAGGATCAGCTGATAAGGCTGATGCTGCTGAGCTTTTCTTTACAGCTTTTGATATCACTGCGAACTTTCAGTAGAACCGAATTATCCGCTTGCTCTGGGTGGCTAGTAATTAGGTTTTCGATCTCTTTGAGCACCTTGCTTTCAACACCTTCGAGCTGTTCCAAATACATGGACTCTTTGTCAGAAGACACCTCCTTCATCACATCGCTGTATACCTCACGCGCTTTAATGGTGTAGGAAACCGGAGTGTCGTCGGCA
The DNA here is from genome assembly GCF_053890955.1 of Vibrio sp. JZG120. Lineage (NCBI taxonomy): Bacteria > Pseudomonadati > Pseudomonadota > Gammaproteobacteria > Vibrionales > Vibrionaceae > Vibrio > Vibrio sp. JZG120. Next base: position 58,580 of record NZ_JBSRRK010000005.1, read on the forward strand.
GAGTCTTCCTGGTTATTTGCCAATGTGTAGGGAGTAAGCTCAAGCACCGCTCGCTCACGTACTCTAAGCAGTTCTACCAACACATTATTCAAAGAAGTGTTGTCAATGTTCTCAATGGCCTTGTTGTAAATGTCATTTCCGCTCTCGATAAGCTCAATGATTGAGGCGATATTTTCATTTTTCATATCTCACTCCTGATTTGGTTGGTGATGGGAGTGTTTGTACGTATGGGGAACAAACACAGATGTTTCATCTTTAGTTGCAGGTTGTATGCCAATGAATGTTATTTTTCTATTAATCAATTGGTTATGAGTTTATTGCGCAAGAATTGGAGGGTTGCAGACGTGGTGCTAAGAAAAAATTACAAGAATGTTGGGGAAGTCTGGAAAGAATTACACGTACAGATAAGGGTTTGTCGTGAAACAAAATAAAAATCAAATAAAAACAGCTGCTTATAGTTTTGGCACGGATATGGCTTTGTTGTGAGTAAGTGAGTTCAAAAGTTGTTTCACTTGATTTACTACTCAACTCATCAACGGAGGCTAGTTATGGCTACAACAAAAGAAAGCACAGTAAAACCTCAAGAGCAGTTAGAAGAAGCATATCACTTAGCGGAGCAAGCCACGACGGAAGCCGTCGGCGCAATGAAAGACCAAGCTAAAGAGAAATTTGATGTGGGCGCGGAACACGTTCAGCAGGCGACCAAGTCGGCAGAGAACGTTATCAAGGAGCGTCCATTGCTGAGCATTGGTTGTGCCTTCCTTGCGGGTTGGGCGGTTTCGAAGCTGATCAAATAATCACGGTCCAACGAATTAAGCCACATAACAGAAGGCGAGGGTTCCAATGAATAACTCCGGACAAGTCACCAACCAGCAACCAGGCTCGGCCGCAGCAGACAGCGGTCGAGCCCCAAGTGGGGCACAAGAGCAGGATATCCAACAAACCATCAATGGATTGAGCAGTATTCTTTCACAACTTGACCAATTGACTCAATCGCTGAAAGCGTGGTCGGGTTCAACGTTGGATTTGTTCCTCTTGGAGGTGAAAATTAATGCGTCCGCAGCGCGACAGATTTTGCTGTGCACCATTGTTTTTACCTTATTGTCGGTATTGTTCGTGTTCAGTTTGTGCCTTGCCTCTGGTGTGGTGGCTTATCAGCTGACCGCTAACGTGTATGTTGCCGTGGGCGTATTTATTGCGTCCTTAGGTTTGGCATTACTGTCTTTAGCTTGGTGGCAGAAGCGTTTAGTTGGTTTCCTTGGATTCAAAAATACGACAGAACAGTTGCAGGAGGGGTGGGATGCGCTCGCTACAAAAGCTCAATCGAGCCATGCGAATCAAGCGGATGGAAGGTAAGGCATCTTTAGAGCAATGCTGCTTGTCGATGGAAATGTTCACGTTTACCACTAAGAAGTTTGTGAAAGAAAATCCTTGGACGACGCTAGGTATTAGTGCTGTCGTTGCCGTTACCGCTGCCAAAGCGGGTCGATTGTCTCGACTGACTTCCTCTATCTCTTCCATGGGGCTATTGGCGAGTAGTGTCTCCGAACTGACGGATTCGCTTGCCAAGCCAGTTATGGCAGCGTCTTCTAACCAGTCGGGCGTAGAACAAGAGCGAAATGCTGAACCACAAGCAGGCACTACTGCTTCGACAGAAGAGACCGCGACAGAAACAGAAGTCGAGCAACCCCAATAACGGCTTTCGCCGATAATGATTCCTACCGACCTTGAGCCTTTTTATGACAGCGAAATTGAACATCCCTGCCAACACCGCGATTGGTGCAACCCTTCTTGTCTTATTGCTCGTTCCTGGGCTGTATTTTGCTAAGCCAATCTTGTTACCTATTGTGCTTAGTACCTTTATTTCTCTGTTATGCAGTCCTTTCATTAACTATCTTGAAGACAAAGGTTTACCGCGCGCGATTACCGTCGTGGTGACTCTGTCATTCTTGGTTGGTGCTTCAATTATTGGCCTTGCTGCCATGTCGGAGCCTGCCAAGCAGTGGTGGTCTGAACTACCCAGTATCGTGAAAAATGTGTCGCAAGAAGTGAGTGAAGTGACTCAAGCCTCGGCGGATCACCTTAATACGCCGCTGAATATTGCCAGCGATATGGGTATGGATGAAGTCGGGAACAACACCGTATTTTCTTTGGTGAAGACACTCGCGACCACGACGCCGACCATTTTGACACAAGCGATGATCGTGCTGTTTATGGTGTATTTTATGCTCAATCATGGACGCAGCTTATTTCGAAAGTCAGTGTCGTACTTGCATGGGTTTGCCAAGCAGCGCCAAGCGATTGAACTGGTCAAAGCACTACAGAAAGACCTATCTCGATACATTGGCACTATCACGTTAGTGAATGCGGGACTTGGGTTGAGTGTTGGGGCGGTGTTTTTTGTTTTAGGCCTTGAGGATCCGTTCTTGTGGGGCGCGTTTGCTGGCGTGATGAATTTTGCGCCGTATCTCGGCCCAGTCATCTCCATGGTGAGTTTCGGTTTTGTGGCTTATCTGCAGTTGGAGTCGGTCAGTTTTATGCTCACTGTGGTGTCTATCTATTTGTTGATCAACTTGATTGAAAGCCAGTTTGTCACGCCAACGTTATTAGGGAAAAGGTTCAACTTAAATCCGTTAGTGATCTTCGTTTGGCTCGTGTTCTGGGGTTGGCTTTGGGGCGGTATGGGGCTCTTAATCGGTGTACCGCTATTGGTCTGCATTAATATTTTGGTTGAGCGTCTGGAGCTGTGTCAATCAACTCAAAGTCAACCAAGCCAAACCATCCCCGAGGATATGGCTCCACGAGAATGACTTGGGCGACAAGCTGGCTCAACGAAAAAGTTTTTCCGCACTTACTGGTCGGCTAAAAAGATACCCTTGACCGTAAACACAGCCTTTTTCGAACAAGTAATCGGCTTGCTCCTGAGTTTCTATTCCTTCCGCTACGACTTTCAATGACAGTGTTTTGCCCATGGCGATAATCGCATTCACAATCGCATTGCTATCGCTATTGCTGGGTACATCACTGACAAACGAACGATCAATTTTCAGCTTATTGATGGGTAAACCTTTCAAATAAGACAAAGACGAATAGCCTGTGCCGAAATCATCCAGAGAAATCTCGATGCCTAACCCTCTTAGTTGATTTAACGACGCAATGGCTTGTTGAGGGTCGATCAGTAAAAAGCTCTCGGTTATCTCCAAATCCAGCCGTTGAGCAGGAAAACCGGTTTGATTGAGGATATCGCTCAATCTCTGAATGAAATTCGACTGCTGAAGCTGTAATGCCGACACATTAACCGCAATTCTGCCAAACTCAATGCCTTGTTTCAGCCAAGCATTTCCTTGCTGACAAGCGTGTAGCAAGACCCACTCGCCAATGCTTTGGATAAGCCCCGTTTTTTCTGCAATTGGAATAAAGTCGGCTGGTGGTACAAGGCCAAATTCGGGGTGCTGCCAGCGTAATAAGGTTTCAACGCCAACAATCGCATGTTGCTCCAAGTTATATTGTGGCTGGAACTCTAATCGAAGTTGCTGTTTTTCTATCGCTTGATGCAAAGCAGATTGAATGCGCACATGGGATACCGATTTATCGGTTAAATCTGGTGAGTAAAATGCGTAGCCGTTGCGCCCATTTTTCTTCGCTAAGTACATTGCTGTATCTGCGTTTTTGAGTAAGGTTTCGCTGTCTTGGCCGTCTCTTGGGTATAAGGCTATGCCAATACTGGTCGAGACGCGCAGTGAGTCGTGATTTGCCAAGTCGAACGGTTGTTGGAAAACGCTGAGAATATCGCCGACGGTTTCCAGCAAAGCCACATCACTGTGGACGTCCGGCAAAATGATCACGAACTCATCGCCGCCAATGCGAGCCACATGCGCATTTAAGTGAAGAATATCTTGCAGACGGATAGCCAACTTAGACAGCAACTGATCACCACAAAAGTGACCCATGCTATCGTTGATGTGTTTGAAATGGTCGATATCTAGAAATAGGGTGGCAAACGTCTGTTGGTTCTTGTGCCCGGTTTCAATGTGTTGCTCAAGCAAGCTAAGTAAATGGGTGCGATTAGGCAGATTCGTTAACGGATCATAAAAGGCCATGCGCTGCAGTTTTTCTTCGTGCGCTTTACGCACGGAAATATCTTCAAATACACAGATGTAGTTAATGAGATGATTTTTATCGTCCATTACGGCACTAATGGTCGCTAACTGCGGGTAAATGCTGCCATCTTTCTTTCGGTTGATGAACTCGCCTTTCCATTGACCTTTGGTTTCGAGTTGATGCCACAACTGTTTATAGAAGCCTTGGTCATGATGACCTGAGCGCAGAATTCTGGGGTTCTTTCCAATCACCTCTTCAGAGCGATAGCCGGTGATTTGAGTAAAGGCTGTGTTTACATCAATGATGTTGGCATTGCGATCAGTAATGACCATGCCTTCTTGTGAGTTATTAAAAATTTTGGACGCCAATGAGAGTTGTGTTTCGACCATTTTCCGGCGTGTGATGTTGCGCGTCATGCCCAGAATGCCAATTAAGTTTCCGTCATTATCACGGACAGGAGACTTAATGGTTTCTAGCCAAGTTGGGTTATTGTTTTCATCAATTTGGCGGCATTCTTCGACGATGTTCAGCGTGCCTGTCGCCACGACCAAGTTATCGGCCTCAATGAACTTCTCTGCTCGCTCGTGGCTAAATAGTGCGAAATCATCTTTGCCGATGATCTCACTGTTGGTCTTTTGCCACGCATTTTCTACGCTTCGATTGGTCATCGAATAAAGACCATCCATGCCTTTTATCCAAATATGGTCTTCAAGACAGTCGATAAACTCTTGCAGCGTCGGTAATGGTGTGGTCGCTGCAGTTTGATGGCGTGTTCGTTCTTGCTGGTAGTGTGAGCTGACATCAAAGCTCATTCGTCCCACTAATGCACTCAGCCAAGCAGAGACTACTGTGATTTGATCGTCAGGGTGAGTCAGCGCTAATACGGCAAACAGATCGCCATTTGGTAGCCAAATCGGACCTATGCTCAAGGTTTGCTGTCCAAAGGATATGTGGCTTATCGTCAAGTCTGTCGGTGTAAATTGAGCGGCAACTTGCACTACCACTTCGACGATAGCGCAATGATTTTGAACCGAGGTGGACACCTCAGTTGATAGCCACTGCTGGGTATCGCTCAGAGTATAAAGTTGTCCCTGAGCTTGAGTAGCATCACAGCATTGTTGCAGAGCCTGTTGCCAGTCTGCCATCAAAGGCGAAGGAATAGCGAAGCGAAACATAATTAATAACGTGTCCTGAAGCGCCCAAAGATAGTGGTATTAGAATCTAGCTTAAGCTATTGGGCCGTGTTGGTATCGTATCCAACGCTTAGGTAATTCCCAGCAGCGTAAGGCGCTTTCTATCATTAAACTGTTAGCTATATCTCTTTTTTATCCAACTCATTGCATCGTTTATTGAGGTTTTTTGTTCATCATTGAGAAGTGCTCATGGCTTTGTTTTTTTTACCCCACGATACTTGTTGGACCACTAATCCACTGATGATCAGTATTAAACCAATCAAGGTTGATGGATGAATTTCTTCACCAATGATGGTTGCCAATAGCATCAGTGAGATGAATGGCGAAGCAAAGATCAGATTACTGATGCGGGCTGTGTTTTGCGTCGATTTGAGGGCGCTCAGCCATAGGACGAAAGTGATCCCCATTTCAAATAGCCCGACATACGTCACCGCTGCCCAGCCTTTAATTGAGATTGCCTGCCAGCTCGCACCTTCATAAATACTTAAACCAATGGCAAATGGAATAGCGACCAAAAAACCAAGTAATACACCAACCACAGGGTCGGCCTTATTTTTGGTGTTTAAAATCCAGTAACCAGCCCACAACAGTGTCGATAGCAGCGCCAGTCCCACGCCCAACGGGCTCTCGAATTGCATGCCGAGAACATTGCCTTGTGTGGCAATCACAATCACGCCTACATAGCTAAAACCGCAAGCGAGCCAATCTTTAGCACGGATCTTCTGCCCTAAGAAAACAGCAGCCATTAGCGTCAAGGTAATGGCCCAGCTGTAGTTGATCGCTTGGGCTTGGGATGCAGGCAGCAAGTCATACGCTTTAAAGAGAATGACGTAATACGCCAAGGGGTTAATCAACCCAAGCAGTAGGTAATACCAAGGATTTGAGAGGAAGGTGGCACTTAACTGGCCCAACTTGCCTTGCACACCACAGATTATCGTCAGCGCAATCGCAGAGACGATACTGGCAATGCACAGCATTTGGATTGGCGTAAATTCTGCCAACGTGAGTTTAAATGCGGTTGCAACGGTAGACCAAAGTAATACTGCTGAGAGCCCAAATCCTAGGGCGCGACGCTCGTTCATGATGCCTCTGCGTGATGATGTGCCGCTCGGTCTGGTTCATTTGAGCGGAAGAAAGAATATTATAGGAAGGCCTAGTGTATGCGAGGATTTTTCATCCAACAAACTGGACATTTATCCAGTGTCTAAATACCATTGTTATAGATACAAAACACAGGCTAACTCGCTATTATGCAATGGATTCTTGAGTACCAATCTCTCATTCTCTCTTCTCTTTGCGCTGCCACGCTTAGTGGTGTCGCCGTCGGTTGGTGGGTGAAACAGCGTTTTATCACCCAAACTCAGCTTCTCGAACAACAACTTGTTTCAGAAAAGCAGCTTCACCAACAGCAGCTTGAACAGGTTAAACAAAGCCTTGCCAATGCCCAGCAAGAGTTGGATGAATTAGATGATGAGCGCGATAAAGCCGCGTTTGAAGTACGCCAAACACACGGAAAGCTGATGGCCGCAATGGAAAAACTGCGTTACTTCGAGGCTGTAAAGCAAGAGCGCCAGCAATACTTTGATGAGCTTGGTCAGATGCGTGAGCACAAATCACGTCTAGAAACGCAACTGCGTGAGCAGCAAGCACGTCATGAGCAAATCAACCAAGCCAATGCCGAAAAACTGCAAATTCTAGAGCAAGCGGAAGCGCGCCTGAAACAGCAATTTGAGCACTTGGCCAACCAACTGTTTGAAGAAAAAACCGCGAAGGTCGACTTGCAAAACCGTCAGAGTTTGGAAGGTTTGTTGTCACCGCTCCGAGAGCAGCTAGAAGGATTCAAAAAGCACGTTAATGACAGCTTTAGCCAAGAAGCTAAAGAGCGCCATACCTTAGTGCATGAGCTCAAAAACCTGCAACGTTTGAATGAGCAAATGACGCGCGAAGCGGTTAACTTGACCCAAGCGTTGAAAGGGGACAACAAGCAGCAAGGTAATTGGGGTGAAGTGGTGCTCGCGAGGGTGCTTGCCGAGTCGGGACTGCGTGAAGGGCACGAATATCAGACTCAGGTGAATTTGCAAAATGAAGCAGGCAAGCGCTACCAACCTGATGTGATTGTTCATCTCCCACAAAACAAACAAGTGGTTGTGGATTCCAAAATGGCGCTAGTCGCCTATGAACGCTATTTCAACGCCGAAACTGATGCCGAGCGAGACCAGGCTTTGAGTGCGCACTTAGCCGCACTGCGTACTCACATTAAGGGTTTAAGTATGAAGGACTACCACAAACTCAAAGGTATTCAGAGTTTGGACTATGTGCTGATGTTTATTCCGGTTGAGCCTGCGTTCCAAGTCGCGATTCAAGCCGATCCAAGTTTGATCAAAGAAGCGATGGAGCAAAACATCATTTTGGTGAGCCCAACAACGTTGCTGGTGGCACTGCGCACCATTGATAATCTATGGCGCAATGAACGCCAGAATGAAAACGCCAAAATGATTGCGCAGCGCGCGACAAAACTCTACGACAAATTACGATTGTTTGTGGACGACATGGAAGGGCTCGGCGGTGCGCTGGATAAGGCGAATCAAAGCTATCAAGGCGCAATGAACAAGCTTGCCACAGGGCGCGGGAATGTGATTCGTCAAGCCGAAAGCTTTAAGCACCTTGGGGTTGAAATCAAACGACCAATTTCTTCTGACCTCGCACAGTTAGCGCAGAGTGATTCATTTTCAGAAAATGACCCGTTAGTAGAAAGACATCCGGCTGAGGATAAAGTAAACTAATCGCCCGCAGTGCAGTGGGCGATTTTATTTGTCAGCAAACGCCCCGCAGAGAGAGAGCGCTGCCTAAGAGGAATTAGAATGACGGACACAAGTTTGCAATCCAATACAGCGTTAGAGAATGAAACCACCCACTTTGGTTTCTCTACAGTGGCAAAAGACGAAAAAGTGACTAAGGTTGCCGAAGTATTCCACTCCGTGGCAACAAAATACGACATCATGAATGACCTGATGTCTGGTGGTATTCACCGCCTTTGGAAGCGCTTCACTATCGATTGTAGTGGTGCTCGCCCTGGCCAACGTATTCTTGACCTAGGTGGTGGTACGGGTGATTTAACGGCGAAATTCTCGCGCATTGTTGGCGATGAAGGCCATGTCATCCTTGCTGATATCAATAATTCAATGCTTAACGTTGGTCGCGATAAACTGCGCGATAACGGAATTGTGGGTAACGTGCATTACGTTCAAGCCAACGCAGAAGAACTGCCGTTCCCAGATGATTATTTTGATGTCATCACCATCAGTTTTTGTTTGCGTAATGTGACTGACAAAGACAAAGCGCTTCGTTCAATGTTCCGCGTATTGAAGCCAGGCGGCCGTCTATTGGTGCTAGAATTTTCGAAACCAGTGCTAGAGCCGTTATCGAAAGTATACGACGCATATTCATTCCACTTATTGCCGAGAATCGGTGAGCTAGTTGCGAATGACTCAGAGAGTTACCGCTACCTAGCGGAGTCAATCCGTATGCATCCAGACCAAGAAACGCTGGAAGGCATGATGCAAGACGCAGGTTTTGAAAACACCAAATACTACAACTTAACTGGTGGTATTGTGGCTTTGCATCGCGGTTATAAATTCTAAGGGTTAACGGCATGCCATTTGAACCACTTATCACCGCTGTGATTGAAACGTCACTGAATACTCTGATCAAAGACGACCCTGCATTGGGCCGTCGTTTAGCGCGTCTAAAAGGTCAAGTTATTCAAGTTCACCTGAAAGAGATCAATAAAACACTGACGTTTGTTTTTAGTCAGCAAATTGATGTGCTCGGTCATTATGAAGGACAGCCAAACTGCTACTTATCGCTCAACTTGAGCGTGTTGCCAGAGCTGCGTGATCAGGCCAACATCACTCGCCTTATTAAACAAGATAAACTTGAGCTTGAAGGCGATATTCAATTGGCGCAGAAATTCTCTCAGTTGATGGTGGATTGCAAACCAGATGTTGAAGAGTGGTTGTCTCGCGTGACTGGCGATGTCGCCGCACATACCTTTGTGCAAGGTTCAAAAAACATCGGCAACTTTCTTGCGTCTCAAGCAGAGAAACACCAGCGTCATCTTGCGCAAGTAGTGACTGAAGAGTGGAAGTTGGCACCTGCTCCTCTAGAAGTGGCGTATTTTTGCGACCAGGTTGATGAGGTTCGCAGCCAGGCTTCTCGCGTTGAAGCTCGCTTGACTGCTTTGCTGAATAAGCTGGATGCAGATAAGCCGGCATTGGAGAAACCATGACGCCAGCAGAACTAAAGCGTTTATACCACATCGCCAAAGTACAACTGGAATACGGCTTAGATGAGCTGCTTCCCGATCACCAACTGACCAAAGCTCCGTTATTACTGCGCAAAAGCCTGTTCTGGATTAAGAACAAGCATCCAGAAAAACCACTCGGTGAGCGCCTGCGTTTAGCGTTGCAAGAGCTGGGACCAGTTTGGATTAAGTTCGGTCAGATGATGTCAACGCGCCGTGACTTATTTCCTCCGCACATTGCTGATCCCCTGGCTTTGCTTCAAGACCAAGTGGCGCCATTTGATGGTGAGCTAGCAAAAAAGCAGATGGAGCAGGCATTAGGTGGTCCGTTAGAAAACTGGTTTACCGAGTTTGATATCAAACCACTGGCGTCAGCATCGATTGCTCAGGTGCATACTGCGCGTTTAAAAGACTCTAACCAAGAAGTGGTATTAAAGGTTATCCGCCCAGATATTCGCCCGGTCATTGATTCAGATCTAAAACTGATGCACCGAATGGCGCGTATAGTCGCCGGAGCGATGCCTGAAGCACGTCGTTTGAAACCGGTTGAAGTTGTACGTGAGTACGAGAAAACATTGCTTGATGAACTCGACTTACGACGTGAAGCGGCGAATGCCATTCAGTTGCGCCGCAACTTTGAAGGCAGCGAAGAATTGTATGTTCCTGAAGTTTTTCCTGACTTCAGTAATGAAACTGTCATGGTTTCTGAGCGAATATATGGCATTCAAGTCTCTGATATTGAGGGCTTGAAAGCAAATGGCACCAATATGAAATTGCTCGCGGAGCGCGGCGTGAGTGTGTTCTTCACTCAGGTGTTCCGAGACAGCTTCTTCCATGCCGATATGCATCCGGGGAACGTGTTCGTCAAACCCGAACATCCAGAGAACCCAATGTGGATCGGGCTAGATTGCGGAATCGTTGGTACACTTAATAGTGAAGACAAGCGTTATCTGGCGGAAAACTTCCTGGCGTTTTTCAATCGAGACTACCGCCGAGTGGCGGAGTTACATGTGGATTCAGGATGGGTGCCTGCCGATACCAATGTCGATGAGTTTGAGTTCGCGATTCGTATTGTGTGTGAGCCTATTTTTGCTAAGCCACTGTGCGAAATCTCCTTTGGTCATGTGCTGTTGAATTTGTTCAACACGGCACGTCGATTCAATATGGAGGTTCAGCCACAGCTTGTATTGCTGCAAAAAACGCTGCTGTACGTGGAAGGTCTTGGTAGGCAGCTGTACCCTCAGCTTGATTTGTGGGAGACCGCAAAACCATTCCTTGAAGAATGGATGATGAATCAAGTTGGGCCGCAAGCTTTGGTGAATGCGATTAAAGATCGCGCACCATTTTGGGCGGAGAAGTTACCGGAACTGCCAGAGCTGCTTTACGATAGCCTGAAACAAGGTAAAGCGATGAACCAACGCATGGATCAGCTTTACCAAGGGTATCGTCAGAGCAAGCGCCAGCAGGCGACAGGAAAGTTTTTATTTGGCGTTGGCGCCACTTTAGTCGTATGCTCGGCAATATTGGTGAACAATGCTTTTGAGCAGCTTTCGTTGGCCAGCGGTATCGCAGGTGTCACATTTTGGCTGCTTAGTTGGCGAGCTTATCGTCAATAGACGTTAAACTCTTGAAATATTTTTGTTTATTTAAAGACCCGAGGTAAAGAGAATGGGTGGTATCAGTGTTTGGCAACTTCTAATCATTGCTGTAATTGTTGTATTGCTATTCGGAACTAAGAAACTACGCGGTATCGGTGGCGATCTGGGTGGTGCCGTTAAGGGCTTCAAAAAAGCGATGAGCGAAGATGAACCTGCGAAAAATGACAAAGACGCAGACTTCGAACCAAAAAGTCTAGAAGAGCAGCAGAAAAAAGAAGCTGCTCCTGAAACGAAAAAAGACAAAGAGCAGGCGTAAAACGTGTTTGATATCGGTTTTTGGGAACTGGTATTAATATCTGTTGTTGGTCTGGTCGTTCTTGGGCCGGAGCGTTTGCCTCATGCTATTCGCAGCGTGTCTCGCTTTATCGGTGCCGCTAAGAGTATGGCAAATAGCGTCAAAGACGAATTGTCACACGAGCTGAAAGTCCAAGAGCTGCAAGAAAACTTGCGCAAAGCAGAGCAAATGGGGATGGATGATTTGTCTCCTGAGTTGAAATCTTCAGTCGAAGAATTGAAGAAGGCAGCGCAATCTGTAAATCGTCCTTACGCAAAGAACACCGATTCAGAGGCTGAGCCTGTAAAAACAGAGCCAGCAGCAGAAAAGGTAGAGAAAGCGGAAGAGAGCAAGGTTACAGCGGCAGATAAGAAAGCCGAATAGTCTCATTAGGAGGAGCTACTAGTGATTGGTAGCTCCTTTTTGATCTGGTTTTTAATAAGAGGTTTGCCATGTCTACCGTCGAGCAGACACAACCTTTAATTAGTCATTTGTTGGAGCTTCGCAACCGACTACTGCGCTCAATTTTGGCAGTGTTGGTGGTGTTTGTCGGACTAATTTATTTCTCTAACCACATTTACGAGTTTGTTTCCGCACCTTTAGTAGAGCGTCTACCTGAAGGCGCAACCATGATTGCTACGGATGTGGCTTCACCCTTTTTCACGCCACTGAAGTTGACGTTAATCGCTTCGGTATTTATTGCGGTGCCGTTTATTTTGTATCAAGTTTGGGCCTTTGTTGCTCCTGGCTTATACAAACATGAGCGTCGTTTGATCATGCCGTTGCTGTTCTCTAGTTCGCTATTGTTCTACTGTGGAGTGGCATTTGCCTACTTTGTGGTATTCCCATTGGTGTTTGGCTTCTTTACCGCTATCTCTCTTGGTGGGGTAGAGTTTGCAACTGATATCTCGAGTTATCTCGACTTTGTGCTGGCGCTATTTATGGCGTTTGGTATCGCATTCGAGGTGCCTGTTGCGATTATTTTGTTGTGTTGGACTGGGGCCACCACACCAGAAGATCTAAGACAGAAACGGCCTTATATCATTGTGGCGGCGTTTGTCGTAGGTATGGTGTTAACGCCACCAGACATGATCTCGCAAACCTTACTCGCTATTCCGATGTGTTTACTGTTTGAAGTCGGTTTATTCTTTGCGCGTTTTTATACGCGTCGAGGCGAAGAGGCAGAAGCTGAAACCGAAGAATAAGTTTACTGTAGATGTAAAAAGCGGCTCAATTGAGCCGCTTTTTTTGCGGTTGGTTTGTTTCTTGGGCTAATTACTTAACTTTCATGACGTAACCACACTTTGTGCATACGTATACTTCCTTGATGCCCAGCAGCTTTTGAAAAAAACTGCGCGGTACGCGTTGTAAGTAAGCACCATGTGTACACACTTCAACTTCCATATTCATGCTGTTTTACATTTGTGCTAATTAATGGGCATAAAGCAGTATAGAAAAAGAATATGTCTAGTTGTCGACAGTTTTGCAAAACAGACGAAGTAAAGTGGCGATATGAGAGGTAAGTAGAGTTGCTAGTTAATTATTATGTTTATCAATAACTTTGTGTGGGTTGTTCTATTATTTCAATAGGTTGAATCATTCATTCAATAGTTTAGGTAATAAAAAAGCGACGTTGATTTCGTCGCTTTTTTCAATTTTCGTGAATTAAATATTAAACAGCTTTTTGGCATTTTCAGTCGTTATTACATCGATAGTTGCGACATCGACATCACGCAAGTCGGCAACACGTTGTGCAACGAGAGAAGTGTAGGCTGGTTCATTACGCTTACCACGGTGCGGTACAGGCGCTAAGTATGGACAATCGGTTTCTAAAATGACCCACTGCATATCCAAATGTGGAATGACTTTATCCATCCCGCCATTCTTAAAGGTCGATACGCCACCCAAGCCTAAGTGGAAGCCTAGCTCATTGATTGCTTGCGCTTCTTCTAAAGTGCCTCCAAAACAGTGGAATACACCACGCAGACGACCATCTTGCTCTTGTCTTAGCAAAGTGAGTGTTTCTTCAATCGAATCACGAGTGTGGATCACGACCGGTAAATCCATCTCTTTTGCCCAGTTTAGCTGAGTCACGAATGCCATCTCTTGCTCGGCGCGATAGGTTTTGTCCCAATACAGGTCGATACCAATTTCGCCCACCGCAATAAACTTGTGTTTCTCAAACCAGCCGCGGATGATTTCCAGCGTTTGCTCAACGTTGTTATCCACATAGCAAGGATGGAGTCCCATCATTGAGTGGCACACGTCAGGATATGCCGCTTCGGTTTGTAGCATGGGCTCAATAGAGTCCAGATCGATGTTTGGCAACAGGATCTTATTAATGCCTTGCGCTAAGGCGCGTTGTACTACTTCATCGCGGTCGTTATCAAATTCGCTGGCATAGATGTGCGCGTGGGTATCGATCATCGTTACTCTCTGTGCTTCATGGTTGGTTTCGTATTCGAAGTATACTTGAGTGTGAGTGCTGGGTCATTTTCAGTTTTTTTCATTACCTTTTTCCAGATTGTCACTCGCAACATGCATCAAGAGTGATATGATTTTGTTCACCAGATGATTTGATCATCATAACCGTCCAGACAAGGAGAAAATGGTGTCTGTATCAATTCAAGGTCCATTCCCTGCACGCCGTATGCGTCGTTTACGTAAGCACGATTTTAGTCGTCGTTTGATGGCTGAGAACCAACTTTCTGTTAATGATCTGATTTACCCAATGTTCATTCTTATGGGTAAAGATCGTCGTGAGAGCGTGGAGTCCATGCCGGGTGTAGAGCGTTTGTCGATTGATTTAATGCTAGAAGAAGCACAATACCTTGCAAATCTAGGCGTTCCAGCAATCGCGCTTTTCCCTGTCGTAAACCAAGACGCTAAAAGCTTATGTGCTACTGAAGCCTACAACCCAGAAGGTTTGGTTCAGCGAGCAGTACGTGCGCTTAAAGAACATATTCCTCAAATCGGTGTGATCACAGACGTGGCACTTGACCCATTCACGACGCACGGCCAAGACGGCATCATCGATGAAGATGGTTACGTAATGAATGATGAAACCACGGAAGTACTGGTTAAGCAGGCTTTGTCTCACGCTGAAGCGGGTGCTGACGTCGTCGCGCCTTCAGACATGATGGATGGCCGTATTGGTAAGATCCGCGAAGCATTAGAAAATGCGGGCTACATTCATACACAAATCATGGCTTACTCGGCTAAGTACGCGTCGAGCTACTACGGACCATTCCGTGATGCGGTTGGCTCTTCTTCAAATCTAAAAGGCGGCAACAAGAAAAACTACCAAATGGACCCAGCAAACATTGACGAAGCGATCCATGAAGTGGCGCTAGACATCAATGAAGGTGCGGACATGGTGATGGTTAAACCTGGTATGCCATACTTAGATGTAGTTCGCCGAGTTAAAACCGAACTTCAGGTACCGACGTTTGCTTATCAGGTGTCTGGTGAGTACGCGATGCATAAAGCGGCGATCATGAATGGCTGGCTCAAAGAGCGCGAAATTGTGATGGAATCACTACTGTGCTTCAAACGTGCAGGTGCTGACGGCATCTTAACGTACTTTGCGAAAGATGTGGCTGAGTGGTTGGCAGAAGAGAATGCACAAACTGCTCAACACCTAAATCGTACTCCGGAAGCGACTGAAGAGTAATTATCGCTCAGTGAGAAACACCAGACCAACAAGAGTTGTTCGTCTGTATATACCCAAGTAACCTCAGGCGGATTACAACAGTAACAATCCAAGGTGCTTGGGTATTTTTATTTTGGAGAAGAGAACAATGACAATGCTGATTCGTGAAGGCACATTGGAAGAAGCACTTCAAGTTGTGGCACGTGTTACCGAATTTTCGAAAGGAGAAACGGTAGACTCCATGACTCAACGTTTAGAAGAGAAAAACAGTTTAATCCTCGTTGCAGAAAAAAATGGCACGATTGTCGGCTTCAAAATAGGTTACGAATTAGAGGATGGTGTTTTCTATAGCTGGTTAGGTGGTGTAGTTCCTGAGGCTCGAAATGAAGGCGTGGCACAATTGCTTTTGGAAGCACAAGAAGATTGGGCGGCTGAGCAAGGCTATAACACGTTAAAAGTGAAATCTCGAAATCAGTTTCCTGCTATGCTTCGATTGTTATTGAGAAATGGCTATATCATTGAAAAATTTGAAGAAAAAATCAACCTTCGTGAATCTCGAGTTCATTTCATTAAAGCGATGTGAAAATAAATGAGATTTTTTCTCATTTAACTGTTGACTACGAAATGAGAATCATTATTATTAAACCTGTCTTAGGGAATGAGGAAGAGTTCACAAGGACGTTGAATGACTTATTAACAGAAGTTGATTAACTGAAAGTTGAGAAGTGATGAAACATTTTTCCGAGAACTTGCACGAATTCTTTTTGACACGACATTGCTCACATTGCTTCCAGTGTAATTTATAGCTTCTTGGTTAAGCTGCTCTATTTACAGAATTTGCTTTACCACTTCTGCTAGGCGACCCCATTCGGGTCGCTTTTTTCTTTTCTACGATTTCTATTTGACGTCACTATTCGTATTTTTTCCACACGCGATGATCATTTAAGGATCGTTGATCTTCTCGCCGTTTTATAAAATAAATATTTAAAAACAATAACTTACTGTGTGTATTTTTTGTGTTTTCTATCATTGGATAACCAGTGGATAATTTCTATAAACAGAGTTATCCACAGGGTGGGATTGTCTTCGTGAATAAAATCGAAAAATTTACGCGACCTAGATCGAGCGAACAAGATAGATTCGGATCAGCAGTCATGGCATCCTAGGCAGATCTCTCAAGTACTGAATTGGATACAGACAATTATGGCAAGTATTCCTGAAAATCCGTTGATCCTTATCGACGGCTCTTCTTACCTATATCGCGCTTTTCACGCCTACCCGGGCACCATGAGCAATGGTGAAATTCCAACTAATGCCGTTTACGGTGTCGTGAACATGTTACGCAGCATGATGCGTCAGTTTGCGTCTGAGCGCATCGCGGTGGTTTTCGATGCGAAGGGAAAAACCTTCCGTGATGATATGTATGCAGAATACAAAGCTAATCGTCCGCCAATGCCGGATGATCTGCGTTGCCAAATTGAACCATTGCACAATGTTATTCGCGCGATGGGTTTACCACTGATCTGTGTTCCTGGTGTCGAAGCGGATGACGTCATTGGTACGTTGGCGCATCAAGCATCACAAAAAGGCATGCCTGTATTGATCAGTACTGGTGATAAAGACATGGCGCAGTTGGTGGATGATAATATTACCTTGATCAACACCATGACGAACGTCGTGATGGATCGTGAAGGTGTGGTTGAAAAGTTTGGCATTCCACCTGAGTTAATCGTCGACTACCTAGCGCTGATGGGCGATAAAGTAGATAACATCCCTGGTGTACCAGGCGTGGGTGACAAAACAGCGACTGCACTACTGCAAGGTATTGGTGGTCTTACGAAGTTGTATGAAAATCTCGATGACATTGCTGCGCTTGGCTTCCGTGGTTCTAAAACCATGGCGAAGAAGCTCATCGATAACAAAGAAAATGCCATGCTGTCGTACGAGCTCGCGACCATTAAATTGGATGTTGAACTTGAAGAAACGCCAGAATCACTGCTGAAAGCGGAACCAAATAAAGACGAACTAGTGAAGCTGTATGGTCAACTGACGTTTAAATCTTGGTTGAACGAACTACTTGAAGGTGGTTCTGGGTCGGTAGAAGCTGTTGAGCTTGCTGGCTCTGCTCAAGCCTCTGCTTCTCATGCTGAGATGGAAACTTCCGCAGTGACAATCGACCGCAGCCAATATGAAACGATTCTGGATGAAGAAACCTTCAATGCGTGGCTAGACAAACTTCAAACGGCCGAGTTGTTTGCGTTTGATACGGAAACCGACAACCTAGATTACATGCTAGCGAACCTGGTTGGTTTGTCATTCGCTGTCGATGAAGGCATTGCCGCTTATGTGCCTGTTGCACATGACTACCTAGATGCACCTGAACAGCTTGATCGTGATTGGGTTCTAGAACAGCTTAAGCCAATTCTTGAAGATGCAGCGAAAGCAAAAGTTGGTCAAAACTTAAAGTATGATGCGTCTGTATTGGCTCGTTATGACATTGAGCTAAAAGGTATCAAGCACGACACGATGTTGGAATCGTACATTTACAACAGTGTCGGCGGTAAACACGATATGGACAGCTTGGCGCTGCGCTTCCTACAGCATAGTTGCATTTCTTTTGAGCAAATTGCAGGTAAAGGCAAAAATCAGCTTACGTTTAACCAAATCGAGTTGGAACAAGCATCGCCATACGCGGCAGAAGATGCGGATGTGACCCTTCGTCTGCACAATCGCTTGTTTGCGAATATCGAGCAGGATGAAAGCCTAAAGACAGTTTACGAAGAGATTGAAATGCCGTTGGTGCCAGTTCTTTCGCGCATTGAACGCACTGGGGTCTTTATCGATGAAATGAAGCTGAGTGCGCAGTCGGTCGAGATTACCGCTCGCCTTGATGAGCTTGAAAAGAAAGCGTATGAAATTGCAGAGCAAGAGTTCAACATGAACTCGCCAAAGCAATTACAAGCCATCCTATTTGAAAAAATGGGTTTACCGGTGGTGAAGAAAACGCCATCAGGTACACCATCGACGAATGAAGAAGTGCTGCAAGAGCTTGCCTTAGATTACCCACTGCCAAAATTGATTTTGGAATACCGTGGTTTGGCGAAGCTTAAATCGACGTACACGGACAAGCTGCCGAAGATGATCAACCCAACGACAGGGCGTGTGCATACTTCTTACCATCAAGCAGTAACCGCAACAGGTCGTCTATCTTCTACCGATCCGAACTTACAAAACATTCCAATTCGTAACGAAGCCGGCCGTCGTATTCGCCAAGCGTTTGTCGCACCAGCTGGCCATAAAATCTTAGCGGTCGACTACTCGCAAATCGAACTGCGCATCATGGCGCACCTTTCTGGCGACCAAGCGTTATTGGATGCCTTCCGTGATGGTAAAGACATTCACGCTGCAACTGCGGCAGAAATTATGGGCCTGGATATTGAACAAGTATCGAGCGAGCAGCGTCGCCGTGCTAAAGCCGTTAACTTCGGGCTTATCTATGGCATGAGTGCATTTGGTTTGGCGAAGCAGCTTGGTATCCCTCGCGGCGAAGCACAAGCCTACATGGATAAATACTTTGAGCGTTACCCTGGCGTTATGCAGTACATGGAAGACACGCGCAGCACGGCTGCAGATAAGGGCTATGTTGAAACGATTTTTGGTCGACGTTTGCATTTACCAGAAATCAAATCGCGCAACGGGATGCGTCGTAAAGCTTCTGAACGTGCGGCAATCAACGCACCGATGCAAGGTACGGCTGCGGACATCATTAAGAAAGCGATGCTGTTGGTTGATCAGTGGATTCAGGAAGAAGGCAATGGCCGTGTGAAGTTGTTAATGCAAGTACACGATGAATTGGTCTTTGAAGTTGAAGAGTCATCATTGTCCGAAATTGAAAGTAAAGTACAGAAATTGATGGAATCTGCAGCAGAGCTAAAAGTACCATTGGTTGCAGAAGCAGGGCACGGTGATAACTGGGATCAAGCTCATTAGTCACTTTTAGACCAAAATAACCAATTAATTATGAGCCAGCGCACAAACGCTGGCTTTTTTTTGCGATTAAAAAAGCTAGCACAAAGTTAATTTTGATGTTGCTTAATAAAAAATTCATGAAAAAAAACTACAAAAATTCTTTGCAATTCTGACCAATTGTTGTACATTAATACTCGTAGGGTACAGAGGTAAGATGTTCTATCTTTCAGACCTTTTGTTTCACGTTATTGGATTAGGCTGATTCAGCCGCCCCAGTCAGCTTTTGACTGGGGCGTTTTTTATTGGGCGAAAGAAAATTTTTCTTTTTGTTCAATGTGTTGGGTTGGTAACGACTTGTCTTTATATTTCTCCCACCTTTAACCTATTGGCTACACTCCAATTTTCTTCAAAAACTCGCAAACTATTCAGTCTGTAAATTTATGCCAATCACACTATGATTTTTTCTTGAAGGAAACTAAGTTGACGTGGAAGTGGGTAGGTTTCTGTCTAACTTGTTGAATTGTATTTTCTTTATTGGTTATGGTTGTGAGTTAATTAAGCGAAAGCTAAAGTTAGGCGGCTTTTTAAGCTATTGAAATCATCCGATAGTTCAGCAATGCTTCGTCACATAACAATAATTACCAATTTTTCTCTCCCGTTATCCCTGCCAGGAAGGTGGGGATTTTTATTGCCTGTTATTTAGCTCAGATAAACAAAAGCCCCACCAAATGGTAGGGCCGTGTCGAAAAAATTTAACAAATATTGTTAATTATTCTTCGTCGCTTGCTGGGGTATCCAGTTCGCCTTCTTCTATCAGGTGTGCGAGCGCCGGTGCAAACCAGGTATCCAGTTTTGCACGCAGCTGATCAACGCCTAATCCTTTAAGGGAAGAGAACACATCAACGGAAACGTCGCCACCGAAAGTTTCCACCTGTTTGCGAACTTTCAGCAGGGTTTGTTTGCGTGCGCCACTTTTTAGTTTATCTGCTTTGGTTAGCAAAACTTGCACAGGAATGTGGCTATCGATGGCCCAGAAAATCATTTGCTGGTCGAGATCTTTCATTGGATGACGAATGTCCATCAGAACCACTAAGCCTTTTAGGCACTCGCGTTTCTGTAGGTATTCACCTAAAGATTTCTGCCATTTGTTTTTCATCTCTACCGGTACTTGAGCAAAACCGTATCCAGGTAGATCGACAATGTGACAACCTTCTTCTACTTTGAAAAGGTTGATTAATTGCGTACGACCAGGTGTCTTTGATGTCTTGGCTAAGCTTTTTTGATTAGTTAGACGGTTAAGTGCACTCGATTTACCAGCGTTTGAGCGTCCTGCAAACGCAATTTCGACACCTTCGTCTTCCGGTAGGTGACGAATATCGGGTGCGCTGGTGATGAAATGCGTATTTTGGTAATGAATTTTTACGCTCACTGTTAACTCCATCTCGACTTTGTGTAGTCGATTGATTACTTTTTTGTGAAAATGTGTAAAATAACCGTGCTCGGCATAAGGTCGCCTATTGTACCATGAGTGTACGCGGTATGTTCACATTCCGTGGTACTGGAAGCTTGATAATTATAATGGAATGTCATGAAGAAATTAGCGCTAATTTTGAGTCTTTTAGCCAGTTGCTCAGTATGGGCCCAAGGTAATATTGAGGCTGGTAAAGCAAAATCACAAACCTGTGTCGCCTGTCACGGAGCAGATGGCAACAGTGCAATAACAACGTACCCGAAACTCGCAGGCCAACACGCTAAGTATCTTGAGAAGCAGTTAAAAGAACTTAAGCTAGGCATGACAAGTGGTGGTAAACAAGGTCGTTACGATCCTGTAATGAGTGGTATGGCAATGCCACTGAGCGATGAAGATATCGCAGACCTATCTGCTTACTACGCTTCGCTACCAGTTTCAGAAAACTCAACACCTGAAGATGTGGTAGCAAAAGGCAAAACGCTTTATACCGCTGGTGATGCCGAGCGTGGCCTAACCGCATGTATTGCATGTCATGGTCCTCGTGGCAATGGTACTGAGCTTTCAGGTTTCCCGAAAATTTCTGGTCAGCATGCTGACTACATCAAAGCTCAGCTAGAAAAATTCCGTGATGGCGACCGTGGTAATGATATGAATGCCATGATGCGCGACATCGCGAAGAAAATGACAGACGAAGATATCGAAGTGCTGTCTAAATACGTTGGCGGTCTGCACTAATATACCTAAATCGCTCAAGATCCTGCATCTTGAGCTGGTTGGGTAGATGTCCCTACATCGTTCGAGCAATTTGTACAAAAATGCCCTAGTGAATCCACTAGGGCATTTTTGTTCGTGACAGATATCACAGTCGAGTTTGGATGCGAAAGCGATAGTTGGCTCGGCAGTTTGTGAGACATTTGCCATACTTGATGTTGGCTTTTTCTTGTTGGTGTTTTTAAGTTTTTGATTAAATGATAATTTTGATGTTTTAGAAAAATAGGCGGATGATTTTTTCAACTCATTACTTGTGAGCATCGCGGGATGGCGTAAAGTAGAAGTTGTTCACAGGGGGTGAATGTAAGGATTTAAGACCACGGTTTAGGTCTCCAAGGATGTAGCTCGGATGCTTGGTGATTTAGAAAGGGATTTAGATAGGTAGGGAGCCTATCTGATAAGGATGGTCATCTCGTCTGACGGTTAAGACAGTGAAACGGATCAGGCACAGGAAGTTGCTCAGTAGACAGGAAGTAAACGGATAGCCAAAACTCATCAGGAAGATGAAAAACAACTCTTTTTGGCAGGGAAAGCTCGAAAAACAAAGGGAACATTGATGCACCAAATGCGTGCAACACAGTTTCGCCAATTGATGGCACTTAGAAAGCGACAGTCTGACTGTCGCTTTTTTTATATTCTTTTCCCTTGGTAAGTCGCAATCTGAATTACGATTACTGCACTTATTTACTTCGATGGGTTGTAAACAAAGTTTTTTAACAAAAATTGCTGAAAAAATGCTCAGCAACACTCCAATCTGAGTTCACTTTCTGGTATGTTTCGCATCCCTGTTTGAGGAAGTCAGCATGCATACCTGTCCTTTATGCCAAAATCAGCGTACTCATCACTATTTTGAAGATAAGCGACGTGAATATCTTCAATGTGAGCAGTGCTGTTTGGTGTTCGTGAATCCAGACCAACGTTTGGGTGCGGAAACCGAAAAAGCTCACTATGATTTGCATGAGAACAACCCTGAAGATTTAGGTTACCGACGCTTTTTGTCGCGTATTGCTGACCCGATCACAGAGCGAATTTCTCCACAATCAAATGGTATCGACTTTGGTTGTGGTCCTGGCCCAACGCTCTCCTTGATGCTGGAAGAGGCGGGGCACAACATGGCGTTGTACGATCTCTACTACCACCCTGATACGTCGGTTTTAGATAAAACGTATGACTTCATGACAGCAACAGAGGTGATAGAGCACCTCTACCACCCAGATTTGGTGTGGAAGCAATGGTTGAATTTAGTTAAGCCAGGGGGCTGGATAGGCCTGATGACGAAAATGGTCATCGACGTGGAGGCTTTCAAATCATGGCATTATAAGAACGATCTCACTCACGTAGTGTTCTTTAGTCGTGACACGTTCCAGTTCCTAGCAGAGCGGGATAAGCTCGAACTCGAATTTATTGGTAATGATGTAATTTTACTGAGGAAACCCCAGTAATGAGCCGTAGTAAAAAATCTAGAAAGCCAGGTGCCGCTGGCGCACCTGAGTTTGTTGTAACTCGTAACCGTACAGAATCTGATGTGGAAGGCCGCCTACGCAAGCGTGCTAAAAAGCGCAAAGGCTTGAAAACGGGTAACCGTAACTCAGAAGTTAACGAGCAGAAAAAGCAAGCTGCTGCACAAAACCGCGACCCGCGTTTAGGCAGTAAAAAGAAAATTCCTCTGGTTGTTGAGCCTGCGAAGAAAATGACGAAGCAAGAGCGTCGTTTGTCGGCAGAGCAAGAACTAGAGATGCTAGAAAATGACGCGCAATTGAACGTGTTGCTAGACCGTATTGAAGCGGGTGAAAACCTAGGCACAGGTCTACAGAAATACGTCGATGAGAAGCTCGACCGCATTGAGAAGCTAATGGACCAACTAGGTTTGTTGGAACCTGAAGAAGAGGAAGACTTCACTGCTCCTGCTGAGAAAAGCACGCGCAATGATGATGACTTGCTGGCAGATTTCGACGACATTAACTTCGACGACTACAAAGGATAATTAAGCTATGAATGTAACCTTATTAGCTATTGCTGGTGTTGTGATTATCATCGCACTTGCTTCTTATGCAGGTTACCTTCTGCTTCAATTGAAAAAGCAAAAGGAATTGCAGCTAAAGCATCAAAAATTGGCGATAGATAAACGTAACGCCAACATTTTTGAGAATGTGCATACCTTGTGTCAGGCGGGTATTCAAGGCCAATGCGATTTATCTGAAATCAGTATTCGTGTGTATAACATCATGGATTATGTACAAGGTGAAGACCGTGTCGATTTCGATAAAACGTACCCTGCAATTTCTGAGCTTTACCATATCGTGAAAGATATGGCGCGTGGTGAAGAACGCCAACAACTTGCCAAGAAAGAGCGTATGCAACAGAACTTGACGCGTCATAAAGCGGAAAGCCGCCTCACTGATGCGATCATTGAGGAGCTCAAAGTGTTGCAGAAAAACGTCCAGCCACTGAATAATCAAATCAATATTCAGATGATTTAATAGTTACCCCCAATGGTTTCCTTATGACTGCTGGGGGTATCGTGATCACGCTAGCACTTCTTTAGTTTTATACTTAAAAAGCCAGTCGGCGTTGCCACGCTTGTCATCGTCGTATGGCAAAATAGCGGCTCTGAATATCGGGTGACGGCTTTCGTTGCCCTAGCATTTAACGGAAAGTACCACCATGTCGAATCAACACACTGAATCGAAGCAGCAAATCGTCTGGGATCAAGCGGTATTGGATAAGTACAACTATTCCGGTCCTCGCTACACGTCGTACCCAACGGCGCTGGAGTTCCATGAAGCGTTCACCATTTCTGATTATGATATGGCATGCACTCAGTACCCAGACCGCCCATTATCGCTGTACGTGCACATTCCGTTCTGTCACAAGCTTTGTTACTACTGTGGTTGTAATAAAGTCATTACGCGCCACTCGCACAAAGCGGACGAATACCTCGATGTGCTTGAGCATGAGATTCGTCAACGTGCAGCCTTATTGGTGGGCAGAACGGTAACGCAATTGCACTTTGGTGGTGGTACGCCAACGTTCCTTTCTGAAAAGCAAATTACACGCGTAATGAGCCTGTTGCGCCAAGAGTTTACCTTTAGCAGTGATGCTGAAATCAGTATCGAAGTTGACCCGCGTGAAATTCAGATCACCATGCTGGATCACCTGCGTAGTGAAGGCTTTAACCGCTTGAGCATCGGTGTTCAGGACTTCAACAAAGAAGTGCAAAAATTGGTGAACCGTGAGCAAGATGAAGAGTTCATCTTTGCGATGGTTGCGCGCGCAAAAGAGTTGGGTTTCCGTTCGACAAACCTAGATTTGATCTACGGCTTGCCAAAGCAAACCAAAGCCTCTTTTGCCAAGACGTTAGAACAAGTACTGGAAATGCAGCCGGGCCGTCTGTCCGTATTTAACTACGCGCACATGCCACAGCTATTTGCAGCGCAGCGTAAGATTAAAGACGAAGATCTGCCTAAAGCAGAAGAGAAGATGGCGATTCTGCAAGATACCATCGCGACACTGACTGGCGCTGGCTATCAATTTATCGGCATGGACCACTTTGCTTTACCGGACGATGAGCTTGCCGTCGCTCAGCGCGAAGGTATTTTGCATCGCAACTTCCAAGGCTACACCACACAAGGTGAATGTGATTTGGTTGGCTTTGGTGTCTCTGCAATCTCGATGATCGGCGATGCATACGCGCAAAACCAGAAAGAGCTGAAGAAATACTACGCTCAAGTCAACGAACTTCGTCACGCACTGTGGAAAGGGGTTTCGCTGGATTCTGATGACTTGCTCCGTCGCGAAGTGATCAAGCAGCTGATTTGTAATTTTAAACTAGACAAGAAAGCGATCGAGTCTGAGTTTAAAGTGAAGTTTGATCAGTACTTTAAAGAAGACTTGCAGCTACTTCAGACCTTCATCAACGATGAGCTGGTGGAAGTGGATGACAATGAAATTCGTGTGACGCTGCGAGGTCGTTTGCTGATCCGTAATATTTGTATGAGCTTCGATAAGTACCTGCGAGCGAAGGCGCGTCAGCAACAATTCTCTCGTGTTATCTAATCATAGACGCCGATTCAAGATATAAAAAAATGCCAGCAGATGCTGGCATTTTTTTATGTTTTCGCTGGATTTAAGCGCGATCTTTTACTTTTGCTTTCAGTTCCGCTTTTTCTGCTTCTGAAAGGAATGCAATCTCAAGACCATTGATTTGTGCTTGGCGAATCTGGTCTTGGCTCAGACCAGCTGCTGGTGCCGCTACTTCGTATTCGTATGGCAGCTCGATACCTTCAACCGCTGGGTCGTCAGTGTTCAGACACGCAAGAACTCCATGCTCTAGGAACTGTTTGAGAGGGTGGTTTTCTAACGTTTCTACCGTGCTTGTTTGGTAGTTTGATGTTAGGCAAGACTCAATACCAATGCGGTTTTCTGCTAGGTAATCCATCAGTTTTGGATCGTGGATCGCTTTTACGCCGTGACCGATACGAGTTGCGCCCAGCTCATTGATTGCTTGCCACATGCTCTCTGCACCTGCTGCTTCACCAGCATGAACCGTTACCCCAAGGCCAGCGTCGCGTACTTGTTTGAAGTGAGACACAAAGCGATCGCCCGGTTGGCCCAGTTCGTCACCCGCCAAGTCGACGGCAACGATGTGATCTTTTTGGCTCAGAATGCCGTCCAGTTCTTGTTGGCACGCGTCGGTGCTAAATGTGCGGCTCATGATGCCGATCAGGTTGGCTTTCACGCCAAAATCGCGCATACCCGCTTGCACACCGTCCACGACGGCTTCAACAACACCCGCTACTGGTAACTTGTGTTTCATTGCCATGTAGTATGGTGAGAAACGCAGTTCAGCGTAATCGATTTGAGCGTTTAGTGCGTCTTCCACGTTTTCGTACGCCACACGACGACATGCATCTAGGTCGCCCAGTACCGCAACACCCCAGTCGAGCTTAGAAAGGAAAGCAACAAGAGAGGGTTCCGCTTCGACAATTTGAACGTGAGGAGTTAGAGACTCAATATCGTACGCTGGCAGAGCAATACCAAATTTTTGGCCAAGCTCAAGAATCGTTTTAGTACGAATGTTACCGTCTAGGTGGCGGTGCAAATCAGTAAGAGGAAGGTTCTTCGTTATCATTATGTCGATCCGGATAGTTATGAACTGGAACAGGGCCCAAACATCATCTGTGACAATACATGGGTAAGATTTGCAGTTAAGTATAAATAACAGTTAGGTAGATTGTCAGTAGAGGATGACTAGGAAATCAACGATTATCGCTCTTTTCTACTTCATGTTAACCAAATTTGTTGGCCACTCTTCTAGTGGCATTGGACGACTGTAATAGAAGCCTTGCACTTGGTTGCAGCCTAAAGACCGCAATAATTGTGCTTGATTGCTATCCTCTACGCCTTCTGCGACGACATTGGTTTTGAGGCCCGCGGTGATATTGATGACCGCAGCAACGACCGAACTGTCTAAGTTTTCTTGCGTGAGTTGATTGATGAAGGTGCGATCAATCTTTAAACAAGTAAATGGCAGTGAGTGAAGATAACCCAGTGATGAGTAACCGGTACCGAAATCATCGATCGCGATACCAATCCCCATATCACGCAGTTTGGTCATATTTTCCAGCGTGGTTGGTGCGCTATCAATAATGCGCGACTCGGTGATCTCCAGTGTTAGATTACTGGCGGGTAATTTCGTGGTATCCAATACGTTGGTCACCGTATCGACAAAATCAGGGCAGGACAGTTGATTAACGGAGATGTTCACATGCAGTTGGAAGTCTGATTGCCACTGATTACTTTGAATGGCTTGGTATGTATCGCGGCAAGCTTGTAACAGAATTTGTTGGCCAATGGCTTTGATCATGCCGCTTTCTTCTGCGATTGGAATAAAATCTAATGGTGACACCATTCCTGAGTCACTGTGCCAGCGCGCCAGCGCTTCTGCGCCACACACATTACCACTAGCGAGATCCACAATAGGTTGATAATGAGGGACAAATTCTTGGTTTTCGATGCCAGTTTGAATCTTAGTCAGCATTTGGGTGCGGAACTTTGAAGCGCTTGCTAGTTCAGGGCTGTAATGACAGACACCGGTCAGTGAGTCTTGCTTGGCGTAGCTTAATGCGATGCTGGCGTTGCGAAGCCACAGCGGCATGGTTTCATTTGGTTGGGTTTGCACAATGCCAAGTGAAATCTTCATCACTACATTCTCACCTTCCACCATAAATGGGGTGGAAAAGAGTTGCTGTAATCGACGCTCGGTTTGTTTAACTTTGGCTTCAGTATCGGCGTTTGAGAGAAACACTGCGAACTCATCACCACCAATCCGAGCCAGTAACGCGTTATCACTAAACTCTTGTTTTAGCCTTTCTGCGATGCTGACCAACAGTTGATCACCGTTATGATGCCCCACACTGTCGTTGATATCTCTAAATTTGTTGATACCAAGTAAAAATAAACTGCCGTGGCACAGGTGAGATTGGTTCTCACAGATTTCGACCAAGCCCTGACGACTGTATAAGCGTGTCAGAGAGTCATAAACCAACTGCTCACGCAACGCTTTAAATGAGGCTCTGAGGTTACTCGTCATCTCATTAAAGGCATGCACAAGTACTGTTGTCTCATACACATAACCAGGTTTTGGCATACTGCTGTCCCAATCGCCATTCGCAAGGTGTTGGGCGGCGTCGGCCGTTGCGTTAATCGGTCTGGTGACTCGGTTGAAAATGATCCAACTGATGGCGATACCAAATAAGCTGACGATAAACCCGACCAGCCAACTCTTTTGTTGGCTTTTCGGCAATGTACCCAGCAACTCGGATTCAGATATAGAGGTGCCAATAAACCATGTTAAACCGTTTTGATCTCGGTATGGGGTTAGTCGGCTGAAAATACGTTGGCCGTCATGCTCAAATGAAAAGGTGTAAGGTTGCTTAGTATTGTTGAGATCAAACGACCGAACGCGGCTCGCACTGATTTTGATGATCGGATCTGCGTTTTCAGCCGCAAACAAACGCTGCCCTTTATCAGAAAACTTTGTGCCCCATGAGATGACGCTTCCCGGGCCTGAGTGAGCGATTAAACGATGCTCTGGGTCCATGATGTAGACCGAAGCTTTGGTGTTGTATTTTAACTCACGTAGAAATTCGTTAAATGTGTTGATGCGAATGTCTGTCACCAACACGCCAGCAAATTGGTCGTGTTTATACACTGGTGTCATGGCTGACAGCGTAATATCCTGGCGTTCATCGGCATTCGTATAAATCTCAGACCACATCGAGGTTTGAGTCTCTGCGACGGGCGTATACCATGGGCGAGTGCGAGGATCGTATGGAGAGATAACCGTTCGAATGCTATTACTCACATGGTTGGTGCCATAAATAATCAGATCACCATCGGTATATCGATCTTGAACCATTAAGGTGTAATCGTCGGAAAGCTCGCGGCGGAACCCGGCAAAGTCACCGCTTTCTGAACCAAATGCGATGACATCCAACTGCGGTATCGATTGGTAAAGGTTTTTGAATGCACTCAGCAGGTAGCTTTGAATATCTGAGGTGTCGTGAGGGTGATAAAGGTTGTGATAGCTGACGTTATGCGCGAGAGCCATAACCGCAGTAAACGGCTTGCGCAGATAGCTATTAAGGTGGTCGTGGACACTTTCGGTTAACACGGAAAGTTGTTTGTCGCTGATATCTGTGACCACTTCTTCGTAGCTTTGCTTTTGGACGTAGACAATGACACCGATCGCCAGTAAGAAGATCATGACAAATGGAATGAGAACAGCGGTACGCAGTGTAATTTGAGTCGTAGCAGTAGACATTGCCTAATCACATAGATGGTGGTGCGCCACAATTGTACTGATATTTTTGTTAATATCGAGTGACAAACGACTCTCGTTGTTAACGCACCACGTAAGTGATTGTCAGTACAATTCTTTTAATTTTCTGGTAAGCGTGTTTCGCCCCCAGCCTAATACTTTAGCGGCATCTTGCTTGTGACCTTTAGTGTGCTCCAAAGCGGCCTCTAATAAAATGCGCTCAAATTCTGGTAAAGCATAAGAAAGCAGTTCTTTATCTCCTGCCGCGAGTGATTGACGTGCCCAATCCGCCAATTGTTCTTGCCAGCTGCCATGCTCAGAGTCCGAAATGGATTTTTTCTCTTCGAGCAGTTCGCTTGGTAAGTCGTTTGGCAATACCTCGCTACCACTGGCCATGACGGTTAACCAACGGCAAATATTCTCTAATTGACGCACGTTGCCCGGCCAATCAAGGCGGTTAAGAATTTCAACGGTCGACGGATGCAGAGTTTTGGTTTCGACCCCCAGCTCATCAGCCGCTCGGATAAGAAAATGCTGCGTAAGTTTTTCGATGTCCTGCTTACGTTCACGCAATGCCGGAATCTGCACTCGAATCACGTTCAAGCGATGGAATAAATCTTCACGGAAATCGCCTTCATGCACCAGCTTTTCTAAATTCTGGTGTGTTGCCGCGACAATCCTTACGTCGACGCTGATTGGGGAGTGACCGCCCACTCGATAAAACTGTCCATCGGCCAGAACACGCAGCAAACGGGTTTGAATATCTAACGGCATGTCACCGATTTCGTCTAAAAATAGGGTGCCGCCATTGGCTTGTTCGAATCGACCCTGACGAACATTGTTCGCCCCGGTAAATGCCCCTTTTTCATGACCAAACAACTCTGACTCAATCAGATCTTTGGGAATCGCCGCCATATTGAGTGCAATAAAAGGTTTGTTGGCGCGAGGACTATGGCGGTGCAACGCATGAGCAACGAGCTCTTTACCCGTGCCCGATTCACCGTTAATCAATACTGAAATTGAGGAGCGAGAAAGACGGCCAATGGCGCGAAATACTTCTTGCATGGCTGGCGCTTCACCGATGATTTCTGGCGTTTCTGCTGGAATGTCTTCTGGAGAGAGTTGCTCACGTTTATTTTCGTGACTGTGTGCAATCGCTCGCTCAACTAACGTTAAGGTTTCATCGATATCAAAAGGTTTTGGTAAGTATTCAAAGGCGCCTTTTTGGTACGCATTCACTGCCGCATCCAAATCTGAGTGGGCGGTCATGATAATCACGGGAAGGTCTGGGTAATCGCGCTGTACTTGTTTTAGCAGCTCTAATCCATCAATGCCCGGCATGCGAATGTCCGATACCAGCACATCTGGTACTTCGCGTTCGAGCGCCATCAAAACGCTTTCCCCATCGGCATAGGTTTCGCATTTTATGTTGGCAGAGGAGAGCGTTTTCTCCATCACCCAGCGAATGGAACTGTCGTCATCAACGACCCAAACATATCCTTTACTCATGTAGTAATCCTTGCAGCAAACCGAAAAACTGATGCGACTTGAAGTCCATTAGCGCAATCAGATCGGCAAATAAATAGTAAATGTTGTGTGACCAGGCCAGCTTTCTACGTCTATTTTTCCATTGTGCTGGTCGATCAAATTTTGTGAAATAGACAGCCCTAAGCCAGTTCCTCCCTCGCGGCCACTGACCATGGGATAGAACAGCGTGTCTTGTAATTCCGGTGGAATGCCTGGGCCGTTGTCTGTGATTTCGACACGCGCAGCGAGTTTACAGCGTTTGCCGTGAATATTAGCTTGATGCACCGTTCTGGTGCGAATGGTGATTTTACCGTGTTCTTGATGGCTAAGAATTTGCGCTGCATTACTGACGATATTAAGCATCGCCTGTTCGATTTGGTCCGCATCCATCAAAATTTCTGGCAAGCTCGGGTCGTAATCGCGTTCAATCACGATTGAACGTTGCGATTCTAATTCAACCAACTGGCGGACCTTTTCCAGAATTTGATGCAAGTTTTCTTGTGTCTTCTTACCTGGCTTTTGTGGCCCGAGTAATCGATCAACGAGCGCTCTTAAACGGTCGGCTTGCTCAATAATGATGTGCGTATACTCGGTGAGAGAAGGCTCTGGCAGCATTTTTTCTAGCAATTGCGCTGCACCACGTAATCCACCTAGCGGGTTTTTGATCTCATGTGCAAGCCCTCGGACTAACAGTTTCGCCGCTTGTTGTTGGGCGTGCTGGTTCAGTTCTTGAGAGAGTCGGCGCTGTTGATCAATTTTGCGCATCTCGACGAGTAACATCAGTTGTTTTTGCCAAGTGATTGGGCTAACTGTCACCTCTAGCATTAAGGGGCGGCCATCAACAACGAAAGTGACGTCACTGTCGGTGATGCTTTGGCCACTTTGCAATGGTTGAGTGAGCAGCGCGAGATCCAGCGACGCATGTTGAATCAATTGAGAAAGCGATTGTTCAACAATACGTTTCGCGCTTTGAGAAAACAGCAACTCGGCAGCCGGATTGGCATAACGGATAGCCAATCCATCATCAAGAATCAGTGTTGCTGTCACCATGTTGTTGAGAATGGCACTAGGAAGACTGGTATCCACATTACGTCCTTGTTTTGCTTTAAGATTGTGCGTTGCACAATAATGGTGCAATTGAACGTTAAGTATGGCGAATAAATCTCAGAAGAAAAAGTGAAAAGCACCGCAGTGATGCTATTTTTTTCACCAGATATTCTATTTTGCCCCTTTTACGGTCGGCTTAACACTTGCTCTATGTAAATGCACCGTTATAGGGCTAGTAGATGCAATAAGCTTGCCGCTTCTTTTCGCGTGCACGGCCAGTGTGTGGGTACCTCGGTCAATATTGTTTAACTGCCACGTCATATGGCTTTGTGGCGCACCATAAGGTTTTCCGTCGAGCAGCAGTTGCAACTGTTCACCGATACCAAGCTTGCGATTGGTTTCCAGTTGAATATTGATGATGCCTCGGTTGCTGCGGATGGTTTCGTTATGTTGAGGAGTCAGCATCGAGAGCTTTAATGGGAGAGGTTTATCGGTTTTCTTTTCCGGCTTGTCTTGTGGCTCTTTCGATGGCTTGGTCTGAGGGGCGAGTGATTCCGTGCTTTCTACCTTAGGAGCGGGTGCGCTGGCTTCAAGGTTTGGCAGCGCGATGGCTTTTGCACCTTGGTTTGGCGTATCACTAAAATGAACCACGCCATTTTTATCTACCCATGTATAAGCAACCTGCGCTGATGCGATGGAGGCGATTAACAATCCGCTGAGAGCACATAGCGATGGAATAAGCTGAACTTTCATTGCTCACCTTCTTTTGATCGATGATTTCACGTTTCAATGGCTTAGCTCTTTGACCTACAAGGTAAAAAGTCCAAGCGTATTTTTATTATCCCCTCATGTTAAACGTCGAATCTTGACTGACGAATACAAAAAAGGCCCGCCTGCGAGGCGAGCCTAATATTTTGTTGCTGTGTTTACATTTTACACAGTGTCGACCTTATACAGAGTAGTAAAGTTCGAACTCAACTGGGTGAGTTGTCATGTTCACGCGCTCTACGTCCTGAGATTTCAGCTCGATGTAAGAGTCGATGAAGTCGTCAGAGAATACACCACCCGCTGTTAGGAATTCACGATCAGCATCTAGCTCTGCTAGTGCGTCTTTCAGTGAGTATGCAACCGTTGGGATTTCTGCTGCTTCTTCTGCTGGTAGATCGTAAAGGTCTTTATCCATTGCTTCGCCTGGGTGGATCTTGTTCTTAATACCGTCAAGACCAGCCATTAGCATTGATGCAAAGCATAGGTATGGGTTAGCCGCTGGGTCACCAAAGCGAACTTCGATACGACGTGCTTTCGGGCTTGGTACCACTGGGATACGGATTGAAGCAGAGCGGTTACGTGCAGAGTAAGCAAGCATAACTGGCGCTTCGAAGCCTGGTACAAGACGTTTGTACGAGTTTGTTGATGGGTTAGCAAATGCGTTGATTGCACGAGCGTGTTTGATGATACCGCCAATGTAGTAAAGCGCCATTTCAGATAGACCGCCGTACTTGTCACCAGCAAATAGGTTTACACCATCTTTCGCTAGAGATTGGTGAACGTGCATACCGCTACCGTTGTCACCAACAAGTGGTTTAGGCATGAATGTTGCCGTTTTACCAAACGCGTGAGCAACGTTGTGTACAACGTACTTGTAGATTTGGATTTCGTCAGCTTTGGTTGTTAGCGTGTTGAAACGAGTTGCGATTTCGTTTTGACCCGCTGTTGCCACTTCGTGGTGGTGCGCTTCAACAACAAGACCCATTTCTTCCATTACTAGACACATAGCAGAACGGATGTCTTGAGATGAATCCACTGGAGCTACAGGGAAGTAACCACCTTTAACGCCTGGACGGTGACCTTTGTTACCTTCTTCGTAATCAGAACCTGTGTTCCATGCTGCTTCTACGTCATCGATCTTGAAGAAAGAGCCTGACATGTCAGTCGCGAATTTCACGTCGTCAAATAGGAAGAATTCTGGCTCAGGACCGATAAGTACAGTATCTGCAACGCCAGTAGAGCGCATGAAGTCTTCAGCGCGTTTTGCGATAGAACGTGGGTCACGGTCGTAGCCTTGCATTGTTGCCGGCTCTAAGATGTCACAACGGATGTTTAGTGTTGCGTCTTCCGTGAATGGGTCAAGCACAGCAGAAGATGCGTCAGGCATCATTACCATGTCTGATTCGTTGATACCTTTCCAGCCAGCAACTGATGAACCATCGAACATTTTACCTTCTTCGAAGAAGTCTGCGTCGATTTGGTGAGCAGGGATCGAAATGTGCTGCTCTTTACCTTTTGTATCAGTGAAGCGTAGGTCAACAAACTTAACTTCGTTTTCTTGGATCAGCGATAGAACGTTTTCTACTGACATCTTGGATAACCTCCAGTGTTAATAAGCGGTAAAAGCTCGATTTATGAATTATTCATGAAACCTGGCATTGATTAATCAATTTGACTTTTCATTAATCGATGCTGTTTAACTAAAGCCAAAACCGTGCCAAAAAAAATATTCCATTAATTTCAAGCAATTGTGTTTTTTGGCGCTAGCTTGGTGCAGATGATTGCACCAAAATGATCTTTACTTGCACTATTGTGGTGCGGGAAATCATTATTGCACCATAATGTGACAGGCGCATTGCTTATTCAGCCCAGTTTTTGAGCAAGAGTCAATTTGAATTATGCATCGATTAGAATAAAGTTGCGTTTAATCAATTCGTTCTGAGGAAGAAAATGGGCATTAAGCGTAAAAATCGCAGAAATGCTCGGGAGTAGATCACATATTTCTAGGCTTTTTGCTAAAATCTGGTACATTATGGCCGTTTTTTTAATCAGCAAATGTCGCCAGAGAGCACCCGTTCTCAGCGTGGGGGCATTTCATCTATCTAAGTGAATCAATATCCATGGCTACTCCACAGATTGATAAATTAAGAAATATCGCGATCATCGCGCACGTTGACCACGGTAAAACCACGTTGGTTGACAAGCTGCTACAACAATCAGGCACGCTTGAGTCTCGCGGTGAAGCTGAAGAGCGAGTCATGGACTCGAACGACATCGAGAAAGAGCGCGGTATTACCATTCTTGCTAAAAACACAGCAATCGACTGGAACGATTACCGTATCAACATCGTAGATACTCCGGGACACGCGGACTTCGGTGGCGAAGTTGAACGTATCATGTCGATGGTAGACTCTGTACTACTTATCGTTGACGCGGTTGATGGTCCAATGCCTCAAACGCGTTTCGTAACACAAAAAGCGTTTGCTCATGGTCTAAAACCAATCGTTGTTATCAACAAGATTGACCGCCCTGGCGCACGTCCTGATTGGGTTATGGACCAAGTGTTCGACCTATTCGACAACCTAGGTGCTTCTGACGAACAGTTAGATTTTAAAGTGGTTTACGCTTCTGCTCTTAACGGTTGGGCTTCTCTAGAAGAAGGCGAAACTGGCGAGAACATGGAACCGCTATTCGAAACTATCGTTGGCGAAGTAGCTGCACCAGAAGTTGACCTAGATGGTCCACTACAGATGCAAATCTCTCAGTTGGATTACAGCTCTTACGTTGGCGTTATCGGCGTTGGCCGTGTAACTCGTGGTAGCGTTAAGCCAAACCAGCAAGTAACCGTTGTTGGTGCAGACGGCAAAACTCGCAACGGTAAAGTGGGCACAGTAATGGGCTACCTAGGCCTAGAGCGTCACGAAGTTGAGCAAGCTAACGCGGGTGATATCATTGCAATCACTGGTCTTGGCGAGCTTAAAAT
This sequence comes from Vibrio sp. JZG120, assembly GCF_053890955.1. Lineage (NCBI taxonomy): Bacteria > Pseudomonadati > Pseudomonadota > Gammaproteobacteria > Vibrionales > Vibrionaceae > Vibrio > Vibrio sp. JZG120. The sequence continues at coordinate 94,119 of NZ_JBSRRK010000005.1, forward strand.
CTCTGACACTATCTGTGCACAAAACGCAGTAGAAGCACTACCAGCACTGTCTGTTGATGAACCAACAGTAACCATGACGTTCCAAGTAAACACGTCTCCATTCGCTGGTAAAGAAGGTAAGTTCGTCACTTCACGTAACATCCTTGAGCGTCTAGAGAAGGAACTGGTACACAACGTTGCACTGCGCGTTGAACAAACAGACGATCCAGACAAATTCCGCGTATCAGGCCGTGGTGAGCTTCACCTGTCTATCCTGATCGAAAACATGCGTCGTGAAGGCTTCGAGCTTGCCGTATCTCGTCCAGAAGTAATCATCAAAGAAGAAGATGGTCAGCTAATGGAACCGTTTGAAACGGTAACTATCGACGTAATGGAAGAGCACCAAGGCGGTATCATGGAGAATATCGGCCTACGTAAAGGTGAGCTGAAAGATATGGCTCCAGACGGTAAAGGCCGTGTACGTATGGACTTCATCATGCCATCTCGTGGTCTGATCGGCTTCCAAACGGAATTCATGACACTGACTTCTGGTTCTGGTCTTCTATACCATACGTTTGACCACTACGGCCCACACAAAGGCGGTAACATCGGTCAGCGTATCAACGGTGTTCTGATTGCTAACGCTGCGGGTAAAGCGCTAACTAACGCACTGTTCAACCTTCAAGAACGTGGTCGTCTATTTATCGGTCACGGTGTGGAAGTTTATGAAGGCATGGTTATCGGTATTCACAGCCGCGACAACGACCTAACAGTAAACGCACTGAAAGGTAAGCAGCTAACCAACGTTCGTGCATCTGGTACAGATGACGCACAGGTTCTAACTCCGCCAATCATCATGACGCTAGAGCAAGCGCTTGAGTTCATCGATGACGACGAGCTAGTAGAAGTAACACCTGAAAGCATCCGTATCCGTAAGAAATTCCTAACGGAAAGCGATCGTAAACGTGCTTCTCGTGGCGCGAAATAACTTTCGTTAAGCGATTCAATTAAGAAGAAGCCCTGAGTTATGCTCAGGGTTTTTTGTATCTAGAGAATGAAAATATCAGCATGAAGCCAATCGTGATTACTGGTGGCCCTGGTGCGGGGAAAACCACCCTACTGAATGCATTAGAGCGGCAAGGGTATGCGACGTTTGCAGAGAGCTCTCGTACGCTGATTGAACAGCAAAGCCAGTTAGACGACGGTATCTTGCCGTGGACGAACCTGCCTGAGTTTGCTCAATTGTGTCTCGACTTGATGAGCAAGCAAAAGAGTGATGCGCGTTGTCATGACGTTGCGTTTGTTGATCGCGCGATCCCAGACATCATTGCTTACTTACAAGTGGGCGGTTGTAAGGTTGACCAAGCTTTCTTAACCGAAAGTGCTGGGTACTATAGCCAGGTGTTTACTTGTCGACCTGAAGCATCCATTTACGTGCAAGATGAAGTTCGTCCACACAGCTTTGAAGAAGCATTGGAGATTCATCAATCCTTAGTGGATATCTATGCTGAATTAGGTTACGAAGTGGTAGAAGTGCCATGGGGCAGTGTGCTAGAACGAGTAGGCTTTGTTCGAAGAGTCATCGGTTTATTTGATGAGGTCGCAGACTAAAACCTCCTCGCTAGGAGGAGGCTTGAATCATTTACTTTTGATTGAGCTTTTGTAGGAACTTATCAGACTCTGCAATCGCTTCGTTCATCTGTTTGATGGCAAACTGAATGTCTTTCTCTAGACTAGAAAATTCACCTTGTAGAGAGCCAATCGCACTCGCGTTAAGGTTGTGTTTCAAGTACAACGTGTTGTCGCGCAGTGTATTTAGTACAGGCGTCATCTTTTTCTCTGCACGCTTCATTGCGCTAAGCATGGTTTTGTACGAAGCTTTGGTTTCACGTAGCTTTTGTTCGCTTGAACGGCGCAATTTCGCGCTCGAGTACAGCTCTAGTTCGCCTTGCCATTCATCAAACAGTGCGCCGGAAACGTCTTCAATCGCAGCAATGCGGTCACGAACGTCTTGCGCCGCTTTTTCGCTGTCTTCGTACTTGTCATTGATTTTGTTGTAGACACTTTCTAGCTCACCACCATCAAAATTAGTGATCGCAGATAAGGCTTCGAGCGCACTGGTGAATTCTTCTTGTGCATCTTGTTGAGATTCTTTGGCATCTTCAACGCGGTCGACCATAATATCTCGTTTATGGTACCCAACTTGCTCCATCGCTGAGTAATAAGCAGATTGACACCCTGTTAAAGTGAAAATTGATAGTACAATTGCTAATAAATAAGGCATTCTTATGTCCTCGACGCTAATTATGGGATGAACTATGAACCAGTTATCAGAGAGTTACAAGGCAAGATTAATCAATCTACTGCCAAGTTGCGTCGCGTTTTTTAAGTATCTTCTTAAGCGATTAACGCATGATCGCGTCAATGTGAACGCGGGCTATCTTGCCTACATTACCTTGTTATCCATCGTGCCAATGCTGACGGTATTGTTATCAATATTGTCGAAATTTCCCGTTTTTGCGAACGTCGGTGAGGTGTTGCAAGGCTACATTATTGAGAATTTTGTTCCGGCATCTGGGGAAGCTGTACATACGGCATTGCAGGAATTTGTGGCGAATACGGGCAAAATGAGCGCGGTTGGCGGTGGGTTTTTATTCATTGCTGCAGTCATGCTGATTTCGAACATTGATAAGAACTTAAACTACATTTGGCGAGTTAAAGATAAGCGCCGTTTAGTATTTTCATTCTCTATGTATTGGATGGTACTCACGTTAGGGCCGATCATGGTCGGTGCGAGTATCGCGGCTACATCGTACGTGACCTCACTGCAAATTTTAGAGAACGAGACATTATCTGGTGCGTTCAATCTGTTTTTACGTTGGTTACCGCTGTTGTTGTCTTTTTTCGCTTTCCTTGGCTTATATATTCTGGTGCCGAATAAAAAAGTGCACCTGGCTCATGGCGCGATGGGGGCAGCAGTCGCTGCGATACTGTTCGAATTAAGTAAAAAGGGCTTTGCACTCTACATCACGCAGTTCCCCTCTTATCAGCTCATTTACGGCGCGTTAGCCGCGATTCCTATCTTGTTTGTTTGGGTGTATTTATGCTGGATGATCGTGTTATTGGGTGCGGAAGTCACAGCTGCGCTTGGTGAGCGAGAGCACTGGAGTGAAGATTTAGACATGATACACTCGACCGCTGAATCTCAGTTAACAGATGAAGGAAGCGAGAGTAGTGATAGCGCTAATTCAACGAGTCAGTGAAGCTGCCGTCCGTGTGGATGGTGAAGTCGTAGGGGAAATTGATCGTGGTCTGCTGGTCTTATTAGGAGTAGAGAAAGACGACGATGAGGCCAAAGCAAAACGCTTGATGGAGCGTGTTACGACCTACCGCGTGTTCGAAGATGATGAAGGTAAGATGAACCTGAACGTCAAACAGGTAGAAGGCAAAGTGCTGGTGGTTTCTCAATTTACGTTACCTGCGGATACAAAAAAAGGCACTCGTGCTGGCTTTTCTCGCGGTGCGCATCCTGCTGATGCTGAGCGCTTGTATGATTACTTTTCTGATTTGTGTGAACAAGTTTTACCCACACAGCGTGGCCGCTTCGCTGCCGATATGAAAGTGTCCTTAGTGAATGACGGTCCGGTGACGTTTTGGTTGCAGGTCTAGTCTGGTAACACAAGCGCCATGGTCTAAGCTTTAACTCCAAGCTCATGGAATTGGCTTGGAGTGATTTTCCCGACATTTATTAGTGTTGTGCTTTCAAAGGATTGATATGTTCAAACTCATTACTCCCAAAACCGATAATCAGATAAATAAGTATTATCAGTTTCGCTGGCAACTGCTTCGTGAGCCATGGCGTATGCCAATTGGCTCTGAACGCGATGAATACGATGAAATGAGCCATCACCGTATGATTGTTGATGGCCGAGGTCGTCCTATGGCGATCGGTCGTTTATACATTACGCCGGATAATGATGGCCAAATCCGCTATATGGCGGTTAAAAATAATCGCCGCAGTAAAGGTATGGGCTCGCTGGTTCTGGTCGCGCTAGAGTCGTTAGCACGCCAAGAAGGGGCGAAGCGCTTGGTGTGTAATGCCCGTGAAGATGCCATCGCATTTTACGAGAAAAATGGCTTTGAGCGTCGCGGTGAACTGACCGACGAGCGCGGTCCTGTGCGTCACCAGCAAATGGTGAAACCATTGGATCCGATGGCGAATGTGTTGCGTCGCCCAGAATGGTGCACTGAACTTCAGCAGCGCTGGGAGCAACAGATCCCAATTAGCGACAAAATGGGGATAAAAATTAACCAGTACACGGGTTACCAGTTTGAATGCTGCGCTCAACTTAATCCAAACCTTAATCCGCATAACACCATGTTTGCGGGGTCGGCTTTTACTTTAGCTACCTTGACGGGGTGGGGTATGACGTGGCTGCTGCTTAAAGAGCGCGGTTTGCATGGTGATATTGTGTTGGCCGACAGCTCGATTCGTTATCGTCAACCAGTCGAACAAAACCCCGTGGCAAGTACTTCGTTGGATGGGATCAGTGGTGACCTAGATCGATTGGAGTCAGGGCGTAAAGCACGCATCGTCATTCACGTGGTGATTTATAGTGGCGACACGCCAGCCGTAGATTTTGTTGGTACCTATATGCTGATACCGAACTATTCGCAATTACTCAGCTGTTAATTGAGAGGGCGCCTTACTGATCTGTAGGGCGCTTATCTGTTTCGTTTTCTCGCTCTGTCGGTGGGAGGATTTGTTCCTCTGTGGTGGGATCAGTGACAGATGCTTCGTCTTCTTCGACAATTTCTTCGGAAAATTCTTCCTCTTGAATCTCCACATTGATGTTATCAATCGCAGTTGGCAGCTTCATGGCTGATTCACTTGTTTGTGGAGTGCTTTCAACATCAGCCGGTGCTTTTGGTGCTGGTGCTTTTAAACATTCATTATGATGGATTTCGCCACCGAGTAGATCGCCTTCAACGCTCCCGCACGAGTCCTTCCATTGATAAACAATGCCATTTAGCGGGTTGTTGGCCATATCAAACTCGCCCCAAACCCTACCACTCATAGCTTTCCCTGAAATGGTGACTGGTTCTATGGCGACTTTCCCTCGTTGCGCGCTTAAACGCAGCGGACTTAAGGTAATGGCTTTGAGCGAATGATTCGCTTGGGATTTAAAACGGGTATCTCGTAGGTTGGCTTCCACTTCACCCGATAAGCTGTAGGCCAGCATGTTGCGATCACCTGATAATCCTTGTAGAGCGAGGCTGAGATCGGAAAAACCATCAATAGCCAGTGTGTCGGGTAAATAATCGTGGAAGAGTGATAAGGGAATGCCATCGGCATTGAGGTTGAGTGCCCAAGGCTGGCTCGGAGTACTTAGGTCTATCTGTCCGATGCCTTCTACGTAGCCTTGCTCGAGTGGTGCAAAAAGGCGTGTCAGTTTCCAAAAGCCATTCTCACTTTGCATGGCAAGTGCAGCATGAGACGTGAGCACTTGGTTATAACTGGCGTTGACAACGCTAGCTTCCAGATCGCCATGCCAAAGGCCCCAACGTTGATTGACCTGTTTAAGATCAAGCTGCTGCCCTTCGATGTTTAAACCGGAGAACTGCCAATAAGGTTCGTGAGATAGCTGAATGATTTGGCTGCGCTCGATGTCGAGTCGTTGGATTGTGACATGATCTAACTTACTGATGGCGGCGTGCCACCAGTTTTGGTTATCTTCAGGTTGTATTGCCCACTTGAGGCCTTGAATGGAGGCTTCTTCGAGTTGCCATTGCGTTCGAGTGAACACCCCAGAGACCTGCACTCGACCTTGCTGCCAATCTAAGCTGAGCTCGTTGAGTTGGATTTTTTCAGGCTTGATAACAGCACTTAAACGTGGCTCTATTGCGGTTTGCTGTTGGAATCGGACGCTATCCGCCTGCAATGAAACTTGAGCCGTTGTCTCCCAGAGAGACAGTGGCAGTGTGGCGTTTTCTACGGAGAGCTCTAAGTTTTGCCAGTGCCAATCGCCCCATTCAATATCGGCGTTCAGTAAGTCTAAGCTATTAATGTGATTAATCTTGAATGGTATTGCTTGCCAAGGCTTAGCAAGCAGTGATTGGAGCTGGATATGATTGAGTTGCAACTTATTGATGGTCACATTCACTAAAGACCAGCCTTGTGGATACTGCTCGCCTTGCCCTGAAATTTGACTGTTACGCCAGTTAAATGAAGTGCCATAGAGCGTACTGTCTTGCGGTTTGTAGTCCATGTCGACCAAGACCTGATTAAAGGCTTCGCCATTCCAATAGATCTGGTCGGCTGCAAGTTGAACCTCGCCATATGGTATTAACTGGCCATTCCACAGTGGTGATTGAATTTGAAGGTCAATGCCATTACCAGAAAACTGCTCGTCGGCGTAATCAATATTTTTGAGCGCGATTTGATGGAACAAAACGTTATCTAAAGGCGGGAGCTTTGGCGCGCCATACTGCAAATTAAGTCCATCAATCAATAAGCTATCAACGATCCATTTACCATCGCGATAAACATCGGGATTCATCCATAAATCGACTTGCTCGATATAAGAAGCGTCGTCTACGTTTGTGTTCACACCCTGTAAAGTTAGGTGGTAGGGAAAATCGTAACGCACGCTTTCTGCTTGAAAGGGCAAGGAAATGCTGTTTGATAGCAGACGCCAAGTTGCATCGGCGTAAGATGTTGTTAACAGCGCAATCGTAGTGGCCGGAATGGCAACTAAGATAACCAGTAACAGAATTAGAACTCGACGCGCTGTTTTCATCCCTGCTAGAACCTACGTTTGCTATTAAATAAAACTAGATAGGCTTTAGCTTGTATCAATATTCTGCGGTATTCAATAAAAAGCCCCTCAAAAGAGGGGCTTGAAGTGGTTTTTTTGTAACTTGGTCTACGTAAAAGTGATAAGTGGCTGCCCACTTATCACTGTGGTTTACGCGATGTCGTTGTTACTCGACTTAATCAATCTGAGGGCCAGCGGCAACCAGAGATTTACCTTCCGCATTGTCCGTGTATTTATCAAAGTTATTGATAAAGCGTTCAGCCAAGTCTTTCGCTTTGCTTTCCCACTGAAGTGGATCAACGTACGTGTCACGAGGGTCTAGAATGCTTGGATCCACACCTGGTAGTGAAGTCGGTACTTCAAGATTGAAGATAGGAATGTGCTTAGTTGGTGCATCTTCAATCGAACCATCAAGAATCGCATCAATAATTCCGCGCGTATCTTGAATCGAGATACGTTTGCCAGTGCCGTTCCAACCTGTGTTCACTAGGTAAGCCTCAGCGCCTGCTGCTTCCATACGTTTAACCAGTACTTCTGCGTATTTAGTTGGGTGAAGCGTTAGGAACGCTGCGCCAAAACATGCAGAGAAGGTTGGCGTTGGCTCAGTAATACCACGCTCTGTTCCTGCCAGTTTTGCAGTAAAGCCAGATAGGAAGTGGTACTTCGTTTGCTCAGGTGTCAATTTAGACACTGGAGGTAGCACACCAAATGCGTCCGCCGATAGGAAGATCACTTTATTCGCGTGACCGCCTTTTGATACTGGCTTAACAATGTTGTCGATATGGTAGATAGGGTAAGAAACACGAGTGTTTTCTGTTTTCGAACCATCATCAAAGTCAATAGAGCCATCGCTACGTACCGTTACGTTTTCTAGCAGTGCATCACGGCGAATTGCGTTGTAGATGTCTGGCTCCGCTTCTTTCGATAGCTTGATGGTTTTCGCGTAACAACCACCTTCGAAGTTGAAAACGCCGTCATCATCCCAACCGTGCTCATCATCACCAATTAGCGCACGTTTAGGATCAGTCGATAGTGTGGTTTTACCCGTACCAGAGAGACCAAAGAATACCGCTACGTCGCCGTCTTTACCCATGTTAGCGCTACAGTGCATTGATGCGATGTCTTTTAATGGAAGGAAGTAGTTCATCATTGCGAACATGCCTTTCTTCATCTCACCGCCGTACCAAGTACCACCGATAAGTTGCATGCGCTCGGTTAGGTTAAATACGGTGAAGTTTTCTGAGTTCAGACCTTGCTCTTCCCATTTTGGGTTAGTGCATTTTGCGCCATTCATTACCACGAAGTCTGGTTCAAATGTTGTCAATTCTTCTTCTGTTGGGCGGATAAACATGTTTTTAACGAAGTGCGCTTGCCATGCGACTTCCGTGATAACACGAATGCTCAAACGCGTATCTGGGTTTGCACCACAGTAACCGTCAACAACAAACAAGCGCTTGTTAGAAAGCTGGTTTGTGACCAGTTCTTTCAGCTCGTCCCACACTTCTGGAGTGATTGGTTTGTTGTCATTTTTCACTTGATCAGACGTCCACCACATATGTTCTTCTGTCGTAGCGTCTTTGACGATGTATTTATCTTTTGGTGAGCGACCAGTAAAGATGCCAGTGTCAACGGCAACCGCACCTAGTTCAGTAACCACGCCACGCTCATAACCTGTTAGGTCTTCACGCGTTTCTTCCTCAAACAACATTTCGTAGCTAGGGTTGCGAATAACCTCTTTAACGTTATGCAGTCCGTGCTTGGTTAGATCAAGTGTTGCAGCCTTAGTATGTTCCATAACGGTCATAGGTGCTCCTTATAAGGATTTTTGTAGGGATTTTGTAAGAATGTTTTAATTTTAATCTGCTCACCATGCTAGCAACGGGGCGGGGAGAAAACAGGGAGATAGCTCAAAATTTATCCATGATTTCAATAAGGTTTTAGGTAACCCGTCACATATTGGTGGGAATAGTTTATCGTGCACGCAATCCTTTGCGCTAGGGCAAAATCATTATTAATTGTTTAAAATTAAGCAGTTGTTTTATTACGCTTGAAGCGAGGCATTACGAGGGGTTGATCACAAAAATGCCAGCATTAAGCTGGCATTTTGTAGGGTAAATTACGTGCTTGATAAGCTATGTAAATTAATGCAGGGTTTTCTTGTCCGCAGAAGCTTGTGCATATAGCTCGGTGACTTCTGCTTCGTCGAACGTATAGGTCGTGCCACAGTAATCACAATGTAAAGAAACGGATCCTACTTCAGCCAAAATGTCATAAATTTCAGCTTTCTCAACGGTGATGATAGCGGCACCACTACGATCACGAGAACAGCCACAATGGAATTCGACAGGTTGCGGTTCGTAAAGGCGCACTTTGTCTTGGTTATATAGGCGGTATAGTAGTTCGTTAGCTTCTAGACCAAATAGCTCTTCATCTTTTACCGTGTCAGTCAGTTGCTCTAGATGCTCGAAATCATCTGGTGAACCAGTGCCATCAGGGATTACTTGAATCAACATGCCTGCTGCGTGGGCTTTACCTTCGTGCTCGCCCGTGCGTATCCATAGGCGCGTTTTTAGCTGCTCTGAGTTTGCGAAGTAGCCTTCTAGTACGTCGGCTAGAGTATCACCTTCTAATCCAACGACACCTTGGTAACGCTCACCGTTTTTCGGTTCGATAGTGATAACGAGGTAACCTTTGCCCATGAGATCGTGGAGGCTTGCATCATCGGCAATATCGCCTTCCCAGCGAGCCACGCCACGAACGCGTTGCTTGTGGTCACCGTTGATAACGGCAAGAGATACAGGGCCGTCGCCTTGTAGCTGAATGGTGATTGAGCCTTCGAACTTAAGAGTGGCAGTTAAAAGAGTGGTTGAAACGAGTAGCTCACCCAGCAGTTTCTCTATTGCTGCCGGATATTCCTTGCTGGAGATAACACGTTGGTACGCTTCATCCAATTGTACCAACTCGCCACGTACTGAAAGATCTTCGAATAGGTAGCGGTTTAAAACATTATTTGCCATGGAGTGCTTTCCTCGTTGGTAATTCCGGCTTTTATTGGTGTTTGAACTTAATGATGTCTCTGCGCTGCTTTTTATCTGGGCGGCGTTCTGGACTTGGGTTGTGGGCATTAAGCTTACGTTGAGTCGCGTGTTCCTCACGTTTCGCTATACTTTCATTAGTTTCGCGATACAAGGTCTGTGCGATGGGAGCGCCTCGGCGTTGATCAGAAATTTTTTCGATGATCACCGTTTTTTCTTCGTTGCCTTGACGAAGTCTTACTTCGGCGCCCACTTCAACGATTTTACTCGGTTTGCTTCGTTGGCCATTATAGTGGACTTTACCACCATCGACCATGTTACGAGCGATAGAGCGGGTTTTATAAAATCTTGCGGCCCATAGCCATTTATCTAGCCTAACGGCTTCATTTAGGGAACTCATAGAACACTACGCTATCTAATCACTGCCCGAATATGGCAATGAGTGATGGATTATTCACCTACAGATGGAGTCAAGGCGTATTTTTTTCAAGGGAGTTGGCAAAAACTGCATAAGAAAAAGGTATGAAAGACAACTTGTGATATAGTTCACTGCTCTTTGTTGAGTAATAATTTTATTGCAAATTTAGCAATTTAAAGTCGATAGCTATTGTTATAGCTTAAATGACGAACGTTAGAATAAAGGAATCCATTCAGTGAAACGTTTAGAGCTAAGTGCAGGATTATCAAGCAGACCGCTACTGGCTCAGATCAAGTCCAATAATTATACAATTCAAGCCAAACTTAGCTTGTTGCTCACCTGTCTGTTTATTGCAATAACCGGATGGATACTTGGCAAAATTGTATGGTTAGCCATACCTCAATCGTCGGAAGTGCCGCAATGGCGTCCATCGACGAGCAGCGTTGTTGCGAGCAATAAAGGCGACGCGATAGATTTTAATGCCCTTCAGAATGCCAACCTATTCGGTAAATTCACTGAACAAAAGCCTGCAGTTGTAGAACAACCTGTTGTTAAAGACGCCCCTAAGACGCGCCTTAACCTTACACTGGTTGGCGCGGTTGCAAGCAGTGATGCGAATACCAGCCTTGCTGTCATTGCCAACCGTGGCAAGCAAGCAACGTATGGTTTAGGTGAAGAAATTGAAGGTACGCGTGCGACACTAAAAGCCGTATTAGTGGATCGCGTCATCATTGATAACCAAGGTCGAGACGAGACCTTAATGATGCAGGGTATAGAATATAAGAAGCTATCTGAATCGCCGCAGATAGCCAGAGCCCAATCTCAACGAGCAGAATCAGCGTCTGACGTTGGAGAAAAATTAGAGCAAATCCGAGAGGAAATTGCGAAAGATCCACAAAGCGTTTTCAAATACATCACCATTTCACCCGTCAAAAGAGACGGGGGCATTGTTGGTTATCGAGTGTCACCTGGTCGTGATGCCGCGCTGTTTAATGATGTGGGTCTAGAACCTGGTGATATTGCGGTGCAGCTTAATGGGATCGATTTAAGTGACCCGTCTTCTTCAGTACAACTGATGCAAGTGATGAGCGATCCGCAAGAATTAAATTTAACTGTTGAGCGCGACGGCCAACAGTACGATATCTATATCCAATTGTAAGACTTAGGCAACCGGCGTAAGTTCAGGGAGACATACGTGAAACATTGGTTCAGCAAAAGTGCTTGGCTACTAGCAGGAAGTTTACTCTGCGTCCCAGGTGCAATAGCAAACGAATTTAGTGCCAGCTTTAAAGGCACTGATATTCAAGAATTCATCAACATAGTGGGTCGTAATCTCGAAAAGACCATCATTGTTGACCCTTCAGTGCGCGGTAAAATCGATGTCCGCAGCTATGATGTGCTTAACGAAGAGCAATACTACAGCTTTTTCCTTAACGTACTCGAAGTATACGGCTACGCCGTCGTAGAAATGGACAACGGTGTACTTAAGGTTATCAAAGCGAAAGACTCAAAAACGTCAGCAATCCCTGTATTAGGTGATGGCAGCGCGCAAGGCGACAGCGTTATCACTCGAGTTGTTGCGGTGCGTAATGTGTCGGTTCGTGAGTTGTCTCCTCTACTTCGTCAACTGATTGATAATGCTGGTGCTGGTAACGTAGTTCACTACGATCCTGCGAACATCATCTTAATCACAGGTCGTGCGGCGGTCGTAAATCGCTTAGCAGAAATCATTAAGCGTGTTGACCAAGCGGGTGATAAAGAAATTGAGCTGGTGGAGCTGCGCAATGCTTCTGCTGCCGAAATGGTGCGTATTGTTGAAGCACTGAATAAAAGCACCAATCAGAAGAGCACGCCTGAGTTCCTTGAGCCTAAAATTGTTGCCGATGAACGCACCAACGCGATTTTGATTTCTGGCGATCCTAAAGTACGTGCGCGTCTGAAGCGATTGATTCGTCAACTTGACGTTGAAATGGCGACCAAAGGTAACAACCGCGTGGTTTACCTGAAGAACGCGAAAGCTGAAGATTTGGTGGATGTACTAAAAGGTGTCTCCGATAACCTACAAGCTGAAAAGCAAGTCGGCCAGAAAGCGTCAGGTGCCCAGCGTGGTGAAGTGGTGATTGCTGCGCACGCAGCGACCAACGCCTTAGTATTAACGGCTCCACCAGATATCATGAATGCGCTACAAGATGTTATTGCTCAGCTTGATATTCGTCGTGCTCAAGTCTTGATTGAGGCGCTGATCGTTGAAATGTCAGAAGGTGACGGCATTAACTTAGGTGTTCAGTGGGGCTCACTGGAAACCGGTGCGGTGATTCAGTACGGTAACTCTGGTGCACCGATTGGTCAGGTAATGGTTGGTCTAGAAGAAGCAAAAGATCAAACTCGAACTGAATACTACACAAATGCGAATGGCGAACGAACGCCATATGATGTTACTGAATCTGGTGACTATTCTACTCTTGCATCAGCACTGAGCGGTGTTAACGGCGCTGCGATGAGCATCGTGATGGGGGACTGGACTGCCTTAGTCAGTGCGGTAGCGACTGACTCCAACTCAAACATTCTATCTTCTCCAAGTATCACCGTAATGGATAATGGTGAAGCATCATTTATTGTTGGTGAAGAAGTGCCTGTTATCACAGGCTCTACGGCTGGCTCAAACAACGACAATCCATTCCAAACGGTTGATCGTAAAGAAGTGGGCATCAAGCTTAAGGTTGTGCCACAAATTAACGAAGGTGACTCTGTTCAGTTAAATATCGAGCAAGAAGTGTCCAATGTATTAGGTGCAAACGGTGCGGTTGACGTTCGCTTTGCTAAGCGTCAGTTAAATACCTCAGTCATGATCCAAGATGGTCAGATGCTGGTTCTTGGTGGCTTGGTTGATGAACGTGCACTCGAAAGTGAGTCAAAAGTACCGCTACTGGGTGACATCCCAGTGCTTGGTCATTTGTTCAAATCAACCAGCACGCAAACAGAAAAGCGTAACTTGATGGTGTTCATCAAGCCGACGATTATTCGTGATGGTATGACTGCAGACGGCATTACACAGCGCAAATACAACTTTATTCGCGCAGAGCAACTCTACAAAGCGGATCAAGGATTGAAGTTGATGGCTGACGAGAAGATCCCAGTCATGCCAGCCTTTGGCCAGGAGCGTCAGCACCCAACCGAGATCCAAGCGTTTATTGATCAAATGGAAAACAACTAATGGTTGATATGTTAGACACAGCGCCAAGTATGCGTCGTCTGCCATTCAGTTTTGCCAATCGCTTTAAACTGGTGCTGGAGACAGAGCATCCTGAGCGTCCGCCCATTCTTTACTATGTCGAGCCGCTCAACCCAGCGGCTCTGGTCGAAGTCCGTCGTGTGCTGAAGAAAAGCTTCGTACCGCAGCCTATCGATAAAGAAGCCTTCGATAAAAAGCTGACCGAAGCATATCAACGTGACTCGTCTGAAGCGCGTCAATTGATGGAAGACATCGGTGCCGATAGCGACGACTTTTTCTCATTGGCTGAAGAGCTGCCGCATGATGAAGACTTGCTAGAGTCAGAAGACGATGCACCAATCATTAAGTTGATCAATGCGATGTTGGGTGAAGCGATCAAAGAAGGGGCGTCGGATATTCACATCGAAACTTTCGAGAAAACCCTTTCGATTCGTTTCCGTGTCGATGGCGTATTGCGTGAAGTGCTCACTCCAAGTCGTAAGCTTGCACCACTGTTAGTGTCGCGAGTGAAGGTCATGGCGAAGCTGGATATTGCAGAAAAGCGTGTACCTCAAGATGGTCGTATCTCGCTGCGTATTGGTGGTCGTGCGGTTGATGTGCGTGTTTCTACAATGCCGTCGTCACATGGTGAGCGAGTAGTTATGCGTCTGTTGGATAAAAACGCGACGCGTCTCGATTTGCATAGCTTAGGTATGACGCCTTCCGTGCACGACAATTTCCGTCATCTTATTCAGCGTCCTCACGGTATTATCTTGGTCACCGGCCCGACGGGTTCTGGTAAGTCGACGACTTTGTACGCTGGCTTGCAAGAGATCAACAGTAACGAACGCAATATCTTAACGGTTGAAGACCCGATTGAATTTGACATTGATGGCATCGGTCAGACTCAGGTGAACCCGAAGGTCGACATGACTTTTGCGCGTGGCTTGCGTGCTATTCTGCGTCAGGACCCTGATGTGGTGATGGTCGGTGAGATCCGTGACTTAGAAACCGCACAAATTGCAGTGCAAGCGTCCTTAACGGGTCACTTAGTAATGTCGACCCTTCACACCAACACCGCTGTTGGTGCGATCACGCGTCTACGCGATATGGGCATTGAACCATTCCTTATTTCTTCATCGTTATTGGGTGTGTTAGCACAGCGCTTGGTTCGTACGCTTTGCCCGAGTTGCAAAGAACCGTATGAAGCCGATGCTGAACAGAAGAAACTGTTTGGTATGGAAGCGCATGAACCACTAGAGCTACACCGTGCTAAAGGCTGCGAAGCGTGTAACCAAAAAGGCTACCGAGGTCGAACAGGTATCCACGAGCTCATTATGGTCGATGAGCAAGTGCAAGAATTGATTCACCGAGAGTCTGGTGAGCAAGAAATTGAGAGAGCTGTTCGCGCCCATACGCCAAGTATTCGCAGTGATGGTCTAAGCAAAGTACGTCGTGGTATTACGTCACTTGAAGAAGTGATGCGAGTGACGAAGGAAACCTAATGGCGGCATTTGAGTACAAAGCGCTAGATGCAAAAGGCAAGCATAAAAAAGGCACGATAGAAGGGGACAACGCCCGACAAGTGCGCCAGCGACTCAAAGAGCAAGGGATGATCCCGATTGAAGTGGTTGAGACGAAAGCTAAATCGGCTAAGTCTTCAGGCTCAGTCAGCTTTAAGCGCGGCATCTCAACATCTGAGCTGGCACTAATCACACGTCAATTGTCCACGTTAGTCCAATCAGGTATGCCTCTGGAAGAATGTTTGCGCGCGGTCTCTGAGCAGGCTGAAAAGCCGAGAATTCGTTCTATGCTGGCTGCGGTTCGCTCGAAAGTAACCGAGGGTTATCCGCTCGCCGACAGCTTTGCTGATTACCCACACGTGTTTGATGAGCTCTATCGCTCCATGGTTGCGGCGGGTGAAAAGTCAGGCCATCTTGATACGGTATTAGAGCGTTTGGCGGACTACGTCGAAAACCGTCAGAAGATGCGTTCCAAACTGCTTCAAGCCATGATTTACCCGGTGGTTTTAGTGGTGTTTGCGGTTGTTATTGTTTCTTTCTTATTAGCGACAGTGGTACCCAAAATCATTGAGCCAATCATTCAGATGGGACAAGAGTTACCTCAGTCAACACAGTTCTTACTGGCAGCCAGTGAGTTTGTGCAAGATTGGGGGCTTATCATCTTCGTCGTGCTGGTGGTGTTTTTCTATGGGCTCAAACTGGCGTTGCAAAAACCAGACTTTCGCTTAGCTTGGGATAGAAAAATCTTGAGTCTACCGCTATTGGGCAAAATCTCTCGAGGTTTGAATACCGCACGATTCGCACGAACACTTTCGATTTGTACTTCCAGTGCGATTCCAATTCTAGAAGGCATGCGTGTCGCGGTGGATGTTATGTCTAATCGCTATGTGAAGCAGCAAGTGTTACTTGCTGCAGATAACGTTCGAGAAGGTGCCAGCCTGCGTAAGGCGTTAGATCAAACTCGTCTGTTTCCACCAATGATGCTACACATGATCGCCAGTGGTGAGCAAAGTGGTGAATTGGAGAGCATGTTGACGCGTGCTGCCGATAACCAAGATCAAAACTTTGAATCTACAGTCAATATTGCGTTAGGCGTATTCACTCCGGCATTAATTGCCTTAATGGCTGGATTAGTGTTGTTCATTGTGATGGCGACCTTGATGCCAATGCTAGAAATGAATAACTTGATGAGCGGATAAATTCGAATTAAGACGTGTCTACTTACGGCATGGCTTGAATCTAACTTTCGGAGAAAAAAATGAAATTTAAACGTAGTAAACAACACGGTTTCACACTTTTAGAAGTGATGGTTGTTGTCGTTATCCTTGGTATTTTGGCAAGTTTCGTTGTTCCAAACCTATTGGGTAACAAAGAGAAGGCTGACCAACAAAAAGCGATTACGGACATCGTAGCGCTGGAAAATGCCCTAGATATGTACAAGTTGGATAACAGCGTTTACCCAACGACAGACCAAGGCCTGGAAGCATTAGTTAGCAAGCCTTCTAACCCAGAGCCTCGCAACTACCGTGATGGCGGTTACATCAAACGTCTTCCTAATGACCCTTGGGGTAACCAGTACCAGTACCTAAGCCCAGGTGATAACGGTACGATTGACATCTTCACTCTAGGCGCAGATGGCCAAGAGGGTGGAGAAGGTCCAGCTGCAGATATTGGCAACTGGAACATGCAAGATTTCCAATAAATAGAGCCTAAGCCAGCACTAATGAAGCAAATGCGAAAACACAACGGTTTTACATTGATAGAAATTCTATTGGTGCTGGTTTTGCTATCTCTCACGGCAGTGGCCGTGATCTCGACATTACCGACCAGCCAAAAAGATCTTTCCAAACAGTATGCTCAAAGCTTTTTTCAGCGTTTACAGCTGCTTAACGAAGAAGCCGTACTAAGCGGTAAAGATTTTGGCGTTCGAGTGGATGACGCTAAATCGACGTACGCTCTACTGAGTTTGACCGCGGAAGGTTGGCAGCCTCTGGAGTTAAAGCAGATTCCGAGCAAAACCAAGTTGGAAGATGACATTACGCTACTGCTCGAGCTAGGTGGCGGTGCTTGGGATAATGATGATCGCTTATTCAAACCGGGCTCTCTTTTTGATGAAGACATGTTTGCTGAAGAAGACGACGACGAAAAGAAAGTTAAGCCACCGCAAGTGTTTATCTTTTCCAGTGCAGAGGTTACGCCATTTACTCTGTCTTTTTTTCCGCAAAATGGTGACGCCTTTAATGACGGGTGGCGAGTCATCGGAAAAGAAAGTGGACAAATCTTGTTACTAGCGCCGGGCGAAGAAGTGAAAGAGGATGAGAATGCGCAATTCTAAGCAAGCTCGCCCACATTGGAGTCATCGCCGGACGAGAGGCATGACACTGCTGGAAGTATTGGTCGCACTGGCTATTTTCGCCACCGCTGCCATCAGCGTCATTCGCTCGGTGAGCCAGCATATTAATACGATCAGTTATTTAGAAGAAAAAATGTTTGCAGCCATGGTTGTGGATAATCAGATGGCCAACGTGATGTTGAGTACCAGTGAACTTAAAGTAAAGAACGGTACAGAAGAGCTGGCTGGGCGCACTTGGTACTGGAAAATCACGCCTGTTGCCACCACGCAGCCATTGCTGAAAGCATTTGATGTGAGTGTCGCGGTAGAGAAAAACGCGAGCCCAGTCGTGACGGTACGAAGTTATGTGGCGCAATAAGAATCCACGCGCAAGTAAGCGCCAACTGGCAAAAGGTTTTACACTTATTGAAGTGTTGGTCTCGATTGCCATCTTTGCCAGTTTAAGTGTCGCCGCGTATCAAGTGGTATCGCAAGTGCAGCGCAGCAATGCGCTATCACAAGAGCGAACTCAGCGCTTAAATGAAATTCAGCGCGCCATGGTGATGATGGATAATGACTTTCGTCAAATGGCGATGCGCCAAACGCGGACAAATGGTGAAGAGCCCGCGAGCCAACTGATTTTTTGGTCAGATTACTTGCTCGACTCCGACACTAAAGGGCTAATGTTTGCTCGTTTAGGATGGCACAACCCTCAACAGCAGTTTCCCCGAGGGGAGGTCACTAAGGTTGGCTATCGTTTAAAAGAAGAAACATTACAACGAGTATGGTGGCGCTACCCTGACACGCCAGTGGGTCAACAAGGCATCGTTACCCCATTACTGACGCAGGTCGAATCGTTTGATATGCGTTTTTACGATGGTAAACAATGGAAAAAAGAGTGGGATGATGAAAAATCGCTACCGAAAGCGGTTTCTGTGATCCTTACTCTAAAAGATTATGGAGAGATTGCCCGCACCTATCTGACTCCTGATGGCACATTGAGTCAGAAAGAAGGAAGTTCAGGAGGCAGCAATAATGGTTAATCGTCAGCGCGGTGTCGCTTTGATTATTGTGCTGATGTTACTGGCGATTATGGCGACAGTTGCCGCCAGTATGTCGGAGCGTTTGTTTTTGCAGTTTCAGCGGGGCGCCAATCAAGTTAACTACCAGCAAGCGTATTGGTATAGCCTTGGGGTAGAGGCGTTGGCAAAAGTCGGTATCGAGCAAAGCTACAAAGACACCGATACGATCAATATGAGTCAGCCGTGGGCAATAAAAGAGCAAGTCTATCCGCTAGATTATGGTCAAGCGGCAGGACGAATTAGAGACAAACAAGCGTGCTTTAACCTCAATGTATTGAGCCGTGTGCAACCGACGGGACAGCAAATCGCAAGACCTTATTTAGTCAATGTGCTGCAGCGTTTATTGGAAGAATCGGATGTTGAATCGTATCAGGCAGAAATCATTGCAGACTCTACCTGGGAATACATTGATGCTGATGACACCGTTCGCTCCACAACCGGGGTCGAAGACAGCACATATGAAGCGATGAAACCCGCGTATTTAGCGTCAAATGGCTGGATGGCAGATGCCACCGAGTTGCGAGCGGTTTATCAGGTGAGTGGTGATATTTTCCAAAAATTGGAACCGCTAATCTGCGCATTGCCTAGTGATGATTGGCGTTTAAACGTAAATACGATTGAAGTCGAGCAAGCTCCGATTTTGGTGGCAATGTTCTCACCAAACTTAAGCAGTAGTGATGCGATTCAGCTAATTGAAAAACGCCCATTTGATGGGTGGGATAGCATTGATGAATTTTTAGCAGAGTCAGAGATCGCTGGCTTGAGCGAAGATGTAAAGAAAAACGCCAAAGGCTATTTGGGTGTGGATAGCGCCTTTTTTGAATTGGATGCACAAGTGTTGGTGGATGAATCACGTGTACGTATCCGAAGCCTTTTGCAAAGTACAAATAGAGAGACGGTGACCGTAGTTCGCCGTCGTTTTGGAGGGATCAGTGAGCGAGTTTCTGACCGTTCGGCTGAGTAGCGAACAACAAAGTACCATTCCTTGGGTGGTGTGGTCGACAGATCAACAGGAAGTGATTGCCAGCGGTGAAATCGCCGGATGGGAACATTTAGATGAGTTGATCTCTTATGCAGGTCAGCGCCAAGTTGTGGCGCTATTGGCGAGTAATGATGTGGTCTTGACGCAAGTGGATATACCGCCTGGCGCAACACGTCAGTTCGACGCGATGTTACCGTACCTCGTGGAAGATGAAGTCGCGCAGGACGTTGATGGCCTTCACTTTACCGTGTTAGGTAAACAAGCGGATAAAGCGCAAGTGTGCGCTGTTGAGCGCGCTTGGATTCAGACCGTATTGCAGCGTTTTTCAAGCCAAGGCATCACCATCAAACGCATCTTGCCAGATGTGCTTGCGTTACCTTTTCAGGGAGAGCATAGCAGTGCCGCGATGCTTGGTGATCAATGGTTGATTCGTCACTCAGCGACAGAGGGTGCGGTTGTCGATGCTTCTTGGTTAGACCTTTACCTCTCTTCTTATCTACAAAATCATGAAGGTTGGAAGCTCGATTGCTATAGCTCAGTCCCTGAATCTGCGTTACCTGAAGTATGGGAGCCGCAGCCAGAAGAAATGACCATGGGGTTACTGGCGAAGGGGGTTACAGAAAGCAAAGTCAATTTGCTGACCGGGATCTTCAAGCCTAAATCCTCTTGGGGGAAATACTGGAAGCTCTGGCAAAAAGCCACCATTGCTGCGGGCGTGCTTATCGTTGTTATGGTTGCGCAGCAGTTGCTCGTCGTCCACAAGTACGAAGCACAAGCACAAGCGTATCGTGAGGAGAGTGAGCGTATTTTCCGCCAGGTGTTCCCGAATAAACGACGAATTCCTACCGTTAGTTATCTCAAACGACAAATGGATGATGAAGAGCGCCGCTTATCTGGTGGTGGCGGTCAGCAGGCGATGTTGTCTTGGTTGGCGGCACTGCCAGCGACACTGGGTCAGGTCAGCGATTTGGAAATCACCAGCTTTAAATATGATGGTCAACGTGGCGAAGTGCGAATTCAAGCTCGCAGTTCAGACTTCCAACCTTTTGAGCAGGCTCGCGTGAAATTGGCAGAGAAGTTTAATGTTGAGCAAGGACAGCTGAACCGTAGCGATAACGTTGTGGTTGGCAGCTTTGTTTTGAAGCGTTTGTGAGGTGATGATGAAAAACTTAATTTCTCAAGCTCAGGTTTGGTGGAGCAGCATCTCTCAGCGTGAGCAGCGTTTGGTCATGGGATGTGGCGCTATTGCCGTTATCGGCATTATTTATTGGGGGTTGCTACAGCCAATGAGCCAACGTGCGGAGCTAGCTCAATCACGTATTCAAAGTGAAAAACAGTTGCTGGCTTGGGTACAAGATAAAGCGGATGGCATTACTGCACTGCGCAAAAGCAGCGGTGTGAGCTACTCTAGCCAACCGTTGAATCAACTGGTTTCTTCTTCAGCCCGTCGTTATAAAGTTGAGTTGATTCGAGTACAACCTCGCAATGAGAGTGTTCAGGTGTGGATCAAACCACTCGCGTTTAATCAGCTGGTGGACTGGTTACGCTACTTGAAAGAGCAACAGGGTATTGAAGTCGAATTTTTAGATATCGACCGAACGGATCAAGCGGGCATGATTGATGTGAACCGCCTTCAGTTTAAGCGAGGTTAAGGTGAAGCGAGCAGTACTTTACGTTGTTATCTTTATCGTCTTTTTTTCAGTCAGTCTTTTAATGGGATTACCCGTTTCTTGGGTGTTACAGCAAGCACCAACCGTGAGAGGACTAGACATTCAGGGTGCCAATGGCTCTGTATGGCAAGGTCAAGCTTCTAGTGTTCGTTGGCAGCGCCAGAACCTTGGAGAAGTTAATTGGGATTTCCAATGGTCGAGTCTACTAACTGGTAAAGCTGAGTTTGCCGTACGCTTTGGTCGTGGTAGTGAAATGGACGTTCGTGGTCGCGGTTTTGTTGGTTATAGCTTGAGTGGTGGTCCTTATGCCAAAAACTTAGTTGCCTCGATTCCGGCAGTAAAAGTTGTAGAGCAAGCTCGTCTCCCTGTGCCTGTCGGCGTTGATGGGCAACTTGAGTTAAATATTCGTCATGCGACTTATGCCGCGCCTTGGTGTAAGAATGGTGAAGGCACTTTAGTATGGAATGCCAGTGGTATTCAAAGCCCTGTTGGTAGCCTTGAACTCGGTCCTGTGATTGCCGATCTAAACTGTCAGGACAGTGTGTTGACAGCGACTGGTGAGCAAAGCAGTAAACAAGTCTCAGCGGCGTTCTCGGCAGAGCTGATGCCTAATCAGCGATACTCAACCAAAGCCTGGTTTAAGCCAGGAGCTGAGTTCCCATCCAGCATGAGTGAGCAATTGAAATGGTTGGGCAAGCCGAACCCTCAAGGTCAATACGAGTTTAATTACCAAGGTCGCTTCTAACCTATCGTGACAAAAAACAAAATTCTAAAAGAGCTGCGATTGTGCAGCTCTTTTTGCTTTTGGATCATAGTAGGCGAAACCCTCTATTCGCTGTACAAAGATCGTGGTGATAATAGAATGCAATTCTAAGATTCTGATTTTTAATGGATCTGTTTTCTTGTGTTCAGCACTTTAAGCGGTTGGAACATAGTAGGCCAAATGCTCCTAACGCTGTACAAACAGGTCAAAAAGAAAGGCCACGAACATATTCGTGGCCTTTCAATTACTAGCATTTAGGCGCTAAAATTTACGGATGGAGCGCTTAATCTTTGCGTTGTAAAATCTCATTCCAAGGTAAATCCGCATCACCAAGCACAATAAAGTTTGGGTTTTCTAGCGTTTCACGCTCGTTATATGACAGCGGCTCCAATTGCGTGCTGAGAATGCGTCCGCCCGCTTCTTCAACAATGCACTGTGTTGCGGCGGTGTCCCACTCACCTGTTGGGCCTAGTCTGAGATAGCAATCCACAGCGCCTTCTGCAACAAGACACGCTTTTAATGCCGCAGAGCCGAGCGGAATTAAATCGTAATTCCAAGCACTGCTCATGCGGCTAGTGATGCGATTGATATCTTGACGGCGGCTAATGGCAATCGCGATGCTTTGCCCTGGCTGCTCATGTTTGTGCGTATGGATTTTTACGCTGTCCGACATATCGGGAATTTTCCAGGCACCTTTGCCACTATAAGCGTAATAAGTCACGCCAGAGACAGGGCCATAAACGACCCCCATGGTTGGTTTGTTGTTGTCGACCAGTGCAATAATAGTCGCAAAGTCGCCGCTGCGAGCGATGAATTCTTGAGTACCATCGAGAGGGTCGACTAACCAATACCGTTCCCACTGAGCTCGTTGCTCGAGGCTGATGTCTGCGTCTTCTTCTGACAATACGGGAATGTCGGGTGTGAGTTCACTCAAGCGTTCTGTGATGAGCTTGTGAGCCGCGATATCTGCGCTCGTTACCGGAGTCTCGTCACTTTTGGTATAGGCCTCGTACTGTTTTTTTTCATATATTTCGAGGATCATTTGTCCGGCACTACGGGCAATTTCGATGACTTGAGGAAGCAGGTGAGATAGATCTTTTGTCATTGGCATAAGTGATAGTCCTTACTCACAGTATTATTCGGTTCTCATGACCGTTATTGGTTATGTTTGTGAGTGGTGTTTGGTAAGTGTTTCAGTGCCAACATTAGCGCGGTGATGCTTCGTGCTTCACAGAAATCCATGTGAGTTAATAACTCTTCGGCTTGCGCAAGTGGCCAACGCACAATTTCCAGTGGCTCAGGCTCATCGCCTTCTTGCTTCTCTGGATAAAGCGCCTGTCCTAAAAATAGAGTCATTTTGCTCGAAAAGTAAGACGGCGCGAGGATAACTTGTTTCAACGGAGTCAGCTGATTGCAGCCAAAGCCGATTTCTTCTTTTAACTCTCGATCCGCAGCTTGGTGTGGGGTTTCACCTGGGTCAATCAACCCCTTCGGGAAGCCCAACTCGTAGCGTTCAGTCCCAGCGGCGTATTCACGTACCAGTAATAAATCGCCTTGCTCAGTCACAGGAACCACCATCACCGCATCGCGCCCACTTGGCTTCATGCGTTCATAAGTACGGTGTTCACCATTGGAAAAACGAAGGTCGAGCGCTTCCACGGCAAACAGTTTGGATTTTGCGACCGTTTGGCATGAGAGTATCTCTGGTGGGGTCCGTTTCGACATGGCGCTGGCTCCTTGGTGTCGTTGGCGTTTACGAGATGCGTAAGATTCTTAATATATGAGAACTCCGCCTGAGTTTCTAGCGGATTTTACGGGCAGAACTAAGCATCTCAAGGTTACCTCAGTATCGATACAAAAATGGGAGACCGAAGCCTCCCATTTTCTGACCGTATTTACTCTTAGTAGTAAGAGTGATCACCACGGTCATGTTCTGTTGCATCACGAACAGCGGTGAGTTCACCAACGAATTGGTTTAGCAGTTCTTTCTCGATGCCTTCTTTTAGTGTTACGTCAACCATAGAACAGCCATTACAGCCGCCACCAAATGCAACAATAGCAATGCCGTCTTCAGTGATCTCAACCAAGTTTACGTGACCACCGTGGCCAGCAAGCTGTGGGTTGACTTGAGTTTGGATAACGTATTCAACGCGCTCAACCAGTGGCGCGTCGTCCGCAACTTTACGCATTTTAGCGTTCGGAGCTTTTAGCGTTAGCTGAGAGCCCATTTTATCGGTAACAAAATCGATTTCAGCGTCTTCAAGGAATGGCAGGCTTAGCTCATCCACGTAAGCTGAAAAACCGCTGTAAGGGATTTCAGTGTCGGTCGCTTCTACTGCTTCTGGTGGGCAGTAAGACACGCCACACTCAGCGTTTTGTGTACCTGGGTTCACAACGAAAATACGAATGTTAGTCCCTTCAGGCTGTTGACCTAAAAGGTTAGCGAAATGCGTTTGCGCAGTTTCTGTAATAGTAATATTTGACACGACGAATACCCGAGTAAATTTGTAGGTTACTGCTGCTATTCTACTCTTGTTGACGTATGGGTCTAGTCTTTTTGATGCTAAGGCATGGCGAAGCGATCTAGAGAGAACGAGGAGCAGGTGTTCTGCAGATGCAGTAAATATCGATGCTTTCTACGCCAACTTCAAGTAGTAAATGACATAATTGTCGGACGGTACTGCCTGTGGTGACCACATCATCGACGATGGCAACGTGGGAAGATGGCGGTCGCTTATTGAGAACAAACGCGTCTTTTAGATTTTGTTCACGGCTCGCTTTGGTATTGCCGCGCTGGGATTGGGCGACTCTGACCCGGCGAAAGACCTTCGCGTCGAAATTGGTCTGCAATTGCTTGGCGAGGTGTCGGGCTAAAACATCACTTTGATTAAAGCCCCGGCGCAGGTAACGCTGCCAGTGCAATGGCACACTGGTAATGATTGGAGCTGGCGTGGTGATGCGCTGTGCCAGTTGCTCGGTTAATGTTTTTACATGCCAAGACTCTCCGTGATCTTTAAAGCGTTGTACTTCCCGTGAAAGGGGAAAGTCGTAATCGCCTAACGTGTATAGCCTTTGCCATGGCGGTGGCTCTGAAAGACATTCACCACAAATACTATCCGTACTCATTTCTTCTTTCTGTAATGATAAACCGCAGCGTTGACATCGTTTTACCGGAGTTAGGTATTTTAAACAGTGCTCGCACCAGCGCAGAGTATTTGTGTGGCTTGGTGTGTGAATAGGGAACCGACACAGACCGCATTGACTGCTCAACACGCGATGCATGATGTTTTGCCAGTGATGAGATAACATAGCGCTTATTCATGGTGATATTTTACTCAGCCTAACGCTTGGCTGATGGCGTAGGGAATAAAATAAGTGGGAGAGATTGAGAGCATGAGCACGAAATTACATTGGCAGTCGTTTGGTGAAGGACCTGATCTGGTGTTGTTACATGGTTGGGGTATGAATGGCGCGGTTTGGCAGCAAACCGTCGAATCACTTCAAACCGATTTCCGTGTTCATGTTGTTGACCTTCCGGGCTATGGACACAGTGCCGAGCATCATGGTGAAGATTTAGACCATATTGCTAACTTGGTCGCGCAAAGTGCGCCAAAGAAAGCGATTTGGCTTGGCTGGTCCCTCGGAGGCTTAGTGGCGACGCATGTCGCATTAAACATGCCCGAGCGTGTGACTAAGTTGATCACCGTAGCCAGTTCACCAAAATTTGCCGCAGAGAAGCCTTGGCGCGGTATTCAACCGAATGTACTGAGCGCGTTCACCTCTCAGTTGTTAGAAGATTTTTCACTGACCATTGAGCGCTTTATGGCGTTGCAAGCGATGGGCAGTCCATCTGCACGCAAAGATGTGAAACAACTCAAGCAAGCGGTACTGTCGCGCCCTCAGCCAAACCCTGAGTCGCTGTTGGTTGGGCTAAACATCCTTGCTGATGTGGATCTGCGCGATGCATTGACGTCTCTTTCTGTACCAATGCTGCGTCTTTATGGTCGTTTGGATGGATTGGTGCCGATTAAAGTGGCGAATGATTTAAGTGAACAGTTACCTCATACTCAGCAGTTTGTTTTCAATCAGTCCTCTCATGCGCCCTTTATGACCGAACATGACGAGTTTTGTGCCCAAATTCGAGAGTTTGCTCACGATTAATCAAATACAAGCGGAAAAAGCTCAAGCTGTTTAAAAAATGGTCGATATAAAGGTTGGTGAGGTTTTATTAGCCAATAAAGCTAAGCCATATTGACGAGTTGGGCGACTCTGAGGAGGGTTCGCAATGATTGTGTCACCGACCAACGTAAGTGTGCCACTGATCGCCCCATCCGTGAATGTGCAGACGGAACAAGCAGCTCGCGACAATAAAGTCCGAGAGCCTGTGACGCCAACGGTCGCATTGGCCAAAACCAATGCAGAGCGAAAAGTAAAAGGCGATGACAAGCGCCGACGTCAGTCTTCTTGGGATCCTTCAGAGCATCCTGATTATGACATGGAAACAGAAGTCGACACGCGTTATCAAGAAGAGCCGGAAGATACACTAGAACGGCTTTTTAGTTTGCTTGCGCTCAAGTCGTACAGTGAAGACCAAGGTAAGGGCTACGCAATTCGTTTTCGCTTACCAAAGCGCATTTTGGATGCTGCGATCAATGAAGGATTAATGGAAAAGCGCAGGAAGGTGATCAAGTTTCATTATGGTCATGCAGTCGCTCCCCATACCCCGTCAGAAGTGATAGCAGTATTATGACGACTCAATATCCTACTCAAACAAAAACGCTCCAAGCAGATTGAACTGATTGGAGCGTTTTCTTTTTAGCTATGAAAGCTCGTTAGCGGTGAGCCTAGGCGAGATTACTTTTTCGCTTTAGCAAACGCCGCCGCAAAAGCACCGCCCATTGCACTGTTCGATGAAGACTCATCGCGGCGAGGCTGACGACGTTGTGCTTGGTCATTACGACGTGGCGCTGCTGATGAGCGTTGGCTACGGTTATCTTGACCCGGCTCGTCGTTCAAACGCATCGATAGACCAATACGCTTACGCTGTACGTCCACTTCCATCACTTTTACCTTGACGATGTCACCTGCTTTCACGACTTCACGTGGATCAGAAACATAGCGGTCAGTCAGCGCAGAAATGTGGACCAGACCATCTTGGTGAACACCGATATCGACGAAGGCACCAAAGTTGGCTACGTTCGAGACCACGCCTTCTAGTATCATACCCGGTTCTAGATCAGAAACTGAATTTACGCCTTCTGCAAACGTAGCGGTCTTGAATTCAGGACGTGGGTCACGACCCGGTTTATCCAGTTCTTTGATGATATCGGTAACCGTTGGGACACCAAAGTGTTCATCGGTATAATCCACAGCGTGTAAGCCTTTAAGGAATGCTGAGTCACCAATCAGTGCCTTGATGTCTTTACTGTTTTTCTCAGCAATTGCTTTGACTACTGGGTACGCTTCCGGGTGGACCGCTGAAGCATCAAGTGGGTTCTTGCCGTCCATAATACGTAGGAAGCCAGCACACTGTTCGAACGCTTTAGGACCCAAGCGAGGTACTTTCTTCAACGTCGTACGTGCTTCGAAGCGGCCATTTTCGTCGCGGAAGTCGACAATGTTCTGCGCGATGGTGCTTGATAAGCCTGCTACGCGCGTTAATAGTGCGGCAGAAGCCGTGTTCACATCAACCCCAACCGCGTTTACACAGTCTTCCACAATCGCATCTAGGCGTTTTGCCAACATAGATTGGCTTACATCGTGCTGGTATTGACCCACACCGATCGATTTCGGATCGATTTTCACGAGCTCAGCCAATGGATCTTGCAAACGACGCGCAATCGACACTGCACCACGCAGTGATACGTCCATATTCGGGAACTCTTTCGCTGCGAGCTCAGAGGCCGAGTACACCGATGCGCCTGCTTCGCTGACGATGATTTTCTGAACTTTTAGGTTGCCGCGTTTGATTACGTCTGCGACAAAGCTATCGGTTTCACGAGAAGCCGTGCCGTTACCAATCGCAATTAAATCCACGTTGTACTTACGCACTAACTGGTCAACGATTTGCGCTGATTTGTCGTATTGTTTTTGCGGAGGGTGAGGGTAGATGGTTTCCGTAGCGAGAACTTTACCCGTTGAATCGACAACCGCGATTTTTGAACCGGTACGCAGACCAGGATCGAGACCAAGTGTTGCACGAGGGCCTGCCGGCGCCGCCATCAACAAATCTTTTAGGTTGGTCGCAAATACTTCAATCGCTTCAATTTCAGCACGCTCTTTCATTGCGCCCATTAGCTCGGTTTCCATGTGCATCGATACTTTGATGCGCCATGTCCAGCTGATCACTTGTTTGCGCCATGCATCTGCTGGTGCGCTACTTAACGTCACACCATAATGGCCGGCAATGATGGTTTCACAGTAAGATTGGCGAGCGCCTTCTTCCTGCTCTGGGTCAGCGTTCATGGCTAAAGTCAGGAAGCCTTCATTGCGGCCGCGCAACATCGCAAGTGCACGGTGAGAAGGGACTTTGCTCAGCGGTTCGTTGTGATTGAAGTAATCTTTGAACTTCTCACCCTCTTGCTCTTTTCCTTCAACGACGCGTGAGACAAGTTCCGCATTACGATTTAAGTGGTTACGGATTTTTTCCAGTAAGTTTGCGTCTTCAGCAATGCGTTCCATGATGATCGCACGGGCACCGTCTAGGGCGGCTTTGGTATCTGTGATGCCTTTGTCGGCATCAAGATATTTGCTTGCTTCGCTTTCTGGCTCGGTTTGCGGATGATTCCACAGCATGTCAGCTAGCGGTTCTAGGCCGGCTTCAATGGCGATTTGGCCTTTAGTGCGGCGTTTAGGTTTGTAAGGTAAGTAAAGGTCTTCAAGACGAGTCTTGCTATCGGCTTGAATAATTTCTTGCTCAAGCTCAGGCGTCAGTTTGCCTTGCTCTTGGATCGATTTGAGAATGGTTTGACGGCGGTCATCCATTTCACGAAGGTAAGACAGACGGCTGTCCAGAGTACGCAGTTGGGTATCATCAAGGCCACCCGTCACCTCTTTGCGGTAACGTGCAATAAAAGGGACGGTGTTACCGTCATCAATTAGGGTGACAGCGGCGTTGACTTGCTCAGGGCGAACATTCAGTTCTTGAGCAATCATACGACAGATAGCTTGGCTCATCCGTGTTTTCTCTTTCAATTCGGTTTGGGTTGTATAGAACATTGGGGTCGTTCGAAGAATTTGCAATGTTTTAAATTAACGAGACAAAAATTTACCGGGCGCTGGTGGACATCAGTCAGATTTGTGTCAAAACTGTAATTAAATTGAGAACTTATATCCGCAACTATCGACTAACCTATATCCACGGTTATTGATATAACTAAATGTACCTCGGCTTATACGGATAATCATGATGAAAAAAATGTCTTTGGCGTTAGCGCTTACGAGTGCCTTACTTGTCGCCCCGCTTAGTTGGGCACAATCCATATCAGCAACCACACAAGACCCTGTATATCAGCTTGATGACAAGTTGGTTCTTGGACGAGTGGAGAGCGTTTACTACAGTGATATTCCAGAGCTAAAAGCGGTACCATTTATTGGCAAGATTGATACTGGTGCTGACACCACGTCTATGCATGCAGAGAACATCCATGTCAGTAGCTCTCATCCCGACTACCAGAACTTGAAAGACAACGAGTTGTTGTGGGCGATTGTCGATGATTTAGGTGGGACGAAGGCGAAGTGGGATGCCGATACTTTTAAACCATATCAAGTGAAGGTGAGCTTTACGGTTCCTCATCCTTACACAGGAAAAGAAATACAGATTACCGATGATCTGGAGCGAGTGAGCGCCATTCGTAGTCGAACAAGCAAAAAGCCTATTTTACGCCCGACGATAAAAATGCCGATGACGATTGCAGGCCATACCGTTGATACAGAAGTGAATCTGACCAAGCGCACGCAATTCTCTTCTCCTATCTTGATTGGTAAAACCTATCTCGATAACAATGCGTGGGTATTCGCTGGCTACGACTATCTTCAAGAGCAACCAAGCGCAAAAATGATCGGCAAAAAAGAGACGGTTGAAGTCGAGGGCGTGCCATACAAGATCAGTATCTCAACCACCAGCCGCTACACCAACGTTCACGCACTGGATATCAAGGTTGATAAAAAGAACAATGAAGTTTCTTTCACGCTAGAAGGTGAAAACGGCAAGCGCCATCCAATGACGTTACCTTTGGTACGCATGCTGAAAACCACCAAAAGCGAGCGTCCGTTGGTCTACTTACCAGTGAAAATCGACGAAAACGAAACTCAACGTTGGTTAGTCTATTTGCGTGACCGCAGTAAGTTCAGTTCACAAATTCGCTTGGGTCAGGATGTCGCAAGCCAACACTTTGTGATTGATACCGACAGAGAAAACCTATTGGGCGGTGTTGAAAAAACGTTCAAGAGCGCACTCAAGTCAAAGCCCCTCGTGATTTCACCGGAAGAACAAGTCACCATTGATGGTTATACCGTTCCTGCTTACCCCACGTTTACGGTGAAAACGCCATTACTGCGTGTAAATGGCTTTGAAGTAACAGAAAAAGGTAAGGATGAATCTGTCACGTTTTATTTAATGAACGATGAGGGTAAAGAAGAAAAAATTACCAAGCCTGTGGTGAAAAAACTCAAAGTGGGTAGCACTGTGCGTCCCGTTGTTGATGGCGATTTCCTTTTCGGTAGCAAAGAGACATCAATGGAATTTGCACTCGATGTGCTAGATGAAGACGAGACGCAACCATTTTTCGTTTTTGGTCATGACATCGCCAAAGGCGGTGTGCTGCTGAATACTCGCGCCGACCATTTACTAGATGCAAGACCGCTTTTCAAAGCCGGTCATATCGAAGTGGCTGAAGTGGAAGGGATGTCTTTCCCTGTTAAATTGGACACTGGTGCTGACGTGAGCTCGATTAATGCCAAGGACATCAAGCGCTTTCAAAAAGACGGTAAAGATATGGTGAGCTTTACTTATGAAAACGATCTAGGCATGACCAAGGCGTTTACCCGTGAGGTGGTGGATGTCATGCGTATAACAGCCAAAAAAGGAGAAAAGGCCAACGAACGGCCGGTAGTAGAAATGCACGTTAAACTTGGCGAGTTAGAGAAGAAGATCCGAGTCAATTTGCAAGACCGAGGTCGCTTCCATTACAGCATGATTTTAGGTAAAAACTTCCTAAAACATGGCGCGGTTGTTTCGAGTGATACGAATTACATCGTGACGCAAAAACCAGATTACGAAAAGTAGCACTCTGGCCGCCTTATTATCTTGATACCCAAAGCCCGAACGAAGCCAGTGCTTTGGGTATATCATCTCCTTAATGCTGCTCAAGAGCGGCATTTTTTAGTTGAGATAGGAGTTAACTTGAAAACTAAGCTGATTACCCGTGAAGGTTATAACAAACTCAAACAAGAGCATGATTACCTTTGGAATGAAAAGCGTCCTGAAATCACCAAAATCGTCACTTGGGCGGCGAGCCTGGGCGATCGCTCAGAAAATGCGGATTACACCTTCAACAAACGTCTGCTTCGTCAGATCGATCGTCGTGTTCGATTTCTTCGCAAGTTTCTGCCTGAAGTCATGATCGTTGACTATTCTCCACAGCAAGAAGGCAAAGTCTTTTTTGGTGCTTGGGTTGAAATAGAAAATGAGGCAGGAGAGGTGAAGAAGTTCCGCATAGTTGGGCCTGAAGAGATTTATGGAGATGCGAAAGACTACATCTCTATCGATTCACCTATGGCGCGAGCGATGTTGAAAAAGCAAGTGGATGAAGAATTCACGGTGCGAACCCCAGAAGGTGAAAAAGAGTGGTTCATTAACTCGATTGAATACAACAAACCAGCCTTGGAAGACTGAGGCTTTATCACCGATTCAAGTCTCTTGAAGTTCACTGGAAGTGACTTGAGTCTCAACGTCAGCTTATTGAATACAAAGGCATGGTGCCTTTCTCGGAGAAGTAAAATGAACAAAGCAGTCATGTGTAGCGCTGCACTAACAATAGGATTCTCACTCTCAGTTTTTGCTCAAGATGAAGTGAAAGGCTGTGACGCCAAAGAGTTAGCGGTAGAACAGCAGCTTGAGTATGCGAAAGCACAAGGTAATGAACATCGAATTAAAGGCTTAGAACAGGCACTTACCGCTATCCAGAATGAATGTTCGGAAGGTGAACTGCGTCAAGAACTGCAAGCGGAAGTGGACGAAAAGGCGCGAGACGTTGAGGAGCGTGAGCAAGAATTAGCGGAAGCGCAGCGTTCAGGGAAAGCAGACAAAATCGAGAAAAAACGTCACAAATTGGCAGAAGCACAACAAGAGTTACTTGAGGCCAAACGTGAACTGGAATGGAATTATGGCCAATAGTAGGTGCTGAAAATACCTGCTAGAGAGAAAATAAAGCGCTTAAGATAAAAAGAGTAACAATTTGCTTGAGCACGTTAGGAAAAACAGTGATACATTTTCGACAATAGATGCTTCTGAAAGGATGTTTCAATGCAAGAAAATCATAAAATTTTAGTGGTTGATGACGATGCTCGTTTACGTGCTCTATTGGAGCGTTACCTTTCTGAGCAAGGTTTTCAGGTCCGAAGTGTCGCCAATGGCGAACAGATGGATCGCCTACTAACGCGCGAAAACTTTCACTTAATGGTGCTAGACCTAATGTTGCCAGGTGAAGACGGTTTGTCGATTTGTCGTCGTTTACGCCACGCGAACAACATGCTGCCAATCTTAATGCTCACCGCGAAAGGTGATGAAGTGGACCGCATTGTGGGTCTGGAAGTGGGGGCGGATGATTATTTGCCAAAACCATTTAACCCACGTGAATTACTCGCTCGCATTAAAGCCGTACTACGCCGTCAAACCGTAGAGTTGCCGGGTGCGCCAAGCACCGAAGAAAAAGTAGTGGAGTTTGGCGAGTTCCGACTCAATCTAGGCACTCGCGAGATGTTCCGCGGTGACGAGGCAATGCCACTGACCTCAGGAGAGTTTGCTGTCCTGAAAGCGCTCGTGACGAATGCGCGAGAGCCGATGTCACGAGACAAATTGATGAACATGGCACGTGGCCGTGAATATTCTGCGATGGAACGTTCTATTGACGTGCAAATCTCACGTTTGCGTCGCATGTTAGAAGACGATCCAAGCAAGCCACGCTACATTCAAACCGTGTGGGGGTTAGGTTACGTTTTCGTCCCAGACGGCAAAGAGGTGTAATCTCCTCACTCCATAGCCAGCACTTGGCTATAGCAACTTCAGCCTTCAAGTCCTTCCCTTCGAAGGCTGAAATTTCGCGATTAGGACCACCAGGAACGTTCCATGCGCATCCGAAGTTCACTGACACAATCTATTCTGCTGTTCATCTCTTTGCTTCTCGCTAGCCAAGTTTTCTCTTACTACGCCGTTTTTAACTACGCGTTGATGCCGAGTTTGCAGCAGTTCAATAAAATTCTCGCCCATGAGCTCAATTTGGTGCTTGATGATGAAGGGCCATTAAAATCTGATGCACCGCTGAGACGTCAATTATTAGAAAGGCTGGGGGTGACGGTTCACAGCCTTGACAGCGATAAAGCGGTTGAATTTCATCACGCGATGTCGATTGATTTGATGTCTGAAGAAATGAGCCAAGAGCTAGGTTCGCCGACCGAAGTGCGCTTATTGCTTGGTGATGAAAGTTACATCTTGTGGATGCACATCGAAAAGTTGCCGAACTCCATCATTCGTATTCCTTTATCTGAGCTGCAAGAAGAAGATTTTGCACCGCTGTTTCGTAACAGCTTGATTATGGCGCTGCTGATCATTGCTGGTGGTTGGTTGTTTATTCGTTTACAAAACCGCCCACTTTTGGCTTTAGAGAGAGCCGCGAAAGACGTCGGTCGAGGTGAAATCCCGCCACCGTTGGCAGAAAAAGGCGCATCGGAAATTCGCTCTGTAACCCGAGCGTTTAATCAAATGTCCAAAGGCATTCAGGAGCTCGAAGAAGATCGCGCCCTATTAATGGCGGGGATTAGCCATGACTTGCGAACACCGCTGACGCGCATTCGCTTAGCGACAGAAATGATGTCTCCCGAGGACAGCTACCTTGCTGAAGGGATCATTAGCGATACGGAAGAGTGCAATGAGATCATTAGTCAGTTTATGGACTACCTCAAACCGGTGAACAAAGAATCGTTTGAACCTGTGGATATCAGTACGATTGCCAGTGATGTCGCCAGTTCGGAAGGTGGTTATGAGGCTGAAATTGAAACGGATCTTAATCCTAACCTGCCGCCAGCTAAAGGAAGCGCCATTGCGATTAAACGGGCGATCAGTAATTTAGTTGTCAATGCACTGCGTTACGGCAATGGCTGGGTCAAAATCAGTACTGGTGTGACGGCAGATAAGCAGCTAGTGTGGATATCGGTAGAAGACAACGGACCGGGTATCGAGCATTCTCAAATCGCAAAATTATTTGAACCCTTTACGCGTGGTGATACAGCTCGCGGCAGTGAAGGTACAGGGCTTGGGCTGGCGATAGTGAAGCGTATAATCAGCCAGCACTCAGGCTCTGTGGTGATGCGTAATCGCAGTGAAGGCGGTTTAATCGCTCAAATCAGCTTTCCTACCAAGTAAGTCGGTGACTGTACCATTTAAAACAAAAAGCCCAACCTAAACAGGTTGGGCTTTGCTTTTCTCTACAATCTTATTAAGACTCTTTTACTTCTTGAGGAAGTTCATCTTCGTCTTCCAGTTTCTCTGGCAGAAGTAGGTTTAAAATGATCGCTGTGATACCACCTGCAGCAACGCCAGTGGAGAAAATACTCTTAATAAATTCTGGCATGAATTGCAGAATCTCTGGTTTTTGCGCGATACCAAGCCCCATTGAGAAGGATAAGGCCATGATCAGAATTGCGCGGCGATCGAGCTCAACACGAGAGATAATACGCACACCAGCGGCTGCAATCGTACCAAACATGACAATCGTTGCGCCGCCAAGTACTGGCTCAGGAATCAGCTGAACAAAGCTAGCGACACCAGGAAACAAGCCAAGAATCACTAACATGCCAGAAATAAAGTAACCCACGTAACGGCTCGCAACCCCTGTTAGCATAATGATGCCGTTATTCTGGCTAAAGGTGGAGTTCGGGAAACTGTTAAACACGGCTGCGATTGCAGAGTTTAAGCCGTCTGCTAGTACACCCCCCTTAATGCGTTTCATGTACACAGGGCCTTTTACTGGCTCGCCAGACACTTCGGATGTGGCGGTAATATCGCCGATGGCTTCTAGTGCGGTAATAAAGAAAATCAGTACCAGCGGAATGAACAGAGACCAGTCAAACGATAAGCCATATTGCATTGGTACCGGTAGTGCTACGATCTCGGTTGTGCCTAGCTGAGAAGTATCTACCATCCCCATAAAATACGCCATGATATAGCCTACCAGCATCGCAATCACAATCGAAGCCACACGGATGTATGGGTTTTTAGAGCGGTTTAAAATCACAATTAATCCAAGTACCGTCCCAGCCAGAGCAAGTTTGTCTAAGCTGCCGAAGGTTCCCTCATTTAATGCCGCGTAGCCACCGCCCATTGATACTAAGCCGACTTGAATCAGTGTGAGACCGATAAGAGTGACGACAATGCCTGAAACGAGCGGAGTGATAATGCGACGAGCATGCTCTAATACGCGAGATAGGAAAATCTCTGCAAATGATGCGACTAAAATCGTACCAAAAATGGCTGCCATCATGGTGCTGATGTCTGCACCACCAGCTTTTAGCGATAGGCCTGCACCAATAATAGGGCCTAAAAAGTTAAAGCTGGTGCCTTGAACAGAGAGTAAACCAGAGCCAATTGGGCCAAAGGTGCGAATTTGAATAAACGAAGACACGCCTGACGCAAATAAAGACATGCTGATGATGGTATTCGTTTGGTCTGCTGGTACACCCAAAGACTGACAGATGATCAGTGACGGAGTGATAACCGCGACGAACATCGCCAATAAGTGCTGAAGTGCGGCAAAAATGGTTTGAGGCAAAGGTGGTCGATCATTGAGTTGATAGACCAGTTCCGAAGATCGGTTTGAAGTTGTCATTGTTTGTCTCGCTAGTCGCAATATATTCCCAGATCTCGCTGAATGGGAGAGCTGGGTGGAGTTGACGTCGTTACCTGTGATTGCTGTTAATCAGAGTCAACTCAGGTTGGTGGAGTGTGATGCAACACACTTAAAAATTTGTGCGCGATTATAGAGAGATTTACCTAAAAAGCAAACGTTTGCTTTGTTTTGGGCGTATTAAAAAACGAGCCATTTGGCTCGCTTTTAATCACTATGCTTTGGAGTAAATATCCCGCTCACCCAACCAGCGATCAATAATTGCTGTTGCGTTAGTCGGGTAATTGTCATGAATATGACGCGCAATGCGCTGAACTTCGGGAATCAGGCGTTGATCTCGAACTAAGTCTGCGATTTTGAAATCAGCAAGACCAGTCTGTTTTGTACCCAAGAGTTCGCCTGGGCCACGAATTTCTAGGTCTTTCTGTGCGATGACGAAGCCATCGTTACTTTCACGTAGTACTCCCAGACGTTTTTGCGCGGTTTTCGACAGTGGGGAGTGGTACAGCAGCACACAATGGCTAGCAACGGAGCCTCGGCCCACGCGACCTCTTAACTGGTGTAATTGTGCTAAACCAAGACGTTCGGGGTTTTCGATGATCATCAAGCTAGAGTTTGGCACATCCACGCCAACTTCAATCACCGTCGTTGCGACCAGCAAATGTAGTTTATTGTCTTTGAAATCTTGCATCACCGCTTGTTTCTCTGCCGGCTTCATTCGGCCGTGTACTAGACCAATTTTTACGTCCGGTAGCTTACGTTGAAGCTCTTCAGCGGTATCTGCCGCGGCTTGCGCTTCTAATACTTCCGACTCATCAATCAGAGTACACACCCAATATGCCTGCTTACCTTCGTTTAAACAGGCATTTCGGACACGCTCGACGATGTCGTCACGTTTTGTGTCAGGAATGGCGACGGTTTGAATCGGCGTTCGACCTGGTGGCAGTTCGTCAATCACGGAAGTTTCCAGATCTGCGTAAGCGGTCATCGCTAACGTGCGAGGAATGGGCGTTGCCGTCATGATCAACTGATGTGGGTAGGCGCCTTGTTTAGCGCCTTTTTCACGTAACTCTAATCGCTGATGGACACCAAAGCGGTGCTGTTCA
Source organism: Vibrio sp. JZG120 (assembly GCF_053890955.1). Taxonomy (NCBI): domain Bacteria; kingdom Pseudomonadati; phylum Pseudomonadota; class Gammaproteobacteria; order Vibrionales; family Vibrionaceae; genus Vibrio; species Vibrio sp. JZG120. The sequence continues at coordinate 131,158 of NZ_JBSRRK010000005.1, forward strand.
TCAATGATGACCAAAGCAAGGTGATGAAATTCAACGTGCTCTTGGAATAGCGCGTGAGTACCCACTACCATTTGCGCTTCACCACTGGCAATGCGAGCCAGCTCGGCTTCCTTTGCTTTACCTTTGAGTTTGCCCGCTAACCAACCGACTTGAATGCCCATTGTTTCAAACCAGTTGGCGAAGTTGATCGCGTGTTGCTCAGCCAATAGTTCGGTTGGTGCCATGAGTGCCACCTGATAGCCGTGCTCAATGGCACGAACGGCGGCCAGAGCGGCAACCAACGTCTTCCCCGATCCCACATCACCTTGCACTAGGCGCATCATTGGGTGGGGTTTTTCTAAATCGGTTTCAATCTCTTGTACTACTCGGGTTTGAGCGTTTGTAGGAGAGAAAGGCAGTTGGGCTAAAAGCTGCGTTTTTAGTTTATTACAAGGACCGAGAGGTAGCGCTGAATCCTTCTGACCTTTGCTACGCACCGCCAACATCGAGAGATTCTGTGCTAGCAACTCTTCCATGATTAAGCGGATTTGGGCAGGATGTTTGCCTTCGTCAAACTCATCTAAATTAATGGTTGGTGGTGGGCGATGAATGGTGTGCAGCGCTTGCGACATCGTGATTTGATGGTTATACAGCCCGGCTGGAAGTAATTCCTGCACTGCGGTTTTATCAAGCAGGGCTAAAGCTTGTTCGGTAAGGTTGCGCAATGTGATTTGGCGTAAACCATCTGTAGTGGGATAAACAGGGGTTAAGCTCTGTTCTACATCGGGCTTTTGCTCGCTGACGTAAAACTTGTAGTCAGGATGAACAATTTCCAAGCCCATGCCACCGCGCTTAATTTCACCGTAAGCATGTACTAACTTACCTTGTGTGAAATTGTTCTTCATGGCCGCGGTAAAGTTGAAAAAGCGCAGCGTGATAGTGCCATTACCGTCGCTGATTTTTACCGTTAACATTTTGCGCTTACCGAAGATGGTATCGACTGCCATGACCTTGCCTTGCACGGCCGCCCAAAGGCCGGCATGCAGTTTAGCAATAGGATAAATACGGGTACGATCTTCGTAGCGCAGTGGAAGATGAAACAGCAAATCTTGAACGCTATGTAAGCCAACTTTGGCGAGTTTTTCTGCGACTTTCGCGCCAACCCCAGAAAGGGAGGTTAATGGGACGGCAGATAACATTTGGGCGGACATAGAGGGCTCAAGAAAATGGTTAACATAGCAGTATGTTAACCATGGAGCTGTGTTTTTGTACAGGAAAAAATAGTCATGCTTTAGTTAGTGTCATGATCTGACTTATAACCTGTCATTCCGAGGAGCCTAGCGACATCAGGATTCTATTTCCAACAAGTATGTCGCTGAAGTTAACACTACCAGCATCTGTATACTCCAGAATTAGATCTTGAATCACGCCCCTTCGCCGCTGTTCAGGATGACGAAAGTCTGTTACTTGCTTTGCATCTCTTGCCACCACGCGTCATCGGCGATGATTTGACCTTCTTCATCGAGTGGTGGGTAAACGAGCCCTTTTCGTTTCGCGACCTTTGCCAGCACTGGGTGACCACGTTCAAAGAGAATACGGTTGATTGTCTCTTTAGGCAGAGCGCTTTCTTCTCGGTCGTACATGCCTGCGGCTTCACGTTGACGTTGCGCTTCATACAAAATTACAGCACTGGCAACCGATACGTTTAGTGACTGCACCATGCCTATCATCGGGATAATTATGTCTTGATCGGCAAGTTGTTTGGCTTGATCTGAAGCGCCAACTTTTTCACTGCCTAAAATGATGGCAGTTGGTTTGGTGTAGTCGATTTCGCGAAAATCGACGGCGGTGTCTGAAAGATTGGTCACCAAAACCTGCATACCTTGCGCTTTGAGCTCGGTAATCGCAGTTTCAATTGAATCGTGAGTATCAACTTCAACCCAGTTACGCGCGCCAGCTGAGGTATGGCTCAGCGTACGCATTTTGTCAGGCCAAATGGCATGAACTTTGTGTAAACCTGTCGCGTCAGCGGTACGGATCACGGCAGAGACGTTGTTTGGCTTATGTACTTCTTCGAGACAAAGTGTCAGATCAGTTTGGCGAGTTTTTAGGACTTGGTGAATGCGGTTGTAACGTTCTAGGTTCATATTTATTGAGGTATAAAAAATCGCCACCTAACAGGGTAGGTGGCGATAGAGGTTAGTTCTTTCTGCGTCTGACTCGGGTTGCTTGAGGCATTGCCTTAATCTTACGCATGATACCAGCAAGGTGGACGCGATCTTTCGTCGTCAACAGCACAGTCACAGTGTACAAACGACCATCACGTTCTTCCGTTGAAAGACCATGAATGTTTGACCCTGTTTTCGAGATCACGTTGGTCAGTTCTGCAAGAGCACCTTGGTTGTTCAGCATGTCGACTTTAAGTTCAGCAATAAACTCTTTGTCGTAGTCGTCAGACCAAGCGACAGCCATATAACGGTCTGGCTCTTTCTGATAACCACGAACGTTCGGACATGTTTCTCGGTGAACAACCAAACCACGACCAGGCGATACGTGAGCAATAATGTGATCATCTGGGATAGGATGACAGCAATTTGCAAACGTCAGCAATAAGCCTTCTGCGCCACGAATCGGAAGCTTCTTCTTCGAGTCCGTTGGGATTGAGCTTGTTGTCGTGAGCTCTTCGGTATCACCAAGGAGACGACGTGCAATCACAATACTCATCAACTCACCCAATCCAATAGCTGCCAATAAATCATCGATGCTTTCTAGGCGAAGATCATTCAAGACTTCTTGGATATTTTCTGGATAAATTGAATCAATCGAGTGGCGGCCAAGTGCGTGATTAAGTAGGCGACGACCTAAAGTAATCGACTCTTCACGACGCATCGTTTTCAGTACTTGTCGAATCTTAGTGCGGGCACGAGAAGTCACGACATAGTTTAGCCATGCCGCATTCGGACGCGCACCAGGGGCACTGATAATTTCCACCGTCTGACCGTTTTTCAATGCCTTACTCAATGGGTAAGGGTTACGATCAACACGAGCACCAACACAAGAGTTGCCTACATCGGTATGTACGGCATAGGCAAAGTCGACAGCCGTTGCGCCTAAAGGCAATTCAACGATACGACCTTTTGGTGTGAAGACGTAAATCTCATCTGGGAAAAGATCGGATTTTACGTTTTCAATGAATTCGAATGAGTTACCCGCGCTTTGTTGTAGCTCTAACAGGCTTTGCATCCAACGCTGAGCTTTCACTTGCGCAGTGGTGCCAGACTTGTCGCCTTTGTCTTTGTAAGACCAGTGTGCCGCGACACCTTTGTCCGCCATTTGATCCATATCTTCAGTACGGATCTGAACTTCAACAGGTACGCCATGTGGGCCAACCATGGAAGTGTGTAGCGATTGGTAGCCGTTCGCCTTTGGTACCGCGATGTAATCTTTCATGCGACCAGGACGTGGCTTATACAAGCTGTGTACTTGGCCTAAAACGCGATAACAAGTATCAGCGGTATCAACAACGACTCGGAACGCATAGATATCCATGATGGTGTGAAAGCGCTGTTCTTTGGTTTTCATCTTGTTATAGATAGAGAACAGGTTTTTCTCACGACCAACCACACGAGCATTCAAGCCAAAATCTTGCAGACGGCCTTCTATTTCGCTGTGAATACGTTGGATCATCTCTTTACGATTGCCGCGTGCCGCTTTTACCACTTCTTTTAGTACGCGGTAGCGGTTGGGATATAGCGCTTCAAAGCCCAGCTCTTCGAGTTCGGTTTTGATATTGTGAATACCAAGACGATGAGCGAGTGGCGCGTAAATCTCTAACGTTTCACGAGCAATACGACGTTTTTTATCTGGTCGAAGCGCGCCAAGCGTACGCATGTTGTGCGTGCGGTCAGCCAGTTTGATCAGAATGACGCGGATATCTTGCACCATGGCCAGAACCATCTTACGAAAGTTCTCAGCCTGAGCCTCTTTCCTATCGCGGAATTTGAGTTTGTCCAGTTTAGATACACCATCAACCAATTCTGCGACAGTGTTGCCGAATTTCTCTTCGAGATCTTCTTTAGTTACATCACAGTCTTCAATGACGTCATGCAGCAAAGCAGCTTGGAGGGTTTCGATATCAAGGCGCATTTCGGCCAAGATACGAGCCACAGCGACAGGGTGGATGATGTATGGTTCACCGCTAGAGCGGGTTTGCCCTTCATGGGCATCTCTCGCTACCACATAAGATTGACGCAGAGCCTCAATCTGAGGCTCTGTTAGGTATTCTTGGGCAACGTCTTTGAGGCTATCGAATAGATACAAATTATAGGCCCGGGAGGTTGTTGAATTCTAAAGTCAGAATTAACGGTTGTGAGCGATGCTGCTTACTGCCGCTAGCTCTGCCGCTTCTTGCTCTTGCTGTTCTTGACGTTCACGAGCGTCTAGAACTTCTTTAGTAATTAAACCTTCTTCGATTTCGCGTAGAGCGATAACCGTTGGCTTATCGTTCTCTTCTGGCACTAGTGCATCTTTACCGCCAGTTTGCATTTGACGAGCGCGGCGAGCCGCAATCAGTACTAGGTCGAAACGGTTGCCAACTTTTTCAACAGCGTCTTGAACAGTTACGCGTGCCATGAGGACTCCAAATAGTTAACTAAAATTTTAGAATGACGAGAAAGTATACAACCTAACTACTTTATTTACTAGCAATTAGACAAGCCACCGTTTGTGGACTTTCTCAGGTAGTTTATTGTGTTTTTCGCACTGAGCAAAAAACGAGAAATTCTTTATGTTTTACAGCGTGACTTTTTTGAAGTTACTCTGCTAACAACGCGTCAAGCATACCTTTATATTTAGCAGCTTGCTTTTCTTCCTTCAATCTCTCTGCACGCAAGATGGCTTTAAAGTCCATCAAAGCGGTATCAAAATCGTCGTTTACGATCACGTAGTCGTATTCGCTGTAATGAGAGATTTCTGACTTGGCTTCAGCCATACGTTTTGCGATCACTTCATCGCTATCTTGACCACGAGTGTTCAAGCGACGCTCTAGCTCACCGTTTGATGGTGGCAGGATGAAGATGCTTTTGGCTTCAGGCATTTGCTCACGGATTTGACGTGCGCCTTGCCAGTCGATATCTAGAAAAACGTCGATACCTTTATTTAGCGTTTCTTCAATCCACACACGAGAGGTGCCGTAATAATTACCAAACACTTCAGCGTATTCTAGGAAATCACCTTTAGCGATCAGGGCTTCAAACTCATCTTTCGCTACAAAATGGTAGTGGACACCATTTTCTTCACCAGGTCGCATGTTACGCGTGGTATGAGACACAGACACTTTCATTGCGTAGGTTGGATTGCGTTCCAACATCGCTGAGATCAAGCTAGATTTACCTGCGCCGCTAGGTGCAGATACGATATAGAGAGTACCTTTGCCCATTGTACTGTTCCACTTTTGATTGGATTGATTGAGTGCCGAAGGAAAGTCCGACATTCTTATAACGATAGCACTGGCAATGATAAATCAACCACCAAAGGGATGGATATTGGTGATAATCCCGCCAGAAAAATGGAGGCGAAGAGTATCATGATCTCTATTTTGTTACCAGTTGATCTTTTCGTCTTACTTAAATGTTGAAAAGAGCTCGCGTGCGCACAAACAAACGAAAAAAGGGGAAGCTTTCACTTCCCCAGGCGTGCGACTGACTCACACTTAATCTTCAAATTATCCTTGGGATTCTAGGAAATTTATCCAAGGGCTAACGGTAGACCTAAATTTTGGCGATTGAGCCGCGCCTTTCATTGCCTGTAAGGCCTTTTGTGGCTGTTTAAGCTCGAAATAGGCCATTCCGCGAATGTATTCAAGTTCTGCCTTTTGCTCTTTAGAGGCATTCGATGCCGCGTTTTCTACAAAGCGAGTCGCTTCAGAATACTGCTTGTCTTGTACCATTAAGCGAGCAATCTGAATTTGCGTTTTAGCAGAAGGAGCGATGTTATATGACTTTTTATAAGCGAGAATCGATTTATCTAGCTCTTTAGCTTGCTGCCAGAAGCTGGCCAAGCGATCATAGTTTTCCTTCGTCTTTTCAATGTTTCCAGATGCCATCTCCTTCTCAAGAGTTTTGGCCGCTTTATATGGAATACCTTGGTAAGCTAAGAAGTTTACAAAACGTAAGTACTCTTTCTCTCCCTCCAGTTTCCCCATTTTGTAAACCATTTCTAAGGTTGCTAAAGAGTTTTGCTCTTGACCCAACTCCATATAAACGCCAGAAAGTTGCATCCAGTAACGCTTTTTCTGAGGGTACTTTGAAGTAAGGGTTTTAAGCACACTGGCAACGCTTTTCAGCTGGCCTAACTCGTAGTGAGAGGCAACGAGAATTAAGTACCAAGACTCACTTGGGCTCTTGCTCATCGCAATTGCTTTTTTGGTTGGTGGGATTGCATTTCTGTAATCTTCCAACTGGACATAAGCGCTTGCTAACGTGATATAAGCATGAGCTTGAGGTTTTTCTTTGGTTGTTTCTGCAACTTTGAACCATTCCTTCATCGTTTTCACAGACAACGTGTACTTCTCTTCAGCTAGGTAAAGCTGAGCCAAGCTGTAGCGAACTTGTTGAGCGACTGGAACGGGAAGCGCATCGAGCTTTAATGCTTCGGCAAAGTATTTCGCGGCTTGCACATAATTGTCTTGTAGCGAATACAAAAAGCCCGTTTGCTGAAGTAAAACTGCTCGGTCGTATTTTTTCGAACTTGTGCTTTCTAAAGCGCTTGCTAGTTTTTCTTTCGCTGCTGAATATTTTTCAGTTGCGATCAACTCTTGCACTTTGTTGACGGTTCGAAATGTCCGATCTGATAACTGAGGAGCTTCTTTTGCCATCGTAGGAGCGGCAAATGCCACTCCTGCGAAGAGAATTAAAGAAGCCACTTTGCTTTTCCATAAACTTTTCATCGTGACTCCTTAATTGGTTGAGAACTCTATTTCTTGCGATAGGCGCGAGCTAACAGGTTTTCCGTCAACCAATTTTGGTTTAAATGTCCATTTAGAGACTGTTTTTCTTGCCGCTCGACCGAGGCCTAAGCGTCGTGGTTGCTCTTTAAGAACTTTGATGTCCTCTACGGCACCACGTGCGTTTACAGTAAACTCTAATAAGACGACCCCTTTTTCTATTCCGGCTTTCGCAGCCTTCCTAGGCATTTGAGGTTGGAATGTTGCAAGAGGGGTCGGACCTCCGCTACCCGCTAATTGTGCACCTCCACCCTGGCTATAATGTCCAAGCACCGAACCACCTGTAACATTTACGGGTAGGTCAAGTTTTGGCATGTCCATTGGGGTCTGCTCCATCACCGGTTTTACTGTCGCTGTCACTTTCATTTCTGGTGGCGGCGGCGGACGCTTAGGTGGTGGTGGTTTTGGAAGTTCGCGTTTTTTCTCCTGTATTTTTTCTTCTGGTTTAATGCGAATAAACTCGACCATACGCAGGTCATCATTCGACACTAACTCGTGGCGCTCTTTGTTTACTAGCTTGTCCATCCCCCAGAACAACCCGAGGGAGACAATGAGCGCCAGTGCAATTGAGGCCAGATACCGCATAAGCTTAATCCTTATTGGTTGCGGCAATGGAGATGCTTTCTACACCTGCCATTTTGATCTGGTCCATAACCTTCACGACTACGCCAGCATTTGCTTCAGTGTCGGCTTGGATAACAACTGCGCCATCAGGACTTTCTGCACGAAGACGTTCAATGTTCGCGCGAACCGCGTCCACTTCGATGCGGCGCTTATCAACCCAAACATCACCCGCCGCACCAACTGCGACCATGATGTTACCTTTCTTAACGGTTTGCGCTGAGCTTGCCGTCGGACGGTTTACTTCTAGACCTGCTTCTTTTACGAACGATGTTGTTACGATAAAGAAGATCAACATGATAAATACGATGTCGAGCATCGGTGTCATATCGATAGCGGTTTCATCACTGCTATCACTGCTATAGCGTCTTTTCATGACCTATACCTCTAATTCCATTTACTCAGGCAATATGCTTTAGCTTATCTTCCAGCTTTTGCGTTGTGACTTTGGCTAAATGATCAAGACGTGAACTAAAGAACAGTCCTGATAGAGAAGCCACCATCCCGGCTAAAGTTGGGATTGTTGCCTTTGAGATCCCCGAGGCCATTGCTCGAGGGCTTCCTGTTCCTGTTACCGCTAAGATGTCGAATACTTGGATCATGCCGACAACGGTGCCGAGTAGACCCAGTAGGGGACAGAGTGCAATCAATACTTTCACGATTGGTAGTCCCTTTTTATTCTCAATATCCTGACGAGAAACGATTTCTTGTCGGATCATCTTAGCGTTCCAACTTTGATGCTCTGAGCGCCCTTGCCATGAGCCAACGGCTTTTTTCATGGCTTTTGGAGCGACGGCAGCAAAATAGAACCAACGTTCTAACAATACTGCCCACAGCATAAAGCTGAGGATGAAGATGGCGACGAGTACATCGCCACCCATTCCCAAGAAGCGCCTAATTGATTCAAGTTCTCCAACTAACCACCACATAACGCCTCCTTAGCTTTCGGCTTTATGCAGTTTTTCCTGATAGCGAGCGATGAAGCCTGCACTCTGTTCTTCAAGAGTTTGAACCAAACGACGACCTTTGCTGTGTACGATGGTGTAAAGGAACAGCAATGGAATTGCGACAACCAGACCTAGCATAGTGGTAACAAGAGCTTCAGAAATACCGCCAGCCATCAGTTTAGGATCGCCGGTACCGAACAGAGTAATGGCTTGGAATGTGCCGATCATACCCATTACCGTACCCAGTAGGCCAAGTAGAGGAGCTACAGAAGCAAAAAGCTTGATGGAGCTGATGAAGCGCTCAATGCTTGGAGCATTACGTAGAATGATTTCGTCCAGCTTCGCTTCCAGATCTTCAAGGTTGTCACCTTTGTGCTCTTGGTAAGCTTGGATAACTTCACCCAATGGGTTGCCAGGAATCACGGTTTCTGATTTCGCTTGCTTACGCATTTTACCGCCAATCACTTGAAGGCGTAGGAAGCAAACAAGAGCAATGATAGCGCCAACTGCACCCATACCAAGGATGACGTAACCTACAATGCCACCTTGATCAATACGTTCTTGAACGGTAGGACTTTGCACAAGTAGAGACAAAATGACACCACGGGATGGGTCAATAAACAGTGGTTCATAGCTGTTTGACGCTGATTCAAAGCCTGCAACATGACGTGTAATATTGGTGCGAGGCTGTCGAGAGAGTTCTTCGAACTTACCTGTTTGAGGTACATAAGTGACGTACTTACCATCGGCAATCGCGTTAAATTCACCGACAAGAGTGACATCGCGAACCGCTTCTTTACCTTCGCCATAAACAACCGTTGCTTGGGTTGTTGCAGTTTCGCCAGAAGCAACCACTTGTTGAAGAATGGTATGCCAGAAAGCTTCTAGCTCTTGTGTTGACGGCAGTTCTTTACTTTCAGCCAGTTTCGTTAGTAGAGCGTCACGCTCTGGGAACTGAACAGCGTTTTGAGAGGCTGCAAATAAGCCCTTAAACTCTCCCGCATACTGGCGGACCACACCAAACATTTCGCCCAAAGTACCAGAGCGAACACGTAGGGTTTCTGTTAGTTCAGTTAGCTGCTTATCGTTTTCATCAAATGTTGCTTTAAGTTGATCGCCCAGTGCTTGCTGCGCAGCTAACTCTTCGCGAGCTTGTTGCAATAATGCCGCTTGCTTATCGCGATTGTTCTTGAACTCAGCTTCACGGGCTTTGTTCTCTTTCGACTCAACGATGCTTTCTGATTTTACGTTTTTAAGTAGTTCAGATAAGTTTTTAGGCGCTTCTGCTTGTACGCCAGAAACCATAAATAAGCTCGCTAGTAGGCCAGCGGCTAGCGTTTTGAATCCTTTCATCTCTTATTCCTCCCCAGCAAATACAGGCAGTTTGATTAGCGCTGGTGGCGCTTGCTTCTTCGCGATACGAAGGCCTTGCTGTACCGCGATGCGGTAGCTTTCTGGTAATGTTTCCCATTGACGTGTTTGTTGGTTCCACATACCTGTCTCACCACCGTCTGGAGATTGGAATAGAAGTGCTGTGCGACCAATACGTAGGAAATCGTAAGTCACGGTTTCACCATTTCGGTCTAGGCTAGCTTTGTAAGATTCGATTGAGCGAGAGAAGCCTTCTTCAATTTGGTACGCTTCCATCACTTTACGGAATTTCTCTGAAGTTGTTACGTCGGCGCGATCCATGAGACGACGCAGTTCTTGAACTCGCTTATTACGCTCTTTTTTCTGGAAAGGCAGATCGAGAGTCACAAATTCGTCGAGTGCATCGATCATTTTTAATGTAAGTGGCACCACTTCTGTTGCCGTTTGATCGATTTGAGCAATTTGGTTATTTAATGAGTCCAACTCGCCTTGCTGCGATTGAACCATACGGTTAATTTGCTCGTTGTAGACTTTCATACTGTCGATTTGACGAAGTAAGCCTTTGTATTCTGCCAACATGCCTTCAGTGCTTTCGGCATAGTTGTCGATTTTTTGTTGCGAAGCTTCTGAAGATTGATTTGCTTTTGCTTGTGTGGAAACGACAGCACCAGAGTTGGCCGCTACAGAGCTACTACTGATAGTAAGCAATGCTGCAGCTATGGCACTGAGACCAAATTCCTTAAATTTCATGGTTGCATCCTTGTCAGTGTTTTAGTCAGTCGAAAAGGGCGCGGAAAACCCGCGCCAAATATTTTTTAGAAGTCGTATGATGCCTCGATGTAAAGCTGACGGCCGATTGGATCGTCATATCCAGTTGCATAGAATGGAGAGGTATCATTTAGAGGATCGGCAGGCGGTACCTTGTCAAACATGTTGATAGCACCAAGAGTTACACGACCACTCTCGTTGAATTGGTAAGAAGCCGTTAGGTTCCATGTTGTCATGCTCGCGATTTCTGCTTTGTAACCAGCTTTCTTAGCAGAGTCACAGTCATCAAAGTAGTAACGGTTCGCATAGCTTGAACACATACGGTCACGGTATTTACCAAATAGGTTGATAGCGACATCTTCATATGCCCAGCCAAGGTTTAACGTTGCGGTGTATTCAGGCATGAAATCTCTTTCATCCGTTACTGGCTCACTGTCGTTTTCTTGATATTCAGCAATCAAGATCTTAGTTACAGCTACGCGCGTATTGAATGAACCGAACTCATTAGTGTCGTAAGCATATTTCACAGCAAGGTCAACACCAGAACGCTCTTCATATGACTGGTTGACTGGGCCGTAAGATACGGACTTGATTGTACCATCTGTATTACGAACTACTTCTGTGCCTGGGTATTTACCTGGATCGTTAATTACGTCTTGGTAAGTTGGTGCTGTTACGACGTCTTCCATCTTGATGTGGTACCAGTCAACGGTTACGCCAAGGTCATCCACAGGTTCCCAAGCTAGACCCAAGTTAATGTTTGTACTTGTTTCTTCTTTCAGCTCAGAGTTAGGGCCGTTAAGCGTATCGAAGTATTGAGTATCACACTCTGGGTACTTATCTTTATCTTGTGGGCCGCTACCACCAGCGTTGGCACAAAGCACAGGGTCAAAACCAGAACCAAAGCCTCGAGTTTGATCGCCAAATAGTCGTTTCAAGTCAGGAGCTCGGAAACCTAGACCGTAGCTACCACGAAGCAATAGAGTGTCAGTAGGACGGTATGCTAGTGCTACTTTAGGAGTGAAGGCTCCGCCTGTTGCCGAGTCGTCGAAGTAGTGGTCATAACGACCAGCGACAGTCATTTCCAAATCTTCAATGATAGGAATTAGGGCTTCGACACCAAGACCAATCTGATCACGGTCACCGCCACCTGATGTTCCGCCTAGACCAGAGAAACCACCAGCTGCTGTTGTCGCATCAATCGTTTCATTGTAGTCAGTACGGTTCCATTCACCATAAACAGCAAAGCCAGACATACCAGCAGGCAGTTCAACCAAATCACCAGCCAGTGAGCCGTTAACAGAGTAAAGCTTTGAGTAGGCTTCTTTGCTTGATGTGCCGCTGTATTTGTTTACGACGTCTTGAGAGATAGGCCCTAGAAGATCGACATCGCCATTTTGTACGGCTTGATCAAGAGTTAGGAAGATTGCTGGGTTGCTTGTTTCAACGCTTTGCTCAGAGTAACCAGCTGATAGGTCCCAATCATACGTATCAGCAAGCAGGCCGTTCAAGCCTAAGGTTAAGCCAAAAGAATCGGCTTCAGTGTTACTTTCGCGTGGGCCAAATTCGACCATACGGCGAGTGTATTCACCTTCGCCACGGAAGTGAGTGGCATCAACTTCTACGCTGTAAGGGTTAGGTTCGAATTCAGATTCTGTAGACTTGTAGCCAAAACGGGCTTCTGCCATGGCAGTGACATTGTCGTTAATGTCCATCTCACCGCGTAAAAGCAGGTCTACTTGTTTGTTCTCTGGTTTCAACGTTCGGTATGCAGAGCGGTTAACACCACACTTGCCATCCGCTCGTTCAATAGCGGCATCACCAACGACTTCTTTACATGAAGAACCAGCATCAGCTGGTGTTAGAAGTGTTCCGTTTGCGCCTTCAAAGTTTGCACCGTAGCTAGAATAACCACTTAGCTGAGAACGGCTAGAACCGTCATCGCCAGCCCAATCATCTCGGTCAGATTGCTTAAGCATTTCGTTGCCCGCAAATTGGCCAACGAAGAGAATACGTTTATCGTCAAAATCTTTACCGGCAACAACGTCTAAACGGCCATTTTGGTAGCCACCATCTGTTGCGTCACCCGCACGTACTTTTACAGAAACGCCATCAAAGTCTTTCTTTAAAATGAAGTTTACGACACCGCCGATCGCGTCGGAGCCGTAGATAGCGGAACCTGAATCAGTCATTACTTCAACACGCTCGATAGCGGCAACAGGGATTTGACCAATGTCTTGGAAGTTAGAGGTGCCATCTTGAGCCAGTGGGTATTGAGGAAGGCGACGACCATCGATAAGAATCAATGTGCGTGAAGCGCCAAGACCACGTAAGTTGACTGACTGTGCTGCAGGTGTGAATGAGAAAGAGTTCGTTTGAGCCATTACACCACCGGTGTTTTGAGTCAAACTGTTCAACACGTCTTGCGCGCTGTTAAAACCTTTAGATTCAATATCTTTACTATTAATAACAGTAACTGGTGAAGGACCTTCCATATCCGTCGTGGAGATACGCGAACCAGTAACTTTCATCTTTTGAAGTTTTTCAACTTGTTGCTCTTCTGCCAGTGCTGTTGCTGGGGCTACGACTGCTGCTGTCCCTAACGCAAGGCTTATCGCAACAGATAAAGCGGTTGTGTTTTTATACATCCTTGTTGCTCCGATTATTATTATTTCCTATGTCTGGCCGCATAGCGGCCAATTGTGACGTTAATATTTCGTTAACGTTCGGCCAATGTATAACCGAGATGAAAAAAGGAAGTCAAACCAGTGGTAAACGGGGATGCTTAAATGTAAAAAAGATGTAAATAACCAGAGTTGGTTTAAAACGCGGAATAAAAAACTAAATAGCCTTACCAAGGCGACATCAAATTTCAATAAAACACCGTATTTTGTGTTTCTTATAAACTTTAATGACTTATCTTGCCTATGGTTTTTTAGTGGGTAATTGAATCTGAAAAAAGATATTTTTCCAGTGAATTGTTCTGAGATGAGTTTTATATCGAATCCATACTTTGGTGACTCGAACTTATAGGGTGGTATCAAAATATGATACCCATTGCTGTAAAAGGGCTCACTCGTATTTTTAGGTCAAATATACATGTGGTGGATATGTCTATTTATTCCATGTATTTGCATTTTTATGTAGGGTTTTGGCTCTAAACAGCCTAGATTGATATTCTGTGTGAATTATTTTTGTGGTTTTTTATAATTTTTTACAAAAACATTTCTGTTTTTCGACTTCGGAGGAAGTTTGTCATGTTTTGGTTTCAAACACTTGAAGCTGATGTGGATTCAAGATAAATATGACGCTGAAATTATTGCAGTAGTAGAAAAGTCTGGTTCTTGAAACGCAGGGAGTGTGTTTCAACAGTTTTAGTTACTACGAGATAAATATGCACCACTTTGGGCGGGGAACTTCCTCTTTCACTCTGCCTGAACTGGACAGTAGACAAGGAGCAAGTTGTATATGCTGTCGTACTTTTTACGCCGTTTGGCGTTGGTGATACCAACGTTTCTCGGGATAACTATTCTTATCTTTGCTATCACTCGTTTCGTGCCGGGCGGACCTGTTGAACGCATGTTGTCACAAATGCAGTCTCAAGGGGATGGTGCCGCATCAATGACGTCTGCTGGTGGCAATACCGCCCTTTCTGATGATCAAATCGCTGAGCTAAATGCGTTTTACGGTCTGGATAAGCCAGTGACAGAAGCGTATGTGGAGTGGCTAAGTCGCTTGGTCGTGCTAGACCTTGGTGAGTCAACACGTTACTACGAGCCTGTCTCTGACATGATTGCAGAGCGTTTACCTGTGTCGTTATTTTATGGCGGCATGACCTTTTTTATCAGTTATTTTATCTCGATCCCTCTTGGTTATTACAAGGCGCTCAAGCACGGCTCTGTGTTTGATTCCGCTTCTTCAATACTCATCTTTGTGGGCTATGCCTTGCCTGGCTATGTGGTGGGTGTATTGCTAATCACGCTATTTAGTTATCACTTGGAATGGTTTCCGATGGGAGGCTTTGTCGGCGATGACTTCGACGATTACGAAACTTTCTTTGAACGCGCCAAGGACATCATGTGGCACGCGGTGTTGCCTTTAATCTGTTACCTCATTGGCGACTTTGCAACACTGACAATGACGATGAAAAACAACCTGATGGAAAACCTTTCTTCAGACTATATCCGTACAGCTATCGCGAAGGGCTTACCTTTCAAAAAGGCGGTTCGTAAGCACGCGTTGCGTAACAGCTTAATCCCAATCGCGAGTCACTTTGGTAACTCTTTGTTGTTCTTCATGACTGGTGCCTTCCTGATTGAAGTTATCTTCAATATTGATGGCATTGGTTTATTGGGTTACGAATCAATCATGGAGCGTGATTACCCTGTTGTTATGGGTATTGTCGCCATTAATGCGCTGTTGCTGCTCATTGGTAACATTATTTCAGATATTTGTGTTGCTTTAGTCGACCCACGTGTGAAGTTTGGAGCGTAACATGATTAAAGTTAGTCCATTAACTCAAAAGAAAATTCGCCACTTTAAAGAGATCAAACGAGGTTATTGGTCGTTTGTCATTCTCTCAATCATGTTGATCCTGTCGCTCTTTGCTGAACTTCTGATTAATAGTAAAGCGCTAGTCGTCAAGTACGATGGTAGCTACTATTTTCCTGTTGTCAGTGATGTCCGTTTAGGCAGTGAATTCGGCCAAGAGTCATCCAGCGAAGCGGATTATCGCGTGCTGCAAAAAGCGTTTGAGGCCGAAGGGGGCGACAACTTTGTTATTTTGCCGCTTGTGCCATGGAACCCATATGAACAAGATTTTAGTGGTGATTTCCCGCCAACAGCACCTAGTGCCGAAAACAAGCATTATTTAGGTACAGATGTGATAGGTCGCGATATTTTGGCGCGACTTGTCTACGGATTCAGAACGGCAATGGGATTTGCTTTGCTCACCATGGCAATTTCCTACGCGATCGGCACCGCAGTTGGTTGTGCTATGGGCTTTTGGGGCGGTAAATTTGACTTGTTTGTGCAGAGACTTATCGAAATCTGGTCAATGGTGCCGTTTTTGTACGTCATTATGATTCTTGTCTCAATCGTTCAGCCGACGTTCGCTCTCTTTGTCGCTATTAACGTGCTTTTCACTTGGATGGGGATGACATGGTACATGCGAACCATGACCTATAAAGAAGCGGCACGAGAATACGTAATGGCGGCACGTGCTTTAGGGGCATCGACGGGACGTATTTTGTTTAATCACATCCTACCGAATACGATGGTAATGATTGTGACATTGGCGCCGTTCACTATTGCAGCAAACATCACTGCGCTGACCGCTTTGGATTATCTAGGTTTAGGTCTGATGCCACCAACGCCAAGTTGGGGGGAACTGCTACAACAAGGTAAATCTAACCTAGACTCGCCATGGATTGTTGCCTCAGTGGTGACGTCAATTGTACTCGTGTTGGTAATGGTGACCTTTATTGGTGAAGCCATTCGAGCGGCCTTCGACCCGAAAAAATTCACACGCTATGTTTAAGCGAGCATTGTGAGCAAAACATAAAAAAGGGAAGTTTTATGAAGAAATTATTTTTAGCGTCCACGCTGAGCGCCCTGAGTTTTGGTGCAATGTCAGCAACGCTTCCGACGGACTTAAACTGGCAAACAAACTGGGATGAGCCTCAATATGGTTCGCCTGAAGCGAAACGTGGAGGGACCTATCGCACCTTCATGTCAAGTTTTCCACAGACGTTACGTAGTGTTGGCCCAGACGCTAATGCGGGGTTGCGTTCCTTTATCTTGGATGAAACCCCTGGATTGGTGGTTCGCCACCCAGACACTTTAGAGTTCATCCCTGAACTTGCTAATGAGTGGGCGTTAGCTGGCGACAATAAAACCGTCTATTTCAAACTCAACCCAGAAGCTAAATGGTCGGACGGCAAGCCTGTGACTGCCGACGATTTTGTATTCATGCTTAAGTTTTATCGTTCTAAGGATATCCTAGAGCCTTGGTACAACGATTATTACAACAAAACCATTGCGGACGTTATTAAGTACGACGCTCATACGTTTGCTGTTAAGGCCGCGAAAGAGTTCAATCCGGAAGAATTGTTGCTAAGAATGGGGGCCCTACGCCCACGTCCCGCACACTTTTATGCCAATCCTTCAAAGGACGAAAATGGTGATGGTATTCACGACAACTTTGTCCGTTACTACAACTTTAAAAGTGAACCAACGACCAGTGCGTACTACCTAGATGATATCAAAAAAGGTAGAAGTGTGACTTTCAAACATGTTGGTGAAGATTGGTGGGGTTACAGCAATAAGTACTACCAAAATCGCTACAATGTCGACAAGATTCGCATCACGGTGATCCGCGATAGCGATATTGCGATGAAGCATTTTGAAAAGGGTAAGTTGGATGCATTTGGTCTGGTTCTGCCAAGTCTATGGCACGATAAATCGAACACAGAACCGTACCAAAAAGGCTACATTCAAAAGTTCTGGGGTTACAACCAATTTCCAGTCGGTGCGGGCGGCGTATGGATGAACACCGCGATGCCTTTACTGGATGATTTAAACGTTCGCAAGGGCATTACTTACGCAATTGATTTTGATGGCATGATTGAGAATATCATGCGTGGTGACTACTCCCGTAAGCCAAACCCGACCGGTTATGGCCATGGTAAATACACCCTACCAGACGCGAAAGCACCGAAATTTGACCCCGCAAAAGCGGCCGAGGCATTCGAAGCCGCAGGCTTTAACAAAATTGGTTCCGATGGTATTCGTGTCAATGACAAAGGTGAGCGTTTAAGCTTCGAGCTGACCTACGGAACACCTGTTCATACTCCTCGTATTGCTTTTTTGCGTGAGCAAGCCAAGCTAGCAGGGTTGGATATTGAGCTCAAGTTGGTTGATGGCTCATCCATGTTCAAATACGTCCGTGAGAAAAAGCACGATTTGGCTTTCTTAGATATGGGTACGTCCGAGATCCCAACGTATTGGGAGTACTTCCATTCAGTCAATGCGAACAAGCCGCAAACTAACTCTTTCACAAACTACAGCACGCCAGAGCTGGATGAAAAGATCATCGAGTATCGTTTTAGCATGGATATGGATAAAAAGATCCAGCTAGGTCATGAGATTCAGCGTGACATCATTGATGCGCACGTTATCGTAACAGGCTACATGATTCCTTATGTCCGCTACGGTCACTGGCGCTGGCTAAAGTTTCCTGATAAGCCAATGAATCGCATGACAGAGGCGTTGTTCAGTGGTGGCATCATAGGGGATGGCACTTACTGGATTGATAGCGATATCAAGAAAGAAACCAAACAAGCGATGAAATCAGGCAAAGCTTTTGAACCTGTCGTCGTCGTAGATGACACTTATAAGCTGTAAGGATTGGTTATGGAAAACGATGTAATCCTAAGTGTTAAAGATCTCGAAGTTGAATTCACCACCGATGATGGACCAGTGAAGGTGCTGCATGGTGTGAACTTTGATGTGAGAGCTGGACGTACACTCGGTCTGGTGGGAGAGTCAGGCAGTGGTAAGA
Source organism: Vibrio sp. JZG120 (assembly GCF_053890955.1). Classification (NCBI taxonomy): domain Bacteria; kingdom Pseudomonadati; phylum Pseudomonadota; class Gammaproteobacteria; order Vibrionales; family Vibrionaceae; genus Vibrio; species Vibrio sp. JZG120. The sequence continues at coordinate 149,408 of NZ_JBSRRK010000005.1, forward strand.
GCGTAACCTCAATGTCGATCATGGGTCTTTTACCTAAGCCATATGGCAACATCATCAAAGGTGAAGTGAATTATCGCGGCACCAACCTAGTTGATTTGCCTGCGGAAGAGATGTACGCCATGCGTGGCGATCGCATTTCGATCATCTTCCAAGATCCGATGACGGCGCTAAATCCAGTACACACCATTGGTCGCCAAATATGTGAAGTGCTTGAACTTCATCGACCTGAGCTCGACAAAAAGGAGCGGGAGGCTTTCTCGATCGAGATGCTGGCAAAAGTCAAAATCCCAATGCCAGAGAAACGATTGAATGAGTATCCCCATAACCTATCTGGCGGTATGCGCCAGCGTGTAATGATCGCGATGGCGTTGGCCTGTAAGCCGGATATTCTGATTTGTGATGAACCGACTACGGCGTTGGATGTTACGGTTCAGGCGTCTATCCTTGAACTGATGAATGAGCTTCAGGAAGAAACAGGCATGGCAATGATCTTCATTACTCACGACCTCGGGGTTGTGGCTGAAGTGTGTGATGATGTTGCCGTGATGTATGGTGGGCGTATTGTCGAAAAAGCAGAAATTTTTGAGTTGTTTGATAACCCACAGCACCCATACACGGAGCGTTTGATGGGGTTGATGCCGAGCTTAGATAATGAGCCGAAGCAGATGATCGATATCAAGCCTATTGATGCCAGTATGTTTGTCAGTTAACTGGGCAAAGTGAACGAGTCATAAAAGAGGATGTTATGGCAAAAGAAGTATTAAGAATTGAAAATCTTAAGCAGCACTTTGTTTCTGGTAAAGGGCTGTTCAAGAAAGGCTACACCATCAAAGCGGTAGACGGGGTTTCACTGTCTGTTTCTGAAGGTGAAACACTGGGGCTAGTTGGTGAGTCAGGTTGTGGTAAAAGCACCCTTGGGCGCACGATCTTAAAGTTATACGAGCCAACGGAAGGTAAGATTTTCTTTGAAGGTAAAGACATCACTAAACTGTCTGTCAAAGAGATGCGATCGCTGCGTAAAGACATGCAAATCGTCTTTCAAGACCCAATGGAATCACTCAATCAGCGTCATACCATCGGTATGATTCTAGAAGAACCGTTTGTTATTCATAAAATCGGTACACCAGCCGAGCGCAAACAGTGGGTAAAAGAGCTTTTAATCAAGGTGGGTTTGCCAGAAACGGCAGTCAACCGCTATCCACATGAGTTTTCAGGCGGCCAACGTCAGCGTATCGGTATTGCTCGCGCGATTGCATTGAAGCCTAAATTACTGATTTGTGATGAATCGGTATCTGCGTTAGATGTGTCGGTACAGGCACAAATTCTGAACCTATTACTACAACTGCAACAAGAGATGAACTTGGCGATCATCTTTATCTCTCACGATCTCTCTGTGGTGAAACACGTTTCAGACAAAGTTGCCGTGATGTATTTTGGTAAAGTGGTAGAAGCAGGCAGCGCGAAAGAAATTTATGCAAACCCGCAAAACGAGTACACCAAGAAACTCCTATCTGCGATTCCGATCACCCACCCTAAATATCGGAAGAAAAAGCGCCTGGCTGAAAAAAAGCAGCAAGTGGCGTAAGTGATGCCACAGGTCCTATAACACAAAAACGCTCCGCCAAATAAGCGGAGCATTTTTATAGGTCTATGTTAGGTCTTGGTGTTGATTGACGCCTGAGTATTATGATTGATTGAAGATCGTTGCATGCTAAACTCAAGGCCTATCTTCTTTGTCTGGATAATGGACCATGCCGTCGAATTTACCGAAATCCTTTAGTCGACCATTCCTGAAAATCTTCCATATTTTGGAGGCGGTATTACTAGTCTCTATTACCTTGGCGACGTTGTACGCCATGATGCAAGAGTTTGTACACGTATTTGTCGAGAAGCGTGTCTTACTCACGGATATTCTTTTGATGTTTATCTATCTGGAAGTGCTCGCCATGGTGCAGCAGTTCGTGATGAACGGAAAAATTCCGGTACGCTATCCTATCTATATCGCGATGATGGCGATCGCCCGCTATATCACACTTGGAATGAAAGAACTGGATGCGGTTTTGGTTGTGTGGTTATCTCTGGCAGCGTTTATCTTAGCTGCGGCAACCTTGCTCATCAGAGTCGGGCATCATTATTGGCCCTACGTTGATAACAGAACCTTGGAAAAAGATGAATAAAAGAAAGTCCCGCACTAGCGGGGCTTTTTTGTTTCAATACTCGATGACTTTTAGATCATTCAATGTTTTGGAACTGTCTTTCTGAGCGTGTGTTTTTATTAAAAAAACAAAACATTAAGCTTTTTATTCATATTTGAAGACTTTTTGAATCAGTTTGGACACTAGAAAACTGCTTGTTAATGCTGGTGGCCTGTTCATGGATAGATACACAGGGGCAATGCCCATGAGGGGTCTAAGACTAAAAATAGAAGTCGACGATGAGTTTAGCGTCAAAACCCCAGAAGGTTACAAAGAGTGGTTTGTGAACGCCATTCGCTACTCATAAATGACGTTGTTCAGCCTGTAGTTAGGCCTAGTGCATACGTTTAGCGCGACTTTCGGCGTACGTCACTAGGCGAATGCTGAAAGCTGCGTTTGTAGGCACGAGAAAAACTCGACAGCTGCGCAAACCCGACTTCGGCGGCAAGTTCTGTCATAGGCATATGGCTGTTACGCAGCAAAAATTGTGCTTTTTGCATGCGTCTCTGCATCACGTATTTTTGTGGTGTCACTCCAAACTGCCTTTGGCATAAGCAGTAAAAATGGCTTTCGCTGAGGTGCATCGCCTGAGCTAGCTGAGCATTGGTTAACGCAGTCGAAATGTTTTGATCGATATACGTATTCAAATGGCTGGCTTCTAAGCGACGATGCGGGGCTGGTGGTGTGACATTGGATGACATTTGCCCAAGCTGCGTTAAAAATAATGACACGAGCTGGCAGTTTATCTGTGGTGACATTTGCCCCTGACTGACTTTCTGCGCAGCAAAATCCAGCAATATCCGACTTTCTGTACCCAAGTCTAGGAAGTAAGGCTGCTGAAATACCGATTCCTTTAATGACAAGTTACACGCTTGTTCCAGCGCTTGGATGTAAGGGTCAGCCGGCGCTAAGTCGATGACTAATAACTCACTATCTTCACTTAAGCCATTATAAAAATGGGGGGCATTATCGGGCACTATCGCCACTGTGCCATGGCCTATATTTCCACTTTCGCGTTCAAACTCGCACGCCATTGTGCCTCGCCAGCCTAACAATACCTGAGCGTAGCTGTGCAGGTGTTGGCCCTGGCGTCTGGCAATAACATTTCTTCTTATCTGAGTTTGATTCACAGTGAGTTTCCTACTTGTATCCGCGCGCTTAGTTTGCCCAATGTAGCTTTTCCTTTCCCAAAGTTTTTCAGTTCCGGAGTCTGGGTTAAATACCGCAGAGTCTCGGGCAAATGAATGGCGCTATTAATAGATAAAATAACAATATATTAACAAGGAAGGAAGAATGACATGCAACTTAACCAGCAACAGGTTCGCGATGCACTAGCTTGGCTACCATTGGTCGACGCTTTAAAAGATATTTTTACCCGTGATGTAACGGCGCCTATTCGTCACCATCACACGATGAATGTGCCGCAAGACCCTAGCGCGACCTTGTTATTAATGCCGGCATGGATTGAAGGCGAGTACTTGGGCGTAAAACAGGTGAATGTCTTTCCGGGGAATTCTGCGCGTAATCAACCTGGACTCAGCAGTCACTATTTACTGAGTTGTGGTCAGACAGGGCAAATGCTGGCTCAGATCGATGGCAATGAGCTCACCGCGCGCAGAACTGCGGCGGCCTCGGCACTGGCTTCTCGTTACCTCTCGCGTGAAACGGCCAGCAAAATGTTGATGGTTGGTGCAGGACGCGTTGCACGACGCCTAGTACCAGCCCATATGAGTGTACGTCCAATTGAAACTGTTCATGTGTGGGATATTAATCCGGCTGCGGCAGAGCAATTGGCTATAGAATTGCGTGATGAGGGCGTTGATGCCATTGCATGCTCCGATGAGCAACTAGAAACGGTCGCGCGCGAAGCCGATCTCATTAGCTGTGCCACGCTTTCAACCGAGCCCCTAATTAAAGGTGAGTGGCTGAAGCCGGGCGCGCACTTAGATTTGGTGGGGAGTTTTACACCGACAATGCGCGAGACTGACAACGAAGCGTTACAGAGAGCGAATGTATTCGTGGATGTGAAGGCGGCGGCACTGGTTGAAACGGGCGAGTTGATCATGCCTATCCGTGACGGAGCGATTACCGAAGAGAAGATTTTAGCGGACTTTTCGGTGTTGTGTAGTGGCCAACATGCAGGACGTGCAGAGCTCGACGAACCAGAAACAGCGATCACGTTGTTTAAATCGGTTGGCGACTCTCGTGAAGATCTGGCGGGCGCGATTCTAGCTTATCAGTCAGTGCAGGGTGCGTAAATCGTAATCAGGCCGACGCATATCTTGGCTTTTCTTTTGCCCTGCTTGCGGCTTTGTTATCCGCTATCAGGTTTTCCATGCGCGCCGCACCTTTTCAGGTGCGGTCCCTCGCGACGTGATTTGGAAAAAGACCTATGACTAAAAAGAACTCAGATTATACGGTGCCGCCACCACTAGGCTTGGCGGTCGTACCGATTATCCTCACCATTGGCTTGTTAGCGACACAGATTTTTTATTATGACGACTTTACTCCACATATCGCGTTAGCGATTGGTTTTGCTATTACCGCGTTAGTTGGCTGGTACCAAGGGCTGCGTTGGCAGGACATCGAATCCGGCGCATTTCGTGTCTTACATGTGGCGATGCCCTCCATTGCAACCCTTATTGTGGTAGGGATGCTGGTAAGTACATGGATAGCCAGTGGCACAGTACCGACTCTTATCTATTACGGTTTAGTCTTGATTGAACCAGAGTGGTTTTTGGCAGCCACCATGCTGTTGTGCTCTTTGGTATCTCTTTCGATTGGTTCGAGTTGGACAACCGTGGGCACGGTCGGGCTGGCGTTGGTTGGAATCGGTTTTGCGTTTGGTATTCCAGCATATTGGACGGCGGGTGCCGTTGTCTCAGGCGCTTTTTTCGGCGACAAGATCTCACCGTTATCGGATACCACTAACCTTGCTGCCGCCGTAACCGAAACCAATGTATTCGCTCATATTCGTAATATGATGCCGACAACCATTCCAGCTATGCTGATCGCTTTGACGCTGTACTCGATTCTTGGTGGTGTGGTGATGGGGGATGCGACCTCTGACGCTCAACAACAGCTACAACAAATCACCGCGATTCAATCGGGCATGGAGAGTCATTTCTTACTCGGTTTGTTGCCTTTACTGCCGCTCTTGGTGGTGATGCTATTGGCGTTTTACAAAATAGCACCGATCCCAGCCCTGTTTATTGGCTTTGTTCTCGGCGCTGGTGTCGCGGTTCATAATTACGATTACAATCTGAATGACATTCTCACGTTTGCCCACAGTGGGTACAAGATAGAGACCGGATCGGCCGCGTTGGATAACTTACTAAATCGCGGTGGCGTTACCTCAATGACTTGGGTGATCACTTTGATGATGTTTGCGTTGGCATTTGGTGGTGCACTGGAGCGGACTGGGTGTTTAGAGTCGGTCGTGAATGCCGTGATGAAGTCGACACGAGGCTTCAAAGGGTTACAAACGAATGCCATTCTTACTTCCGTTGCGACCAACGCCGTATCGGGTGATGTGTACCTCTCGATTGCTTTACCTGGGCGTATGTTTGGGCCGCAATATGACAAGTTGGGCTATAGCCGACTCAATCTTTCCAGGGCGATTGAAGAAGGGGGCACCTTAGTCTCGCCATTGATCCCTTGGAATGCAGGTGGTGCATTTGTGATGGGAACTTTGGGGCTGATTGTCGCACCAGGCGATTACAGTGCTTTGTTGTATGCACCGTTGGCGTTTGCTTGTTGGTTATCACCTGCGATTGGCATTTTATACGCCCAGACAGGGTGGTTCTCAAAGCGTGTGGAGCAAGAGGCGCCGGCAAGCACAGAGCCTGTCTCACCAGCGAGTAGCAGTACCCATTAAACCGTAGCCAATACATTCTTTAGCTAAGCCAGTAGGTAGAACATGACACAATCCGCGAAACATACCCCTTTTAACGACGAGCCCACCGTTGCGGTAGTGGGGGCTGGAGTGTTGGGGCTTTGTACCGCCCTAGAAGCACAGCGTCATGGCTTTCAAGTCACTTTGTTTGACAAGGGTTTGCCGGGTGAAGGCGCTTCGTTTGGTAATGCTGGCTATTTAGCTACAGAACTGATTGATCCTCTGGCAACGAAAAAGACACTGGCTGCCGCGCCAAGGATGTGGATGGATCCCAAGGGGCCGTTGGCCCTTCCTTGGAAGTATTTACCTCAAGCCCTGCCTTGGTTGGCGCGTTTTGTTCGCTCGGCTTCTTCTGCACGAGTGGAGGCAAGCCGACAAGCGCTCTACCAGCTCAATCAAGCGGCCGTTCCTGCTTGGCAACGCTGCTTGGCTGATATAGGGGCCGAAGAATATCTTGTTCCGTCAGGTTACCTGTTGGTATGGGAGTCAGAAAATAAGTTAGACGAGGCCAAAACGCATGCTGCTTACCTTGCTCAATGGGACATAGAAAGTGTCCTACTGCAGGGCGCACAACTGAGGGAAAAAGAGCCAGAGCTGGCTGAGACTGTCAGTCACGCTCTGTTTTTCCCTAATGCGTGTCGAGTGAAAGATCCTTATTTACTATCGAAGCAACTGTTTGCGGTTTTTCAAGCGCGCGGTGGGTGTTTTGAACAAACAGAAGTGAGTGAAATTCTTCTGCAAGAGAACGCCGTTGGGGTGGTCACAGCGACGAGTCAAAATAAGTTCGAGCACGTGGTGCTTTGCACCGGCGCTTGGGGTAAGCCTCTGTTAGAACAAACAGGGATATCTGTCCCACTTGAAGCGGAGCGTGGATACCACCTGACGATAGAGACTGCCGACATGGAGACGCCGCCACTCCAACATCCGATTGGCTCTGCGGAGCGTAAATTTGTGATGAGCCCTTTGGCGTCTGGTTTAAGGGTGGTTGGGATCACGGAAATAGGTGGTTTGCGTTTACCGGAATTTACTCGCAGGTTTAATGTGCTGCGCCATCACAGTAGGCAACTATTGCCACGATTAAACAACCCTGCTCTTAAAGTGAGTGAATGGATGGGACATAGGCCGACTCTGGCGGATTCGTTGCCAGTGATAGACCAGCACCCGCGTCATCCACGGTTATTGTTTGCCTTTGGGAATCAGCACCTAGGGCTGACTCAAGCCGCCATTAGTGCAGAGTTGGTTATTAGCCTATTGCGCCAAGTGGAGCCTGAGTTTGACGTGCAGCCGTATCGGGTAGACCGATTCTAAGGCCCGAAGACAGCAGATAGTAGAGTGATAAAAAAGCACGTCGAACGGAGATCTCACATGTCGATTCACACTGGCACATCATTGATATATTGCCACTTGCCTGCGCCTGATTACCCCCCGCAGATTCGTGGTTGATGATGAATTCCATGGATGTGTATAGAAGAGCGAAATAAGAAAGCCCTTTTAATTAAGGGCTTTATACATGGGCATGGAACTGGTTGGAATCTATTCTATATTCTGGATCTGCTCACGCATCTGTTCAATCAGTACTTTCAGTTCAACGCCCGATGCGGTGATGTCGGTGCTGATGGATTTCGACGCTAGCGTGTTCGATTCACGGTTGAACTCTTGCATCATGAAGTCCAGACGACGACCCACTGCTCCACCTTTTTTCAGAATGTTTGTGGTTTCTTTTACGTGAGAGTCCAAGCGATCGAGCTCTTCAGCAACATCCGATTTTTGCGCTAGCAAAATCAACTCTTGCTCGATACGAGACGGATCCAGTTCCACTTTAGCGTCTTCGAACTTCGAGAATAGTCGCTCACGTTGCCATTCTAGTATTTCTGGCATGCGGGCACGCACTTTTATGACTTCTGCAGAGATGGCGTCTAAACGCTGTTCAATCAGCGCTTTCATGTTCTCGCCTTCACGAGCACGAGCTTCAATAAACTCATCCATTGCGCCATCAAACGCTTCTAGTAGCACTTTATTTACCGCATCCATGTCTTGCTCTGGAGTTTCCATTACCCCCGGCCATTGCATGACTTGAAATGGGTTGATTCGGCTCAGTTCACCAGTCATGTGCATGACTTGTTCAGCGGCCTTAATTACCTGGCTAGCAAGCGCTTCGTTGATGCTAAGCTCACCTTTTGCGGCAGGGTTTGCTTCAAAGCGCAGATTACATTCCACTTTGCCTCGCGCTAAGCGCTTACGAAAACGCTCGCGTAAAACGGGCTCTAATCCGCGAAATTGTTCTGGCATGCGGAAGTATGTTTCTAAATAACGCTGGTTCACGCTGCGGATTTCCCATACCGCAGAACCCCAGTCGCCTTTTACTTCTTTGCGTGCATACGCTGTCATACTGTAAATCATCGAATTTTCCTGTCTTCATTTTTTGAAAATTACTTCAAGAGTGTATCACGCTGCGTCGATAGGTGCGCGGGATGTATGGATTGTTTATGTTGTGCCAGCGGCGTAACCTATGAATCCGGAATCGATTCCGTTATAATCTTCGCCCAACCAAATCGTCTTCTCCTCATATTTAAGGTAGATGCCCATGCGTCCAAACGATCGCAAGGCGGATCAAGTTCGCCCTATCAAAATTACTCGTAACTACACAGCTTACGCTGAAGGGTCAGTGCTAGTTGAGTTCGGTAACACCAAAGTGTTGTGTAATGCGACCGTAGAAGAATCTGTGCCACGTTGGCTAAAAGGCCAAGGTAAAGGCTGGGTTACAGCTGAATACGGCATGCTACCTCGAGCAACACATTCTCGTACTCGTCGTGAAGCGGCAAGTGGCAAACAAGGCGGCCGTACGATGGAAATTCAGCGTCTTATCGCGCGAAGCCTACGTGCCGTTGTCGATCTAAAAGCCATGGGTGAGTTCATGATCACCGTTGACTGTGACGTTATCCAAGCTGACGGTGGTACGCGTACTGCATCTATCAGCGGCGCAAGTGTTGCAATGGCCGATGCGTTCCAACACCTAGTGGATAGCGGTAAGCTAAAAGCGAATCCAATGAAAGGCCACGTAGCGGCAGTTTCAGTTGGTTTGCTAGGCGATGAAGTATTGTGTGATCTTGAATACGTTGAAGATTCAGCGGCAGACACAGACATGAACGTGGTAATGACCGAAGAAGGTAAGATGATTGAAATTCAGGGCACCGCAGAAGGTGAACCGTTCAGTCACGAACAGCTGATGGCATTGCTCGAGTCGGCTAAAATCGGCATTACGGAAATTGTCGCAGCGCAGAAGGCGGCGTTAGCCAATTGATTTAGATAGCTCCCATTATGGGGGCTATTTTTTTATCTCGACAATAGAGAAATGAATGATTGTCGAGAAGAGACACAAGAAACCAAGGATATAGAGAGAAAATAATGAAAGCATACCAGCGTGAATTTATTGAGTTTGCACTTGAGAAAGAAGTTCTTAAGTTTGGTGAGTTTACTTTGAAATCTGGCCGTAAAAGCCCGTACTTCTTTAACGCTGGTCTTTTCAATACTGGTCGTGACCTAGCGCGTCTTGGTCGTTTTTACGCAGCCGCGCTTGCAGATTCGGGCATTGAGTTTGATGTGCTGTTTGGCCCGGCGTACAAAGGTATCCCAATCGCGACGACAACAGCAGTCGCGCTGGCGGATCACCACGATATCGACACGCCTTACTGTTTCAACCGTAAAGAAGCGAAAGATCACGGCGAAGGCGGTAACCTTGTAGGCTCTGCGCTTGAAGGTCGAATCATGCTAGTGGATGACGTAATCACAGCAGGTACTGCAATCCGTGAGTCGATGGAAATTATTAAAGCAAATGGCGCAGACCTTGCTGGTGTACTGGTTGCTATCGACCGCCAAGAGAAGGGCAAGGGCGAGCTTTCTGCGATTCAAGAAGTTGAGCGTGATTTTGGTTGTGCCGTGATTTCAATTGTAAGTTTGGGTGATCTTGTGACTTACTTAGAAGAGAAAGGTGACGCTGCTGAGCACTTGGAAGCAGTTAAAGCCTATCGCTCGGAATACGGCATTTAATTTGTTATTTTTCTGAAAAAGTAAAAAGGGCAGATGGATATCCATCTGCCCTTTTTTTGTTTTTGGATTTATCGCCTTGACGACTTACTTATAGCGAATGCCTTTCTCGACATGCTCATCTTGCATGGTTTTGTAGCGTTTATGGAGCCACATCCATTGCTCTGGAGCGCGTAGAATGACCTCTTCCACATACTTGTTCATATAAGCGGCAGCGGCGACTTCGTCTTTTTGTGGATAGTCGGCTTCAATGCACTTATCGGCGATGATGTCGTATTTTCCTTCGTCATTGCGAAACCCTGAGCCTGGGATGATCGCACATTTTGAGGTATACGCCAGAATGCTCGTGCCTGTTGTCGTACACGCATCGTCTACGGCAAAGAAGGGCACAAATACTGATTTTTTGCGACCGTAATCGTGATCCGGCAGATAGAACAGACGCTCACCACTGCGTAATACACGAATCATCTTTTTCACATCTTTACGATCAATCAATTTATTGCCGTTATGTGTCCGTCCCCAATACTGGATAAAGTTATAAGCAGGATTATTATGTGGACGAAACGCGCCGTACCCGGCCACGCCTAACACGGCGAAAGCACGCGCAGTGATCTCTAGATTAAGAGCATGGACACAACAAAGTAGGACGCCTTTACCTTCTTTGGCTTTTTCACGCAGTGCGCCGAGATCTTTCTCGACGATCAGGTTTTTAAAGCGCCAAGTCGGCCAGAACCAAGTGATCCCGGTTTCTATGAGTGCCATACCGGTATTTTTGAAGTTCTCTTCAACAATATGTTGAATCTCTTCAGGTGTTTTGTCTGGAAAGGCCAATTCTAAGTTACGTTGAGCAACGTGGACACGCTTTTTACCGTAGCGCATGCCAAGTTTACCGAGTGAACGACCTAATGAAAGCAGCAGCCGATAAGGAAGAATATTGACGAGGATGGCCAACAGACCAAAACCAAGCCATACGCCCCAGTTACGAGGGTGAAGAAGTGAAAGAGAAAACTCGGGCTGCGTGTATTTGTCTTTACTCATAATCTTTTACTTTATTTGTGCACTCAAAAGCGCCCAGTACTCGTCAAAGTTTGCAGTCGGCTGGTATTTAAAGTCGCTACGCACAAAGCGGTTTAGGCTACCCTCAACTTGTCCCAGAATTTGCGCGGCTAGGATGCGCTCTTCGACAGGGAAAGACTTCCCTTCACGAATCTTACGTTCACGCAGGATCTGGCGCAATTGTGTTTCTATGCGCTCAAAGAGTTGATTGATGCGTTCACGTAGGCGTTCATTTTCAAACATTAGAGCATGGCCCGACAAAATGCGTGTCAGACCAGGGTTACGTTCAGAGAACGCCAAAATCAGGTGCATCACCATACGAATACGCTCTAGAGTATCTTTTTCGTCGTCTAGAATACGGTTGATACGTGTCATCAATGCTTCTTCAATGAACTCAATCAACCCTTCGAACATGCGCGCTTTACTTGGGAAATGACGATACAGCGCGGCTTCTGAAACGCCGACTTGCTTGGCCAGTTTTGCCGTAGTAATGCGTGAAGCACCATCTGTTGATTCAAGCATTTCTGCCAATGCTTGTAAGATCTCTTCACGACGGTTGGATTTTTTACTGCCGGCCATTAGTTACTTCCTTTCAAAATACAAAGTTGAGCGGAGGGGATTATAAGACGCTATTTCGCCTCAAACTAGACCACTAAGGGTGGAATGGGAGATTTAACACCCTTAGTTGTCATGTTTGTACCAAATTTATGCCAGCTTTTGTGAAAAGTTGGCAGGGTTTTCAAACGTTAGTTACATCAATTGATGCATTTTTTCGAGAATTTTAAAGCTCAATGCTTCTTTTGATTCTAAATCGAGCGCAAGTTCACCCTCAGGCCAGTACAGGGTAATCGCGTTGTCGTTGCTGTTAAATCCTTGCCCTGCAACCGAAACGTCGTTTGCACAGATCATATCGAGGTTTTTCTTTGTTAACTTGCCTCGAGCGTAGGTCTCTACGTCATTGGTTTCAGCCGCAAAGCCGACGGTAAACGGACGCTTCTCCGTCATTGCTGCTACAGATGCAACAATATCAGGATTTTTAACCATATTAATGACCATTTCGTCGTTGTCTTCTGTCTTTTTCAACTTTTGAGACGCGATCGTTTGTGGGCGGTAGTCCGCAACGGCAGCGCAGCTAATAAACGCATCATGCTTGTTTGCGTGTGCAATAACGGCTTCGTGCATCTCTTGTGCACTGGAAACATTAATGCGCTCAGCACCTACGGGCGTATTTAAACTGACAGGACCGCTCACGAGGGTGACTTTGGCTCCCATCTGCGCTGCGGCGCTCGCCAATGCATAGCCCATTTTCCCGGAGCTATGATTCGTAATGTAACGCACTGGGTCAATCGCTTCGCGTGTTGGGCCTGCGGTGATGAGTATCGACTTACCTTCTAGCAATTTTGGCTGAAAGAACTGTTCACATAGATGCACTAGCTGCATTGGTTCCAGCATTCGACCTGGGCCCACATCGCCACAGGCTTGCTCTCCTGCAGCGGGGCCCCAGATGTGCATACCGCGACGCGCTAACGTTGCGATGTTCTCTTGGGTTGCGATATTGCGATACATCTGTTGATTCATCGCAGGAGAAACAGCAACAGGGGAATCCGTCGCGAGCACGAGCGTAGTAAGTAAATCGTTCCCCATGCCTGCGGACATGCGCGCGATTAAGTCCGCGGTCGCGGGCGCTAATAGCACTAAATCTGCCCATTTGGCCAATTCAATATGGCCCATAGAGGCTTCCGCTGCTGGGTCTAGTAAACTGTCCGAGACTGGACGGCCCGAAACGGCTTGCATGGTTAAAGGGGTAATGAACTCTTTTGCTGCTTTCGTCATTACCACTTGAACTTGCGCTCCTCTCTCTATGAGGCGACGGGTTAGCTCCGCACATTTATACGCGGCAATACCGCCACTGATGCCGAGTAGAATTTTCTTTCCTGCTAGTGTTTGCATGTGAGATCTCCAATTTGATGACCGGATTTTAACACAATTCAAAGTCTGACCGCCCGAGCATATATAACGAGAAGATAATTCACATCAAACTCCAGAGTATTAATCTGACCGAGGAAGGGAAAATTCTCGCCTACCTCACAGACAAGTTGCGCGGAGTTTGCAAGTCTGAAAAGAAAAAGAGGTGCTGGAAACCATGGTGTTGAAAAGTCGAAACAAATTGCTGCTGATAACCCTAATTCCGTTGTTGTTGATCACTACGTTGATCTCAGTGGTGTATTACATCAACAGCAGTAAAAGTTTGGAAGCGGAGCTGGCAAGAGACAGGCAAGAGCTCATCGAAACGAAAAAGAAAGAGTTACAAGCCTACATGATGATGGGTGTGACGGCGATAAAACCGTTATACGACACGGATGTAAATGGAAGTAATAAAGAGGCAGCAAAAGAAATTCTGAAAGCCATGCGCTTTGAAAGCGATGGTTACTTTTTTGCCTACGACTCTCAAGGTGTGAATACGTTACATGCCATCAAACCTTCTTTAGAGGGTAAAAACCTTTACGATTTAAAAGATGAAAATGGGGTCGCAGTTATCGCGGGCTTGATTGATGCTTCTCAAAAAGGGGATGGGTTCCTCTATTTCTCGTGGCACAAACCGACCATTGACGCACAAGCGCCTAAGCTAGGCTATGCAGAATATTTATCGAAATGGGACTGGGTTTTAGGCACTGGTGTTTATATTGATGACATCGACCAGCAAGTTGCGATGCACAGAGAGTTAAAGACTCAAGAGCTAAAAGAGCATACGTTATCTGCCGTGTTGATTTCCGTTGTTGGGTTGATCATTACCAGTGTTCTCACCAGTATCGTGGTGTCGAAAGGCATTCAGCCATTACAACATGTCGCGGCGTCATTGAAAGATGTAGCCGCAGGCGGCGGTGACTTAACGGCTCGTTTAAAAGTCGAAAGTCAGGATGAAGTCGGTGAAGTGGCGGCCGCGTTTAATGAGTTTATGGATAAGCTGCACCCACTGATGCAGGATATCCACCGCTCTGCGACGACAGTACAGACCGTTTCTCAAGATTTGAACACTCAGACCAGCCAAGCGAGCGGTCAAATGCAGGATCACTGTTTAGAGACGGACAAAGTCGTGACAGCAGTGACGCAAATGAGCATGACAGCCAAAGAAGTAGCCAGCAATACCAATGCGACCGCGCAGGCAATTGACGATGCCAACAGTCAAGTCACCGCCGCTCAGCATGAGGTCGAGCAAGCAATTGAAGGCATTACCGAGCTAGTGAGGGAGATAGACAGTACGTCAGATGCAATTTCTGAGTTGAGTTTACAAACCGAAAAAATAACCAAAGTGCTGGATGTGATTGGCGAGATAGCCGAGCAAACGAATTTGTTGGCCCTAAATGCGGCGATTGAAGCGGCTAGAGCGGGTGAGCAAGGCCGAGGGTTTGCCGTCGTTGCGGATGAAGTGCGCTCGTTAGCCAGTCGTACGCAAAATAGTACTCATGAAATTGGTGACATGCTTAAGCAGCTGCAAAATGGTGTATCAAGAGCGGTCAGTACAATGTCGGTGAGCCAAAAACGAGGTGTAAAAACGGCGGAAGAGTCGGCGCTCATTCAGCAATCTCTTTCTGGTGTTCATCATTCTATCGGTACGATTCGAGATATGGGTATTCAAACCGCGTCTGCCGCTGAAGAGCAAAGTGCGGTTGCAGAAGACATCAACCAAAACTTAGTGGCTATTCAACAGATCGTGAACAACATTAATGAGACGTTGCAGCATGCCGAGTCAATCAGCACGCAGCTATCACAATCTGGAACAGAAATTCACGGCTTGGTTGGCAACTTTAAACTCTGATGAACTGTTAAGTTGCATGGAAAGCACTGATGGTACGAAGAAAGCGAAAGTCATACTCGACTTTCGCTTTTTGTTTTGTGGAATAGGGGCACTTTCCATATAAAGAGACATCAGATGATACTGAAAGCTATGCCAACTGAGTCCATGCCCAGAGAGAAGTTGTTGCAACGAGGACCGCAAGCATTGACCGATGCTGAGCTACTGGCCATTTTCTTGCGCACAGGCACCCGCGGAATGAACGTGATTGAGCTTGCAGACTTCCTTATTCAAGACTTTGGTTCGCTCAGACAACTATTTTCATCATCAGAAGAAGAGTTTTGTCGTCATAAAGGGTTGGGACAAGCCAAGTATGTTCAGTTGCAAGCGGTACTAGAAATGACGCAGCGCTATTTAGCGGAAACGCTAAAGCGTGGTGACGCCTTAACCAGCCCCGACCAAACTAAGTTATATCTTTCTTCTATTTTAAGGGATCGGCAAAGAGAGGCTTTTTATATTCTTTTTCTCGATAACCAGCACCGAGTGATAAAAGATGAAATTTTATTTGAAGGAACGTTGGATGCCGCGTCGGTGTATCCGAGAGAAGTCGTCAAGCGTGCTCTGCATCATAATGCGGCGGCTTTGATTTTAGCGCACAATCATCCTTCAGGCGTTGCTGAGCCGAGCCAAGCTGACAGAAGGATTACAAGGCGTCTCACCGACGCATTAGCATTGGTGGATATTCGTATTTTGGACCATTTCGTCATCGGAGATGGGGAAAGTGTCTCTTTTGCTGAAAGAGGCTGGATATAACTGTGCGTTTTTTAGGTTGTTAGTTGCTAAAAATCTGCTATCATCCACGCCACTAAATTTTTAACTGAATTCAGCTTGGACTGCTAAAAAAATCTGCTGTCTAAAAAAAGATCACGAAAACCTGTAAAAAGGATCTGTTCGGGTCTTGAGCAATGCATATCAAGTTAGTATAATGCGCGACCTTTGATAGCCTTGTATGGATTTTCCATAGCGGTTCTTAACCTCTAACTTCTTTTCGAGAGATAGAGAGGTTCGGCCACCAAGGTTGATATCGAGCTGAAACGATTTTGGAGAAGACATTCATGTCACGAGTATGCCAAGTAACTGGTAAGCGTCCAGTAACGGGTAACAACCGTTCACACGCACGAAATGCTACTAAGCGTCGTTTTCTGCCGAACCTACAAACTCATCGTTTCTGGGTAGAGAGCGAAAAACGTTTTGTTAAACTACGTCTATCTGCTAAAGGTATGCGCATCATCGACAAGAAAGGTATTGATACTGTTCTTGCAGACATGCGTGCACGTGGCGAAAACGTTTAAGAGGAAATAAGCAATGGCAAAGAAAGGCGTTCGTGAGAAAATCCGTCTAGTATCTTCTGCAGGTACAGGCCACTTCTACACAACTGATAAGAACAAGCGTAACATGCCAGGCAAATTTGAGATCAAAAAGTTTGATCCAGTAGTTCGCCAGCACGTTATGTACAAAGAAGCAAAAATCAAATAATTGGTTTCAGTCTCTTTGATGAATTGAAAAACCCAACTTTCGAGTTGGGTTTTTTATTACTTGAAGAAAAATGTTCAGTACGTCATCGGATTATAAAGCACTGCTGAAGTCATTTTATCGGTCCGACGCTACACTAGAATTTTTGGTTTATCGCTCTCTACCGCTTTGCCACCAATTCTCTACACACTTGCACACCGTTGTTCTAGTCAAGCTCAATACTCTTTGGTAGTTTACTCATAACTATAAGAGAGTAGAGATGGTTATGCGTGTGAGTCCGGCTCGTCGTCGCCGATGGAACAATATTCTTATTCTGGGCATTATCGCGTTTATAGTGATCTTAAATGCGCCGATGTGGATCAAAACTTACCTATTAACAGACCAAGCAGACCCCTACCCAAATGTACTTCGCTCCGATTATACGGTGGAGTCTTTGTACTATAGTGGCTGGGAGTTCGAACTGCATGATGGACGGTGGCAATCTAACGTCAAAGTCGATGCACCGATCAGTGAACTTGTATCACGTTGGCAATCATTGGAAGGGACCGAGCTTACCTCGGAACAGTACGATCATTTAAAACCTAACCTGACGGTACCTGAAACGGTAGAAGTCTGGTATCAGGATCTCGAAGAGCCGCAGCGGGTGACTTTCTTTCGTTTACCTGATTTCTGGCTATTTAAAACCTGGCAAGACAAATGGGTCGCTATCTCCGTCGATGAAAACTACCTTATGCCAGAGTAGAGCCTTTTTGCGCCTATACCCCTAACAAGCTTCCCTATTTATCGTTTTTCTTTTCGATTATGCTAGCAGCGAGAACTATTAGCCGGTGAATTGGAGAATCTAATGCCTGAGTTGCCAGAAGTTGAAGTCAGTCGTATGGGGATTAGCCCCCACATGGTTGGACAAACGATCCAGTCGTTTACTTTTCGAACGCCTAAATTGCGCTGGGATATTCCTATAGAGCTTAAAAAATTGGAAGGGCAGGTGATCCGTGCGATTAGCCGTCGTGCGAAATACTTACTGATCGAGACAAACACGGGTACAGCCATTGTTCACTTGGGAATGTCGGGATCTTTACGTGTTCTAGATGCCGACTTTCCGCCAGCAAAGCACGATCATGTGGATCTCAAACTAAGCAGTGGAAAAATACTGCGTTATAACGATCCGCGTCGTTTTGGGGCATGGTTATGGTGTGCTCCTGGCGAGTCACATGCTGTACTAGCAAACATGGGGCCTGAACCATTAACTGAAGAGTTCAATGCGGAATATGTAGCGGAGAAAGCTAAAAATAAGCGTGTTGCCGTCAAGCAGTTCATCATGGACAACAAAGTCGTAGTTGGTGTCGGGAACATCTACGCGAATGAGTCGTTGTTTAAATCTCGAATTCACCCTTCAAGGCCCGTAGGTAAGCTGACTTCTCAAGAGTGGGGGTTACTTGTTGAAAATATCAAAATGACACTTGAGATTGCCATTACGCAAGGTGGGACTACGCTGAAAGACTTTGCGCAAGCCGATGGAAAGCCGGGTTACTTTGCACAAGAGTTATTAGTTTACGGAAAAGCCGGAGAGCCATGCCCAGAATGTGGCGAACGACTTCAAGAGCTAAAAATAGGGCAGCGTAATACCTTCTTTTGTGGTGAGTGTCAGAAGTAATAGGCTTGGAGAGTTATTGATAGTTCACGCTCAACAATGAGTATCCTTGCTAATAATTATAGGGGTAGATACTATATTGAGCTGCACTAAATCAGCTGAGGGTTTAACGGTGGAACTAAGCAGTAATACACCATTGAAAGTGTTTGTTATTACAACTGGAAATGAAGAGCGAGTAAATCGCATTCAAAATTACCTAAAGGGTATCGATTTTGAATTTGTTTACTCAGATTCTTATGATGATCTTCTTAAGCTAGAGAAAGAGTATGAAAGTTACTCTCATAAGTTTCGCCAAAAAGCGATCATGGCTGGAGAGATTGGTTGTTTTAAGACACACTCTCAAGCATGGGAATTGATTGTTGCGTCTGGAACGCCTGCGATTGTTCTTGAAGACAATATTGAGTTCATCGGTGAAGCATCAAGATTACTTGCTGATGACGTACTATCTTATATCCAAAGTTGTGGCTTAGTGAATTTTACTAACTTCTGCTACATTTTAGACCCAGAAAAACCTTTTAAAATATCAGATGTAAAAGAAAAGAAGCCGTTTCCAACCGTGTGTTATGGCATTACACCATTAAGAGCTAGAGATCTATTAAGCAGCATGAGAAAAACGGCTTATGCTGTGCCAATTGACAAGTGGTTAGCGATTCCCAAATTAAGTGGTTGTTATGGTTACATCAGCCCAATAGTGGTAGCGAAAAGAGAAGATAACCTGACTAGTATTGCTAATAAACGTAAGGGGAAAAAGACTTTTAATCCCCTTAACATGATTCAGCGTGTTATCAATAAAATTAAGTACAACTACTAGTTATTTCAGGGTTACCTAATAGATTTAGGTAACCCTTTTCTTCGTTTCTGCAAGATTAAAATACTTCTCTGCGACCAATAGAGAAATCAACCTTTCTCGTTTGGTGTCTTTAAATTGCTCAACCCACTGATGAGCATTCTGTATAATTTCTTCTGCCTTGTCAGGGTGTTCTAAGTAGTAGTCCATTTTTTCATCTAGGTCAGAAAAATCATCTTTGACTTGAACAAAGTGCACACCCGCTTTTAGTTTTCCTTCCATAAACCATGTTTCATAGCGCAGCTTAGGGGTGAAGCACAAAGAGTTGGAGGACATGATCCACTTAAGATTGGTTGCGACGTCCATTCCCTCCAAGCTCAAAATGAATTTGTACTCAAGTTGTTCTGAGATACTCATTGAAGGGGTCACGTAGCTCAGTTGTTCTGGATCTTTATCCTGCGTATCCACTCGACCGATATTACAGCGAGGATTATGGAAATGACGAGAAAGTAGTTTTCTTCGATTTGGTCGAAATCCCGTCCCACGCCATACAATCATGTCTTTTTTAGTTTGGTACGGCTTGTCTTTGTCCACAAAAAAGTAGTGTCTAACGGCGTTTAGCTTTAGTAGGACCGAGTTGGTGTTCTCTCCTTTAATAGGTCGACTTTTTAAAAAACTCGGCTCGTTTGGTACATCAATGACATCGCCATTGACATATTTGAAGACAGCCTTTTTGGGGAAGCATTTAATAACCTTCAATAGATCATAGTAATAAGCGCTGCCGCCCGTTTTTTTAAAGTCTTTTACTTTCGTAAGATCTGGAGGAGTCAGTTCGAAGCTCGTGGTATGTTTATTGTAATAATTAACGCGTTCACGCAAGTACTCTTCATCATAACTTGGGGCTTGTGCTAATAGTTTTTTTGCGGAATAACGAAACAAAAAAGAAGGTAAATAAGCGAGTATTCCGTTAGATAAGTAATACTTTAACTTTTTCATGCTGAACGTAGTTTTTCTAAGATGGCTGTGTTTACAGGGCTCGGAACGAATTGGGCGACATTTCCACCATGAATCGCTACTTCTCTTACTATTGTTGAGGACAAGAACGCGAACTCTTCTGAAGGGGTAAGAAAAATACTTTCTAGTCCGGGTAGTAACTTACGGTACATACTCGTCAAACCAAACTCGTACTCAAAGTCCATTGTTGTGCGAAGTCCTCTGATTAGGATCGAAGCTTGTTGTTCTTTGGCGAAATCCACAAGTAAACCACTAAAGCCGACAACGCTGACATTGCTTAAGTGTTGACAGCATTGGTGGACCAGTTCTACACGCTGATCCAATGAGAACATGGTGTTTTTCGAAGGGCTAGCTGCAACTCCAATTGTTACTGAGTCGAACATTTTTGATGTGCGTTCGATTAAATCTAAATGGCCATTGGTAATTGGATCGAAAGTTCCAGGATAGATAACCTTTTTATTCATCGCTGCAATCCTCTGAAATAAACTGATCAACACCATTCTCACAACGCTTAAGCTTGTTTTTA
Source organism: Vibrio sp. JZG120 (assembly GCF_053890955.1). NCBI lineage: Bacteria > Pseudomonadati > Pseudomonadota > Gammaproteobacteria > Vibrionales > Vibrionaceae > Vibrio > Vibrio sp. JZG120. Next base: position 169,902 of record NZ_JBSRRK010000005.1, read on the forward strand.
ATGGTATTATCTAAGATTTCATCGTTTTGGCTCAATGACGCACGAGAGTTTTCTACGTGGTATAAGTGGTAGCCTACACCTGCAAATTTTAAGTAAAGGCGTGACTTGCCCGCATTCAACATGCGGTGAACAAATTCGCTATCTTCGCGTCCCCATCCAACAAAATCTTGGTTGAAGCCGTTGACCTCTAAGACATCTTGTTTCCAAAACGCCATATTGCAACCGCGAGTGGCTTTATCGTTATTGCGCTCGTAAGAGAACCATTTTGATAGCAAGGCGTTGGTGATGCAGTTTTTACGATTACGAATGCCGTTGCTAAAGATAGAAGGCACTAAGCCGTTTTCCATGATGGCCTTGCTGCAGTTTTCATCCGTTAACACACGTCCACCCTGCACAAACCAATTTGGCTTTGCGACTTGTTTATGTGATTCAATAAACGTTTGAGACAGCACCATGTCGCCATCAATCATGATGAGGTAGTCACCTGATGCTTTGGCGATTGCACGGTTGCGGCTCATTGAAAGTTGAAAGCCATTATCTTCGTGCCAGCTATGAATAAGTGGTACTGGAAAGCCTTCACGCAGTTGGTCGATCATTGCTTTGGTCTCGTCTCGAGAACCGTCATCTGCAACGATGACTTCATCAGGCAAAACGGTTTGACGTTTCACGCTTTCTAACACCGCTTTTAATGCTTCTTTCCAGTTGTAAGTGGTGATAATTAAAGTCGTTTTCATGATTTTTTTGCCTGTTCACGTAAGTAGAGATCGATATATTTTACAAAAGTAGAGTGCATGCTTAGCCAAGCTAGAATGAAGCCATGTTTGCCATCAAGGAAACCTCGTTTGAGAACATACATCTTCAAAAAGCTCGCAAGAGCGTGAACGATAGCGGTCGTTAACCCCGCTTTCTTTTTACCTTCCCGTTCATCTGTCCAGGCCTTAAGGTAACCAGTGGTCTTATTGATGTAATGATGAAGGTGCTCGTAAGTGTAGTGATGCAGTCGACCATCCAGTTTTTCAGTTTGATAGTTTTTCTCATCAACTTTTTCATGAACGAGCGAATCATTATATTGTGTATATTCGGTGCGATATAAGCGCACAATCCAGTCTGGAGACCAACCAGAATGGTAGATGAACTTACCAAACGCTGAGCTTAGTCGGTTAAGCTTGTATAAAACGTTCGGCTTATTGGCTGATACCGCGTGTAAGATACTTTCTTTTAGCTCTGGAGTGACTTGTTCGTCTGCATCAAGCCATAAAACGTAGTCTGCCGTAACGTATTGCTGCGCAAGTTGGCGTTGTTTACCGAAACCTGGCCAATCTAGGTTGGTGTAAAACTTATCCGTGTATTGTCGGGCGATTTCTTCGGTGCGATCGGTGCTGCCCGAGTCTAGAAGGACAATCTCATCGACCCAATCTTTTACTGTGTCTAGACAAGCTTGTAAGTGCTTCTCTTCATTTTTTACAATTAAGGCAACGGCTAAGGTTGGTTTGGACAAGGTCATTTCCTTCTTAACAAATCAAGACAGTAAGTTTACTGGTATTGAGGATACAAATCTTCTAAGACTTGATCGAACATGCTCATTACTTGAGTGCTGGTAATGCGGTTCATTGCCGTTTCATCTTTAGCGCGAGTTCGCCAGCTTAACTCGTGACTGTTTTTGCCTGTTTCCGCAAAGATCGTTTCTTCATAAACCGAGACAACGTATTTTAGGTAGCGGTAAGGCCCCACTCGAAGCGGATTATGGTGTGCATAGAGCCCGATGATTGGCGTTTTCATGGCATTTGCCATGTGTGCTGGTCCGGTATCGGGGGCGATGACCATTTCAACCTTATCTATTAACGCAAGCATTTGCAGAATTGAACTTTGTCCAACTAAATTTAGACACGGTTCTTCCAAGCGAGATTGAATGGCCTCTGCCAGGTCCAATTCTACCTGAGCAGGGCTGCCTGCCAGAATCACGTTCCAGCCTTTTGCTCTGGCGTGATGAATCACATCCACATAACCTTCCGCGTTCCAGTTTTTATAAGCTTTGCTCGCACCAGGCACAATCAGCAGGTTAGGTTTACTACGAGAAATATGAGACTCTGCCCAAGCTTGGTCGTGGTCTGAATAAGAAAGTACCCAGTCCAGTTCTGCCTTTGGTACCCCAATTTGATGGGCAAAGGCCATTAAGCCATCTGCGACATGCAGAGATTGCGGGGAAGGCACTTTGACATTGGTAAATAGCGTCTGAAAATCTTGGCTTCTATCAGAAGAGAAACCAAGTTTGTATTTTGCTTTAATGCCCAACGTCGCGACACTCGCTCGAATCGCGTACTGCATATGCAATAGCGCATCAAACTCTCTGCCTTTCAGCTGTCGCCAAAGCGATTTGTAGCCATCAAGTCCCGCTTTTTTATCAAAAACAATCACTTCTACACCATCGATGGCGGCTAATAACTGGGCTTCAAGTTTACCCGTTATCCAAGTAATCTGGGTCGAAGGCCAGTGTTTCTGAATAGCTTGAATGGTGGCGATAGTATTGCAAACGTCTCCAATAGCGGACAAACGCAAGACGCATAGTGACGATGGGGCAGAAGTGAACATAATTATTGTCTGATTCGATGAATAGAGGCAGGTAAATTATGCAGACATCCCCAATAAATGTAAAATACACGGCTCGAATATAGCTAAGTACTGATAAGTGTTCTGCAATGTCAAAGACAACACCGCATCAATCGCAAGAATCTGGCAAACCGGGTAATACCGGGCTAAAGCGCATCGTTAAAGCGACGGGTTATTCGATCCAAGGATTAAAAGCGGCTTTTAAGCATGAAGCTGCCATTCGACAAGAGTTGGCTCTGTTGAGTATCGCTGTGATTTTGGCTTGGCTAGTGGATGTCGGCATGATTGAGCGTATCTTAATGATCGGGGTCGTGGTGTTAGTCTTGATTGTAGAGCTTGTGAATTCAGCTATTGAGGCTGTGGTTGATCGTATCGGTATTGAGCGGCATGAACTCAGTGGTCGAGCTAAAGACATAGGCTCTGCTGCCGTTATGGTTGCATTGGCGTTCGCCGGATTTACTTGGTTGTATATATTAACCAGCCGATATTTAGGCTAGGGGGTAAGCGCGTGACTCAACAGTATCAAAACAACAACCAAATGATCTGGTTTGATGACGAGATCCTTACAGACCCTAGCCAACCGATATTTGATGCGGAATACTGGCAGTCCTTAGACAAGGTGGTTGGCAGTGCGACGGGGCGAGGCACGACATGGTTTATCCAACTAGAGAACATGCAAGCAGCACTGCGTCATTACCGTCGTGGCGGTTTGTTTGGGAAGTTGGTTAACGATCATTATTGGTTCTCTGGCTGGGATAACACCCGTAGTGCGCAAGAGTTTCAGCTTTTATTGGCGCTAATCGAGGCTGGGGTGCACGTTCCTCGTCCAATTGCAGCAAGAGCCGTAAAGTCAGGACTCTTCTATCACGCTGATTTATTAAGTGAGCGAATCCCAAACGCCAGAGATCTGGTTAGTATCTTGCAAGAACAATCGTTATCGGCAGAAATGTATCAGAAAATAGGGCAAGAAATTGCCAAGATGCATCAGGTTGGCGTTAACCATACCGACTTGAATATCCATAATATCTTGATCGACGACAAAGATAAGGTATGGATTATCGATTTTGATAAGTGTCGTTTTGAAACTTCTGGTGACTGGAAGCACCAAAATCTAAATAGACTTCTGCGTTCATTTAATAAAGAGCGTTTAAAGCGACAGATTATTTGGCAAGAATCCGATTTTGAGCATTTGCAGGACGGTTATGCTTCTCAATCTTAATTGAGTTTTTTATTATTTTGCATTAATTGCTCTAAGTAAGCCCTCTTGAGTCTAACGATGCTCGAGTGAGTCTATAAACTACAATAATCATAAAGTATTCATGTGTATCTGATAGCACACAAATTAACGTAGGTAACATTTGTAATGAAAATATTAGTAACCGGTGGAGCAGGCTTCATTGGGTCAGCTGTTGTCCGACATATCATTCGTGACACCCAAGATACCGTTATCAATTTAGATAAACTGACCTACGCAGGGAATCTAGAGTCACTGGTTGATGTCTCAGAGAGTGAACGTTACTACTTCGAGCAAGTGGATATCTGTGACCGAGCTGAACTAGACCGCGTTTTTTCAGAGCATCAACCCGATATGGTGATGCATTTGGCCGCCGAATCTCATGTCGATCGTTCTATTGATGGTCCTGCTGCTTTTATTGAGACCAACGTGATGGGCACTTACCATTTGCTTGAAGCGGCGCGTCAATATTGGTCGAACCTAGATGAAGCGCGCCAATCAGCATTCCGTTTTCATCATATTTCTACGGATGAAGTGTACGGCGATTTAGAGGGGACGGATGATTTGTTCACCGAAACCACTTCATACGCGCCGAGCAGCCCATATTCCGCATCTAAAGCGTCGAGCGATCATCTGGTTCGCGCTTGGCAACGTACTTATGGTTTACCAACACTTATCACTAATTGCTCCAACAACTATGGCCCGTACCACTTCCCAGAGAAGTTGATCCCTCTGATGATTTTAAATGCCCTCGACGGCAAGCCGTTGCCTGTGTATGGCGATGGTATGCAAATCCGAGATTGGCTGTTTGTGGAAGATCATGCACGCGCGCTGTACAAAGTGGTCTGCGAAGGTGAAGTCGGTGAAACCTACAACATTGGTGGCCATAACGAAAAAGCAAACATCGAAGTGGTGAAAACCATTTGTGCTTTGCTTGAAGAGTTGCGACCAGACAAGCCGGCCGGGGTCGAGTCTTATGAATCTTTGATCACTTATGTCAAAGATCGACCTGGTCATGATGTGCGTTACGCAATTGATGCCACCAAGATCGCTCAAGAGCTTGGCTGGACGCCAGAAGAAACGTTTGAAAGCGGTATTCGCAAAACCGTGGAATGGTACCTAAATAATCCACAATGGTGGCAGCGTGTGCTTGATGGCTCATACAGTCTTGAGCGACTAGGAGCGGGCGAATAATGAAAGGCATTATTTTAGCAGGCGGCTCGGGCACTCGCCTTTACCCTATTACACGTGGTGTCTCTAAGCAGTTGCTGCCGGTTTATGACAAACCAATGATTTACTACCCGTTGTCGGTACTCATGCTTGCGGGCATTCGTGAAATCTTAATCATCACCACGCTAGAAGACCAGGAGGGTTTTCAGCGCCTATTAGGTGATGGCTCAGAGTTTGGCATTGAGTTGCAATACGCGATTCAACCAAGTCCAGATGGCTTAGCTCAAGCGTTCATCATTGGCGAAGAATTCATTGGCGATGACTCAGTATGTTTAGTGCTGGGTGACAACATCTTTTATGGACAAGGGTTCACTCCTATTCTTCAGCAAGCTGCGATGAAGAGCCGTGGTGCGACGGTATTCGGTTATCAGGTTAAAGATCCAGAGCGATTTGGCGTTGTAGAATTTGATGCCAATATGCAGGCGATTTCGATTGAAGAAAAACCAGTAAAGCCTAAATCCAATTATGCTGTCACTGGGCTATATTTTTATGATAACCGAGTCGTCGAATTGGCAAAAAAAGTCAAACCTTCATCTCGTGGTGAGTTAGAGATTTCGACGCTAAACCAAATGTACCTTGAGCAAGGTGACCTGAATGTTCAATTACTAGGGCGCGGCTTTGCTTGGTTAGATACTGGAACACATGAAAGCCTGCATGAAGCCTCTTCGTTTGTTCAAACCATTGAAAATGTTCAAGGTCTTAAAGTTGCCTGTTTAGAAGAGATTGCGTGGCGCAATGGGTGGTTATCAACTTCTCAAGTTATCCAATTTGCTCAACCAATGTTAAAAAATGACTACGGACAATACTTAAATAAAATTATTTGTGATGATTGCTCATCAAGCTAAATAGAGATTACCCAAAACGAGTCCAAGCTTCAGGTATTGTTATGTGTAAAAAAATAGTATTACATGCGATGACTAAAAAAGGGTATGAAGTTGCTACCCTTTTATTTGAAAAATATCGAGAAATTGTTGATTTCCTTGTTATAGGAAAAGATAAAAATATTAAAGATGATTATAGTGAAAATTTGAGAAAATTAGCTATCAACTACGGTGTTCAGTATTATTATCATAATGACACTTACACAATACCTCAAGAATCCTATGTGTTAGCAGTGTCATGGCGCTGGATGATTAGAAGTATCGAAGATAGCAAGTTAATTGTTTTCCATGACTCTATTTTACCTCGATATAGAGGCTTTGCTCCGCTAGTGAATAGTTTAATTAATGGTGAGCATGAAATTGGTGTTACAGCTCTATTTGGTTCAGATGAGTATGATAAAGGTGATATTATTGCACAAGCTACTTCATTTATTGACTATCCAATAAAATTATCTGATGCAATTGAAGTGAATAACCTCAATTATATAAAACTGGCAGATTTGATATTTAATAGTTTACATTCCGGAAGAGAAATAAAATCCTCACAACAAGATGAGTCATTAGCGACATATTCAATATGGCGAGACGAATCTGATTATGAGATCGATTGGAATCAAAGTTCTACATACATTAAACGATTTATTGATTCTGTAGGGTACCCATATTCTGGAGCTATTACTAATGTTGATGAGAATAAAGTGGTGGTCTTGGATGCTGAAGTAGTACAGGATGTGGTTTGTGAGCATAGGCATGTTGGTAAAGTGATATTTGTTGAAAATGGCTGCCCCGTTGTAATTTGTGGTAAAGGCTTGTTGAAAATCACCAAAGCAGTAGTGAAGGAAGAAAACCAAGCTCGAGATTTCTTGCCGATCAATAAATTTAGAATGAAATTCTATTGATTGTAACCCCAGAGAGATAGATTAATGATTCCATTTAATAAGCCCCCAGTTGTAGGTAAAGAGCTTAGCTTTATTGAGCAAGCTATCCAAGGAAGTAAACTCTCGGGAGATGGGCCACTTTCTGAACGATGCGAGAGTTGGTTTGAAAACAGAGCGAGCTGTATTAAGACTTTGTTAACGCCTTCATGTACCCATGCGCTTGAACTTGCCGCTTTGCTGATCGATATTCAGCCTGGTGATGAAGTGATTATGCCAAGCTACACTTTTGTTAGCACTGCGAATGCATTTGTACTGCGTGGTGCAAAAGTGGTGTTTGTTGATATTCGTCCAGATACGATGAACATTGATGAAACCAAAATTGAGGCTGCAATCACTGAAAAAACGGTTGCTATTGTACCTGTACATTATGCTGGTGTTGCTTGTGAGATGGACACGATCATGAGTATTGCAGAGAAGTATAAACTCATTGTTATTGAAGATGCGGCTCAAGGTGTGATGTCTACTTACAAAGGGAAAGCGTTGGGGGCAATTGGCCATCTAGGTGCATATAGTTTTCATGAGACGAAAAATTATACGTCCGGTGGTGAAGGTGGACTACTTCTTATTAATGACCAATCTTTTGTTGAGCGTGCAGAAATTGTCAGAGAGAAGGGGACGAACCGAAGCTTGTTCTTCCGTGGCATGGTAGACAAATATACTTGGGTTGATCTTGGTAGTAGTTTGCTTCCAAGTGAGATACAAGCAGCATACCTTTGGGGACAGCTTGAAGAAGCTGAAGGGATTAACCAAAGACGGCTACAAATTTGGCGAAAATATCTAGATGAGCTTACGCCTCTTGCCGCAAAACACAATATAGAAGTGCCAACTGTTCCTTTTGAATGTCAGCACAATGCGCATATGTTCTACTTGAAACTGGAAAATCTGGAATTGAGAAGCCAGTTTATTGAAATGCTTCGTGAAGAGGGCATAGTTTCTGCGTTTCACTATATTCCATTGCATAGCTCACCAGCTGGCCAACAGTTTGGTCGGTTTGTCGGCAGTGATATATATACGACACAAGAAAGTGAGCGCTTGGTAAGACTACCACTGTACTTCAATATGAGTGATAGTGAGCAGTCTTATGTTATTAATGCTATAAAAAATGTTTTAGGGCGCATGGAATTGTAAAAATGCAAAGCAACGAGATTAAACATATTTTTTTAGTGTCTAGCACAGACTACTTTTCCCCTCTGTTTATTGATGCCTTAATTGAGAAAGCTGGCATTAATCACGAGACGTTAGGTGTCGTCATTTTCGGATGTGGTGATATTGAATCTCAGTACCCTAAGAAAATTGATGGAGTCACTTACTTTTCTTATGAGAAGGTGAACAACTCTATTTTTTTGAACGCTTCAACGATAACTTATTTCTCTCTGAGTGCACTTAACTCTGCTCAAATTCGAGAGGTTCTCGAGCTTAGTCCACAAATGAAGAGCAAGTGTTATATGTTTATCACGGATGATGAGGTTGACAGATGGCTTTGGTGCAAAGATAAACATGGACGCTTAGTTGCAGATGTTAAGCTTAACATTACAGAGAATGATCTTTGGGTTTTAAGTCAACAAGAGCAGTTTATTGCTTTAAATAGTGCGTTTCGTGAGAAGTTGAGCCAAGTATTAGAAAGGTGTGATTTTTGTCTTGTTGATTCTAGTGTTGTCTTCGACACATTACCCACTAAATCTGCTGAGACTCTGGCGATTTCTGTTTATGCAGACGAAAAAAATAAGAAAAAAAGTATCCTTTTAGGTACTAAACCTAATGCATTTAAATATCAAAACATTAAAGCGATGTTGCGTGCATTCATAAAAGCTGGAGTGCACACGGAATACAAGTTTGTTGTGATGTGGCCTGTAAAGCAGTGGCGAAAACGTCTTCTTTTAGATCTTTATTTAACCTATTTGCAAAAGATAAAGAAGCAAACAGTCGATGTGTCTGTCATAACTTCACTTCCCCCACTAGCTTACACGGCTGTTGTGATGTCGTGCACCCATCTTGTGCTTCAACCTAGAGGCGGAGCTAGTACCGCCCGTCAACTGATGAAGTGGGGGCAAGGTAAGGTTTATGTGGCGAAAGGAAGCCACAATGAACTGTTCTTTAAAGATGCACAAAATGTTGAACTCTGTAGTTTTTCTACATTTGATGAGCTAGCGAGCAGTTTAGGAAAACAGATTGATGTTAAAGCTAATGCCTCTAAAATAAATGCAGAAGAGCAACGTTCACTTCAAGAGCTAGCTACACTTTATAGCTAGGCCACACCCAGATTTTCAAGGCTAAATATGAGCAATATTCTCTCTCTTATCGGTCGTACCGATGCTTTATTCACTCAAGACATCTCAAATCAAGAAGTTGAATTGTCAAAGATTGTCTCTGAATCTCGCTTTCTTGTCTTAGGTGGGGCGGGCTCTATTGGTCAAGCGGTCACGAAAGAGATTTTTAAACGTAACCCAAAGAAACTTCATGTTGTTGATATTAGTGAAAATAATATGGTTGAGTTGGTTCGTGATATTCGTAGCTCTTTTGGTTACATTGATGGCGATTTTCAAACATTCGCATTGGATATTGGTTCCATTGAGTACGATGCGTTTATCAAATCGGATGGGCAGTTTGACTACGTGCTGAACTTGTCAGCGCTGAAACACGTGCGCAGTGAAAAAGATCCTTTCACACTTATGCGTATGATCGACGTGAATGTATTCAATACAGATAAGACCATCCAGCAATCAATAGAATCTGGAGCGAAGAAATATTTCTGTGTATCGACAGACAAAGCGGCAAATCCAGTCAATATGATGGGAGCGTCTAAGCGCATTATGGAGATGTTCTTGATGCGTAGAAGTAAGCAAATGTCGATTTCAACCGCTCGCTTTGCCAATGTCGCATTTTCTGACGGCTCTTTACTGCACGGCTTCAATCAACGTATTCAAAAGCGTCAACCTATTGTTGCTCCTAATGACATAAAGCGCTATTTCGTAACGCCACAAGAGTCGGGTGAGCTCTGCCTGATGTCTTGTATTTTTGGTGAAAACCGAGACATCTTTTTCCCTAAATTGAGTGAAGCGCTTCACTTAATTTCATTTGCTGATATTGCAGTGAAATATCTAGAGCAATTGGGTTATGAACCATATCTCTGTAGCAGTGAAGATGAGGCTCGTGAACTGGCGAAAACTTTACCTGAGCAAGGTAAATGGCCTTGCTTGTTTACAGAAAGTGATACTACGGGTGAGAAAGATTTTGAGGAGTTCTTCACGGATAAAGAAGTCCTTGATATGGAACGCTTTGAAAACTTAGGCATCATCAAAAATGAACCTCTTTTCGAACAAGCTCTTTTGACTTTGTTCGAGCAAAGCATTGCTGAGATGAAAGATAAACGTGAGTGGAGCAAGGAGCAAATTGTAGAATTGTTCTTTACCATGATTCCCGACTTTGGCCACAAAGAAACGGGAAAATACCTAGACAGCAAGATGTAAGCGGAGCGAATGATGAATCCAACATCGATTGTTGAATTTGTGCAAGATACGTATAAAACCGAAGACTTTATTCCATTACACGCGCCAGCTTTCCAAGGCAATGAAAAAGCGTATGTGATGGAGACTATTGACAGTACTTTTGTATCAAGCGTCGGTAAGTTTGTTGATCAATTCGAACAGAAAATAGAGCAATACACTGGCAGTGAAAAAGCGGTAGCAACTGTTAATGGTACTGCTGCATTGCATGCTGCGCTGTATATGGCAGGTGTGCAACGTGGTGATTTGGTGATCACTCAGGCCCTCACTTTTGTGGCTACCTGCAATGCCCTTTATCATATGGGGGCCGAGCCTATTTTTGTTGATGTTTCAAAAGTTAGCCTTGGTTTGTGCCCTAAAGCGGTTGATGCTTACTTAATGGAACACGCAAAGCTTACAGAGGAAGGGTGTTTTCATCAAACAACGGGTCAACGCATTAGGGCTGTTGTGCCCATGCATACGTTTGGTCATCCCGTTGAGTTAGATGAATTGATTGCGATTTGTCACAAGTGGCAGCTTAATTTGGTTGAAGATGCGGCAGAAAGCTTAGGATCTTTTTATAAAGGTCAACACACTGGAACGATTGGTGATTTTGGTGCGGTTAGCTTTAATGGCAATAAGATTATTACGACAGGTGGTGGTGGTATAGTGTTGTGTAAGACCAAAGAGTTAGGCCAACACACTAAGCATGTGACTACGACCGCGAAAGTGCCTCATCCTTATGAGTTTTATCACGATGAACCTGGGTTTAACTATCGTATGCCAAATCTAAATGCTGCACTTGGCTGTGCGCAGATGGAAGTGATAGAAACGTACTTGGCACAAAAGCGTGAGTTAGCAAAGCAGTATCAAGCTTTCTTCTCTAGTAGTGATGTTCAGTTTGTGACTGAGCCTGAGTACGCACACTCAAACTACTGGCTCAATGCGATCATTTGTCCGGATATCGAATCACGAGAAGCGATATTACAAGAGACTAATGCCGCGGGCGTGATGACTCGTCCAATTTGGAAGTTGATGCATCGTTTGCCGATGTTTGAAAATGCACTGCGTGGTGATTTAAGTCACTCAGAGTTCATCGAGGCGCATTTAATTAACTTACCAAGCACTCCAGTTGCACTAAATCGTTAAGGCAAGATTAAACATGACACAGCAGCAAAAGAAAGTCGCCGTGTTTACCGGGACGAGAGCAGAATACGGGCTGCTTTACTGGCTTCTAAAGGATATTCAAGATGATCCTGAGTTGAAACTTCAGCTCTTGGTGTCTGGTATGCACCTTTCGCCAGAGTTTGGCGAAACTTATCATCAAATAGAGCAAGATGGCTTTGTCATTGATGAAAAAATTGAGATTCTACTTTCATCCGATTCGGCAGTTGGGACCGCGAAAAGTATGGGACTAGGAGTACTTGGCTTTGCTGATGCCCTTTCAAGACAGCAACCTGATGTATTGGTCATTTTAGGCGACCGATTTGAAGCTCTTGCCGCAGCACAAACGGCAATGATACTGCGTATCCCTATTGTTCACTTGCACGGTGGGGAGATCACTGAAGGAGCGTATGATGATGCAATACGCCATGCCATTACCAAATTAAGCTATTTGCATGCTACGTCCACAGAGGATTACAGGCAGCGTGTTATTCAGTTAGGTGAGTCGCCCGACCGAGTAAAAAATGTGGGTGCTATCGGTCTAGACCACCTAAAACGCGCAACGTTTATGACGGTAGATGAGCTTGCTAAGTCACTTGCCTTTAACCTAACTCAACCATTTTTTGTGGTTACATATCACCCAGTGACCTTAGGTGATGAGAAGCCTGAGGCAAGCTTTCAAGCGCTTTTAGGCGCATTAGATGAATTTCCCAATCATCAAGTAATCCTTACTTATCCGAATGCTGATGATGGAGGACGACGTATTATCCCTATTTTGGAACAATATGCTCAAGCTAACCCACAACGTGTATTAGCTATTCCATCTCTTGGGCAAGTACGTTACTTGAGTGCGGTAAAGCATGCAGCTGCTGTGATTGGTAATTCTTCGAGTGGGATTATCGAAGTGCCTGCTTTTGATGTACCTACCGTTAATATTGGTTCAAGACAAAAAGGGCGTTTGGCCGCCAAGAGTGTCCTAAATTGTAAGCCTAATCAGATAGATATTTCTGCTTCAATAAGTGCGGCTGTGCAGAGAGCTTACAAAAGCGATAGCAACGAGGTTGTCTTAAATCCTTATGGGCAAGGCGATACAAGCGGGCAGGTGATTGACATGATTAAGACTTTGCGTTTTGAGCCGAGTAAAGCCTTTTTCGACCTAGATTTTGATAATGTATAATTATCCCATTGTAGATTTAAAGACGATATAAAGAGACTCTATGACATTAATAATTGCTGAAGCTGGTGTAAATCACAATGGTGATGAGACGTTGGCATTTGAGCTAGTCAATGCGGCGCATAAAGCTGGTGCTGATATTGTTAAGTTTCAAACTTTTAAAGCTAAAAACTTAGTTACAGCTGAAGCAAAACAAGCTGAATATCAAGTAGCAAATACGCAAAAGCAAGAGTCTCAACTTGCGATGCTTAGTCGGTTAGAACTTTCTTATGATGTTCATCACCAACTAGTAGAGCATTGTCAGTCAATCGGTATTGAGTTTCTATCGACAGCTTTTGACTCTGAGAGTCTAGATTTCCTTGTTAACGATTTGAATCTCACCCGATTAAAAATACCGTCGGGCGAGATTACTAACGCCCCTCTAGTTTTAGAACATGCACGTACAGGTTGTGATCTCATTGTTTCTACAGGAATGGCTACACTCTCGGAAATAGAAGCTGTTTTGGGAGTGATTGCTTTTGGTTACACTGCTGATCAAAATGCCACGCCAAGTGAGCTAAATTTTCAAAAAGCTTATGCCTCTGAAGTGGGGCAAAAAGCCTTAAAAGCAAAAGTGACGCTACTGCATTGTACGACAGAATACCCTGCACCAATGGAAGAGATAAACCTTAAGGCTATGGATACTCTTGCAAACGCCTTTGAACTATCCGCTGGCTATTCTGACCATAGTGAAGGTATCACAATCCCAATTGCGGCTGTTGCTCGCGGAGCGGTACTAATAGAGAAACACTTTACTTTAGATAAGAATATGGAAGGGCCAGATCATAAAGCTTCGCTCGAGCCGAGCGAGTTGACTGCAATGGTTTCAGCTATTCGTCAGGTGGAAGTTGCGTTAGGTGTTGGAGTGAAAAGCCCAACGGTTTCTGAGGTAAAGAACAAAGCGGTAGCTAGGAAGAGCTTGATTGCAGCGACAAACATCGCTGTAGGTGAAGTTTTTACTCAGGATAACCTGACTATAAAACGCCCTGGCACGGGCCTTTCTCCTTATAAATTTTGGGAACTACTGGATAAGCCAGCCAGTAAGGCTTATCAAGCAGGAGATTTAATCTTTGAATAAAAAGAGCTTGAAGCCTCTCGTCATTATTGGTGGAGGTGGTCACGCTAGTGTACTAGTGGATGTACTTCTACAGCAGCAAAGAGAGATCTTGGCGGTTATTTGCCCGGATGAGCTGAGTGAACGCGGCATTTTTAACGAGCTACCCCATTTTCGCAAAGACGAAGATGTCTTTAGGTTTGATTGTAACGAAGTTTTGCTAGTCAATGGCATTGGTGCTCTCCCCAAATCGGGCTTAAGAAGCAAGCTAACTCAGTTTTATACAGCGAGTGGGTACCAGTTCGAAACCGTGATTGCCTCTTCTGCTCAAGTATCTCCTTTTGCGGAAGTTCATATGGGGGGGCAAATTCTTTCCAGTGCCATTATTCAAGCCGGAGCCAGAATTGGTCGCCATACAATAGTGAATACTGGCGTTATAGTTGAGCATGACTGTGATATTGGATCTTTTAACCATTTGGCCCCTCGTTCAACACTGTGTGGTCAAGTTCTGACTGGCGATAATGTTTATATTGGAGCTGGGGCTACGGTGATTCAAAACGTCCGAATAGATACAAACTCTATTGTAGGTGCTGGAGCGACAATCACTCAAAATGTGCCAATGGATACGATCTGTTACCCATATAGGGTAACAATGAAAAGTTTTAAATGATTTAGAAAATAGGTTAAGCATGAGTCATTGTTGGAAAAATGTTTTAATTAAGCCAACCAGTTCATTACTTGATGCGTTAGAAATTATAAACAATGAAGCGTTGAGAGTTGTGCTAGTTGTTGACGATAATGACCATCTTTTGGGGGTCGTTACGGATGGTGATATTCGTCGTGGGTTGCTTAAAAACTTGCCTTTGACTGCTGATGTAGCGCAAGTGATGAACACTAACCCATTGACGGCTAATATTAACACCCCTCGTGAAGAGTTAATTTCAGCAATGGAGAGCCGTAGCGTTCTTTCTATTCCATTGATAAAAAACGGAAAAGTGGTTGGTTTAGAAACTTTGCACGGTGCGCTACGCCAACCAACCTATCAAAATCCCGTTTTTCTCATGGCTGGTGGTTTCGGGACTCGGTTGAAACCTCTGACTGATACATGTCCTAAGCCAATGCTCAAAATTGGTGGTAAGCCTATTTTAGAAACGGTTATTCGAAGCTTCATTAAGGCTGGTTTTGTTAATTTCTATATTTCTACTCATTACATGCCGGAGCAGATTGAGCAGTATTTTGGTGATGGCTCTAAGCTCGGGGTAAATATCACCTACGTTTATGAAGAGTCTCCGTTAGGTACTGGCGGTGCTTTGGGTTTGCTACCTAAGGACTTACCAGCAGACCTGCCATTAATAATGATGAATGGCGATGTCTTAACGAAAGTTGATTTTCAGAGACTTCTGGAGTTCCATACAGAAAATCAAGCTGATGCAACGATGTGTGTCCGTGAATATGATTATCAGATCCCGTATGGTGTTATCAATGGCGATGGCAATAGAATTACCAGCATGGTAGAAAAACCAATCCAACGTTTTTTTGTTAATGCCGGAATATACGTTGTATCTCCGAGAGTCATCCAATCCGTACCGAAAAATCATCATATTGATATGCCGACTTTACTTGAGCAACATATGAATGAACGTGAAAATGTACTCATGTTTCCAATTCACGAGTACTGGCTTGACATTGGTAGAATGGATGATTTTAATCGCGCTCAAGCAGATATTCATACGTTAGGTGTACTGTAGTGATCGATGGTAAAAAAGTAATTGCGCTCATTCCTGCTCGTGGGGGTAGTAAGCGCTTGCCTAGAAAAAATGTGTTACCGCTAAACGGTAAACCTTTAATTGCTTGGTCTATTGATGCTGCGAATAATTGCCCATACATCGACAAAGTCTTGGTGAGTACTGATGATCAAGAAATCGCAGATATTGCATTACAATTCGGGGCTGAAGTTCCTGAATTGCGGCCGGAACATTTGGCTTCTGATACAGCGAAAACAGAAAGTGTGTTGATTTACACGCTTGAAAAGTTTGGTAAAGGTGATGAGATACTTGTCTTGTTACAACCGACATCCCCTTTACGCACCACTCAGCACATTAATGAAGCTCTGGAGTTGTTCATAGAAAAGCAAGCTTTGTCAGTGGTTTCTGTTACACCATGTGAGCACTCCCCGCTATGGTCGAACACGCTTCCGGAAGATGGTTCGATGGGGGGATTTTTGAGGCCAGAAGCACTTAATCGTTCACAAGACCTCGGAGAGTTTTACCGACTAAATGGAGCGATATACATTTTTGATGCCAGAGATCTGCTGGAACAAAAAAAAATTCATTATACCGCTAAGTCATACGCCTATGTCATGGATAACCGAGTCTCTTTTGATATCGATCAGAAGTTGGATTTTGAATTGGCTGAGTTTTTTATGGGCAAAACGAACTGATATATAATGCCTTGTTACAAGGCATTATATTACTTAATGGTTCAAATTTTCTTATTTCAGGTTTTTGTCTGTTTTCCATTGAGTAAGGAAATCGTGTAGATCCTGTGCAAGTAAATCAACTTGTATATTATCATTGACCTCTTTTAGGTTCAGTACAGAGGTTGAGTTCAAAGTATAAAGATGAATATTTTTATCATCTGGAGAAATAAGAACTTCAGCTGGTATAAATTTATCTAGAACCAAACAAGAAAAGTGCTTAGTATAATCTGTACATTCGCGAGGATGTGGCTTTATTACTGTAATGTTATATTTCTCAGCAATTTCTTTGTACAGCTCTATTTTTCCATCTTCCGTCACCAGATCGCTGATAGGTTGAGTAAATAAAATGTTTTTTCCACTAAGAGACTCGAAGCTGTGCGTTAGGATCATCTGCAAACTAAAATTTCTGGTGTAGTCCAACATATCAACAACATCGAAGACTTTTGTTTTGCTTTGTAATTGAGAGTCTACAAGTTCTGGTTTTGATAAATAGATGCTAGTTATTTTATTTCCATAGCCCAAAGGAGAGACAACTCTGCCTTTTAAAGCGCGTTTTACTCTTTTTTTGAATGGTATTGGGCCATTATAGTTTCCAGCACCATCTTCTAGAACTGAGCCATGAGATAAATCGAATAGAAACGCATAGGTTAGGTGATCGTGACCAAAAAACTTTTTCTTTTTAATTAGAGTTGTAATGTCATATTGTAGAAGTCCCATTTTGTAAAGAAAAGAGTCCCAATTTTTGTTGAGCTTAGTGTTAACAATGACTACGTTATCTAACTTACTATTCGCTAACAGAGCCTGGAAGTCAATATGGCTAACGAACAGTGTATTATGGCCCCCTTTATTAATATATAAGTATAAAAAAAGTGCGAAAATTGAGTTTACGTAACATACGTTCTCATAATTAGATTGAATTCTCTTATACGTAATGATGTTTTTCATTATTTTTTCTCAAAGATTATTGTTACTATTTTATTCACAACATTTGTATAATTAGCGATGAAATTTGCACTATGCAAACTTATAGAGTTTGTACTTAATGAAAAGTGATTATCTATCAAGTTACTGAGTTCGTTAACTTTTGTAATGATATTGCAGAACGAATGTTTTTTAAGAAGATTAACAATTTCTGTAAAATTGTAATAACTTGGTCCGGTGATTACAGGTACTCCCAGAGCTGCTGGCTCTAACACATTGTGTCCACCGACTTTATCTCCGATTAGACTGCCACCCATAAAGCAGATGTCTGCTGCACCCATCAAAGTTAGCATCTCACCCATAGTATCGCCGAGATATACTTGAGTATTTGTCTCTACTGCATGCGTTGACGTACGACGCACAGTGTTAAAGCCTTGCTGTTGGCAAAGCGTGAATACATCATCAAATCGCTCTGGATGGCGAGGAACCAAAACGAGTAAAGCATTTGGATGAGATTTTAAAACTTGTCTATGTGCATCTAATACCTGTTCGTCCTCGCCTTTGTGGGTGCTAGCGGCAATCCAAATCGGACGATCGTCTCCAAGCTGGGCTCGAAGCTGCTGTCCTTGCTGTTTCACTTGCTCTGATATTTGAATATCGAACTTAATAGAACCGGTAACGGATAGTTTCTTTTTCTCGACGCCTAAGCGTTCAAAGCGCTCGGCATCTGAAGCTGTTTGGCAGAGTACTTGAGTTAGGCATGGATGAAGTTGGTTAAAAAGCTGCTGTATTTTGGCGTAGTTCTTACACGATTTTTCAGATAGGCGCGCATTCACGACAGTTATAGGGATACCCGCTTTGTGAACATTGTGAAGCGTGTTTGGCCACAGCTCAGTCTCAATGATCAACATCTGTTTTGGTTGCACTGCTTTAAGAAAACCTTTGATAGCGAACCCAAAGTCAATTGGCATATAGCGGTGTTCAACTAAATCACCCAACTTAGCAATCTGTTCAGCTCCGGTACTTGTTGTTGTAGTAACTAGAATAGATTGTTCGGGGTTTTGTTCCTTAAGGGCTTTGATTAAAGGTGTTGCTGCTATGCTTTCACCAACAGATACGGCATGTATCCAAATAGGTTTGTCGTTGCTTTTTAGCTTGGGAGTTATGCCAAAGTGCTCTTTCCAGCGAGAGCCGAACTTAGGCTTATTTGGTTTGCTCTTGTACAAACCAAATAAAAGCAGCGGTGACGCTAGAGCGAGTAGTAAGGTATAAACAATACGAACTAACATGAGCTTATCGTAATGGCGTCAAGTTTTTGGATACTATCTAGCACTTGCTTAGGCGAAAGTTCTGTCAAGCACTTAAGGTGTTTGTATTGACATTCACGCTGGAAACAAGGGCGACAATCAATATCGGTATGAACAATCTCCACTTTTTCTGCGAGTGGGGGGGTGTACTTCGGTGAAGTTGAGCCATACACGGCAACAACATTACAACCAACCGCAGCAGCCACATGCATTAAGCCTGAGTCATTCGCGACAACAGTCTTGCATGCAGCAAGTAGATCGACCGCTTCAATTAAGCTGGTTTGGCCGGCTAGAACATGAATGTTCTCATGGAATTGCGTCGGGACAAGTGCGCGGATATTGTTACAAGTCTCTAAGTCTTTTTGAGAACCAAACAACCAGATTTGATGCCCAGATCGAGCCATTTGCGTCGCAACTTCAGCGTAGTGTGTTTCGGGCCATTTTTTGGCAGGACCAAACTCTGCTCCTGGGCACAGTCCAATGATTGGTTGGTCTTGCGTTAAGTTGAACTTTTTGAGCGTGGCTTGTTGCTCAGCCGCGTTGATTGCAAGGCGTGGGCGGGGCAAGATTTCAAGCCCGCCAAGGGAGTTGGAGTCCACCATCTCTGCTTTTGGATAAGCTAATGCTACATAGCGTTCTACCATGTATTGAAAAGACTTCATGTTGGGGCGTAAGTCATTCAATAAACCATAGCGCATTTCTCCCTTCCAGCCAGTACGAAGAGGAATGTTGGCAAACCATGGAATCAGTGCTGATTTCGCTGATTTAGGCAAGATATAGGCGTGGTCATATTGCTTTTCACGTAATGATTTACCAATTTCCCTGCGGCCTAATAAGTTAAATTCACCATGACCGATAGGCATTTCAATCGCTTGGTGGATTTCTGGCATACGCTCAAGAATCGGTTTACACCATCCTGGAGCGATAACTTCAATTTGGCTATCTGGATGACGTTGCTTTAATACGATATATAACGATTGCGACATTACCATATCGCCGACCCACGCAGGGCCAATAATTAAAATCTTTTTCATTTATTTACTTGCCAATCAGTATCATATCTAGGCTTAAAGATATTGTAATAGTTATTGCCGTCTTCTTGAGAGTGCAGCAACTGCAGTACCCACATATATTGTTCGGGTTTATCACCGACAAAATATTCAATGGCTTCATTACAGGTACGAGCGTCTTGCTCTTCGCCTTTGTCTAAGTCAAATGCAGGCAAAATTTCGATATCGAATGTTCCATCTTCGGTGTTCATTGAAGCGAACAGAGGTAATACTTTGGAACGTGATAGTTTAGCAATTTTACCCAATCCAGGGAGCGTTGCTTTACGTGTGGCGAAAAAGTCGACAAACACACTATGTTCTGGGCCGTGATCTTGATCGGGTAGATAATACCCTACATAGCCATCTCGAATGGATTTCAGAAAAGGCTTAATGCCACCTGAGCGTTCATAAACACGACCACCGTATTGAACTCTTTGCTTGTGCATCAGCCAGTCAGCAACATCATTCTTTTGTTTCTTCGCCATTGCAGAAACTGGCATTCCCATTGAAGCGAGCAAGATAGCAGGCACATCAATTGCCCAAGAGTGGGGAACCATTAAAATCACATTTTCGTTGTTATCAATGTGCTGTCGTAAAATGTCTAGGCCGCGAATTTGGCAACGGCTCTGAAGCCATTTTGGTGAGCGTAAACTTAGTAACCCGAAGCGAAAAAAGAATATGGCTGCTGTGTAGAGTGTTTTTTCTATTAAAGCTTCACGTTCTTGGAACGACTTTTCCGGAAAACACAGCTCAAAGTTAACCCTCGCTCGGTGAGCAGGGCCTTTGTGGGATTTAGATAGTTTTTTGGCTATGGTTTTCGCCAACCACTTTTGTAAACTTAGTGGCATTAATGATAAAGGTAAAAATAAGATAACACCTAACCACGTGCCCCAGTACTTAGGCGACAGGAAGTGGCGCTTAAACTCAGGGTTATATGCTTTAGGGTCGAAGTCATCACGTTTTATGGTCATGGCGTGTCTAGTTACCTATTCGTGTACTGGCGAAGTGGTTTAAATGAGAAAAAAGATATTAAGGAATGATACAGGCTATTGCACTTGAGTAAAGGTGGCAGGTTATGGTTCTGCCACCTTGTGGTGCTTAACGGTTTTGGATAGTTAAGTATTCGGCAACGCCTTCTGCAACCGTCTTGAACTCAACATCACAGCCTGCGGCGCGCAGTTTGGTCAGATCGGCTTGTGTGAATTCTTGGTAAGCGCCTTTTAGGTGCTCAGGGAATGGGATGGTTTCAATTTGGCCTTTGCCATGATGTTTGATAACTGCTTTTGCTACCTCTTCAAAAGATTCAGCACGGCCAGTACCACAGTTAAAAATGCCTGATACGCCGTTTTCTAAGAACCACAGGTTTACTTTACAGACATCACCAACGTAAACGAAGTCGCGTTTGAATGATTCGCTGCCCGCGAACAATTTAGGATTTTCACCTGCGTTAAGTTGGTTGTTTAGGTGGAACGCAACTGATGCCATGCTACCTTTGTGGTCTTCACGTGGGCCATATACGTTGAAGTAGCGGAAGCCGGTGATTTGAGAAAGGGTCTCACCATGTTCTTCAGCGTCTTGCCATAGGCGACGAACGTAGTTATCAAACTGCTGTTTCGAGTAACCGTATACATTCAGTGCGCCTTCGTATTCGCGTTCTTCAACGAAAGTATCTGTATCGCCGTAAGTGGCTGCTGAAGAAGCGTATAGGAATGGAATCTCGCGATCTAAACAGTAATGAAGCAGCTCTTTAGAGTACTCGTAGTTGTTTAGCATCATGTACTTACCGTCCCACTCAGTCGTTGCAGAACAAGCACCTTCGTGGAAAATTGCCTCAATCGGACCAAAATCATCGCCCGCCATAATTTGGGTCAGAAAGTCGTCACGATCCATGTAATCTGTGATGTCCAGATCAACTAAGTTCTTAAACTTTTTGCCATTTTTTAGGTTGTCGACAACCAGGATATCGTTAATACCAGCTTCGTTTAGTGCTTTAACAATGTTGCTGCCGATCATGCCAGCGCCACCAGTTACGATGATCATAGAACTTCCACCATAGATTAAAATTTTCTCAGGAATTCTAGCAAGAAACGAAAAGTAGCGCTATTGGAAGCAGGAAGATAGGTTTTAGTCTTCTATGACTCAGTATCTATATATGAAAAAGGGAGCCGCAGCTCCCTTGATTATTTTATTATTCCACATCCGAACGGTTAGGTCTTTGGTACCAAGGATTTCGTTCGTCGGTTAACTCAATTAAGCTGTATTTGCGGCCGAGCTTCTGCCCTCCGTCACGAGTAAGAGGCTGCCAACTAAAGTTCGCACGATTGTTACTTGGCTTAACGGTCATGATGTCAAACGGAATCGACAAGTAGAAACCTTTAGTAAAGCTACCTTCACCAAATTCATCCGCAGACAAGTCTGTAAATGAGGCAAAGGCGCCAGCAATTACGCCACTCTTGAACTGCTTAGAAACATTGATTTGTGTACCAACATCGCCAGCTAGGAACTGACCAACATCGACTTGGATCATCAAATCTTGCAGGAATTCCCATTGAGGGTAGTAGTAACCAGATACAAAACCAGTGAATCCTTTATCAATAACTTGGAACGGACGTCCATATTCTGGCACGTTTTGCCATTTCTCATCGTAAACACCGAAGTAACTTTGTGGATCACGTTGAGAAATTAAGTTGACGTCAGCGCCAATCGCCCAGTTAGCTCCTTGTGGTCGGTAAAGAAACTCGGTACCGACTCCGGCAAACATGCTCTCCAGATAGCCAGCGTAGAATTGCTGGTCCATCGTATTGGAATACTCTTGGAACCAAGTCAATTGTAGGTTTGACATGGTTACAGTATGTTCATTTTGGTAAGCGCGGAACATGGTGCGAACACGAGGAACGGTAGTACCATCAGGTGGAGTGACATAGTTAAACTTATCGTAGTTGTTATACCAATCCCAGTATAAGGAGCCGCCAATTTCAAGGTTATCCGTCAGCCAGTATGAGGCATTACCGCTTAGTCCTACACTAAAGAGGTAGAAGTCTTCTGCGTTACCGAGAGTTTGAACAAGCTTCGGTGCAAAGCCCCAATCAAAACGCTCAAAACCATCATAGACAGATTCTCCACTTGGCTTATTGCTAGCTTTTGCGGTTGCATCTTCTATTTTAGGGTTGATGTAATTAACTTGGGCAAAGTCGCGATATTTCTCCTTGGAAATAATCGTTTGTTCGCCGACTAAGCCTCGGCTACGTTCATTGATCGCATAGGTATCAATATCTTCAGGCATTTCATTATGAAGTACAGCCGCCGCTTTTTCATGTGCCTCTGTACGGTCACGATATTTCTTCTGTTCACCAACGACAGTTACGGTGTTGTCATCAACATAAATGCGCGTGTTTTGGTAACCCGCAATTTTGTCTAAATCTTCCGTTACACGTTCCCAGTCAACATTAGACAGTTCTTCTGGTTGGTTATCTTCGACTTCTGGCGTAGGCTCATCTCGCCAGAATGATGGCATGTCATTGAAGTTAGTGTTGAGCGTTAAACCTGCAACCAAAGTGTCTCCGCGTTCATAACTTAAACGAAAATCGGCCATTCCGATACGGTACAGTATACCAACGTTCCACGGAGTATGTGGTGTCATGTCCACGCCACCTTTTACCACAGGGAAGTCTTCGCTGTAATCATTGCTATCGTATTCGAGTTTAAAGCGTAATGGTGCATGTAAGGTCTGATATTCAACACCACCAAACAATGCAGTTGGTCCTTTAAATGCTCTATCAAAGTTAGTTGTGCCACCTGTATCTAAATAGTCAGAGGGGCGTTCACAAAATCGATCTGACAATTTACAAGTCGGGTTAGAGATGTTGTCACGAGTGCCTAGCGACCCCCAACCAATACCAAAAGTAAAATCAAAGGTCCCTAGCTCAGAGTTGGAATACCGCTTCGTAGCTGCGATGTATTCTCCATCGAATAAGCCGGTACCAGCAAAGTCTCGAACACCCAGTGATAGCTCAGGAATATACTGAGATTCTTTTAGCAATCGAATTTTAAAGTCAATACCTTTATCGGTATAGTTTGTATCTCCCGAGAAACTAGGATCCTTACTATAAAGCAAATCTCGCACCGAAGTATAACGAATGGTTGTTTCTAACCAAGGCATTAGTTGCAGAGTAACGTTGTAAAAAAGGTACTCATCACTACCGGTAACAGAAAAGTTGAATTCCCCTTCAGGAGCCATACGTCCTGTTGGCATCTGCATCAAGCCAACACCACCAAAATCAGATTGAGAAGGCTGTAACGAGGGAGCCTCAAAGGGTACTTCTTGAGCCCAAACCAATGCTGGGCCCATTAAAGAAAGGGTTAAGCTTTTTCTAATTGGTATCATTACGGTCTCTTTGTAGCATTTGGTATCAGTTGAGTGAGTAGGCGGATTATATCTTGATCCATGTCAGACCGTTCAAGATCACCAAACGGTACATATACCAAGGTCAGAGGTGGTAGGTAATATTGTGTTGTTAACCAAGCTCCGTGATGTGGCTTAACTACGTGACCATCTGGGTAGATCAACACTGGTGGTGTTGATAATGCACCAATGTTACTTTTCAAATTCTCTATTTGCTTCTGCAAAGGGATGCCTGCTTGCCCTTTAATAGAATACACGCTATTCAAGTTTCCCAAGAAATACACTTTTTCTTCGCGCAGAGGGCTTGCGAGTAGGAGATTGCCGCGCAACAGTGGGTTGTCGAATTTATTTAGTCGAATTTTATCAACATCGATCGCAGACAGTAAGCGTGGTGCAAAGCTTTGCTTCTGAATGAATTTATAGAATGGATGTGCAACCAAATTATGTTGAATCATTTGATTGAGTACTGTGCTCTTTAAAGCGGTAGAGTTTTTTTCGGCGCGTTCCGATTTGTCAAACAAAGTGGTACCAAGAGAGTATTGCAGAGACACGCTTTGCTCCTTAGCAAGTGCTAACAGGCTTTCTAAACGAGTCGGCTCTTGGAATTGTAGCTGTTTGCCTACTCCTAGCAATTCAACATTTAATGGTTGCATAGCAGAGGTTTCTGTTTGAGCGAAGCTAGGCATACTCAAAAGCGGCATGACCAAACCGAGTAATGTTAGTAGTTGCTTGCTCATGATTTGCTATATCCCTTCAAAATGGTTAACTCAACCGGAATCATATTTGGTCCTAAGTATTGTAAGGTTTTGATAACCTGACCTTGCTCGTTTACCCAATAGTAGTTTTCGACTGATTGAGAAAGGCTGCTAAACTCAACAACTTCTTTATATACGTCGGTCATCGTGTCGGATATAGGGGTTGTTAACGTTTTTTGGCCTGAGTAAGAACGAGTCACACTTGCTGGAAAGCCATAACGATATTGTGTCGCCCAGTCGTATGAGAGTGCGTAGTTGACAGAGGCTGAATCAGAAGAAAAATCTGGCACATCACCATAAACACCCGCTAAGTCCCCATTCTGTAGACCTATCGTTTTGACGATATGCCCATTCTCCGTAACGATCATAGCTTTGTCAGCACTTACCCATTTTAGTTGTGTTTTTCCATTGAGAGGATTTCGCTCTGCAAAAGCTAAAACAACAAATACCTGTTTTTGATTCCCAAGTTTTAAATAGGCACTGGCATAAGGAATGGCATTTATTTCTTCAGGGGTCATCTCTACATCGATGTAGTTACCGTACGCTTCTTGAACGGTTGCTGAAACATCATTGAACTTTTGTGTACAACCAAAGAGTAAGGCGAATAGCGGAAGAGTGAGAAGTGGGCGTATCCATTTAGACGTTCGGAAGATATTCATTATTCCCTCTTACAAATAAAATCGCCCTGAGTCATTCAGGGCGATTATCTTCTATCTACAAAGCGAAATTAGTTAGTAGAAGTAGAAGTAGAAGTAGATGTTGAAGTAGATGTTGAATCGCTATCTGACGCTGCAACTGCCACTACAGTTACTGCTGCAGCTGCACCTACTGCTACGGCTGTTGTACCTGTTGCAGATGCAGACGCTGCGCCTGCTGAACCTGCTTCTTCTGCTGCAAATACAGTTGATGCGCTTAGAGCCATAAGAATAGCTAGAGCTGTATTCTTCATTATTAATCCTTGTGTTAACTAGTTTTAAAACATCGATGTTTGAAACTCTATTTAGAGTTCCAATTCATATTCTAGTTAAAAGTTGGGCAGACTGTAAATAGTTTCTTATAAAAGGTTTTTTTTGTTGTATTTATGAAACTGTTGGTTTTTTTACCAAACAATTGCGTGCAGCTAATTAATTGGAAAATTGCGAATATGCTCCATTGAGTATACTCTTCCGCGGGTGTGGACTTGCCTCAAAGGAGAGTTATCTTGTACCCTAGTACGCACTTCAAAGGGGGCATTCACTGTGGGAGAAGCTGATGAGCAAGTCCAGAGTACACCGAGTGCTCAAAGCATCTTATTTGCCAAAATACATACGTGTTATGGATAACGTGTTTAACCATAGGGCGGTAGCGTGCGTAAAAATGACAAAACATCTATTTTTCAGACATAAACATCTCTTCATTTCTCTAGTGTCCATTACAGTGCTGAGTGCATGTGCGAGTAAACCTCGCCACGTTAAGGCAGATCTTCCACTTGTTACGCAAGAGTCATCTTCGATAGAAATGATGGAGGAAGTTCCAGAACAGTATTGGGGATATTTGAACAGACCTGAACTGGTGTCTATATCGCATCCAAATTATCATGTTGCTGTTGGGCCGATTTATTTCTCTGCACTGGGCCTATACTGTCGAGAAGTGAACATTGACTCCACTTCTAATGTAGTGTGCTCGATAAAGTCAGATAAAAACAATACCCCAAATACTTGGTATTGGGTCAATGGGCTTGTTAAAGATAAACTAGAGAAAAAGCTTTAAAAATGATGAAGATGACAAATAAAGCACCTCAATGGCTAGTTGCAATTACAAGCTTTGCTTGTATCAATTCAGCTTTCGCGCTTGATAGTAACAATTTAAACCTCAATGCAGCTAATCCTACGTTTTCTTCCTCTGGAACTTTAAACCAATCTCAGACGCCACCCAACGAGAAACTCTCTGCTGGTTCATTTAATAAAGAGAACAGAAATAATCTTCTTTTGCCAGGTGAGGTGGATGTTAGACAATTACTCCCTTCCTCTGGAGAAGAACTACCACCTCCTTATGCAGCAAATATTTTTGCTGGTGGTTATGAGACTGAAAGAGCTGATGGTTTGAATGATAATTATCTCGTTGCGGCTGGGGATAAGATTAACATCTGGCTGTGGGGAGCTGTAAATTACTCTAATGTTGCTACGGTGGACAATCAAGGAAATATCTTTATACCAGAAGTTGGCCCGATTCATGTCCTTGGAACAAAAGCTAGCCAAATCAACGAGCTTGTGACAAAAAAAATTAAACACGTTTATACCACTAACGTAAACGTGTATGTGAATTTACTTACTGCGACGCCAGTTAGTGTTTTTCTAAGTGGGCCAGTCATTAGACCAGGGCAATACGCTGGAATGGCCTCTGATTCAATACTTTATTTTCTTAAACGTGCTGGCGGTATTGACTCTGAACGTGGCAGTTATCGAGAAATTCAAGTTCTACGAAATGGTAAAATCATAATCAATGTTGATCTCTATGATTTTATGCAATCTGGAGTTATGCCACAAGTTAGCTTTAAAGATGGTGATGTTATCTTGGTTACACCACAGAAAGCTGCTATCACAGTATCCGGAGGGGCTCGCAATCCCTTTCGCTTTGAACTGGAAAATTCTAGTGAATTAGGAGAAAAGTTAGCGGCTTATGCAAAGCCGCTCGCAAAAGTTTCGCATGTTGGAGTTGTTGGGAATCGAATAGATGGGCCATTCTCACGTTATATGACTTACCAAGATTTCCTGAGGTTTGAATTACGAGACGGGGATAAAGTTATCTTCAATGATGATTTACACGCTCAAGTCATAGATGTTCAGGTTTCTGGGAGCTACTTAGGACCATCTTACTTTGCTGTTACAAAAGGCACTAAGTTACATGATTTGCTGAATAATATTCCTATTGATCCCATGCTTGCAGATTACCAATCTATTTATATATTGAGAGATAGCGTTGCGAAAAAGCAAAAAGAAATGATTGATGAGTCTCTTAATCGGCTAGAAAGAAGTATTTTTACTGCACCAGCGTCTTCAGATGGAGAAGCTGTAATCAGAGCAAAAGAAGCAGAAATGGTACTTCAGTTTACTGAACGAGCTCGTAAAGTTCAGCCGCTAGGGAAAGTCATCGTTTCTGAACATGGTCTTGTAGCTAATATATTATTAGAACAAGGTGACCAAATTGTCATTCCAAACAAAACAGATCTAATTCAAGTGGGGGGTGAGGTTTTGATGCCACAAGCGCTCGTTTATAACCCTAATGCCACTATCGACGACTACATTGCTTGGGCCGGTGGTTTCACTGATAGGGCCGAGGATCAGCGTATAGCAGTTGTGCGAGCAAACGGCCTGGTTGAATTTGATAGTGGGAAACCCATACAAAAAGGTGATCAAATCTTAGTTTTACCTAAAGTTGACACTAAAACAATGCAGGCAGTTAAAGATATTACGCAAATCATTTACCAAATTGCTGTAGCAGCAAATGTAGCGATAAACTAACCTATGAAAACTGATCATATAGTGTTATCGCTAGATCCAATGTACTCGCCACTACACGAGAAAATAGCGGGGATATTGGGAAAGAAAAGGTATGCAGTTACTTCCTGTTTATCAAAAAAAATCTATCTACCTACTTTCAAGCAGTTTCTAGCAGTTAATATGATCGCAGCAGTGAGTAAGGAGCAAGCGCAGCCTTACCAAGAAAAAATATCTTTACTTCGAACATACCATCATGCTTATGTTCAAAAAGTAGAAGATCGGACTCTTTGCAATGATGAGTTGAACTATATGGCCAGGTTTTATGTTGCGCTTAAAGAGTTTGTTATAGAAAAAGATATCAATCTCGTTCTACTGCATAATGATGCAAGGTGGTATCACGCTGTGGCAATTGATATATGCAAGGAGTTGGGTATAAATTATTTGGTTACAGAGCAGGGGCTTATTCGACCATTTACAACTGTTATCGATCCCCAAGGTGTTAATGCCAACAGCAAGATAGATTTTAAAATATTTAGTAATGAGGTTCAGCACACCCCAAAAGAGCAGGGGAGTTTTATACCAAAAGATACTCATGACTCAATAAAGTCGATGTTTTTTTTCTTTATTTTTTTATTGGGTTTTGCTTTTGAACGTATAAACAAGAACCGAACAGTTATCCGCTATATGCATAATAGCTATAGTTTGAAAAAGTATTTCAAACGTATTGCGAACAAACTGATTAAGAGAAAAAAGGGAACATTAGTACCTTCATTAAGTTCTCATGGTTCCATTCTACTACTACTCCAGTTGGAAAATGACTCACAGTTTCTACTGCACAGTCCTTTCAAGTCTAATCAGGAAGTTATCAACTTGGTCGCAGGTTTGGCAAAGTCGGCAAAAGTGAAGTTAGCAATTAAGCGTCATCCGTTGGACGACAAAGAGTATCAACTTGATGACAATACCTACTATGTTAATGGGAAAATAGCAGAGCTGGCAGATTCTGCTGAATTTGTATTTACCATTAATTCCAGTGCTAGTATTGACGTATTAAAAACCGCCGCCCCTTTGATACTAATGGGTGAGTCGATTTATGCCCATAAAGGTGTGGCTGTAGAGTTTGACTTTCATCATCCATATCAGCAGATGACACAAGCGAGAGCAGAGGTCGATTTCGTTGCTAGACAACGGTTTATCAATTATCTGCATAACGAATATTTGGTTCAGGGGGCTGGTTATTCGTTTTGTTCTCAGCATCTTAGGCGAAAATTAGAGCAGATTTTAGATTAAAGACGGTATAGACACTGTTGGTTAAAGAGAAGAATTGCATGAAAACACTAGATATTAACGACTACTATTCGATTTCGGCTGAACAAAAGCCAGCACTGGAGTCGATTGTTGATACGTTTAAGCACCAGGCGAACGCATTGAATGAGATGGCTGATAGTATTGATTTAGAGCAATATCAAAAGGCCATCTCTTATATTATCAACTGTCAAGGCCATGTCATTGTATGCGGAATGGGGAAATCTGGTCACGTTGGAAAGAAGATTTCTGCCACTTTAGCGTCAACTGGTACGCCAAGTTTCTTTTTGCACCCAAGTGAAGCATTTCACGGCGATTTAGGGATGATTACGAAAGACGATGTAATTGTCCTAATTTCGAACAGTGGTGAAACAGATGAAGTATTGCAATTGATTCCTTCGTTGAAGTCATTTGGCAATAAGATCATCTCTATTACCGGAAGACTTGATTCTACGATGAGCTGCAACTCAGATGTCACATTGCTACTAGCGCAGATCCAAGAATCTTGCCCTAACAATTTGGCACCAACCACTTCAACAACTCTTACTATTGCCTTAGGTGATGCGTTGGCCGTTGCGTTGATGAAAATGCGCCAGTTTATGCCAAATGACTTTGCTCGCTTTCACCCTGGTGGTTCTTTGGGACGACGTTTGTTGACTCGTGTGCGTGACGAAATGAGTGCCGAGAATTTACCATTAGTAGACGTTAGTGATTTGATGACCTCTGTCATTATTAAAATGAACGAGAGCCGTAAAGGTGTGGCTATTGTTACCGAAAATGACCACCTGAAAGGTATCATCACTGATGGAGACTTACGTCGTGCGTTGGCAAAAGAAGCTGAATTTAATAGTTTAAAAGCTGGCGATATAATGACTATTGAGCCTAAAACTTGCTATGACACGGAAATGTTGGCCGATGCAGAAGATAAGATGCGCCAGTATTCGATTTCATCTTTAGTTGTTTTGGACGATGAGAGCAAGGTTGTCGGACTAATCCAAATCTTTAATATGTAATGAAAGACCTAAGACAGGCTTTAAGAGTACAAGGGCGGGTCTTATACGCCCTTATTTTACGTGAAGCCCTGGGAAAATACGGCAAGAGCAAGATTGGCTATTTGTGGGCCTTGTTTGAACCGTTAACCCAAGTGCTAATATTAGTCGCAATTTTTTCTGCATTAGGGCGTAAATCTCCGGTCGGCGGTGATTTGGCGGTCTTTTTTACTACGGGAATTGTTCCTTGGTTAATCTATAGTAATATCGCAAATAGGTTATCGGGGGCTTTAGGTGCTAACCAAGCGTTGTTGGCGTATCCACACGTGACACCTTTTGATGTACTTATGGGTCGAGCGTTGCTGGAATCTATCACAATGATAGTGGTATTTGCATTGATCATTGTATCTCTTCAGCTAGTTGGTAAAGCATTAGCGATTTATGATTTGTTCAATGTCTTAATGGGACTGATCGTTCTGGTTGTATTTTCAGTTGGATTAGGTATGGCTAACTCAGCGATTAGGATCTATTTTGACAGCTGGGATAAGCTATTTAGTGCAGTTAATCGTCCGCTCTACTTTATCTCAGGTATTTTTTTTACTGCGGCCAGTTTGCCCCCTCAGGCGAGAGAGTACCTTCAGTGGAACCCGCTTTTTCAGTATGTTGAATGGGTGAGAAGTGGCTTTTTCTCTACATATCAAAATGTTTATATTAATCATCAATACGCCATTGCCTGCGCGGTTATAATGTTATTGATAGGATTAGCTTTAACTCAATATACAAAAGAGCAAGCACGTAATTTATGATTGATCTTATCAATGTATCGAAAGTATATAAAACCCCAAAAGGTAAAAAACAAGTTTTGAAACCCTGTTCTGTGAGTTTTCCCAGAGGCAGAAATATCGGGCTTTTGGGAGTTAACGGTGCTGGGAAATCAACGTTGCTGCGGATGATTGCTGGTTCGGAAGCACCTACTACTGGGGTCATAAAGAGAAAAGTTAAAATGTCCTGGCCATTGGGATTTTCGGGCGGCTTTAACGGTTCATTAACCGGAGCAGAAAATTTACGTTTTGTTAGTCGAATTTACGGCGCAAATATAAAAGAAGTGACAGCATTTGTCCGAGAGTTTTCTGAACTGGGAGATTATCTTGATATGCCCATCAGGAGTTACAGTTCCGGTATGAAAGCGAGATTAGCTTTTGGATTGTCGATGGCTATAGACTTTGATTGTTATCTGGTAGATGAAATCACCGGGGTAGGTGATAGAAGGTTTCAGGAAAAATGTCGCATGGCATTTAAAGACCGAAGTGAAAAATCTAGCTTAATCATGGTGTCTCATAGTATGCCTACATTAAAAGAACATTGTGATATGGGATTAGTATTGTCGGATGGGGTATTAACCTTTTTCGAGGATATCAATGAAGCAATCGATAAATATCTGACATTATCAAAATGAAATTACAGAAAAAGCATAAAACATTTATTAATAAGTTTTGGAAAAATAGGAACAATAAACAGAGAAGTTTTATTGTTGTAGTGTTGGTCCCGACGATAATTGCTCTGATTTACTATAGTTTTATAGCATCAGGAAAGTTTGTTGTAGAAACGCGATTTTCTGTAAAAGGTAATGAGATGCAACAGCTCGATCTATTGAGCGGCATTGCTGGAATACCTTCTCAGGGCGGTAGTGCAACAGATTCTTATATTGTACAAGACTATATACACTCTTTAGATATGGTCAGAGAAGTAAGCAAAGAGCTGGCTTTGAAAGACATTTTCAATCACCCTGATGCCGACTGGATATCTGCGTTAGGTCGCAAGACAACACAAATGGAGCTGATAACTTACTGGAATAAGTTTGTCACGGCTTCATATGATCCGACAACGACAATTATCACGCTTAAGGTAAGAGCATTTTCTCCGGAAGATGCGAATAAACTAGCGAAGGCCATTCTTCATCAGAGTGAAATCCTGGTAAATAACCTATCTGAACAAGCGAGAAAAGATGATCTCGCTTTTGCAGAAGCTGAGGTTCAAAGGGCAGAAGAAAGGGTAACCAATGCGCGTGTTCTTATGAATGATTTTCGTACTCAAGCACAGGATTTGGACCCTACACAGACAGCAACTGCAAAAATGATGTTGATCGGTGAGTTGGAAGCGCAGCTTGCAAAAGCCCAAGCCGAATTAAATGCTTTAACCAGTTATATGGATGTCAAAGCTCCTTCTGTTATCAATTTAAAGCGTAAAGTAAAAGCACTCACTCAACAAATACAGAGTGAAAGAAATTCGATAGCAGGGGATACCGATACTCAGTCTGCGCTAAGTGGTGTATTTGCTGATTATGAACCTTTAGTGGTTGAACGAAAATTTGCCGAAAAAGCCTATACCTCTGCTTTGGCATCATTGGAAGCGGCGCGTATTGAAGCTTCGAGAAAACACCGTTACCTCGCGACTTTCGTTGAGCCAACCCTTCCGGATGAGGCATCGGAGCCGCATCGAGTCCGTTCAATCATCACAGTATTCTTAGCTAGCTTAGTCAGCTGGGCGATCGGTTTACTTGGATTAGGAATTATTCGAGAGCACATCGGTTGGGTTTAGTTGGAAAGATTAAAATTTATTAGTAGGTAAAAAATGTCCTTAACTTATATTACACCTTACAATTGCAGTGATAAAAATTCATACCTTTATGAGAGAGCAAAATTCTTCTTGCAAGAATCTTATGTTTCTGATTTCTCAAAAAGAATATTTGTAGACTTTTCCTCTTCAAAAGATATTTCTGATGAACTTGAGCCGATTGCGAAAGCTCGGGGTATTCGTTATATTCGGTTGAATCGACATGGAGAATTATATTCTAGTGGTGTATGTCGAAATGTAGGCGCAATAGAAGCAGATACGCAGTTTATATCTTTCCAAGATGTTGATTTGTTTGCTAATGACTCAGTTTACAAAGCTATTGAAAGTAGGTTAGGGAAATATAAGTACTTTAATGAGCTTGAGCTCATTCCATGTTTATATTTAACAGAGAATTTCTCTAGAGAATATCTAGACATGACTGATTACGATCAGAATTTTACGATTCATCAAGCCTATTTGGAAAATGATAAAGAAATCATACATATGTATGCGCCTGCCTCATCATGTAAACTCTTAGACCGTAAATTTTATTTAATGAGTGGAGGGATGCATAAAGAGTTTTATGGTCATGGTTTTGAGGACTTTGAACTACACTATCGATTGTGTGATATGAGTAAAAAATATTACAAAACACATGAGCCTCGTTCTCATAACTACATGTATGACTCTCTAGATTATAAAGGCTATAGAACTTTTTTTAGTATGTTTGGTAGACCACTAATGGACGAAGGGCTTTATTTTGTTCATCTTTGGCATGATAATCATGTAGGAACAAATTACCAAAAGAGAAACAGGATCAATCGTGGTATTTTTGAGCGTTTGATGAATGAATACGATAGTGGTAAATCACGAATTACACCATTGCCAAACATTCACGCTAAAGAAAATATTCTGATACTAGCTTCAAAAAAATCTATTAATGCAACTTCTCTTAAACAACTATTTGTTGAAATTGGTAATTGTGAGTTTGTTGATGAAAAAATAATTGCAAATAGTGATAGTTTAAAAGAGTTAGTAGAAGATAAACAGTATGATAGAGTGTTTTTCTTTAACCCTTATGGGAATGAACACCGATTGTCTTTGTACAGGGGCTGTAAAGAGTATGGTATTCCATACTATGTCTTTGATCGAGGTGCATTGAATAATTCTTGGTTTATAGATCCAAATGGCTTTAATGGAGATAGCGATTCTTATTCGAGAAAGCGTTGGGACCATGAGTTAACAGAAGAGCAATCTATAGAAGTTGAGGAATATATATATAACACTTTCCTTGATGATGAGACTTTAGAAAAAAATGGAGAAAGGATAGGGAGCGAGTTCTTTAGAGAGAAATATGGCGTAGACAACAAGAAAATACTATTTGTCCCATTCCAAAGACCAAATGATAGTGTGATTAATTATTTCTCTGGTAATGTGGAAAGTGTAGAGGAATTTTCATATCAACTAAGAGTTATTGCAAGTAAGCTTTCTAAGGATTGGGTGGTGGTTGCCAAAAAACACCCATTGGAGAGTTCATTGCAGTTGCCTGAAAATATAATTGAACTTCCTGCAGATACCCATATCTATGATTGTATTCAAGGTAGTGATTCTGTTTTACTAATTAACTCTGGAGTTGGATTGCTTAGCGCGATGGCGAAAACGCCAGTATATCATTTCGGGAAAACATACTACTCACATGAAGGAATTGCATGCGAGGTATTGGATGCTGATGATGCCGTGAGTAAGATTCGATCTGGTTATGAAACAGATTTCGAAAAAGTTAAAAGGTTCATTAGTCACCTCATTAATAATGTATATTCATTTGCAAATACAGACTACCAAGTAGTAAAAGAACCCGATGGTAGCTCTAGAAATATAGCGATGCTTTCAAGATTTTACAAAGTTAATATCATTGATGAGTTGCGGTTTGAGCGTGAATGGAGAGAGACACCATACTCCACAAATACAAGGTTTTATGATTACTACCGGGCATACTTTAAGTTGAGAGCTCAGGGTAATAATAAGAGTGTTAGTCCTACTAAAGCAAAGGTAGAACAAAAGCCTGTAAAGATTGAAAGTCCGAAGAAGGCAAATAACGCAAGTAAAATTATTCCAAGCCAAAACCCGAAGAAGTATGGTGCCAAACACAAGATGAAAAAATTGCTGAAAGACCCTATCGGTGTTGTGAAGAGAAAGCTATTTAAAGTAGCTAGCTAGTTGCTTGTTATACTTCGTTTTCTATTCTCTCTTAGAATAAAGTGTTTGAACTATGAATAATACCTTGGTGCTATCGAAGGGTATAAAAAAGTTACGAAACTTGGGTCGCTTTTTGAATGATGATGTAGTTATATGCTCTACTTGCCATCGGGGACAATATGACTCGGTTATCGGCTGGGGCTTTAAAGCCACTGCAAAGCGAGCCAGAGATTATGCTGAAAAGCATGATCTCCCTTACGTTGCATTGGAAGATGGCTTTCTGCGTTCTATTGGCTTAGGGGTGGCGGGCGCGCAGCCTCTGAGCCTGGTCGTAGATGATGTCGGTATCTATTATGATGCAAGGCAGCCGTCGAAGCTTGAAATTCTGATCAAAGAAAGCGAAGGCTTAGGTGCCGATCAGCTTGTGCGCAGTCGCTTATGTATTAACGCGATTCGCCAGTACCGACTCTCGAAATACAATCAAAACCAGCGGGATGAAACCTTAATAGAAGAAAAACCAAGGGTATTGGTGATTGATCAGACCCTAGGTGATGCTTCTGTTGAGGGCGCGCAAGCCTCGCAAGAAACATTTGTTGACATGCTTAAACAGGCAGTTGAGGAAAATCCAGACGAAACAGTTTGGGTGAAAGTTCACCCTGATGTTGTGCATGGAAAGAAGAAAGGTTTTCTTTACCCTCTGCCATTTGAGCACCCGAATATTCGGGTGCACACGGAAAAAGTAAACCCTTGGGACTTTTTAGACAGCGTTAAAAGTGTCTATACCGTTTCCAGCTTGATGGGATTCGAAGCGCTCTTAGCCGGGGCGAGTGTTCATTGTTTTGGTGTGCCGTTTTACGCCGGGTGGGGGTTGACTAACGATAGACAACAATGCCCTCGCAGAAACGTTGATCGTTCACTGGAGCAGTTATTTTATGCAGCATATATACAATATGCACGCTATGTAGATCCTATTCTTGGGGAACGGTGTGATATTGAGCGTATTATCAGTTATATGGCGGATACACTCAAAGTTATGGCAAAACCTTCCAGAACAGTTTCTATATCAAAATTGTCGTGGTGGAAACAACGATGGATTGGTGACTACCTGAAAGCCTGGCGGTTTGAGAAGGTGAGTTCCGAAGCGGAAGAAATGCTGCGCTGGGGTCGTGGGTCGTTGGATGAAAACAACTATTGTATTGAAGATGGCTTTATCCGATCTGTAGGGTTAGGGGTGCATTTTAATCGTCCGGTATCTCTTGTGTGCGATTCGCGTGGTATTTACTTTGATGTCCGAGAGCCCAGCGACTTAGAGTACATGTTGGAAAATCAGCAGTATAGCGATTGGGACTGCGTACGTGCGCGTGCGCTGATAACTCAACTGCTGGCGACTAATCTGACTAAATACAATGTTGGTAGCGATTGCGACGTCTCTTTGCCTCAAAATCGAAAAATCATTTTGGTTCCGGGCCAGGTAGAGTCTGATGCGTCAATCAAGTATGGCTCACCGGAGATCTATCACAACGAGACGCTTCTTAAAGCTGTAAGGACGGCGGAGCCGGATGCCTACATTATTTATAAGCCACATCCCGATGTTTTGGCTGGTCAACGAGATAACGGTAACTGGCAGGGCGATTTCACACGCGCGGCCGACCATGTCGAAACGCAGGCCTCAATGGCAAGCTTATTAGAAATGGTCGATGAGGTTCATACCATGACGTCCTTAACCGGGTTTGAAGCGCTGTTGAGAGGTAAGCGCGTCACCTGTTACGGCTTACCATTCTATGCGGGGTGGGGGCTTACCAATGATAAGCTGATTTGCGCAAGAAGAACGCGTTCTCATTCGGTCGAAAGCTTGGCTTACTTTGCCTTGATAGAATACCCGACTTATGTGGACCCTATTACGCGTAAAACGATGACAGCAGAACAGGCGGTGACTCGTGTAGCACAAATGAAAGCTGGAAAAGTGCAAGTCAAAGATACCAAGTTGCAGTTGTTACTTGCGATGAAGAAAGCTAAAAATACGCTCAAGCGATTTATCCGATCTTAGATCTGCTTCTTATCTCTAATCAACGTCACTCACAAAGATGGAACGTTAATGTCTAATATTCATATTGTTATTCCAGCTCGCTTCGGTTCAAGCCGATTGCCTGGCAAACTAATGCTGGATCTGGTGGGTAAGCCAGTGATTGCCCATGTTGTAGAGCGTGCCCTGACCCTGACAGACTCGGTCTACGTAGCGACAGATAATCAAGATATTTTTGATGTTGTCAGTCACGCTGGTGCAACCGCGGTCATGACCTCGGAGAAACACAATTCCGGCACCGATCGCTTAGCTGAGGCGGCGAACAAGCTAAACTTTGCTGATGACGACATCGTGGTAAACCTTCAAGGAGATGAGCCATTGATGCCGATCGCGCTGTTACGACAAGTCTCAGCCCTGCTTGATGCCCATAGTAACGCTGGCATTGCGACACTAATGCAGCGCATTAAGCATGTAAAAGATTTTATCAACCCTAACGTGGTAAAAGTAGCTCAAGGCGAAAGATGCAAAGCTCTTTACTTTAGTCGAGCTCCAATTCCTTACCCGCGTGATGAATTCTCTACTGAAATAGCTGAATTGCCACAAGGCGACTATTTCCGACATATCGGTTTATATGCCTATCGAGTAAAGACGTTAAAAGCGATTACTCAACTTACTGAGCATCCTCTTGAGTCTTTAGAGAAACTGGAGCAGTTACGTCCGTTAGCTCACGGCGTCGAAATCGTCATTGATGAGGCAAGTGAGGAGCCTGAGCACGGTATTGACACTCTTGAAGATTTAGAACGTGTTCGTCATGTTCTACTAGCTAAATAAATATATTCATTAAGATAAAAACGGAAACCCCAATGAACCAGAAAACCGTAAACATCGGTCATATTGAAGTTGCGAATGACAAACCATTCACTCTATTTGGTGGTATGAATGTCCTAGAATCGCGTGACTTAGCGATGCAGATTTGTGAGTACTACGTAAAAGTAACGGAAAAGCTTGGTATTCCGTATGTTTTCAAGGCGTCATTTGATAAAGCGAATCGTAGCTCTGTGCACTCTTATCGTGGTCCAGGTCTTGATGAAGGGATGAAAATTTTCCAAGAGTTGAAAGATACATTTGGTGTGAAAATTATCACTGATGTTCATACCGAAGCTCAAGCACAGCCAGTTGCTGAAGTGGTGGATGTGATTCAGCTACCTGCATTTTTAGCTCGTCAGACAGATCTTGTAGAAGCGATGGCTAAAACTGGTGCGGTGATCAACGTCAAGAAACCCCAGTTTATGAGCCCGGGCCAAGTAGGCAATATTGTAGAAAAGTTTGGTGAGTGTGGTAACGATCGTATCATACTGTGTGAACGTGGTGCTTGTCATGGTTATGATAACCTAGTTGTTGATATGCTTGGCTTTGGAGTAATGAAAAAAGCATCGCAAGGTAGCCCAATCATTTTTGATGTGACGCACTCATTGCAAATGCGAGACCCTTCTGGTGCCGCGTCAGGCGGACGCCGTGAACAAACGGTTGAGTTAGCCCTTTCTGGTATGGCAACCGGGATTGCTGGTTTGTTTATGGAAGCTCACCCTGAACCGAATAAAGCAAAATGTGACGGCCCGTCTGCGTTCCCGTTGGCAAAACTAGAGCAGTTCTTATCTCAGGTTAAGCAAGTCGATGACCTAGTTAAGAGCTTTAGTGCAATTGATATCAAATAATCACTAGTTTTGATTTTTAAACGTTGTCTAATCGTCACATAACTAAGTTTGGCTTTGTTTAAAACTAGCTATTTATAAAAGCAAGCGCATTTGAGCTTGCTTTTTTGTATAAAATCTAATTCAAGAGAATTTATTTGATATACAATTAGTAGGTGATTTTGATAAACGCAGGAACTAATGCCTGTTAGATCACAAATCGCGTGCAAGCAAATCTAGCTCAATCGGCTGATTTAGTGAAAGCCGCAAAATGTTGCTTATAACTATACTTATCACAACGGAACTTGGTTTGATCTCTCTTGTTTTACTTACTGTCAGTGTGTCTTTTATTAGCTTGTTTACTTTCAGGAAGCTTGCTCTTGCCCATGACTTCGTCGATAGACCATCATGTCGTAAAAAGCATATTGGAGATGTACCTGTAATAGGTGGTTTGTCCCTCTTTGTCACGATTACTTTAGCAAGTACGTTTGAAGGACAACTTTTGCCAAATCAGCAGGACTTTCTTGTATGTGGTCTAATACTGACTATTATCGGCACAATAGATGACAAGTTAGACATCAGTGCTTCTTTCAGGCTCTGCGTCATTACCGTCATATCCGTTTGGCTTACCCTTGGTGAAGGGATTGCGCTTACAGAGCTTGGCAATCTATTTGGATTTGGGGTGCTCAACGTAGGTAGTGCAAATGTTTTACTAACAACGATTGCAATCATTGGTTGTATTACAGCATTCAATATGGTCGATGGAATTGATGGTTTATTGGCGTCTTTAGCATCAGTCACATTTTTAGCTTTAGGGTTTATGTTTTACCAAGCCGGAGAAGTAAAGCTAACAATATTCTGTTTTATCTTTGTGCTTTCCATGTTCCCGTACATATTGTGTAACCTAGATCTGATCCCTAAGCGCTCATTTAAGGTATTTATGGGAGACTCAGGAAGCTTTCTGATTGGTTTTACCATTGTTTGGTTACTAATACACAGCTCGCAAAGCATTTCGAATGAGGTGCAAGCTATTTTAATGAAGCCTGTTACGGCCTTATGGTTAATTGCTGTTCCTTTAATGGACATGGCAATGGTCATGCTACGTCGTTTAAGGAAGAAACAGTCTCCCTTTAAGGCTGATCGTTTACATCTTCACCACATATGTATGCGGTTGGGTTTGTCATCGCGACAAACTTTAGCATTCATTACCTTCTGGGCGTTATTGTTTGCTGCGTTTGGAACTCTAGGGCAGGTGTTTCAGGTGCATGAGCACGTCATGTTGATACTCTTTTTATTGGCATTTACATGTTATGTCTTCATCATTAGTTACATTTGGCGTATTACCTGCTGGATTAGAAAGCGATTTCAAATTGGTAAGACACATGTAACGGTAAGTAGCTGACGCTTATTTAACAACGGTAGAGCCTTTTGCTGTTAGGCTGGAATGTAGGGCTCTTTTTACTTTATTTTCACCATGAATCAAATGCACTTCTTTTGGCGGCGGATTAATTCCTTCTACAAATCGAATTAGATCAGATTGATCTGCATGAGCAGAATAGCCAGACATCGTATGTATTTGAGCTTTCACTTTAATTTTCTTTCCTTCGATATCAACCTCACTCGCCCCTTCTTGAATTTCTCTGCC
Source organism: Vibrio sp. JZG120 (assembly GCF_053890955.1). NCBI lineage: Bacteria > Pseudomonadati > Pseudomonadota > Gammaproteobacteria > Vibrionales > Vibrionaceae > Vibrio > Vibrio sp. JZG120. Next base: position 210,556 of record NZ_JBSRRK010000005.1, read on the forward strand.
TAGCGTTCCCTCTGCTTGATAGCCAGCAAACAGCACATCATTACGACTATCTGGTAACAACGCATTAAGATAATTTACCACTCGACCACCTTCGCACATCCCAGAAGCAGCAACCACAATAGCTGGCTCAGACGTGCTCGCCAGACGATTCACCAATCTCATATGTTCAGCATGAGTCTCAATCGTAATACATTGTTCAAACGCTAAAGGGTGACGTTGCTGCTCCAAACGCTGCTTCGCTTCTTTACCCCAAAGCTTTTTAAAGCGCCGATAAGTTTTTGTCACCTTTCTTGCTAAAGGCGAATCAAGAATAATCGGTAGGGCTCCATGTAAAGACTCCTGGTACAAAAGCTGTTCAATATCGAATAACAGTTCTTGTGTTCTACCTACACTAAAAGCAGGAATAACAATCACACCACCATCTTCCAGTGCATGTTCGACAATAGAAAGCAGCCGAGCACTTCTACTTTTCACACTTTCATGATGCTTATCACCATAGGTCGATTCGATAAACAAATAGTCCGCTTTTTCTGGCGGCTTAGGATCAGGGAGTAAAGGCGTATCACTGGGACCGAGATCGCCGGAGAATACAATTACGTCATTATTTGAGAGTTTAAATTCCAAATAAGCAGAGCCTAAAATATGGCCCGCAGGTTGAAAGCGTAAATAAGCCAACCCCTTAAGAGGAAGCCATGTGTTGTACCGGCACGGCACCAATCGTTGCTTAATTAGATTTAAGATGTGCTGCCGTTGATGTTTGCCTAAACCCAGCTGCAGCTTTAATCCATCCTCTAGCATAAGAGGGACCAACTCAGCAGTAGCTTGTGTGCAGTAAATTTTGCCTTTAAAACCCGCAGCGAGTAACCACGGTAATCGGCCTATGTGGTCAATATGAGCATGAGTCAGCACCAGTGCTTTTACCTTGGCTAAGGAAAATTCTATCGCCATCGAACGGTCATGACGGCCTACCAATGCATCCTTACCCTGAAATAACCCGCAGTCGATCAAAATGCTCCCGTGCTCGAGTTGCAGTTCGTGACAAGAGCCTGTCACCGTATTCTTCCCACCATGATGAAGTACTTTCATAACGATCTCCTTTTCATGAGCATCAATGTAATGAATTCAAGAAAGAAGAGGGAGAGGCAACAGCCAGATAAACACAAAAGTAGGAGTCAAAATGCTAGGAGAGTGTCAAATGGTATTTTTAGTTGCACTAAATTGTGATGCATATTCCACATAGTCAACTTTTTGCATTTTGTAATAAATAAAAATGAATAAATGCGTATTATAAAACGCGCTTTAGGTAGGTAGAATTTACGATTTTCTGGTTAAAATGACACCTTATATCTTGGTTGGTTGTCATAAAAAAGCCATTTTTTTGTCAGTCTTGTACTTTTCGTTGCAACCTGTTTGCTATACAATCCTTTGCCTTGAGCACAAATGATAAAAAACCAAATGCACTGCCTTTAGGAGCCAGACCTAAGGGCGGTAGCGTGCCAAAAAGCAAAACAAAGCTCTCTAAGTGACATAAAAATGTCACCAGATAAATATAAATACAATTAAGCACATAGTTGCATTTCTGGCAAGGTCGGCTTTTATAAAAAGTGCGCCTAAACAAATAATTAACTAAATGTCCCATTACGTCAGAGGGGCAATTCAAAGCTGCGATGACAGTTTTTGAGTGATAATTGGCTAGGCATAAGGTTCCTCCCTTCTATTTACCGTCCACGTATCTAGTTCCGTAGAGTGTTCTCGTTGCACATATACTCATGTGCTCTATCAACGTGTCTACGGCATGCCTAAAACATCCATATTCGCTATTCGAATACAAATCACTCTTACAAGTATTAAGAACTTCTCAAGGGATGCCCTGTGCGTCCTTCGTCTATCTACGCCTTTGGTTACCCTAACCAGACCTAAAGGCGTTCTAAAAATCTAAACTTGCTAGGAACTAAAAATGAACTTTTCATTAGAAAACGCCAGAGTTGGCATCATTGGCTTAGGTTACGTTGGTTTACCACTTGCAGTGGAATTTGGCAAAAAATCACCAACGATTGGCTTCGATATCAACCAAGACCGTATCGATGAACTCTCTGCCGGACGCGATAGCACATTAGAATGCAGCGATAATGAATTAGCAGAAGCAAAATACCTTTCTTATACTTCCTCTCTTCAAGAACTCAAAGAGTGCAATGTTTACATTGTTACCGTTCCTACTCCAATTGACGAACACAAACAACCGGATTTAACGCCTCTTATTAAAGCTTCAGAAGCGTTGGGTACAGTAGTAAATCAGGGCGATATCATCGTTTATGAATCAACCGTATACCCAGGTGCAACAGAAGAAGATTGTATTCCCGTTGTTGAGCGTGTTTCTGGCCTTAAGTTTAACCAAGACTTTTTCGCAGGCTACTCTCCAGAGCGAATCAACCCGGGTGATAAAGAACACCGAGTCACGAACATTCTTAAAGTAACAAGTGGCTCAACGCCAGAAGTCGCAGAATTTGTCGACCAGCTATACAAAACCATCATCACTGCAGGTACACACAAAGCGTCATCAATTAAAGTGGCCGAAGCTGCCAAAGTAATCGAAAACACACAGCGTGATGTAAACATTGCATTAATCAACGAGCTATCAATCATCTTCAACAAGCTTGGTATCGATACGCTAGAAGTGTTAGAAGCGGCAGGCACCAAATGGAACTTCTTACCATTCCGTCCAGGCTTGGTAGGCGGTCACTGTATTGGTGTTGATCCGTATTACCTAACGCATAAAGCGCAAGCAGTAGGCTACCATCCTGAAATGATTTTGGCTGGCCGACGCCTAAACGATGGTATGGGGCAATACGTTGTTTCTCAGCTGGTGAAAAAAATGCTGAAAAAACGTATTCACGTAGAAGGCGCAAACGTACTTGTTATGGGCCTAACATTTAAAGAAAACTGCCCAGACCTTCGTAATACCAAAGTAGTGGATATTATCTCTGAGCTAAAAGAGTACAACATCAACGTCGATGTTATGGACCCTTGGTGTTCAAATGATGAAGCGCAGCATGAATATGGCTTAACACTTTGCGAAAAAGAAAAGCAAGGCCATTATGACGCGATCATCATGGCGGTCTCTCATAACGAATTTAAAGAAATGGGTGTCGAGAAAATTCGTATTTTGGGTAAACCAGAACACGTATTGTACGACCTGAAATACGTTCTAGATAAAGAAAGCGTAGATATGCGTCTATAAGGACCTAGAACCTAGGGCTTCAGAGCAGAACCATGAAATTCGAACAGTTAGAAGTTTGGAAGTGGTCATCACGCTTGGCGAACCTCGTTTATACATTCATGTGAGATTGCTAAGGTTATGGATTTAAAGACCAAATAACACACTCGGCTCTGTCTGTTCCTCAAATATCGCTGAAGGCTTTCAAAGAGAAACCGCGAAAGAAGAAGAACGGTTTCTTTATTACGCTAAAAGCGCTTTAGGGGAACGCCTTACACAAACTTATATCGGTATAGATGTAGGTACATAGATCTTAGACCTTCCCCACACGGAAAACACAATGACCAAATACGAACAAATCCAACAAGAACTAGTTGAATCACCAAAGACGTGGTTAGTAACGGGTGTTGCGGGCTTTATTGGCTCAAACCTACTGGAAAAACTACTCAAGCTTGATCAAACCGTAGTGGGTTTAGATAACTTCGCGACAGGCCATCAACACAACTTAGATGAAGTAAAAGGCCTAGTAAGTGAAGCTCAGTGGGATCGTTTTACCTTTATTGAAGGAGACATCCGTGAGCCGAAAACATGCCAACAAGCCGTAAAAGGTGTTGATTACGTACTACACCAAGCAGCACTCGGTTCTGTACCACGCTCTATCGCTGACCCACTAACCACAAACGCAGCGAACATTACCGGCTTCTTAAATATGTTGGATGCCGCAAAAGAAGAAGGGGTAAGCAGCTTTACTTATGCTGCAAGCAGCTCGACATACGGAGACCATCCAGCACTGCCGAAAGTGGAAGAAAACATCGGTAACCCACTTTCTCCTTATGCGGTAACTAAATACGTAAATGAGCTTTATGCCGGTGTATACGCCCGCACTTACGGTTTTAAAACGATAGGGCTTCGTTATTTCAATGTATTTGGTCGCCGACAAGATCCAAACGGCGCTTACGCTGCAGTAATTCCGAAATGGACAGCGGCAATGATCAATGGTGAAGACGTCTACATTAATGGTGATGGCGAAACAAGCCGAGATTTTTGCTACATCGACAACGTAGTACAAATGAACCTGTTAGCAGCAACAGCGGAAGAAGATGCGAAAGACGAAGTCTACAACGTAGCTGTTGGTGACAGAACTACGTTGAATGATTTGTTCTATGCCATTAAGAAAGCATTGAATAACAATGATATCAAAGTAGAAGCGGAGCCAATTTACCGAGAGTTTCGTGCTGGTGATGTTAGGCATTCTCAGGCTGATGTATCTAAATCGAAAGGGATATTACACTACCAACCTGAATATAAAATAAATAGGGGAATATCTAAAGCAATGTTATGGTATAAAAATAATATTGGTATGAATATTTAAGGTTATAATTTTTTATAAATGGTTTTAAAATGAAAATAGCATGATAAAAAACATAATAGGATATTTTTTTGCAAAAGGCTTGCCAGGGGTGATTAATTTATTCTCCCTGTCTTTATATACTAGGTTATTATCTCCTGAGAATTTTGGTTTTTACTCGGTAATAATTTCATCTGTTGGTTTACTATCGACATTTTCATTTTCTTGGTTGAATATATGTATATCAAGGTTTTATCATGAAGCAAAAGGAAAAGATATTGTAAATTTTGTTAGAGTTATTAATTCTTTATATCTTTTGATATCGCTTTTAGTTATTTCTCTGTGTTCTTTTTTGTACTTAACAGGAATATATGAAGAGTTATACTTTTTGTTTTTTTTCTGCTCTATTACTATTTTACAATCTTATAATGCTATTGTATTAGAGTTTTATCGTAGTGGATTTGAAGTTAAAAAGTATGGAGCTATATCTTTTTTGAGAAGCATCTCTACGGTGGTTTTATTTATCTCTATAGTCTTTATAGATGGTGAAGGTAAATATGCGCTACTTTTTTCAGTTGTTGGTTCTTATTTGATATGTATGATTTTTACCACAAGGAAGTTACTTTGTTATGGTATTACATCTATCAGGTTCTTACGTATAAAAAAATATATTAGTTATGGTTTTCCATTTGCAATATCAGCATTAGTAAGTTACGTCGTTTCATCATCAGATCGCTTGTTACTGATGAGGTACTCAGGTGCCGAAGATGTGGGCTTATATTCTGCAAGTTATGATTTGGGCTTCAACTCTTTGAACATGTTCTTTCTTATCATTGGTCTTGCGACATATCCAAGAATAGTCAATATATTTGAGAGCAAAGGAAAAGAACTGGCAAAAGTAGAACTAGATAAAACTTTAAATGTTATTATTGGTATTGCTTTCCCTATCGTAATTGCTTTTTATTTATCACTAAATAGTATATCAGACTTAATGTTAGGTCATGAATATATTGATGTGGCGTTGAAAGTGTTACCTATAATATGTTTATCTTCAATTTTTTATGCTTTATCTAATTACTGTTTTTATGTGGTGTTTCATATATATAAGAAAACATATATAATCACAATTATTTCATTATTTTGTGCAATATTAAACTTAGTCATTAACGTTGCGTTCATCCCAAGTTATGGCTATATTGCAGCAGCTTATTCAACATTGGTTTCTTATTTTGTTGTTCTGGTGGCCTCAATTTTTATTTCCCATCTTTATATAAAGATTGAAATTTTTTCACTTAATAATTTAATATTGATTTTCTCTTTGGTAACATCTTATTTTATTTCATCTTTCTTGTATAGTACTTTACAGTACGGCTTAGATATTGTTGTTTATTCGGCGATATTTTTTGCATGCTATTTTATTCAGGTTGTTTTATTTAATGCGTTCGATTTTCGTGTTTTTTTCTTTGAGAAATGTAAGCTTTTAATAGGTGAATCATGAATAGTAAAATTAGCCTCTGTATACCTTCTTTAAGTGGGGGGGGGGCAGAAAAAGTAATTGTCAATTTAGCTAATGGACTATCAAACTGTGGAAAAAATGTAGATCTTGTGCTGTTAAAATCTGGCGGGATATTTGAAAGTGATTTAAATGAAAATGTTAACATAATTAAGCTTAACGCCACAGATACAAAAAGATCTATTTTTTTATTGTTTAAATATATTTTAAAAAATAAACCTTCCTGTATTATTTCAGCAATGAACTATGTAAATGTGATTGTTTTAGTATCTAACATGTTAACATTGAATCGAACAAAGGTTATTGTTACTGAGCATTCGACTTTATCATCAACTTTAAAAGAGATTGCAAAAAAAAATAAATTAATAAGCTTAATTTTATCTTTATTGGTGAGGTTTACATATAGGTTCTCTAATAAAATTGTTACGGTATCAAATGGAGTCAAAGAGGACTTAATCAATAATTTTGGATTTAAAGAAAAAAATATAGTTACAATCAATAACCCTGTAGATATAAGTAATGTTCACAAAAAAAGTTTAGACGATGTAGTTCATCCTTGGTTTCAGAAAAATAATAAAACCATTTTAGCCGTTGGGCGATTAGGTATCGAAAAAGACTTCCCAACACTTATATCAGCATTTGAGTTAGTAAAAGATAAAATAGATGGTTCAAAGTTAGTTATTATTGGTGAAGGAAAAGAGCGTTCCGCTTTGGAAAAGCTAATAGCTAAGAAGAAATTAGAAAAAGATGTACTTTTGATGGGATTTACATCCAACCCTTATAAATATATGAAAGCATGCTCGGTATTTGTATTGTCTTCAAGCCGAGAAGGTTTTGGCAATGTACTTGTTGAAGCCATGGTCTCTAACGCAAGAATTATAAGTAGTGATTGTAAAAGTGGACCTAGAGAAATTCTTGATAATGGACTTTATGGCAATCTATTTGATGTCGGAGATTATAATACTCTCGCTATTTATATTACTGATTTAATGGGGTCTGAAAGGGTTGGTATTGATTATTCAAATAAGTTGGAATCATTTTCATTAGACTTTATTGTGTCTAAATACCTGAATGTAATTGAAAGTATATAACTATTTAACTTAACAAGTTGGAGTATGGATAGTAGTGAATAAAGTCGTTCATGTGATAATAGGGTTGAATGTTGGTGGTGCGGAGTTGATGTTAAAAAGGCTCGTAGAAAACTCTTGTAACAAGGATAAGCATCACATAGTAGTTTCCTTAACGCAAGAAGGTGTTATTGGGCGAGAGCTTAGAAAAAATGGAATAGAAGTCCATAGTTTGAATCTGAATAAATTTAACTTTCTTTTACTGGGCCCAATAAAGCTTATCTGGTTACTTAGAAAAATTCAGCCAAACATTGTACATACATGGATGTATCATAGTGATCTTCTAGGTGGGATTTGTGCAAAATTATTGGGCATTAATAACATAATTTGGTCAATACGGAGCACTGAAATAAATAAAGCAGGGAGTAAAATCACGGTATTTATTCGCAAGATACTTTCCATTCTATCTCACGTATTGCCCAAGAAAATAGTATGTGCTGCAAATAATTCAAAAAATATACATGTAAGTCTTGGCTATGATGCCTCAAAAATGATTGTGATCCCGAACGGATTTACCAAAGATAAATTTTATTCCTCCAGAGAAAAATGTCTAGAATTAAAAGATGAATTGAACTTGAGTAATAAAATTGTAATCACAAGTATAGGCCGATATCATCCAGTAAAAAATCACAAGCTATTTATAAATTCATGTAGTCTTTTGTCTAAGAAGTATGATCAAGAAAATTTTTCTTTCGTTATGGTAGGGAGAGGTGTAACTAAAGAAAATAGAGAGCTTAATCGTTTGATAGAAGAAACTAATAATCCAGATGATTTTATTCTTTTAGGTGAGAGACAAGATGTAACTAACATATTAAATGTTAGCACCATCTATTGTTTACATTCTATTTCTGAAGGTTTTCCTAATGTTCTTGGTGAAGCTATGTGCCTTGGTAAATTATGCGTCGCGACAGATGTTGGTGATGCTAGAAATATATTATTGAATGATGAGCTTTTAGTTTGTTTAGATCATGATGATGAGGATAACTATGTTGATGCTCTTTCTAAGGCTCTTGAAATAGTCAAATCAAAATCAAAGCTAGAAACTATTTCAATGAAGAGTATTGATAAGATGCGGCATGAATACGCGATGGATAGCATAGTTAATAAATACGAGGAATTATATAGTTCATTGTAACTATTTATGGTGGTGTATGGGGTATAATTTATCTTTGTTAGGAAGTGTATGGGGAGTCGTTTCTGCGTGCATTATTTTCTTCTTTGGTTTGTTGGTTTCCTACTTTTTAAGTAAAAAACTCAATCTTTCTTCAAATTATTGCTGTTTTTTGTACCTTTATCATACGGCGTTCTGCCTGGTCTATTTAAACATTGTTAATAATAGTGGTGGGGATGCGTTAACATATTATTTGCGTTCTAGTGAGCCATTGTTAGATTTTAGGCCCGGCACAATCGCAGTGATATATTTTTCATCGCTAATTAATATCTTTGAAGTAGGCCCGTTAAGTATGTCTTTAGTATTTAATATTTTTGGCTACCTGGGGGTTTTGTTGTTTTATGCTGCGGTAATAAATATTGTGGACTCTTGGAGAAATGTAACTTTAATTTTTGTTAAGTGTCTATTTCTTTTACCTTCCATGCATTTCTGGACATCTGGTATTGGTAAAGATTCATTATTTTTCTTTTCTGTTGGTTTGCTGATATATTCTTCTTTGAATATCAGTAAAAATTTATTTCTCCTAGTATGTGTTATTTCTATAATGATGCTTGTTCGACCTCATATGGCCGGAGTTTGCATAATAGCTTTGTCATTGTCTTTGATATTCTCTAGAAATATATCTTTAATTCTTAGAGTTGGAATACTCATTATCTCTTTAGGCATGACAAGTTTGATTATTCCTTTTGGCTTAAAATATGCTGGGGTTGAAGGTGGTGTTTCTGGTGTAGATGCTTACATCGAGACCCGAGAGACAAAAAACACCTCCGGGGGAAGTTCGATCGATTTAACATCAATGTCTATGCCAGAGAAGTTTTTCTCATATTTATTTAGACCATTGCCTTATGAGGTTAGCGGTATTTCACAATTCTTAGCTTCTGTCGATAACCTTATCTTAATGGCGGTTTTATTTTACGCCGTTTTATGTAAAGTGAGATATAGAAGGTATAAACATAGTTTTTCTTTAGGAATTTTATTTTTCTACGCGTTAGGTTCACTCTCTATATTATCTCTTACTTCGGCTAACCTGGGGATAGCTGTTCGTCAAAAATGGATGTTTATGCCTATCTTATTGTTTATTTCTCTCTATTTTATTTTAAATTATGAAAAGAAAAATTAAAATGAAGATTATGTTCATAGGCGCATTGCCATCCTCACTATATAACTTTAGAGGGGAATTGATAAAAAGCATTCATTTTTCTCAACTAAAAGTAGTCACGGTTGCTTCTGGTGCAAAGAAACGTGAAATAGATATAATCGAGGCTTTACCATCAAATTATATCGATATTCCTATAAATAGAAATGGTTTAAACCCTTTTAAGGATTTATATACGGCTTTAGAGTTTTTTCTAATGTTTAAAAAACACTCCCCAGAGCTAGTGTTGGCTTATACAATCAAGCCAATAATTTGGGGAGGGCTTGCTGCTAAATTTGCAAATATCCCTTCTTTTTACGCGATGATCACGGGGCTTGGCTATGCCTTTCAAAAAGGTGGGGTGGCAAAGAACTTACTTAATGTTCTTGTTAAGTTCTTATATCGTTCCGCTTTAAAGAAATCGAAAGGCGTTATTTTTCAGAACAGAGACAACATGCAAGTCTTTATTGATGAAGGTATTGTCCCAAAAGAAAAATGTTTTCTCGTAAATGGTTCGGGGGTCGATCTCAGCCATTACAGCTTATCTCCTTTACCTTCTACTCCACACTTTCTGTTAATTGCCCGGTTACTAGGCGATAAAGGGATAAGAGAATACGCTCAAGCTGCTAAGTTAGTTAAGCAGAAGTATCCTGAAGCGGTATTTGAGTTAGTTGGCCCTGAAGACCCATCTCCTGATGGTATCAAGCTTGATGAGGTTCACCAATGGACTGAGTCGGGAGCGATTAAATACAGTGGCGCAACCACCGATGTGCGTCCATTTATTGAAAACTGCGCTATTTATGTACTGCCCTCTTATCATGAAGGAATGCCTCGTACAGTGTTAGAGGCGATGGCGATGGGTAGACCAATCTTAACCACGGATGTGCCAGGTTGCAGAGAAACGGTAATTGATGGCGAAAATGGTTGGTTAGTTGAAAAAGCCAATGCAGAACAGCTTGCAGAAAAAATGATCTGGTTTATCGAGAACCAAGACAAGTGGCAGGAAATGGGCAAAAGCAGTCACGATATGGCATATGAAAAATTTGATGTCCATAAAGTTAATGCGGAAATTTTAAAAATCATGGGATTATCTAATGAAAAGGATATTTGATTTCACGGCTTCTTTATTTGCCCTTATTTTACTTTCACCAATTATCGCGTTCGTGGCTTGGAAAATACGCAAGAATTTAGGCTCGCCAGTGTTGTTTCGTCAAACACGTCCTGGTTTGAATGGCAAACCATTTGAAATGGTTAAGTTCCGTACCATGAAAGACGCGGTCGATGCACAAGGAAATCCACTTCCTGATTCCGAGCGAATGACTCCGTTCGGATACAAATTGAGAAACTCGAGCCTCGATGAGCTTCCGGAGTTGTGGAACGTATTGAAAGGTGAGATGAGTTTAGTGGGGCCACGTCCTTTATTAATGCAGTACTTACCGCTTTATAGTAAAGAGCAAGCGAGACGTCACGAAGTCAGGCCTGGCGTAACGGGCTGGGCTCAAATTAATGGGCGTAATGCGATTAGTTGGGAAGATAAGTTTAAGCTCGATGTCTGGTATGTCGATAATCGTAACCTGTGGCTAGATATCAAAATTCTGTTCCTAACCGTTAAAAAAGTGCTTGTGAAGGAAGGAATATCGGCAGATGGCCATGTCACGATAGAACCTTTTACTGGTCAATCAAAGCAGAGCGAAATCCATGAATAGAACTTGCGCAATTTTAGGCGCTAGTGGTCACGGTAAAGTCGTTGCTGAAATTGCGGAGCTAAATGGTTATACAAACATTGAGTTTTTTGATGACCGCTGGCCAGAGTTGCAAAATGTTGAGCATTGGCCAGTCAAAGGGAATTCCGAAGTCTTGTTAAAGATAGCGGCACAGTTTGATCTAACGGTGATCGCAATCGGCAATAATAAAGTCAGGTTAGAAAAGCAGAAGCAACTGAGTATAGCTGGCGCTAAATTCTCTGTACTAGAGCACCCTAGGGCCACAATTAGTCGGCATAGTCAGCTTGATAAAGGTACGGTGGTCATGGCTGGTGCTGTCATCAATCCTTTTGTCAAAGTTGGTAAAGCATGCATTATTAACACTGCCTCAACGATAGATCATGACTGCCATTTAGCGGATGGTGTACATGTTAGCCCTGGCTGTAATCTTGCGGGCGGGGTAACTGTCGGGGAAGGTTCTTGGCTCGGTATCGGAAGCCAAGTTAAACAACTTATTTCCATTGGTACGGGCGTAATGGTAGGAGCCGGCGCGACTGTCGTTAACCATGTACCAGATTTGCAAACTGTTGTGGGTACGCCTGCACAGCTCGTAAATAAGTCAAAATAACATTCTTAGAATAATTTTTATTTAGGTGACATCGTGCTTAATACTCCATTTTCTCCATGGCCTTCTTTTACTCAAGAAGAAGCAGATGCAGTTAGTCGTGTACTACTGTCAAACAAAGTAAACTACTGGACGGGTAGTGAGTGCCGTGAGTTCGAAAAAGAATTCGCAGCTTGGGTTGGATGTGATCATGCTGTTGCACTAAGCAACGGTACCCTTGCACTCGATGTCGCGCTTAAAGCGTTAGCGATTGGTGAAGGGGATGAGGTTGTTACGACGCCTAGAACGTTTCTTGCTTCTGCGTCTTCTATTGTTACGGCTGGCGCCAACCCTGTGTTCGCGGATGTGGATCTCAATAGCCAAGCCATCACGGCAGAGTCAATTGAAGCGGTGCTAACCCCTAAGACGAAAGCGGTCATCGTTGTTCATTTAGCTGGCATGCCTGCAGAAATGGATGCCATTATGACACTTTCAGAAAAACATGGTTTTTATGTTATTGAAGATTGTGCCCAAGCACATGGTGCAAAATACAAAGGGCGCAGTGTAGGTACAATTGGTCACATTGGTGCTTGGTCATTCTGTCAAGATAAGATCATGACCACAGGCGGTGAAGGTGGCATGGTGACCACGAATGATAAAGATTTGTGGTCAAAAATGTGGTCTTACAAAGATCATGGTAAAAACTATGACGCGATTTATAACCGTCAACATCCACCGGGCTTTCGCTGGTTGCACGACAGCTTTGGAACCAACTGGCGTATGACTGAGCTACAAGCCGTGGTTGGTCGTATTCAATTGACTCGCATGTCAGAATGGACGGCAAAACGTCAAGCCAATGCGGCACAACTCGATGAGGCAGTTGCAGATCTCAATATCGTTCGCCGTGTTCACGTGCCTGAGCATTCGCAGCACGCAGAATACAAACACTACCTATTTGTTGAGCCTGAACACTTGGCAGAGGGCTGGACGAGAGATCGCATTGTGGAAACCATTGTAGAACGTGGCGTTCCGGCTTATCAGGGTAGCTGCTCTGAGGTGTATTTAGAAAAAGCATTTGATAACACGCCATGGCGACCAGAAAAACGCCTACCAAATGCGGTGCAGTTAGGGGAGACCAGTTTGATGTTTTTGGTCCATCCGACACTAACACCAGAAGAAGTTGCTAAAACCAGCTGCGTGATCCGTGAAGTGTTGTTAGAGGCGCAGAAGTAAACCTGTTCAGTCTGAGTGGGACACATAAATAACAATGCCTTAACGCATCGTTATCTATAATTTTTTCCTACCAATGCGTCCCACCACTTGATGAAAAATGTAAAACGTCTGTTACGCATATTGCTTAAAAGATGCGATGCAGCGAGATAATATGCAAATAATGGTTCTATACATAATCATCAGGTTGTATAATCTTTGCTCAGGCTATCTCATAACATTAACTAGCATTACCACCAAACTCTTAAAAAATAAACTTGGGGTAATGAGGCTTACATACTGTCATGATTGAAAATAATTCCAAACTTAACGTCATTTGGTCTTTACCGAGATATCAAAAGCGCCTTATTAGTATCGGAGTGGATTTCTTTATTATCTCTGCTGCTTTTATGTTTGCTTATTGGTCTCGCATCGGTGAGTTCCGTTCACTTCCAGATACAAGCAGTCACTACGTATTGCTTGCCACCGTTGTTTGTACCCTTGCTGTCTTTGTCGCGTTTGGCCTCTACCGAGCGGTATTACGCTATTTAGGCTTTCATGTGCTGGCAGTCGTCGGGTTAGGTACTATTCTATCTGCGCTTTGTGTGGCCAGTTTTGCTTTCGCATTCGATGCCCAATTACCACGCTCGATTCCTTTTATTTATGCCGCTTTTCTAGCAATAGGGGTAGGGACTAGCCGTCTGTTAGTAAGAAGTTTGGTTGCTCAATCGGTACATAAGGCCGGAGATCCAGTCCTCATTTATGGTGCAGGTAGTGCTGGTCGTGAGCTTGCGTTTGCGCTGCGACAATCAGAAACCTACCGAGTTATCGGCTTTGTGGATGAAGATAAAACCCTGCAAAACACAATGTTAATGGGTTATCGAGTCTATACCGCAGATAATGCGATAAAGGCGATCAGAAAGCATGAAGTGAAAAAAATCTTACTTGCCATTCCTAGCGCTTCGAATAAACGCCGTAAGGAGGTTTTGGATCGAATCTCTAAACTTCCGGTTGAAATCCAAACCGTTCCTGATATGAAAGATATCCTTACGGGTAAGGCGAAAATTGATGAACTGAAAGAGGTTCCGATTGGTGATTTGTTAGGTCGTGATCCTGTTCAGCCGCAACAAGTTTTGATGGAAGCAAACATCAAGAACCAAGTGGTCATGGTGACGGGAGCTGGTGGCTCAATTGGTTCTGAGTTATGTCGTCAGATTTTGAACTACTCACCAAAATCATTGATCTTATTTGAGCTGTCTGAGTTTGCCTTGTATCAGGTTCACAGTGAGCTAAGCCAAATCATCAAGGCTAAGAAGCTAAACATTGTAGTCGTGCCTCTAGTTGGCTCTGTACAGCGACAAAATCGTTTAGAAACCACCATGAAGGCGTTTGAAGTGGACACGGTTTACCATGCCGCAGCGTATAAACATGTTCCGCTGGTGGAGTATAACGTTGTTGAGGGTGTGCGAAACAACGTATTTGGCACTTACTACACAGCGCAAGCTGCGATTGATGCTGGTGTGAAGAATTTCGTTCTCATTTCTACCGATAAAGCCGTTAGACCAACGAACGTCATGGGGGCGACTAAACGCATGGCTGAGTTGGGGTTACAAGCGTTGGCGGAGCAACAAAATCGAATTCGTGAGAGCAACCCAAACCTTGGCACGCGCTTTTGTATGGTGCGCTTTGGTAATGTACTGGGTTCGTCAGGCTCGGTAATTCCTGTATTCAAAAGACAAATTGAAAAGCGAGAGCCTATTACGGTCACTCATAAAGACATTACTCGATACTTTATGACGATCCCGGAAGCTGCTCAGTTGGTCATTCAAGCTGGGGCAATGGGTAAAGGTGGCGATGTGTTTGTTCTCGATATGGGGGAGCCAGTTAAGATTGTCGATCTAGCGAAGAATTTGGTTTACCTGTCAGGCCTTGAAGTTAAAGATGAAAACAATCCTCATGGCGATATAGAAATTCTCTTCACTGGTTTGAGGCCTGGAGAGAAGTTATATGAAGAGCTGTTGATTGGGGATGATAATGTTTCCGAAACTGCACATGCTCGAATTATGACAGCCCAAGAAAGTTACTTGCCATTGAAAGAGTATGAGACCTTGATCGACAAGCTCGATGTTGCTTGCCACAACTTCCAACACGAAGTGATTCGTCGTTTACTGCTCGAGGCCCCTACAGGTTTTAACCCAGTAGATGGCATTGAAGATCTTGTATGGAAGCAAAATACTCGCACTGCGGAGTTATATACTTTTGAACCAAAGCAAAGTAATGCAAGTGAAACTTGATGCTTTTATTTGATTGGTAAATAATAGAAAAATTAATAAGATATGCTTTCGTGATGCTCGCTGTGGAGATTTACCTATGACGAGCCCAGTATCGGCATATTGCAATCTCAAAAAGGCACTTCTGAGTGCCTTTTTCTGTATTCAATACATTAACAGTGGCTAAAACTGATGGCACAGAAAACGATAAAAACAGGGATAGCAGCATTATCGCTGCCGCTACTGGTAAGTACCTCCCTTACCGCTCACGAGCTGGAAACGTTACCTTCCAACCAAAGCTTTACAGGTTTAACTTTTACGCCTAATGCGCAGTCGTTAAACTATGGTGACTTTTCATTTACGTATGCGCAAGGCTTGCCATTTCGAACGGCAGTTCAAGATTTGGATTCTCTTAAGTTTTCGTTTGGCATGCTTGAGGGGTTAGAGGCCCACGGAAGAATTGTCACTGATGATTACACCTCAAACTGTTTTTACGATTGTGGAGACATTCGTGATCTATCGATGTCTTTCAAATATCAGGTTCCTAACTTTTGGGGGGCGGAGAATCTAGACTTTGCTTTGGGTATTCAGGACTTGGGAGGGGCTGGTAACCAGTTCAGTACTAAATATGCGGTCGCGGACTACTCTTTCGACTTTGCTCCAGTTCGAGTGTCGGCAGGCTACGGGCTTTCTGATATCGAGTTGGGTGTAATGGATGGCCCATTCGGTGGTATTGAGTATCAACCATTGAGCTTTTTACAGGTCAGTGGGGAATACGATGCTGTGGAGTTCAACTCATCGGTGAAACTTTTTACCCCACAAGGCACACTGCCTTATGATGTGACAGCTTCGCTCAGTTATCAGCTATATTCAGGCCACAATACAGATGAGCAAAATATCTGGAACGCGGCACTTTCAGTACCGTTAGTCACCGGGTACACGCGTTCTCGCGATTACTCTCGCAATAATGTCACGTTGATGGAAAGGCTGTCTTTGGAGCAGAAGAAAGCCAAAGAGGCTTCTATCTCTACTTTGGTGAGCACGCTTCGTAATGAAGGCTTCGTGAATATTCAAATTGGTCTGTTGAACCAAACGACGGTAGTTGCACTAGAGAACCGTCGTTATAACCATAACCAAGTTGACGGTTTAGGTGTTGCTATGGGGATCATTTCTAGTCACCTAGGTCAAAATGCCGTATCAGAAGTGGGCGGTGAGTCGGAGCGCATTGAGCTAATTATGCTCGCAAACCAAAAGCCTGTTGTTAGTGTGCAAGCGAATTCGTCTTGTTATCAAAGTTTTATCAATGGTTCTGCTGCGTGCGAGGATATTAAGTTCACGACACGAGATTTAGCCGAGAAACTTGAGCTGGTTAATTGGAAAACAGAGCGCGTAAATAGCGGTGTACTAGACTCTCAACTTGTTTTTTCACCTATGGTTCGCCATGCCGTTGCGACAGAGTTTGGGGTCTATGACTACTCTTTTGCGATGTCGAGCAACTTATATACCTATCTTTGGTCAGGTGCTGCTGTCGATGTTCGCCATATTCTGCCGTTAGCAGAAAGTGACGATTATGAAAAATGGGGATACTTTGAGGATAGCGCGTACGAGAATGATATCGAGCGCGCAATGTTGCATCAATTCTTCCGTTTGCCTTATGTCGATATCGCGAACCAAGTATCCGTCGGTTTGGCGAAAACAGATTATATTGGCGCGAGAAGTGAATCAACATGGTTTTCTCAGTCCGGTGCGCATGCCTTTAGCTTAGAAATGAGTTATTTCCAGCACGTTGATGAGAAAGATGAAAATGGATACGAGACTCTCGATCGTCAAACTTCGCTAGCTCGCTATACTTTCTCAATGCCTGAATGGGATTGGCAGTTTAACGCGACAGCGGGTGAGTTTTGGCGAGGTGATGTCGGTGCCAAGCTAACAACCTCTCATTGGTTTGAGGATATTGAGGTTTCCGCTACTTATCAGGTTACTAAGTACAAAGATACTGATGAAGAGCAGTTTGTGGCTGTTTCAGTCAAGCTACCATTAACACCTTGGCGCGATATGTCTCCTGGTTTGTTGCAGGTTCGAGGCAACGAGGCCTATGACTTTAATGTGATGACACGAGTAGGCAATGATGTGAATTACTTAAGTGATGGACAAGGTGATGAGCTTATCATGGACAACAGCATGCTACGTCGTTACTTCAACCGTGGCCGCTATGGTAGTGATTACTTTGAAGAGAATAAGATTCGCTTACGTAATGCCTACCTGCGTTACCTATCAACTCAGTTAGACTAAACCCATAGAGTAATACGATGTGCAAAAAGCGGCCAATGAGCCGCTTTTTTATTTTCTAATGTATGAAGCTTAGGTTGCACAATATTGTTTCACTATCCAAAAATTAAAACTATTGATATTCTGATATAAGAACTAAAGATTAGGGTATTGGAATGAAAATAGCGGTTGCCGGTACGGGGTATGTCGGGCTCTCTAATGCGATGTTGTTAGCCCAAAACCACCAAGTTGTTGCACTTGATATTATAGAAAAAAAAGTTGAGCTTCTTAACAACAAATGCTCACCTATTGTAGATAAAGAAATTGAAGATTTTCTTTCTAATAGAAAACTAGACTTTACTGCTACCACGGATAAAGCGTTTGCCTACAAAGGGGCCGATTTTGTTGTTATAGCTACGCCAACGGATTATGACCCACAAACCAACTACTTTAATACTGCTTCCGTCGAAGCGGTGATAAAGGATGTAATGGCGATTAACCCAAGTGCTGTAATGGTGATTAAATCTACAGTACCAGTGGGTTACACTGCGCGTATTAAGCAAGAGCTAGGTTGTGAAAACATTATTTTCTCACCAGAATTCCTGCGTGAAGGAAAGGCACTTTTCGATAACTTGCATCCTTCTCGTATAATTGTCGGGGAGCGTAGTGCGCGTGCTGAGACATTCGCCAACCTTCTCGTTGAAGGAGCGATAAAAGAAGATATCCCAGTCCTGTTTACTGACTCTACAGAAGCAGAAGCGGTTAAGTTATTCTCAAATACTTACCTTGCGATGCGCGTAGCTTATTTCAATGAGCTAGACTCTTACGCTGAGGCACATAATCTTGATTCTCGCCAAATTATAGAAGGTGTTGGCTTGGACCCGCGTATTGGTAACCACTACAACAACCCTTCGTTTGGATATGGCGGTTATTGTCTGCCAAAAGATACCAAGCAACTTCGTGCAAACTATCAAGATGTCCCAAACAGTATTATTGGGGCCATAGTGGAAGCCAATCGAACTCGTAAAGACTTTATTGCTGAGTCTATTCTCAAACGAGAACCTAAAGTGGTAGGGATCTACCGTTTGATAATGAAAGCCGGCTCAGATAATTTCCGAGCTTCGTCTATTCAAGGTATTATGAAGCGTATCAAGGCAAAGGGTATTGAAGTGGTGGTGTATGAGCCAGTACTTCAGGAGGATGAATTCTTTAACTCACGTGTAATCAACGATCTGAATGAGTTTAAACAAAGTGCAGATGTGATTGTTTCTAACCGTATGGTTGAAGAACTTGCTGATGTGGCTGATAAAGTTTATACGCGAGACCTATTTGGTAGTGATTAGACTTTAGTTACGATGATCGTGTGTAATATAACACGCAAACAAAAAGGGATGCATGATGCATCCCTTTGTTATTTCGAATCTGAGTAAAAACGAGATTAAGCTTTTGCTTTTGCCGCTGCTTTAGCGATTGCCGCGAAGCTTTTCGCGTCTAGAGAAGCGCCGCCAACTAGAGCACCGTCGATGTCTGGTTGTGAGAAGTAAGCTTCAGCGTTTTCTGGCTTAACAGAACCACCGTATTGGATGATTACTTGTGCTGCAACTGCTTCGTCTTTCGCAGCGATAAGTGCGCGGATAGAAGCGTGGATGCGTTGTGCATCTTCAGCGGTTGCTGCTTTACCAGTACCGATAGCCCAGATTGGTTCGTAAGCGATGATTGCGCCGTTTAGAGCTTCAACACCGTAAGTGTCGATAACTGCGTTGATTTGACGTGCACATACAGCTTCAGTTTCGCCAGCTTCGTTTTGCGCTTCAGATTCACCGATACAGAAAACAGGTGTTAGGCCGTTTTCTTTTAGGAAGTTGAATTTCTTAGCGATAAACTCGTCAGATTCGTTGTGGTATTCACGACGCTCTGAGTGACCGATGATGATGTGAGTAGCACCGAAATCTTTCAGCATTTCTGGAGACATATCGCCAGTGAACGCACCGCTGTTGTTTAGGTCAGTGTTTTGAGCACCTAGGATGATCTTGTTACCGCCTTCAGCGATTACGCGCTCTGCTAGGTCGATGTAAAGTGCTGGTGGAGCGACTGCTACGTCAACACCTTCAACGCCTTCAAGCTCAGCGTTAAGACCAGTTAGCAGCTCAGTTACCATTGCTTTGCTGCCGTTTAGTTTCCAGTTACCCATCACTACAGGACGACGCATAGGAATATCTCCCTTATCTTTAATGTAAATAGTCAATTAATGTAAAAAATCTACGTAGGAATATAACAGAATAATGTGAACAGATCATGATTGGCGTCATGTCTTGTCCGGCTTTCTTTACTGATTCGACCAAGCATCGATCCTGTTATTTTTGTCAAAAGCAATCGATTGGTGATCACGTAGACAGAATGATAGTTCATTCCTCGGAAATTGCTGCTGAGATTGGTATTACTACGCGCTGGAATTAATAGTTGTAGAAAGGAATCAAAATGCCAAATCTCGTTTTAGAGTATTCAAACTCGGTGGAAGAACGTGTCAATGTTCAGGGGTTGCTGGAGGATTTACATAAAACGGCGTTAGAGAGTGGCTTTTTTGAACTCGCGTCAGTGAAATCTAGAACGCTCAGGTGCCACAATTGGTTAATTGGGGAAGAGGGCGATAGCCTCGACTTTATCCATATCAACTTTGATTTGCTATCTGGCCGCTCCCAAGAACAAAAGCGAGAGCTGTCACGAGCCTTGATGGCGACACTTCAAGAGCAAGCCAGTCACGTGCACAGCTTAACGGTCAATATCCGAGACATGGACGTAGACAGCTTCCAGAAGGTAGTGAATTAGGTTGAACCGAGTTTCTTGAGAGCAGTGAGCAGGGTTAAGTATCGTTAGATGCAGGGTACTGAAAGCTAATAGGCCTTATCGAGCGTTTATCGTTGCTTGAGCTTAGTCTCGCTCTGCTTGTTATAACGGCACTATTGGCGCTTACACAGCAGGTGTACTTTCCAAACCATATCGACTCGGCTAATCTATAACCTTTCTATTTTGGGGTAAAATTTGATGTCGACTAAAGAGTTACTGTTTTCTTTTCAAGGACGTATAAACCGTAAAACCTACTGGATTTGGAACGTCATTTACTATGTCTCTATTCTAGGTTTTGGTGCTGGAATCAGTAAGCTATTTCCTACTTTCTCCTATTTACTTCTCCCTATTTTCTTGGTGATTTTGTTAATCCCTGATTTGGCGATCACCACCAAGCGTTGGCATGACCGCAACAAATCAATCTATTGGCTAGCACTGAATATTCCGTTGATTATCGGGCGAATCGCTACGCCAATGACTAGCCCTGTTGCACAAGAGCCGTCGACACCGCAAATGTTCGTTGCTTCCATTTCTCTGATTTGTGGTTTATGGATTCTAATTGAATGTGGCTTATTAAAAGGAACATCAGGACCAAACCAATATGGCCCTGAGCCGGAGTAATCGCTTCAAGTAACGTGCGCGCTGAAAGTAGATTCTTAGTCTCGCTGAGGCTCGCTAGAATGACGAGCTTTTTTGATCTAGAGCTTGCTATTTTAACCGTCATTCTGAACAGTGAGGGACGAGCATGATTCAGAATCTATCGTCCGCTTGAGCTGTGGCTAAGGTGAGCGGGAGAGAATAGGAGCTTGCTGTTACCAGATTCTTAGTCTCGCTAAGGCTCGATAGAGTGACGAGCTATTTTGATTTAGAGGCTGTTAAACTCACCGTCATTCTGAACAGCGAGGGACGAGTGTGATTCAGAATCTACGCACAGAGCGCTCCGAGTTTGAACTGAGCGAGTGAATTACAATGGAAAAGTAACAGCGAATCATGAAGGAGAATGAATCATCGATAGGACACCTTGCGTTTATATCCTAACGTCAAACAACAACGCCGTTCTTTACATTGGTGTTACCAGTCAGCTGCCTCAAAGAATATGGCAGCATAAAAACGGAGTAGTTGAGGGATTTACCAAGAAATACAACGTTCATAAGCTCGTTTACTTTGAGTTATTCGAAGATATGGCAACTGCCATAAACCGAGAAAAGCAGCTCAAGCAGTGGAAGCGTGAGTGGAAGTTAGCCTTGGTAAGAGAAACGAACCCTAACTTTCTCGATCTATCTACTGAGTATCAGTAAAAATCATCCCTACCTTTAAATGCCTCTAAACTAACCACATCCGCTTTTTGAGTCGGTGCCGTTTCCCCTTGTAGCGTAGCTCTGAACTTCACGACCTGCTTTTGTAATTCGTTCATCAATACCACATTGGTGTGGTGAGGGTTTTTACACGTGCTGATGACCCTATCGATGTGGCTTTGCTGAGCCCACAGCCTTTCTTGCATGTTTTCTGATGCGCTTTCGATCATCTCTTTTGCCATGTCATGACGAAATTGCTCAAAAGCTTCTGGATCTCGCTCTGCCATTCGAACCATTTCATCGAATGGCGGAAGCGTTTGAGAAGAGTAGTGACGTAGAGTAGACATCAATGTTCTCCAAATCCTTATGGAAATTGCCTTTAGTTACTAAAAGCCTATACCACTAGAAAGAGGAGAGAGGATGAATTCTTCAGCCGTCTCACTTATAAGAGAAGCTTTCAAGCTTGAGATTGAATAAGTGCGGCATGTCGATGTTTGGTTGTGGTGGTTACTGCAGTTGTTGGATGCGGTAAACGCAGCGTCTTTGGCCACTAATGATGTGTTCGGTACGCTCTACTTTGGTGTCACGTCCAAGTAAAGACTGAAAGACACTTAATTCTGATTGGCACAAGCTTGGGCAGCGAGTTGCGGCTTTACAAATCGGACAGTGATTTTCGATCAAGATAAATCCGTTCTCATCTTGCTCAAGCTCGGCCATATAGCCTTCTTGCTCTCTTAATGTGACAAGTGTTTCTAGTTTGCTTTGCAGAGAGTCGCATTGCTCAAGATGCTGAAGATAACTTTGTAACGTGAGTTTTTCCCTCTCTGATGTGACTTTTTCCAGTCCATCTTTGCCAAAGATATGTTCGACAGCTTCTATAAACTGAATGGTCAACTCACCGTGACGGTCAGCAAATTGCTCATGACCTTTTTGAGTGAGAGACCAATGACGAGCAGGGCGACCGACTTTTACTTTTACGTCATAGATAGAAAGAATGCCATCATCTTCTAAACTTTGCAGGTGCTGACGAGCCCCCATGGTTGTCATACCTAGCTCAGAGGAGAGTTGTTTTGCAGTGACGGAACCATCACGCTTAACGATTTGCAATATCCTATCTACGGTCTTCATATACCCACCATTTATACGTCAGTACATATTATGCGCGATAGGGTTAGTAAAGAAAAGTGTTGACTTAATTTGAGTGGGGATCTGTTGGGTCTATGTTCATGCGAACCAATATATATCGCCACTCTGAACAGCGAGAAACGAGTGTGCTTCAGAATCTATCGTTCGGTTGTGCAATGGTTATGGTGAGAGGGAGAGAATAGGAGTTTGTTACTACTAGATTCTTAGTCTCGCTGGAGCTCGCTAGAATGACGAAATCTTTTGATTTAGAGCTAATTAAAGTAACCGTCATTCTGAACAACGAGGAACGAGGTGATTCAGAATCTATTGCCCGGCTGTGCGGAAAGAAAGGCTCACACTCAGATTGAGCGAGAGCCTCGAGAAATGCTTAAAGAATAATATCACGCACTTCTGGATCTTTACGATCTAGGTAGTGAGTCGACTTAATACGACGAATAGTACGGCATCGACCACGCACGAGAAGCGTTTCTGTGGTTGCGATATTGCCTTGGCGAGAGATGCCTTCTAGCAAGTCACCTTTAGTAATGCCTGTTGCTGAGAATACCACGTTGTCGCTGCGTGCCATGTCTTCCATTTTGAGGACAACATTCGCTTTTACGCCCATTTCATCGCAGCGTTTTAGTTCGTCTGCGCCGTATATGCGGTTTTCTTCAGTATCGCCTTTTACTTCGTGACGCGGAAGTAGACGACCGTGCATGTCACCGTCTAGCGCTCGAATCACCGCGGCTGAGACGACCCCTTCTGGCGCGCCGCCAATACAGTACATCATGTCCACTTCACTGTCTGGCATACAAGTCAGAATAGAGGCAGCCACGTCACCATCAGGCACCGCAAAGACACGTACGCCCATTGCTTGCATTTCTGCAATAACGTCATCGTGGCGAGGTTTCGCAAGGGTAATAACGACTAGGGTATCAAGTGGTTTGTTCAGGGCTTTTGCTACGTTCTCTAGGTTCTCTTTTAACGGCTTTTCTAAGTCAATCACGCCTTTTGCACCTGGGCCAACAACCAGTTTTTCCATGTACATATCTGGCGCTTTAAGAAAGCTGCCTTTCTCACCTGCGGCAAGTACGGCTAGTGCGTTCGATTGTCCCATTGCCGTCATACGCGTCCCTTCAATCGGGTCGACAGCGATATCTACTTCATCACCACCAATACCCACTTGCTCACCAATGTATAGCATTGGCGCATCATCGATTTCACCCTCACCAATGACAATTTCACCACTGATATCTGTTTTGTTCAGTAGGGTGCGCATAACTTCAACAGCTGCGCCATCGGCTGCATTTTTATCGCCACGGCCAAGCCATTTGTAACCAGCCAAAGCTGCACCTTCAGTCACACGGGAAAATGCCATTGCTAAATCGCGTTTCATGATGTCTCCAAGTAAGCAAGAGGGAAGAAGAGTTTGCGCGGCGATTCTATCACAACGTAGGGTAAACGTTTGCCTTTTTGCGGAGCTTTTACTTTATCTAACTTGAATTTGATCAATACTTAGGGCGATTTTCAGCGTGGCGGGAGGCAAAATCCTTGCTCAAAAATGCTTCGGCGATAAGAAAAGTCAGCGTTTAGTGAGATTGCGCTGATTTTTTGACCGAATGATGCAAAATATCGAATATAGTGAGTGTTTCTCATCGCGACGCTGAGTAGAATGAACCTTATATAGGTTAGGTGTGCATCAATCTCGCACATCGTCCCAACGGAATAACATAGGTAGGCCAAGATGTCTTTTGAAGTACTAGAACAACTAGAATCTAAAATTCAAACTGCAGTTGACACAATCACTCTTCTTCAGATGGAAGTCGAAGAGCTGAAAGAAGATAAAGCAAAACTTGCGGAAGAAGCGAACGAGCTTCGCTCTCAACGAGAAGAGCTAGAGCAAAAAGCACAACAAGCACAGCAAGAGCATGCGCAATGGCAAGAGCGCATTCGTGCACTACTTGGCAAAATGGACGAAGTGGAATAATCCGGCTTCTTCATTCCAAATTAAAAACACCCGCGTTAAGCGGGTGTTTGTGTTTTGGGCAAGTTGAAAATCGTTGGGACAAGCTCGATTCTGATAGCCAAGAGAAGGTCCTATAACTTAGGTACCTAAGACTCGTTATTCTTCTTCTTCATCCAACTCTAAATCAATATTCAATGGCTCAGGCGACAGGATGATCCCAGTGCTATCAGCATAAATATAATCTTCAGGTAAGAAGCTGACGCCGCCAAAGTTGACTGGTACATCTAATTCGCCGATACCCTGGCTGGTCGCTCCAACAGGAATAGAAGCGAGGGCTTGAATGCCTAAGTTCATATCTTCAAGTTCATCTACTTCACGAACACAGCCGTAAACGACAATGCCTTCCCACTCGTTTTCTTCCGCAATAGTTGCGATTTCTGCATCGATAAGGGCTTTACGTAGGGAACCGCCACCGTCAATTAACAAAACGCGACCAAGTCCATCTTGCTCTAATGTCTCGCGGATCAACGAATTATCTTCAAAACACTTGATGGTGGTGATTTGCCCGGCAAATGAAGCGCGACCGCCAAAATTACTGAACATTGGTTCAACCACATCTACCTGATCGAGGTAGATATCACAGAGTGCTGAGGTATTGTATTCCATAGCGTACCTTTCTAAACAGAAATTGGTTGTCTTTGAGTATATCTAGGCATTAAGTCAATGCAATGACAATCCTTTTTTAACTTACTAGAGTTTGAGCTACCACAATTGTTGCAAACAAAACGTTGGTGACTAAAGAACATTTCACGATGACTGGCATCATTGGTGCTATCTGAGCGGGCTTTTGTGTATGCCAAACCGCTTTACCATGATCGGCCACGAAATAAATACTAAGTAAAAATGGCAAGCTAATCCAAACGGGTTTGTCTTGAATTAACAAGTAAGCCGCAAAGGCAAGAATAGCACCGCCAAGTAAAACAAAGTGGTACTGCTTGGCTTTGCGTTGACCCAAACGCACTGCGACCGTGCGTTTACCACACTCTCGGTCGTTCTCGATATCACGCATATTGTTGATGTTGAGTACTGCAACGGCGAGCAAACCGCAGCCTAGAGCAGGTAAGAATAGCGTGGTATCTACGTGACCAGTATGCAAGAAATAGGTACCGGATACGCCGAGTAGACCAAAAAACAAGAAAACTGAAATATCGCCAAGCCCCACGTAACCGTATGGTTTGCTACCCATGGTATAAGCAATGGCTGCGAGAATGGCTAAAATTCCCAGCCCGATAAACGTCACAATGCTTTCTAGTGAGCTTAGTGAATAGAAAACTAACACTAAGCCAGAAATGGCGGTCAGAACGATGTTAAAGATAATCGCCTGTTTCATCTGTTTCGCACTTACCGCGCCAGACTGCATCGCTCGTAATGGGCCAAGGCGTTTGTCGTTATCTGTACCTTGAACGGCATCGCCATAGTCGTTTGCCAGGTTGGACAGAATTTGCAGTAACGTCGCGGTTACGAAAGCCATGATGGCAATTGTCAGTGAAAAATGACCCGCCGAGTAGGCGAGTACGCTACCCGTTAAGATAGAGACTAATGCCAGAGGTAGTGTTTTTGGGCGAGCGGCTTCAAGCCAGATCTGTAAAGATTGTTTCATGGAAATTTCGTGCTAGTAACCAATGTGCCCAGTATAAGCACAAAGAGGCAGATACGCTATTGACCTAAAACAACTCAACTAGAAGTCAAAGGGTGACGGAGAAGGAAAACAGTTTCGATATTTGAGGCAATAAAATAGCACTCTTTTTGGAAAGTGAAGGATACGGAGAACGCTGCTATTAGATTCTTAGTCTCGCTGGAGCTCGCTAGAATGACTAGGTCTTTTGATTTAGATGTTGTCAAAGTCACCGTCATTCTGAACAGCGAGGAACGAGTGTGATTCAGAATCTATCGTTCGGCTGTGCGGTGGTGAAGGTGAGAGCGGAAGAGTAGGCGTCTGCTGTTAGCAGATTCTTAGTCTCGCTTGAGCTCGCTAGAATGACCAGGCCTTTGATTTAGCTGTTGTCAAAGTCACCGCCATTCTAAACAAAAAGCCCAGAAACAAGGCTCTGGGCTTTGGTGGGATAGATTACGATTAAAGAATAAAGCGGCTTAGATCTTCATCTTCAATCGTGTCGCCTAGGCGCTCTTTCACATAAGCGGCATCAATAACAAACTTCGCGCCAGATTGCTCCGCCGCGTCGTAAGAGATTTCATCCATTAAGCGTTCCATAACGGTGTGTAAGCGACGAGCACCGATGTTTTCTGTGCTTTCGTTGACCGTCCATGCCGCTTCCGCAATTTGCGTGATGCCATCTTCTGTGAACTCGATGTCCACATCTTCCGTTTTCATCAACGCAACGTACTGCTCTGTTAGAGAGGCTTTTGGCTCTGTCAGAATGCGTTTGAAGTCGTTGCTGCTTAGTGCTTCTAGCTCAACGCGAATTGGTAGACGACCTTGCAATTCTGGGATCAAGTCAGATGGTTTTGCCACTTGGAATGCACCAGATGCAACAAACAGAATGTGGTCTGTTTTTACCATGCCGTGCTTGGTTGATACCGTGCTGCCTTCAATCAATGGAAGTAGATCGCGCTGAACACCTTCGCGTGAAACGTCTGGGCCTGAGCTCTCACCGCGTTTACAGATCTTGTCGATCTCATCGATAAATACGATGCCGTTGTTTTCAACGTTGAAAATCGCAGCTTCTTTTAGCTCTTCTTGGTTTACCAGTTTCGCCGCTTCTTCTTCCGCTAACGCTTTCATTGCGTCTTTGATTTTCAGCTTACGCTTTTTCTTAGTGTCGCCTGCCAGGTTTTGGAACATGCCTTGCAGCTGGTTAGTCATCTCTTCCATACCTGGGGGCGCCATGATCTCTACGCCCATTTGTGGTGCGGCTACGTCGATTTCAATTTCTTTATCGTCTAGTTGGCCTTCACGCAGTTTCTTACGGAAGATCTGGCGAGTGTGAGAAGACTCTTCCGTTTGCTCTGCTTGACCCCAGCTATCACGTGCTGGTGGCAGTAGCGCATCAAGAATGCGTTCTTCCGCTTGCTCTTCAGCGCGGAATTTTACTTTTTCCATCGCTTGTTGATGCGTCATTTTTACCGCGACATCAGTCAGGTCACGGATGATGGTTTCAACTTCTTTACCAACGTAACCCACTTCTGTGAATTTTGTCGCTTCAACTTTGATGAATGGTGCATTTGCCAGTTTTGCTAGGCGGCGTGCTATTTCAGTCTTACCAACACCAGTAGGACCAATCATCAAAATGTTTTTTGGCGTCACTTCGGCACGCAAGCTTTCTTCAAGCTGCATACGGCGCCAGCGGTTACGAAGTGCAATCGCAACCGAACGCTTGGCTTTTTCTTGACCGATAATGTGGCGGTTCAATTCATGAACGATTTCGCGAGGCGTCATTTCAGACATATTCTTTCCTTACTTCGTTACGATTACGCGGTTGGTTTTTCAGGCTCTATTGTTGAGTCTAGCTCTTCTACCGTGTGGTGATGGTTAGTGAAGACACAAATATCACCCGCGATATTGAGGGCTTTTTCCGCGATCTCACGAGCATCTAGATCTGTGTTTTCTAGTAGGGCGGTTGCGGCTGCTTGTGCGTAAGCACCACCAGAGCCAATCGCAATCAGGTCGTGTTCTGGCTGTACGACATCACCATTACCAGTAATGATTAACGATGCGGTTTCGTCGGCAACGGCAAGCAAGGCTTCGAGCTTGCGCAGAGCACGATCGCTACGCCAGTCTTTGGCTAGCTCAACCGCAGCCTTAGTTAGGTGGCCTTGGTGCATTTGCAGCTTGCTTTCGAAGCGCTCAAAAAGGGTGAAGGCATCCGCAGTGCCGCCAGCAAAGCCCGCTAGTACTTGGTTGTTATATAAGCGGCGAACTTTGCGCGCATTACCTTTCATTACGGTATTGCCTAGAGATACTTGGCCATCACCCGCGATGACGACTTTATTATTTCGACGTACAGATACAATGGTAGTCACAGTCGACCTCTTGATTATTTCTCTTTGGATTTAATTCAGTATATGGGGGAGGGGAAATAGGGATTCAAGGGGGCAAAAAGAAAGGCCCTAGGATCTTAGCTCCTAGGGCCTGAGTTTAAAGATTTTCTTTCCAAATCGCACATGGCTCGATTTTCGCGCGTTGCAGTTTATGACGGTCACGTTCTGCATCACGTTTGAACTTATACGGACCTAGCACCACGCGATACCATGAACTGCCTTCTTTCTTACGAATCTTGCTCGACATCCCTTGGAACGCGATTGCAAGCTTACGCTCTTCTGCTTGCGCCTGGGTTTTGTAAGCACCACATTGCATGATGTAAGGAATTTTAGAAACTTCAATTTCTTTGGCCACAACTTCAACTTCACGTTTCGGTAGTGACTCGACATATTCCCACTTTTCTTCTGGTGGTGGCGGCAAATCTTTTTTCGGCTTTGGTTTGCTTACAGTGGTTGTTGGCTGCTTCACGACAGGTGGTTTGGGCTCTGGGTCGCTACTCAAAAGGTAAAGACCATAGCCAAAACCACCCACAAGCAAGATAGCGAGCAGGCCACTACGCCAAGGTTTTTTTCTTCTCGGCGGTTGTTTTTTTGTCGACTTTTTTGGGGCACCTCGCCCCCGTCTTACATAATCTCTATTTGCCACGGTTATTTCTGGTCATCAAGGATTCTTGCAAATATGTTAATCCAGAACGAGTTGAGAAAACACCCTATTGATAGAATCTTGATAGCTAAAGCGCGACAACGCCCGAGTGTAGGAGTGTGTTTCCGTTCTCGCTTATATTTATTCGGGGATATACAAAAAGCAGGAGGGGTAAATAAAAAGCGGCGCCTTAGCACCGCTTTGGGTATGAATACCTAATCTTTAGGTTAAGGGCGCTGTGGTGGCGCTGCACTTCCGCGAATGACGAGATTAGTTTCAAGCAAACGCGAGCCTGAATGCACGTCGTGGCCTTTTAACATCTCAAGCATCATTAGCATCGCTTGTCGACCAATCTCATAGCGAGGCTGAGAGATAGTGGTCAACGGCGGATCGCAGTACTGAGCGAAGTTAATGTCATCAAAGCCCACAACAGAGAGATCTTGCGGTACTCGTAAGCCAAGCTTTTTCGCTTCTTGAATTGCGCCGATGGCCATTGTGTCACAGTGACAGAAAATAGCTGTTGGTGGCTCAGGTAATTCGAGCAGTTTACGAACGGCTTTTGCTCCGCCATCAAAAGAGAACTCAGTAATGACACTATATTGTGGATCTTTATTGATGCCGGCACGGCGCAGGGCTTGTTGGTAGCCTTGCTGGCGGAACTGACACAATATTGCCGTATCTGGCCCCGAGATTTGCGCGATGCGTTTATGACCTAATTGGGTTAGGTAATTCACCGCTTCAAATGCTGAGGTCAGGTTGTCAATATGTACTGTCGGAAGTTCTAACTCTGGCGCAAATTCACACGCCATCACCATCGGAGGTAAGTTCTTTTGTTCTGGCTTACTGACATCGAACGGTAGATCTGTGCCAAGCAGTAGCATTCCATCCGCCTGCTTAGTAAATACGAGGTTAACGAAAGAACTTTCGCGTTTCTTCTGTTGTCCGCTATCGCCCAGCAGGACTAGATAGCCATGTTCCATGGCAGCATCTTCAATGCCGCGAATAATTTCAGAAAAATAAGGATCACAGATGTCGGGAACGATAGTGACAATGGTTTTTGATTCGTTTCTACGTAAGTTACGCGCTAATGAGTTTGGAGAATAACCCGCTTCAAGTACGGCATCTTCTACTCTTTTTCTCGTTGAAGAAGATACTTTTTCTGGGTTCATTAATGCTCGAGATACCGTAGCCGTAGACACTCCCGCAAGCTGGGCAACATCCTTCATTGTCGCCATAGTTTTTAACCTCTCGTTTATTTTTTGCCAAGATGACGTTATTCCGGTTTGAAATCATAGTAATCACGCTGAGTTAGAGCAGCGTTTGCTCTTCGCTCAGTTCGTGTTAACAAGTGGAAAAATGGATTCTTCACTGCGACATCAATTTGTGGGAATAGTCATTGTTTTAATCTAAGTCTGTGCGAACAAGTCACTTTAGACTTTTCTAATTTGGATAGTCTATTCATTTCTAAAGTGAAAGTTACGGTCTGTTTAACAAAAATTGCAATCCCGTCGTGACGCTCGTCACATTAAATGGTAATTCATTACATAGTTAAACGTTTGCTAGCTGAGATCTTGTGGCTCTATGTCTAAATTCCAGCGAACTTTCTTGGCATTTGGCAACAACTCAATAGCAGGTTTGGCACTGGTTAATAACTTTTGCATCAATGAACGATGCTGGGTTTGAAGTAACAGCTGCCAGCGATATTTGCCTGCACGTTTGGCGAGAGGTGATGGTGTTGGACCCAGCACCATGCAAGTGTCGTCAAATAAAGGATGCGATTCTAAGGTAAAGCGAACCTGACGTAAGAAGTCTTCAACTACCTCACTTTGGTTTGCTTCTGCTTTAAACAGAGTCAAGAAACTATAAGGCGGAAGCTGAGCCAGTTTGCGTTCTTCCAGAGCTGTCATAGCAAAGTGACGATAGTCTTTTTGAAGTAGGGCTTGCAGCAAGCTGTGCTCAGGATGGTGAGTTTGCAGGATCACTTCGCCAGGTTTACTTGCTCGGCCAGCACGACCTGCGACCTGAATAAACAGCTGAGCTAATCGCTCCGAAGCGCGAAAATCACTACTATACAAAGAGCCATCAACATCCAAAAGAGCAACGAGCGTTACATTTGGAAAGTGGTGCCCCTTAGCCAGCATTTGAGTGCCTATCAGTATTTGGTATTCACCTTTACGAATCGACTCAAGGGCATCTTCCAAGCTGCCTTTGCGACGTGTGCTGTCTCTGTCGATGCGAATGGCTTTGTATTCTGGAAATAACTGAGCCAATTGTTGTTCGAGCTGCTCAGTTCCTACGCCGACGGTAACCAGTTGAGTTGAACCACACCCCTGACACTGATGAATGACAGGTTGTTGTGAGCCGCAGTGGTGGCAGCGTATTTCGTTGCTGTAATGGTGGAACGTATAGTACGCATCACAGCGTTTACATTCTGCAATCCAACCACATTCATGGCACATCAAAGCGGGCGAGAAACCTCGGCGGTTAAGAAACAACATAACCTGATTACCCATTTTTAAGTGTTTGCGCATTTCGGCAATCAGTTGGGCGGATAAGCCACTTTCTAAATACTGACCTTTTACATCTAACACTTTATTGGTGGTTGGCACGGCAGAGCCAGCTCGTTGGGTGAGTGTTAAATGGTGATATTTACCAGACAGTGCATTATGTAGGGTTTCTAACGCTGGCGTCGCTGAGCCAAGGACAATCGGCACTTGCTCTTTATGGGCGCGCATGACAGCAACATCACGAGCGTGGTAACGCAAGCTGTCTTGTTGCTTATAAGAGGAGTCATGCTCTTCATCAACGATAATAATCCCCAAATCAGCAAAAGGTGTCAGTAGGGCTGAGCGCGTACCAATGATGATCCCCGCGGCTTTATCGCGAGCCGATAACCAGGCGTTCAAACGCTCTGTTTCATTCAAACCGGAATGAATCACATCTACCGGGACATTAAATCGATGTTTAAAGCGGTTGATGGTTTGGGGCGTTAGACCGATCTCAGGTACTAAAACTAATGCCTGTTTCCCTTGCTCTAGGACGGGCTTGATAAGGTTTAAGTAAACTTCTGTTTTACCAGAGCCAGTTACCCCCTCTAATAAATAGCAAGCAAAGCCTGTTTGGCTATTTACGCTTGCAATCGCGAGTGCTTGTTCATGGTTAAGCTTTGGTTTCTCTACCGTGCACTCTACATTTTGACTCCATTTCGTAATAACCGGCTTTTTCTCGATACGCTCGACCCAACCTTTTTCTTCGAGATTTTTTAAGATGGTCGAGTTTACTTCTTGATCCAAGAGTTCTTGATGCGAGATTGGGCCGTTGACCATCATTTGGAGTGCACGCTGTTGTTTTACTGCACGCCCAAGCCCTTGCATGAGCTTATTTCTTCCTGCTTCTGTCAGTTGCCATTCTTGTAGCGTTGCAAAGTCGGCCGGTTTGCCTTTCCTCAGCGCGGCAGGCATTGCATTGTGTAGAGTGTCACCTAGAGGGTACTGATAGAACTGGCTGCACCAATTTAGCAGAGAATAAAGCGTCTCTGGCCATATCGGTTGGGAGTCTAATACCGCTTTGATTGGCTTAAGCTGCTCTTTAGGAAAGTCGGAGTGGTTCACCATGGCGGTGACGATGCCGACTAAGGTTTGGCGTCCAAAAGGTACGGAAACGCGTCCACCAATGATCGGAAACAGGTGCCCCGGAATGGCGTAATCAAATTGTTTGTCGAGCGGAACGGGTAATGCCACTCTAGCAATGGTTGGACGCATAAATTCTTAGCTATTAAAAAGAGGGAAAGGAAATGAGAGTCTATTAAAATCGGTATGGAAATTCGAGTAAAGCTATGTGATTCAGCGTGAATCGTGCCTCTATGATTAGTCTGGCTAAAAAAGTGGCGAAAAAGTTGCCAAATATGTTGATCCGAGCAATGTGATTCTTTACTATATCGCGCCTTGAGATATGGCTTCGGCAATTAGTTGATGCGGTATCCCATTTTATTATTAATTGCGTGTGGTGTGCGGCTTAGATTCGTATAGCGACACGGCCTACTATTGAGGTTATCCCATGAAAGCTGGTATCCACCCAGAATACAAAGCAGTAAAAGCGACTTGTTCTTGCGGCAACTCTTTTGAGTTCAACTCTACTCTAGGTAAAGAGTCTATCCACCTAGACGTATGTGACAAGTGTCACCCATTCTACACTGGTAAGCAACGTATCGTTGATACAGGCGGCCGTGTTGATCGCTTCAACAAGCGTTTCGGTGCACTATCAAGCGGTAAGAAATAATAGCAGCCGCTATTACGATTACAGTTTAGAAAAGGACGCTTCGGCGTCCTTTTTGTTTAATGGCTACCAAGCGAAGAGGAATGTATGGGGTTTGGAATATTCCCGATTATTTTTCACTCAGCGCTTGCAACCTAAAGTGTGATCTGTATAATGCAGCGCACTGGTTAAGCCAGTTGTGAACCAATGAGCAGTGAGGAGCGAGCAAATCTAAGGATTTGTGAGGTAATGTATACTCAGCTTATGTTCGCGGTTAATACAATTAGCTATCTTTTCTTCGGAAAAACTATCCTCAAAGGTGACTTTGGCATATAGGGATAGTTAATCGAAAATTAACTGACAATGCGTCCTAATCTTGGATGCTACGGTTTCACATAAATCAATCGGCATTCTCTCGTCTTGACGAGTTTGAGTGGCGATATTGTTTGTGTAATTTATTAAATTTGGAGCTCTGTCTCATGCAGAACCAACGTATCCGTATCCGCCTAAAAGCTTTCGATTACAAACTAATCGATGCTTCTACAGCGGAAATCGTTGAAACAGCTAAGCGCACTGGCGCACAGGTTCGTGGTCCAATCCCACTGCCAACTCGTAAAGAGCGTTTCACAGTTCTTATCTCTCCACACGTTAACAAGAAAGCACGTGACCAGTACGAAATCCGTACTCACAAGCGTCTAATCGACATCGTTGAGCCAACAGACAAGACTGTTGATGCTCTAATGCGTCTAGACCTTGCTGCGGGCGTTGACGTTCAAATTAGCCTAGGTTAAGGGAGATTAGAAGTATGATTGGTCTAATCGGTCGTAAAGTGGGCATGACCCGCGTATTTACTGAAGAAGGCGTTTCTATCCCAGTAACTGTTGTTGAGGTTGAAGCTAACCGTGTTTCTCAAGTGAAAACTCTTGAAACTGACGGCTACGCAGCAATCCAGGTTACAGCTGGTTCTAAGAAAGCTAACCGCGTAAACAAAGCTGAAGCAGGTCACTTTGCTAAAGCTGGCGTTGAAGCTGGTCGCGGTCTTTGGGAATTCCGTTTAGAAAACGGCGAAGAGTTCGAAGTTGGTTCAGAACTAACTGTTGAACTATTCAACGAAACTAAGAAAGTAGACGTTACTGGTACATCTAAGGGTAAAGGTTTCCAAGGCGCTGTTAAGCGTTGGAACTTCCGTACTCAAGATATGACTCACGGTAACTCATTGTCTCACCGTGCTCCTGGTTCTATCGGTCAATGTCAGACTCCAGGTCGCGTATTTAAAGGCAAGAAAATGGCAGGTCACATGGGTGCTGAGCGTGTAACGACTCAAAACCTAGAGATCGTACGTGTTGACGCTGAGCGCAACCTGCTTCTTATTAAAGGTGCAGTCCCAGGCGCAACTGGCGGCAACGTGATCGTTAAACCAGCTGTTAAAGCATAACGTCTCAGGAGTAAGTAATGGAACTAATGGTTAAAGGTGCCGATGCACTAACTGTTTCCGAAACTACTTTCGGACGTGAGTTTAACGAAGCTCTTGTACACCAAGTAGTTGTTGCGTACGCAGCAGGTGCTCGTCAAGGTACTCGTGCTCAAAAAACACGTTCAGAAGTTTCTGGCGGTGGCGCTAAGCCATGGCGTCAAAAAGGTACTGGCCGTGCGCGTGCTGGTACAATCCGTAGCCCAATCTGGCGTACAGGTGGTGTTACTTTTGCTGCGAAACCACAAGATCACAGCCAAAAAGTAAACAAAAAAATGTACCGTGGTGCTATGAAGAGCATTCTTTCTGAGCTTGTTCGTCAAGAGCGTCTAATCGTTGTTGATAACTTCTCAGTTGAAGCACCAAAGACTAAAGAGCTAGTTGCTAAGCTTAAAGAGCTTGAGCTAACTGACGCTCTAATCGTGACTAGCGAAGTAGATGAGAATCTATTCCTAGCTGCTCGTAACCTATACAAAGTTGACGCACGTGATGTTGCTGGTATCGATCCAGTATCTCTAATCGCGTTTGACAAAGTTGTAATGACTGCAGAAGCAGTTAAGCAAGTAGAGGAAATGCTAGCATGATCACTGAAGAGCGTATCCTAAAAGTTCTACGTGCACCGCACATCTCTGAAAAAGCAACTATGGCAGCTGAGAAAGCGAACACTATCGTTTTCAAAGTAGCTAAAGATGCGACTAAAAAAGAGATCAAAGCAGCTGTAGAAAAGCTATTTGAAGTTGAAGTTAAGTCTGTAAATACTCTTATCACTAAGGGTAAGACCAAACGTCAAGGTCTACGCCAAGGTCGCCGCAGCGACGTTAAGAAAGCGTACGTTACTTTGAAAGAAGGTCAAGATCTTGACTTCGTTGGCGGCGCGGAATAACAGGAGTAGTTAAAAATGGCTATTGTTAAATGTAAGCCGACTTCCCCTGGTCGTCGTCACGTTGTTAAAGTTGTTAACGCTGACCTACACAAGGGCAAGCCATACGCACCTCTTCTAGAGAAAAACTCTAAGAACGGTGGTCGTAACAACAAGGGTCGTATCACAGTACGTCACATCGGCGGTGGTCACAAGCACCACTACCGTGTAGTTGACTTCAAACGTACTAAAGATGGTATTCCAGCGACAGTTGAGCGTCTTGAATACGATCCAAACCGTAGCGCAAACATTGCTCTAGTTCTTTACAAAGACGGTGAGCGTCGCTACATCCTAGCACCTAAAGGTGTTGTAGCTGGTGATGTTATTCAGTCTGGTGTTGATGCACCAATCAAAGCTGGTAACACTCTACCAATGCGTAATATCCCAGTAGGTTCAACAGTACATAACGTTGAACTTAAGCCTGGTAAAGGTGGTCAGCTAGCTCGTTCGGCTGGTGCTTACGCTCAAATCGTTGCTCGCGACGGTGCGTACGTAACTATCCGTCTACGTTCTGGCGAGATGCGCAAAGTTCTTTCTGAAGGCCGTGCAACAATCGGTGAAGTTGGTAACTCTGAGCACATGCTACGTGAACTTGGTAAAGCAGGTGCATCACGTCATCGCGGTATCCGTCCAACGGTTCGTGGTGTTGTAATGAACCCGATTGACCACCCACACGGTGGTGGTGAAGGCCGTACTTCTGGTGGTCGTCACCCAGTATCTCCTTGGGGTATGCCTACTAAAGGCTTCAAGACTCGTAAGAACAAACGCACTGACAAGTACATCGTACGTCGTCGTAACAAGTAATCTATATAAAGAGGAATCGCCATGCCACGTTCTCTCAAGAAAGGTCCTTTTATTGACCTACACTTGCTGAAGAAGGTAGAGAAAGCGGTGGAAAGCGGAGACAAAAAGCCTATTAAGACTTGGTCCCGTCGTTCAATGATCATCCCTACGATGATCGGTTTGACCATCGCTGTCCATAATGGTCGTCAGCACGTACCAGTATTTGTAACTGATGAAATGATCGGTCACAAACTGGGTGAATTCGCACCAACACGTACTTACCGCGGTCACGCTGCGGATAAGAAAGCTAAGAAGCGCTAAGGAGTAAATAATGGAAGCAATTGCTAAACATAACTTTGCTCGCATTTCGCCTCAGAAAGCTCGCTTAGTTGCGGATCTAATCCGTGGTAAATCTGTTGACCAAGCTCTAGAAATCCTAACGTTCAGCAACAAAAAAGCTGCTGCACTAGTTAAGAAAGTTCTAGAGTCTGCTATCGCTAACGCGGAGCACAACGAAGGTGCAGATATTGACGATCTGAATGTCGCAAAAATCTTTGTAGATGAAGGCCCAACCATGAAGCGTATTATGCCTCGTGCTAAAGGTCGTGCGGATCGTATCTTGAAGCGTTCAAGCCACATCACTGTTGTTGTAGCAGATCGCTAGAGACTAGGAGAGTAAGCAATGGGTCAAAAAGTACATCCAAATGGTATTCGTCTAGGCATCGTTAAGCCTTGGAATGCTACATGGTTTGCTAACACCAAAGATTTCGCTGACAACCTAGACGGCGACTTCAAGGTACGTCAGTTCCTTACAAGTGAACTGAAAAAAGCGTCTCTATCACGTATCGTTATCGAGCGTCCTGCTAAGAGCATCCGTGTGACTATTCACACTGCTCGTCCAGGCGTTGTTATCGGTAAGAAAGGTGAAGACGTTGAGAAGCTACGCGCAGCTGTAGCTAAAATTGCAGGTGTACCAGCGCAAATTAACATCGCTGAAGTACGTAAGCCTGAACTAGATGCGCAACTTGTTGGTGACAGCATCGCGTCTCAGCTAGAGCGTCGTGTTATGTTCCGTCGTGCTATGAAGCGCGCAGTACAAAACGCTATGCGCCTAGGCGCTAAAGGTATCAAAGTGGAAGTAAGCGGTCGTCTAGGCGGCGCTGAAATCGCACGTTCAGAGTGGTACCGTGAAGGCCGTGTGCCTCTACACACTCTACGTGCTGACATTGATTACGCAACTTCTTCGGCTCACACTCAATACGGTGTGATCGGCATTAAAACTTGGATCTTCAAAGGTGAAATCCTAGGTGGTATGCCAGCAGCTAACGCTGTAGAGCCTAAAGGCGACAAGCCTAAGAAGCAGCGTAAAGGCCGTAAGTAAGGAGTCGACAGATGCTACAACCTAAACGTACTAAGTTCCGTAAGGTTCAGACTGGTCGTAACCGTGGTCTAGCTAAAGGTACTGATGTAAGCTTCGGCGAATTCGGTCTTAAAGCTGTTGGCCGTGGTCGTCTAACTGCTCGTCAAATCGAAGCGGCACGTCGTGCAATGACACGTCACGTTAAGCGTCAAGGTAAAATCTGGATCCGTGTGTTCCCAGACAAACCAATCACAGAAAAACCACTTGAAGTTCGTCAAGGTAAGGGTAAAGGTAACGTTGAGTACTGGGTAGCCCAAATCCAACCTGGTAAGGTTATGTACGAAATGGGTGGTGTACCTGAAGAATTGGCACGTGAAGCGTTCCGTCTTGCGGCACGTAAACTGCCTTTCAAAACTACATTTGTAACTAAGCAGGT
Source organism: Vibrio sp. JZG120 (assembly GCF_053890955.1). Classification (NCBI taxonomy): domain Bacteria; kingdom Pseudomonadati; phylum Pseudomonadota; class Gammaproteobacteria; order Vibrionales; family Vibrionaceae; genus Vibrio; species Vibrio sp. JZG120. The sequence continues at coordinate 249,273 of NZ_JBSRRK010000005.1, forward strand.
GATGTGATGAAAGCACAAGATCTACGCGAGAAAAGCGTTGAAGAGCTTAACGCTGAGCTAATGAATTTGCTACGTGAACAGTTCAACTTGCGCATGCAAGCTGCGACTGGTCAACTACAGCAAACTCATACTCTGAAAGCTGTACGCCGTGATATCGCACGTGTGAAAACTGTTTTGACTGAGAAGGCAGGCGCATAATGAGCGAAGTAAAACGTACTCAACAAGGTCGTGTTGTTAGCGATAAGATGGACAAGTCTATCACTGTTGCTATCGAGCGTTTCGTAAAACACCCAATCTACGGTAAATACGTAAAACGTACGACTAAAGTACACGCACATGACGAGAACAACGAGTGTGGCCTAGGCGACACAGTTGAAATCGCAGAGTGTCGTCCACTGTCTAAGACTAAGTCTTGGACTTTGGTAAAAGTTCTAGAAAAGGCGAAGATTTAATCTCGTTAATTCTATGAAACTAAAGCGGCTCCAAAATATTTTTGGAGCCGTTTATTTTTTGACTACCCAATCACAAAAAAGGGTGGTACAATTCGCGTCCCTTTTAAAGAGGCAGCCCGACCCGTGATGGGTCTAGTTATTAATATTTAGCGGAGCACTAACATGATCCAAATGCAAAGTATGCTGGACGCAGCTGATAACTCAGGCGCACGCAGCGTAATGTGTATTAAGGTTCTGGGTGGCTCTCACCGCCGTTATGCACATATCGGTGACGTCATCAAAGTTACTGTGAAGGAAGCAATCCCTCGCGGTAAAGTTAAAAAAGGTGATGTTCTGAAGGCGGTGGTAGTGCGCACCCGTAAAGGCGTACGTCGTCCTGACGGTTCTGTCATTCGCTTCGACCGAAATGCTTGCGTATTGCTAAACGACAATACTGAGCAACCAATCGGTACACGTATCTTTGGTCCTGTGACACGCGAACTTCGTGGCGATAAGTTCATGAAGATCGTTTCACTGGCTCCAGAAGTTCTGTAAGGAGCACGTAGAAATGGCAGCTAAAATCCGTCGTAATGACGAAGTAATCGTTCTTGCTGGTAAAGACAAAGGCAAGAAAGGTAAAGTAACTAAGGTTCTAGCAACTGGTAAAGTTATCGTTGAAGGTATCAACCTAGTTAAGAAGCATCAGAAACCTGTTCCAGCTATGGGTATCCAAGGCGGTATCGTAGAGCAAGAAGCAGCAATCGACGTTTCTAACGTGGCGATTTTCAACGCAGCTACTGGTAAAGCTGACCGTATCGGTTTCCGTTTTGAAGACGGCAAAAAAGTTCGTTTCTTCAAGTCTAACGGCGAAACCGTTTCTAACTAATAGAAGTAATTTGGAGTTCTACTATGGCGAAACTGCATGATTACTACAAGTCGTCTGTAGTCGCTGAACTGACCAAACAGTTCGGTTACACAAGCGTCATGCAAGTCCCTAGAATCGAGAAAATCACCCTAAACATGGGTGTTGGTGAAGCAATCAACGATAAGAAACTGCTAGAAAATGCAGCGTCTGATATGGCAACGATCTCTGGTCAAAAGCCACTTATCACAAAAGCGCGCAAATCTGTTGCAGGTTTCAAAATCCGTGAAGGCTACCCTATCGGTTGTAAAGTAACCTTGCGTGGCGAACGTATGTGGGATTTTCTTGAGCGTTTAATTAACATCGCTCTTCCACGTGTACGTGACTTCCGTGGTGTTAGCGCTAAGTCTTTTGACGGTCGCGGTAACTACAGCATGGGCGTTCGCGAGCAAATCATCTTCCCGGAAATCGACTTTGATAAAGTTGATCGTGTACGCGGTTTAGACATCACTATTACGACGTCTGCTGGTACTGATGAGGAAGGCCGTGCTCTGCTGGCTGCCTTTAACTTCCCATTCCGTAAGTAAGGTGAAGGGTTACTGTTATGGCTAAACAATCAATGAAAGCACGTGAAGCTAAACGTGCACAGCTAGTAGCTAAGTTCGCTGAAAAGCGTGCAGCGCTAAAAGCTATCATCAGCGATGTAAACGCATCTGAAGAAGATCGTTGGAACGCGGTTCTTACACTGCAATCTCTTCCACGTGATTCAAGTGCATCACGTCAGCGCAACCGTTGCAACCAAACTGGTCGTCCACACGGTTACCTACGTAAGTTCGGTCTAAGCCGTATTAAGGTTCGTGAAGCTTGCATGAAAGGCGAGATTCCGGGTCTTCGTAAGGCTAGCTGGTAATTGCCACTTAATCATTTGGAGTAAATCATATGAGCATGCAAGATCCGATTTCGGATATGCTGACCCGCGTTCGTAACGGTCAGGCAGCAAACAAAGTTGCTGTAAAAATGCCTTCTTCAAAGCTTAAAGTTGCAATTGCTGCACTACTAAAAGCTGAAGGTTACATCGTTGACTTCGCTGTTGAAGGCGAAGCAAAACCTGAGCTAGAAGTTACACTTAAGTACTTCCAAGCTAAACCAGTAATCGAGCAACTTAAACGTGTTTCTCGTCCAGGTCTACGTGTTTACAAGAAGAAAGATGAACTTCCTTCTGTAATGGGTGGTCTTGGTATTGCTATCGTTTCAACTTCCAAGGGTCTTATGTCAGACCGCGCTGCACGTAAAGCAGGTCTTGGTGGTGAAATCATCGCTTACGTAGCTTAATAAGGAGTAGACTATGTCTCGTGTTGCAAAAGCACCTGTCGCTATTCCAGCTGGCGTAGAGGTGAAACTAAACGGCCAAGAAATCACTGTAAAAGGTGCGAAAGGCGAACTAACTCGCGTTCTTAACGATGCAGTTGTAATCGCTCAGGAAGAAAATAACCTGACTTTCGGTCCTAAAGAAGGTGTTGCTAACGCATGGGCTCAAGCAGGTACTGCTCGCGCTCTAGTTAACAACATGGTTGTTGGTGTTACTGAAGGCTTTACTAAGAAGCTAACTCTTAAAGGTGTAGGTTACCGTGCTGCTATCAAAGGCAACGCTGTAGGTCTAACACTAGGCTTCTCACACCCAGTTGAGCACGAGTTGCCAGCGGGTATTAAAGCTGAATGTCCAAGCCAAACTGAAATCGTGATCACTGGTGCTGACAAGCAACTAGTTGGTCAAGTTGCGGCTGACATTCGTTCTTACCGTGAGCCTGAGCCATACAAAGGCAAAGGTGTTCGTTACGCAGATGAAAATGTGCGTACTAAAGAAGCTAAGAAGAAGTAAGGTAACACTATGGATAAGAAAGCATCTCGCATCCGTCGTGCTACACGTGCACGTCGTAAGATTGCAGAACTGGGTGCGACTCGCCTAGTTGTACACCGTACTCCTCGTCACGTGTACGCACAGGTTATCGCGGCTAACGGCTCTGAGGTTATCGCAGCAGCTTCTACTGTAGAAAAAGCGATCCGTGAGCAAGTGAAATACACTGGTAACGTTGATGCAGCTAAAGCAGTGGGTAAAGCTATTGCTGAGCGCGCTCTTGAGAAGGGCGTAACTGCAGTTGCATTTGATCGTTCTGGTTTCCAATACCACGGTCGAGTAGCGGCGCTAGCAGAATCTGCTCGCGAAGCTGGTCTGAAATTCTAAGGTAGGGTTGGAAGATGGCTAAAGAACAACAAGTTCAAGCGAATGATTTGCAAGAAAAGCTAATCGCAGTTAACCGCGTATCTAAGACGGTTAAAGGCGGTCGAATCATGAGCTTCACTGCACTAACAGTAGTTGGTGACGGTAATGGTCGTGTAGGTTTCGGTTACGGCAAAGCTCGTGAAGTACCTGCAGCGATTCAAAAAGCAATGGAAAAAGCGCGTCGTAACATGACTACGATCGCTCTAAACGAAGGCACTCTTCACCACCCAGTGAAAGGTCGCCATTCGGGCTCTAAAGTTTACATGCAGCCTGCTGCAGAAGGTACTGGTGTTATCGCAGGTGGTGCGATGCGTGCAGTACTAGAAGTTGCTGGTGTACACAACGTACTATCTAAAGCGTACGGTTCTACGAACCCTATCAACATCGTTCGTGCAACGATCGATGCACTAGGTAGCATGAAGTCACCAGAAATGGTTGCTGCTAAACGTGGTCTAACTGTTGAATCTATTTCGGAGTAAGAACACCATGGCAACTATTAAAGTAACTCAAACTAAAAGCTCAATTGGTCGTCTGCCAAAGCACAAAGCTACTTTGCGCGGTCTAGGTCTTCGTAAAATCAACCACACAGTAGAACTTGAAGATACTCCGTGTATTCGCGGTATGATCAACAAGGTTTACTACATGGTTAAAGTTGAGGAGTAATCAGAATGCGTTTGAATACTCTAGCACCGGCTGCTGGCGCGAAAACTTCTGCGAAGCGAGTAGGTCGTGGTATCGGTTCAGGCCTAGGTAAAACTGGTGGCCGTGGTCACAAAGGTCAAAAATCACGTTCTGGCGGCAGTGTTCGTCCAGGTTTCGAAGGCGGTCAGATGCCTCTGAAACAACGTCTACCAAAATTCGGTTTCACTTCTCGTAAGAGCCTAGTGTCTGCTGAAGTTCGTCTAGCTGAGCTAGCGAAAGTTTCTGGTGACGTAGTTGATCTAAACAGTCTTAAAGCTGCTAACATCATCACTAAGAACATCGAATTTGTAAAAGTTGTTCTTTCTGGTGAAATCAACAAAGCAGTGACTGTGAAAGGTCTACGTGTGACTAAAGGCGCTAAAGCTGCAATCGAAGCTGCAGGCGGTAAAATCGAGGAATAATCTCGAGGAACGAGGTACAGATGGCTAAGAAACCAGGACAAGATTTTCGTAGTGCTCAGAGCGGCTTAAGTGAACTGAAGTCGCGCTTGTTATTCGTAATTGGTGCACTTTTAGTATTCCGAGCCGGCTCCTTTGTGCCGATTCCTGGTATTGACGCTGCTGTACTTGCCGATTTGTTCGAACAGCAAAAAGGTACCATCGTTGAAATGTTTAACATGTTCTCCGGTGGTGCTCTTGAGCGTGCATCTATATTAGCATTGGGCATCATGCCGTATATTTCGGCATCTATTGTTGTCCAATTGCTAACTGTAGTTCATCCAGCGTTAGCTGAACTCAAAAAAGAGGGTGAAGCAGGCCGTCGTAAGATCAGCCAATACACACGCTACGGCACGCTTGTACTTGCAACCTTCCAAGCTATAGGTATTGCAACTGGCCTACCAAACATGGTCGACAATCTGGTTGTTATCAACCAAACCATGTTTACGCTAATTGCGACCGTAAGTTTAGTAACCGGTACCATGTTCTTAATGTGGTTAGGTGAACAAATTACAGAGCGAGGAATTGGTAACGGTATTTCGATACTGATTTTTGCAGGTATTGTTGCTGGATTGCCTTCTGCAATCGGTCAAACAATCGAGCAAGCGCGTCAAGGTGAATTGCATGTACTTCTTCTGTTGCTAATCGCGGTATTAGCTTTTGCAGTCATTTACTTCGTTGTTTTCATGGAACGTGGTCAACGCCGAATCGTCGTTAACTACGCGAAGCGTCAACAAGGTCGTAAAGTATTTGCTGCGCAAAGCTCGCATCTGCCTCTTAAAATTAACATGGCAGGTGTAATTCCAGCGATTTTTGCATCAAGCATTATCTTGTTCCCAGGAACATTGGCTCAGTGGTTTGGTCAAAACGGCGAGAGCAGCGCGTTCGGTTGGTTAACTGACGTGTCTTTGGCTCTTAGCCCAGGTCAACCGTTGTATGTAATGCTTTATGCAGCAGCAATTATCTTCTTCTGTTTCTTCTACACGGCGTTGGTTTTCAACCCGCGTGAAACAGCAGATAACTTGAAGAAGTCTGGTGCATTCGTACCCGGTATCCGCCCAGGTGAGCAGACAGCGAAGTACATTGATAAAGTAATGACACGTTTAACCCTTGCTGGTGCACTGTACATTACCTTTATCTGTCTGATTCCCGAGTTCATGATGGTCGCGTGGAACGTACGTTTCTACTTCGGCGGTACATCGCTACTAATCGTAGTTGTTGTAATTATGGACTTTATGGCACAGGTACAGACTCATCTGATGTCTCAACAGTATGATTCTGTGTTGAAGAAAGCGAATCTGAAAGGCTACGGCCGTTAATCCGGCGGTAGACTCAGTTTCATTTACGGAGTTTAGCAATGAAAGTTCGTGCTTCCGTTAAAAAAATCTGCCGTAACTGTAAAGTAATCAAGCGTAACGGTGTCGTTCGCGTGATTTGCAGTGAGCCAAAGCACAAACAGCGCCAAGGCTAATTAGCAGAAATTTTTACTTGAAAATGAAGGTTGGGTCGAGTATATTCCTCGGCCTACCTTTTGCGTGCAAAAGAAGTAGTATTCCGCAGCGTATCCATAACGGGCTTTGCTGCGGCTAATTCTTTTATAGAAACACTTAGGAGTGAATAATGGCCCGTATAGCAGGCATTAACATTCCTGATCAGAAACATGCAGTAATCGCTCTAACAGCGATCTACGGCATCGGTAAAACTCGCTCTCAAGCTATCCTAGCTGAAGTGGGTATTGCTGAAAATGTTAAGATCAGTGAACTAACTGAAGAGCAGATCGATCAACTGCGTGATGGTGTAGCTAAGTACACTGTAGAAGGTGATCTACGTCGTGAAGTATCTATGAACATCAAGCGTCTTATGGACCTTGGCTGTTACCGTGGTCTTCGTCATCGTCGCAGTCTACCACTACGTGGACAGCGTACTAAAACCAACGCTCGCACCCGTAAGGGTCCGCGTAAGCCGATCAAGAAATAATCGGGAAGGTAGAGTACAATGGCTAAACAACCAACTCGCGCTCGTAAGCGCGTACGCAAGCAAGTTGCAGATGGCGTTGCGCACATCCATGCTTCTTTCAATAACACAATCGTAACCATTACTGACCGTCAAGGTAACGCTCTTGCATGGGCTACTGCAGGTGGTTCTGGTTTCCGTGGTTCTCGTAAGTCTACTCCGTTCGCTGCACAGGTTGCTGCTGAGCGTTGTGCTGAAATGGCTAAAGAATACGGCCTAAAGAACTTGGAAGTTATGGTTAAGGGTCCTGGTCCAGGTCGCGAATCTACTGTTCGTGCACTAAACGCCGCTGGTTTCCGCATCACAAACATCGTTGATGCTACACCAATCCCTCATAACGGTTGTCGTCCACCTAAGAAACGTCGCGTATAACGTTTCTAGGACAATTGGAGAAGAATCATGGCAAGATATTTGGGTCCTAAGCTGAAGCTTAGCCGTCGTGAAGGCACTGACTTATTCCTTAAGTCTGGTGTTCGCGCGATCGATACCAAGTGTAAAATTGATAACGCACCAGGTGTACACGGCGCTCGTCGCGGTCGTCTATCTGAGTATGGCGTTCAGCTTCGTGAGAAGCAAAAAGTACGTCGTATGTACGGCGTTCTAGAAAAACAATTCCGTAACTACTACAAAGAAGCTGCTCGCCTAAAAGGCAACACTGGTGAAAACCTACTTCAGCTTCTTGAAGGTCGTCTTGATAACGTAGTTTACCGCATGGGCTTTGGTGCAACTCGCGCAGAAGCACGTCAGCTAGTTAGCCACAAAGCTATCCTAGTAAACGGTAAAGTTGTAAACGTTCCTTCTTTCAAAGTAGCGGCTAATGACGTTGTTTCTATCCGCGAGAAAGCTAAACAGCAAGCTCGTATTAAAGCGGCTCTAGAAGTTGCTGAACAACGTGAAAAACCAACTTGGATTGAAGTAGATGGTGGCAAGATGGAAGGTACATTCAAGCGTATGCCTGAGCGTTCTGATCTATCAGCTGACATCAACGAACAATTGATCGTCGAGCTTTACTCTAAGTAAGGTTTAAACTAAAGAGAGGACACAATGCAGGGTTCTGTAACAGAATTTCTTAAGCCACGTCTAGTTGACATCGAACAAATCAGCTCGACTCACGCAAAAGTAACTCTTGAGCCATTAGAGCGTGGCTTTGGTCATACTCTGGGTAATGCACTTCGCCGCATTCTTCTATCTTCTATGCCTGGTTGTGCAGTGACAGAAGTAGAAATTGAAGGCGTACTTCACGAGTACAGCACTAAAGAAGGTGTACAAGAAGATATTCTTGAAATCCTTCTAAACCTTAAAGGTTTGGCAGTGCGTGTTGCTGAAGGCAAAGATGAAGTGTTCATTACTTTGAACAAATCAGGCTCGGGCCCTGTGGTTGCAGGTGACATCACCCATGATGGTGATGTAGAGATCGCTAACCCTGAACACGTTATTTGTCACCTAACGGATGACAACGCTGAAATCGCAATGCGTATTAAAGTAGAACGTGGTCGTGGTTATGTTCCAGCTTCTGCGCGTATCCATAACGAAGAAGACGAGCGTCCAATCGGTCGCCTACTAGTAGATGCTACTTACAGCCCAGTAGACAAAATTGCCTACGCTGTAGAAGCAGCTCGTGTAGAACAGCGCACTGATCTAGACAAGCTTGTTATCGATATGGAAACAAACGGTACTCTAGAACCTGAGGAAGCAATCCGTCGTGCAGCTACAATCCTAGCTGAACAATTGGATGCATTCGTAGATCTTCGTGATGTACGAGTTCCTGAGGAGAAAGAAGAGAAGCCAGAATTCGATCCGATCCTACTGCGTCCTGTAGACGATCTTGAACTAACAGTTCGCTCTGCTAACTGTCTGAAAGCAGAAGCGATTCACTACATCGGTGATCTAGTACAACGTACTGAGGTTGAGCTACTTAAAACGCCTAACCTTGGTAAAAAATCTCTTACTGAGATTAAAGACGTACTTGCGTCACGTGGTCTGTCTCTGGGCATGCGCCTAGAAAACTGGCCACCTGCATCAATCGCTGAAGATTAATCGATACTAGTTAGAAGGATTAGGTCATGCGCCATCGTAAGAGTGGTCGTCAACTCAACCGCAACAGCTCACATCGCAAAGCGATGTTCAGCAACATGGCTAGCTCTCTAGTACGTCATGAAGTTATCAAGACTACTTTGCCAAAAGCAAAAGAGCTACGTCGCGTAGTTGAGCCTTTGATTACACTAGCTAAGACTGACAGTGTTGCTAACCGTCGTCTAGCATTTGCACGTACTCGTGACAACGAAGTAGTTGCAAAACTATTTAACGAACTAGGTCCGCGTTTTGCTGCTCGTCAGGGCGGTTACACTCGTATCCTAAAAGCTGGCTTCCGTGCTGGTGATAAAGCTCCAATGGCTTACATTGAGCTTGTAGATCGCCCAGCTGCTGAAGAAGCTGCTGAGTAATCAGTTCGTAAGAACGAGAAAGCCGAGCGTTAGCTCGGCTTTTTTGTATCTGCGATTCAGTAAATCTTTATTTTTTCAGTCTGCATATCGTTTTAATATATACAGACTTCTGCTAAAAGTGATTCTCACTTGCGCTTATTTACTAGTATTCCACAACCCGCCCAACGAACTTAGAAGTCCCTCGCTAGCGCCTTGCTTATTTAGGTAATCCAGAATTACTGGAGCAAACTGACTGATCATAGAGGGATCTAAACCCAACGTATCGAATGCACTTTTTACTGCACTAATATTCTCAATATTCCCTAGTAAGCTTTGTGCTCCTTGCAAGTTTGAAAGCCCAGGAATCAAAGACTGTAATTCACTGCTATTTTCTTGTGAAAGCTGGCTTTGAGCCAAAGCGAGTAGTGCGCCACTACCTCCAGCCGCTTGTTCTGTAGATACAGGTAATTGGCTAGTTAGCATGTCTGTCAATGGAGATGATTCAGTGTTCAGGCTACTACCTACCATATCCATTAGGCCACTTTCTTTACTTTTTTGCGTGACGGAATCTAAGAATGCGTGTGCACTACCAATGTTCATTGATAAGAGTGCCAGAGTCAGGAGTGTTTTACGCATAGTACCTCCGAAGGTTGAGCGTTTTTAACGTGATTTTATTGTTTTAAAGGCTATCAGAATGAAAGGTTTAGAGGTGAGAAAGTCTTTTCAGTTTAGACAAAAAAACGGCGCTAATGCGCCGTTTTATTAAATCATAATTGAAAATGGTTTCAATTAAAGAATATCTAGTAGTTCTACTTCGAAAACTAGTGCTGCGAATGGAGGGATAGCTGCACCAGCGCCACGCTCACCGTACGCAAGGTCTTGTGGTACGTATAGTTTCCACTTAGAACCAACAGGCATTAGTTGTAGTGCTTCTACCCAGCCTTTGATTACGCCTGTAACAGGGAATTCAGCTGGTTGACCGCGAGATACAGAGCTATCGAATACAGTACCGTCAGTTAGCTCACCGTGGTAGTGAACGCGAACTGAGCTTTCTGCTGTTGGAACTGCACCAGTACCTTCAGAAATGATTTCGTACTGAAGGCCAGAGTCTAGAACGTTAACTTCAGGGCGTAGTGCGTTGTCTTTTAGGAACGCTTCGCCTTCTGCTGCTGCAATTTTCGCTGCTTCTTGGCGAGCGGTTTCTGCACGAGTGTGAAGTTCTTGTAGTGCTTTGTTGATTTCATCAATTTCGATTGATGGCATGTCACCAGTTAGTGCTGTTGCAATACCCGCTGCGATAGCATCAACGCTAAGACCTTCAAGACCAGAACCTGCAAGTTGCTGACCCATTTGCAGACCAATGCCGTAGCTTGCTTTTTGTTCTGCAGTTTCAAATTTAATTTCAGACATGAATGTCGCTCTTGTTAGGAGTGATAAAGGCAACAGGATATCAGTTTCGAGCTTAGGTTTAAATGATTGCGACTGAATGCTTAATTGAGGCGGCCAGGGTGTGACTTATCTCTTACTCCAAGTGAAATTTCTGCTAATTTAATCCAAATTCCATTTTAGTTTAGTGAAAAACATATACTCTCCGCGTCGGTATTTTTATACTGGCAGTAGAAGTATTAAGGGACTCATTAAAATGAATCGTCGCAGAAAGAAAAAGCAGCAAGTCGACTATGTCGAATTGGTTAAACAAAAATTCGCTGCTATCGACTGGAAGCAGCCGTTCAACAAAGAGCAATGGTTGGAGCGTATACAGCCTGTTAAGCAGTTTTGGCTGCGCCTACCGAAATTCCATCAGCGAGCTTTGATGGTTTTAGTGCCATTGATTCTGGTACTCCTTGTTATTCCTTTGCCGAATAAAACAGAACAATCAGTTGAGCAAGCTGAGGTCGATCATCAGCGCGTAGCGATTCAGCTGAATGCACAGAGTCTAAGCCAGCAAAGAACCTCTCAGAATTCTGGGCCGAAATCCGAAGACTGGAAAGAGTACACGGTTAAAAATGGTGACACGTTAGCGCAGGTTTTCAGAAGTAATAAGCTCTCGATGGCGGATCTTAGCGCTCTAGTAAAAATCGAAGGCAGTGATAAGCCGCTGAGCCAAATTAAACAAGGACAATTGATTCGCTTTAAGCTTAGCGATGAAGGCGAGTTGGATATGCTGCAACTAGAAAAAAGCGGCCGGTCCGTCATGTTTTTCCGCTTATCGGATGGGACCTTTGGGCGCAATAAGTAGATGCTTCAAATGAGCTAAAGACGCGAAGGTATCGCGTCTTTTTAGTTTATCTATCTTTGAATTAGTTAACCTAGCAATGAACGCGTTATATCGCTACGGCTTCTTTTCGCATATCCACATGAGGAATACCATCCTCTAGGTAGCGATCAGAAATAACTTTGAATCCATGACTCGCATAAAACTGGATGAGATGCTCTTGAGCTCCTATATCAATCGTCTGTCCTGGCCACAATATTTCACACTGCGTTAATGCCTCTTCCAGCAACTTATGTCCCAGACCATCACCACGCGCAGTTTGTTTGGTGACGACTCGACCAATGCTCACATTGTCATACGTCGTGCCAGCGGGTAGCAATCGTGCGCAAGCAACAAGTTCATCACCGTGGTAACCTATTAGATGATAAACACCTTCCAGTGTGTCTTTGCCATCCAGTTCAGGATAAGGGCAGGTTTGTTCAACGACGAATACATCCACACGTAATTTCATCATTGTATACAATTGTGTGGTTGTCAGTTGAGCAAAGGGCAAAGTAATCCAAGTGAGCATGTTGTCATCCGTCATGAGAGTAGAGTGACTGACTTTACTTTGTTTTGTACTCATACTCATTAACAAAGGTTAATTATCACTGGTTTTCCCACCAAATCTGGTGATAATGTGCCCTCTTTTCATCTCACCTGAGGATATTCCCGTGAGCAAACAAACTTTTGATCAAGTCGGGCTAAACCCAGCGTTACTCGCCACACTTGATTCCCTGAACTACACCCACATGACGCCAATTCAAGCTTTGAGTTTGCCTGCAATCCTAAAACATCGTGATGTCATCGGGCAGGGTAAAACGGGCTCAGGTAAAACCGCTGCATTTGGCTTGGGTGTTTTATCGAACCTTAACGTCAAACGCTTTCGTGTCCAGTCATTAGTATTGTGTCCAACTCGTGAGCTTGCGGATCAAGTCGCGAAGGAAATTCGTACTTTAGGTCGTGGCATTCATAATATTAAAGTGCTTACTCTCTGCGGTGGGATGCCAATGGGGCCACAAATTGGTTCTCTGGAGCATGGTGCGCATATCCTAGTCGGCACACCTGGCCGTATTTTGGATCACCTTGAGAAAGGCCGAATTAACCTTAGCGAGCTGAATACCTTGGTGCTAGATGAAGCTGATCGCATGTTGGACATGGGTTTCCAAGACGCATTAGATGCGATTATTGATGCAGCGCCAAAGCAGCGTCAAACTCTACTTTTCAGTGCTACTTTCCCAGAGAAAATTGAGCAAATTGCGCAGCGTATCATGCAGACGCCTGAAGTCATTAAGGTGGAATCGACGCACGATACCTCAAGCATTGCTCAGCATTTCTACAAAGTTGAAGGTTCGGAAGCGCGTGATGAAGCGTTGGCGAACTTGCTACTGACTCACCAACCAGAGTCCGCTGTGGTTTTTTGCAATACCAAAAAAGAAGTGCAAAGTGTCGCAGATGAGTTGCATCGCAAAGGGTTCAGCGTTATCGATATCCATGGGGACTTAGAACAGCGTGAACGCGATCAAGCATTGGTGCAGTTTGCTAACAAGAGTGTTTCTATCCTTGTCGCAACAGACGTTGCGGCGCGTGGTTTGGACGTTGATAATCTTGATGCTGTCTTTAACTTTGAGCTATCGCGCGATCCTGAGGTTCATGTGCACCGTATTGGTCGTACAGGTCGTGCGGGTAGTAAAGGTTTAGCGTTCAGCTTTTTTGGTGAGAAAGACGGTTTACGTGTAGCTCGTATTGAAGAATACCTAGAGATGGACGTGGTACCAGCAACATTGCCTGCCAAATCAAATCAGCAGCCATACCAAGCGAAAATGGTGACGATTAACATTGATGGCGGTAAGAAACAGAAAGTACGACCGGGTGATATTTTAGGTTGTCTGACAGGAAAAAATGGTATTCCAGGCTTTCAAGTCGGAAAGATCCATCTGTTCCCTGTGCGCGCTTATGTTGCCGTCGAAAAGTCTGTGGCTAAAAAGGCTCTACAAACCATTAGTAACGGCAAGATGAAAGGGCGCCAGTTCCGGGCGCGAATTCTTAAATAGCTCAAATAGCATAGAAAGGCTCTTCGTTTGAAGAGCCTTTTCTTTTTCGAGTTTATTTGAGAGTGTGATCTTTAGTTAAGCGCGCTTTAATTCGGCTCAAACTGATAGGCGTGATCCCAAGATAAGCAGCTATTTGGCTATCGGTAATACGTAGCTTTAAGTCTGGGTAATGGGCGCAAAATAGTTGATATCGTTCCTCTGGGGAGTAGAGCAGCATAAAGCGTTCTTTGTTCTCTTTATTAACCAGTTGGTTTTCGAGTAGCTTTAAGTAAATGGCGTGTTTTTCTGCTCGCCATTGATGCAGCGTTTCAATTGGTAAGCAAAATAGCTGACAAGCGCTCAGCGTTTCCAATAAGTAAGGCGAAGGTTGGTTCTTAATTATGCTCTCAAAGCCGATAACCCAGTCTTTCTCCCAATAAAATTCTTTACTGAACTCTTTGCCCTGCTCAGTGAGATAGCTTGCATGGCATAACCCTTCAATAATGAAGTAAAGGTGCGAGCTAAACTCTCCTTGGTGGTTAAGAATGTGGCGCGTAGGCAGTTCGAGTAACTCACCATTTTCGATAAGTTGGTTTGCTTCTGTGTCTAAGAAGCCATGATTGACTAAGTCTGAAAAAAGATCGCTGTGCATGTGATAACTCAGAAACGGTTTTCTTTATTCTAACGGGTTTTATTGATAACAAAAAAGCGGCTCATGAGAGCCGCTTAGCGTTGTTGTCAAATCAGCCTTACTTATTCAGATCGATTTGGTAAATCGCGAAACCAATGTCGTCAGTCGCGACACGTTTCATTGGGTATTGACCTTTATCTTTAATGAATTGCGCCGCTTTATCGCTAGGAGATGTTTCGAAGCGAATATCTAGCTTTTTATCGGATTTAATCGGTGCGAAAGACCAGCTGTTGTCAGCGCTTGGTGTCACTTCACCTTTTTCTTCACTCACGCGAGAAATATAAGCGGCGACGACAGAGCGGTTTTCATCTGGTGCGTCAAACGCAATAAAGTCTGGGCCCGTACCAGGGAAGGTATTGCTATAAGCACGGTAGTTATTAGTTGCGATGATGAAGTCTTGTTTTGGATCAACTGGCTTACCATTGAATGTCAGATTCACAATACGCTGAGAATCTGGATTAATCACTTTGCAGCTCGCATCGTATTTGGGCGGTTGGGTGATATCGATCTGGTAGTTCACCCCATCAATGACATCGAAGTTGTACGTACGGAAATTATCCCAATCAATCAAAGATTGTGGTTCAGGATTGTTGATGTCGATGTGGTTGAATTGACCCGCGCTGCACTCTAGCCATTCGCGAACCTCTTTACCTTTCACTTTCATCGCGACCAAGGTGTTGGGATATAAATAAAGATCGGCAGCATTACGGAAGGTGAGCTGACCGGATTCGACTTCTGTAAAGTTATTCGGATCGTTCTTACGCCCCCCGACTTTAAATGGTGCTGCGGCACTCAATACTGGAATGTCAGCGAGATCTGGGTCGCCTTGAATAAAGCGTTCCACGTAATCTTTCTGGGCAAGGTTAACGATCTGAATGGTTGGGTCGTCCTGCACCAATGCCAAGAAGCTATACATGACATCATTTGCTTTGCCGATTGGTTGGTTTACAAATTCACGAGTGCCTTTGTGATCCTCTTCTAACGCTTTCACAATACCTTCATCGGCTTTAGCTAATGACTTCTTATTTACTTTATCGAAGATAGGGCGTGCTTCTGCTTGGCCTTCAACTACTTGCCATCTGCCGTCTTCCTCTTTCAGCATCAAGTCCATCACACCTACATGACTTCCCCAGCGACCAGGCATCACTGACGTCACACCATTGATGGTCCCTTTCTCGGTATCAACACCAGGTAGGTTTGCGAAGTCTTTCCCTGGGAAGACCGCGTGAGAGTGGCCAAAAGCAATGGCATCAATACCTTCAACTTCTGTGAGGTAGTAAACTGAGTTTTCAGCGCCTAGTTTGTATGGATCAGTAGAAATGCCCGAGTGTGGAATCGCCACAATCACGTCTGTGCCTTCTTTCTTCATTTGAGGAATCAGTTTCTTTGCAGTTTCCTTAATGTCTTTAGCAAAGACTTTGCCTTCTAAGTTCTTCTTATCCCACACCATAATTTGTGGTGGTACAAAGCCGATGTAACCCACTTTTATTTGATGCGCTTCGCCGTTTGTGTCTTTAAAGGTGTGGGTTTTGATCAGGTAAGGCTTGAAGTAATGCTCACCGGTTTGTTTATCAAATACGTTTGCGTTGATGTAAGGGAAGTTTGCACCCTTCAACGTCTTTTGTAGGAAATCTAAGCCATAGTTGAACTCATGATTGCCAATGTTGCCCACATCGTAGTCTAGTTGGTTCATCGCCTTGTAGACTGGGTGGACATCGCCAGCGTTAATCCCTTTCGCCGCCATGTAATCGCCCATTGGGCTGCCCTGAATTAAATCGCCGTTATCTACTAATACCGTGTTTTCTGCCTCGGACTTAGCCTGTTTCACTATGGTCGCAGCGCGACTTAAACCAATTTGCTGTGATGGTTGGTCTTTGTAGTAATCGTAATCCATCACGTTGGTGTGAATGTCGGTGGTTTCGATGATACGAAGCTTGATGGTATCGGCCATCGCAGGGCCCGCAAGCGTTAGCATGCCACTTAACACTGCGAGGGAAATAGGGTGAACTGCCACTTTCATTTGGTGCTCCAATTCAATGGGAAGGGGAATCGTACCGCGTAATGTATCAAACGCTGGTGCAACTTAATGATAAAGATACAGAAAACTGTGAACAGAAATCAGTTTACTGAACCTTATTCATATTAACCGCCGACTTTTTCACGCTTTTGAATGAGACCAAACAAAAACTTCTTAGCAGATTTTTGAATAAAAAATGAAATTTTAGAATTTCAGGTAATATAAACGCCCCGCCATAATGCTTGCATAACGATATCAATGGACGATGAGCAAGCACATGGCAACGAACGATTCAGTCACTTCTTTTCCTAAACCAAAGCCCCGGTTAGTTTCTGACAACTCAGTAGCTGGTGTTACTCGTTTTGCAAAGCAATCGCTACAGCCTGGTGAAGTCGCCTTAGTGGGGGCGGGGCCGGGTGATCCTGAACTTTTGACAGTGAAAGCACTGAACTGTTTGCAGCAAGCCGATGTGGTTTTGTACGACTATTTGGTGTCAGAAGAAATCATGGCATTGATTCCAAGCGATACGATTTTGGTGTGCGTTGGGAAGCGAGCTGGGCATCACAGTGTGCCGCAGGAGAAGACGAATCAGCTATTGGTGGATTTTGCCAAGCAGGGCTACAAAGTAGTGCGCATTAAAGGTGGTGATCCGTTTGTATTCGGTCGTGGTGGTGAAGAGTTAGAAGTGCTTGCTGATGCTGGCGTTCGTTTTCAAGTTGTCCCTGGCATTACCGCGGCAGCTGGCGCAACGGCCTATGCTGGTATTCCACTGACTCATCGTGATTATGCGCAATCTGCCATCTTTGTGACTGGCCACTTGAAAGAAGAAAGTGATGAGATGGATTGGTCCACGTTGGCGCGTGGGAATCAGACTTTAGTGATCTACATGGGGCTGATGAAATCACACTATATTCAGAATCAACTCATTAAGCATGGTCGTTCAGCGTCGACTCCTATTGCCATTATTGAGCGTGGCACGCAGATTCAACAAAAAGTATTTACGGGAGAACTATCCCAACTCTCTGATTTATCGAAGGAAGCACAATCGCCATCTTTGATTGTTGTCGGAGAGGTAGTGCGACTGTCTCAAAAGTTAGACTGGTTTTTGTCTAGTACTGAATTCAACAAAAGTGCTATTGCCAACTCCATATAATTTCAGACCAAAGATTAGAGACGTAATGCGCCTTCAAGCTTAAAAAGGAAATACAAAACATGGACCAACAACGTTTAACTCACCTTAAACAACTCGAAGCGGAGAGTATCCATATTATCCGCGAAGTTGCGGCTGAGTTTGATAACCCAGTCATGATGTATTCGATTGGTAAAGACTCATCAGTGATGCTGCACCTAGCGCGTAAAGCGTTTTACCCGGGCAAAATTCCATTCCCACTTTTGCATGTCGATACCGACTGGAAATTCCGCGAGATGATTGAGTTTCGCGATCGCACCGCTGCCAAATACGGCTTTGAGCTTTTGGTACATAAGAACCCAGAAGGTCTAGCAATGGGCTGCAGTCCGTTTGTTCATGGCTCGTCAAAGCATACGGACATCATGAAAACGCAAGGTCTTAAGCAGGCGCTAAACAAATATGGCTTCGATGCTGCTTTTGGTGGCGCTCGTCGTGATGAAGAAAAATCACGCGCAAAAGAGCGAGTGTATTCGTTCCGTGACAAGAACCATACCTGGGACCCTAAAAACCAACGTCCAGAGCTGTGGAAGACGTACAACGGTCAGGTCAATAAAGGGGAGAGCATTCGTGTATTCCCACTTTCGAACTGGACGGAGCTTGATATCTGGCAATACATCTATTTAGAAAACATCGAGATCGTACCGCTTTATCTCGCTGACAAACGTCCAGTTGTTGAACGCGACGGCATGCTAATCATGGTTGATGATGATCGTATGGAGCTTCAACCGGGTGAAGTGATCGAAGAGAAGAGTGTGCGTTTCCGTACTCTTGGTTGTTATCCATTAACTGGGGCTATCGAGTCTGAAGCGAACACTTTGACCGGCATTATCGAAGAGATGCTGGTGGCAACGTCGAGTGAGCGCCAAGGTCGAGCGATCGACCACGATCAGTCAGGATCGATGGAGCTTAAGAAACGTCAAGGTTACTTCTAAAGGATCTAAGGAAAGATAATGAACAGTGCAGTTGAAGCTCAATTAGCCGAGCTTGGTATCGAAGGCTATTTAACACAACACCAGTACAAGTCGTTACTTAGATTCTTGACTTGTGGCTCGGTAGATGACGGTAAAAGTACACTAATCGGTCGCTTACTCCATGACTCAAAACAAATTTATGAAGATCAGCTAGCGGCAGTACACTCAGACAGCCAACGTGTGGGCACCACGGGTGAAAAGCCTGACCTTGCGTTGTTGGTCGATGGCTTACAAGCTGAGCGCGAGCAGGGGATCACAATTGATGTGGCTTACCGCTATTTCTCGACGCAGAAACGTAAGTTCATCATCGCCGATACTCCTGGGCACGAGCAGTACACGCGCAATATGGCGACAGGCGCATCGACGTGTGACTTAGCGGTGATCTTAGTTGATGCACGTAAAGGCATTCTTGATCAAACTCGTCGTCACTCTTTTATTTCCAACCTACTGGGTTTGAAACACTTTGTTGTGGCGATCAACAAGATGGATTTAGTGGATTACTCTCAAGAGCGCTTTGAAGAAATCCGCGATGAGTATCTTAAGTTTTCTGAGAACCTGACCGGGGATATTGATATTCAAATCATCCCGATTTCGGCGCTTGAAGGTGACAATGTGGTGGATAAAGGGCAAAACCTAAGCTGGTTTAAAGGCCCGTCATTGCTTGAACTTCTTGAAACGGTCGATGTGGATCAAGAAAAAGGTGCGGGTGAGTTCCGCTTCCCTGTGCAATACGTTAACCGTCCTAACCTCGATTTCCGTGGTTTTGCGGGGACGATTTCTTCAGGTTCGATCAAAGTCGGTGATGCCATCAAAGCATTGCCATCGGGGAAAACGTCAACCGTGGCACGCATTGTTACGTTTGATGGTGATATTGAGGAAGCTCGTGCTGGGTTGGCGGTCACTCTGACGCTAAGCGATGAGATCGATATTAGCCGTGGCGATTTGATTGTCCTAGACAATGCTCAAGTGGAAACCACAAACCACTTGCTTGCCGATGTGGTATGGATGACAGAGCAACCTCTGCAACCGGGTCGTGACTACGACATCAAAATCGCGGGTAAGAAAACTGTGGGCCATGTTGAAGCGATTCGTCACCAATATGATATCAACAACCTATCGACTCATAGTGCGGCAGAGCTGCCATTGAATGGTATTGGCTTGTGTGAATGGTCTCTCAATGAGTCAGTTGCGCTGGACAATTACCAAGATTGTGCTGATACCGGCGGCTTCATCATTATCGATCGTCTGACGAACGTGACGGTTGGTGCAGGCATGGTCAAAGAAAGCCTCGCGGTGGTTGAGCGCGACTTGACGGACATCTCTGCGTTTGAAGTTGAGCTGAATGCACTTGTGCGTAAACACTTCCCACACTGGGAAGCAAAAGACGTCAGCCAATTGCTGAAAAAGTAATTGGCGCGCCCGAGCACGATAAGCTCTGATTCTATCTGTTGTTGTGCTTGGGGCGTCGCTGCCTAACTGAGTTGCGAAATGCAGTTAGGTTATTCTCCTAATACCAGAATGCTTCGGTGAAGCCCAAGAAAACCGAGCATTCTGATGTTCTTTTCGCTTGCGCTGATTTTGGTCCGTTTACTCGTTTGTCTGGTGTCTCACGGATAAATGAGCCGTTGTTGTGCCCTTTGGGCGATTTGGTAAGGAAAGGCTATGTGGGAACAAGGGTTTGTATTAGCGATTTTGCTTGGCATTATCACTTGTTTGCTTGTCACAAAAATTAAGCCTAGTTATGTCTTTGCGGGTGCCGCTTTTATTGCATTTATGGCGGGAATGATGGATTCAGCCACGATCGCATCCAACTTTACCAACTCTTCGTTATTGACTCTGGTTTTGTTGATTCTTGCATCGTGTGCTTTAGAAAAAACGTTACTGATCAGTTGGGTGAGCCGTAGTATTTCT
The DNA here is from genome assembly GCF_053890955.1 of Vibrio sp. JZG120. Taxonomy (NCBI): domain Bacteria; kingdom Pseudomonadati; phylum Pseudomonadota; class Gammaproteobacteria; order Vibrionales; family Vibrionaceae; genus Vibrio; species Vibrio sp. JZG120. The sequence continues at coordinate 269,488 of NZ_JBSRRK010000005.1, forward strand.
GAAGGCCAGTTAGGTAGTGTGATCGCTAAGCTCGGTGTATCAACGGCCTTGCTCTCTTCATTCACGAATAATACCGCCGTGGTTGTCTCATTGATTGGGGCGATTAAGCGTAATCAGCAGCATGCGCCTTCGAAATTACTCATCCCGCTGTCTTACGCCGCCATTTTTGGTGGCACATTAACTTTGATAGGTACGTCGACTAACTTAATCATCAACAGCTTTGTTGAAGATGCCGGTTTGCCGAGCCTGAGCTTTTTTACACCCACGATGATTGGCTTGGCGGTGCTGGTGGGAGGAATGCTGATTCTTATCCCGCTCAGTTACTTACTGCCGAACTACGATGATCAAAGCCAAGAAGATTTACCGTACTTTCTTGAGTCTCGCGTAGAGCCTGGTTCACCGTTAGTTGGGCGCACGGTCAGCGAGAATAATTTACGTGCGCTGCGCAAACTGTTTCTTGCGGAGGTTGTACGAGATGGCGTGACGGTTTCCTCTGTAGGACCGGATTTCGTACTCAATGCGAAAGACCGTTTGTTGTTTTGTGGTGATGTTGAGAGCGTCGCGACCCTGCAAGAAATTCCGGGCCTCAAGCTTTTTGGTCAGCAGCACTTGAATGGGCAAAATTTTATTGAAGTTGTGGTGAGCTCATCCGCGACGTTTTGCTATAAAACACTTAAAGAGAGCCGATTCCGTGACCGCTTTGATGCCGTTGTTGTCGCTATTCGTCGTGGCCATGAGCGCCTAGAGGGCGGTTTGGGTAGCATTACCTTAGCGCCAGGTGACACGTTAGTTCTGGTTCCGGGGAAGCGTTTTGAGTCTGAACGCCGAGCTCATCGTAAAGAGTTTGTTTTAGTGCATGATTTGGACTCTAGCGCTCGGCTTGATACGAATAAATCCTCCATCGTGCTACTGGGTTTTGCTGCCGTAATTGGGTGTGCGCTATTAGAACTAGTACCGATTATTAAAGGCCTTGCCGCGTATCTTATTGCACTTATCGCGTTTGGTATCGTACAGATATCAGAACTGCGCCGCCGTTTTCCGATCGATATCGTCGTGATTGTCGGCTCTGCTTTGTCCATCGCTCAATTGATGATCTCTTCCGGCTTGTCAGAGAGAATGGGAGCGATGTTTATTGAAGCGTTCAATGGCTGGGGCGTGTTTGGAGCCTTGGTCGCAACTTACATCATGACATTAGTTCTTACTGAACTGGTGACGAATAATGCCGCGGCTGCGCTTTCTTTTCCTATTGGCTATAGCATGGCGGTCGGTTATGGCGTTGATCCGATGCCATTCATTATGGCGGTCTTGTTTGGCGCCAGTGCGAGCTTTATTTCTCCCTACGGTTATCAAACCAACTTGCTGGTATACAGCGTAGGAAATTACAAATTGACCGACTATGTGAGAATTGGTGTGCCGATTTCGATTGTGTACTCTGTATTAGTACTTACTTTGATTCCGGTCTTCTTCCCGTTTTAATTCCGATATTTACAAGGATACGTTATGACTGCCGAAACGACGGTAAAAGATGAAAACATTGTTTGGCACCAGCATTCGGTCGATAAACAGTTTCGTGCTGAATTAAAGAAGCAAAAACCTGCTGTATTGTGGTTTACCGGCTTATCTGGAGCGGGTAAATCAACCGTAGCAGGGGCGTTGGAAAATCGCCTTGCAGCATTGGGTTACCACACCTATTTATTGGATGGTGACAATGTGCGACATGGCTTGTGTAGCGATTTGGGCTTTTCTGAACAGGATCGCCGCGAGAATATTCGTCGTATTGGTGAACTGGCTAAACTGATGGCGGATGCAGGCTTAATTGTGTTGTCGGCGTTCATTTCACCGCATCGCGCAGAGCGACAGCTAGTGCGCGACTTATTGCCAGAAGGTGAGTTTATCGAAGTGTTCGTCAATGCATCTCTAGAAGTCTGCGAAGGTCGCGATCCTAAAGGTTTGTACCGCAAAGCACGTGCGGGAGAGATTCCTAATTTCACTGGTATTGATTCGGAATATCAAGCGCCAGAGAACCCTGAAATCGATTTGCCCGCGGGAGAAAAGAGTGTCGATGAGCTGGTGGACTTGTGCTTGGAAGCGCTTAAGTCGCGTGCAGTGATCCGATAAATAAGCATTTGGATCATTAGTGACCTTAAGCTCTTTGAGCGGCTTAAGAAGCATTTAGATCATGGGTGGTCAAATGCTTCTCGAACTGCCTACACGGTATGATGAACCGTACTTTTCGCGTCACTATGGACACTAAATCTATGATTTAAAAGCGCAAGCATTTGGTCGTAGTAGTCGGCATGTGGTTTGTTACCGAGCAAGGTACAGAGCTCATTGCCTGTTGGCGTGAAGCGGTAATATAAAAGACGGACGCCTTTGCTGTTCACGTTCAGCGACAAGTTTTTACCTTGGTAGGTGAGGATCAATGGCGTCTCGATACCAATTTCGCCAGATTCAAGCTCGGTACTATGCAGTAACCCTAGTTCAATCAACAGCAACAAACTTGAATAGGGCAACTGAAAACTTCCCATGTTTAAGCTGTTGGCGATGTCTCGTTTGCCAAAGCTAAATATTCCTCCTTGCGCTTTATAACCAATTAACAGCTTGCGACTGTGATCCCCTCCAAAACTGCACGCCAGAGAGGCGGCTCTTTGCAGAGTTTGCGCTTCTTTTGGTGACATATCTTTGAGGACTTTGAGCGCTTTCATCGACGTCGAGCCTGGGTTTGTTACTTCACGCTTCATCACTTGAGCCCATAACTTTTGCATCGCGCTGTTATGGATGTCTTGAGCCATTTCAAAAAAACGATACAACCAGTCTTGGTCGGGCTCTCCGGCAGTTTCATCTCGGCATGAACTGTGTGCTAGCTTTAAAATCTGCTCTAGGTTTTTTTGTCGCTGTTCTTGGCGTCTCTGTTCACGCAGTTGGGCTCTTTCAAGCGCGGATTTGGCTGGTGGATCGGTTTGCAGTAAGGCATCAAGACCGTGTATTTGGGCAATGGTTTTTACCTTGCTGGCACTGTCTTTGATGTAGCCCTGCTTCTTTTCTTGTTGCGTATTTTTTTGTGCGTTTGACTGATGTTCGATGACAACAGGTTGCTTTGTCGGTTCTGCCATTAATTTTCCTACCAAGAACTGCGCTGTTCGCTTGTTTAAATTTACACCTTATCTAACCAGGCGACCAGATAGGAGTTCTCAGTTTTTGAACGAATAGGGCTATCCAAAATGATAATGAGTTGTTAAAATTGTTATCGTTATTTTGGAGGGACAATGAAGTTCTCAGAAGCAGGTAAATTAAAAAAGCACCTGTCGATAGCGTTTCTTTTGGTTATTTATGTTGGCGTATTAGCGTATTTGTCTCGTTATATCGTGTAACACAGAACTAAAAAAGGCGCCGATGTGACGCCTTAGGTGTACCGATGCATGTCAACGACTTAAACTACATATCGTCGTAGGCTTCTATTTTCGATCCCTCAATAACGTAAGCCGTTTCAGCCAGCTCGTGGCTTATCGTTTCGGTTTTCAACTCCCCAACCACATATATGACATCCCACAGTTCTTGAACGGGTGCGCCTTTGGGAAACTTCACGTAAATGATTTGGTTTGGTGGCGGTGGTGGTACGTGGATACAAGCTCCAAAGTATGGCACCAACAAAAACTCGGTGACGGTATTCGCGTCACCTTCAAGCGGGATGACAAAGCCCGGGATTTTAACTTGGCTTCCATTTAGCTCTGGTCGAACGTTACCAATTTTAGACTGTTGCGCTGCGCCGCCACTGTGATCAGAAGCTGGCATGCCCACGCTGTCGAACAGTTTGCGTTCTTTCTCAGGTACTAGATCAATCCAGTCGAGCGTTAATGGCTCCTCGCTTGCGAGTACTGGTGCTATAAATGAGACGATCAGCAAGCAACTTGCGAGTATTTTTCTCCACATTTTATTAAATCCTTATTGTCATTCCGTCACTTAGTGACTGTCGGTAGGCGCGAAAAGCCGGGATGAAACCAATTACAATTCCAGCGCATTGTACGAAACCTAATAGCATCCATTCATAGGGCGATAAGAGGCTTAAAGTCAGATGTATTCCATAATGCTGTTGAATGATGGGTTGCACGATGGCGAGAATGGCATACAGCCCTGCCACTCCGGTTACAATTCCGGCAGCAGTAAGTAGACTGGCTTCGCTGATCAACAATGAGAAAACATGACGAGGTCTTGCTCCCATAGCGCGCAAAATCGCCATTTCACGGCGGCGCTCCTGCAAGCTGGTTAATAAGCTGCTTAGCATGCCGAGTAATCCTGCAATCACCACAAAGCCAGACACTGCCATTAAGGCTTGCTCGGCAACAGACATCATTCCCCACAGTTCATGCAACGCAACCCCGGGCATAATCGCGCTAAGCGGTTCTTTGGGATAAGTGTTGATTTGCCTTTGTAGGGCGAAAGTCTGAATACGAGATTTCAAACCGACCAGCATCGCGGTAATTTGCTTGGGCTGAAAGTCTCTGTTTTTGAGATCTTGTGCTTTGGGTGTTGGGCCTAAACGTGCACCGCTTTCCCATCCGACGTGAATCGCTTCGATAGCTTCTAGCGAGACATGAACGGTTTTGTCGACTGGCGTGCCTGTGGGCGTAAGAATCCCGACAACTTTGAATGGCAGGTTGTCATGTCGGCTAAAGCCTACATCACTAATGCCGTGGGCAATGATGATTTCACTACCGACGTGATACCCCAGCTGTTTTGCGACATCAGAACCGAGCACTGTTTCAAATAAGCCATTGAATTCTCGGCCTTCTGAAAAGGTTAGTGATTGCTTACTTCCGAATTTATAGTGTTCAAAATAGCTGTGGTTGGTTCCCATGACTCGGAACCCTTTGTGCGAGTCGCCAAGTGAGATTGGAATCGCCCAATCTACTGCTCGATGATTGGCAAACTCTTGGTAGCTCTTCCAGTCAATGTTGTTGGTGGCATTGCCAATGCGAAATACAGAGTAGAGCAGCAAGTTCACTTGTCCAGAACGGCCACCAATGATGAGGTCGGTGCCTGAAATTGTATTGGCGAAGCTATCTTTTGCCTGAGTACGAATGCGTTCTACTCCTAAAAGGAGTATGACAGAAATCGCGACTGTCATGATGGTTAATATTGCCGTCGCCTTACGATTGATTAAGCTCTTCCACGCGAGCTTTGCAACAGCGCTCATGATGCGGCTCCTAGGTTAGATGCTTGGTTAATATCTGGTAGGTTAAGTGTGCGGTCAAATAAGGGCTCAAGCGTTGGATCGTGACTGACGAAGATCAGCGTAGCGTTGGCTTGATTCGTTTGTTCCATCAGGAGTTCAATAAACGCTTTACGGTTATCATGGTCTAAAGCGGAGGTTGGCTCGTCAGCAATCACTAACCCCGGATACCCAATGAGTGCTCGTGCAGCCGCAACACGTTGTTGTTGGCCAATGCTCAGTTCCGATACCGGACGCGCATGAAGCTCGCTGGGTAGGTGGAGTCTTTCAAGCAGAGCTTGAGCTTGCTCTTCTAACGTTTGAGATGACGTTCTTGAAAGCGCGCGGCCACGTCGTGTTTGACTGAATTGGCAAGGCAGTAGTACGTTTTCAAGTACGTTTAAATAAGGCAATAAATTGAACTGCTGAAAGATATAGCCAATGTGATCGGCGCGAAATTTGTCTCTTTGACTTGCACTTAAACTAACAAGGTCAGTGTTCAGTACGGATAGAGAGCCAGATGTTAACGTGTTGATGCCAGTGAGTAGGGCAAGCAGCGTAGATTTACCGCAGCCACTGGGACCTTTGATAAATACGTGCTCACCTTGGGCAATATGTAACTGTGGAATATGAATGGTTACGTGTGTTGAACCGGGCCAGACAAACTGGGCATTATTTAGCTCAACAACATTTGACATGATTTCAGTCATACTAAATCACCAAAGCATTGGCGTGTAAGTGTGTACTTACACGCCACTCGTGTTATTTGATTACGATTTGGGAGTTATCTTTGCTCAGTTTGATGGCTGATTGCATGGTGTCAGTGAATATATTGACGTTGATTGACTCAGTCGTTGGAAATTGATTAAACCAGTCGGTTTGAATGTGACTGAGTTGGTTAACTTGGTCACAGCTGAAGCGATATTGCACCGAAAACTCACCATGTCCGCCATTTTCATGCTCCTCATGGTGAGCATCGTGACCGTCATGGTGCTCATGTTCATCATGATGTTCATTGTGGTGATCATGGTGTTCGTGCCCTTCATGATCGTGATTTGCATGGTCATCATGGTCGTGCTCGCTATGATCATGGTCTTCATGAGGGTTGCTGAGGTTATGGTTTACGTAAGCTTCTTCAATATCACAATTGGCTTGCGCGTTAATAGCAAACAGTGTGTTGCTGTCTTCTAGGGTGGCAATGGCTTGTTTAAGTGCTTGCTCTTGTTGTTCATTTTCTGGAGCATGCTCGAAACCGACCACATCGGCACCGGGAGCAGTAATCTCCACTAACAGATCCTTTCCATCTTGGGCGATATTAAATTCGACGTGACCATGCACATGAGCACCGTGCTGGCGGTATTCGTCCGCATTTGCTGCTGTCGATAAAGAGAGACCAATGACAAGCGCTAAAACATGTTTCGATGACATTTTGTGTTTCCTAATTTTGCTGGCACTAACCCGAGCAATACCGGATCAGATTTGTGTTTACTAAGGTGCGATTCGTTGACACGTTAGGTGCAGGAATACGCACAAATTATGTTGAGTGTGGAATAGTTTGGAAATTAAGCAAAATAAGGCGGGGCACGAGCTGCACCACGAATGTCTTCACTATTAACAAGGCGCTGAAAGACATCATGGTATTGGATGCGCGTAAATGTTGGCGTCGATAGGGTCGGTTGAGCTTTGGCTATGCCGTGTTGAACCCCAGAAAATAGCTGGCAATGATGGTGTGTGTGGTGTTCGGGAGTCAGATCAACTTGATGAAGGATTACCGCAAAGTTCCAAGCGATCAGCAATGCGACACTGAAAAATAAAACAGTGCGATGCCAATGCTTCCGTATCTTTTGCTGGTGGTGGTACATCTGAGCTCCTCTTACCGACTGTTATAATATAACACCCATAATGAGTAAAAGTTCACTCTTTTGTTGGCTAGTGGGAAAATTTACGTCAACACATGCGATGTCGCCGAATCTGAGACAGTCTCCTTGGTGGAATCACTGAGCGTTAAACTAGGGGCAATAGAAATCTCAGCTTTAAGTTTGGTCGCATGGCTCCTTATACTGCGTACTACGGATATTAAGGAGCCAAGCAACGAGACTAGATGTTCTGTTTAATTAGCTCGATCACCTTTGCAATTTCATCTTGCTCAAGTGCGCCTTCTTTTACAAACAGCACTTTGCCTGTTTTGTCTTGAACAATAATGGCAGAGCTTTCTTCTTTAAGATCCCAAGTGTTGGCGACTACGCCATTTTCATCCAGAACCATAGATGACCAAGGAAACTCTTTTTTGCTGTCTTGGGCTGAAGATTTCACGAACGAACCTGTCCCCCAGATTGCATCATCTTGGTTAATGATCGTAGTTGTTTGATAGCTTTCTTGCGGGAATTGCGCGGCGGTTATTGCTGACATCAAAGGGGCGTTCATTTCTTTTGAACTGCTACGACCTGCGATGGCTTGAATAACACGAACCTTACCCTGCATATGCTGGGTTGCCCATGGTTGGTATGCCACGCCCTCACCCTGCAAAACAATCTCGCCATAAGCCGCGACCTTGGCAGAAGGAACGGCCTCACCGACAGATAGGTTGTGTGCAAACGCAAAGCTTGGCGTTATAGCCAATAGTAGAGGTAGGAGAGTCTTAGTTTTCATATTGTTATATTCCGTACGAGTTGGAAGTTTTCCAGTATATATCCAGATCTAGGAAATTTGTAGAACTGTTGATAACATTTATTTAACGTATGGGGTGGTGTAATATTGCGTTATATTTAGAATTTGCTAAAATGAACCTCGTCGCAGATTGCGCATCAAGATTGCAGAGGATAAATAAGCAATCCGTGTTTTCTCAAAGGAATTGAGGTGAGTTATGCTACGTGAGTTTGCTGTATACCGACCATTACAAGTGGCACGTTTCGTTAAAACGTTGTTCAAAGGTCAATTCTTTATTGCTGGGGTTGGATGTTTTCAGTTCGACAATGGCAAAGTTTTGCTCCCTGACGTCAACGATCAGAAAAGACTCACCATCTTTAAAGAAGTCAACCAAGTGATTGCTTCGTTGTCTGTTTAAGAGCCCGTTGGCTTGAATTTAGTTTTCGATTTCAAAAAAGAGCGACCTATTCGGTCGCTCTTTTGGGTTTGAGTTAGTCGTAGGAACTAACTTTGTAAGCTGGGTGGAAAGCAAACACCTGTACCACCGATACCGCAGTAACCGTCAGGGTTTTTAGCCAGGTATTGCTGGTGGTAAGTTTCGGCAAAATAATACGGGCCCGCTGGCTGTATCTCAGTGGTGATATTCGCGCGTAGTTCCTCTTGCAGTGCTTGTTGATACAAGAGCTTCGATTTTTCTGCGCTCTCTTGCTGCTTCGCGGAATAAGTGTAAATCGCCGAACGGTATTGTGTGCCCAGATCGTTACCTTGACGCATCCCCTGGGTTGGGTCATGTCTCTCCCAAAAAACGGCCAGTAGTTTTTCTAAGGAAATCACGCGTTCATCGAAGACGACTCGTACTACCTCTGTATGGCCTGTTTTACCCGTACACACCTCTTCATAAGTAGGATTGGGTGTATATCCACCGGCGTAGCCAACCGAAGTGGAGATAACCCCATCCAGTTGCCAAAATACGCGCTCAGCACCCCAAAAGCAGCCCATTCCCAGCAGAATTTGTTGTTGATGCGGCTCCAATGGTGCCTTTAAGTTAGATTTATTTACAAAATGATGATCTTCAACCTGCATCGGTTGATCTCTACCTGGCAAGGCATCTTCTATACTGATCAATGTTTGTTTGTTGAGCATGGTATTTGTCCTTCAATACGTGTCTTAAATTTGCGAACTTTTTCATTTCGTCTGTATCTGATGCTGTGATGACATAGACCGCGTTAAACCTATTAATATTACAGACTTAGACTTTAATTGGCGTTATCATTATTTACGTTTACTTAACCTCATTCAGCCAAAAAAGCATGATAAAAAAAGCTCTCCTCACCATTGTTGGCCTGTTTGCCTTTTCTCATGGTGCCTCTGCCGATGTTTCTTTGACTTTAAAAGGCATCGATGGCGCTTTAGAAGAGAATGTCAGTGCGTACCTGTCGTCCATTCCAGCGAAGGACTACTCCACTTCCCTGCGCTTTCAAGCGAGATTAGATCAAAGTATCACTGAAGCTCTTAATGCGCTTGGGTATTATCATGCAAAAATTTCATACTCTATTCCGGAAGGGAATGATGAGTTGATCGTCAGCATCAAGCCGGGTTTACCTGTGAAAGTGAAAGTCATGGATGTGGTGATCACAGGTGAAGCAAAAGACGATGAAGAGTTCGCCAAACTTATTGAACGTTCACCGCTTAAAGTCGGCAAAGTATTGAATCAAGGCGAATACGATAGCCTGAAATCGGGTATTCGTAACTTGGCGTTGCAGCGTGGTTATTTCAATGGTGATTACAAGCTCAGCAAACTTGAAGTGATTCCTGACTTCAATGAAGCGAATGTGCGTTTGCATTATGACAGTGGTATTCGTTATCACTTTGGTCCGATTAACATTACTGGCAGTCAGATTTGGGAAAACCGTGTTGAATCAATGCGACCTTTTGAAATTGGTGAACCTTACTTGGTTTCGCAAGTGGGGGAGTACAACCAAAATCTGTCTAATACCGATTGGTTTTCATCGGTTTTTGTGGAGCCTGATTTAAGTAAATTGGATGAGGGACGCGAATTGCCAATTAAGGTCTCGCTCGCGCCAGCGTCAAAAAACCAAATAGAAACCGGTCTTGGTTACTCGACCGATACTGGTGTGCGTGGCACGTTAAAATGGAAAAAACCATGGGTTAGTTCACGTGGCCACAGCTTTAATACGGCGTTATCACTATCAAAGCCAGAACAGACGATCACGGCAGGCTACAAAATCCCGCTTGATGATGTATTGCGTGAATACTACCAACTGCAATTTGGTTTAAAGCACCTTGATAACCGAGATACGGAGAGTTTGGAATCCAACCTAGCAGTTGAGCGACATTGGCTAACCGATGGCGGCTGGCATAAAACCATTTATGTTCGTCACTTGTACGAAAACTTCTCTCAAGGTCTGCAAGATGATGGGGTGCAATTTGTGTTACCCGGAGCCACTTTTTCACGAACTCGTGTCCGTGGTGGCAACATGCCAATGTGGGGGGATAAGCAAAGTGTAACGATCGAATATGGTGATCCTGCTTTGCTGTCAGAAACGCGAGTATTGCGCCTATTAGGGCGATCATCTTGGATCCGCGGGATCGGTGATAATCATCGTGGTTTGTTCCGTTTAGAAGGTGGTGCGAACATCACTGAGGAATTTGAAAAGCTTTCGCCTTCTCTGCGTTTCTTCGCTGGTGGTGATAACAACATTCGTGGTTATGGATACGAGTCTATTTCACCTGTGGATGAAAGTGGCGCCTTGACGGGTGGTAAATACATCGTCAGCAGCACATTAGAGTATCAATATCGCGTGTATGGAAACTGGTGGGCAGCCACCTTCTACGATATTGGTGATGCATTTAACGAAACACCTGAATGGAAATCGGGTGCTGGTGTGGGTATCCGTTGGGCGTCTCCGGTTGGACCGGTTAGCTTTGATTTTGCGTGGGGACTGGATGAAAAACCAGAAAGAGAGTTCCGCATCCACTTCTCATTGGGGCCTGAGTTATGATCAAAATGATGTTTAAGTGGACCAAATGGCTGTCGCTAAGTTTGATTGGTCTATTGCTGTTGCTCATCATTTTTGTTGCGACAGTGCTATTTACTCACCCTGGTCTTAAGCTCGCGTTGTGGGGAGCAGAAAAGGCTTTACCGCAATTACAAATAGAGAAAGTTCAGGGCTCATTATTTCCTCGTTTTGAGCTACAGAACGTCAGTTTTGTCGACGAATCTTTGAACATCGACGCAAAAGTCGATCGTTTAGCGTTAGCGGTTAACTTCCGTTGTTTCTTTGACCCTAAAGTCTGTGTCGATGAGCTAACCCTGCAAGGTGTTAACTTTCAGATGCCAGAGCTCCCTCCGGCAGGCGAAGAGCCAGAGGAGACTCCGCCATTACGTACAGTCAGTACACCAGTCCCTATTTTTGTTAATAAGGTCAGTTTTGATGACATTAACTTAAACATTTTAGGCAACCAAATTGACTGGCAAGATTTCTCTACCGGGCTTTCTATGCAAGGCGACCGTTTAGTGATTGCGCCGACGGCATTAAAAGACATCAATGTTGCACTGGCTCCAAGTGAAGCTGAACCTGAAGCCGCCACCGACGAGCCGAAAGACGCTGACGTTCCGCCGCAAGATATTGTGTTACCTGAGGTGTGGATTCCACTCACTGTGGAAGTAAGACGCCTCGATGTTCATAACTTCAAGCTTGCAGGTGAGAAGCCGGTGATCGTTCACCACCTTGGTGCTGTAGCGAAAGCGGGGGGCGACCGTGTTGATGTGAAAACATTAGAGCTCGATATGCCTGAAGTGGAAGGTAAGTTAAGCACGCAAGTAACGCTTTCTGCTGACTATCCTCTCAAAGCACAGCTCGATGCGCTGGTGAAGCAAGCGGATGCGAAGGGACAAAAGCTGTCGCTGTCAGCTGCTGGTTCGGTGGGAGACCTTTTTCTCACTGCGACCTTATCTGAACTAGTCGAAGCGGAGATCAAAGGTGAACTTCAGCCCCTGAAAGCGCAGTTACCCTTTGATGTTGCAATCAAAAATGTACAAGCACAATGGCCGTTAATCGGTCAAAGTGATTATCAAGTATCGGTACCAAGTTTATCTGCAAAAGGTTCCCTGGACGGATACGCTGTGGCACTAGAAACACAAGCTTCGGGTAAAGATATTCCTGCTGTAGATGTTGCACTAAACGGCAAAGGCACATTAGAGCAAATCGATCTTGAAAGCCTGGTAGTCAAAACATTGGGCGGTGAGCTATCCGGTCAGGTGATGGCGAATTGGGCTGCGCCAATCAACTGGCAAGCTGACCTTAATTTGCAACATATTCAACCAGGGCTTCAATGGGAAGAAGCGGAAGGCGATATCAGTGGCAGCCTCTCGACTTCAGGTTCTTTAACAGAACAAGGCGGTTGGCAAGTCAGTTTACCTAAGTTAGATATCGATGGCATTTTGCGCGGTTATCCGCTGAATGTGGAAGGCCAACTGGAAGCGTCTGATAAGAATGGCAAAGGTGAAGACATTCAGCTTACCACGCAAGGTTTAGCGCTTTCTCATGGCCCTAACCAATTGAGTGCCAAGGGTAAGATTGATAAGCAGATATTAATGGATGTTGAGGTTAACTTCCCCGATTTTGCGAAAAGTGTTCCGGATCTAGCGGGTAAGATGCAAGGCAACGTGGCGCTGCGTGGTAGCTTGAAAGAGCCTGACATCAAATTAGACCTAGCGCTAAATCAAGTGAGCTGGCAGCAGCAAGCAAACGTCGAAAACATAACTTTGAAGGGGGATGTGACGCCTCTGCCAGCACCGAAAGCGAACTTAAGCCTCATTGCGAACAACATTACCTACGACGACATTAAAGTTGATAGTGCAGACCTTGAAGTTTCTGGGGATGAAAAACTGCACCAACTGACGCTAGATGTGGTGTCTGACATTGTATCAACCAGCTTAGAAATTGAAGGCTCATTCATACAGAAGCCGCAAATGAGCTGGGATGGTGCATTGCGTCGTCTTACTTTGAGCACGCCGCAGGGACCTTGGGCGTTGCAGAAATCGACGGCGGTTAAAGTCAACATTGATAAACAAATCGCTGATGTTCAAGCACATTGTTGGCTGCAAGCCAATTCGAGTGTTTGTTTGACCGAAGATATTAGTGTTGGTCAAAGTGGCGAAGCCAAGTTAGCCGTGAACGACTTTGACTTTGAACAAATCAAGCAGTTCCTGCCGCCAGAGACGAAATTACAAGGGTCGGTCAACGCGCAAGCAACAGCAAAATGGGCACCAGAGATGAAGCCGGAAGTCACGGTGAACGTTGATATGCCTAAAGGTCAAGTAGAGCAAGCACTAGAGCAGCCGATAACACTTGGTTGGGAAAGCTTTAGCTTTAAAGCGGCGCTGGCAAAAGACAAGTTAGATGCTGAGTGGTTATTTGATGTGAGAGACAACGGTGACTTATCTGGTCAGGTTTCTTTGGTCGATGTAACGTCTGAGCAGCCTGAGATTGACGGTAAGGTCTCGCTATCGACATTCCATCTGGATTTCTTAGCGCCGTTGATAGGTGAGTACAGCCTATTCAAAGCAAATATGAATACTGATTTGGCGATATCTGGTGATGTTATGCACCCTAAAGTCAACGGTCAGTTCTTGATTGATCAAATGAAGCTACAAGGTGAAGTCACGCCGATAGACATTAACTCCGGTCAGGTCGCGATCAACTTTAAAGGTCACCAAGCGGATCTTGATGCGGGTATCATGACGCCAGATGGTGAGTTGGAAGTGACCGGTGAGGCCGATTGGCAGGATCTACAAAATTGGCATACCAAAGCGCGCGTATTTGCGAAAGAGCTTCAGGTGGATCTTCCACCAATGGTAAAAATCAAAGTTGAGCCGGACATGACTATTGATGTCACACCGCAGCTTGCTAAGGTCGAAGGTAATATTAATCTGCCTTGGGGACGAGTTGTGGTTGAAGAGCTGCCACCAAGTGCGGTTGGTGTTTCAAGCGACACCGTGATTTTGGACCAGAACTTACAGCCTGTGAGTGATATCGAGCCAATGCCATTTGATGTTGAAACGGATATCAACATTAAAATCGGTGATGACTTCCAACTGGCCGCCTTTGGCTTGAAAGGTGGTCTGAAAGGTAACCTCAATGTGACACAGAAAGATAAAGGTCCGTTCATCGTTGGGGAGGTTAATATCGTCGACGGTTCTTACCGTTCTTTTGGTCAGGATTTGGTGATTGAAGAAGGTAAGATCTTAATGAATGGTCCGGCAGATCAGCCGTACGTTTCTATTAAGGCGATTCGAAACCCAGATAATACCCAAGATGACGTGATTGCTGGTGTGCGTGTAACAGGACCAGCATCGGATCCAAATGTGGAGATATTCTCTGAGCCAGCGATGCCTCAAGCGAATGCGCTCTCTTACCTACTTCGCGGTCAAGACATTGATGGCGAAGCGGGAGGCAATGCTATGACGACCACGTTGATCGGCCTAAGTTTGGCAAAGAGTGGACGCGTGGTTGGTGAAATCGGTGAAGCCTTTGGGGTTCAAGATTTACAATTGGATACGGCGGGTTCGGGCGATGATTCTCAAGTGACCGTCAGTGGTTACATTCTGCCGGGATTACAGGTGAAATACGGCGTCGGCATCTTTAACTCACTAGGCGAGTTCACAGTGCGTTATCGATTGATGCAAGATCTGTATTTAGAGGCGGTTTCTGGTGTAGATAGTGCGGTTGACCTACTCTATCAATTTGAGTTCGATTAGAGCTTGTTCACCTGCGTACATAAAGTTCATGACTAAGGAGTGGTTATGCAGCATTTAGTTTTTGTATATGGGACCTTGCGTAAAGGAGAGTGTAATCATCACTTTCTGAGCTCGGCCCAGTTTCTTGGTCAGCATGAAACGGATGCTCAGTTCGCACTTTATGACTTAGGTCCTTATCCCGCGTTGTCTGTCGGGCAGCGCTCGATACAAGGTGAAGTGTATCTGATTGATGATGAAACCTTATCCGAGCTAGATAAGTTGGAAGATGTGCCAGTAGAGTATCGTCGAGAGAGTATCGTCACGCCGTTTGGCCAAGCTTGGATCTACTTGTATCAAGATACCGAACAACTGACCGAAGAAATCGCTTCCGGAGATTGGTGTCAAAAGGTGTGAGCTATACTGACATTATCAATAGCGACGAGCTGGTCACTAAGGAGTCATGATGAAGGTATTCGTAATTGGATCAATGGCGTTGATTCTTGCCGCATGCGCGCAAACAACCCTGCCGACCTCGAGTAATGCTACCGACTGGCAAGCGTTTGGTAAGCAGTCTGCCTTAGATGGATTAAGAGTTTTATCTGAAGATCGTATCGCTGCACTGGATAGTACTAATCATGCTACGCCTGAACTGATCATGGCCTATCAAACGGGTTATCAGCAAGGGAAGCAAGAGTATTGTGAACAAAGCGCGTATATGCTTGGTGTTATCGGGCGTCCGTATTTTGGTATTTGTGATGACCTAGACCCTTTCTTTCAGCATGACTATGACGCCGGCCGAATGTCTTCTGCAGGCGCGCCTATCTAGTTGACTTACACAAAATTAAAAAGAGCTGCCCTAAAGCAGCTCTTTTTAATTTTGTATCAGCCGTGATGCTTATTTTTTCTGAGCGCGCTCGTAAGATTCTAGGATCTCAGCTTTAGCGGCAGCAACACCTGCCCAACCATCCACTTTCACCCATTTGCCCGCTTCAAGCTCTTTGTAACGCTCAAAGAATTGCGTGATCTGCGCTTTCAGTAGTTCTGGGATATCGTTTACATCTTGGATGTGATCGTACTCTTTCGAGATTTTGGAGTGTGGAACCGCAAACACTTTTGCGTCTTCACCTGACTCATCCGTCATCTTCAAAACGCCAACAGGACGGCAGCGAATCACTGAACCTGGCATGAGTGGGTATGGTGTTGGTACCAGTACGTCGACTGGGTCGCCATCAAGAGACAGCGTATTGTTCACGTAGCCATAGTTACATGGGTAGAACATCGGTGCAGACATGAAACGGTCGACAAATACCGCACCAGAGTCTTTATCTACTTCGTACTTGATTGGATCTGCATTTGCAGGAATTTCGATCACGACATAGATATCTTCAGGCAGCGACTTGCCTGCTGGCACATGGTTTAAGCTCATTAGAATATTCCTTTTCATTAACGATGAGTCACACAGAAGCGGCTTCATCTGATGATAAATTCGCGTTTCACTTTAGCGACAAAAACGCGGCAGGTAAACACCTGCCGCGTTGGACAAAGGTCTGAAATTATTCTTCGTCGCGGTGCAGTTCAAGGAACTCTTCAACTTTGCGAACCATGTTCTTAGAACCAACAAAGAAAGGCACACGTTGGTGCAATTCGGTTGGTTTGATATCCATGATGCGATTGACGCCGTCTGATGCAATACCGCCCGCTTGCTCAATTAAGAACGCCATTGGGTTACATTCATAAAGCAGACGCAGTTTGCCCTGTGGATGGCTTTGCGTACTAGGGTAAAGGTAGATACCACCTTTCAGTAAGTTGCGGTGGAAATCAGCAACCAATGAGCCAATGTAGCGCGAAGTGTATGGACGACCGTCTTCTGGCACATTCTCTTGGCAGTACTTGATGTACTTCTTCACCCCTTGAGGGAAGCGAATGTAGTTACCTTCGTTGATCGAATAAATCTTGCCTTCTTCTGGAATCATCATGTTTTCATGAGAAAGGCAGAAGCTGCCGATAGATGGGTCGTAAGTAAAGCCGTTTACGCCGTTACCCGTGGTGTAAACCAACATGGTTGATGAACCGTAAATCACGTAACCAGCGGCAACTTGCTTATGACCAGGCTGAAGGAAATCTTCTTCTGTCGCTGGCGTGCCAATAGGTGAAACACGGCGATAAATAGAGAAGATAGTACCGACAGAGACGTTCACATCGATGTTAGAAGAACCATCAAGTGGGTCCATCAGTACCACATATTTGGCGTTTTGGTTGAGCTCTTTGTTGAAAGCAACCGCTTCGTCTTCTTCCTCACTGGCAACGCCACACACTTGGTCACGAGCTTCAAGCGCGGCTTTGAACTTATCGTTCGCGTAAACATCGAGCTTTTGCTGGTCTTCACCTTGGACATTTTCCGTGCCTACAGCACCAGTGATATCACCGAGACCCGCTGCGTTGATTTCGCGGTTAACGATTTTTGCAGCTAAACGAATGGAGGCTAAAAGGGATGATAGATCACCGCTAGCGTGGGGGAAATCCGCTTGTTTTTCGACAATGAACTCGCCTAGGGTGCGCAGTCCTGACATGGTTAATCCTTACATTTTCATTTCATTGGGGGTAGTGCGCAAGTGAGCATCTCTTTATGGATGTTAAACGATTGCGCTGGATGTAAGTTTAAGTCGCAGATCTTTTTAATGGTAATGAAGTAACTGTTTGAGATCTCAATTTATTTGTAGACTTGTTTGAGGGATTCATCAGTAAGCAAGAGGTTGTACAGTCTGTGTTCAACCTTGTCATATTTGTGAAAGGGACTGCAAGAAGAAGGCTAAAGTCTCTCGCTTTTCTGGTTGTGATCGCGATAATGAAAGCATTAAAGAACGCATTACAAGGTTTAGTTTATGCACATTCATATCTTGGGTATCTGTGGCACATTTATGGGCGGCGCTGCGATTTTAGCGCGCCAATTAGGGCATAAAGTCACTGGTTCTGATGCCAACGTTTACCCACCGATGAGCACGTTGCTTGAGTCTCAAGGTATTGAAATTATTGAAGGCTTCGACCCGTCTCAACTCGACCCTCAACCAGACCTTGTGGTGATCGGTAATGCCATGAGCCGCGGTAACCCATGTGTTGAACATGTGCTCAATACCAACATGCGCTACACCTCTGGTCCGCAGTGGCTCAACGAGTTTTTGCTGCACGATCGCTGGGTATTGGCGGTATCGGGTACACACGGTAAAACGACCACGTCGAGCATGCTGGCTTGGATACTCGAAGACTGCGGTTATCAACCTGGTTTCCTAGTTGGTGGAGTTCTTGGTAACTTTGGAGTCTCTGCTCGTTTGGGCGAAAGCATGTTTTTTGTCGTTGAAGCGGACGAATATGACAGTGCTTTTTTCGATAAGCGTTCTAAGTTTGTGCACTACCATCCTCGAACCTTAATCATGAACAACCTTGAGTTTGATCATGCTGACATCTTCGATGATCTAGAGGCGATCAAGCGCCAATTCCATCATTTAGTGCGAACGGTTCCCGGCAATGGCTTAATCTTAGCTCCGAAGCAAGACCAAGCTTTGGCGGATGTATTAGAGCGTGGTTGCTGGACAGAAAAGCAGTTTTCAGGTGTTGATGGCGACTGGCAAGCGCACAAATTAGTGGTCGATGGCTCAAAATTTGAAGTTGCTCTGCAAGGCGAGAAGGTCGGTACCGTCGAATGGGATTTGGTGGGTGATCATAACGTTGATAATGCACTGATGGCGATTGCCGCGGCGCGACACGTTGGCGTAACGCCGGAGCTTGCGTGTCAGGCTCTGGGCCGTTTCATTAACACCAAGCGCCGTCTTGAGTTAAAAGGTGAAGAGCAAGGTGTGACGGTTTACGATGATTTTGCGCATCACCCAACGGCAATTGAACTCACCGTCGGTGGTTTGCGTAACAAGGTAGGCG
Source organism: Vibrio sp. JZG120 (assembly GCF_053890955.1). Classification (NCBI taxonomy): domain Bacteria; kingdom Pseudomonadati; phylum Pseudomonadota; class Gammaproteobacteria; order Vibrionales; family Vibrionaceae; genus Vibrio; species Vibrio sp. JZG120. The sequence goes on from NZ_JBSRRK010000005.1 coordinate 288,036, forward strand.
AAAAACGCATTCTTGCCGTGTTGGAACCTCGTTCTGCCACTATGAAGCGCGGCGTGCACAAAAACACACTCGCGGATTCGCTACACAGCGCAGATGAAGTGTTCTTATTCCAACCAGACAACATCGAATGGTCGGTGCAAGATATCGCGGAACAATGTCAGCAACCTGCTTTTGTTGACGCTGACATCGATAACTTTGTAGCGAAAATCGTTGAACGTGCGCAGCCAGGTGACCAAATCCTCGTGATGAGTAATGGTGGCTTTGGCGGTATTCACGGCAAGATCCTCGAGCAACTTAAACAAAAAGCCTGATTTTATGCAAAACAAACAGCAGCAAGCAGAAAAAGCCATCACTTTAGCGTTAACTGGAGCATCTGGTGCACCTTATGGTCTGCGCCTTTTAGAATGTTTGGTCGCGGCGGATTATCATGTCTACGTTCTGATCTCTTCGGCGGCTCGTGTCGTGATGGCAACCGAACACAATCTTAAGTTGCCAAGTGGCCCAGAAGCCGCAAAGCAAGCGCTGGTGGAACATCTCAACTGTGATCCAAATAACATCACCGTTTGCGGTAAAGACGATTGGTTCTCGCCGGTTGCGTCTGGTTCTGCAGCGCCCAAACAAATGGTGGTTTGCCCATGCTCTGCGGGAAGCGTTGCGGCCATAGCACACGGTATGTCGGACAACTTGATCGAACGGGCCGCTGATGTAGTAATGAAAGAGCGCGGGCAGCTGTTGCTCGTGGTTCGCGAAACACCATTCTCAACGCTGCATCTGGAGAACATGCACAAACTGTCGCAAATGGGCGTGACCATCATGCCAGCGGCTCCGGGCTTCTATCATCAGCCGAAGAGCATTGAAGACTTAGTGGATTTTATGGTGGCGAGAATTCTCGACCACTTAGGTATTGAGCAAGGTTTAGTGCCTCGTTGGGGTTATGACCAGCGTTCGTGAGCTGATTGTGTAACCACTCAAATACCTTTACAATCCATCCAACTCATCGGGGAGCAAACCCATTTAGCATTGAGTCAATCAATGCATTTGGGCGCTGAGACCTAAGTTCTTAACTAGGGACCCGTATTACCTGAACCAGATAATGCTGGCGTAGGAATTGAGTCTGGATATTGGAAGTCCTTAATAGCCGCCTCAACCCTGTGCCGCTCAACTTATTTCTCTGAAATACTCATGGAGAGCGAGCAGTGAAAACCACTTCAAGTCTGATTGCCTTAGCTGCAATTACCTCTACTTCAGCGTTTGCTGCTGAAAACCCATTAACTATTTATACCTACGATTCTTTTGCCGCAGATTGGGGGCCGGGTCCTAAAATCGAGCAAGCTTTTGAAGCAAAATGTGGCTGTGACGTTAACTTCGTGGCGTTGGACGATGGTGTGTCGATCCTGAATCGTCTTCGTCTTGAAGGCGGTAATAGCAAAGCCGACATCGTGTTAGGTCTGGATAACAACCTGATGGCAGAAGCAAAGAAAACCGGTCTGCTTACCGAGCACAATGTGGATACGGCCAACACAGTGTTACCAAATGGTTGGAGCGACACGACGTTTGTACCGTACGATTACGGCTACTTCGCATTTGTGTACAACACAGAGAAACTGGCTAATCCGCCGAAAAGCATGAAAGAGCTGGTGGAAACGCGCGATGATTTGAAAGTGATTTATCAAGATCCGCGTACGTCAACGCCGGGCCAAGGCTTGATGCTGTGGATGAAATCCATCTATGGAGACGATGTGACGCAAGCGTGGCAGAAGCTAGCGAGCAAAACCGTAACGGTCACGAAAGGTTGGTCAGAAGCGTATTCCATGTTCCTTAACGGCGAGTCGGACTTAGTGCTTTCTTACACTACGTCACCTGCGTACCACTTAATTGCGGAAAACGATTCAAAGTTTGCGACGGCGAATTTTGCTGAAGGTCACTACATGCAAGTTGAAGTCGCCGCTAAAGTGAAAGGGGCAAAAAATTCAGAACTTGCTGATCAATTTATGAATTTCATTTTAAGTGATGAGTTCCAGTCAGCGATGCCAACGGGTAACTGGATGTACCCTGTTACTGACGTTGAGTTACCTGAAGGTTTTGAAACCTTGAGCGTTCCAAACAAGTCGTTGAGCTTTAGTGCTGATGAAGTGGCAAAAATGCGTAAGTCTTGGATTCGCGAATGGCAAAGCGCACTGACGTTTTAGCTGACGTTCCACCCCTCATCTGAATGAGATAGGTTTTACCTTTGAATTCTGTTCCAAAAATAGGTTTAGGGGTCGCGATGATCATCGCGACCTTTGTTGTTTCTGCCCTAGGTGCTTTGATTGTTCAAGCCCCTTCACTTGATGTGTCTGTGGTATGGGACGACCCGTATTATCAACATGTCACCAAGTTCAGCTTCTACCAAGCTTTTCTTTCCACATTGCTCAGTGTTGGCTTTGCCATTCCAGTTGCGCACGCGCTTTCACGTCGCCAATTTTGGGGTAAGTCATTACTGCTTAAGCTGTTTGCATCGACGCTAGTTTTGCCTGTTTTGGTTGGTGTTTTCGGGCTGTTAGCGATTTATGGCAACAGCGGTTTGTTAGCGCAGTGGCTACAGAGTTTCGATAGCAAACTGCCATTTTCTATTTACGGTTTGAACGGCATTTTACTCGCCCATGTGTTCTTTAATTTACCTTACGCGGCGCGCTTGCTGTTGCAAGCATTAGAATCTATTCCTGCCGAGCAACATAAGCTGTGTGCGCATTTAGGTATGAACCATTGGAATAAGTTTCGTTGGGTGGAATGGCCGCGTTTAAGACAGCAACTTCCCCACGTTTGTGGTTTGGTATTTATGCTGTGCTTCACCAGTTTCGCCACTGTAATGGCATTGGGGGGCGGGCCAAAATCTACCACCATTGAATTGGCCATTTACCAAGCGATTAAGTTTGATTTTGATTTACAAGCTGGGGCGTTATTGGCGCTGTGGCAGATGCTGTTATGTGGACTGCTTGCCATTGGAGTGCAGAAGTTAACAAAGCCTGTTTCTATCAGTGCTGGCAGCACATCGGTACAGCAATATTTAACGAAGGATCATGGGTGGTCAAAAGCTTGGGATAGCTTTTGGATCATAGGTGCCTTTTTACTGGTGATACCACCGTTATTGATGGTGTTACTGAGTGGCATCAACCAACAAGTTTGGACGGTTTTAACCGATGAACGTTTTTGGTCTGCGTTATCTAACTCACTCAAAGTGGCAGGGTTAGCCAGTGCGCTTGCGGTCGCTGCGGGCGTGTCTATATTGTTGACCAGTCGCCGTTGGCGATTGCAGTACAAAAATACGCGAGCCGATCAGATTGAGCTAATCGGCACCATTATTTTGGTGACGCCGGGTTTGGTGATTAGCACCGGATTATTCTTGCTGTTGCGATCATTTACCGATGTTTTTAGCTTGGCGTTTTTTGTTGTGATTTTGGTAAATGGTTTGATGGCTTTGCCTTACGTGATCAAAACGCTGGCACAGCCAATACTGCACATCGAGCAGCAATACCAGTATCTGTGTGCCAGCTTAGGCATGCGTGGCTGGCAACGCTTTAAAGTGGTGGAGTGGCAGGCGCTGCGCAAGCCATTCGCACATGCGTTTGCGATCAGCTTTATGTTTGCGATTGGCGATTTAAGTGCTATCGCGTTGTTTGGCGGGCAAGAGTTCCGCACTTTGCCTCTGTATTTGTTCCAGTTACTTGGCAGCTATCAGATGGACGCGGCTGCGGTGGTATCGGTGACCTTGTTGTTGTTGAGTGTGGGCTGTTTTGCCTTGATTGAGAAAGTATTGAAAACGAAGGAGAGAGCGTAATGTTAGTGTTGGATGATGTGCAGTACACCTACCAACGTGAGCTGTTTCGTTTTGACTTAACGATTGAGCAAGGTCAGATTGTGTCGCTGATGGGACCAAGTGGGGCTGGAAAATCGACGTTGCTGGCGTTGGTGGCTGGGTTTATCCATCCTGACCAAGGTGACATTCGGGTTGATCGTGAGTCGATTGTGCACAAAGAGCCCTATCAGCGTCCTTTCTCCATGCTGTTCCAAGAGCATAACTTGTTTTCTCACTTGTCGGTGCGTGACAACATTGGCTTAGGTTTACACCCAGGGCTAAAGCTCACGGTAGACCAAAAACGTCAGGTTGAACAAGCTGCGCAGCAAGTTGGCGTTGCAGAGTACCTCGACCGTTTGCCTGAGCACCTTTCTGGTGGGCAGCGTCAACGTGTTGCCTTAGCACGTTGTTTTGTTCAGCCTCATCCCATGTGGCTGTTGGATGAGCCTTTCTCGGCGCTTGATCCGGTTTTACGTGAAGAGATGCTGAGCTTGGTAAAAAAACTGGCGGCAGAGCGGGGAATAACCGTATTGATGGTCACGCACCATTTAAGCGATGCCAAAGCCATTGCCAGCCACTTTGTGTTTGTGGCTGATGGCAAAGTGGAAGCGGCGGATAGTATGTCTGCATTGAGTGAACAGCATGCTAGTGAGAAGCTTGCGGCATTTATCCGAGCCGCACGCTAATGCTCAATGGTGGCGGGATTATGCTTCACCGCAACACAAACCATGTCGAGGACCAAATTCAAACTGAGATCTTAGGCTCATGATATGGTCAATCATCGCTTGTACTCGTCGCGTTCGGTTTGCGCCAGGACGATAGACTAAATAAATGGGCATTGGTACCGTGTGCCATTGAGGTAAAACTCTGACTAAGGAGCCATTTTCCAGCTCTTGCGTCATGTTTTGCATAGGTAAGTTAGCGATTCCCAATCCTTTGAGCGCGCCTTTTAATACCGCTTCTACGGTGGTGCTAGAGAAGTTACTGCTTACCGAGACGTTGACCGTGCTGTCCTGCGAAATCAACGTCCAAGGGCCTATCTCTGAAACATACTGATATCTCAAACAGTTGTGTGTTGTCAGATCTTCTGGCGTTTTAGGTACGCCACACTCAGCTAAATACTCAGGACTGGCGGCCAATACTCGGGTGGTGTAGCCCAATTTTTTAGCAATCAGTCGATCATCGACGATCTGGCCGACTCGAATTGCCATATCAAAACCGTGTGAAAACAGATCAACAAAATCGTTCGATGCTTCTAACGCAATTTGTACTTTTGGCCATTGTTTTAAAAATGGTAAAAAGATGTGCTCAGCTATATACGCGTCCAAGGCTGGTGGCGCAGCAATGCGAAGCCGACCTTGGATCTGCTGTTCCATTTCCTGAACGTCTTGACCAATCGAGTGAAATTCCTCAACTAAGCTTGCAGCACGCTCTAAAACCATTTGACCAGCTTCGGTAATCACCAACTTTCGGGTCGTGCGCTCTAGGAGCTTGGCTTCAAAGTGTTGTTCGAGTCTGGTTATGGCTTTACTAACAGTAGATTTTGGTAGGTTTAACTCCAGCGCGCACTTGGTTAAGCTCAGTAGTCGACAGCTTGTGACAAAGATAGAGAGCGTCCTAAAGTCAATTGTTTCTAAATTTCGAACAATCACTTTCAATTATCCATATTGTTTCAATATTGATCTGATTATAGTCTGGCTCTTCATCCTTAGCCATCAAGTTATTGTCATTTGAGGTAAACAACATGTCCAACTCTGTAGACTTATTTTCTCCTATCGAACTCGGTCAATTAGCATTAGATAACCGTGCCATTATGGCCCCTTTAACGCGCGCTCGTGCCAGCGCAGATCATATCCCGAATGACCTTATGGTTGAGTACTATGCTCAACGCGCGAGTGCTGGACTTATCATTGCTGAATGCACCATGGTGATGGAAGGAACGTCTGCTTTTATGGCAGAACCGGGCATTTATAACGAAGAACAAATTGCAGCTTGGAAAAAGGTAACGGATGCGGTTCATGAAAGAGGCGGTAAGATCGTCTTGCAAATTTGGCATGCGGGACGCGCTTGTCATCCTGAACTGAATGACGGGAAAACGCCTGTTGCAGCGAGCGCACTAGCCATTCGTGATGAGTTAGTCCATACCCCTTCAGGTAAGCAAGCATATACGGTACCACGAGCACTCGAAGTGGATGAGATAGCTTCCATTGTGGCAGCGTTTAAGCAAGGTGCGGAAAACGCCAAGAGAGCAGGCTTTGATGGTGTGGAGATACATGGCGCCAATGGTTATCTTATCGATAACTTTCTTCGTGATGGATCGAATTTACGTACTGATGAGTACGGTGGCTCGGTCGAAAATCGTGCTCGTTTCTTACTTGAGATAGTTAAAGAAGTGATCGAGGTATGGGGATCTGGAAGAGTAGGGCTGCGCACATCACCATTAAATGGATTTAATGATATGAAAGACAGCGATCCGGTTGGCTTGGTTCGTTACTTAGCTAAGCAACTTAATGCTTTCGATCTTGCTTATTGGCACGTGATGCGTGCGGATCTAAAGGGCGTACAAAAAGCAGATGTTCTCAAGCCAGCACGCGAAAACTATCAAGGTCACTTAATGGCGAACGTGGGCTACAGTGCACAAGAAGCGACAACGGCAATTGCAGAAAATCAAGTTGATGTGGTCGCATTTGGCGTTCCATTTATCGCCAACCCTGATTTAGTTGAGCGATTTAAGAAAAATGCACCTCTTAATGAGGCAAAACCTGAGCACTTTTATTTAGGTGGAGCAGAAGGTTATACCGATTACCCAGTAATGGCATAATCCTTACTTGTTCAATATAAAAAGGACGCTAATGTTAGCGTCCTTTTTCGTTTCTTTAGTTGTTTAACCTTGCGGTTTCACGACCATCACATTGATTGGAGAATATTCCACGACCTTACTTGCGACAGAGCCAAGCATTACTTTATTGATTTTAGAACGCTTGTGACTTGGCATAATGATGAGATCAGCGCCCAAGCGCTCTGCATAATCAAGAATCGTCGCGTAGGCTTTGCCCTCAGCAACATGCACTTGGTACACAACATCTTCAGCAATATGCTTATTGGCGAAAGCTTTTAATTGCTGCTTCACGTCTTGCTTCATTTTGGCTGCTGCATCTTTTGGGAAGTATGTAGCAACCATCGACATGTGAATACCAGGTAATACTGTTAGAAGGTGGATTTGTGCATTCGCTTGCTTTGCCTGCCAAACCGCTAGTTCAACCGCTCGGTCTGAAAAGCCTTGGTCATTTAGATCAACCGGAACAAGAATTTGTTTGTACATTCAATGTCTCTCACTAAGGCCCCTTCCTCGGGGCCAAATCGGTTATGCGCTCAATTGTTCCTTACGAGCACGACGTTTTTGGTTCATGGCAAGCACCAGCAAAATCATTAAGCATGGCACAAATACCCATTCTTTCATCGGACGTTCTGCATCTTGGATAACCCACTTGATCTCCCAATCAAAGTCGATACCTGCAGACTCTGCCGGGCTACCAAACTCGACCATATCGACAATCATTTTGTTGTCGCTTTCGGTCAGCATCAGACCCATAGACGAAATACGTGCTTCCGCTGTTGTCGCACTGTCTTCGAATGGAAGACGAACCGTTTTCTCGATGTAGTCGCCCTCAAGGTTTTCGCCGGCAACACGTAGCTCCAATGATTCTCCTACACTTAGCGTTTCCGTGATTTGAGCTACCTCAACGCCAGGAGAAAGAACTTTCGCTGGATACAGCATGTCCCACCAAAAACCAGGACGGAAAAACGAAAATGTCAGTACTAATAATAGAACGGTTTCCCACCACTTGTTACGCGTGAACCACCATCCTTGTGTTGCGGCGGAGAAGATCAGCATCGCAATGATCGATGAGATGACAGTGAGTGCTAAATGCCACCAAGAGTCTATCCCCATCAACAGTAGCTGGGTATTGAACACAAACATGAATGGCAAAATGGCGGTTCGAATATCGTAAGTAAAGCCTTGGATACCTGTACGAATTGGGTCTGATTTAGCAATCGCAGCCGCCGCAAATGCCGCAAGACCTACGGGTGGGGTGTCGTCGGCCAAAATACCAAAGTAGAACACGAACAAGTGCACCGCAATGAGTGGGATGATCAAGCCATGTGCCGCACCTAGCGTGACAATAACCGGTGCCATCAACGTAGAGACGACGATGTAGTTCGCCGTTGTCGGTAGACCCATCCCAAGAACCAAGCTGATTATTGCAGTAAACAGCAGCATAAGAATGATGCTACCGCCAGAGATAAACTCGACGAAGTCGGTCATCACTAGGCCGATACCCGTCAGCGTGACAACACCAACCACGGTACCTGCCGCTGCCGTTGCAACGCCGATACCAATCATGTTACGAGCGCCAGCAACTAAGCTCTCAGCCAGATCGACGAAGCCATCTTTGGTTTGCTGCATCATGTCACCTTGCTTTGATAACAGAGCAATCAATGGACGCTGAGTCAGCAAAATGAAAATCATGAACACCGTTGCCCAGAATGCTGAAAGACCTGGCGAGAAGCGCTCTACAGTCAGACACCAAACCAATACAACGATAGGCAGTAGATAGTGCAAACCAGATTTAACCGTTGGGCCAGGATCAGGTACTTCTGTTAACTCTGCATCAATCTCAATTGCGCCATCTTGCACGTGATTTGCTGAGATCTTCACCAAGCCAACGTACGCAATTAACAGGGCAACCGTAACAATTGGCGTCGCGGCATCACCAAAGACATCTTTCGTCCAACCCACTCCGTAGTAAACCAATGCGCTGATCACACACAGTCCTAAGATTGTGCCAGTAAAGGAAAGCAAACTTTGTACTAACGTTGGGTTGTGGCGACGAGGAAGACCTGTCATACCCGCTTTACACGCCTCAAGGTGAACGATGTAAATCAAAGCGATGTAAGAGATAAGTGCCGGAAGTAGGGCAGCCTTAATCACCTCAACGTAGGAGATACCGACATATTCCACCATCAAGAATGCCGCTGCGCCCATGATTGGTGGTGTTAACTGACCATTGGTTGAGGCGGCAACCTCAACGGCTCCCGCTTTGGTGCCCGGAAAACCGACACGTTTCATCAATGGAATGGTAAAGGTACCAGTGGTTACCACGTTTGCGATTGAAGAGCCAGAAACAAGCCCGGATAAACCAGATGCAACAACGGCCGCTTTTGCAGGACCACCTTTCATATGACCCAGTAAAGAAAAGGCGACTTTAATGAAGTAAGCACCTGCGCCAGCACGTTCCAGCATGGCGCCAAACAATACAAACAAGAACACAAAAGAGGTTGAAACGCCTAATGCGACACCGAATACACCTTCCGTTGTTAGCCATAAGTGAGACATGGCCTTGTTTAAGCTCGCTCCTTTATGCGCGATGACATCGGGCATGTAAGGGCCTGCAAAGGTGTAAGTAAGGAAGACAGCAGCAACCACCATCAGTGGTGGACCGAGCGCTCGGCGTGTTGCTTCTAAAAGGAGAACCATACCGATGACAGCAACGACGATATCTACCGTTGTTGGTGCACCGGAACGTCCAGCTAGCTCGGTATAAAAAAGGTAAATATATGCCGCAGAAAAACTACCTGCTAGCGCCAATATCCAATCGACAAGAGGGATATGATCGCGAGGGGAATTTTTCATCGCTGGATAAGCAGTGAAAGCCAAGAAGATCGCGAAAGTGAGGTGGATTGATCGCGCTTCCGTGTCGTTCAGTACGCCGAAATTAAAAATAAATGGTAGCGGAGATGCGTACCATAATTGAAATAGTGACCAACACAGAGGAACAAACCAAAGGATTCGTCCTTGCATTCCCGAGGGGCTACGTGCACCTGTGTCTGCCTGAGCCACCATTTCTTGCACATCTTGTGACGGAGCTTGATTCGTCGCCATGTACTTTTTCCTTATTATTGATGGTCCTGTCGGATTTTTATCTATAACCACACTTCGCCTTTATCAGTGTAGCGAATGGAGCGAAGTTTGCTTTCGAGTATTTTGCTGCCTGAACTCAAAGTGTTGAATTTTGGAGACTCTGCTAGGCGGCGTTTAAGTTTTTCTTGGGTATGAACTCGCAATTTTCGGAAGAAAACTGGCGAATGAAGCATGCAGTTAGCACGTGCTACAACCTGCATGCTCAAACAGGCAGAAAACCATCTTTTCCTGCCTGTGAGTTTGGAGTCTGAGGAAGTTACTTAAGTAGACCCACTTCTTTGTAGTATTTTTCTGCACCTGGGTGAAGAGGGATAGATAGACCCGCTTTCACCATGTCTTCTTTTTTCAGGTTTGCAAACGCAGGGTGTAGACGTTTGAACGTATCGAAGTTTTCAAACACGGCTTTTGCAACGTTGTAAGCGACATCGTCTGAAACGTCTGCTGTTGTAACCATCGTTGCCGCAACACCAAAGCTGTTTACGTCTTTGTCTGTGCCACGATACATGCCAGCCGGCACTGAGCTAAAGGCGTAGTATGGGTTATCAGCAACAATCTTATCGATTTTCGGGCCAGTTGCAGAAACTAGCTTAGCATCACATGATGTTGTTGCTTCTTTGATTGAACCGTTCGGGTGACCCACCATGTAAATGAATGCGTCAATTTTGTTGTCACAAAGTGCTTGAGAACGCTCAGAGCCCTTTAGCTCAGAAGCCAATTTGAAGCTGTCGTTTGTCCAGCCCATCGCTTCCATAACAACGCCCATGGTTGCACGGTCACCAGAGCCAGGGTTACCGATGTTTACGCGCTTACCTTTTAGGTCTTCAACGTTTTCGATACCTGAATCTGCACGAGCAATGATGTTGAAAGGTTCTGTATGAAGAGAGAACATTGCACGTAGCTTTTTGTACGGGCCTTGTTCCGCAAACTTACTCGTACCGTTGTAGCCGTGGTACTGCCAATCCGATTGCACGATACCAAAATCTAACTCGCCAGCACGGATAGTGTTAACGTTGTAAATAGAGCCGCCAGTCGATTCTACTGAACAACGAATGTTGTGTTCTTTACGACCTTTATTGACCAATTTACAGATAGCACCACCAGTAGGGTAGTAAACACCTGTAACAGAGCCAGTACCGATAGTAATAAACTCTTGAGCGTTAACTGCGCCTGCACCCATTACTGCTGCAGCGATAGCGCCTACTTTGAGAAGTTTGTTAAATGCCATGAATTTCCCTTCCTTATATTCATTATTTACCCGGAAATAACCATAAATCACTTCTGGAGTTTCCTATTTGGAAACGGCATCTTTTCCAATCCAATCGTTTGAAAAAGCGAGCGAATCATAACAAAAAATTGGCAGAAAATTATCCAATTGTTAAATGTTATAGTTGATAAGTCTGAATCTTGTGCAGGAGGATAGTGTTAGATTTGTGATTTAATTCTTTTTATAACAAACACTTAATAAGTATTAAGTGAACGAAGTGAAAAAGATCAATTGCGTGATGTTAATCACAAAATAGGTGGTTAAATAATGGTCTGGATAAGCAAAAAATTTACATAAATCATGGGCTACAAAATGAGATTTCTTTTATAGCCCACAAAGAGTTAGCTGATCTAAATGTGAAAGAACTTAGCCAGTGTATTCGAACAGTTCACACACTGATTTGAACAACTGTTCAGTCGTAATCGCCATCGTTGGAGTGATAAAGATAGTGTCATCACCTGCAACAACACCAAGAATACCTTCGGATTTACCCAGTGAGTCAAGCAAGCGAGCAATCAACTGCGCAGCACCAGGGCCAGTATGGATAACAACTAATGCCGCGTTATGGTCAATGTCTAGCACCAGTTCACGCAAAGAGCTGCTTACAGTCGGTACGCCTAGCTCAGCAGGAAGGCAGTAAACCATTTCCATTTTTGCATTGCGTGTGCGGACGGCGCCAAATTTAGTCAGCATGCGTGATACTTTCGATTGGTTAATGCTTTCAAATCCTTGTTGTTTGAGTGCATCAACAATCTCACCCTGTGAGCCAAAGCTCTCTTCTTTTAATAGGGCTTTAAAGGCGCGGACTAAGTTGTCTTGTTTTTCTGAATTGCGCATAGTCATTACGAATCTCTTATTACGGGTCAGCAATTTTGCATATTCTCGCATATATATTCATGCGGTGCCAAAGAGTCCCAGTATTATGTTAGTTACGTCACTGTAAACTATATACCACATGGAATTCTTTAACTATATGAAGTAGGGCTGTTTTTGTTTTCTTGAATTCCTTGTCATTTCAACAGAATAAAAGAATAATCCAAGCCCCATTTGTAGCACGGTAACAGCGAGTTGCGCGAGGTCGCAAAGCTAGCGTTAATTGATTGTAATCAAGTTGTGATTCCGATAGCTTTATTTAAGTTGGTTACAAACTACCCTACGAATACGTTTATAAGAGAAATACTCTCAAGGAGAACTACATGAAAGTAGCCGTTATTGGTGCCGCTGGTGGCATCGGTCAAGCCCTGGCCCTTCTACTTAAGAACCGTCTTCCTGCTGGTTCTGATTTAGCCCTATACGATATTGCTCCAGTAACTCCTGGTGTGGCTGCTGATCTTAGCCACATCCCGACGCCAGTTTCTATCAAAGGTTACGCGGGTGAAGATCCTACTCCAGCACTAGAAGGTGCGGATGTTGTGCTGATTTCTGCAGGTGTTGCTCGTAAGCCTGGTATGGATCGCGCGGATCTATTCAATGTAAATGCTGGTATCGTTAAGTCGCTAGCGGAGAAGATTGCGGTTGTTTGTCCGAAAGCTTGTGTTGGTATCATCACAAACCCGGTAAATACAACAGTGCCAATTGCCGCTGAAGTACTTAAAAAAGCGGGTGTTTACGATAAGCGTCGCTTGTTCGGTGTAACAACACTGGATGTTATCCGTTCAGAAACATTCGTTGCAGAGCTAAAAGACAAAGATCCAGGTGACATTCGCGTACCTGTTATCGGTGGCCACTCTGGCGTAACGATCTTACCTCTACTGTCTCAAGTGGAAGGCGTTGAGTTTACAGCTGAAGAAGTAGAAGCATTAACGAAACGTATTCAAAACGCAGGTACTGAAGTTGTAGAAGCGAAAGCGGGTGGTGGTAGTGCAACACTATCAATGGGCCAAGCTGCATGTCGCTTTGGTCTGTCTCTAGTTCGTGCTCTTCAAGGAGAAGAAGGCGTAGTTGAATGTGCATACGTTGAAGGCGACGGTGAACATGCGACTTACTTCGCACAGCCTGTGAAACTGGGTAAAGAAGGCGTAGAAGAAGTACTAAGCTACGGCAAACTCAGCGACTACGAAAAGTCTGCACTAGACGGTATGCTAGAAACACTAAATGGCGACATCAACATTGGTGTTGAATTCGCAAAGTAATCTAGAAAGCTCGAATAAGAAGAAAGCCGATCAAAATGATCGGCTTTTTTGATCTTTGGCTTCTCTGCTTCGTAAAATTACTAGATCAAAACAACGTGGTGAAGGAGAAGATGATGGAAGCAAGTCGAATCCGTAAAGGCATGGTTGTTGAGTGCCAGCAGGGCGTAGGTACGATATTGGTGGTCGACCGTGAAGCAGAGACGGTACTGTTGTCGAAACAAGGCTCTGATCAGCAGATTGCGGTTAGCTTTGATGAAATAGAAGATGACCCACAACTGCATGGCGGTAGTGACAGATATTACTAGCGCCTATCACGGCATTAGGTATCAGATACAAAAAAGGAAGAGCTTGCTCTTCCTTTTTGTTTTAAGTCTTGCGTTATGGGTTGCTATGATTACTTCGTGCGTTGTACCGCGACATGAGCCAGAGTAATAAGCGCTTGCTTGTATTCAGATTCCGGCAATACTGATAGTTCTTCGATTGCTTTGTCTGCTTCTTCTAGTGCTTTTTGCGTCGTGTATTCCAGAGATCCGGCCTCTTTCATCACCGCGAGAATTTCTTCTAAGCGATCCATGCCATTGGCCTTCTCAATTGCTTCGCGAATCATGAGGGCATTGTCTGGCGTGGTATTACGCATAGCGTGAAGTAGAGGTAAAGTTGGCTTGCCTTCAGCCAAATCATCCCCCACATTTTTACCCATGTCTTCGCCATCAGAGGTGTAATCCATGACGTCATCAATAAGCTGAAACGCAGTACCCAAATACTTACCGTAATTTTGCATTGCGATTTCAACATGCTCAGGAGCATCGTTTAAGATTGCGCCAATTTGAGTTGCAGACTCAAATAAGCGTGCCGTCTTAGAGTAGATGACTTGCATGTAGCTTTCTTCTGTCGTGTCAGGATCGTTACAGTTCATCAACTGCTGAACTTCACCTTCGGCGATCACGTTTACGGCATTGCTCATTAGCTTAAGGATCTTCATGGATCCTAGCTCCGTCATCATTTGGAATGAGCGAGTATAGATAAAGTCCCCAACTAACACGCTAGCAGCATTGCCAAATGCAGCATTCGCAGTTGCTTTACCGCGGCGCATGTCTGATTCGTCGACCACGTCATCATGCAGCAAAGTCGCTGTATGGATGAACTCAATAAACGCAGCTGCCATGGTATGACCGTTGCCTTGGTAACCAAGTGCGCGGGCTGACAGTATCGCTAAAAGCGGTCTCAGACGTTTGCCTCCACCACTCACGATATAAAAACCGAGCTGGTTGATTAAAGAGACATCAGAATTAAGTTGGGCTTGAATTGTTTCATTCACTTTTGCCATGTCATCGGCAGTAAGCGCTTGGATAGTTTTAAAATCCATCGTATATCCGGCTGAAGTTAGACCCTGCAAGGCTTATTCGATTTATATAATTGTCGAATAATACACTAAAAAACGTTGATTAATACATTACTAAAGGGCATGATTGCCGCACTTTTCTTTGGCGATTAGCTTTTCGCCAATTTTTTCAAAATATGGCTTGTCATAGGAGCATCTATTCTGTAGAATCTGCGCCCTATTGATGATTAGTTTAGCGCACACCCTCAAGAAAGGCTGTGCGGAAAAAGCGGAGTAAAATATGTACGCTGTTTTCCAATCTGGTGGTAAACAACACCGTGTAAGCGAAGGTCAAACTCTTCGTTTAGAGAAATTAGACGTTGAAACTGGTGCAACTGTAGAATTTGATAAAGTTCTTCTTGTTGCTAACGGCGAAGACATCAAAGTTGGTGCTCCTCTTGTAGAGGGCGGCAAAATTGTTGCTGAAGTTGTACAACACGGTCGTGGCGATAAAGTTAAAATCGTTAAGTTCCGTCGTCGTAAGCACTCTCGTAAGCAACAGGGTCACCGTCAGTGGTTCACTGAAGTGAAGATCACTGGTATCAACGCTTAATCTATTAGGAGAGTTTAACAATGGCACACAAAAAAGCTGGTGGTTCTACTCGTAACGGCCGCGATTCAGAAAGCAAACGTCTAGGTGTTAAGCGTTTCGGTGGTGAATCTGTACTTGCAGGTAACATCATCGTTCGTCAACGTGGTACTAAGTTCCACGCTGGTAACAACGTAGGTATCGGTAAAGACCACACTCTATTCGCTCTTACTGAAGGTAAAGTGAAGTTCGAAGTGAAAGGTCCTAAGAACCGTAAGTTTGTAAGCATCGAAGCTGAGTAATTAGGTTTTTACCAAGTTACTTAATAGCTTTAAGCTGAATTCAAAAGCCCTGCCGAATCGGCGGGGTTTTTTATTTATGGCAGTCGACATATCGAAGTTTCTCGTTTCCACCTTATTTGTGGACTGGGAGCTTAGATCTGTCATCTGCTAAAATTGTCAGATGACAAAGTAGATTTAATCCACGCACGAAGTAGTCGGAGTAAAAGATGAAGTTCGTAGATGAAGCGGTAGTAAAAGTTCAGGCTGGCGACGGCGGTAGCGGCGTTGTGAGTTTCTGGCGTGAAAAATTCATCACTAAAGGTGGCCCTGATGGCGGTGATGGTGGCGACGGTGGTGATGTTTATATCCAAGCCGATGAAAACCTTAACACTCTGATTGATTATCGTTTCCAGCGCTTCTACGAAGCGGAGCGTGGTGAGAATGGCCGCGGCGGTAACTGTACTGGTAAACGTGGTAAAGACATTGTTCTTCGTGTACCTGTAGGTACGCGCGCAGTGGATATCCACACAAATGAAATCGTGGCAGAAGTTGCTGAACACGGTAAGAAAGTGATGATCGCAAAAGGCGGTTGGCACGGTCTAGGTAACACGCGTTTCAAATCTTCAGTAAACCGCGCGCCTCGTCAAAGAACATTAGGCACAAAAGGTGAAGTACGTGAAATTCGCCTTGAGCTATTGCTCCTTGCGGACGTTGGTATGCTTGGTCTACCTAATGCAGGTAAATCAACCTTTATCCGCGCAGTCTCAGCAGCAAAACCAAAAGTCGCAGATTACCCATTCACGACGTTGATCCCAAGCTTGGGCGTAGTGAGTGTCGTACCAGAGAAAAGCTTTGTTGTTGCAGACATTCCAGGTCTTATCGAAGGTGCAGCAGATGGCGCTGGTCTTGGTATTCGATTCTTGAAGCACTTAGAGCGTTGCCGAGTGTTGCTGCACATGATCGATATTATGCCAATTGATCAGTCTGATCCGGTGCAAAATGCACTGACGATCATTGATGAGCTAGAGCAATACAGTGAAAAACTGGCAAGCAAGCCACGCTGGTTAGTGTTCAACAAAGTTGATTTAATGCCTGAAGAAGAAGCGAATGAGAAGATCCAAGAAATCTTAGACGCACTAGGCTGGGAAGACGAGTACTTTAAGATCTCGGCGATCAACCGTAACGGTACTAAAGAGCTTTGTTACAAATTGGCTGACTTTATGGATAACCTACCTCGCGAAGAGGAAGAAGTGGCTGAAGAAGATAAAGTTAACTTCATGTGGGATGACTACCATAAAGATGCGATGGCGGGTAAAGACGTTATCACTGAAGATGACGACGACGATTGGGATGACTGGGACGATGAAGAAGATGACGGTCACGTTGTCTACGTTCGTGACTAATCAGAACTGTCAAACAATGCCTGTTTGCCAATAATTCATTAAGCCGCAATTATTTATTGCGGCTTTTTTTGTATCTAAATCATATTTAGATGGTGTGATTTACGGCACAATAGCCGATACGTCGTGATTTTTGAGGGCTAGTTTGGACCTCTCGCGTATGAATGAGCAACACCCTAAAAGGAATTAGACTGATTTATGACTCTAGAAACCATACTGTCTGGAGAGTTGGCGGTATCCACTCAACGATCTATTTCTCGCCTTGTTGCCCAGGCCGGGCAAATGCTACTCGCTCATGGTGCTGAAAGTACTCTGGTGAGCGATATTATGCGCCGTATTGGCCTTGCTTGTGGGGTTAATGAAGTTGCGGTTGCGCTATCAGCCAATGCATTGGTTGTAACGACGGTAATGGATGGACACTGCATCACCACTACCCGAAGTTGTGCCGATCGTGGCATTAATATGCGCGTTATTACGCAAATTCAACGTATCTGCATCATGATGGAGCGTGGGCTGCTCGATGCAACCATGGCGCAGAAAAAGCTGAACGCCATCAGTCCAGAGCGTTATAACCGCTGGCTGGTGGTGTTTATGATTGGCTTGTCATGTGCGGCATTCAGTCATCTGGCAGGTGGTGATTTGGGGGTATTTGTTATGACCTTTTTAGCATCAGCTGGTGGCATGATCGTTCGCCAAGAAATTGGTCATCGTCACTTTAATCCTTTACTGAACTTTGCAGCGACCGCCTTTGTCACGACCTTAATTTCTGCGCAAGCGGAAATCTACCAAATCGGCAATCTGCCCACCGTTGCAATGGCATCGTCGGTATTAATGCTCGTACCGGGTTTCCCGTTGATTAACTCGGTGGCAGACATGCTGAAAGGGCACATTAACATGGGTATTGCCCGGTTTGTGATGGCCAGCTTACTGACGTTGGCGACGTGTTTGGGCATCGTTGCTGCGATGAGCGTTACTGGAATTTGGGGGTGGGCAATCTGATGAGTTTGTTTGATTTGATGCTTGGCCTGCTGAATGACATGTTTTTCGCTGCGATTCCCGCAGTTGGATTTGCACTGGTTTTTAACGTGCCACAAAGAGCTTTAGTGTATTGCGCTGTTGGCGGCGCGATTGGACACGGCAGCCGTTATTTGATGATGCAGTTTGGTATTCCCATTGAATGGGCGACCTTTTTTGCCGCGACGCTAGTTGGGATGATTGGTGTGTACTGGTCTCGCCGCTTTCTCGCGCACCCAAAAGTGTTCACAGTGGCAGCTTTGATCCCGATGGTACCTGGCGTGTTTGCTTACAAAGCAATGATAGCCATGGTTGAGATCAACCATATTGGTTATTCACCTGAGCTCGTGGCAACTTGTATGGAGAACTTTCTTAAGGCCATGTTTATTATTGCAGGCTTAGCGGTTGGCTTGGCAGTTCCAGGGTTACTTTTTTATCGAAGAAGACCAATTGTTTAGGCGATCGTTTGTTCTAAAGTGTTATTTAGGTATAATTTGCGCTCAAATTTCTTCAAGGTAAAGTATTTCTATGATTAGCATGATTGCGGCAATGGCACATAACGGTGCTATTGATAAAGAAAAGCCAATGATCATCGGTAACAATAACTCAATGCCTTGGCACCTTCCTGCAGACTTTGCTTGGTTCAAAGAACATACACTAGGTAAGCCTGTGGTCATGGGGCGTAAGACTTTTGAGTCAATTGGTAAAGCTCTACCAAATAGGCTCAATATAGTCATTACCAGAGACCCATCTTATGCAGCAGAAGACGTAATAGTAGTAAGCTCTACTTTAGAGGCGCTAGAAGCTGCCAAAGGTCATGATGAGGTTATGATTATCGGCGGTGGTAGTATCTATGAAGCATTTCTTGATAAAGCTGATAAGTTGTATCTAACTTTTATTGATGCTGATGTTGAGGGAGATACTCAATTTCCTCAATGGGATGATGGATTCCAAGAAACGTACACTAGAGAATATCAAGCTGATGAGAAAAACGCTTATAACATGCGTTTTACGATTTTAGAAAAATAATCAAATTGAGCCGAATAAGAAAAGCACCGCAAATGCGGTGCTTTTTGTTTTCTAGTCCGGCAATCAGAGCCGTTAACTGAGTGCTTCTTGAGTGAAGACTTGCTTATCTTCCCAACGGATCATGGTCAGGCTTCCGCCCCAAACACAGCCAGTATCCAGACCGATGATCTCTTCGTCTACATGGCCTTGTAGTGCAGCCCAGTGACCAAATAACACCGTTTTATTGAGGTGAACGCGCTGAGGTACATCAAACCATGGAATAAGTTCGTTACCGGAAACTTGTTGTGGTGGTAGTTTACAATCCATATCCAAACGACCATCGGGGAAACAAAAGCGCATCCGCGTAAAAGCATTGATAATATAACGGTATCGGTCCAAACCCTGTAGAGAGTCATCCCAGGAATCAGGTTGATTACTGTACATGTTTTTTAAGAGCCAAGGCAGCTCTTCACTTTGGATGATGCGTTCAACTTCGCGGGCACATTTTCTTGCGGTTTTTAGATTCCACTGCGGTGATATACCAGCGTGACACATCACGAACTCGTCATGCTCAGCCATAAGAGGTTGCTGAGCTAGCCATGCTAATAGATCTTCTTTGTCGGGTGCTGTGAAAATAGGCGCGGTTTTATCTTTGTCTTTGACCTTTTTTATCCCGTGAGCAACGGCGAGCAGGTGAAGGTCGTGATTACCAAGCACCACTGTTGCGCTTGTGCCAAGTGACTTCACAAAGCGTAAAGTTTCTAGTGATTTAGGCCCTCTGGCGACCAAATCACCAGCGAGCCAAAGTTGGTCTTTTTTCGCAGAGAAAGAGACTTGTTCTAGTAGTCGCTGCAATTCATCAAAACAGCCTTGAATATCACCAACAATATAAGTAGCCACTGAATCTCCAATTTACTAATTTAAAACATTTGGAACAGCAAGACGAAATGGTTCAATTTCGGTGATGAACTCCTGTCCTTTTTCATCCAGCATTTTGTAGTGCCCTTGCATAACGCCGACAGGGGTTTCTAACGCGGTTCCGCTACTGTACGTGTATTCATCATTGCTTGGAATAAAAGGTTGTTGACCCACCACACCGTCACCTTCAACCGTCATTTGCTTGCCATTCGAGTCTGTGATTAACCAGCGACGGCTCACTAACTGCACGGTTTGTTGGCTAAGGTTTTTGATGGTGATGATATAGGCGAAAACGTAGCGTTGTAGCTCAGGATTGGACTGTTCTTCGATGTATTTGGTGTGAACTTGAATTTTGATGCAAGGTTGAATGACGTCCATGTGCACTCCTCAGAAACGTAATATCCCAATAATAATAAGCCAAACCGGCAAGGGTTTGGCTTATCGTTTGAGTTCTTAGTGCTGCGGGTTATCCGCAAGCCAGTTCGCCATCGCGACGAATTGTTCTAGCGTCAGGTTCTCTGGACGCATGCTTGGATTAACACCTAGCTCTTCTAGTACTTCTGTGCTTAACAACGATTTGTAGCAGTTACGAACTGTTTTGCGACGTTGGTTAAAGCCTTCACGACAAACGCGATCCAGCAAACGCAGATCTTTCGCAGGGCATGGTAGCTCTTCGTATGGCACTAGACGAACGACAGCAGAGTCCACTTTCGGTGGTGGAACGAATGCCGTTGGCGGCACTTCCAGTACTGGTACCACTTTACAGTAGTACTGAGCCATTACCGTTAAACGGCCGTAAGCTTTGCTGCCAGGACCGGCAGCTAAGCGGTTTACCACTTCTTTTTGCAGCATAAAGTGCATGTCTTGAATGTCTTTATGGAATTCAAAAAGGTGGAACATCAATGGTGTAGAGATGTTGTACGGCAAGTTACCGAAAATGCGTAGCTTGTTGTTTGGCTTCACTAATTGAGTGAAGTCAAAACGCATAGCGTCACCCTCATGGATGGTCAACTTATCCGCCAGTTCAGGGTGAGTACGTAGGCGTTCTGCCAGATCGCGGTCTAATTCGATAACTGTGAACTTATCCACTTCACGACCTACCGGCTCAGTGATTGCACCAAGACCAGGACCGATTTCAACCAGGTTTTGACCTGGTTTTGGGTTAATCGCTGATACGATTCCATCAATAATGTATGGATCGTTCAGGAAGTTTTGACCAAAACGTTTACGCGCTTTGTGTCCTAAATGGACATCATTTCTCATTGTTTCTTCTCTACCAAATCTATCGCATGCGTGAGCGCTGTTCGGAAACTCCCTGTATCCGCTTGACCTGTCCCTGCCAGATCTAATGCAGTACCGTGATCCACCGATGTTCTAATAAAAGGTAGACCAAGAGTAATGTTTACTGAACGACCAAAGCCTTTGTATTTTAATACTGGCAACACTTGGTCGTGGTACATGCCTAAAACAGCATCAGCATCATTTAAATATTTTTCATTGAAAATGGTATCTGCCGGCAAAGGGCCGAGCAGGTTGATACCTTTTTCTTGTCGAATCTTTTCCAGTGTCGGAGTGATGGTTTCGATCTCTTCACGACCTAAGCAGCCATCTTCGCCAGCATGAGGGTTAAGCCCGCAAACGTAGATGTTTGGTTGTGCGATAGCAAACTTTTCTACAAGGTCTTTATGAAGAATATCGATGATTTTTTCTAATCGCTCTTCGGTGACCGCTTTGGACACATACGCTAAAGGAATATGTGTTGTGACCAGCGCCACGCGTAGCCCTTCCGTTGCTAGCATCATGACGACTAGCGGCGTTTTTGACTTCTCGGCGAAAAACTCAGTATGACCACTGAATGCAACACCTGCGCGATTAATCACCCCCTTATGAACAGGGCCGGTGACAATAGCATCAAATTCATCATTCATACAGCCTAAAGCGGCTCTTTCTAGCGTTTTTAGTACATAGTGACCATTCGCTTCGTTGAGCTCGCCTGCGACCGCAGGTTCCGATATTTGGATATGATCAACGATAAGCGTGCCTGCTTTTTGTGCTTTAGGCATTTCTTCTGGATTGTAATCAGACAGTTGGACTTCAATGCCAAGCTGCTTGGCTCTGTCCATCAACATATTTTTATCGGCGCAGACGACAATTTGGTGTGCCCAATCTTCCTTCGATAGGGCAAGCACTAAGTCTGGGCCGATACCCGCAGGTTCCCCTGCAGTTACGACAATTCTACGAATTGTATTAGTTGTCATTGTTGTCATCCACGATTTCAACAAACGCACTTGCGCGTAGCTCTTGCATCCATGCGCCCGCTTCTTCATTAAATTTACGGTTAAATAGAATACGGTAAGCCTTATTCTTCATCGCTGAGTCAGTGCGGTCAACTTGGCGACGATCCAACACTTCAACGATATGCCAGCCGTGAACGGTTTTGAACGGTTCGCTGATTGAGCCAACAGGCAGAGTTTCTACTTGGTGTTTAAATTCTGGCACGTACAGATCTGGCGTTTGATAACCTAGCTCACCGTCTTGAGCTGCCGAGCCAGGGTCTTGGCTGTATTGCGTTGCCAATTGAGCGAAAGTGGCTTCGCCAGCTTTGATGCGGCGTACAAACTCATTCAGTTGCTTCTTCGCCCCTTCGTCACTCAGAATCACGGTTGGTTTAATCAAAATATGACGCGCATTTACTTCCGTTACCGCAACCGTTTCTAAGCCTTTTACATCTTCAATTTTTAGGATGTGGAAACCGACGCCACTGCGGAATGGGCCAATGATGCTGCCTTTGTTTTGCATTTTGATCTGATCGGCAAAGATGGTTGGCATCTCTTCTTTACGCATCCAACCCCAGTCACCACCTTGTAAAGCTTTAGGACCTTTTGAGTAGGTGTAGGCCATCTCCGTAAAGTCTGCACCTTCGTTTAGCTTTTTCGCCAGCGCTTTTGCTTCTGCTTCTACAGCAGACTTTTCTTTGTCATCAGAGAAGCGCAGTTGAATGTGTCCAATTTTGTATTGAACGGTCGCATTGGTTTCTTGTGATAGTTGCTCAGCAAGGCTGTCGACTTCTGCTGGAAGGATATTTATACGGCGACGAACCAGTGCATTACGGGCTTCTGAAGCGGCGATTTCCTTACGGATTTGTTCGCGGAATTCTGGGTAACTCAAGCCTTCACTTTCTACAGAAGCGGCGAGTTGTTCTACAGATTGTTCATTATTACGTGCGATCTCCGCAATCGCTTGGTTTAAGCGGTTATCGTCAATACGCACACCGATACGATCTGCTTCTTGGCCTTGCAACGTGTCAATAATCAGCTTTTCAACAACTTGTTCTTTTAACACGCTAGCAGAAGGTAAGCTCTTTCCGCTTTGACGTGCGTTGGCTTGCAGCGTTTTCATCGCTGTTTCGATGTCGCTTTGTAGAATTACACCGTCGTTCACGATGACCGCAACCTTATCGATCTCTACTGGTGCTGCAACCGCTCCGCAAGAGAGTAGGGTCGTGAATAAGATTGATTTCCAAATTTTCATTTAAAATTCCGTCAGTATTTTTTGAATAGGCGTCTTATTCATTTAAGACGCCTATTTCGATTAATTGTTCAGATAGAATGGGCGGCCGTACTTAATCGCGTTGTCAGAACCGTCCAGTTCTTTGACTGCAGTATCTTCACGCTGATTGGTCGCAAAGCCTTGAATACCGAAGTTAACGCTAAAGTTATTTTCGTATTCAGGTGATGCGCCAGTGCTGCCGATAGTTTGGTTTTCCCAACCAAGCAATTGGTTGGCGTAAGTCACACCAATGTACCAACAGTCAGACTGGTAACGCAGGCTCGCTAGCCATTCTAGGTCCGCATTTTCATTTAGGTCGTAGTAGTATTGACCACTTGCAGACCAGTTCGGGTTGAACTCGTAGGCCGCTACAATACCTGCTTGTGAAATGCCTTTACGAGTAATTGTGTCTAGGTTTTCGAGAATGATCGTATCTTCGATGTATTCACGCGTGACGTAACGATAGTTACCCTGAATAAAGCCACCGTTAAATTGGTACTCTAAGGTACTGTTCGCCAACTGCATGGAGCTCAAATCGATATCGTATTGAATTCCACCGTGATAGAACAAGTAATCGTTGTAGTTGAAATCAGCTTCAATCGCCCATGATGAGTAGTTGGTGGTCTCATCCGGAAGATTTGGGCTGTTGCTCAGTTTGGTCTTTTTATCGAAGTAGTAAATCTGACCAAATGAAACGTTAAGACGCTCTTTATAGTCATCATCAAAGAAGCGAGTACTCGCACCGTAGCTTAACTGGTTCGCAGAGGCGATTTTATCAATGCCACTGTACTTACGACTGCGGAATAGCCCGTAGTAGTCGGTTTGTAGCAAGGTGGTATCGTAGTTGTAGATATTGGTTTGATCTTCTTCAGGTACGTACAAGTACTGTAGCTGAGGTTCCAGTGTTTGTGTGTAGCCCTTGATCCAACTCGTGTCTCGCTCTAAGTAAAGTTGCGCATGCGTACGGAACTCGGGGATAACACGAGAAACTTCGTCATCTAACTGGTTTTGCAAGTTGACATCTGTCAGACCCGTTAAGTCTTGAGAGTAGTACGTGGAAAGCACGCGAGCTTCCGTTGTCCACGTTGCCCATGAATTTGAAAGCGGCAATGTAAGCCCTGGTTCAATATGAACACGGGTCGCATTTGGTCGCGCAGCATCGCTGGTATCGAAGCGGCTCACTTGGCTCTTCACGTCAAAGTTGAGGTAATCTCCCCACAATGGCGTGTAGTAGTTCAAGTCTAACTGAGGAAGCAGGCGATAAGGGCGGTTCTCTTCTTTCAATAAGATTTGGAAGTCACGAACGGTTAACGAGGCATCCCAGAAATCAGAACGATATTGTACTTGTCCTTCTTGAACCAGTTGACCATCTTCACGGTTACCAATATCGGAGTCGAGATCGAGGAAGTAATCAATATCACTCACTTTTGAGTAATCGACTTTGACTATCCACTGTTTATTGATAATACCGTCGTGTTTAACTTGGTAGCCCCAACGAGACTCGTCTTGATATTTGCGATCGCTATTGAGGTATTCGCCTTTGATTTCACCATTTCCCCAACCATCCGTTAGGTAGCGGAAATCAGTATCGAGTTTTGTTCCACGCTGCTGCATATAGAGCGTGGTGAGCGTCATGTCATATTGAGGTGCGATGTTCCAATAGAATGGCACCTCGACTTCCATACCATCGCTAGAACCATACGATAAAGAAGGGAAGAGGAAACCCGTTTTACGCGTATCTCCAATTGGCATGGTTAGATACGGCACATAGAAAACAGGAACGTCTAACACTTCAAATCGAGGATGGTGCAGCGTCGCCGTCTCTTCATCTTGGTCAACGTCAATACCTGATGCCACTAAACGCCATGAATTGTCGCCTTGAGGACATGATGTAATAGAACCATCTTCGAGTTCATAAACCGACTGACCTGTACGCGCGATGTATGCTGCTGTGCCTCGACCTTGTTGGCAAAGGAACTGATAATCGGTGTTCTCTAGTGAAAACGTGTCTTGGTTGATGTCATTAGTAACACGATCAGATCGAGCTTTGACTTGGCCGTCATTGAAAGTCACGTTGCCTTCGGCAACCACGACGTTATCTTGTTGGTGCAGCGTTACGCTATCTGCGGTGATTTTCTTCTGGCCTTGGGTGACTTGTACATTACCTGAGTACTGAGCTTTGTCACCATTGATGGCTTGCAGGGTGTCAGCTTCTACCACTACTGGGGTATTAAGAGCGTCCTCCTCGCCACTGGTATCGACCAAACATTGATCTGTGGCGGGCATTTCCTGCACACTATCATGGATATTCGCTTCAGCTTGAGTGGTGGGTACAAACAAGGCGGTGCTGATAGAGGCCGCTAAACATGTGCGGGAGAAATGTTGCATTGAATTGAACTTTCCTGTGTCACTACTACTCGATGGCTATAGGGCTTGTTGTACCCTAGCGTAATAGCCAAATGAATCAACTATAGTCGCATTTATCCCAGCGTATTGATTCACTGTGGCATAATGACGACAAAATAGCTGCAAAGATAAGCAGGCGAAATGGCCTAGCCGAAATAAAACTAATTCCATTATCATAAAGGAAATCGTTGCATCCGGCACTATAAGACCGCCGTCGTCGATAAAAATTCATTGATAGAGAACACATAATGCATATTTTTGGCAAAATTCTGGGTGCCTTTTTTGGCTTGTTACTTGGCGGGCCGCTAGGTTTACTCTTTGGCTTATTTATTGGCCATCAATTCGATAAAGCACGTCGCTTGAGTCAAGCCGGGTTCTCTACTGGCGGCTTTGGAAAAGGGCCGAGCCAAGCTCAGCGCCAAGAAGAATTTTTTAAAGCGGCGTTTGCGGTAATGGGACATGTGGCAAAAGCGAAAGGCCAAGTCACCAAAGAGGAAATCCAACTGGCTTCTGCCATGATGGATCGCATGAATTTGCATGGCGAACAGCGCCGCGCTGCGCAAGATGCGTTTCGTGAAGGTAAAGACAGTGACTTTCCGTTAGAAGACGTTCTTGTTCGTGTGAAAATTTCGACAGCAGGCCGTTTTGACTTGTTGCAATTTTTCCTTGAACTACAAATCTCGGCGGCCTTTGCTGACGGCTCGATTCATCCTAGTGAACGAAATGTGTTACACAAAATAGCACGTGGTTTGGGTTTCTCTTCTGAGCAGCTAGAGCGTCGCTTGCAAATGCAAGAAGCCGCATTCCGTTTCCAAAGCCAGGGTGGTTTTCATGGTCAGCATCAAGGCCAATCTTCTGGTGGTAGCTGGCAACAAGCTTCACAAGCGGATCAATTGGCTGACGCGTACAAAATTCTGGATGTGTCTTCAGATGCCGACAGTAAAACCGTCAAGCGTGCTTATCGTAAACTGATGAACGAGCATCACCCAGACAAATTGATGGCTAAAGGTCTACCACCAGAGATGATGAACGTAGCGAAAGAAAAATCTCAAGAGATTCAAAACGCTTACGATCTGATTAAAAAGGTCAAAGGCTTTAAGTGATTTTGTCAAAATCTAGAAAGTAAAAAGGGCACTTGGTGCCCTTTTTAGCTTTTGGGTTACGGGTGACCAAAAGCGTTGCAAGCTGAACGGTGGCGATAAATTAGTCAGTTTGATTCAAACTCCAATCGTATTCGTACTTCACTTTTCCAGAGAAGTCTTTGTACTGTGGCGCGTACTTTGCGATGTGGTTGAAAACTTGTTTTTCTCCACCAAAGTCCGCTGCAAACCAATCATA
The DNA here is from genome assembly GCF_053890955.1 of Vibrio sp. JZG120. Taxonomy (NCBI): domain Bacteria; kingdom Pseudomonadati; phylum Pseudomonadota; class Gammaproteobacteria; order Vibrionales; family Vibrionaceae; genus Vibrio; species Vibrio sp. JZG120. Next base: position 315,074 of record NZ_JBSRRK010000005.1, read on the forward strand.
AATGGAAGACAGCTGTGCCGTGTTTCCTTGGATAGATACGCCTTTGTTGCTGTTAATAAACGTTCTGGCAGCACTTTCAAGTAAGGCTTCAGTGTTTTCGGCAGTGAATGCTTGAGCTTGTAGGTTAGGGCATCCCAAACTTGCACAATTTACGGCGTAATGCGTTCTTGGGTCATTCCAAATTGGACGCAAAATTCGATGTTCAATATCGTTTAAAGTTAGATCCTTGCCGTTGACCACGACCACATCGTCTCCCCAAGGACCAAAGCTAAATAAGCCACCCAGCTTGGTGATGGATTCGACGGGATAGTTATCCAAAATAAGGTCAACCGTGATGGCGTTGTAAAGGTTCACCCAATAGGCGTATTGCTCTGCTTGGTTGTACTGCAATGGATCGAGTTTTACCAGTCGTCGGATGTACTGCTTTAACTTCGCTTTGTCGGAAGCCGTGACTTTGCTATAGCGGAACAAAGTATTCTCACCTTGTTCAACCAAGTAATTGTCTAACAGTTGTTGCCATTCCTGGTGCGAAATGTGTGTTTGGTTGGCCTGATTCGATTGTTGCCAATACGGCCACAAGTCAGATTTAGGAGCAGCGAACGCCGAGAAAGAAACCAGAGCACACAATAGCAATAACAGACGCTTCATAGAGATACCTTTGAATGAGATATTGTTGATAGTGTAGACCTGTTTAGTGCTTGTTTTCTTTCAGTAATCAGTAATCAGTTATCTGTTGCCTTTATTCTCCGTCATTCCGAGGAGCATAAGCGACAGCAGGAATCTAATCCCCACAAACGCTTGAGTAAAGAAAGTATGAATCTGCACAGTGCACACTCTGGCAGTCGATCCTGCATCACGCTCCTTCGCCGCTGTTCAGGATGACGAATTTTAACAGAGGCGTTCGGTATTCCGTAAGTAAAGCGTTATAAAATCAGTCACCTAAAACATTAAAAGGGCCGACAATTGCCAGCCCTTGATTTGTGTATTTACTAATGCGTTTTAACGCAAGAAGCTTGGAATATTCGCTTCGTATTCCGCAATTTTGTCTTCGTGTTGAAGCGTTAGCCCAATGTTGTCTAAACCATTTAACAAACAGTGACGACGGAACTCATCAATTTCAAAACCATATTCTTTGCCGTTGGCGCGAACCACATTCGCTTCTAGGTCCACTTCCACTTCTGCGCCTTCATTCGCCTCAACAAACTGGAAGATTTCATCCACTTCTTGCTCAGTCAAGCGAACTGGTACCATTTGGTTGTTGATCGAGTTGCCGTAAAAAATATCGGCAAAGCTTGGTGCGATCATCGCTTTGATGCCGTAATCCGCTAGTGCCCACGGTGCGTGCTCACGAGATGAACCACAACCGAAGTTTTCACGCGCTAGCAAGATAGAAGCGCCTTGGTAGCGCGGAGCGTTCATCACGAACTCTGGATTTGGCTGTTCGCCAGCATCATCTAGGAAGCGCCAGTCATGGAATAGGTGCTTACCGAAACCTAGGCGAGAGACCTTTTGTAGGAACTGCTTTGGAATGATGGCATCAGTATCAACGTTCGCTGCATCTAGAGGAACAACTAAGCCTGTATGTTGTTTAAAGCCTGACATTTGTTTGCTCCTTAGTCTAGTTCACGAATATCTACAAAGTGACCAGCAATTGCTGCTGCCGCTGCCATCGCAGGGCTCACTAGGTGTGTACGGCCATCACGACCTTGGCGGCCTTCAAAGTTACGGTTTGAAGTAGACGCACAACGTTCATGTGGACCCAAACGGTCGTTGTTCATTGCTAGACACATCGAGCAACCTGGTAGGCGCCACTCAAAGCCCGCCTCTTTAAAGATGACATCTAGGCCTTCTGCTTCCGCCTGCGCCTTTACTTGCTCAGAGCCAGGAACGATTAGCGCTTGAACGTGAGACGCGACTTTGCGACCTTTCGCCACTTCCGCCGCGGCGCGCATGTCTTCGATACGTGAGTTAGTACAAGAACCAACGAAGACTTTATCGACGTTGTAATCCGACAATGACTTGCCCGCTTCCAGACCCATGTAAGCCAGTGCTTTTTCTGCCGATGCTTTTTCTACTGGGTCGGCAAAACTTTCTGGGGCTGGGATTGGTTGGTCTACCGCGATAACTTGGCCTGGGTTAGTACCCCAAGTGACTTGTGGTTTGATATCCGCTGCGTTTAGTGTCACGACCGCATCAAACTGAGCATCATCGTCCGTTTTTAATGTCTTCCAATATTCTACAGCGGCATCAAAATCCGCACCTTGAGGTGAGAACTTACGGCCTTTGATGTATTCGAACGTGGTTTCATCTGGCGCAATCAAACCGGCTTTTGCACCTAACTCAATCGCCATGTTACATACGGTCATGCGGCCTTCCATTGAAAGGTCTGTGATCGCTTCACCACAGAATTCAACTACGTAACCGGTACCGCCTGCTGCTGTCGTTTCACCGATGATGGCTAGCACGATATCTTTCGCCGTGATGCCCGGAGCCACTTTGCCTTTCACTTCGATCTTCATCGTTTTAGCGCGCGCTTGTTTTAGAGTTTGAGTTGCTAATACGTGCTCAACTTCAGAGGTACCAATACCAAAAGCTAGCGAGCCGAATGCACCGTGTGTAGCAGTGTGCGAGTCACCACAAACAATGGTCATGCCCGGCAGGGTAATACCAAGCTCTGGGCCCATAACGTGCACAATACCTTGGTATTTATGGTTGATGTCGTAAAGCGTAACGCCAAACTCTTCACAGTTTTTCGATAGCGTTTCCATCTGGATACGAGCCATCTCACCGGATGCGTTGATGTCTTTGGTGGTGGTCGAAACGTTGTGGTCCATAGTGGCAAAAGTTTTGCTGACCTGACGCACTTTACGACCTTTTTCACGCAAGCCGTCAAATGCTTGTGGAGAGGTCACTTCATGTACCAAGTGACGGTCGATGTACAAGATAGGGTTTTCCCCTTCTGCTGCGACGGCAACGTGTGCGTCGTAGACTTTTTCGTATAGTGTTTTCCCCATTGCTTCCTTTCCTCGTCGTCCTTGTTATCACAACCATGTTGTAGACTGCGAACGACAGTTATATTTATAAATTCAGTCTATTTATGCGTTCAAAATGTACTCAGCAATCTTATCGCCCATTTCAGACGTTGAGAGTGCCGGGTTGTTGCCTGCAAGGTCGCCTGTTAGCTCGCCAGCTGAAAGTGCTTTCGACACCGCTGCTTCGATGTCTTGTGCTGCGGCTTCTTCGCCAAGGCTATAACGTAGCATCAGTGCTGCCGATAGGATTTGTGCTACTGGGTTGGCGATGTTCTTACCTGCGATATCCGGTGCACTGCCGCCTGCTGGCTCGTACAGACCGAACTTACTTTCGTTAAGGCTTGCTGAAGGCAGCATACCCATTGAGCCAGTGATCATTGCGCACTCATCAGAAATGATGTCGCCGAAGATGTTTGAACACAGCATGACGTCGAACTGTGCTGGGTCTTTGATAAGCTGCATGGTTGCGTTGTCGATGTACATGTGTGATAGCTCGACATCTGGGTAATCTTTCGCGATTTCTTCGACTACTTCACGCCATAGGATTGAACTTTGTAGAACGTTCGCTTTGTCGATTGAGCAAACTTTCTTGCGACGTAGACGAGCAGACTCAAAGGCGATTTTTGCAATACGTTCGATCTCAAAGCGGTGGTACACCTCAGTATCAAACGCTTTTTCTGTCGCGCCTTCGCCTTCACGGCCTTTTGGTTGACCGAAATAGATACCACCAGTCAGTTCACGGACCACCACGATGTCAAAACCACGGCCTGAGATGTCAGCACGAAGTGGTGAGAAAGCTTCCAGGCCTGCGTGGATTTGCGCTGGGCGTAGGTTACAAAACAGTTGGAAGTGTTTGCGTAGTGGTAGTAGGGCACCGCGTTCAGGTTGGTCATTTGGTGGCAAGTGTTCCCACTTCGGACCGCCAACTGAACCGAATAGGACTGCATCAGACTCTTCACACGCTTTTACGGTGCTTTCTGGAAGTGGAGAGCCGTGATTATCGATCGCGATGCCGCCTACATCATGTTCGTCACGCTCAAACGCAATACCGTGCTTCTTTTCGATAGCATCCAATACCTTGTGTGCTTGCGCCATTACTTCCGGGCCGATGCCGTCACCGGGTAGGACGGCAATTTTGTATGATTTGTCTGTCATGTTAATCCTTTAAGTTTTCTAATTTTGAGCTTAATTATTTCAACGAGCGTGTTCTTTCCTGAGCCATGTAGCTCGGTTGTTATTACACAGTCGCAATCTTTTTCTGCTTCATTTCTTCGATTTTGTCTGCACGGTGGATGCTATTAATAACGTGCAATAGTGCTTGGCCGGAAGCTTCAACGATATCGGTGGAAACGCCCGTACCGTGGTATTTACGACCTTTGTAGTTGGCAATGATGTCAGCTTGACCCAAACCATCTTCACCTTCGCCTTTCGCGGTTAGGTCGAATTTATCCAGTACGATGTCGTAGCCTGTCACGCGGTAGATACATTGGTATAGCGCATCAACTGGGCCATTACCGACTGCCGCTTCACACATTTCTTCATCGCCACATTGCATTTTGATGCTGGTGGTGGCCATTACGCTGCCCGATTGCACGCTTAGGTAGTTCAGTTTGTAGAAGTCATCTTCTTCACGCAGGTTCGAGAAGTGCATTAGGGCCTCTAGATCGTAATCGAACACTTGGCCTTTGCGGTCGGCAAGTTTCAAGAAGTCCGCGTATAGAGCGTCTAGGTTGTACTCGTCCTCGTTGTATCCCATGGTGTCCATGTGGCTCTTCACGGCTGCGCGACCACTACGGCTGGTTAGGTTTAGTGCTTGGTTTTTAAGGCCAATCGACTCAGGGGTCATGATTTCGTAGGTATTCTTATTCTTTAACATGCCATCCTGGTGGATACCTGAAGAGTGGCTAAAGGCATTCGCGCCCACAATCGCTTTGTTGCTCTGAATTGGCATGTTGCATAATTGGCTCACCAATTTACTGGTGCGGTGAATTTCATCATGTTTGATGCCAGTGTGAACACCCAAGAACTCTTGACGCGTCTTGATGATCATTGCGATCTCTTCAAGAGAACAGTTACCTGCTCGCTCACCAATGCCATTGATGGTGCCTTCTATCTGACGTGCGCCGGCTTGAACGGCGGCAATAGAGTTGGCAACTGACATCCCCAAGTCGTCGTGACAGTGAACGGAGATGATCGCTTTATCAATGTTTGGAACGCGGTTGAAAAGGGTTTGAATAATGCCACCAAACTCGCTTGGTACTGTGTAGCCAACGGTATCTGGAATGTTGATTGTGCTCGCACCTGCATTGATGGCAGCTTCTACCATGCGACATAGGTTGTCGATAGGAGTACGACCTGCATCTTCACAAGAAAACTCGACATCATCGGTGTAGTTACGCGCATGTTTAACGGCGTTGACCGCCATTTCAAGTACATCGTCGTAGCTGCGGCGTAGTTTGTCTTCTACGTGAATGGTGGAAGTGGCTAAAAACGTGTGAATACGGAATTGGTCGGCCACTTTTAATGCTTCAGCGGCGGCATCAATATCTTTCGCAACGGCACGCGAAAGGGCACAAACTCGACTGTTTTTGATGTTTTTTGCAATGGTTTGTACCGACTCGAAATCACCAGGTGAAGAGATTGGGAAGCCAGCTTCGATAACATCAACGCCGAGTCTTTCCAGCGCATAGGCAATTTGCAGTTTTTCTTTAACCGTCAAGCTTGCTGACAACGCTTGCTCGCCATCACGCAATGTGGTGTCGAATATAATGACCTGATCGTTCATGTTTGCTTCCTTCCTGATTTCTGCACTTTACGTGCAAGTTAATCGTTTACTTCCAGTATTTAGATATAAAAAAACCCGCATTCTCATGCGGGTTCTTAGAAATTGGTGTGGTTATTTTTCTTCCACAGCCTACCCGCGCGAACTGGTCACGATCAGGAGGAGGCTAAGCAGAATAGAAAAATGAGCTGACATAGTTGTTAAGCTTTCCACATAATTAAGTTAACAAATTAGTACCGCACTCCATGGAGCGCGTCAACCCTAAAGTCGATTTTTTATTCATATCGGATGAGTCTTTTCATTTGCTCGAGAAAAATGATGCGCTAAGTGAAACAGCATGGTGCGATAGAAACGTGCTAGAAGAGGCAAGTTCTCATCAAGTTTGCGACGTTTCATTACCAAAACAAACATTGGGATTGCGACTTGTCACACAAAGGCCCGAATTGTTTGGCAAAAGTTTTGAATGACCATTTATAGTAGTGCAGTTGCACTAGGTAAAAAGAAGGGTTAAGGAATAATGAGGTTAGCAAAACAATTTGGACGTTCAGCCGCAGTATTTACTCTGGTCAGCTTATCGGGTTGTCAGCTGTTTCAATCTCAAACCTATATGGCAGAGATTTCCCCTGTTGTTGTTAATGATCACTCTCAGAGTGTCATGGTGATTAATGATCAAATGGATCGATTCTTGAGCTACGAGGGACGTGAGTCGTTTTTGAATCAAATGCTCGTTGCTCTTGAGTCGGACAGTCGAGATAAATTTAAAGGCAAAGATCCGGAAACCTATTCGTGGTGGAAGATCCGAGTGCAACCTAGTGAGAAACAACAAGCGGAAGTCTTCCGACCAACAGCTGACGGTGTGGATACCTCAAACCCCGTTGAGTTTATGGATGTCTCCTATCGCTCTAAGACCACATTAAACCTGCGATCCAAGCCGAGCCTAGAAGGAGAAAAGCTTGGCGTGTTATCGAAAGGGGAAGTTTTTAATGTGTTGGCAAAAGTGGTGGATCAACCTTGGTTTCTCGTTGAACAGAAAGGCGTGATAAAAGGTTATGTCCATAAGGATTATGCGCGCAGCAATGTGGTAAATCGTGACATTCTATCGACACAGCCTAATCCTCTTTTAGAGTCTGCTTCGAGCACAACTGAGCAAACGGGCATCGAGCATGAACTGTCAGGAAATTACACTTGCCGCTCCCTTAGCTACGAGCTAACAAAAGATGGCGACATGACGATGGGCTCTTTGCGCGCCTGTCGTAAGAAGAGAAAGGTCTGGTACATCGATACGCCTCAACCGCAGCAAGCAAACCCTTCTTAATAGATCTCTCCTATGATTGTGCTCAATAGATAGATTATTGGGCACACTCTAATTTGGCATTTGTCATTAATTGTCCAAACTCCCGTCATGCAGTTGTCACCTAAACCTCCTACTTTTCACACAACGGCGTTGTCAAAGTAAGGAAAGGTCACATGCGAACCATAGAGACAGTTACACAGCCAATTGCAACCATTGCTAAGTTTGATTTAGCGCTCTCTAGTGTTTGTCTTAAGCACCGTTTTAATCAGCAAGTTGCCAACATCAGTAAAGGAGTCTCCCACAGTGGTGACGGACATCTGTACTTGGTGCTAGGTTTATTAGCTTGGTATTTAGATAAAGAGCAGGGAGTCTGGTTTTTATTGGCGGGTTTACTTGCTTTTGCCATCGAGTTGCCAATTTATTGGGCGCTGAAAAACAGTTTTAAGCGTCGTCGCCCTGAAGAACTCAGTGCACTCCTTCCTGCTTTTATTACCCCATCAGATCGCTATAGCCTGCCTTCAGGACACACTGCCGCTGCGTTTGTCATGGCGACGCTGATTGATCATTTCTATCCGAGCCTAGGCGTTGCTGCATTCTTTTGGGCAAGTTTAATCGGAACCGCGCGAATCTTATTGGGGGTGCACTTTTTTACCGATGTCATCATTGGTGCACTGCTAGGTAGCCTTTGTGGTGGGTTAGCGATTGCGATGCTGGGAGGCTAATTGATGAAAATCTTATACGGTGTTCAAGGGACAGGAAACGGACATATTGCGCGTGCGAGGGCGATGAGTCATGCGTTTAAAGAGCACGATGTTGAGGTCGATTTTTTGTTTTCTGGACGAGCGCCTGAAAAGTACTTTTCAATGGAAGCGTTTGGCGATTATCAGACTCGCCGAGGCTTCACCTTTATCACTGAAAAAGGTTCAGTGAACTATGCGAAAACAGCATTGAGTAACAATTTGGTGCAATTTTGCAAAGAAGTTAAACAGCTTGATTTGTCGTCCTATGATCTCGTGCTCAATGATTTCGAGCCTGTTACGGCATGGGCGGCAAAACAACAAAATAAGCCGTCGATTGGTATCAGTCATCAAAATGCTTTCCGTTATCCAGTGCCGTTAAAGGGAGCGAGTTGGTTAGACAAATCCGTCATTGAATACTTTGCGCCTTCTCAACACCACCTTGGTTTGCATTGGCATCATTTTGATCAACCTTTGCTACCACCGATAGTGCATACCGTCGATAGCCAAGCAGAAAATGATGATTTTGTTTTGGTGTATCTACCGTTCGAATCCATTGAAGACATCTCGGATTTACTGTTCCATTTTAACCAGCAAGCGTTCATCTGTTATCACCCCGATGTGATCGAATGTGAGCAAGTGGAAAACATAGAATTACGCCCTTTATGCCACAGCAACTTTCAGCATCATTTGCATCGGTGTAGTGGTGTCATTGCCAATGGTGGATTTGAGCTCCCTTCGGAAGCTCTGTCTCTAGGGAAAAAATTATTGCTTAAGCCACTCGCAGGTCAGTTTGAGCAACAAAGCAATGTCGCGACCTTAGAAGACTTAGGACTTGCGATGTCGATGGAGAGCTTAGACATTTCCGCAGTACGCCAGTGGCTAAAGGAGCAACAAGCCGAAAGTGTGAAATACCCAGATGTTGCTCAGGCCATTGTTCATTGGGTATTGCAAGGCGCGTGGGATTCACAAGCGGAGTTATCCAAACAGTTGTGGGAGCAAGTTGATTTCCCAAGTTACGTGTCGAACATTTAAGTACGTTGTTCTAAGTACATTGTTCCTTCCTATTTTTGACACGATTTTGTTGCAGCCTTTCAACCTAGAAGGCTGCATTTTTATTCTCTCTCTTTCATTTCTATTCAATGTGTATTTGCTGATAATTTGACTGATAAGTGCAAATTTCACTCAGAGATATAGTCGTCATCTGTTGGTTTGTTCTCAACTGATAACCAAGGTAAATGCATGCGTGTGGTGACCATCCGTCTCATCAATTTGCTAAATACTTCCTCAAAGAATGCGCTTTTACGTGTTTTATAGTTTTTTATGTTTTTATCAAGCCATTGTTATTTAAAGGGTAAATACCTAATCGGCTAAAATTTACTGATTAAATATCAATCTAGTTGCGAAACCGCAATCGATTAGTTGATAGTACAGTTCGAGCCGGAAGTATCCGGACGGCAAATATAATAAAAAGTTAGGTTATCTATTCGTAAAATGATTCGAATCCAGCCGCCGTCTTTTGTGCGAGATGGGATTCTATTCGTTATGAATTTAATGAACAAAGTTGACGATTACAAAAGAGGCGCACTCAATGTTAGAGAAGAAAGATGCGATGAGCGCAATTGCTAGCTACCGTATGGAAAGCACTTTGCGTGGTGTAGATTTAAACCTACTGACTGTATTTGATGCTGTGATGCAAGAGCAAAATATTACTCGTGCAGCACATAACTTAGGCATGTCTCAGCCGGCAGTAAGTAATGCCGTGGCACGTCTAAAAGTGATGTTTAACGACGAGCTGTTTATGCGTCAGGGCCGTGGTATTCAGCCAACGCAACGTGCTCGTCAATTGTTTGGCCCAATTCGCCAAGCATTACAGCTGATTCGTAATGAACTTCCTAGCTCCGTATTCCAACCAGAATCTTCGACTCGCTTATTTAAGCTGGCGATTTGCAGCCCTTGTGACATGCGTTTTGCTCCGAAGATCATGGCAAAAGTGAATCAACAAGCACCAAACGTTCAGCTTCACCTAGATGCAGAATTTGACCGTCTGTTGTCTGAGCGTATGCGCTATCAAGAAATTGATTTCGTGATCGATTATGCTCGCTTTGATGAGCAAGGTTTCTCAAGTACTGAAATCTTCAAAGATGAATTAGTGGTTATCGCGTCAAAAACACACCCACGCATTCAAGGTGGTGTAACGGCCGAGCAACTGCTTAACGAAAAACATGCGAAGTTATCGAAAGTGCACGGTCAACGCAGCTTCTCAGAACAAGCATATCGTGAACTGGATTGCCAAGCCGCGTACGAAGGCTCTAGTCTAAGCAACCTACTATATGTGGTGGGTCAATCTGAGCTTGTGACTATCGCGCCACGTTGGATGGCAGAAAATGCGGTAAACAGCGATCAGCTGCAAATTCTAGACTTCCCATTTGCAAACAAGGAAATCAGCGGCTTCTTAAGCTGGCATGAATCAAGTGAAAAAGATAAAGGCCACATTTGGCTGCGCGATCAACTGATGATCACTTGTGGTGAAGTGGTTGCCGCAAAATAAGATGACGTTTGGTCTTATCTGTTAAGACCATATTGGTAATCATCAATTTTTACAATTCATTGGTCCCCGAGAGATTTTTGTCTCTCGGGGCTTTTTGTTTTAGCAATCAACAATCGAAACAGTAAGTTAAATAGAGTAATCATTCAGCAGTTTTGGGTATGTTCGCGACGTATAAGTGATAGTTGTCTCTTATTAGTGATAAGTTTGATACTGGTCAGTTGCGTTTTAGCAAGCCGTGAGTACACTTGTTCGCTCAATTAGCTTACGCCTGTAAGCCAAAAGGTAAGTAAAAGAATGGCCAAGTTAGATTTTCATATCGTTAAACGTATTCGTGAACAAATTGCGAACGGTGGTACGCGCGTTGCACTCAAGCATAAAGTGGGTGAGGAATGGCAAGGTATTACGTGGACGCAATTTGGTCAGCAAGTTGATGCTTTATCACTTGCACTTTTGGCTCAGGGATTAGGAGTCCAAGATAAAATCGGCATTTTCTCGAACAACATGCCGCAATGGACGATTGCTGATATTGCAGCGCTACAACTACGCGGCGTAACAGTACCTATTTACCCAACCAATACCGCCGCTCAGTCGGCGTACATCATTGACAACGCAGACGTCAAAGTGCTGTTTGTTGGTGAGCAGCCACAATTTGACGCAGCAGTGAGCATTTTCGACCAGTGCGAGCAGTTAGAGCTCATTGTTGCCATGTCTGATGATATCGAACTTGGCGAGCATGATTTCGTTATCTCTTGGCAAGCATTTGTCGCCAAAGGCGATACTACATACCAAGTTGAATTAGACGCACGTTTAGAGCAAGCAAAGGAAGATGATCTACTCACGCTGATCTACACCTCAGGTACCACAGGCCAACCAAAGGGTGTCATGTTGGACTACGCAAACATTGCGGCGCAATTGGAAGGGCACGATCAACGCTTGAGCCTTTCTCAAAGTGATGTGTCACTGTGTTTCCTTCCGTTGTCACACGTATTTGAACGCGCTTGGACCTTTTATGTGTTGTACAAAGGGGCGACCAACTGCTATTTGCAAGACACCATGCAGGTACGTGATGCACTGAGCCAAGTGCAACCTACCGTGATGTGTGCCGTGCCGCGTTTCTATGAGAAGATCTTCTCTGCGATTCACGAGAAAGTGTCTCGCGCGCCAATTCATCGCAAGATCATGTTTACTTGGGCTGTGAACATGGGCGCAAAAATGGCCGCTTGTCATCAAGAAAAACGTCAGCCATCGCTCATGCTGCGCAAGTCATATGCCCTGGCGGATAAGTTGGTTTTGAGCAAGCTGCGTGCGTTACTTGGTGGACAAATCAACTTTATGCCGTGTGGCGGTGCAAAGTTAGATGAAACCATAGGTCGATTCTTCCACGCGATTGGTATCAATGTGAAGTTAGGTTACGGCATGACTGAAACCACGGCGACAGTATCGTGTTGGGATGATAAGTGCTTTAATCCAGACTCTATTGGTATGTCGATGCCTGGCGCGCAAGTGAAGATCGGTGAGAACAACGAGATTCTCGTGCGTGGTCCAATGGTGATGCGTGGCTATTACAAAATGCCAGAAGAGACCGAAAAGACCTTTGATGAGCACGGTTTCCTAAAAACTGGCGATGCGGGTTACATTGATGAAAATGGCAACCTGTTCATCACTGATCGCATCAAAGAGTTGATGAAAACTTCAGGTGGTAAATACATCGCTCCACAAATGATTGAAGGTGCGATAGGTAAAGACCACTTCATCGAGCAAATCGCGGTTATCGCGGATACGCGTAAGTTTGTCTCGGCGCTGATTGTGCCGTGTTTTGATTCTCTTGAAGAGTATGCGAAAGAGCTGAATATCAAGTATCACGATCGCGTTGAATTGATTAAGCACCACCAAGTGGTCGAAATGCTTGAGAAGCGTGTTAACGATCTCCAAAAAGAGTTGGCAAAGTTTGAACAGGTGAAGAAGTTTAAACTGTTACCAAGAGCTTTCTCTATGGATGATGGTGAGTTAACGCCAACTCAAAAACTGCGTCGTAAAGTCATCAATGACAAATACCAAGATGAAATTGAAGAAATGTATAAGGAAAAGTCAGAGAAAAAGTAACTTAAGCTGACTTAGATTTTATATTGATGAAAAAATCCCCAGTGATGTGATTGCGCATTACTGGGGATTTTTGTTTGTGTTGATTCTTTCTATTTTGCTCACCAAATACAGCTATTTAGCACCCTATACTTAAAAGGTTCTGAAATAATGTTCTTTTTTTGAACGTTAAATTTTTAGGTTGCACTGTGAAATAAGGTATGTGTGGCTGCTATTCCTACTAACATTCTAATTACTAGCATCTTGTTTAAAAAGTAGACCAACCTCTCATTAGACCCGTTGATAATAAAACGTTACATTTGTTGGGTAACCTTGCGGGATGTTATGACGAACGCAAGACATAGCCGAAAACGTGGAAGTATTTCGATTAGGCTACGAATAAGACCTAGACTATGTAAAACCAGACCAATCCGTTGACCTTACGGTGAGGAAACTGGCTAAGGAGAGCAATTATGACAGCAATGTTGTCAGGCGCAGAGATGGTGGTTCAATCTCTGATAGAAGAGCACGTAGAGCAGATCTTTGGCTACCCAGGTGGCTCTGTTTTGGATATCTATGATGCACTGCATGCCAAAACCGATCAAATCAAACACGTACTTGTAAGGCATGAGCAAGCCGCCACTCATATGGCAGATGGTTACGCTCGTGCTACCGGTAAACCGGGTGTCGTACTGGTATGTTCAGGTCCGGGCGCGACCAATACCATTACAGGTATTGCCACGGCTTATATGGACTCCATCCCAATGATCGTTATCTCGGGTAATGTACCTAATAGCCTAATTGGTAATGATGCTTTCCAAGAATGTGACATCGTTGGTGTTTCTCGCCCAGTGGTCAAACACAGCTTTTTAGTGAAAAAAGCGGAAGATATTCCTGAAACGATCAAGAAAGCGTTTTATATCGCGACCACAGGTCGACCTGGTCCAGTAGTGATTGACTTGCCGAAAGATGTAATGAATCCGCAAATCAAACTGCCTTACCAATACCCAGAAACGCTTTCAATGCGTTCTTACAAGCCGACGACGTCGGGTCATAAAGGCCAGATTAAAAAAGCCCTTAAATCGCTGTTAGAAGCGAAAAAGCCAGTGCTTTATATCGGTGGTGGTGCTGTAATTTCTGGCGCTCATGAACATATTTTAGAGCTCTCCGACAAGCTGAACCTTCCAGTAGTCAGTACGTTGATGGGACTAGGCGCATTCCCTGGAACACATAAAAACTCACTGGGCATGCTGGGTATGCATGGTACTTACGAAGCCAATATGGCGATGCATGAAGCGGATCTCATTTTTGGTATCGGTGTGCGTTTTGATGATCGCACGACGAACAACCTTGAAAAATACTGCCCAAACGCAAAAGTCATGCATATTGATATCGATCCATCATCGATCTCGAAAAACGTGAAAGTGGATTTACCTATCGTAGGCTCTGCGGAAAAAGTGCTCACAACCATGCTTGGCCTGCTGGCAGAGCAAGAAGGTGGGAATGATCAAGATGCTATCACCGCATGGTGGGATGACATTCAGGTGTGGCGTGACCGCAACTGTTTGGCTTATGAGAAATCACCAGAGCGAATTAAGCCACAGCAAGTGATTGAAACCTTGCACAAGCTGACCAATGGTGATGCGTATATTGCTTCTGATGTGGGTCAGCACCAGATGTTTGCAGCACTTTACTACCCATTTAACAAACCACGCCGTTGGATCAACTCGGGTGGATTGGGCACTATGGGATTTGGCCTTCCGGCTGGTATGGGTGTTAAGTTTGCCATGCCACAAGAAGAAGTCGTGGTTGTTACGGGCGATGGCAGTATTCAAATGAATATCCAAGAGCTTTCGACAGCCATGCAATACGATATTCCAGTGAAGATCATCAACCTGAACAACCGATTCCTAGGCATGGTAAAACAATGGCAAGACATTATTTATCAAGGTCGTCACTCTAATTCTTACATGAGTTCTGTTCCTGATTTTGCAGCGATTGCAGAAGCTTATGGTCACGTCGGTATTCGTATCGAAACGCCTGATCAGCTCGAAGAAGGGCTACAAAAAGCGTTGGATATGAAAGATCGTCTGGTGTTTGTGGACATCAACGTAGACGAAACCGAACACGTATACCCGATGCAAATCAAAGGTGAGGGTATGGATAAAATGTGGCTAAGCAAAACGGAGAGAACTTAATATGAGACACATTATTTCACTGCTATTGGAAAACCAACCGGGTGCGTTGTCTCGTGTTGTTGGTTTGTTCTCTCAACGTGGTTACAACATTGAATCTTTGACGGTATCACCGACAGATGATGAAACGCTGTCGCGAATGAACATTACCACGACGTCTGATGAGATGCAGTTGGAGCAAATTCAGAAGCAGTTACACAAATTGATCGATGTGCTGAAAGTACAAGAAGTCACCGAGTACGAGCACATCGAACGTGAACTGATGATGGTGAAAGTGAAAGCCAGCGGTTTTGCGCGAGCAGAAGTGAAACGGACGGCAGACATCTTCCGTGGCCAGATCGTGGATGTCACTGCTGCTCAATACACGGTACAACTTGCGGGCACGAGTGAAAAGTTGGATGCCTTCATTCAAGCGATATCTGAAGTAACTGAAGTCGTCGAAGTTGCTCGTAGTGGCGTAGTGGGTATTGCCCGAGGTGAGCGCGCACTCAAACCGTAATTGTCTAATTGCATATAGAAAAGCCACTTAATCTAAGTGGCTTTTTGTTTAGAAAATAACAATTAATGATATAATTGTCGTTTTAGTAAGCATTATAGGCAGTAGACGCGTGAAAATACCTAAGCGAGTCGGCACATTGTTGGCGACAGCACTATTTTTTAGTGCGCTCACTGCAGTTTACTATTATCAGAAATATCTGACGTTATTAGAGAGTAACGTTGAGAATACCGCTCAAGAAGCATTACACCAACTGGCTTATACTGGTCGCGAATACAACAATATTCAGGATCAAATTGAGACGATCAGCGATCTTCTCGGTCACAGCCAAAGTCTTTACGACTATCTACGTCAGCCGAACCGGGTCAACCTTTCTATCTTAGAAGATATGTGGATCTCGGTTGCGATCAACCAAAAGCTATATAAACAAATTCGTTTTCTTGATATTACCGGTCAGGAAAAAGCACGGATTAATTACGATTTCAAAACGGGTATCGCTGCACCCGCCCTCAAATTACATGACAAGTCAGAGCGGGATTATTTTCATTACGCGCAAGGTTTAGGTAATGATGAAATTGCGTCGTGGGGGATTGAACTGGAGCGGGAAAATGGTGAGCTTGTTTACCCTTATAGCCCTTCATTGCGTATTCTGATGCCGATTTCTCTCAATGGGAAACGCGAAGGGTATCTTGTTCTTAATGTTGATATTGAGTATTTATCTTCTCGACTCAACTACTCACCGGTGCGGGATTTTCATATTGAGTTAATTAAAAGTGATGGCTTTTATATCGCGAGCCCTAAGTCATCACGCTTGTACGGCAATATTATCCCAGCTCGTTCTCAATTTAATTTTGGCCGGATGTACCCCAACATTTGGCGCACGATGATCTCAGAAGTTTCGGGCTATGAGTACAACGGCTCGAATTTGATTGCGTATAGCACGATCCAATTTGTTTCTAGTGAACCACTTCATCTGGTTATTGATCTTACCAATGAGCAATTACTATCTCGATCTCAGCGAGATATTGATGACTTAATCCAAGAAGCGTTTTTTGTATTAAGTTTGGTGTTTGGTTTTACTTTACCAACGACCGCGCTAGCCCTGCACTATCGACGTCATAGTATGGAATCGAAGTTAGCTCGGGCTGCACTTGATGGCATGACTGCGGTGATGATCTCAGATGCGTCGCATCGAATCATTATGGTGAACCAAGAATTTGAAAACATGATGGGCTATTCAACCAAGCATACTCAAGGCTGGAATGCGCATAATCTAATTTTCTTACCGGAAGATCTCGAGTCGACCCTCAATATTTGGAATAAGCTTGCGAACGAGCACGTTTGGGAAGGTGAGGTTCGTTGTCGAACCAAGTTTAATCACGTATTTACCGCCATTATGCGCATTCAGGCAAACTTAACCAAGTCAGGTAAAGTAAGCTATTACATCACGTCGCTGGTGGATATATCCGAGCAAAAAGAGCTGGAAGAAAAGCTACGCAACCTCAGTGAAAAAGATGGGTTGACGGGCTTGTGGAACCGTCGAAAATTTGAAGAGCAATTAGCGCAATATGCCGGGATTATTGAGCGTTATCCTGATAGTCCCCCTGCATGTTTGGCGTTGTTTGATATTGACCACTTTAAGCGCATTAACGATGAACTTGGGCACGATGAAGGGGACAAGGTGATTTGCAGTGTCGCGGAGACTCTTCTTAAAGAGGTGCGCAGTACTGACTTTGTGTCTCGCGTCGGTGGTGAGGAGTTTGCGGTGATCATGCCGCATACCACACTCGAAGAAGCAGAAGTTGTATTGAACCGGTTACGTGTGGCGGTTCAACTGCGCAGTGATAGAGCGATTACTGTTAGCGCCGGGTATAGTGATTTAACTTCTGATCGCACGCGCACTTATAAATGTGCTGATATTGCCTTGTATGAATCCAAAAGTGCAGGGCGTAACTGCGTATCGCTATGTCATAGTTTCGATGATATTGCTTAGCTCTTTTTCAAAAACAAAAAATCGGGGATAGACCCCGATTTTTATGCTTATTTTAGCCTCAGCGTTATTCGCTAGCCAGTATGCGATATTGGTTGTCGATGGCCGCTTCGATACACTGCATTGACTGTCTCAAATAACGCTCTAGATAACCTAAAGCATCCTGGCTTCTTTTATCTAACGACGTCTTCATCAGCATTTCTTGCTCATCGATATTACAGTGCCCTGGGTTTCCAGTACCTAACATTTGCATAGCAAAATATTGGTAACGCTTAATTTGCGTGAGTAGATCGCGGAAAAAACCAAACATATTGGCAGAGCCAGCGCCTTCAAACAGCGCAGTAAGAAACTGATTATGGCGTTCTTCCCATTCCTTCCAGCAAAAGCTTTCGCCAGATTTAGAGCGGGATAACTTGTGATAAGCGGTTAGGACGTCCAGTTCCCAATTTTCATCGCCAATCACAATTGCTTTATTTAGTAGGCATGCAGAGACCATTTGTAGGCTCTCGTACAAGTCATTCAACTCATCGTTACATACAGGTGCAACCCAGCAGCCTTTTTGCGGCTCGAGTTTGACGTATTTGCTCCACGATAACTGCACCAAAGCTTCGCGAATGGGTGACGCTCCTACGTTGTACTTCTCTTTGAGTTCCGCAACCACGAGTTTTTGACCCGGTTTAAGCACGCCATCGAGAATATCCTGACGGATCATTTTTGATACTTTGTCGGTAAGAGTGGGACTGGACACATACACCTCATAGAAATTTTAATCGTGACGACAAAATTAAACAGTACGCAATTCTGCGCATGGTGAATGATACAGTTAGGCTATTATTAGAGCAAGAAAGCCATATAAAAAAAGAGGGCATAAGCCCTCTTTCTCAATCAACTGAAGTATGAAAAGTTCAGTCTTATAGTACGTGTACAGAAGCTGTGTTCGTAGTACCTGAAGCAACTAGAGCGCCAGAAACCATAACAACGATATCGCCTTTGTTACCTAGACCAGATTCTAGAGCAAGCTCTTTACCTGCTACGTAGAATGCGTCAGTGCTTTCGATTGAATCAACAACTACAGGAGTAACACCTTTAGTTAGAACTAGCTGTGCAGCAGTTTTCTTGTTAGTTGTTAGAGCTAGAATGTTTGCAGTTGGGAAGTACTTACGTACTGAACGTGCAGATTTACCACCTTCAGTTGCAACAACGATAAGTGGAGCAGCCAGTTTCTCGGCTGTGTCTACTGCGCCTTTACATACTGCTTCAGTGATGCGTAGACGTGGGCTGTCTAGACGAGAACCTAGCTCAGCTTTTAGCGCTGAATCAGTACGGTTCGCGATTTGAGCCATGATAGTTACCGCTTCAACAGGGTACTTACCTTTCGCTGTTTCACCAGAAAGCATTACTGCGTCAGTACCGTCCATTACCGCGTTAGCAACGTCGCCAGCTTCCGCACGAGTAGGACGTGGGTTGTTGATCATAGAATCAAGCATTTGAGTTGCAGTGATAACCATCTTACGTGCACGGTTACACTTCTCGATCATCATTTTCTGAGCGAAGATTACTTCTTCAGCTGGGATTTCAACACCTAGGTCACCACGAGCAACCATGATGCCGTCAGAAAGCTCTAGGATCTCGTCGAAGTTATCAACACCTTCTTGGTTTTCGATCTTAGAGATGATGTGGATGTTCTCGCCGCCGTTTGCCGCTAGAACTTCACGGATTTCTTGAACGTCAGAAGCTTTACGGATGAAAGAAGCAGCTACGAAGTCAACGCCTTGCTCACAACCGAATTTAAGGTCGTTCTTATCTTTTTCAGATAGAGCAGGTAGGTTTACAGAAACGCCAGGAAGGTTAACACCTTTGTTCTCGCCTAGTGCACCGTTGTTAAGTACTTTACATTTAACTTCTGTTTCAGTCTTAGAGATAACTTCCATCTCGATTAGACCGTCGTCGACTAGGATAGTGTTACCTACGTTTAGGTCTGCTGCGAAACCTGCATAAGTTACTGCAACTTTATCTTTGTTACCTACAACTGAAGTGTCAGTTGTGAAAGTGAATTCTTGACCAGCTACTAGATCAACGTCGTTACCGCCTTCTAGCTTAATAGTGCGGATTTCTGGACCTTTAGTATCTAGAAGAATTGCTAGTGGTTTGCCAGTAGCTTCCATTACTTTACGGAAGTTCGCGATACGAGTGCCGTGTTCTTCGTAGTCACCGTGAGAGAAGTTAAGACGCATTACGTTCATGCCTGCGTTCACTAGCTCAGTTAGCTTCTCTACAGATTCAGTTTTAGGGCCAATCGTACATACGATTTTGGTCTTTTTCATGGAAGATACTCTCCGGTAAGTATAGTTACAATTTGAAAGTCGGTTGTTTACTCTGAAGTTAGGGCGTTATTAATGACATTTAGTGCCTGTCACCCACCGATTTTTCGCCTCATTATCAGTACTTCAGATTCTGAAAGTCTTTCACCAAGTTTAGTCATTTTATGACTAAAAGATCGGCGATTTTGGTTACCTTTTTGTGACTAATCCCACTTTATATGCAGAAAGTTGCAAAAAAATAGCCTTCAATTCTGTAATTTTTTTTCTTTTCGGTGGCGAATTCTACCACTGAATGAATCCAATATCACTGTTTAAGAATTGTCTTAGGACAAGGTTTTATCGAGAAATATTAATTTTTTGGATCGAAATAAATGGACTTAAAAGTTTCGGTTTGACTATAATAAGTTTCACATCGAAACTTAAATTCAAAACGTAAATGTCGAAACGAAATACTCAACTAAGAAGACACGCCATTTCTAACTTGGTTTCTGAGCTAGGAGAAGTCAGCGTTGACGAACTCGCTCAGAAATTCGAAACCTCAGAGGTCACGATTAGAAAGGATTTAGCTTCTTTAGAGAAAAATGGCCAACTTCTACGCCGCTACGGCGGTGCGATTGCTATCCCAACAGAAGTCATTCACGAAGAATTGAGCGCTAATGTTTCGACTCGAAAGCTAAACTTGGCAAAAGCAGCGGCATCACTGATTCGAGACCATAATCGCATCGTGATCGACAGTGGCAGTACGACGGCTGCGTTGATTCAACAGTTGAATGACAAACGTGGCTTAGTTGTCATGACCAACTCATTGCATGTTGCTAACGCCCTTAATGAATTAGAGAGCGAACCAACACTGCTGATGACTGGCGGGACTTGGGATACGCACTCAGAATCTTTTCAAGGCAAAGTAGCCGAATCTGTGTTACGAGCTTACGACTTTGACCAGCTATTTATCGGTGCGGATGGCATCGATCTCGAACGCGGCACCACAACATTTAATGAATTGGTTGGTTTGAGTAAGGTAATGGCGGAAGTGTCGCGCGAAGTGATCGTCATGATCGAATCGGAAAAAATCGGTCGTAAGATCCCGAATTTAGAGCTCGCTTGGCATCAAATTGATGTGCTAGTGACGGATGCTGATATTCAGCAAGAACACAAAATACAGATTGAACAACATGGCGTGAAAGTCATTTGCGCCTAATCTAATAATGTAACCAGTTTCATATTTCACTTCCCTCTGAATACAGGCCTTTGCTTGCTGCCTCTATCTGAAACATGGCTAGGGAAGAACAAAACTACAAACGGAGATAAACACATGTGTGGAATCGTAGGTGCAGTAGCACAACGAGATGTTGCAGAAATTTTGGTTGAAGGTCTACGCCGCTTAGAGTATCGCGGTTACGACTCAGCTGGCGTTGCTGTTGTTGATGGCGAGTCAAACCTAACGCGCGTTCGTCGCTTGGGTAAAGTGCAAGAACTGGCTGATGCAGTAGAAGAAGCAAAAGTGATCGGCGGAACGGGTATTGCGCACACTCGTTGGGCGACGCACGGTGAACCATCTGAAGTTAATGCACACCCACATATGTCTGGCGATATTGCTGTTGTACATAACGGTATTATCGAAAACCACGAAGAGCTTCGTGAATTGCTTCAATCTCGTGGTTACGTGTTTGAATCTCAAACGGATACAGAAGTTATCGCACACATGGTTGAGTGGGAACTTCGCACTTCAGAAACGCTACTAGAAGCAGTACAAAAAACAGCGAAACAACTTGAAGGCGCCTACGGCACGGTAGCGTTGGATCGCAAAGATCCTTCACGCATCGTAGTTGCACGTTCAGGCAGCCCGATCGTAATTGGTTTTGGTGTGGGTGAAAACTTCCTGGCTTCTGACCAACTTGCGCTACTGAATGTAACGCGCCGTTTCATGTACCTAGAAGAAGGTGATGTGGCAGAAATCACTCGCCGTGAAGTTACTGTCTTTGACGCAACGGGCGAGCTGGTTGAGCGTGAAATCGTAGAATCCAACGCAGAACATGATGCTGGCGATAAAGGCCAATACCGCCACTTCATGCAAAAAGAAATCTATGAGCAACCTAAAGCGTTGATCAACACAATGGAAGGCCGTATCACGGCAGACTCTGTTGTAACTGATGCGATCGGTGTGCATGCGGCTGACATTCTAAGCAAAGTAGAACACGTACAAATCGTTGCGTGTGGTACGTCTTACAACGCAGGTATGACAGCGCGTTACTGGTTTGAAGACATTGCTGGCGTGAGCTGTGACGTAGAAATCGCCTCTGAGTTCCGTTACCGCAAGTTTGTGACTCGTCCAAACAGCCTATTGATCACGTTGTCTCAGTCTGGTGAAACCGCCGATACGCTAGCAGCACTTCGTCTTGCGAAAGAAAAAGGTTACATGGCGGCGATGACTATTTGTAACGTAGCAGGTTCTTCTTTGGTTCGTGAGTCAGATTTTGCATTCATGACTCGCGCTGGTGTTGAAATCGGTGTCGCTTCAACCAAAGCGTTCACGACTCAGCTTTCTGCACTATTGATGCTGGTTACGGCGTTAGGTAAAGAGCAAGGTCGCGTTAGCAAAGAGAAAGAAAAAGAGATTGTTGAAGCGCTACACGCACTTCCTAAGCAAATCAACGCGGCACTTTCTTTCGAGAAAGACATTGAAGCACTAGCGACGGATTTCGCAGACAAGCACCACACACTGTTCCTAGGTCGTGGTGAATTCTATCCAATCGCGATGGAAGCGTCTCTAAAATTGAAAGAGATCTCTTACATCCACGCAGAAGCTTACGCGGCGGGTGAACTGAAACATGGTCCTCTAGCGCTGATTGACGCTGACATGCCTGTTGTTGTGGTTGCACCAAGTAACGACCTACTTGAAAAGCTAAAATCAAACGTTGAAGAAGTACGTGCACGTGGCGGCCTTCTATACGTATTCGCAGATGCAGACGCAGGCTTCGAAGGCGATGAAACAATGAAGATCATCACGATGCCTCACGTTAGTGAAATCACGGCGGCGATCTACTACACCATCCCAATGCAGTTGCTGTCATACTACGTAGCGCTGATCAAAGGTACGGACGTAGACCAACCACGCAACCTAGCGAAAGCGGTAACGGTTGAGTAATTACGCTGAACAGCAAAAATCCCAAGCGGCACATGCGAGAGTATGTGCCGCTTTTTTTTGTCTTATTCTAAGCGTGATGGAACGCTCAAGAGCCTTCGCCAGTAGGTTGCTTTCATGACAAAAATGTCATTTTGTTGAAAGGGTGGTGTCAGAGGCGGTGTTCAATAATGACCTCATTGAAAACAAGCACTCAAAGGTTAACAACATGAACGCAATCAAAACTGCTCTTTTTGTAACGGTAATGGCAATGACTAGCGCATCTGCATTCGCTCAACCACTTTTCACTGGTGGCAACTACGTGAGCCACGAAGAGATGAAAACCATCTCAGTTACGCCGACAGCAACGTCAGATGAGGCTTATCAACAGGCACTGTCTGAACTCAATTCACTTAAAACCATGACGGCTCGTGAACTGAATAAAGAGCTCAATATCCTGACGTTTAATGTGAAGTCTCGCAGTACGCATTTAAAAGATGGTGGCTTCGTGACCGTGCAAGAACGCATGAATGAAGATGGTCAGTTGGAATATTTGGGCAAAGTGAATGTCAAAGTGCATTATGCCGAACGCGATAACAATCGATAATGGTTTGCCAATGGGGAAGAGTATGGTGTGGTTCACATCATGCTCTTTTTCGAGCTTTATACTGGGTTCTCATCCTCCCGCTAACACACCAGGTAAGTAAAGTTGAAAATATTGATCGTCGAAGATGAGCACAAAGCCGGAGAATATCTGCAAAAAGGTTTGATTGAATCTGGGTATGTGGTGGATTTAGTGCATGATGGGGTCGATGGGCTTTATCACGCTACCAGTGAAGAATATGACTTAATCCTCCTCGACATTATGTTGCCTAAACTCGATGGTTGGCAGGTGCTTAATACATTGCGCAGTAGTGGGATTCACACCCCAGTGATCATGCTGACAGCGAAGGAGCAAGTGGAAGATCGCGTGCGCGGTTTTGAGCTGGGTGCCAATGACTATGTCGTAAAACCTTACGCGTTTGCGGAGCTACTGGCGCGTGTTCAAAACGTATTTCGTCATCATATTGCCGCGCAAGTGGTCGCATCGCCGCAAACATTACGTGTGGCAGATTTAGAACTTGATATGATCAAACGCGTTGCCACGCGCGCGGAGCAGTCGATATCGCTTACCGCCAAAGAATATGCCCTGCTTGAGTTGCTGATGCGCAAAACTGGCCAAGTGCTTTCACGTACCACTATTGCGTCGTTAGTGTGGGATATGAACTTTGACAGCGATACCAATGTGATTGATGTGGCGGTCAAACGTCTGCGTAGCAAAGTGGACAAACCGTTCGATAAACCACTGATTCACACAGTCAGAGGGATGGGCTACAAACTCGAAGAGAGTTGTGATGCCTAAGTTTTCGCTCCCTTTTTCCATGAAAAATAAGCTCGTGCTGATGTTTGTTAGCATGACGTTCGTGACCTATTTTTCTTTGGCCTTCATCCTACAGTACGCCATTGAGCGCCACTTTTATTCGCAAGATTTCAGCTATATTTCCAGTAAGTTCAATGCCATTGAGAAAGCGTTAAAACGCTCGCCAGAGGATGTGTTCAAGCAAGCGAATAACAGCACGCTCTACATGTGGGTGTTTGAAGGCAAGCAGAACGTGTATCAGAATTCGAGCCTGACGATTCCTCAGAACCGAGCCTATAGCATTAGCTCACCTCAGGTTTTAAATCACGAGCGCGCCATCGAATGGAGTGAGGACTCGCTGAATATCCGCGCGTTTGCGTTTCAAGCTGGGGAGTATCAGGTGGTGCTCGGCATGAGTATCAACCACCATATTTTGTTTTTGGATAAACTCGACTGGATTTTGTTTTGGGCGCTCGGTTTGGCGTTTGTGATTTCTTCCGCGTTGAGCGGTTGGATTGTAAAACGTGGGTTGAAGCCGATTGTGGGGTTGAATCAGCACATTCAACAGATATCCCCAGAGCAAATGGGCATTCGTCTCGACCCCGATTCGTTGCCAATAGAACTGCGCGAGTTATCCAACAAACACAACGCGATGCTCGATAGGTTGCAAACTGGTTTTCGCCGCTTGAGCGAGTTTTCTTCTGATATAGCACATGAGTTAAAAACGCCACTCACCAACATTACCACGCAAAATCAGGTCATTTTAGGTGCGTGTCGAACGCCTGAAGAGTATCAGGATGCGATTGCCTCAACGTTGGAAGAACTCAACCGCATCACGAAAACCATCAACGATTTGCTCTACATTGCCAAGGCTGAAAACAAGCTCATTCATCGCCATGACGAAGTGTTTGCGGTGCGGGAGGAAATCGACCGCTTGGTCGCGTATTTTGAAATATTGGCCGAAGATGCCGATGTGCAAATCGTGAACTCAGGCGACGGTCAGCTCTATATGGACAAAAACATGTTTGAGCGTGCGGTGGGTAATTTGCTCTCCAACGCGATTCGTCATGCGTATGCTGATTCAACCATTGTGATTGACGTTCAAGAGGTTGATGAACAGGTGACGATATCGGTCAGCAACCAAGGTGATACCATTGCCGAGCAAAACTTACCGTACCTTTTCGACCGTTTTTATCGCGCAGATAAGTCTCGCCAACATGTAGGTAGCGTCGGTGCAGGGCTAGGTTTATCGATTACCCAATCTATCGTGCAAGCGTATGAAGGACAGATAAAAGTAACATCAGATAAAGACAAGACGCGGTTTGTTATGATGTTGCCATCGGCAGGTGTCAATGGAAGTGATAAGTCAGTTGAAGCATAAAAGGCAAGCCTTGGCTTGCCTTTGGAGACTTAAACTCGTTTGAAGTTATTTGGGTTATTGACCCAGTTGATGAGCGGTTAGAATTGCAGAGTAGACATTTTCTGCCGTCACTGGGAATGGCATATTGTGGATGGTTTCTCCCTCGGCCGTTGAGGCTTCGGCGACCTCGCGCAACTTATCGTGATTAAGCTCTTTAACGCCCATATCAAATAAGTTGGTTGGTAGACCTACCGATCGGCAGAAGGCGAGAACCGTATTAATCTCTTCCATCGCTGCGTTTTCTAGCACCAGTTGAACAAGTGTGCCGAACGCGACTTTCTCACCATGATAGAGATGATGACACTCTTCAAGCTTAGTTAGGCCGTTATGAATAGCGTGAGCACCCGCTAGACCACTGCTTTCAAAACCGATACCGCTAAGGTATGTATTGGCTTCAATAATGTTTTCTACCGCTTTGGTGCTCACACCATTTTCTACTGCAGCTTTTGCTTTTACACCATCTTCAAGCAAGGTTTCATAGCAAAGTTTCGCAAGCGCTTGCGCTGAACGCGTCGCTAAACCACCTGCCATTGTTGCCTTACCAGAGGTCATGTTGGCACGAGCTTCAAAGTAGGTGGAAAGCGCGTCGCCCATCCCAGATACAAGTAAGCGAACAGGGGCTTTGGCGATGACTGACGTATCCATGATGACCATGTCTGGGTTTTTAGGGATCATCAAATATTCTGCAAATTCACCTTCAGGTGTGTATATCACCGCAAGCGCTGAGGTTGGCGCATCAGTCGAGGCAATCGTAGGAACCACCACGACAGGAATTTTGGTGTAAAACGCAACAGCCTTTGCTGTATCTAACGTTTTACCACCACCAATACCGACAATGACATCGTGTTTCTGAGTGGCACAAATGTCCGTGATGCGTTCAATCTCAACGCGCGAACATTCGCCACCAAAAATGTTCATAGTGAGTGGAAGCTTTTCGTCAGCAAAACTTTGTTTGACGTCATCACCAACCAGGTTAGTCACGAACTCATCGGCAATTACTAACGGACGTTCACCCAATGTTTTCACATAGTGAGCGATAGATGTAAGTACTTGTTCACCTTGGACGTATTTGCTTGGGCTGATAATAATTTTGTCCATAATTCAAACCTTTAACCTTTTTTATGTGTGTTTTGGACTGCAATGAATATCCATTGTAGGGATAAGGTTTATATTAGGTTTGGTGTGGTAAGTGGTGAAGGATATCTCTGGTTTTGTTCCATGCTTTTATGACCTCTGTGTCAAACCGACTGTCAGAAGTAATAAGCATCACCATGCTTTATGGCGACGATCACTATTCAAGCGAATTCGTCGTTTTTCGTTTCATATTGAAACAAAAATACCGAAGTTGTTGTTTCAATATGAAACGGATTGATTTTTGTTGAGCACGTTTTTTCTCTGTTTAAGATGAATTCATGCCCTACATAAAAATATAAATGGAATGAGATAGAACGATGAAAAAGTTAATTAACCAAGTCGATGATGTTGTATTGCAGCAAATGGAAGGCCTGGCACTGTCCCGCCCTGAGCTAAAAGCCAACTACGAGCCTCGTTACATGTGGCACGAGGAAACGCCGGGGCAAGTGGCATTGGTTTCTGGTGGTGGCTGTGGTCATGAACCTTTGCACGCAGGTTTTATTGGTAAAGGCATGCTGACAGGCGCCTGCCCAGGAGAGGTATT
This sequence comes from Vibrio sp. JZG120, assembly GCF_053890955.1. Taxonomy (NCBI): domain Bacteria; kingdom Pseudomonadati; phylum Pseudomonadota; class Gammaproteobacteria; order Vibrionales; family Vibrionaceae; genus Vibrio; species Vibrio sp. JZG120. Next base: position 342,169 of record NZ_JBSRRK010000005.1, read on the forward strand.
TACTTCACCTACGCCTGATCAAATGTACGAATGTGGTAACCAAGTGAATACTGGTGAAGGCGTGCTATTTATCATTAAAAACTACACCGGCGACGTGTTGAACTTTGAAACGGCCGTGGAACTCCTTCATACCGATGGCATCAAAGTTGGATCGGTGTTGGTGGATGACGATGTTGCAGTCAAAGACAGCCTGTATACCGCTGGTCGCCGTGGCGTCGCTGGAACGGTATTGGTTGAGAAGTTAGTTGGGGCTGCCGCGAACAAAGGTTATTCGTTGGAGCAATGTGAAGCTCTGGCTCGTCGCGTTAATAATCACTGTCGTTCATTTGGCGTGGCGCTTAATGCTTGTGTTGTGCCAGCGGCGGGTAAACCATCTTTTGTTCTGGAAGATGATGAAGTGGAGTTTGGTGTTGGTATCCATGGTGAACCAGGTATCAAGCGAGTGAAATACACCGACGCCGATACGTTAGTGGATGAGATGTTTGCTGAAGTTGCTGAAAACACGCCTTATCAGCGCACATTGCGTATTTGGAATCGTGACGAAGGTGAATGGGATGAAGTGGAATCCAGCATTGAGCCTTTCGCCGCTGAACACGACTACATTGTGATGGTAAATGGTATGGGCGGAACGCCAATTTCTGAGCTTTACGGAGTGTACCGCCGTCTTGCCCATAACTGCGAGCAATCAGGGTTCCGTATCGTACGTAATATGGTCGGTAACTTCTGTACGTCACTCGATATGGAAGGCGTTTCAATTACGTTGCTGAGAGCAGATAAAGAGATGTTGGAGCTGTTTGATGCTCCTGTCGATACGGCCGCGATCAAGTGGTAACAGGGGGGAGCAAACATGCAAATTGAAAAACAACATATCGTTCACTGGTTAGAGCTATGTGCAAAAACGTATCAAGAGAATCAAGATTTTCTGACCGACCTTGATCGTGATATTGGTGACGCCGACCATGGTCTCAATATGAACCGAGGCTTTAAAAAAGTCGCGGAAAAACTGCCGCAATTTGCGGACCAAAATATCGGCAGCATTCTCAAGAATACGGGCATGACCTTGCTTTCTAGTGTCGGTGGGGCAAGTGGCCCGCTTTATGGCACGCTGTTTATTCGCACGGCTGCCGCTGTCGGAACTCGAGAGCAATTAACGTTTGAAGAGTTAGTGGATGCACTAAAAAGCGGTGTGGATGGTGTGGTGTCTCGTGGTAAAGCGGAACTGGGTGATAAAACCATGTGTGATGTTTGGTTACCCGTTTTAGTTAGCGTGAAGGCGTCGTTAGAAAATGGCATGAGCGCTGACCATTTATTGAATGAAATGGTTGAGCTAGCAGAAACGAACGCGGTTGCCACGATTGAAATGTTGGCGAAAAAAGGGCGAGCAAGCTATTTAGGTGAGCGCAGTATTGGTCACCAAGACCCCGGCGCAACCTCTTCTTTGTTAATGATTAAAGCGCTACAGCAGGCAATAGCAGGTAATTAAGATGGTGGGAATTGTAGTTGTATCTCATAGTCGTCGCCTTGCCGAAGGGGTGGCCGAACTTGCCACCCAAATGACGCAAGGCAAAGCCAAGCTTGCGATTGCTGCGGGGATTGATGATCCAGAGAACCCGATCGGAACCGATGCCATTGCCGTGATGGAAGCGATTGAGCAGGTACAAGATCAACAAGGGGTTGTTGTGTTGATGGATCTTGGCAGCGCCCTGCTTAGCACGGAAATGGCTCTGGATCTGATTGATGATCACGTGAGGGAAAATGTCACCCTTATCTCGGCCCCCATTGTTGAAGGGACCATGGCGGCGTCGGTGGCTGCTGCCGCTGGACTACCTTTATCGACGGTAGTCGAAGAGGCACAGAATGCGTTAAGCGTAAAACGAGAGCACCTTGGTGATCAGCCACTAACATCCGCTGAGATAACGCCAGTATCAGAGAACTTTGAGCAAGAGCGGGCATTTGATTGGGTAGTGCAAAATCCGCATGGATTACATGCTCGTCCCGCTGCGGCCATTGTTGGTGCACTCGCGCCTTTTGACTGCCAATTATGGTTGAAAAAAGGCGAGCGCCGTGTGAACGCGAAAAGCTTAAACAGCATTGCGAAACTTGGCGTTCGTAGCCAAGAGACGATCACGCTGTGCGCACTCGGACCTCAATCTAGTGAAGCAATTCAGGCATTTGAAGCCTTAGCTCATGAGCACTTCGGAGAAAAAGAGGCGGTTGAGCAAGGCATTATCGAATCTGAAGAGAGCACGGATACTTTGCTCGATGACATGGTCCCAAATCAGATTGAAGGTGCTGTTGTTGGTATTCGAGTCAATGACGGTATCGCTACTGCTCCAGTTGTCCTTTTTACTCATGAAATGCCAGCTGTGCCTGAACGTGATTTCCAAAGTGAACAAGATGAAATTGAACGGGTTAAGCATGCGATAGGCGTGGTTGTTCAACATTTGCAGGAGCAAGCGAAGCAGCCGAAAGGGGAAATATTTTCTGCTCATAGCATGATGCTCAGTGACCCAGAATTATGGGCATCGGTCGAGTCGCGAATTCAAACGGGCATGATAGCCGAGCAAGCTTGGATAGAATCACTGCAAACGTTAGCCGACGAGTTTCGCCAGGCTGAAAGCCAGTACATGCGGGAACGCGAAGCTGATGTGCATGATATCGCACGCCAGGTTATGGTTGAAATGACAGGTGTAACGCCTAATGCCATCGACATTCAGGAACCGAGTGTTTTGTTGGCCCGCGACCTGATGCCTTCTGATGTGGCCGGGCTTGATAAATCGAAAGTGCTTGGTATCTGTTTGAGTGAGGGAGGGAAAACCTCTCACAGTGCGATTCTTGCTCGTGCGATGGGGATTCCTGCCATCGTTAAAGCTCAGGGTTGCCTTGATGCTGTGCGTGCTGGTCAAGTGGTGACTATTGATGGCTTCCGAGGGCATTTATGGTTCTCTCCTTCAGATGCCATACAACAGGAATTAGAAGCGCAACAAATTGAGTGGCAAAGCACCCGACAAAGTGCGCTAGCGAGTGCTCAGCAAGCCGCAGTCACCTGTGATGGTGTCCATATTCCAGTATTCGCCAATATTGGTGGACCGAAAGATATTGATGATGCACTAACATCAGGAGCTGAGGGCGTTGGTCTATTCCGGACTGAGTTTTTATTTCAAAACAGTGATGAGTTGCCGACTGAGGAAGCGCAATATCAAGTGTATCGTGATATTGCTGCCGCACTTGGTGATAAGCCACTTACGATTCGTAGTCTAGATGTTGGCGGTGATAAGCCTTTAGCCGCTTATCCTATGCCAGCGGAAGATAATCCATTTTTAGGTCTGAGAGGGGTGCGGTTGTGCCTTCAACATGAGTCATTGTTTACCGCCCAACTTCGAGCCATTCTGAGAGCCTTTCACGAGCAACCGAATATTCAATTGATGATACCGATGGTGGCTCAGGTTGAAGAAGTGAGAAAAGTAAAAGCGCTGTTGGCACATCAAGCAACCCAACTCGGCTTGGATGCGACTCATTTGCCTGTTGGTATTATGATTGAGGTACCAGCCGCGGTATTAAATGCAGATGCGTTAGCCCAAGAAGTCGACTTTTTCTCTATTGGCACCAATGATTTGACTCAATATGTTATGGCAGCCGATCGAGGCAACGCCGCCGTTGCCGAATTAGTGAACTACTTTGAACCATCGGTACTAAAAGCTATTGAACTCACGTGTGCAGCAGGCGATCGCGCGGGCATACCGGTCAGTATGTGCGGTGAGATGGCAGGCGATCCAAATGCTACAGAAACATTGCTTCGCGTGGGGTTACGAAAATTCAGCGCCAGTTCTAGTATGCTACCGGGACTAAAAGCGCAGATTCGTCAGTTGTCTGTTGATGTTTAATCGATACCTTATCGTTAGTACATGTGTACCGGCGTGCTTACGCCGGTTTTACTTTTGTTATAGGAACGCCACTTCTTGGCTTAATACAGCTTCATTTGCTCCTGCAGCCCAAACTTATTAATTTTTCTCCATAAGGTCGTGCGGCCAATTTGCAATGCTTTCGCCATATCATGCATTTTGCCATCACACTGATTCCAAGCCTGAACGATAGCTCTTCTCTCGGCTTCTTCTAGCGTGATTACCGGCGTATTCTCTGCGGTATGGCGAGAATTCAGTTTAATGTCTTCTGGAATATCGTTCAGCTTGATTAAGTTGGAACTGCGGTTAAGCAAAATTCGCTCAGTTCGGTTTCTTAATTCGGAGTTATTGCCTGACCAACGAAAATTCATCAACGCTTCCAGTGCGACTGGCTCTATCGAGATAGTCACATTGTGGCGGCGTTCATAATGGCTGATAAGCTGCTGGACGAGAAATTCAATGTCTTCTTTGCGCTTTCTTAGTGGCGGAATATGCAGCTCGTTCGAGGAGATTTCATAATAAAGTTGCCGACCAAATGAGCGCTGAGTGACATACTCGCTGATCTCTGAAGCGGTGCTGGTAATAAGTTGAAAATCTACGGGGATCAATCGCAAACTGTCGCTGCGGCTGACGAGCCCAGTTTTTAACAACTTAAGTAGCACGGCTTGTAAATCGGGTGACAGATATTCCAACTTTTCCAAAAAGAGCGTGCCGCCATGGGCGAGTTCAAACTTAGAGGGCATGCCTTGTCCCTCGTCGTATCCCAGGGTTTCTTTGACCAGTTGCTCTGTATTGATGGAGCGGCAGTTGAGTGTAATGAACGGCCCTTCTTTGTAGGCGCTTTCATTATGAATCGCCATGGCGAGAGTAGCTTTTCCTACGCCTTCTTCACCCGTAATTAGAATCGGTGATTTGGACTTTATGGCCCGCTTTGCCACGGTAATGACATGCTTCATTTTTCGTGAAATAACAGGCAAAGTACTGAACGTATAGCGCGCACTGCCACCTATTTGTTGTTGAGCAAGTTCGCGAATTTTATCGATAGGGTGCAAAAACAATAAGTGTGTGCCGTCGTTGAGTGGACGCAAGGTAATGATCGCTTCAACAAACTCGCCACGAACCTCTACCGTTGTGAGTTTGCGGTTGATGCTTGCACCCGACTCAATACTATTGAGGACATTTGGCGGGAAACGTAAAACCGAAAAGACTTCTTTATCCAAGACCTGACTGGCTTCAATGTTTAACAAGCGCTCTGATTGGTGATTTACCATGGTGATACGGCTTTCTTCATCCCAGGCCAGAAGGCCGTCATCCATGCATTCTAACGTTGCGTTGTGCGCACAAGTGAGGCGGTTAATGTTTTCTTGTTCCGACTGAATATGGATTTGCAAACTGACTTCTTTCGCGCTCGACGCGATGATGACTAAGTTTTCTTTCTTGTAGCTCTCTGCTTTTTTGAGAAGGCATGTTGTGCCGCGTAACTTGCCAAACTGGTCGAAAACAGGCGCTGCTACAGAGACATAAGGGTGTAAGTGGCGATTAAAATGTTCTGCTGCGAAAACTTCACACGGGATATGAGTACTAATACAGAGATTGACCGCATTTGTGCCAATTTTCCCTTCAGACAGAAAACAGCCTTGTTTAATACCGAGCGCCTGCATCTCTTGTTGCATTGAGTCATGTCCCACAACAGATAGAACGCAGCCGTTGCCGTCAGTCACCATCAATAGCAGGTCTTCGTCTCCTAGCATGTCGTAAGTGTCTTCAAGTACGGTCGTGGCGCATTCGATGAGGTGCTCGTTGCGTTTCATCAGAGATGAGAAGGTAAAGCCAGAGGCAATATGTGGTTTTGACCAGGTATAAGGGCTGCATTGCTTTATGCAACGCTCCCACGACTCAAGTACGGGAGTGCGGGAAAATTCTGGAGATACCCAATGGTGTTTCTGGAAAAACGCCCATTTGATTTTAGTGTCTTCGATTGAAAGCATGCCATACCGTTTCAATACCAGCGATAGATTGGTCTGATATTACAGAGACATACGAATATGGACTGTGATGGCTTTCACGCACGTCATACAGAAAGGATACGCAAAGAAAAGAGGCTAGTAGAGAAGGCGTTCCTTGCCGGAGGTTGGGTTAAAAAGGGCTGTCCTTGCCCAGTTCATTGCAAATTTCGACAATGGCGAGCGAGAGACCTGATTTTATTATTTGTTGCTGGCGTTGAAGTTGGAGTTGATAAAACTCAAGGTCGATGTCGTCATCAGGTTCGTTGACTTCTAATTGCACCATGCCCATTTTCTTTACCAGATGCAGCTTTTTGATTGGCTCTAGAATATTTGGATCAGTGAACTCGTAGTCGGATGCATCGCTATTGAGTCGGTTTTTAAGCTTAATGATGTCTTCAATATCATGATAAATATCGTCTGGGAGTACGCCTAAGCCAAATAGGAGTTTCAAACGAACAGAGAGATCGCCCAGCGGTCCGGAGTCTTGCAGTAGGGGACCAACAACCGATTGCACGGCGAAGTTATCTTTACGAAAGATCCTTTGTATTAGCCCGTCGATGGAATCGTTGAACACATCGACTGCTGCAATAAAAAAGCCTCGTACCGATGGCGCGCTGTTTAATCGTTCAATGATCTCGGTTTCGTTGATGTTATCTGCCATATACTGAGTAACTGTTTAAAATTATATTTATGGGGAGCAGAGCTCCCCTTGATTCGATTAAAGCTGGTGGTAAATCGCTTCTATTTGAGCCACTTCAACACTGTCTTCAGCCAGACCGGTGTATTTCGCTAGCGTTTTTGTTACGCCAACCTCTTTTAATGAGGTCTGTAGCTCAACCGCTTGCGGATCGGTGTCGTTGGTGTATTTCAACGCCGCCGCGATCCCTTTCAAAAGTGTTTGATTTTCAGTGCCATACTCGATTGTACCGAGTAATGGCTTCACTAATCTATCATTTGCACCCAATTTACGAATTGGTTGTCGTCCAACGCGATCCACTTCATCCACTAAATATGGGTTGGCGAAGCGACCTAAAATCTTTTCGATGTAGGCATTGTGCATGTCGCGGTCGAAGCCGTAACGTTTGATCAGCACTTCACCACTTTCGTGCATTGCTTGTTTTACTTCGGCATGAATGCTTGGGTCTTCAATTGCTTCACGAATGGTACGGTGCCCTTTCAAACAACCTAAATAAGCGGTAATGCAGTGACCTGTGTTTAGGGTGAACAGCTTACGTTCGACAAAGGCCATTAGGTTGTTGGTTCTTTCCATGCCAGCTATGTCAGGGATATCGCCCTTAAACTGTTGCTCATCCACAATCCATTCACTAAAGCTTTCTACCGTGACTTCTAGTGGATCATCGTTGGCGGCTTCTGCTGGTGGCACGATGCGGTCTACCGCTGAATCAACAAAGCCAACCAACTCGTCTGCCTTTGTGTGCAGTGATTCATCCAAGTGTTTGTACACCTCACCTTTTAGGTGTGTGGTACCACGCACCATATTTTCACAGGCGATGATGTTAAGTGGCGCGTCATTGCCAGCTTCAAAACGTTTGGCGATGCCTTTCGCGATGGTTTTCGCGATGATATCTAATACGTTTGGACCGACCGCTGTGGTAACTAAATCGGTTTTGACGATGCGATCAATCACGTCTTCACTGGCTGAGTTTACCGCTGTGACATGGGTAACGGTGTCGATTTGACACTCAGTACCGACCACTTTTACTTTGTATTCTTGTTTGTGGCTGAGCTGGTCTACTAGCGGTACATCAACGTCAGCGAAAGTGACCTCGACTTCTGCGTCTGCTAAGAGTTTACCGATGAAACCACGACCGATGTTACCTGCACCAAAATGAACTGCGTTTTTCATAATTCTTACCTACCAATATCTGAAAATGTTGACTTACGAAACTAGGGTGAGGCCAACCGCATAGGGGGTGACAGCTGACCTCGTTTGCCTCAGGAGCAAATTAAAGGAGTGATTAAGCCGCTTGCTGGCCGCCAAGGATGTTTAGAATTTCTTCTACATCGTTGGTGCTGGTTAGCTTCTCAATTGCTTCCGGCTCATCGAGCGCGTTCGTAATGGTTGTGATCACCTGGATGTGCTCATCGTTCTTAGCGGCAATGCCGATAACCAGTTTCGCGACATCGTCGTCATCTTCAGTAAATTGGATACCCGATGGGTATTGGCAGATTACAATGCCGGTTTTCTTCACGCGATCTTTCGCTTCTACCGTACCGTGAGGTACTGCGATAGATTCGCCTAGGTAAGTTGGAACCAACGCTTCACGCTCAAACATCGCGTCTACGTATTCTGGTTCTGCGTAGCCAAGTTCAACCAATTTGTTGCCTGCAAAGCGAATGGCTTCTTCTTTGTTGGCTGCTTTCAAACCTAGGTGAATGTTCTCACGCTGGATTTGGAATACCGATGGTTGTTGTGGCTCAAAGCTGTCGTCGTTCGCCGCCATGACTGACACTTTTACCATCTGGTCGTCATTGGCTGCGGATTGGTTTTGTGCTGCTAGTAGTTTGGTGACTAGCTGGTTGTACATTTCGCTGTCTAGGAAGTTCGTCAATGAAATGTGGTGTGCGTTTGGAGCATGCTTACGTGCACGACCCGTTAAGTCTTTATGAGTAATCACGATATCTGCACTCTCTGGTAAGCTGTTAATGGCAAGGTTAGTTACGTGGATGTTCAGACCTGCGTCTTGAACCTTTTTGCGTAGCATGCTCGCGCCCATTGCACTCGAGCCCATGCCCGCATCACAAGCGACAATGATGCTTTGTACTGTCGCTAGGTCTACGTCACCTTTGCTTTGGCTGTTTACCACCGCATCGTTTTTAGATGCAGATTTCATGTCTTTCATTTGTGATGTTGCTTTCTCTAGTGCTGCTTCATCACCGTCTTCTTCTGTTGACGTTTGTGTCTTCATTAGCAGTGCTGCTACGGCGAATGACACGCCTGTTGCCGCTGCGATAGACGCTAGAACACCAACGATTGAACCTTTCTGAGTCATCAACAAGATTGCAAAGATTGAACCTGGTGATGCTGGAGAAACGATACCTGCGTTAAACATAGTTAGAACGAATACGCCAGTCATACCGCCTGCGATAGCCGCAAGGATTAGGCGAGGGTTCATTAGGATGTATGGGAAGTAAATCTCGTGGATACCGCCGAAGAAGTGGATGATTGATGCACCACCTGCAGTTTGACGAGCCGTACCTTTACCAAACACCATGTAAGCCAGCAAGATACCTAAGCCAGGACCTGGGTTCGCCTCGATCAAGAAGAAGATCGATTGACCAGTTTCAGAAGCTTGCTGAATACCCAGTGGAGAGAAGATGCCGTGGTTGATCGCGTTGTTTAGGAACAGGATCTTCGCTGGCTCAACAAAAATAGAAGTCAGTGGCAGAAGGTGCGCTGAAACAAGGAAGTTTACGCCTGCTGCCAATGCGCCTGAAAGCACTTTGACAAATGGACCGATAAGGAAGAAAGCCAAAATGGCGCACAGCATACCAATGATGCCCGCAGAGAAGTTGTTCACCAACATCTCGAAGCCACTTTTTACTTTACCGTCGATGTAGTTATCGAATTTTTTGATAGCCCAGCCGCCCATTGGGCCGACCATCATTGCACCCATAAACATTGGGATGTCGGTACCGACAATCACGCCCATAGTTGTGATTGCACCCACGACCGCGCCGCGATCGCCGCCCACTAATTTACCACCGGTGTAACCGATCAGTAGTGGCAGCAAGTAAGTGATCATAGGACCAACCATGGAAGCTAACGTCTCATTTGGTAGCCATCCGGTTGGGATAAATAGAGCAGTGATAAAGCCCCACGCGATAAACGCGCCGATGTTAGGCATTACCATGTTTGACAGAAAACGACCAAAATTTTGTATCTTGATCTTGGCATCTGGTGATATCATAACAATTCCCCGTTCGATGTTCTGATGAATATGTTGTCGTAAACGGTTCGCCAAAACCGCTTGTTTGATTGCTTAGTACCCAATCAATTTACCACACATTTTCCAATTGGAACTGACGACGGGTTTTTCGTGATCAACCCCCGCGTTTCTTCGGATGAAAAGCATTTTTTAAGTGATGATGATCAATTAATTGATATGTAACTTAATAACAAAAAATGACTTTCAAATCTGTCAATAAAAATATTAGTGATCAATTCGATCTTCTGACAAATATAAAATCAAAATTCATTGTGATTAAGATCACCTTTAATTTCTTTTTCAATTCAAATTAAATACTAGAAATGATCAATGTCACATTTTGTTTGATGTTAGGTTTGATTGAAAGTGTGAACTATGACCATTTTGAGGTTTTGTGAAAGTTTATAACGTGAACGTTTGTGCGATGTTGGCGTTTTGTGGATTAAAGCTTGAGATGACTGGCCTTTTTGCTATGAGTTTAACTAAACACTTTGTTTTTAATGTCTTATGGGTAAATAACGCATCACGCTGCTCGCGTTGTGTTGTTTAGAGCGATTTTGAGCAGCGCGATACCTCCGACGACGGTTAATGGTTTAGAGCTAAATACTCGCGCGCGTTTTCGCTGCCCATATAACGTGCAAGCGTTTTCTCAGGTACATCGCGTAAATTCACCATAATCAATCCATCCAGTGCGTTGTTAAACGCCGGATCGACGTTAAAACACACCAACTTACCATTCAAACTCAAATATTGGCGTAGTAATACCGGAACGCCTTTGCCTTCGTCAATTCGAGCGATCACGCGAGATAGCAACTGTAAGTCTCCCAATGCGGTTAGCATGCTGGTATTCCAGTTTAAGTTGGTTTCTGGCAGTGGATTTGACGGAGTGACGTATTCGGCGCAGTCGTTGTCGTAGTGGTGTAGGGTCATTGATTGTGCCAGCAACTGACGCGCGGTATGGCTGTAATCGTTGCTGATGCTCACTGGGCCAAATAAGTGCGTGTATTCGGGATGTTGATGGACAAAAGTCGCTATGCCTTTCCAGAGTAAGAGTAGGGCACTCATGCTTTTTTGATATTGCTCGGCAATCACAGAACGACCCATTTCAATCGACTTACCCATTTGATCGAGAAAGCGTTGGTCATAGTTGAACAAGGTGCGCGAATACAATCCTTCTACGCCATATTTCGCCAATAATTGATCAACTAATCCAAGACGGTAAGCACCTACCATGCATTGGTTCTCACGATCCCAAACAAATAGGTGCAGGTAATCATGATCGAAATGATCGATGTCTATCGCTTGTCCAGTCCCTTCGCCAACTTGACGGAAATTATGTTCTCGCAAGCGGCCAATTTCATGCAGGAGAGATGGGATCTGCTGCGCGCTGGCGCAATACACGTCGAACTCGCCATTTTGAAGCAATTGGGTTTCTGTCGGTAAGCTGTGCAGCTCTTCAAGCAATTGGCCTATGGGTAACCCTGCCGCAATAGGTAAGAGATCATTGTCTGAGACCGTTTTCTGAGTGGCACTTACATCGCGGTTAAGCAGATAGGTGTTGAGCCTTAGATAATTGACGATCTGATCATCATTGAGGTTATTGAGTTCTTTAAACTTGATTGCTTGCCCAAAGGACAACTCAATGGTTTTTGCGCTCTTGTTGAGCAGCTCTCTTCCTAACATCAAGGTGCGTAAAAGAGGGTGGATTTTACCTGCCATGTAGAAGCGTTTTGAGTTCTGCCCACGAATGAAGACGGGAACAGTGGCGGCTTTGTTCTTACGAATTAACGCACTGACACTGCGGCTCCATTCTTTGTCTTCTAAACGCTGTTGTTTGGCATCCACCAACTGCGACACTTCACCCGCAGGGAAAACCAATAACAAGCCGCCATTCGCAAGGTGTTTGTTGGCTGCTCTGAGGGCCTTCATATTCGATTTGACGGCGTCTTTGCCTTCGAATACGTCGACACCAATAAAAAGTTGGTCGAGCTCTGGTACGGTTTTTAGGTACTGATTCGCTAAAATTTGGATATCGTCTCGTATCATCAATAGTAGCTCGGCGAGAATCACGCCTTCAACACAACCGAGAGGGTGATTCGCCACAATGACGGTTGCGCCTTGCTTTGGCACTGCGTCGAGCGAACCATGGGCAATGCGATAGTCGATCCCCAAAATATCCAGCGTAAATCGCAAGAAAGTTTTGGTATCCGCATTCACGGGGCGTTGGGCGTAGAATTTATCGAGCTGACTTAAACCCGTTGCCCATTCTGCAACGTTTTCACCAATGCCGAACGGCGTTTTACGAGGGAGACGAAAAGGGGTTGAACTATCCATATTTACCTCAGCATACAAGTGGCTGATCGGATAGTAGAAATTACAGATGACAGTTCAGAGGCAAATCCATGAGCCTTTGGTGACAAACTGGTGAAGCTTTGTTGACCAAAGGCGAGGGGATAGGGACGTATTAGCGTTACGTTTTGTCGCCAGCAAACATCAGGATACTCAGAGAGTTGAGCGTTTCACCGAGACTTTCTAGTGAGCTCAAGACCTGTTTGGTCGGCTCATTATCTAGCAGAATGCGACCATCAAAGCTTTTCCCTTCGCATTGATCTTCATCGCACATACCCGCTTGGGGGGCTTGTGTTGAGTTGTCATCCATTACTAAGTCGTCAGTACTCAAACAAGCCGTTGAGACAAATAATCCGCTCAGAACTACCAGCCATTTTATTTTCAACATAATCTTAAAAACCACAATGAAACACTGTTCAATTGTAATTTATTCTATTCACCATTTCGAACGACATGACAAAAACTTGGCTTTAGGTCGCCATTTTCTGGCCATAGTTGAGCTATGTTATCGATACGACGAATTGTTACTTTTGGCGAAATTAGGAGGATGAATGGAGAAGATTTCCAATAAAGCGTCAATATGGCTCGGGCTGTGTCTGATAATTGGTTTAGGAGTATTGGGCTTTTTTATTCAGCAAACGGCAGTCAAATACAAAGCCTATGAACGAGTGGTAACGGTGAAGGGATTGTCTGAACGAGAGTACTCTGCCGATACAGTGATCTGGCCAATTCAGTTCACCTTAGCGAGTAATGATATGGGGGCTATGTTTGATGACATCGATCAGCAAACGCGTTTGATTCTGGATTTCTTAAGTGCCAAAGGGCTCCCTGAAACGAGCGTTTCCCTTTCTTCTCCTGCTGTCATTGACCGAAAAGCACAGCAATACGGGAGTGAGCAAGATATCGAGTTTCGTTATTTAGCCTCGCGGACCGTTACGGTTTATAGTCAAAGTGTCGATGTGGTTCGAGCGGCAATTAATGAGATTGGTGAGCTAGGAAAACAAGGCGTACTGCTGAATCAGGACCCGTACGCGAACCGCATTGAGTACAGCTTTACTAAGCTAAATGATGTAAAGCCAGACATGATTGAAGAGGCGACCAAAAACGCCCGCGAAGTGGCGCAAAAGTTTGCGAAAGACTCACAGAGTTCACTGGGTAAGATCAAACGTGCCACGCAAGGGCAGTTCTCGATTTATGACCGAGATAGCAACACGCCTTACATTAAGAAAGTACGAGTGGTCTCAACCGTTCAGTATTACTTATCGGATTAAAATAATAGTCAAAAAGCCGCTCATCGTGTGAGCGGCTTTCGATAAGACGAGAGCTATAGGATAGGATTGATATCTTGCTCTGTATGCTCACCTTCGACCACATCAACAGGTGTGTAATGTTGATAAATCAGGAAGCCATCTTCTGATGTTTCATGGTTATCTGGTGTATCAACATACGCGGTACAGGTGTACCCAATACTGTAGGTGCCTGGGCCAATGTAACCAAACTCGTAGCTGTAGGTTGTATTACCTTCTTCGTCTTGCGATTCATTCACGTTAGCTACTGCAACTGGCGCTTGGAGTGGTTCCATCGCGCCCATATCGCCCATGGTTGAGCGATCCATCGAACCTGCGTAAAGATAGACTGAGTGAACGGCAGGAACGTCATTTATTGCATTTGATGCTGCACTGTCTGCTTCACACGCTTGATACTGAATTTCACTGACTTCACCACCGATATGACCTGATTCTGATGCGTTTACTAAGCTTACCGCATTAGAGTTCATGTTCATGTAATCTTTGCCTGTTGGATCTGCCAGGCCTTTACGCAAATCAAACTCGACAACATAGCTATTATGACCAGTATGAACTTTTACATACTGACCTTTTTGCGAAAACTTCAAGCGACCTTGATCGCTCGTATCTGGTTTAAAACCAAAACAGCTGCCTCGGCTAGGCACAACTAAGCCTTTGATGTTGCCGTCTGTCTTCTCTACGTATGACAGCGTTGTATCGTTTAATTGTTTGCCGTCTTTAGCGTACACACACATAGCATAATCACCAGGAGCGATGTCTTGCTCGCTAATGATCGTTTTAGCGTTACTTCCCTGATATTCCATTAGATCAACTTGGTGTAGTGCTCCATTGTCACTAACATCTAACAGAATATGTTCTCCAGTTTGTTCGCCAGTTTCTGGGTCAAATGGTACAAGGACAACATCTTTAAACGCTAAGACGACTTTGTTGGCATCGTCGACAGGCGCATCGGAAACGCTGAGAGAAAAAGTGGCTGCTTCTGTATCGGATGAAGAGTCGTCGCTACCACAGCCCGTCAATAAAAGACCGCCTGAGATGGCAAGTAAAGGGTAGGTATATTTTTTCATTATGATCTCTTGTTTACACTGCTGATAAATGTAAAAGGCTAGTCTCAAAGTCGAGAAGTGATGTCATTGTATTGTGATAGAGAGGTCAATCTTCAATGGCGTTATATACAAGTCCTTTTTTATAAAACTAAGTTCTTAACTGTGATGAGGGGAGTTTGATAATAGTCAAGCTGGCTTGTTTCTTATGAGCGTAAGTTAGTATGACTTACTGCTAGAAGGAATTAGTATCATGGCATACAAGCACTTTATTAGAGAACTACTGGGTTTAGCGATTGTTGTCTCTGTCGTCTTTGGCGTTTTAGGTGTGATGTTAGAGCTCTTTGCACTGACGGCACTCTGGGAGCATCAGCAAGCGATAGCCGATGTATTCTTCCATGAATCTCTCTACTTTGTCGTATTTTTAATCCCACCATACTTCCTTTGGAAGTTGATTAACCGCCCTGAATTGGTTTCTGCGGACCAAGCTTATTTAGCAATGAGATTAGAGGCTGAAAGTCGACAATAAGCCGATTGAGTGAGGAGTGAAAAGAAGAGGCTATGAGAAACATCAGCCTCTTTCCTATCTGATTAGTGAGCAAAGTATTCGTTGCTTTATTGATTAAAAAGCTGCTTCTATTGTGCCTTTGAACGTACGATCGAGATAATCACGAATTGCTTGAGATTGGTAAATAGAAACGAATTTTTTATACGCTTCATTATTTTTGTCTGCGTCACGAGTAGCGATGACCATGACGGCCAGCGGTGCGTCTTTTGCTTCAAGATAGATACTTTGTTTCTTCGGGTCTAAACCAGAAGACATTACGTAGTTCATTGTGATCGCAGCCGCGTCTACATCATCCAATGTTCGTGGTAACTGGGCGGCATCTACCTCGACAAATTCAAACGACTTTGCATTTTTTGTAATATCAGTTAGGGCGGCTTTGTGGCCAACACCTTGTTTAAGCTCAATTAAACCTGCATTGGCGAGTAGCAATAGACCGCGACCACCATTAGTTGGATCGTTTGGAATTGCTATGCGTGCATTGTTTGGAAGCTCTTGCAATGAGCGATACTTGTTAGAATAAAGTCCCATGCGCATCAGAATGGATTGACCAATCGACACTAATTGGGCGTCATGACTATTGTTGAAGTTGTCTAAAAATGGTTGGTGCTGATAGCTGTTAATGTCGATGCTACCATCGCTAAGCGCGGCATTGGGTGTCACGTAATCAGAAAACTCGATGACTTCTACATTCAAGCCTTGCTTCGCTGCTTCCTTCGCTACTGCTTCAACTACTTGAGCATGAGGCCCTACGGTTGCTCCCACTTTAATGATAGAGCCATCTTTTTCTCCACAAGCACTTAAGCCAACTACTGCCGTGAGAACCAAAGCTAGTTTCTTTAGGTGACAAATACTTTTCATTCTAACTCCATTTTTACTTTAGACGTCCATACGTTTACATGTCCATCCTATCAGAAGTCGAAAAAGGGTCAATGGTTTAAATAGCGAGCAGACATTTTGTTTCTACGACTATATAGAAAGATTGGTAATAAGCGAAAAGAAAGAGAGGGTAGAATCGAGGAAGATGATAAGTTTGAAGTTGTTGAGGATATGAGCAACGAATTACTACACCCACAACTGTACCCAAAGTCAGCAGACACAAAAAAGACGTAGTAGGTACTAACCTGCTACGCCTTTCAAAATTTGGTGGCCCCTCGCAGACTTGAACTGCGGACCAATCGATTATGAGTCGTGATAATATTTGTTTTATCAAATTCCATGTTATCTCAAATTGTATTTAAATTATTGATAATTAGTGGATTGTTTAGCTTGCCTTATCTTGTGATATCTCACAAACTGTCATTAAGAGACCTCCTAACTACACCCACAACTACACCCAATTTAACTCTGGGTGTAGTTGCGCAACAAAGGAACTGTTATGGCAATTACGCAAAAAGAAATTGTGGGTTTAAAGCCTAAAAGTAATGCGTATTACGTTTGGGATGATGACCGAACTAAAGGCGCTGGACGTCTTGGAGTGAAAGTGTTTGCTAGTGGAAATAAAGGGTTTGTCTTTCGCTACTACCGCGAGGGTAAACGTCTCTTTATTCAGTTAGGGCGATTTCCGGCGCTCAGTCTTGTTGATGCGCGGAAGGAGGCGCATAAACTGGGCTTAATGTTAAAGCAGGGACTCGATCCTAAATTTGAATTAGCCAACGCAGAGAAAAAGCGTGAAGTAGCTCGAAGAGAGGAGGAGAGCAAGGGAAGCTTAGAGTTGCTGTTTCAAAGTTATGTAAACCAAATGAAAAAAGAGGGGAAGCGGACTTATCAAAACGTTTATCGGTCACTGGAGAAAGAGGTTTATCCATTTATCTCCAAAGAAACAAAGGCTTGTGATGTGACGACGTCTAATATCGTTACGATATTAGCTCACATGATACAACGTGGTGCCGCTACGCAGAGCAATCGAGTCAGAAGCTACCTTCATGCCGCATTTAATTATGGCCTTTCACATGACAATGATCCTGCGAATTACTTGAGAGACGCTAAGTTTGGTCTCGTCTTTAATCCAGTATCTTCTATACCAAAACAAAAAGATGCAGAACGAGTAGGGGAGCGCTATCTAACGTTCACGGAATTACATCAGTTTATGCATGATATTGAGTTTGATATAGAAGGAGTTCGATCCTCAGAAATGATGCGATGCCTTATTCTTCTTTGTATTCATACTGGTGGACAAAGACCTTATGAGATTGCAGCATCAAAATGGACGGCAATCAATTGGGATGAACGAACGTTACTTGTCACTCCGGACCTTTCGAAAAACAAGCGTAGCCACTTGGTCCCTTTAACTGAATCAGCGATGTCTATCTTAGAAAGGCTCAGAGAAAGCAACTCAGCTAGTCCATTTATTTTCCCGCATCATAAAGATGACAATGACCACGTTCGCTTAGATTCATTGAGCCAAGTCATTGCTCGTTATAGAGATGATCACCCGCAATTTGAGTATTTTATCCCTAGGGATTTACGTCGAACCTGTAAAACATTGATGGGAGAGATTGGGGTAAGTAAGGCATTGAGAGACAGGCTACAAAACCATGCTCTAAACGACGTTAGCTCAAAACATTACGATAGATACGAATATTTGGCTGAGAAGCGTTATGCTTTGGAGTTATGGGAAAGCAAGTTATCTAGAGCAGAGGAAACAGATTCAAACGTGGTTAGTCTTTGGTGAAGTGGGATTGATGTTCGCACTGCGAACGCTGCATTATTTTGTTTCTTTTTATTGATGTATCGTAGAGTTGTAAATAACGTCTTACGATTTCATGCTCAATTGATTCTCACTCGATTATGTCCAGAACTTTCACAGTTGGCACTCCGTAACTCAGAAGTGCCCCATTCGGTGTTACGCCTAGTTGATATATTATTCACCTAGCGGTGATTTGACATACTTTTGGTCATACTAGAAGTGGCTACTATATTGGTGGCTATTCAGTACTTGTTTAGAGCCCACCTCAATACAAGAACAGGAATAAGCACTTTTATCAGTAGATGATAAAATTCTGGGAACATGGATATGGAAACGAATATGGAAACAATGAGAATTGATAATAAAAGTAAAAGAACACGAAGATAGGTAATGTCCAGTTTGCTAAAGGGGTGATCCCCGAGGACAGCTTCAGACTGATTGGTATATCTCAATACAGATTTAATCTTGAGACTCCCCTGCGGGCCATCTATAGGACGATACTCAATACCAACATACATGCTCCACTCATTGCCAGAGCTAGAATTATCAACATAATCAATCAGACCTTCATTCAACTCATATGAGTTTGAAAATGGATACTTAAGCTCAATGGATATACATCTTCCTCCCAATGCTCCAATAGCATTGAAGCCAACGATTTGATTACCTTCCTCAATTTCTCGATGAAGTACATCCCAAATCTTAGGGTGCATTTGGGACATAGCCAAGAATTGAAAACAAACTGGGCAAATTCCACCTTTTGAAGCCAGTATATTTGGACTGACAAACTTCCTACACTTGTTACAAGTAAATATCCCCATTTGAGAATACCTAAGTTCATGAATATAGTACCTACATCTATTTTAGCTCTACTAATGGGAATGTAACGGTCAACTAGATTTTACTACTTAATTGGAGGTTACCCGTACCTAGACTAATCAGTTAGTCGCCAATTTAGTCAAGTTACTAAAACACATTTGTCCACCAACATTTCAGATCTTTCTGAGCCCTATTAAATGTGACAGCCAAACTTCATGTTGACCAAAAACACTGAGAGGAGGTCATCATGAGAAAGTTATCTTGTACAAAGTGCAGTGGCATAAAAAGGCCATTTAAGCTTGAAGAAATCTGGCGAATCAGGACCAGGCTTGAGCTTGAAAACGACCTAAGGCAACTTGCTCTGCTAAACCTAGCCATTGATAGTAAGTTGAGAGCGAGTGATTTACGAAAACTACACGTATACGATGTCTCTTCGCAAGGAGTGATTTATGAGAGGGGTCAATGCATACAGCAAAAAACGGGCACTGATGTGCACTATGAAATCACTCCTAGAACTCAGCAGAGTATTAGTCAATGGATCTACTCTGCACCCCTAGAAGCAGTTTTTTGTTTCCAAGTTGTCGCCGTAAAGGGCAACCTATCAGTTACTCATTTTATCGTTCGATTATAAGGTGTTGGGCTGTAAAACTGGGGCTGAATGCAGACTATTATGGGACTCATTCAATACGTCGCACCAAAGCTACTTTGATCTATGCCAGAACAAAAAACATTAGGGCGGTACAGATTTTACTAGGACATTCGAAGCTAGACAATACGATTCGTTACCTTGGAGTTGAACGGGAATAAGCTTTGAGACTTTCAGAGCAAACTGACTGCTAGAAGCATTAGCACAGGCTTTTCTCCACCGTTGAAAAGCCTGTGTCCAGTATTGATTCAGTGCTCTCTAGTCTGATTTATCTTATCCCGATTCTTGCTAGAGCGGCCGTTCTTTTAGGTTATTCGAGTCATACTTCTCTACAAGGCTCGTTCCGTTGTAGAAAAATTGCCAAATCTGTCCTTATACGGACATAAATAACCTATAATAATAGTTAAAGATGTATGCTCTCACATAACTACACGTCGCATAACGTTAGCGATAAAAAGAGCCTAGTAATTAGGGGTTACTGTAGAGCTTGAGATATGAAAGCTAGTATGATTTCTAGCTAATAATTTCTAATTATATTAGAAGTTTAAGTAGAGTTTCCCTATCCTAAGGCAACACTTAGTAACTAATCGTAAACTGCACACAATTTACTCTAGTTGATTAAGCGCTACCTACCTCATTCAATTTTGCATAGGTCAAATTCCTTACCTATAGCCGGAGGGCATGCTCATGCTCCCAAGTAACAATTCTTCAGGAAACCCCTGGGGCGGAGGACAGCAAGATCCTCCACATTTGAAAAAAGCTTTTCATACTATTCTTCAGCACTTCAAGAAAATTCTTATCGGTGGCGGACCATCGAGCTTTTTTTCTCCATTTATTATTTTATTTTTAGCTCTCATTTTATGGTCAACATTTTATACCGTTCCAAGTGATTCTGTCGCTGTCGTACAACGCTTTGGTAAGTATGTAAATAATGTTCCTTCGGGGCTCCACATCAAGGTTCCACTTGGTATTGACACGGTAAAAATAGTTCCAGTTAAACGTCAGTTGAAACAAGAGTTTGGTTTTACGACGCCAGGAGCTAATGATCCTCACCAAAGTCCCAGAGTGAACGATCGTCGCCAAGAGACACAAATGGTCACTGGTGATTTAAATGCTGCCCTTGTGGAGTGGGTAGTTCAATATCGAATTTCTGAACCTATTAAGTTTTTGTTCGAAGTCCGAGAACCTAGTGAAACGCTTCGATATGTTTCTGAGTCCGTAATGCGTGAAGTTGTCGGGGATAGAACTGTGGATGAAGTGATCACAATAGGCCGACAAGAAATTGAATATGAAGCGCTTTCAAAAATGCAGGCGCTCTCAACGAAATATGCCTTAGGGATAAGCATTGACCAAGTGCAATTGAAAAACATCAACCCTCCTCAACCTGTTCAGGCATCATTTAACGAAGTGAACCAAGCCCAACAGGAAAAAGAAAAGCTTATTAATGAAGCTCGTCGAGATTACAACAAAGTAATCCCTTTAGCTTTAGGAGAAAAAGATCAAAGGATCAGAGAGGCTGATGGTTATCGTTTAAAAAGAGTGAATGAAGCCGAGGGGGATACAGCGCGATTTAATGCACTATTGTTTGAGTACGTTAAAGCTCCAGAAGTGACCAAACGAAGAATCTACTTAGAAACCATGCAAGCTGTATTACCGAATATTCGGGCCAAAATTATCATTGATGAGCGAGCAAACAATATCTTACCTTTACTTAATCTCAATAAGACACAAGGAGATGCACAATGAAACCGAAAAAAATAGGAGTCATAACCGCATTAGTTTTATGTGTCTCTCTTGGTATATACAACGCACTTTACACCGTGAGTGAAGTACAACAGGTCATTATTACTCAGTTTGGGAAGCCAATAGGAGAACCTGTTGTGGATGCCGGGTTAAAGATAAAAATGCCATTCATTCATGAGATTAACACTATAGACAAAAGAGTGTTGGAGTGGGATGGCAACCCTTCCGATATGCCCACAAAAGATAAGCTGTATATTTCAGTTGATTTATTCGCTCGGTGGCGAATAATCGACCCACTTCAATACTTTTTAAGAATCAAAGATGAGCGTAGTGCACAATCTCGTCTTGACGATATTTTGGGAAGTGAGACGCGAAATGCTGTCGCAAAGCATGAACTAATCGAAATAATTCGTACCAACAAAAACAGAAAACCGTTACGAGATGCCTTATTAAGTGACACTGAAGGAGAGTTAAAAATTGGCACCCTTGTTCCTATTAAAAAAGGGCGTCAACTAGTAGAACAAGAAATATTCTCTGCTGCGTCAGAAAAAATAAAGATATTTGGTATTGAATTGCTCGATATTCGCTTCAAACGTATTAATTACAATGAAAGTGTTCGCCCTAAAATTTACGAGCGAATGATTAGTGAGCGTCGGCAAATCGCGGAACGTTTTTTATCCGAAGGGAATGGGGAAGCTGCGAGGATTCGTGGTGACCGCATCAGAGATTTGAATAAAATCCAGTCTGAAGCCTATCGTGAAGTCGAAGAGATTCGCGGACAAGCTGATGCCAAAGCCGCCGAAATTTATTCGTTAGCTTACAATAAAAGCCCTCAAGCGAGAGACCTTTATGAGTTCACGCGAACAATGCAGTCTTACTCAACTATCATTTCAGAAAATACAACGCTTGTTTTATCTACTAACAGTGACATATTCAAGTTTCTCAATAGCATTGAAGGTAACTTAATACCTACAGTTGAAAACAATGAGTAAAAAAATCCCAATAGCACCAACTAATCCGACTCGATTACCAAAAGAATACATTGATTGGGTCGCTCAACCAGTAAACCGTTTTATACATATTGAATCCGCAGCAGGCATTGTTCTATTTGTTTCAGCAGTACTTGCTGTTTTACTTGCCAATTCAAATCTAAGTGAAGAGTTTGCTCATTTTTGGCAGATTTCGGTAGGGATTACTTTCGGTGATTTAGTCTTTGAGCGTTCTTTGCACAAATGGATAAACGATGCAGGAATGACTTTGTTTTTCTTTCTCATTGCCTTAGAGCTTAAGCGTGAGTTGATGCTAGGTGAACTTCGTAATCCTAAATTAGCTGTACTTTCCATTGCTGCCGCTCTTGGTGGGATGTTGTTGCCTCCTCTTTTCTATTTATTTATCCAATTTGGTGAACCAGGGCATCATGGTTGGGGGACTGTGATGGCGACGGATACCGCATTTGTGATCGGATGCCTAGCGCTCTTAGGACGAAGTATTCCGAGTAGCTTACGAATATTCATGTTATCAATGGCCGTAGTCGATGATATTGGCGCAATCTTTGTTGTGGCTATTGGTTATGGTAATGACATTGAATGGTGGCCCGTCGTTTATGCATTGATAGGTTTTATTATTGTTCGAGGTATGAGCTTCTTGGGAGTTCGCAGTATTGTACTCTTCTCTCTTGTTGGAGGAATGATATGGTTGTCGGTCGACATGTCTGGTATACATCCGACAATTACTGGTGTGATTCTAGGCTTATTAACCCCCACAAATAAGTGGGTCAGCAAGCAACACCTCTCCACTATTGTGAACTCAATAGTGGCATCATCTCCTATGAAGCAATGGAGCGGAGATAAGATTGAAGGAGAGACTTTAAGGACGGCTGCTGCGGCGGCCCGTGAAACGCTTTCACCGGTCGAGCGCTTAGAAATGTTACTTCATCCTTGGGTCGGGTTTATCATCTTACCACTATTCGCCTTTGCTAATGCTGGGATTTCACTAACCAGTACGAACGCAACTTCTCCAATTACTTTTGCTGTCTTTTTGGGTTTTGTTTTTGGCAAGCCTATAGGTATTGTGCTGTTCAGTTGGATATCCGTAAGACTCCGGGTAGCCATGCTTCCAGAAAATATGAATTGGGGAATGATTTTGGGGGGTGGGATGCTAGCTGGCATTGGTTTTACGATGGCATTGTTTATCTCAGAGTTAGCCTATAGCACTGATCAAATTAATGCAGCAAAACTTGGAATTTTCTCAGCTTCCATCTGTTCAGCTTTACTCGGCCTCACTTTTTTACGGTATTTCTCTGTAAGAGAAAAACAGAACAACATCTAAATCTGAATCTGAAATGTATAGACAGCCTGCGGTGAAAAAGTACCGCAGACTGCTACACCGTAATCTAAGACGCGAGACTTCACTATGACATTTTAGGGATATTAGCTGTCAGCTGCTTCAGAACATATTGAAGGATACCCCCCGAGTTAAAATACTCCAGTTCCTTAGGGTTATCTATACGAGCAGTAACAGGTATGGTGAGCTCAGCACCTTGCGCTGTTACTACGATAATATTGAGCTCCAATAACGGCTTTATAGGTTCGTGGGGGGCAATAAAAACAGTCTCATTACCCTCTAAAGTCAGTGAATTTAATTCATCTGGTCGCATCAGTTGAAGAGGCAGTATGCCCATACCGACTAAATTACTACGATGAATTCGCTCAAACGATTCCGCGATGACCGCTTTCACATTCAATAACAAACAACCTTTTGCCGCCCAGTCACGACTAGAGCCTGAACCATAGTCTTTGCCAGCAAATATTACCAACGGAACGTTAAGTTCGATTGACCTCCTGCTGGCGTCGTAAATAGGAATGATGGGAGGCGCTTTCTCAGTGGTTGACATGTTACAGTCATCCAGTTTGGTATCGCCGTAACATCGCGTGACACCGCCTATCGTCGGGGAGGCGATTTTGTTTTCCAAACGTACATTTGAAAAAGTCCCACGAACCATGATGTGATGATTTCCTCGGCGTGAACCATAGCTATTAAACTCTTCGGGTGTGATGTTTTTTGAAAGTAGATATTGACCCGCCGGACTATGTTCTGAAATGCGGCCTGCTGGTGAAATATGGTCGGTCGTAATTGAATCCCCCAAAATGGCTAATACACGCGCTGATTCAACAGGAAAAGTCGGCGGTGGTATTTCCAAAAAAGGAGGGCGTTGTATGTAAGTGGAGCCTTCGTCCCAAGGGTAGCAGGGGCTATCTTTCATTGACAATTGTTCCCACTCTTCATCACCTTCAGTAATGTCGCTGTAGCTCAATCTAAAGTGGCTCTCATGGACTTGATTTAGCATTTCATCCAGCATGGCTTGGCTTGGCCACAGATCTTTTAGATAGACGGGCTCGTTGTTACTATTGAGCGCAATTGGGTCTTTTTCTAAGTCAATACAGGTCGTACCCGCTAACGCAAATGCGACGACTAAAGGTGGCGAGGCAAGCCAGTTTAGGCTAACAGAGGGGTGCACTCTACCTTCAAAGTTGCGATTACCTGATAATACCGCCGATACATTCAGGCTGTTTTCCGAGATCTCAGTTTCAAGATTGTTTTTTAATGGGCCAGAGTTACCAATGCATGTTGTGCAACCGTATCCAACTCGATGAAATCCCAATAGGTCGAGGTAGTCTTGCAAACCCGTATCATTGAGATATCGAGCGACAGCTAATGAACCGGGGGCGAGAGAAGTTTTGACGTAGCTAGGAACGGTTAACCCTTTTTTAACTGCTGCCTTAGCCACCAAACCCGCAGTCAACATAACAGCGGGGTTTGACGTGTTAGTGCACGAGGTGATAGCTGCAATGACGACATCACCATGATGTAAGGGTCTGGATGAGCCTGGCTGGTTTGAGTTTGCGGCACCTTCAATAGCACATTGGTCAAGAGTCGCTTGCTTAATGGCGCTGATATTAAGTCTGTCTTGAGGTCGTTTGGGCCCTGCTATTGAGGTACCGATGGCAGATAAATCGACTACAACATTTTCGTCATACTCTGGTGAAGGGCAGTTTGTATCCCACCATAGCTCTTGCTCTAGAGCGTACGCCCGCACTCTATCAATCAGTGAAGAAGGGCGGTTTGTCAGGGTTAAATAGGCGATAGTATTTTCATCAATTGGGAAAAATCCGCAAGTGGCTCCATACTCTGGTGCCATATTGGCAAGCGTTGCTCGGTCTGCCACCGATAGAGTGGCTAAGCCGTCACCATAGTACTCAACGAACTTACCTACCACGCCATGAGACCTTAACCTTTCTGTGATCGTCAAAACCAAATCGGTCGCAGTCACACCGGGACGCAATTGCCCATCAAGAAGTACTCCGACAACTCGTGGGATAGCGATATTTAGTGGCTGACCAAGCATTGCAGCTTCGGCTTCTATGCCTCCCACTCCCCAACCCAACACGCCTAACCCGTTTATCATAGTGGTGTGGCTATCGGTTCCTATTACCGTGTCTGGTGTTAACACTCTTTTTTCGTCTTCGCGCACAACTTGAGATAGATATTCCAGATTAACTTGATGGCATATCCCCTTACCGGGAGGGATCACTGTCAAGTTACGGAAGTTTTTTTGTGCCCACTTTAGAAATGTATAACGCTCTCTATTTCGTGCCATTTCATGTGCACGATTTGTTTGTATCGAAGATTCTGAACCTGATTGATAAACAATTAACGAATGGTCAATGACAAGATCAACCGGACATTTAGGTGTTACATAACTCGGATCTCCGCCTTCTTTAGCTACTGCATCTCTTATTGCGGCTAAATCGACTAAAGCAGGTATCCCAGTATAGTCCTGCATCAGTACTCTACTAGGATAGAAGCTCAATTCTGATGAATGACCGTTGTTCTCTGAGTCGAGAGCCTTATTTTTAAAGAGCAATGCTTCAATAATTCGAGATGACTCTTTTAAATCAGAGGTTTGTCGCATTACATTTTCAATAAGCAGACGTTTAGTTACGGGAATTTTGGACAGGTTTACTTGATAATCTTGGGCAAGTTTTTTTAATGACCAGTATCTATATTCTGTACCTTTTAAATTCAGTGAACTTAGATATGTTTGGCGCCATGTTTTCTCGTTGGTGGGTATCATGATTTGTTTCCTTTCAATGATGGTTGACCTTTATAAAAGGCACCTCCTTGTCATAGACTGTTTTCTGGGACACTTTTATATTTCCCATATCCAAATAGCTTTGATCAGCTGAAAATCTATAACCTGAAAGGATCAGAGTTGAATTTCGAAAAGAAGGAAGAAGTTGGAATGGACTTTTACCATCAAACAATAACTAGACAAAAAATGAAGGCAAAGCTTTTGATTGCTATGCCTTCAGCCGTATCTAGATGAGAGCCACGTTTGTTGCGTGTGGTCCTTTCTCACCTGGTTCAACTTCAAAACTTACTTTTTGCCCTTCCAACAGGGTCTTAAACCCATCAGACGAAATCGAACGGAAATGGACAAAAATATCCTTGCCATCACTATCTTTGGTGATAAATCCAAAGCCTTTATTCTCGTTAAACCATTTTACTGATCCAGTTTCTCTGTCAGACATATATACCTCGACTAATCCTATAGGTTAAGGCTCTGGTAACTAGAGCTATTTCATAGTCACTCAAGAGGGCTGTCGCAGAAGTTAAACGAAAAATTTCGAAAATAACTGTGAAAGGAAACTTGTTTTATAATGAAAAAATAACTCAAATTCGCGGAGCTACTTTAAGTATAAGCCTTAAATTGAAAATAGTTAGTTTAGTCTTCGGTCATATTTTAATTTGGCTGTAATGTTATGATTTTAAAAAATATTAGTAAGTTTCTAATGCGTTAGCTAACAAAAATGACTTTATGCCGACTGCGAGCAAATAGCCGAAGTTGCAACTAGCTGGTTTTTGCGATACTTACAATGCTAATTTAACTAGTGCTGTTACTCACTTTTGTCTATTTTATGCTGACTTGTGTAGTATCATTGTTTCTTTCATAGCCAACGTGGATGCGGTGCGAAATTCAGTCAACCATCAAAATAGGATTATATGTGAGCAAGTTACCTAAACCGACACAAAAGCAGAAACAACTTGGTCTTAATCCGAAAGGAAAAAGGATTAAGCGGACACCAGAAGAGTTGAAGAGAAAGGATGTCCGCAAACGAATAGAAGATATTGAGGAACAAAAGAAGTGGGATAAGGAATGGGGATTGTGAGTTCAAGAAACCTCTCTGAACTTATCAATACGACACTCCTCATGCATTCTGAAAAACTGAGTAACTTGGAAAGAGACATGCTTGCAGGTTTACTCGACCAACTCTACTGTGAACAGGCTTTGACAGACAAACAAATTAAACTGTGTCAAAGGCTAATACGAAAAACTAATCAAGCCTGTGTATTTATTGATGACACTCCAAACGACCCGTGATTGCTAGACAATGTCAGTCTTCGATGTTATCAACCCAGCCTTGCTCAAGCGTCAATCGAGTCAAAACTTGATCCATTAAATCTTTGATTTCAATTTGGTCAGTCCCCTCTGGCGCATGATGCTCTGCTGAGCGCTTTGCGTTCGTTAGGTTTTTCATGAAGATAGCTTCGCTGTCCATCACGGCGTGTCTCACGTTGAAGTAAGTGACCTGGTAGGTCGGCATAGTATTATTCCTTCTGTGGGGGCGTGAAGATGTGATGCTTTCAATATAGCACTTTTTCATGCTATAGCGTTCTAACTGACTTAGCCTTCTTGATTAAAATTGACTCGTCAAATCACTGACTATCAAGAAATATGAACGCAAAGCCTACTTCTCTGCCTTCCAATATGATGATGCGGGTTCGACTCTCGCTGTACGCTCCAAATCCACAAACCAACGCGCACTATGACTGACATTTGTCATCGCCCACCATTGTTTAAGCAACTTAACGCCGCTCTAGCTATGATGTCTCTCCCAGACATGTCGTGGGTGCTAATGATGCTTAGAGGTTATCTATTGAAGAGCACGGTCTTTCAATGGGCAAATATTGAGCATGCCTTAAGGGGAATGGTGCAACACCCATACTTTTCCTAATACCTAATAGTCTAAATAGAGTAAATTTCCTAACCAACTTTTGTCCACAAATTGGTTTCACTCTTTATTGCCAGAACTTTTGAGGCCAATTTTATTTTTTGTTCGCACTGCTAACATCTTCTTTTGGTTATAACTTTTTTATCAAGATCAATTAATGCAATCGACCTCCCAAAATCGTTCCCTCCTTTTTTTTCAAAGATACTAACTCCTGCCCTCAAATGAGATAAGGAGACAGGTAATGACACGAAATCGAATAATCCCATTAAAAGAGGTATCAGAAGCTTTAGGCCGGACACCCAAAACAATTTGGCGATGGTGGGCAAAAGAGAAAACATTTCCGAAACCCATTCTGATTAATGGACGCTGCCTTGGGTGGCGAGAGTCTGAGCTAGATAACTGGATGGAGAATCAAGGGGGGAAAAGTGACAGCAGCAAGTGATAAAAGTCAGCCGAGCGAGTCTCAACTCGATTTTCCAGACAAGAAAAAAGAAGGGTTTAAGAAGCTTATTCTCAATACAGATGACAACCTGAGGGTACTGTTAGATCACAAAGGATACGTCCCTTACTTAAATGCGATGAACACTGAGATAGAAGTGCTCCATAACGGTAAGGTTATGGAATATGAGGTGTTAATGAGTAAGCTGATAAGCGACTGTGCAAGATTCGATGTACCAAAAGCAGCAATTGGTGATCATCTACATGTTTTGGCAAAGGAGCGTTCATATCACCCTATTGTTTTGCATCTGGCTGACTCTGAATGGGATGGCGTCGAACGAGTGAAGAAAGTTATTGGGTGCATCCGTTCTAAGAGACCTGAAGTTACGGAGCTAATTATGCGGAGGTGGCTTGTAGGTTGTATTGCGGCGCTATACGAGCCTCGGTTTAGCAGTAAGTTAGTTCCGGTGCTTCAGAGTAAGCAGTCTTTTAGAAAAACCGCTTTCTTATCAAGAATAGGTGACATCGTACAAGGGGCATTTCTTGGAGGTCGGGCATTAGATCCCCGCTGCAAAGATAGCGTGTTACCTATTATTAAGTCATGGATTGTTGAACTCGGTGAACTGGAGTCTTCAACAAAGCACAGTCAAGGTCAGCTGAAAGCATTTATATCCCAAGAGGCAGACACAATCAGGTTGCCCTATGCGCGTACCGACCTTAAAAAACCGAGGCAAACGCTTTTGATAGCGACGGTAAACGGCCAAGACTTCTTAAAGGACAGAACGGGTAATACTCGGTTTGGTGTGATTGAACTAAATGAACCCATTGATATGACTACTGTGAATCGGATTCTCGGGTGGCAATACAATGGAACTGGCAGCCTTCGCCAAGAAGAGCCCGAGTCATTGCGGCAGTTTTGGTTGGAGGTCAAGCACATGTATGAAGCTGGTGAGCCTTGGGTACTGTCAATGGACGAGCAGGCTCTGGTTGATACGGTATCTGATAAATATTTGGATAAAGGGCGTTGGTATAAAATGCTTCAGGAGCGAATATCAATGGAGGCTGATGATAATCGAAGCCAGACTGAATGGCTTGCACCAGGCCAAATTAGCCAGATCTTAGGCATACCATGTAACTATGTTGCTCATGTCGGCAGAGCTCTACAGCGATTAGCTGATGAGGGGAAAATTGAAACTCGTTACAAAGATGGCTACAGGCTGTATTTGTTTCCAAGCAGCTATCGTCCACATTTCTGAGATTGTATGTTTATAACTTTACTTCACTTACCTCACTTAAAGTGGAGTAAGTGAAGTAAATTGAGAAAAACCAAGTTTATGTCGTTCGCACTGCGAACATCTGATCAATTCAATCAATCGACCTCTTAAAACCGTTACGCCTCTTTTTATCAAAGATACTGGTTCAGTCATCAAATGAGAAAAGGAGGATGCTCATGGCAAGAGATCGAATTATGTCCCTTAAAGAAGTTTCAGATTCACTGGGCCGCAGTCCAAGGACTATTTGGCGTTGGTGGGCGAAAGACAAGTGTTTTCCTAAGCCAATACAGATAAATGGGCGTTGTTTAGGCTGGCGTGAGCGAGACTTTGTTGATTGGCTAGTAGAGCAAGAACAGGCTTTTAAAGATTAAATTTATGTACGCGAGGCTATAGGCCTCGCTTTTTATTCGCACTGCGAACGTTAATTCCACTTGTTGGGATAAATGCAGTAATCGTTAGCTTAAAAAAAATATTTAACTTTATCGGCTTTAACATTCTTTCTGACATTGAGGGGCTGTTCGCTTCTCATTCATCAAGAAGGAAGGAAATATGAATAGTACTAAGCGTAATGGGAGCAAGCAGTTTGATTCTGCATCAGTTAAATATTGCAACCAAACAAGTATCTCTATGTCTTGTCATGTTGACATGAGAAACGTGTTGTTTGGTTATTATGAGGAGTACTTATCTCCCATGACTCCGTTAAATCATGATAATGCACTATGTTCTGTGATAGAAGACATTGATTGTGTAATAGTTGATTACGGTAAGGATACAAAGCAGTTTTTGAACCTTAGCACCGCTTTAGATTGGGCTAAGTCAGTTATGGGGGTTAAAGTATTTAGATATGTGGATCTTTCATTGTTTGGTGGGCCTGGATTCTATCTAGATGATTACATGGATGCCTTAAGAGATAATGCTGATAACTTAATTGATTTTTTTGTTGATAGCTTTAATCGTTATGGTTGGAGCATATCCCCATTTCAACTTGCCCATGATGTAGAGATTACGTCTGAATTTAGTAAACCGGAGCTCGTTGAGGCGGTATTTAACTTTGCTAGGAATATCCATTGTTTTAGTGCAGTAGGGCCAGAGCGCTCACCTTGGTTTATGAGCCGACCTACAAATGAAGGCTCTTACTACGTTTGCAGATTTAATGGGAAAGTTGAGCTTGTTGACCTTAAACTGGTTCATAGTGTAGATGGAAGAAGCAGTAAATTGATGATCTTTGGCTTAAACCAAGAGCCTGTGCCTTTAGATGAAGCGGAAGCTGGCGATTGGTTATGGTCTTTCTCTTATCATCAAACAAATACATTTGACTGAAGCCTATAATTAGAATGAAGTGACTTAATGTACAGTAAACGTTGAGTCACTTTTTACCAGCTACCAATCTGAATTATCTCTATGGCGTTTTTCTGTAATCCTATTCCTCAACTTACCCTCTAAATCCCGCTCGAATTCACACCCGATGTCATCAAAGTAGGTGTTGTCTGAAATACCATCATCATAGCTAATATGTTCGCGATCGATGTTTGAGCTTTTACTTGAAGCTTCCAAAACACAAACAATAACTTTAAGCAATGAAATGAAAATGCTCCCAAAGATTGAGATGAGCGTAGGGCTTTTTTTATATTCCATATTCAATCTGCCAGATTTATGCATTTGTCACGTAATAGGTTACGCTTTCTACTTAAGATTAGCAGAGGAGTGAAATGTTCGCAGTGCGAACAAAACAACGTAAAGGTGTATGTATGGTGCAGATGGACGAATTTATTTGGAAGCGCTACATGGAAGATATAGAAGGTATGTTTAGAGATGCTATTACAAGTTTGGATTTACAGCATCGCGCCGTCATGGCTAAAGCAATTACGGCCATGTTAATCCAAGAGCCACCATTTAAGCTTACAGATGAAAATATAATCAATTACTTGAAATCTCCAGATGACATCAAACGTCAGATATTCGTTCAGTATGGTTACTTTGATCCACGCCTTGAATCGTCTTTGCAAGAAGCTGTCCTATGTATTGATGGTATCAAAGAACCACTGCTCAACAGCATAAAGAACGCACGTTGAAGCCCTCCTGTCACTAGCTGTGAAATAGGTAGTGACAGGAGGTATACCGCGAGCGCATCACCTTATTTTTTCTATATTCTCGTTATTTCTTTTAAGCGGGGTCACTTGGTGACAGCCAAGTGACGGCTTGGTAGCCTCATCACGTAAATAAAAAAGTAGCCGTCGCTATAAAGACTCTTCATAAATCATAAATGTTCAATAGGAGAAAGAAACGTAACCAGCATTGTGACGTCACAATGCTCTTCTCGTAGATGCTCACGCTTCTTCAAGTAGATCATGTACGACATTCGTAACTATCGATACACAAACCATCACTCTTGCCCTAATCGCCTCTGAGGCATTCATCTTACTAACCATAAGTTTGAATTGGGCTTATCACTAACCATCAGGTTCACGTGGTTTGATTA
This sequence comes from Vibrio sp. JZG120, assembly GCF_053890955.1. Taxonomy (NCBI): domain Bacteria; kingdom Pseudomonadati; phylum Pseudomonadota; class Gammaproteobacteria; order Vibrionales; family Vibrionaceae; genus Vibrio; species Vibrio sp. JZG120. The sequence continues at coordinate 374,452 of NZ_JBSRRK010000005.1, forward strand.
CGTTTTCTCCATCATTTTTTCAAGTAGATAGAGCCATATGAGCTATATGGCTCTTATTTATTTAGGAGTAAGAGTCATGAGCAAACCAAACTTACGACACGGCCTAGTTTTGTTAATGAAGCGCAACATTGATGGGAGTTATGCATCTCAAGCTGCACGTAAAAACATCCTCATCCAAATCGAAAAACAATTAAAGAGAGGAGGGTACAGGCACTTAACTCCACATACACTTAAGTTAAAGCACGTAAAATTTTTGGTTGAGCATTGGCAAAGTCAAGGCTTAAGCGTTGGAACTATAAAAAACCGAATGGCACATATTCGTTGGGTATTCGAAAAGACTGGACGTGAGCATTTGTTACCCAAGTCCAATGAAGAGTTGGGGATAGGAAAGAGAGTTTTCAGTGACAATAGTACCAACAAGGCGAAAGAGCTTGATGAAGTAAAGTTTAACGCAATCTCAGACCCATATATAAAAATAGCGTTAGAGCTACAATCTGCATTCGGTCTGAGGCGGGAAGAAGCTTTGAAGTTTAACCCCAGTATAGCGATTAAAGCAGATAGAATTCATTTAATGGGTTCTTGGACTAAAGGTGGCAAGGCGCGAGAGGTACCAATCAGAAACGAATATCAAAAGCAGGTGTTAGAACGAGCTATAGCTATTGCCCCAAGAGGCTCTCTGATTCCCGCAAGCAAAAAGTACATTCAACAGCTAAAGCACTACGAAAATACTTGTAGGAAGGTTGGGTTATGCAAGAACCATGGTCTACGCCATCAATATGCTCAACAGCGATACATAGAACTGACAGGAATGAATGCACCTAAAGCGGGTGGTTTAACTAGCAGAGAACTGAGTAGAGAACAAAAAAGTGCAGATAAAGAAGCTCGCCTTATTATTAGTAGAGAGTTAGGGCATGAGCGAGAAGAGATTACAGTTATCTATCTTGGCCGGTAAGCACATTATCAAGTTTTGTATTTTTAGGTTAAAATATAACCACAAGAACATTAGGGCGGGTTTCAATATGTTAGTACAACTTTTGGATGTAACGGGTATGACTTTAGCTCAACTTTTATTTTTAGCTCTAGTTACCGTTGGTACAATCGGTTTGCCTTTGTTAGCTATTTGGTATGATCGTAAACACGGAATTGAGTAAAATAGGCAGATAATAAAAAAGCGCCCCCTTTTCACATAAGGGGGCGCTTTTTTATTATCTTATCGAATTTTCTGTTCTGCTCGTGATGGAAAAATGTTGGCAAGCTCAGCAAAGCGTCCAAAATTGTGAGCTAAGCAACTTCCTAACTACACCCACAACTACACCCAAAATCACTAGGTACAAAAAAAGCGTAGCAGGTACTAACCTGCTACGCCTTCTAGAATATGGTGGCCCCTCGCAGACTTGAACTGCGGACCAATCGATTATGAGTCGACTGCTCTAACCACTGAGCTAAGGGGCCTTAATAGGACAACGATTATAGGGGAAGCGTTGCAAGGTGTCTAGATACCAACTAGGGCAATTGCGCTTAGTTTTTATCCACTTAGCACAGTAGATAATAAAAAAGGTGACCTAAAGTCACCTTTTTTGATTTCTAAAAGCTTGCATGCGCTGCGATTATTCGTCTAGGAAGCTGCGCAGAGTCTCTGAGCGGCTTGGGTGACGAAGTTTACGTAGTGCTTTTGCTTCGATCTGACGGATACGTTCACGAGTAACGTCGAACTGCTTACCAACTTCTTCTAGAGTATGGTCAGTGTTCATGTCGATACCAAAGCGCATACGAAGTACTTTCGCTTCACGTGGCGTTAGACCTGCAAGCACGTCTTTTGTTGCCACTTTAAGGCTAGTTGCAGTTGCAGAATCTAGCGGCAGTTCTAGCGTTGTATCTTCGATAAAATCACCTAGATGCGAATCTTCGTCGTCACCGATTGGTGTCTCCATTGAGATAGGCTCTTTAGCGATTTTCAGAACTTTGCGAATCTTGTCTTCTGGCATCTGCATGCGCTCAGCCAGTTCTTCCGGTAGTGGCTCACGACCCATCTCTTGCAGCATTTGACGAGAGATACGGTTTAGCTTGTTGATCGTTTCGATCATGTGTACCGGGATACGAATCGTACGTGCTTGGTCCGCGATTGAACGAGTGATTGCCTGACGGATCCACCACGTTGCGTAAGTCGAGAACTTGTAACCACGACGGTATTCGAACTTATCTACCGCTTTCATCAGACCGATGTTACCTTCCTGGATAAGATCCAAGAACTGTAGGCCACGGTTGGTGTATTTCTTCGCGATAGAAATTACAAGACGCAAGTTCGCTTCAACCATCTCTTTCTTCGCACGGCGAGCTTTTGCTTCACCGATAGACATACGACGGCTGATGTCTTTAATGTTCTGTACGTTTAGAGAAGTCTCTTCTTCAATCATTTTTAGCTTAGCGATTGAACGACGGATTTCTTCTTCGTTACGTTTGATCTTTTCAGCGTATGGCTTGTCTGAAGCAAGAACTTCATCCAACCAAGCTTCACTTGATTCATTACCAGTGAACAGCGCGATGAATGATTTCTTCGGCATTTTGCCGTATTCAACCACAGACTTCATGATCAGGCGTTCTTGAGTACGAACGCGATCCATAGCAGTACGCAGTTCATTCACTAGGTGATCAAACTGTTTAGGCGTTAGACGAAACTCGCGGAATACGTCTAGCATCATTTCATTAGCAACGGTTGCTTTCGGGCTGTTATAGCCGTACTCGTTGATTGCTAATTGAAGATTTTGATAGGTGCTGCGTAGTTGGTTGAATTTCTCTAGCGCTAATTCTGGATCGATACCTACATCTTCTTCAGAATCATCTGAATCGTCATCGCTATCTTCGTCGTCATCAACGTCTTCATCGTCTTCTTCTTCTAACTGAGATTCAGTCAGTTCAGAACCGATGTGTGTTGCCGTTGGTGCAGCGGTGTCGTCAGCATCTGGGTCTACAAAACCTGAAATAAGGTCAGTAAGACGCAGTTCTTCAGCTTGAACTTTGTCAAATTGCTCAAGAATGTACGGAATCGTACCTGGGTATTCAGCAACAGACGATTGAACTTGGTTAATACCTTCTTCAATACGTTTTGCGATGTCGATTTCGCCTTCGCGAGTTAGAAGTTCGACAGTACCCATTTCACGCATGTACATACGTACAGGGTCTGTGGTACGACCAATCTCACTCTCTACGCTAGACAGTGCAGCGGCTGCAGCTTCGGCTGCATCTTCATCGGTAATATTTGTGTCATCGTTCAGTGCTAAATCATCAGCATCAGGAGCAGTTTCTACTACCTTAATGCCCATGTCGTTGATCATCTGAATGATGTCTTCTACCTGTTCTGAATCTACGATTTCAGCAGGTAGGTGGTCATTTACTTCGGCGTAGGTCAGATAGCCTTGTTCCTTGCCTTTAATAACAAGTGACTTTAGCTGTGACTGCGGATTGTGATCCATAGACGGTATCCAACTTCGTAATCTGGTGAAGGAATCAGTATGCGAAATGCAAACCACTTACTATAACAAATTAAATCGTTGCTGACTAATTAAACAGGGTTACGCTTTTAAATCTAGCATAAGTGCTAGCAGCTCCCTTTTCTCTTCGGCTGATAAACCGACACTTCTTGCTTTGGCCTGCAGGTTTTCAATTTGTTTTTCTACGCACTGGGCAATAATTTTATCCAGTGAGTCTAAAAATATTTCTTCTTGGTTGTCCTCATCGAGTGGAATGTCCCAACTCGCGAGACGAGACAGAAGGGTCTCATTTTGGCTGTTTCGCCAATGCTCTAATAATTGGCCTGTGTTGATATGGGGATGCGCTTGGCATTTATCAAGTACATCAACAAATAAACTTAGACCAGGAATGGGTAAATCTCTAACGCTAGTTAGATCTGGCACCATAGTTACGTATTGTGGGTTTTGAATCAGTAACGCGATCACTTCTCGCATCGGCGTTCGCTTGATTTCTTTATGAGGTTGAGGCCTTTTATCCTCTTTACCTTGTTTTGAAATTAGCTGCTGTAGTTGGCGTTCATCAACCAAACCCAAACGGCGGCCAAGCAGTTCTCTCAAGTATAGTCTTAAAGTGCCGCCAGGGACTTTGTCGATGAGAGGAACAGCAAGGGTACTGAGTTTTGCCATGCCTTCTTTCGTGCTCATATCGACTTGCTGAGTCAATGAGCTGAACATGAATTCAGACAAAGGCATCGCATTAGACACTTGTTGTTCAAATGCTTGTTTTCCGTTTTGTCGGATATAAGAGTCGGGATCTTCTCCATCCGGCAAAAACATGAATTTTAACTGGCGACCATCAGTTAGGTAAGGCAATGCATTTTCCATGGCACGCCACGCTGCTTCACGGCCTGCTCGGTCACCGTCGTAACAACATACGACGGTGCTTGTTTGCCTGAATAACACTTGCAAGTGATCGCCCGTTGTAGAGGTACCCAATGAGGCAACGGAATAATCTACGCCATATTGAGCAAGCGCGACAACATCCATATAGCCTTCAACCACTAAAATTTGTGGTGGCTCACGGTACGCTTGTAGTACTTCATAAAGGCCATACAATTCTTTACCTTTATGAAATATCGGGGTTTCGGGTGAGTTGAGATATTTCGGTGTCCCATCACCTAATACTCGACCACCAAAGCCTATTACTCGGCCGCGTCTGTCTCGAATAGGAAACATCACTCGACCACGGAATCGGTCGTAGCGGTTGCCTTTGTCGTTTTCGATCAAAATGCCGCCTGTGACGAGCATGTCTTGATTTTCTTTATTCTGGCCAAAGTTCTTACGAACTAAATCCCATTCATCAGCCACATAGCCGATGCCAAACTTCTGGACGATTTCACCAGACAGGCCGCGATCTTTTAGATACTCAATCGCCACTTTACTTGCTGGCTGCTTGAGTTGGTTACGATAAAATTGAGCAATGCTGCCCATTAAGTCGTATAGATTACGTTTTTCACTGCTGCTTGCTTGTGGGCCTGACTGGAACGAACCATTACCGCCGCTACGTTGTTCGCGAGGAACATCTAAGCCCAAGTATGAAGCGAGTTCTTCAATGGCTTCGACGAATTCTAGCCGGTCGAATTCCATCAAAAAGTCGATGGCATTTCCGTGCGCACCACAACCAAAACAATGGTAGAACTGCTTTTCTTGACTGACGCTGAATGACGGCGTCTTTTCGTTGTGGAACGGGCAGCATGCGCCGTAGTTTTTGCCTTTTTTCTTAAGTTTCACACGTGCGTCGATGATATCGACAATATCAAGTCGAGCTAGAAGGTCATCGATAAAACTGCGAGGGATGTGTCCAGCCATAAAACCTAACAAAAAAAGAAGATGATGAGTGGAGTGAATGCTTTAAAAGAATAAGCGTGTTGCTCACTTATTTCATTCCATTCATCCAGATACAAACAAGCCGTGCGTTCCAAAGGATAGCACGGCTTGCTGCAATTGGGTGGGGTATCTTAAGCCAGTTTAGCGCGAACTAAACCGCTTACTTTACCCATATCTGCGCGCCCTTGAATTTGCGGTTTCAGAACGCCCATTACTTTGCCCATGTCTTGCATGCCAGCTGCGCCAGATTCAGCAATCGCGTTCTCGATAAGAGCCGCTACTTCTTCGTCTGTCAGTGGTTGAGGCATAAAGTCCTCAAGAACGGTAATTTCTGCTTGTTCCGCATCAGCAAGATCTTGACGACCCGCTGCTTCATACTGCGCTACAGAGTCGCGACGTTGTTTAACCATTTTGGTCAATACTGCAAGAATGTCGTCATCGTTCAGAGTAATCTGCTCGTCAACTTCACGTTGCTTGATTGCTGATAGGGCTAAACGAATAGTACCAAGGCGCAATTTGTCCTTGGCTTTCATCGCTAATTTTTGCTCTTCTTTGAGTTGATCAATCAGAGCCATAACTAAATTCCTTTTGGAGCTCAGTTATTAGTACAGGCGAACGCGACGAGCGTTTTCGCGAGCTAGCTTCTTAGCGTGACGCTTTTGAGCTGCTGCTTTAGCGCGTTTGCGAACTGTAGTTGGTTTTTCGTAGTGCTCACGACGACGCACTTCAGAAAGGATACCTGCTTTTTCGCAAGAGCGCTTGAAACGACGTAGAGCAACGTCGAACGGTTCGTTTTCACGTACTTTAACTACTGGCATATGCCTTTCACCTCAGGGGTTATTCGTTAACGCTGGTATTCAACAGACCAAATCACAATTGTTTGGTCTCTTACCAGCTTGATCAAAAATGGTGCGGAATTTTAATCCGATCACAACTACTTTGTAAAGCCTTTTGTCGATTATTGTCTGTACAAAATTTGTTTGCAGCACCAAGGCGAGGTAATATGACGCCCAAATTTCCTCTATACAGAAAGCATACTGAGAAAACCATGCGCATTATCGGTATTGAAACCTCTTGTGACGAGACTGGCATCGCGATTTATGACGATGAAAAAGGTCTGCTGTCACACAAGCTTTACAGCCAAGTAAAACTGCACGCAGATTACGGTGGTGTGGTGCCTGAGTTGGCTTCACGTGACCATGTAAAGAAAACCATTCCTCTTATTAAAGAGGCACTAAAAGAAGCGAACTTAACTTCGAAAGACATTGATGGTGTCGCGTACACCGCGGGGCCGGGTCTCGTTGGTGCACTATTAGTGGGCGCTACTATTGGTCGCAGTATTGCTTATGCTTGGGGAGTGCCTGCTGTACCTGTTCATCATATGGAAGGTCACCTGTTGGCTCCAATGCTGGAAGATAACCCACCACAATTCCCGTTTGTGGCAGTGTTGGTGTCGGGTGGTCACTCGATGATGGTCGAAGTGAGAGGCATCGGTGAGTACAAAATTCTGGGTGAGTCGATTGATGATGCGGCGGGCGAAGCGTTTGATAAAACAGCGAAGCTAATGGGGTTGGATTACCCAGGCGGCCCGCTGTTGTCTAAACTGGCAGAAAAAGGCACGCCGGGTCGCTTTAAGTTCCCGCGCCCAATGACTGATCGCCCTGGCTTGGATATGAGTTTCTCTGGCCTGAAAACCTTTACAGCAAATACGATTGCTGCGAATGGCGATGACGAGCAAACTCGCGCAGACATCGCACTGGCATTTGAAGAAGCCGTGTGTGCAACATTGGCGATTAAATGTAAACGCGCGCTTGAGCAAACAGGCATGAAGCGTATTGTTATTGCTGGTGGTGTGAGTGCTAACCGTCGTTTACGTGCAGAGTTAGAGAAGCTAGCGAAGAAAGTTGGCGGCGAGGTTTACTACCCACGAACTGAGTTCTGTACGGATAATGGTGCGATGATCGCTTACGCTGGTATGCAGCGTTTGAAGAATGGCGAAGTGGCCGATATGTCGGTAGAGGCTCGCCCACGTTGGCCGATTGACCAACTTACGCCAGTTGCTTAATCAAACTTATGCGGTAGGTTTGAAATAGATTCACAACGATAAAGGTCTCTGCTCATCAGAGGCCTTTATTTTTAGCTATTCAATGAAAAGCTTCGTTTACATTCTGACTGATGCGAGCAGTTCGGTATCGCTTCAGTGATAGGATAGTGCGGAAGAATAAGAAATGGATATAACAATGAATAAGTTTGAAATTGAAGGTCAGCAACTTGCTTACCTTGATAAAGGTGATGGTCCAGTATTACTGTTTGGTCACAGTTATTTGTGGGATAGCCAAATGTGGGCGCCACAAATTGAAGTTTTAAGCCAGTCATATCGTTGTATTGTGCCAGATTTGTGGGCACATGGTGAGTCAGAAGCGGCCCCTACATCGACAGAGTCATTAGTTGATTATGCACAACATATGTTGGCGTTGATGGATCATTTGGATATTGAAGAGTTTTCTGTGGTGGGCTTATCTGTTGGCGGCATGTGGGGAGCGGAACTGACGGCTCAAGCACCGCAACGTGTGAAATCACTGGTATTGATGGATACCTTCATTGGCTGGGAGCCAGAAGTTACGTATAAGAAGTATTTTGCAATGCTGGATACTATCAGCCAAGTTCAAGCAGTGCCTGCGCCAATTATTGAAGCCGTTGTGCCGCTGTTCTTTGCCAACAACGTCAATCAGGATAACCCTAAACTTGTCGCTTCATTCAAACGCAGTTTAGAAGACCTGAATGGTGAGCGTGCAGTGGAAGTAGCTCGCATAGGGCGCATGGTGTTTGGTCGCCGTGATGTGATTGAAGATTCGGAAAAATTCGCTCTGCCGACGTTAATTGCGGTGGGCTGTGAAGATAAGCCTCGCCCGGTTTTCGAATCGTATTTAATGAAAGACTGTATCACGGGCAGTGAGTTGGTAGAAATTCCGCAAGCGGGACACATCAGTTGTTTAGAACAGCCGGAATTCGTCAACCAAATGTTGTTGAACTTCCTGAATCGAGTTCATGCATAACCAATGAATGCATCGCTCTCTAAACAAAACTCGGCATTAAGCCGAGTTTTTTTGTGTCAGTTTCTTTTCGCCAATTTTGGGCTCATCGCCAGACAAAAGCCGCCGAATATTTTGATGATGCTTAAATACGATTAAGCAACACAGCATAGCAACAGGTAACGTGTATTGCGGTTTAAACATCCAAGTATAAAACGGAGTGACCAAAACCGTGACGAGAGCCGCTAAGGATGAATAGCGGAATAGCGCGGCTACTGACAGCCAAGTTAACATCACTAATCCTGTTAAGTCCAAACCAATCGGAGCGATAGCGCCAAGCGCTGTTGCGACACCTTTTCCGCCTTTAAAGTGGAAAAAGATGGGGTACATGTGGCCAAGACAGGCAGCAATGGCGATGACGCCAAGAATGATAGGGTCGATACCAAGAAAGTATCCGCCCCATACGGGGATGGTGCCTTTGAGCATATCGCACAACAAGACTGAAACAGCGGCTCCTCGTCCGCCAATACGCAATACGTTCGTTGCTCCAGGGTTGTTGGAGCCTACACTGCGTGGATCTGGCAGTTTTAAGAGTCGACAGATCAAAACCGCACTGGAAACCGAACCCAGTAAATAGGCGGCCATTGTCATTATCAGTGCCAGTGCGTCCATAGAAGTCCTTGATGGATTGGAATTTAATGCTCGGTTCCCGCGTAGTTGCTATCATACCTCGAATTCACATAATGCAGAAATCCTCACTGTGATAGAGCTTGCATTATGTGATTTCTTGTATATAAAGATGCTTTCGCAGTTTATACCTAAGTAACATTGTGATGACCCAAGTAAATGTTACTTAGGTATAGAATACTACGATCAAATTACCCCTCACGGGTATCCGACCTCTGTAATAGAAGGACATAAGATGGCTCTGGATAAAGTTTTTATTGAACAATTAGAAGTAATCACCACGATTGGCGTGTACGACTGGGAACAACAAATCAAACAAAAGTTGGTTCTAGATATTGAAATGGCACACGATAATAAACCTGCGGGCAAAAGTGATGATGTGCAAGATGCGTTGGATTACTCGCAAGTGAGTGAGGCGGTACTGAGCCACATTGAAAATGGTCGTTTTCTGTTGGTTGAACGTGTAGCCGAAGAAGTGGCAGAGCTTATCATGCAGCGTTTCTCTGTACCTTGGGTGAAAATCCGTTTAGCAAAGCCTGGTGCAGTGCCACAAGCACGCGCTGTTGGTGTTGTGATTGAGCGAGGTCAAGCATGATCACCACCTATATCGGTGTTGGTACGAATGTAGAAAGAGAGCAACATGCGCTCGCTGCGTATCAGGAGCTACTACAGCTTGGAGAAAATCTCCTCGTATCGCCGGTATATGAATGTGAACCTATTGGTTTTAGCAGCCAGAACTTCTACAACTTTGTCGTTGCAATGCGTACCGAGTTGTCATTAGAAGAGTTGAGTCATCAGCTACGTGAGATTGAATTTAAGTGGGGACGCGAAGAAAATGCGCAAAAGTATCAGGATCGAACACTGGATCTCGATATAGTGTTGTTCGGTGAATGCGTCTCCACGAAAAAACCTGAGCTACCTCGCAGTGATATCTACAAATATCCTTTTGTCACAAAGCCTCTGTATGATCTCGAACCTCAATTAGTGATCCCAGGCGATGGACGCACAGTCGCAGATATTTGGCATGGAATGCAGCCAGTCGATTCACTCAAACCTGTTTCTTTTTCATTTTTAATTTGAGTTGTTTACATGAGTTATTTTGAAGCCTTTATTCTGGCTCTGATTCAGGGTCTGACAGAGTTTTTGCCTATTTCGAGCTCTGCCCATTTGATCCTGCCCTCCGCCATTTTGGGATGGGAAGACCAAGGTCTAGCTTTTGATGTTGCTGTTCACGTCGGTACATTAATGGCGGTAGTGATCTATTTTCGCCATGAAGTGATCACTCTGTTCCAGGCATTATTTGCTTCGATCTTTAAAGGAGATCGGAGTAAAGAAGCAAAACTTGCTTGGATGATCGTGATCGCCACGATTCCAGCTTGTGTGTTTGGCTTGTTGATGAAAGACATCATTGAAGTGTATCTACGTAGCGCTTATGTCATCGCGACCACAACGATCGTATTTGGTTTGTTGCTTTGGTGGGTAGACAAAAACGCTAAGTTGGTTGCGGATGAATACCAAACGGGTTGGAAGAAAGCCGTGTTTATCGGTATTGCCCAAGCCTTAGCGATGATTCCTGGAACGTCGCGTTCAGGGGCGACCATTACGGCTGCACTTTACCTCGGCTTTACTCGAGAAGCGGCTGCGCGCTTTTCATTTTTAATGTCGATCCCTATCATTACATTGGCTGGTAGCTACTTAGGTATGAAGCTAGTGACCAGTGGTGAACCTGTCCATATTGGCTTCTTGCTGACTGGTATCATCACATCGTTTATCAGTGCATATATTTGTATCCACTTTTTCTTAAAGATGATTTCACGAATGGACATGACACCGTTTGTGATTTACCGTCTGATTCTAGGTTTCGGTTTGTTTGCGTTCTTGCTTAGCGCTTGATAACGCGACGGATTGGCAGCTTGCTTAACCGCAAGCTGCATACCTAAACCACAACGTCATTCTGAACAGCGACGAAGGCGCGAGGTTCAGAACCTTCTCTCCGAGTTTCTTGTAGCGTTGGCCATTTCTAAAACTTCCCTGCGTGCTGATATTAGATTCCTAATCTCGCTAAGGCTCGCTGGAATGACCTGGCATGAATACAACTCGGTTAATTAATCTGAGCTCAGATCACTTATTCAAAGCGACTCTTACCGCTTCAATCCGTCTCTTTTCTTGTTCATCACGTATTGCCGGGCCTTTAAATCCATCCTTAATGATGCTCTGAACATCTACGGCGGCTGCGGCTTGATAAGCGTGGGTAAAAATCTCAGCTTGAGGATAAGGCTTCTCTTCTAACCCTTTTCGACCCGCATGGTCAGCCTGACAGCATATTAAAATATCTTCTAAGCGCTCAGCTTTGCGCCACACATCGAATTTGTTGAGTATTTTTATGATGGTTTGCGGCTTTAACTCGGCCGCACGATGGATATTGGAGTGCTGTTCGCACACCATCAAGGCTAAATCACGAAACTCATTCGGTACACGGACACGCTCGCACAGCTTTTTGATCAGTTTTAATCCTGTATGACAATGCATTCTGTGGCTTGGCCATTCGCTCTCTGGCGTCACCCCTTTGCCCAAGTCATGCACTTGAGCGGCAAATCTGACGGGGAGTGAGTCACTCAATCTTGCGGCTTGCTCTGCCACCATCAAAGTATGGATGCCTGTATCGATTTCTGGATGCCATTTTTCTGGTTGAGGTACGCCAAATAGTGCATCAATTTCAGGTAAAACAACGGTCAATGCACCACAATCTCTTAGAACCGATAAGAAAATATCAGGGCGAGGGGTGGAGAGGGACTTATGCCATTCTTGCCAAACACGCTCGGGAGTCAGTGTGCTCAGCTCCCCAGACTCTGCCATGTAGCGCATTAACTGCATGGTTTCGTCGGCAACCGTAAAGTCTAGATCAGCCAGCTTGGCTGCAAAGCGAGCGACACGTAAAACGCGTAGAGGATCTTCGACAAAAGCGTCTGATACATGGCGTAGCAGTTTATTATTGAGATCTTTCTGGCCGCCGTAAGGATCATGGAGCTTACCTGCATCATCCATTGCCATCGCGTTAATGGTTAAATCACGACGAATTAAATCCTCTTCTAAGGTGACACTTTGATCAAAGAAACACTCAAAGCCAGTGTAACCACACCCTGACTTTCTTTCCGTTCGCGCAAGTGCATGTTCTTCTTTACTTTTTGGGTGCAAAAATACAGGAAAGTCTTTGCCAACGGCGGTGTACCCTTGGGACAGCATCATCTCGGGAGTCGCACCTACGACCACCCAGTCGTTGTCATAACTATCAATTCCGAGCAATTTATCTCGAACTGCGCCACCTACTAAATAAACTTGCACGAATTACCTCTTAATTTATTGATATGCCGTTGGACATTGTAGCAAGCAATGGTACTTTTCTTTACTCCCGAGAGTAGATGCAGCTATGTTTATATTATATCTGACTATTCCCTGGTGGTTTTTTAGCTGGAGAGCCTAATGTATAAGGACTTTTTTGGGTTTGTAGAACAACCATTTTCGATTGTTCCAAACTCGCGTTATTTGTATTTAAGCCAACGTCACAAAGAGGCAATCACACATCTCCAAGCCGGGCTAGGCGATGGCGGTGGTTTTGCTATGCTTACTGGCGAAGTGGGTACAGGCAAAACGACCGTCGCAAAAGCGATGCTGGCGAATTTAGGTGATAACACCAAAGCGGGTCTGATCCTAAATCCCACGTTTTCGAGTCGAGACTTGCTCGAAGCTATTTGCGATGAATTCAAAATTACTTACCCGCCAGATGCAAACCTCAAACAGCTAAACCAAGTGATTCACAAATACTTGCTGCGTAATTATCGTTCAGGCTGGCAGACATTGCTGGTCATTGATGAGGCTCAACACCTTGCTGCCGACGTTTTAGAGCAGCTACGTTTGTTGACCAACTTGGAAACCGATACCAGAAAACTGCTCAAAGTGTTGTTGGTCGGACAGCCTGAATTACAGCGGTTATTACAAACGACGCAACTACGCCAGCTCGCTCAGCGCATTACTGGGCGTTATCACTTGTTGCCGTTGGATGAAAAAGAGACAGAAGATTACATCGCGTTTCGATTACATACGGCAGGTGGTGACCAGCAACTGTTTAATCGTGCTTCTTGTAAACTCATTGCCAAATACAGTCACGGCATCCCGCGCTTGATTAATCTTATCTGTGATAAATCTCTCAACATCAGTTATCACCAAGGTAATGTGGTGGTGGATAAGCAAACCGTTCAGCAGGCCTGTGAAGAGGTGATGCAGTTTCAGGCAGATATTTATCAGCAAGATAAAAAAGAGCGCCGTACTTTCCGCTGGCCTGCTTGGGGCTCTGTTACGTTGGGTCTTATTGCTGCATTAGGTACGGGGTGGGCGGTCGTTAATTATATGCCAGCTCAAGCAACGTCAGTGTTGGCGCAAGTGACCGCACCAAGAGAGGAGCCAACGCCAATAGTCGTCAACCAACAATTGACAGATGATCAGCGTGACTTATTGTTAGCACAAAAACAGTCGAATCTCGCCGTGAATGATTTGTATCGTTTGTGGGGTTATCAAGCATCGGTTCGCGACAATCTTTGTTTATCAGAACCCCAATCGACCATGCGTTGTGAGCGTAAAATGGCGACCTGGCCGCTGCTGATGCAACAAAATCGCCCTGTGATTTTGGAGTTGAATTATCAAGGTGATGTTGGGTATGTCATTTTGTACGCCGTCGGTAATGACAAAGTCGAAGTGCTCAATGGCAAGCAGCGTCTGCGTCTGCCTATTTCGTGGCTAAAGCCGATGTGGCAAGGCAATATCATTGAACTGTGGCAAGCGCCGTTGAAAGAGACATTACGTTTAGACATGGAAGGCCCTGCGATCGAAGTATTAGACCGATTATTAGCAGAAGCGGTAAGTGAGCCACTGCTTGAAACGTCTATTTTTGATGGTGCGATGAAAGAGCGAGTTGAGTTATTCCAACGTTGGCAAGGTATTGGGGTCGACGGCATTGCAGGTAAGCGGACGCTAGATCGTCTTCAACAAAACGTGCAGCCAGATGCGCCTCAACTGGCACGAATCGAGAAGGAGGACGCATAATGTCAGCCATGAAACATATTGGTTTGTTCTTGTTGCCGATCACCGTTGCTGCAATCGGAGTTGCTTGGTATTTAGATCTCCTTACGCCTCATGCTGAAGTTAGTACTTCCGCCCCTAAGGCTAAGATGGAAGCGGAACAACCGTTCAAAGCATTGGACTATCCTGAAACTACTCAGTTGGCGCAATTGCCAAGAGAGTGGCCAAGTGCAGAGCTGTCTCGTGATTTTGGTACGTTTGCAACATCTGATGAATACGTGAGTAATACAGCAAACAAAGACGAGATAGAAACATCTGTATCAACTCAAGGCACTTCAGTAGTTGAAGAGGACCTAGGTTTGTCTCTGGATGATCTTGACTTGTCCTCATTATCTCCTGATTTGGCGCGAAAGGTCGAAAATGCGTTATCCCGAGATGATGCGCCTTCACCACAAACGGTGCGCGTGAACGATTTAGAGCGCAACGCTCACCAATGGCAAGGGCGTTTACCTGCGCTCAATTTGCAAACTCACATGTACGCCAGTGATGAAAATCGGCGCTGGGTGAAAATTAACAATGTTGAATATCATCAAGGAGACGTTGTTGATGGGCAGGTCACATTAAGAGAAATACAACCGCAAGCGGTGATTGTCGAGTTCCAAGGTGAGCAAATTCGTATACCAGCGTTGTATGAGTGGAAAGGGTAACTGTTATAGCAACACATCAAGCCAGCGAAATCATATCGCTGGCTTTTTTATTTTTCAGAACACCTTTTGCATCTATTCTGGTGATGATTTTTAGATACTCAAACAAGCAAAATATAGCTTTTCTAAGTCGTTTAAATAGCACCAATATCGTTCAACTATTGATAGCGCGATTCCAGTCAGCGTTGTGTAAAAAAACGCCACATTGACGAACTTCGTCATCACGACCTGGTCCACGTTAGACCCCATGAAATAACAGGAGTCTACACAGAGACACATGCGTATTCTGATTTTTTCTTTAAGTGTTGTTGCGTCGTTAAGTTACGCAGCAAAGCCGCCCCCTTTCCCTATAACACCAGATAATAACGGACAAGATTTTATGGTCAGCGCGACCAACCCTTACGTGAGCAGCACTGGTTATTCAATATTGAAAGAGGGCGGGAACGTCGTTGATGCCATGGTCGCGATGCAGATGGTGATGTCTGTGGTTGAACCGGATATGACGGGAATTGGCGGCGGTACTTTCGCGCTGTTTTATCAACATGACAAGCAGAAGTTTTTAGCCCTTGATGGGCGAGATGAAGCGCCGTCTAGCGCTCACCCTGAGATGTTTATTGAAAATGGGAAAGCACTCAGCCGCGATGAAATTTTGGGGCCTCGCTCCGTTGCAGTGCCGGGCACCTTACGTCTGCTTTATTCCACTCATGAGCAATACGGCAAATTACCATGGTCTGAGTTGGTTCAACCTGCGATTAAGCTCGCGCGTGATGGGTACGCGATGAACAGCTATACCTATGATATCGTCGTGCGAGAGCAATCCCGTTTGGCTCGCGATCCAGAAATTAAAGCCTTGTATTGGCAAGATGATGAAGTGAAGCCAACAGGGACGTTAATGAAGAACCCTAAAATGGCTGAGACGCTAGAGAAAATAGCTCAGCAAGGCGATCGCTATTTGTATGGTGGTGCACTTGGTCAACATATTGTTGATACGGTGAATCGTCGTATTAACGATCAGCATGAGAAATTGTCGTTAGAGGACTTTAAAAACTATCAGGTGAAATCTCGCGATATTATTGAAAGCGATTATCGGGGCAGCAAAATCGTTTCGTTTGGTTACCCGGCCTCTGGTGGTGTGATGGTCGCTCAAAGTCTGAAACTGCTGGAGCCGTACGATATATCTCAGATGGCACTAACTGATGTAGAGCCTTGGCGTTTAATGACCGAGGCGATGCGCTTAGCAAAAGCTGATCGTATTGCGTATGCCGGAGATCCGGATTATGTGGAAGCACCAGTTGAACAATTGTTATCTAAAACCTATTTGGACCAGAGACGTGATTTAATCCCTGATAATGGCACCTCGAAAGAGAATCCAAAAGCCGGACAGATAACGCAAACTCAGTATGCGCAATATCAAGGCTTCGAGAGCAAAGATACAGGGCACATTTCTATCGTTGATAGGGAAGGTAATGCGATTGCTATGACCAGCACCGTTGGTACGGGAATGGGATCTGGTGTCATGGTTGATGGCGTTATCTTGAATGCACAAATGGCAAACTTTTCACCTCAACCAACGGTTAACGGCAAGCCTACTCAAAACTCGATTGAAGCGGGTAAGCGTCCACGCTCAGCCATTACGCCATTAATGGTGATGGACGGCGATGGCAATCTGCGCTTAGTAGTTGGCTCTCCGGGCAGTTCGCAAATTCCAGGTTATGTGCTTAAAACTGTGGTTGGGGTACTGGATTGGAACTTATCAGCGCAAGAGGCTATTGACTTACCAAACATCCAGTACGGCACCAAGATAGACCGCACGAAGCCGTATGACCCAACAGGCTTGCTAGTGGAGAAGAAAACCTTCGCAGAAATGTTGGTGCCGGAGTTTATGGAGCTTGGCTACCCAGTACACGTTATTCCAGTGGTAAGTGGTTTGAATGCAATTGAGCTAAAAGATGGCAAGCTTTATGGCGCAACGGATCGTCGTCGAGCGTCTAGTTCAATGGGGGAGTAGTGCAGATTTCTGTAAAACTAAGCAAACAAAAAAGCCAGTCGAATATCGACTGGCTTTTGCATTCTTTTTTATAGATAAAAGGGCGAAGGACTTATGCCCAACCCGCAGGTGAACGTTTTCTACGAGGCATGATATGCGGAAGAATCAAACCAAATAGCAAACCTAAACCTGCAACACCGCCGCCATAAGTGAAGTACTTAAGCAGCATGTCGTCTTTTTGTGTATCCAGTTTAGCGCGCAGCTCGCGGTTTTCTGTCTCAACAGAAGTAAGCTGGTCGCTGATCTCAGAGTATTTATTCTCAAGATCGGAAATTTGTTGGTTGCGCGTTTCTAGAGAGGTAACAAGGCCAGCTTTCTCTGCATCAGAAGTTTTACGAGCGTTAGCAAGCTGCTCTTTCACTTCTGCTAGTTCTTTCTCAATGCGAGGAAGGCGAATCGCCATGCTTTCTTGGTTTGTCACAAACTTGCTTTGTACCCAACCAGTACGACCTCGGTCATCACGAACTTGCGTATAGCCAGTATCTCGGTTGGTTTTAATCAGTTGTACTTTAGAACCGGCATTAACACTACCAATAATACGGTAGGTGTTATTTGGACCTGAGTGCATAAAAGTGAAGAGGTCATCAGAAATATAACGGTCTGCTGCTAGGGCCGCTGGCGCTGCTAGCAAAGTAAACAAAACCGTGATGATTAGTTTTTTCACAGTAAATCCCTTAACGATTTTTCTTGGAGACAGCGTTGGCACCGAATGATTGGAGCCGGAAATAGACGAATAGTATGCAGTTTCAAACTTCGGTGCAACAAAGAAGGGAGGCAAAGCCTCCCTTTCTGTGCGTTTGAGTCAATAATGACAAAGCGCTTACATTCTATTGACGAGTGTCTTAAGCGAACATCGCTTGAAGTCCGTAGAAGAATACAACGGCCAATAGTGCACCTGCTGGTAGTGTAACGATCCATGATGCCACGATGTTACGAACCACGCCCAGGTTTAGTGCCGCGATACCACGAGCAAAGCCAACACCGAGAACCGCACCAACCAATGTTTGAGTGGTTGAGATTGGCAGACCAGTACCAGAAGCTAGAACAACAGTACAAGCGGTTGCTAGCTGAGCTGCAAAACCACGGCTAGGAGTTAGCTCAGTGATACCTGTACCAACGGTTGCCATTACTTTGTGACCCAGTGTCGCAAGACCGACCACGATACCAATACCACCAAGAGGTAGAATCCACCAAGCGATGGTGCTTTTCGTGCTGATTTCGCCCATATGTTCAACAGTCGATACGACAGCAGACAGTGGACCAATGGCGTTTGCAACGTCGTTTGAACCGTGTGCAAATGCCATTGCACAAGCGGTGATAACCATCAGAACGCTGAAGATACCTTCCACGCCAGAAAAGCTGCGGTCTTCTTCGCGATTAGCGAATTTTTTCTGGATGTATACGTAGCCGCCAACCATCACGAGTGCTGAAACTGCTGCTGCCCACATCCAAGCTTCGCCATTGGTTAGGTGAAGACCAACGTGTTTTAGACCTTTTTTGATAGTTACAAGTGCAATCACCATTGTTGTGATGAACATGTAAACAGGAACAAAACGTTTGGCGTTGAATAACGGGTTCTCAGTATCAAAAATCAGACGTTGTGCGCTGACAAAGATAACGTACGCAAAGAAACCTGAAATCACTGGTGTAATAACCCAGCTACCAACAATGCCTTGAACGCTGCCCCAGTCAACCGCTTCAGTACCTACTGATACGCATGCAAAACCAATGATTGCACCGATGATTGAGTGAGTCGTAGATACTGGCCAGCCCATGTAAGAGGCAAGAAGTAACCATGTACCCGCAGCCAAAAGAGCAGACATCATACCGTAGACAAGAACGTCAGGTTGACTAGCAAATAAAGAAGTTTCGATTACACCTTTACGGATAGTGTCGGTTACTTCACCGCCTGCAAGGTAAGCACCTGCAAATTCGAAGATCATCGCAATGATGATAGCTTGTTTTACGGTTAGCGCTTTTGAACCTACTGATGTACCCATCGCATTAGCAACGTCGTTCGCGCCAATACCAATCGCCATCATGAAACCAAAAATCGCTGCAACAATAATCAGGACAGTGCCGTAGTTCGCAAGGATATCCATCGTAATACCTAGTTGTTTTATAACAAGCGGAACAAAATTTTACGCGCGCCAAACCATAAGACGATGAAAATAGTCATCATCCCTATGACACGTGTTTATTATGCTCTTCGTTATGTCGTTAACTTTATGTTTTAAGATCGAGATAGCATGACTTCCAAACGAGCACCTACGCGCTGCGCTTGGTCGGCAATACCACCTACCCATTCAAGAATCTTGTACAAGAACATGACATCGATAGGGTTCATGTCAGACTCAATCGCCATCAACTGTTGACGAAGTTCAATCTGCATAGCATCGGTATCATCTTCGATGACATCTAATTGATGAATCATTTCAGCGACGAGCGTCACTTCACGACCTTTGAAGCCGGTTTCTAGCAATTCATCAAGTTCATTGATTACCTTTTGCGCCTGATCGGCCGCATCAAGACAACGTTGAACGTAAGCGAGGAAGTTTGGTTGGAGAGCCTCAGGAATGACAAGTTGACGACCATATACACGGCCAGCAATGTCTTTTGCCAGGTTTGCAAGTTTGTCCTGCTGAGTCAGAAGCTCAAGCATGTCAGTACGGTCTACTGGCATGAACAAACCGCGAGGCAGTTTTAGACGGATTTCACGTTTCAGCACGTCCGCTTCTTTCTCTAGGTGAGAAATTTGTGCACGGATTTCAGATGCTTTTTCCCAGTCACCCTTTGAAGATACTTCAAAGAATTTCACCAAGTGTGAACAACATTCGTTGACACACACAACGTGGCGTTGCAAAGGCTTAATTGGGGACTTTGCAAATAACCCCATAATTGTATTTACTGGCATGGTCATTCAACCTAATAACTATAACCTTAAAAAAACATACACCATTTCTGAGTGCTTGGCGAAATGTTGAACGATGGCTATAAAGGCGCGCATGGTAACGCATTAAATCGCTCATTAAAACTGTTTTAGATCATCATTCCGGCGATATTTCTCTCTTGCCGTGCGAGAAATTACGCAATATCCTGTTTCTATCTGCTTTGAAAGGTATAGCTATGGAAACCGAAATAGAACTGAAGTTTTTTGTTTCTCCTGAATTTTCAGAAACTTTAAAAGAAAAAATTTCTGAGACAAAAGTACTTCAGCATAGTTGTCGTGACTTGGGTAACACCTACTTTGATACCGCCGATAAATGGCTGAGAAAGCACGACATTGGTTTAAGAATTCGCCGTTTTGATGATGTATTCGTCCAAACCGTAAAGACAGCAGGACGCGTCGTCGCAGGCTTACATCAAAGACCAGAATACAATGCTGAGCACACTAGCGACGAGCCTAACCTGTCGCTTCATCCTGTAGACATTTGGCCGCCAGGTAAAGACGCAGCAACGCTGCAATCTGAGCTTATGCCGTTATTCTCGACCAACTTCACACGCGAACAGTGGCTGATTGGCATGCCAGATGGTAGCCAAATAGAAGTGGCGTTTGACCAAGGTATGGTCGTAGCCAAAGGTGAAGATGGGGAAGAGAAACAAGAACCGATTTGCGAAGTTGAACTGGAACTTAAATCGGGCCAAACCGATGCCCTATTTACACTAGCACGTAGCTTTTGCGAGCAAGGTGGCATGCGTTTGGGTAACTTGAGTAAGGCGGCGAAAGGCTATCGACTTGCAAGTGGCTATGCAGGTGATGAAGTAAAATCGTTGGCGCTTGTGGACAGTAGCCCGACGGATACCGTTGAATACTGCTTGATCAACTCTTTAGAACACGCCCTATCTCACTGGCATTATCACGAGCAAATTTATGCTGAGCGTGACAATGTGGAAGCGCTACGTGAAATCAGCAATGCTATTCGTTTTATTCGTCAAACATTGACCATTTTTGGTGGTGTTGTCCCTCGTCGCGCGAGTGCGATTCTGCGCCAAGAGCTTAAATGGTTGGAAGAAGAACTGAGTTGGTTGGATGAACATGCACACCTTGAAGAGCTCTTAGATGACAAAGGCAATGTGCTGCGTAAGTTGGATGCGCGTAAGTTCTTAGTATCTGAGTTGACTCAGCAGTTACAAGAGTTGCCAAGCCGTGAAGAAGTGCTAGGGTTGCTCAATTCCGCACGTTACACAGGGTTACTGCTGGATCTAAGCCGCTGGATCTTAGCACGCGGTTGGCAGCCATTTCTTGATGAAAAAGCACGTGAAAAAATGGCAAGTAACATCATGCCGTTTTCAGTCACTCAGCTCGATCGCACTTGGGCAGAACTAATGGAAGCTTTCCCTGCAGAGCGCGACCTGACGGCGCAAGAGTACGTTGATCAGCGCTATCGCTTGCTGCGTAATCTCTATACTGGTATTGGTTTCGCGAGTCTATATAACTCGGATGAGCGTAACAGCTTCCGTTTGCCATGGGCGGATCTGGTGCATGGTATCGATGATCTGCTAATGCTGAACCACTTGCTTCCGTTGGTAGATATGTTGGAAGACGCAGAAAAAGAGCAATTAGAACGCTGGTTGCACCGTCAAGAGCGTTCAATTTTGCATGCAATGGATCAAACCCGAGCGATCAGTGTGGAAGTTCAGCCTTATTGGCGTGAATGATCACCTTGACTACCTGTACAAAAAATAGGACCGCATGGTCCTATTTTTTTGTCTTTGTTTTGCTTTGTTGCAGTTCTTTTTCTATGAAGTCGAGTCGTTCTAGTATTTGGGCTTGTTGATTCAGGAGCTGCTCGAGCATACGTTCTTTATTGATTAAGCTGTGCGTCTGTTGTTTCGTCGGAGCGGTAAGAATAGAGGTGATAAGACCCGAAATCATACCAAAGATCCCCACACCACAAACAATGATGATGACGGCTAAAAACTTTCCTATTGAGGTCACCGGATAATGATCGCCGTAACCAACGGTTGAGATCGTTACGAATACCCACCACAAAGCATCGGCGCCAGTGCGAATATTTGCTTCTGGGTTTTTCGCTTCGATAAACAGCATTGCACTAGAGCCGAGCGTAATGAGGATCACCATCAACAGTAATATTGAGGCGACCGTGGTTTCGAGGCGGTTTTCTTTGAGCTGATGCAAAATGAACTTCGACGAGCGCAGTACTAATACCACTCGAAGAATATGAAAGATACGAGCAAAGCGCAGTGGCTCTATTAATGGGATACTCGCCACGAAATCTATCCAATGACGTTTAAGAAATAACCACCGATCTGTGGACCGGATCAAATCAATGGTGAGCTGTAATAGAAAAATACTACAGATTATGAAATCCAGACCGATAAGAACTTGACGGGTTTCGTGATCGATCGGGAAAAACAACAAGCCAGAGATCACAAATAGTGCCATAAAAGACAATATTAGTGACAACAGGCCCATCGGTCGTGTGCTGTCTTTGATATCATTGTTTTTCATACGAAGCTCGAAATAAATCGCGTAACCACGCTAAACGCGAACATAACTATAAGTAATATAAAGATTATAGATAAAGACTATATAAGACTCGGTGGAGAACTGACAATGGAAAAGCTGGCATTTAAGCCATGGGAAAGGGTCATATCCGACATTCGACTGGTTCCTAAAATGGTCATGTTGATGGTCTTCAGTACTGTCCTGATAGTGGCAAAACAACTGTGGGACGCGAACACCTTTTACGATTCACTTTTAGCGGCGACACAAAACGCGCAAGTTGCCCAACAGCATTACGAAGCATACTTAACGCAAGTTGCTTGGCAAACCGCCTTATTGATTGTGGTTTTTGTCGTGCTCTTATTAGCGGCGGCTAGAGTGATGCTGCGTCAAACACAGTATCTGAGCGACGCAATCAAACTGATGGCGAGCAAGAACCTCTCCGTGCCATTTGGTATGGATTGTAAAGATGAATACGGAGACGTGGCACGCGAGTTAGAAAAAACACGTCGCCAACTGCACGATGTGATTCAAATGCAAATCAACGCTTCTGATGAGTTATCCACACTCACGGAAGTGATGACGCTGAGCATGTCGGAAACGAAGGAGTCGGCGCAAGAAGAGTTTAACGAAATTGATCAACTTGCGACGGCGATGAGTGAAATGTCGTCGACGGTGCAAACCGTCGCAGAACATGCCCAGACGGCGTCTTCTCTTACAGAGCAAGCTTCCGCACAAGCGATTTCTGGTCAACAGTTCTTGCAAAGTACGATGGCGAAAATGAGTGAACTCTCGTCGGACATCGCTTCATCGGCGCAGGCGGTTAACCAGGTCGAAGAACGTGTTGAATCCATTGGTAGTGTTGTGGGTACGATTCAAGGTATCTCTGAACAAACTAACCTGCTTGCACTGAATGCGGCGATTGAAGCGGCGCGAGCTGGCGAGGCGGGTCGTGGTTTTGCGGTGGTTGCAGATGAAGTTCGTAACCTTGCACAACGTACACAACAAGCGACGGTAGAAATTCAAGAGATGATTGCTCAGCTGCAAACCAGTGCAGAATCTGCTGTAGAACTCATGGAGAAAAGCGTAGTGGAAGCGGCCGATGGAAACGAGCTGGTTTCTAATGCTGGATCTGAGCTCGATGGTATTGTTGGGCAAGTGACGCAAATCAATGACATGAACTTCCAAATCGCGACGGCGTCTGGTCAGCAAAGCAGTGTTGCAGAAGAGATGAGTCAAAACCTCACCAATGTACGTGAGCTGGTAGAAGCCTCGGTTGTGGTTGTGACAGAGCTGCTAGAAACTTCTGAAATGATGCAAAATAATGCTGGCGAGTTAGACAAGAAGATCAAATCTTTCCAAGTTTAATATTCCATCCAGAACTTTTGATAAAACGCCCACAAACCTTTTGTGGGCGTTTTTATTTGCTTTAAGTCTGGTATAAAGAATGAGTTACCGTGCTTTTCAAACAAGGAAGAAAAATGCAGCTGCCTTCGCCACTGATTTCTATCGCTGAATCTGCCGTACAAAATGCTCAAGAGGCAGGTTATTTTCCCCTTTGGCCAGATGAGATTGCGCAGCAATTTCGCTATGTGGCGGGCTTAAGCCAGTTTATTACCGAAGCCATTCATCGCGATGAAGTTTTAGCCCGTGAGTTGCCAAGCATGTTAGCGCAACCAAGTCGTCAGGAATCTTACCGCTCACGTCTTGCTGAACTATTGGGACAATGCCCGGATGAGATGTCTGGTCATCGCGTGTTGCGTCAGTTTCGCAACCGAGAAATGGTGTACATTGCGTGGAAGGATTTCACGCATACATGGTCGCTAGAAGCTTCTTTAAGCCACTTATCCGAGTTGGCAGAAGCGATGATTTTTGAAACCTATCAATGGCAATATCAAGCGTGTTGTCAGGAGTGGGGAACGCCGACGAGTGAGGACGGTGAAGTACAGCCGATGTTGATTATCGGCATGGGGAAACTGGGTGGCGGCGAGCTAAACTTTTCATCCGATATCGATCTGATTTTCACGTATCCAGAAAACGGTGAGACACAAGGCGCGCGCCGCAGCATTGCCAATGCCCAGTTCTTTACTCGCCTTGGTCAACGCATCATCAAAGCGCTCGACCAACAAACCTTCGATGGCTTCTGTTACCGTGTCGATATGCGTTTGCGTCCGTTTGGTGAGAGTGGTCCATTAGTCATGAGCTATGCGGCACTAGAGGATTACTATCAAGAACAGGGACGTGACTGGGAGCGTTACGCGATGATCAAAGCTCGAGTGATGGGGTGCGAAATGTACCCGCAATACCAAGAGCTACGCCAAATGCTGCGTCCTTTTGTTTTTCGTCGCTATATTGATTTCAGTGCGATTCAGTCTTTGCGTCGGATGAAATCGATGATCAGTAGTGAGGTTCGCCGCCGAGGTTTGAACAACAACATTAAGTTAGGCGCAGGTGGTATCCGAGAAATTGAATTTATCGCCCAAGTTTTTCAATTAATTCGGGGTGGTCGCGAGCCTTCTCTTCGTAATCGAGGGTTGTTGGAAACGCTGCAAGGCATTGAAGAGCTGGCGTTACTCACTTCGCAAGAAGTCAGCAGTCTAGAAGCCGCATACAAGTATTTACGTCAATTAGAAAACTTGTTGCAAGCGATGGCGGACAAGCAAACCCAGACGCTGCCTGATTGCGAAACCGAACGCTTAAAGCTCGCTACCGCGATGCAAATGACCTCTTGGGACCAACTGATTGAGCAAACTCAGCAGCACATGGCGAATGTCCATCAAGTATTTGAGTCGTTAATTGGTGATGATGAAGAAGACGAGGGTACTACGGTTGCTCGTCATTTTCATGAGCTATGGGATATGGCGAACAAACAAGATGTGCTTGAGCATATCTTACAGCAGGATATTCAGGTTGAAGACTTTGCTTCATGCGCGAAAACCATCATCAACTTTAAAACCGACCTGGCTAAAAAAACGTTAGGACCGCGTGGACGCGAAGTGTTAAACCGTTTAATGCCGAAGGTATTTGATGCGGTGTTTGCCCACCCTGATGCACAGTTTGGTTTACCGCGAGTGCTGCATTTACTGCACAATATCTGCACTCGTACGACTTATCTGGAGTTATTGGATGAGCATCCAGCTGCTCTAGTACAGCTCGTGCGTTTGTGTACCGCAAGCCCAATGATTTCAGAGCAGCTATCTCGGTATCCGATCTTACTCGATGAGTTGATCGACCCTGCACAGTTGTACAATCCAATCCCATTAGACAGTTACCGTACAGAGCTGCGTGATTATCTGGCCCGTATTCCAGAAGATGATATGGAGCAGCAAATGGAAGCGTTGCGCCAGTTTAAGCAAATCTGCATTTTACGTATTGCGGCGGCGGATATTGCTGGTGCATTGCCGGTGATGAAAGTGAGTGATCACTTAACCTATTTGGCGGAAGCTATCGTTGATGCTGTGGTCAGTCAGGCTTGGTTGCAAGTGTCCGAAAAATACGGCGAGCCAACGCATGTAAAAGATCGTGAAGGCAAGGGTTTTGCCGTCATTGGCTATGGCAAAGTCGGTGGTTGGGAACTCGGCTATAACTCCGACTTGGATATCGTCTTCATGCATGACTGCCCAGTCAATGTCTATACAGATGGCAAAAAGGAAATCGACGGTCGTCAGTTCTACCTTCGCCTAGCGCAGCGCATCATCCATATTTTCTCGACTCGCACCGCTTCCGGCATTTTGTACGAAGTCGATACCCGCTTGCGCCCGTCTGGCGCGTCAGGTTTGTTGGTTAGCCCAACCGATGCGTTTGACGATTATCAGCATCAAGAAGCCTGGACATGGGAGCATCAAGCACTTGTGCGCGCGCGCTTGATTTACGGCGATGAACCCCTTGCTATTGCATTTCACAATACGCGACATGATGTGTTGTGCAAAGCGCGCGATCGGGCGGAACTGAAAAAAGCCGTTGTCGAAATGAGAGAGAAAATGCGCGGTCATCTTGGGGGGAAAAAGCCCGGCCGTTTTATGCTCAAGCAAGATGTGGGAGGGATTACCGATATCGAATTTCTCGCTCAGTACTTAGTGCTCAACTATAGTCACGATAAGCCGAAATTAACGCGTTGGTGTGATAATGTGCGTATCTTTGAAACGCTCATTGCACAAAATGTCATGGACGAAGACCAGGCAATGCAGTTGATACGTGCCTACACGACAATGCGAAACGAAATACACCGAAGAAATCTACTCAATTTAGATGCTGATGTGGTGGAAGATAAGTTTGTTGCCGAAAGGGAGTGGGTAAAACAGGCTTGGAATCAGTGGTTCAGTTAAGACCATATATTTAGCCTCGATAAGGGCTGTGATAAACTCACTTCGATTTAATTTTTGGAGACCAATAATGAAACCAATTCTACCTGATTACAGCAGCGCTGGTGTGCTCATCATCGGTGATGTCATGCTAGATCGTTACTGGTATGGCCCAACCGGACGCATTTCTCCTGAAGCGCCGGTTCCTGTTGTAAAAGTAGAAAACAATGAAGAGCGTCCTGGTGGTGCTGCGAACGTTGCGATGAACATCGCATCACTAGGTGGCCATGCTCACATTGTTGGTCTAACAGGGGAAGATGAGCCTGCAAAAGTGCTGACGGAGACGCTGAGCTCACTCAATGTGAAGTGCGATTTCGTTGCACTGCCTGATTACCCAACGATCACGAAGCTTCGCGTAATGAGCCGTGGACAACAGCTTATTCGTCTCGACTTCGAAGATAAGTTTGAAAACACGGATTCTGCACCTGTGCTATCGCGTATGGATGCCGCTCTGCCAAACGTTAAAGCCGTGATTATGTCTGACTACGCAAAAGGCTCGTTAGAGCATGTTCAGGCATACATCCAAAAAGCGCGCGCAGCAAACATTCCAGTTTTCATTGACCCTAAAGGTGCGGATTTTGAACGCTACCGCGGCGCGACACTCTTAACACCAAACATGAAAGAGTTTGAAGATGTCGTTGGCAAAGTAAAATCAGACCAAGATCTGGTTGAAAAAGCACTTCAGCTTGTTGAAGAGTTTGATTTTGAAGCGCTACTGGTTACACGTAGTGAAAACGGCATGACGTTGATCCGCCGTGGTCAAGAGCCATTCCACCTTCCGACTCAAGCGAAAGAAGTGTACGACGTGACAGGTGCTGGTGATACGGTGATTTCTGTACTTGCAGCTTCAGTTGCGGCGGGTAAATCCTTCGAAGAAGCGTGTGCACTAGCGAATGCTGCGGCAGGCGTTGTTGTTGGTAAGCTTGGTACCTCGACCTTGTCTGAAATTGAACTGGCAGAAGCGGTACATGGCAGCCAAGACACGGATTACGGTGTAATTTCAGAAAAAGCGCTGATTGAAGCAGTGAGAAAAGCCCGTGCACGTGGCGAGAAAGTCGTTATGACAAACGGCTGCTTTGATATTCTTCACGCTGGGCATGTGTCTTACTTAAACCATGCTGCTGAACTTGGTGATCGCCTGATTGTTGCGGTGAATACCGATGAATCAGTGAAGCGTCTTAAAGGGCCTGGTCGTCCTGTGAACCCAACCGATCGCCGCATGGCGGTATTGGCAGGTTTGGGCGCTGTGGATTGGGTAGTACCATTTAGTGAAGATACGCCGCAACGTTTGATCTCGGAAGTTTTGCCAAGCTTGCTAGTAAAAGGTGGGGACTACAACCCAGAAGAGATTGCTGGTGGTAAAGAAGTCATTGCTGCAGGTGGCGAAGTTCGTGTATTGAACTTTGAGGATGGGTGCTCAACCAGTGAAATCATCAATGCAATCAAAGGCGGTAAGGGCTAAGCCTACGATTTGTTGGCATTGAAACGCTATTTGTTTGTAAAAGGTCGCCAAGTGCGGCCTTTTTGATACTTGATGTTCTGAGATACTTTTCGTCTCTTAACGGCAAGCAATAAAAAACGCCAGCTGATAAATCAACTGGCGTTTTTATTTATTGAGAACTGAAGCATTCAGTCAGCAATTATTTTGCTGCTTTCAAACCTGCATCAACGTCTAAGATGTCTTGTTCGCTTAGCGTACCAACGGCTTGGCGTAGCTGAAGAACACTTAAGATGTAGTCGTAACGAGCGTTCGATAGGTTTTTATTCGCATCGTATAGACGACGAGTTGCGTCTAGCACGTCAACGATAGTACGGGTACCCACATCAAAACCTGCTTCTGTTGCTTCTAGTGCAGAGCGCGCAGAAATAACGGCTTGCTCATAAGCACGTAGTGCGCCGATAGAGGCGTTAATGTTGTTGTTTTGTGCGCGAACATCTTTTACTACGCTACGGTATTGTGCTTCAAGATCTTCACTTGCAGCCACGTACGCGTATTCAGCCTGTTTGGTTTGAGAGGTGACGTTACCACCCGTGTATAGCGGCACCGCAAGGTTCACACCGATATTGAAGTTGTCTGTGGTGTTGTCACGAGAGCTATGAGACGTATCACCGTAGTTGTAACCACCGTCTAGAGACAGCGTTGGTAGATGACCAGAACTTGCTAGTGAAATATTGTCACGTGCGATATCTTGAAGAATACGTGAAGATAGCAAGGTCAGGTTTTTGGTTTTTGCTTCGTCAATTAGCGACTCAGCAGGCACGGTCGATGGGCTAGCAGTGAAGCGGCGAGTGTCCAAGATGTTGAGATCTTTGTGCTCTTGACCGGTGATTTCACGTAATGACTCGTAGCTGTTAGTCAGTGCGTTTTCTGCTAACACCTCATCCGCCAGTACTTGGTCGTACTGAGCTTGCGCGTCGTGTACGTCAGTGATCGCAGATAAACCTACTTCAAAACGCTGTTTTGTTTGCTCTAGTTGACGACCCACTGCGGCTTTTTCTGCACGGACGAAAACAAGGTTGTCTTGTGCGCGTAGAACTTCAAAATACGCTTGTGAAACACGAAGAATTAGTGCTTGTTGAGTCGCAGCGTAAGTTGCGTCTGCTTGGCGAGCACTTTTCTCAGCGGTATCTAGCGAGATCCAAGATGCGCGGTTGTAAAGTGCTTGTGAAAAGCTAACACCAGCGGTTAGAGCGTTGGCATCGTTTGATACGTCATTGACTAGATTTGAGTCGTATTCAGTATCACCACGAGTTAAGTTGTAACCTGCTGTTAGGTTAATTTGTGGTAATAGAGCACTACGGCTTGAGGTGATTGCTTCGAAAGCTTGGTCACGTTGTGCTGCTACACTGAGCAATTGTGGATCATTTTGTTTTGCTAAGTCGTAGATTTCAGCCAAAGAGTCTGCGAACGCAGACGTACTCATGCTACCTAGCGCTGCACTGATAAATAGTGGAAGCAATTTTTTCATTTTCTATTCCCGCGGTCAATAGATTGGTTAATTCTCAGTAGTTTAACTCAATTTGCACGATATTTACTCTAAAGTTTGCACTTTTTTACACGTAATTATCCAGTCGTGCAATAAATTTTCACCAAAGACTTAAATTAATTTGTAACTATTGTACAAAAAGTTGAGCCAAGTCCTTTGAGCAAGCGAATAACAATGAGTAAACTACAAGATTCACTCAGAGAGGTGTCGAATGCAACAGTGTGACAAACAACAAAAGGATTTTACTTCGCAAGATGTAAAAGTCATCTCGAAAGAAACCTTATTTGAAGGCTTTTTCAAAATGGTGAAATATCGCTTTCAGCATAAGCTATTTGCTGGAGGTTGGAGCGAGGTTGTTGAACGAGAAGTGTTCGAGCGTGGTCATGCTGCAGCGATGCTTCCTTATGATCCAAATACGGATCAAGTGGTTATCATTGAACAGATTCGAGTAGGAGCCTTAGAGCATCAACACCCATGGCAGCTAGAGATTGTCGCGGGTATGATTGACCGTGATGAATCAGCTGAAGCCGTCATTCGCCGAGAAGCTGTCGAAGAGGCGGGGATACAAGTGGGGCGTGTTGCGCCAGTCACCTCTTATTATCCTTCTGCTGGCGGTTGCTCGGAAAAGTTGGACGTATTTGTTGGTGAAGTGGACGCATCTAAAGCGCACGGCATTCATGGTTTAGACTATGAGAATGAAGATATTCGCGTACATGTTTTGAGTCGTGAGCAAGCATATCAATGGGTGAAAGACGGAAAATTTGAAAATGGTGCGTCGATTATTGCGTTGCAATGGTTGCAATTAAACCATCAAGAGTTGAAGTCACAGTGGGGGCAACCCCAAATGGTGGAGAGTAAGTAATGGCACAAGTGGCTGAAAAACAGAGGTATCATGTTGATTTAGCGGGTCTAATGAGAACCTATGAGACCAACTACGCTAAATTGAACGCCTTATTGCCTGCTTCTGCCGAAGTTGGGGATGTACGCTGCTATCAAGCGGCGAACATGGTTTACCAACTGACCGTGAATGAAATCACAAAATACACCACAGTTGTTGAGATATGTCAGAGTGATGAAACGCCAGTGTTTCCTTTACCGACGATGTCTGTCAGGCTTTATCACGATGCGAGAGTAGCCGAAGTATGCTCAAGCGGAGAGTTCTCTCGCATAAAAGCTAAGTATGATTATCCCAACGACCAACTGATGCAGAAAGATGAAAAGCATCAACTAAACACATTCCTCGGTGAATGGCTGACGTTTTGTTTACGAAGTGGTATCAGTAGAACACCACTTGCCTTCAATTGATCGTCACGTCACTAAAGGAAAATAACAAATAACGATATAGTGGACGGATCAGGTTTTCATTTTGCAATCATCTAGTGACAGCATCAAACTTTTACAAATTACGGATACTCATCTGTTTGCTGCCGATGAGGGAAGTTTGCTGAGCGTAAAAACGGCCGATAGCTTTAACGCTGTTGTTGCTGATGTTTTACGCCGCAACGTGACGTTTGATTACATCTTGGCGACAGGGGACATTTCCCAAGACCATAGTGCAGAATCTTACCAGCGCTTTGCCGAAGGCATTGAACCGCTAGAGAAAGACTGCTTTTGGCTGCCTGGTAATCATGACTACAAGCCCAATATGGGCAGTGTATTACCTTCGCAACAAATCAAAGCGGCAGAGCATGTATTGCTTGGCGCGCATTGGCAGTTGGTTCTTTTAGACTCGCAAGTTGTTGGCGTTCCCCACGGACGCTTGAGTGATCAGCAGTTAGCGTTACTCGAAGAAAAGTTAGCAGAACACCCAGAAAGGCACACACTTGTGTTGCTGCATCACCATCCATTATTAGTGGGAAGCGCGTGGCTTGATCAACATACCTTAAAAGATGCCGAAGCGTTCTGGCAGGTTGTCGATCGTTTTGATAACGTGAAAGGCATTCTCTGTGGACATGTTCATCAAGACATGAATGTGCTTCATAATGGTATTCGAGTGATGGCAACACCCTCGACGTGTGTTCAGTTTAAGCCTAACTCGGATGATTTTGCCCTCGATACGACTTCGCCTGGTTGGCGTGAACTGCAGTTGCACGCTTGTGGTGATATTACGACCCAAGTGGGCCGACTTCCTGACGGCCAGTTCCAACCAGACTTCTCTTCTAACGGATACTAACGCGCCCGAGCTCTATGTTCGGGCTCGCTTTTTTGTGCGAGATATCTATGAGTAAACCTTCACTTCTTCTGTATATCCATGGCTTTAACAGTTCTCCATTCTCAATGAAAGCCAATGTGATGAGAGCATACTGCGAGCAGCATCGTCCTGATATCAAAGTGATTGTTCCCCAGTTACCTTGTTATCCTCAACAAGCGGCGAAAATGTTGTTGGATATCATCGAGCAACATAAAGACGATTATAACATTGGTCTGGTGGGCAGCTCATTAGGCGGCTTTATGTCAATGTGGCTAAATGACAAGTTTGGATTTAAAGCGGTTGTGGTCAACCCCGCGGTTAAGCCCTATGAGTTGTTAGTAGATTATTTGGGTGAGCAAACTAACCCTTATACGCACGAAACCTATACACTTGAAGCTTGTCATATTGACGAGTTAAAAGCTCTTGATGTACAAAGCATCGCGTCGCCACATTCTTTCTGGTTGTTACAGCAGACAGAAGATGAGGTTTTAGACTATCGACAAGCGGTAGATAAGTTTGCAGACGCTAAGCAAACAGTAGAACAAGGCGGTGATCACAGTTTTGTAGGCTTTGAGCGTTATCCTGCACAGATTATCGAATTTCTAGAACTGTAATTCGAAAGCGATTGGAAAAGGCTCATAGTTTTTATTGATATATCCAACCGTTTCTTGACATGGGCGGTATGCTTTCCGACTATGTTTTGCCAAAAGATCTTAAGGGTCGAGGACCCTGGCTACTTTGTTATGCATCATGTTTACAAGCACTTAGTGATGTGAACAGGGTGGCTTTTTCGTTTCCTGAGTATGGGTTCACCCATTGGTGATATTCAGGCAACAAGTAAACTTTGAGAATAATTCCGTATTATGACTGAACAATATAATGCTGGTGCCATTGAAGTACTGAATGGCTTAGAGCCAGTACGTCGCCGACCAGGGATGTATACGGATACAGCGCGCCCAAACCATTTGGGCCAAGAAGTTATCGACAACAGTGTCGATGAAGCGCTAGCCGGACATGCCTCAAAAGTACAAGTCATCCTACATGCCGACCAATCACTAGAAGTGATCGATGATGGTCGAGGCATGCCTGTTGATATCCACCCAGAAGAGAAAGTGTCAGGCGTAGAGTTAATCCTATGCAAGCTGCACGCAGGTGGTAAGTTCTCTAACAAAAACTACCAATTCTCTGGTGGTTTGCACGGGGTAGGTATTTCGGTAGTAAACGCGTTGTCAAAACGCGTTGAAGTAACCGTTCGTCGTGATGGTCAAGTGTATGAAATTGCATTTGAGCACGGTGATAAAGTCTCTGACCTGACCGTAACCGGCACATGTGGTCGTCGCAATCGCGGTACCAGCGTGCATTTCTGGCCTGATGCGAAGTACTTCGATTCGGCTAACTTCTCTGTTACACGCCTAGTCAATAATCTGCGCGCAAAAGCGGTTTTGTGCCCGGGCCTAGAAATTACATTAACCGACAAAGTTAATGGTAAAGACTATAAGTGGTACTACGAAGACGGTCTTAAAGACTATCTTGCGGAAGGCGTAAAAGGCTACCCAGTTATTCCTGAAGAACCATTTACTGGTGAGTTCTTGGCGGATACCGAAGCGGCAAACTGGGCGGTAATTTGGCAGCCAGAAGGTGGTGAGATGATCACCGAAAGCTACGTTAACCTGATCCCAACTGCTCAAGGTGGTACGCACGTTAATGGTTTACGCCAAGGCTTGTTAGAAGCGATGCGCGAGTTCTGTGAGTTCCGTAATCTATTACCTCGTGGCGTGAAGCTAACGGGTGATGACGTTTTCGACCGCTGTTCTTACGTGTTGTCGGTTAAAATTCAAGATCCGCAATTTGCAGGCCAGACCAAAGAACGTCTGTCTTCTCGTCAAACCGCGGCATTTGTCTCAGGTGTCGTAAAAGATGCGTTCAGTCTTTGGTTGAACGAAAAGCCTCAGCTAGCAGAGCAATTGGCAGAAGTCTGTATCGCTAACGCGCACCGTCGTATGCGTGCAGCGAAAAAAGTCGTACGTAAGAAAGTGGCGTCCGGCCCAGCACTGCCAGGTAAGTTGACCGACTGTTCAGCACAGGACTTAAGTCGCACTGAAATCTTCTTTGTGGAGGGTGACTCTGCGGGTGGCTCGGCAAAACAGGCACGTGACCGTGAGTTCCAAGCCGTGATGCCACTGCGTGGTAAGATCTTGAACACGTGGGAAGTCTCTGCTGACCAAGTATTAGCATCTCAAGAAGTACACGATATTTCAGTGGCTTTGGGGATTGATCCTGACAGCGATAACCTTGATGGTCTTCGTTACGGTAAGATCTGTATCCTTGCCGATGCGGACTCGGATGGTCTTCACATCGCAACGCTGCTTTGTGCACTGTTCACTCGTCACTTCCGTGCACTGGTTGAAGCGGGTCATATCTACGTGGCGATGCCGCCTCTGTATCGAATCGATTGCGGGAAAGAAGTGTTCTACGCCCTCGATGACGATGAAAAAGATGGCATCTTAGAGCGCTTGTCGAAGAAGAAAGCCAAAATCAACGTGCAACGATTCAAAGGTTTGGGTGAGATGAACCCACTTCAGTTGCGTGAAACCACCATGGATCCGAACACGCGTCGCTTAGTGCAGTTAACCATTGACGACTCTACGGCGACCATGGAAATGATGGACATGCTGCTGGGCAAAAAGCGTGCAGATGACCGTCGTTCTTGGCTACAAAACAACGGCGACTTGGCAGAGGTGTAACGGATGTCTACAGAAATTACCTACGATGGCGTCGAACAATTGCCAATGCGCAAGTTCACTGAAGACGCTTATCTGAACTACTCGATGTACGTCATCATGGACCGCGCCTTGCCATACATTGGTGATGGCTTAAAGCCGGTTCAACGACGCATCATTTATGCGATGTCAGAGCTTGGTCTCTCTGCATCAGCAAAATACAAAAAATCTGCACGTACCGTTGGTGACGTGTTAGGTAAATACCATCCGCACGGTGATTCAGCGTGTTACGAAGCGATGGTATTGATGGCTCAGCCATTCTCTTACCGCTATCCATTAGTCGATGGTCAAGGTAACTGGGGTGCGCCAGATGATCCGAAATCATTCGCGGCAATGCGTTATACCGAAGCAAAACTGTCTAAGTTTGCTGAAGTATTGCTAGGCGAACTGGGTCAGGGTACGGTCGAATGGCAACCTAACTTTGATGGCACAATGAAAGAGCCACAAATGTTGCCAGCACGCCTGCCTCATATCCTGCTTAACGGTGTAACCGGTATTGCAGTTGGTATGGCAACAGATATCCCACCGCATAACGTTCGTGAAATCGCAGATGCGACTATTCATTTGATCGACAACCCGAAAGCAGAACTGCCGGACGTGATGCAGTATGTTAAAGGTCCGGATTACCCAACAGAAGCAGAAATCATCTCGCCGCAAGCGGATATTGAGAAGATTTACCGCAACGGTCGCGGCAGCATCAAGATGCGCGCGGTATGGCACAAAGAAGGGTCTGATATCGTTATCACCTCTCTGCCACACCAAGTATCGGGTGCAAAACTGCTTGAGCAAATCGCTAACCAGATGCGTGCGAAGAAGCTACCAATGGTTGACGATCTTCGTGACGAGTCGGATCACGAGAACCCAACGCGTATCGTTGTGGTACCTAAGTCAAACCGCGTCGATTGTGATTTGTTGATGAACCACTTGTTCGCATCAACGGATCTTGAGCGCAGCTACCGCGTTAACTTGAACATGATTGGTTTGGATAATCGTCCTCAAGTTAAAGGTCTGGTGCAAATTCTGTCAGAGTGGATTGAGTTCCGTCGCACGACCGTACGTCGTCGTCTACAACACCGCCTAGACAAAGTCATGGCTCGCTTACACATTTTGGAAGGTTTGTTGGTTGCTTACCTAAACCTAGATGAAGTGATTGAGATCATCCGTACCGAAGATGATCCTAAAGCGGTATTGATGGCACGTTTTGGTATTACCGATATCCAAGCGGATGCGATTCTAGATACCAAACTTCGTCATCTAGCCAAGCTAGAAGAGATGAAGATTCGTGGTGAGCAAGACGAGCTAGAGAAAGAGCGCGAGAAGCTAGAACAGCTACTCGGTTCTGAGCGCCGTCTAAACACACTACTGAAAAAAGAAATTAAAGCAGACGCAGAGAAATACGGTGATGACCGTCGATCTCCATTGGTTGAGCGTGCAGAGGCAAAAGCGCTCACTGAACGTGATCTTGTTCCAAGTGAACCAATCACGGTTGTGCTTTCTGAAAAAGGTTGGATTCGTCACGCGAAAGGCCATGACGTAGATGCAGAAGGCCTGAACTATAAGTCGGGTGATAAATACTTAGCGCACGCACGAGGTAAGAGTAATCAGCCTGCGGTATTCCTAGGTAGTGACGGTCGAAGTTACTCTCTGGAATCACACTCGCTGCCTTCTGCTCGTAGTCAAGGTGAGCCGATTACCGGTCGTTTGAATATTACGGCTGGTAGCAGTATTCGCCAAGTGATCATGAGTGAAGAAGATCAGCTGTGGCTGGTGGGCTCTGATGCAGGTTACGGCTTTGTATGTAAAGGCGCTGACTTGCTGTCTAAAAACCGCAGTGGTAAAGCGCTGGTCACTTTGCCGGCTAACTCTGAGGTCATGACGCCAAAAGCGATTGAAGATTTAGATTCTGATGAAATCTTAGCAATCACTAACCAAGGTCGCATGCTGCTGTTCCCAATCAAAGACCTGCCACAACTGGCGAAAGGTAAAGGGAATAAGATCATCAATATTCCTGCTGCTAAAGCAAAAGAGCGAGAAGAAGTACTATCTCACTTAATGTCTTTACCAAAAGGTGCATCGTTAACGCTGTACGCGGGTAAGCGAAAATTGGGTCTTAAACCGTCTGACCTTGATAACTTCCGTGGCGAACGTGGTCGCCGAGGTGGGTTACTACCAAGAGGTTTGCAGCGAGTCACTCGCATTGAGGTTGAGCTGGACGATTCCGATACGACGGAAACACCGAGCGATAGCGAGTAACGCACAAATAAAAATCCCAGCCAATGGCTGGGATTTTTTATGCTTCTTGCTTGTCTTCAGCAATCGTGACTTTCAAGCTCATCTCTTTTCCTTTGCGAATGATGCCGACGTCCACGGTGGTGCCAGGACGTAAATCGGTGACGATATCCATGACGCTCTGACGCCCTTGCACTTTATTGCCATCAATACTGATAATGATGTCCTGCTTTTGGAAGCCTGCTGCATTGGCTGGACCATTTGGATCAATACCAAGCACGACAATACCACCTATGTGTTCATTTCCAAGTAGGCGAGCAGTGACCGCATTAATGTCTTGGCCGTCGATACCAATATAGCCACGAATCACGCGACCATCAGCGATGATTTTCTGCATGATCTTGCTGGCTAGTGGCGCAGGGATCGCAAAGGAAATACCGTAAGTTTCTAAATCAGTCGCTTGTTGGAAAGAGGCGGTATTGATGCCGACGAGCTCACCTTGAGTGTTCACTAGGGCGCCACCAGAGTTCCCCTCATTGATGGCGGCATCGGTTTGAATAAATGCTTGGCGACCGTCGCTAATAGATGAGCGTCCTGTTGCTGAAATAATGCCGAACGTTGTGGTTTGCCCAAGGTTGTATGGGTTACCGATGGCTAGGACCACATCACCAACTTGTGGTTTGTAATTAGAGTTAAGAGGAATAACAGGTAAATTCGAACCCTCGACACGAAGTACGGCAATGTCTGTGCGTTTATCCGTGCCAACTAGCTGAGCTGCCGCGGCTCTACCGTCTTGTAATGCGACAACAATTTGGTCTGCTTGAGCAACCACATGGTAGTTGGTAATGATGTAGCCTTTCTCACTGACAATGACACCTGAACCCAGACCTTGAGTCGAGAGTTTACTGCGATCATTTTCAACATATTTACGGCTGTAGATGTTTACTACGGCAGGTGCTGCTCTTCGCACCGCCTGATTAAATGTCAACTCAACGGACGCGATATTAACAGGTTGCGGATCTAGCGCGGCAGGAATTACGTTGTTGCGCAAAGATGGTACCGCCAGTAATACCACTGCGGCAGTAGCCAAGCCTAAAAAGACAGAACGTAATAAAAAGCTGAGCATATCCTCTCCATGCATGAGCGCCAAAATGGCATAGAAGATGAAGAATAGCATTACATTGAAAAATAACAAAAGGGCAGCACGGAATCGTGCTGCCCTTTTCATTAGCTATTGAGCGATAAGGAAAAGTATTCGAGGCTTATTACTCGATGCTATGCATCGAAAACCTTATTTCCTATCACTTTGAAAGTGACTAACGAATAACAAGATAAATAGTACGTTCGCCACGCTGAATATTCAGAGCTAATACGCCTTTGTGCTTATCCACGATTGCACGAAGCTCAGCAAGGTTTTTCACGCGCTGACGGTTTACACCGATAATGATGTCCCCTTGTTGTAATTGATATTGAGCAGCCGGAGAGTTATCTGCAACGCTCGATACTTTAACGCCTTGAATTGCATCACTTGGTGTCGTATTGCTTAACTCAGCACCCTTGAGCCCTTCGTGTAATGTTTCGGCTTTGGCTTTCATATTTGTAGATTCGCCAAGCGTTACATCAAAGGTTTTATTCTTACCATCTCGAACTACACCTAACGTGATTTCTTTTCCTGCGCCCAGCGTTGCCACTTTTGCGCGGAGCTCTGAGAAAGTATTAATCGCTTTACCGTTTACCGATACAATTACATCACCGGCTTTCAATCCAGCTTTATCGGCTGCGCTGTCTGGTACGACTTGGCCAATAAAGGCCCCTTTACTTGACTCGTAACCCAATGCATCAGCCAGCTCAGAGGTTACTTCACCGCCCTGTACACCCAACATGCCGCGTTTGACTTCACCAAACTCTAGAATTTGCTCGGTGAGGTTTTTCATCATGTTGGACGGAATCGCAAAGCCAATCCCCACGTTACCGCCGTTAGGGCCTAAAATCGCAGTATTAATACCGATCAGCTCACCATTAAGGTTGACCAATGCACCACCAGAGTTACCGCTGTTAATTGCGGCATCGGTTTGGATGAAGTTTTCGAAGTTTTCAACGTTCAAGCCACTACGGCCTAACGCTGAGACGATGCCCGACGTCACGGTTTGACCGAGTCCGAATGGGTTACCAATCGCAACCGTAAAGTCACCTACGCGAAGTTTGTCGGAATCTGCGACTTTAATTTGCGTTAAGTTTTTCGCTTTTTCTAATTTAAGCAACGCAACATCGGCCATCTCATCTCCGCCAACGAGCGTAGCGTCATACTCGCGACCATCATAGAGGCGAACTCGAATCTCATCCGCGCCCTTGATTACGTGGTAGTTAGTGACGATATGCCCTTTTTTCGCATCAATAATGACACCAGAACCTAAACCTCTGAACGGGCGCTCGCGCCTTTGCTCCATCGGAAAGTCCGGTCCAAAGAAGAATTGAAATTGTTCGGGAATACGGCTGGTTTGTACTTGTTTGCCTTCTACAGCAATACTCACAACAGCAGGGGTTACTTTCTCAAGCATGGGCGCCAAGCTAGGTAACTGTTGGCCATCCACATTTAAAGGTAATGCTGCGGTGGCTTGAACTGGCGCAATAATAGAGCCCAAACTCAGAGATAGAACGGTGAGCGCAAGCAGTGGTTTTTTCATCCAATAACTCCTCTTGAAACATGTCTGCCAAAAAGAAATATCCGAACGGTTAGTTCACTTTGTTAATAACTAATATAGGGCCTAGTTCGGATAATCAAAGGGGGAGGCAGTTCACATCCAAGTTAGAGCAAAGGTAAGAAGAAAAAGTTCAAAAAAGGGCCGATACAAATGTATCGGCCCTAGTAGGTAGAGGTAAGAGAAGGTTATGATGCTTTTGCGGTTACCGCTTCGGGAGCATTAATGATTTCTTTCTCTTGATCCTTTAAAAGACCCGTTGCGCCATTGGCGTAGTCTTTTGGCTGTTCGTTAAACTCTGGTTGATCTTCTGCAATAGCTTCAGAAGACATTGCCGTTTTCTTATCAAACGGGTTGTCTTGCTCTGGCAAGTTTGGCAAAAGCTCAGAAGAGGTCTTAGCCATATGTTGGTACAGCTTGGTGTAATCTTTACCTAGTGTATCCAACATTTCTGCGGTTTGTGCAAAATGATCGACGAGCTCTTGACGTTGTTGCTCTAGTTCAAACTTGGCCGCTTCAAGTTCTTTCTGCACAGACTTTTGTTTCTTGTATTCAGGGGTGGTTAGTCTACTAATGACTACGCCTACGATTGTACCGACCAGCAAACCCACAATGGCATAAATCCAAGGCATAACTGCTCCTTATAGTTGTTTTAACAAGTCTTTTACTACTTAGTTACACGCGGTGCTAGTCCATGTTACTATGGCTTGAACAGCCGATAAAGAAAAATAGCAGTATGTCTTCGGGGACTGATAACTACTTCTCTCTATTCTCAAAGTTGACCCCGAGGTAACCCTTTTCCCAGTACCTCTATACGACTTAATACGATGACACCACTACAACAATATCAAAAAGACATAGCAGAACACGGGTTTCAGCGTGATGAAGCTCAGTATCAAGCGGTCGTTGCATTAGATAAGCTTTACCATGCTATCGTTGAATTTCAGTCAGCTCCTGTGTCCCAGCTTTCCAAATGGCAAAAGCTCATGGGGAAAAAAATCGACATGCCTGAACCCCCAAAAGGTCTTTACTTTTGGGGAGGAGTCGGACGCGGTAAAACGTACCTCATGGATGCGTTTTTTGATGCTTTACCAACCCAAAGAAAAATGCGCGTACACTTTCACCGCTTCATGTATCGAGTACATGATGAGTTGAAGCTGTTAGGTGATGTCGAAAATCCGCTAGCAAAAGTAGCGGATAAATTCAAAGAAGAAGCGGATGTGGTTTGCTTTGATGAATTTTTTGTCTCTGACATTACGGATGCGATGATCCTTGCAACGTTACTCCAAGAGATGTTCAAGCGACAGATGATCCTAGTCGCGACTTCAAACATCGAACCGCAGAACTTATATCGTAATGGCTTACAAAGAGCGCGCTTTTTGCCTGCAATTGATATGATTTTGGCACGTTGTGACGTGTTGAATGTTGATAGTGGCGTTGATTATCGCTTAAGAACGCTTGAACAGGCCGAAATATACCATTATCCACTTGATGAACAGGCCAACATTAATCTCAACAAGTATTATCAGCAGCTGACGGGCGAACGTCAGATCGTCGCTCATCAAATCGAAGTTAATCACCGTCAGCTTGAGGTAATTGAAGCGAGTGATGGGGTTCTGCATGCGTCGTTTGCTCAGTTATGCCAAACCGCTCGCAGTCAAAATGACTACATTGAGCTGTCCCGAATTTATCACACGGTATTATTGGCGGACGTTCAACAGATGAACCGAAAAATAGATGACGCTGCGAGGCGTTTTATCGCACTGGTCGATGAGTTTTACGAGCGCAATGTGAAGTTGATTATTTCTGCTGAAGTGCCAATGGAAGACTTATATACTGAGGGGCAGCTCGAGTTTGAATTTAAGCGCTGTTTGTCTCGGCTCACTGAGATGCAAAGTCATGAGTACCTCGCGCGTGAGCATTTGGCCTAAATCTAGTGTGTTCTTAAAAAGTGAAGAAAAAATTAGTGATTTGGCGCAAAAAAAGGTGATTTTTTCTTCGCTCTTCTCTATAATCCTGCGACCCACCGTTACTGCAGACCGGATTATCGAAGTTATTTCGAAATTGAAGGTCGAGAGTACCAACGACTCGAAGGGGTGATGACTGGGCTCTTAGACAGTGTGGGAGCACCAGAACGGTGTTCCTTAAAGTTTAAATTTTAATTAACGGGTTATTATTAGCATGAAAACTTTCGTTGCTAAACCAGAAACTGTAAAACGCGACTGGTACGTTGTAGACGCTGAAGGTAAAACTCTTGGTCGTCTAGCAAGTGAAATTGCATCTCGCCTACGTGGCAAACATAAAGCTGAATACACTCCTCACGTTGACGCTGGTGACTACATCATCGTTATCAACGCTGAGAAAGTTGCTGTAACTGGTAACAAAGCTAAGAACAAAGTGTACTACCGTCACTCTGAGTTCCCAGGTGGTCTAAAATCTATCACTTTTGAAAAGTTGATCGATCGTAAACCTGAGATGGTTCTTGAGCTTGCAGTTAAAGGCATGCTTCCACGTGGTCCTCTAGGCCGTGCTATGTACCGTAAGCTTAAAGTTTACGCAGGCGCTGAGCACAACCATGTTGCTCAACAACCACAAGTACTAGACATCTAATTGGGGATTTCGAAAATGGCAGAGAATCAATACTACGGCACTGGCCGTCGCAAAAGCTCAGCTGCACGTGTTTTTATTAAACCAGGCAGCGGCAACATTGTAGTAAACAAGCGTAACCTTGACGAATACTTCGGTCGTCCAACAGCTCGCATGGTTGTACAACAACCTCTAGAACTTGTTGAACTAACTGAAAAGCTAGACCTTTACGTAACAGTTAAAGGCGGCGGTATTTCTGGTCAAGCTGGTGCTATCCGTCACGGTATCACTCGCGCGCTTATGGAATACGATGAGTCTCTACGTCCTGCTCTACGCGCAGCTGGCTACGTTACTCGTGACGCTCGTTGCGTTGAACGTAAGAAAGTTGGTCTACGTAAAGCACGTCGTCGTCCACAGTTCTCTAAGCGTTAATTTCCTCTTATTGGAAATTCTGCTTTTCAGAGTTATTCTGGAAACTGTGTACCAAAAGCTCGGCTCTATGCCGGGCTTTTTTGTTTTTAAAGAAATAATACCTGCCTATCAATATCCATTTGTATTCACTTATAACTAGGCTCAGAGTAAGGCTTCTTCCTTACCATACGTCATAAGCTTATTTATCTGCTGTGGGTGCCTTTGCGTCTTAATATCCCTGCAACATGTTTTAAAATGCCTACTCGTCTTTTTTGCGTATGCGGCGTGCTACAAAAGTGAAAATACAAATAACGTAAGTTGAATGTGCACTAAGAAATATTTTGCTGTGTAATTAACTGAAAACTACCAAGATAAAAGGTTTGAATAGCTTTCAGCAGAACTTCCATGTTGTGCTTTCTTGTTACAAATCACATCAATTTTTTATAATTCTGCCGCTTTTGTGACGACGCGAGCGATTTGCCTCACAA
This sequence comes from Vibrio sp. JZG120, assembly GCF_053890955.1. NCBI lineage: Bacteria > Pseudomonadati > Pseudomonadota > Gammaproteobacteria > Vibrionales > Vibrionaceae > Vibrio > Vibrio sp. JZG120. The sequence goes on from NZ_JBSRRK010000005.1 coordinate 417,548, forward strand.
ATGTTACAAAAAGGTAGCTTTATCTTGTCAAAAAGTAGGGTTTTCTTTATCATTTCCCTCCAATAAATAGAACTAAATTCATTATTTGTTAGCCATGCTCTTATAAGCGGAATAATAACGATCCAAAGGGAGCAAATGGGAGAATGTTTGGATGAGCAACGCGCCTTTAAATAACGGTCGCAGGCGTTTTCTAACCGCTACAACGGCAGTTGTTGGTGGGTTAGGGGCAGTCGCCGTCGCCGTGCCTTTTATCAAATCATGGAATCCGAGTGCTAAAGCCAAAGCGGCAGGTGCACCGGTGGAAGTGGATATAAGTAAAATTGAACCAGGTCAGCTGGTTCGTGTCGAGTGGCAGGGGAAACCTGTATGGATTGTTCGCCGCACTCAAAGCGTTCTAGATAACTTAAAAACGATCGGCGATAAGCTTCGTGATCCGCAATCTGAAATGGAACAGCAGCCTGAGTACGCTCAGAATGAGTTTCGTTCGATTAAGGAAGAGTTTTTTGTCGCTGTTGGTTTCTGTACTCACCTAGGTTGTTCACCAACCTATCTACCAGACTCTTTCTCAGAGCAGGTCCAGGGCGTAAGATCTGGCTTCTTCTGTCCTTGTCATGGTTCTAAGTTCGATATGGCTGGTCGAGTGTTCCAAGGGGTACCTGCTCCATTGAACCTTGTCGTTCCTAAGCACATGTATTTGAGCGACACCAAGCTCATTGTGGGTGTTGATGAGGGGGATGCATAATGCAAGTAATGTTAGACTGGGTTGAAAAGCGTATTCCTGCAATGAATGCTTATAAAAAGCATTTGTCTGAATACCCAATGCCTAAGAACTTCAACTTTTGGTACCTTTTCGGTTCTCTGGCGATGCTGGTTCTGGTTAACCAAATCCTAACGGGTATCTGGCTAACGATGAACTACGTTCCTTCTGGTGACGGTGCGTTTGCTTCTATCGAGTACATCATGCGTGATGTAGAGTACGGTTGGCTTCTACGTTACATGCACTCAACTGGCGCATCTGCGTTTTTCGTTGTTGTGTACTTGCACATGTTCCGTGGCCTGATCTACGGCTCATACCAAAAACCTCGTGAACTACTGTGGATCTTCGGTATGTTGATCTTCCTCGTTCTAATGGCTGAAGCATTCATGGGTTACCTACTGCCATGGGGTCAGATGTCATACTGGGGTGCGCAGGTAATCATTTCTTTGTTTGGTGCGATTCCTGTTATCGGTGATGACCTAACGCTTTGGATCCGTGGTGACTACATCATCTCTGGTGCAACGTTAAACCGTTTCTTCGCACTACACGTTATTGCACTGCCTATCGTTCTACTTCTTCTTGTGGTTCTGCACGTATTGGCGCTGCACGAAGTCGGCTCAAACAACCCTGATGGTATCGAAACTAAGCTACCAAAAGGTTCAATGGGCGATGATTACAAGACACAGTTCAAGTTCCACGATTACTACACGAAGAAATACGACATTATCGACTCTATTCCTTTCCACCCATACGGTACGGTTAAGGACTTAGTTGGTGTGGCTGGTTTCTTGTTCTTCTTCTGTTACGTGCTGTTCTTTAACCCAGAAATGGGAGGATACTTCCTTGAACCGCCTAACTTTGAAGCGGCCAACCCACTGAAGACACCAGAGCACATTGCTCCTGTATGGTACTTCACGCCGTTTTACGCAATTTTACGTGCGGTTCCAGACAAACTATTAGGTGTTATCCTAATGGGTGCGTCAATTGCAGTGCTGTTTGTTCTACCTTGGTTGGATCGTTGTAAAGTTCGTTCATACCGTTACCGTAGCAAACTTCATCTGTTGAATATTGTACAGTTCACTATCGCCTTTATCGCTCTGGGTATTTTAGGTGCGTTACCTGCAACACCAACGTACACACTACTATCTCAGATCTTTAGCTTGTGTTACTTCATGTTCTTTGTGTTGCTGTTCTTCTACAGCAAAAATGAAGCAACCAAACCATTACCAGAGAGGGTGACATTCAAATGAAGAAGTGGATTGTAATTCTATTTGCTATGTTGCCATCACTAGCGATGGCAGCGGGGGCTAACGTTCCGCTTGATAAAGCGAATGTTGACCTAACGGATAAAGCTTCGCTACAAAACGGTGCGAAGTTGTTCATGAACTACTGTTTTGCTTGTCACTCAACGCAGTATCAGCGTTATGAGCGTGTAGCAACAGACTTGGAAATTCCAACAGACTTAATGAAAGAAAACCTGATTTTCAATCCTGAAGCGAAAATCGGTGATCTAATGGTCAATGCAATGCCACCGAAGCAAGCGGCAAACTGGTTTGGTGCTCCACCACCAGATCTTACGTTGGTTGCACGAGTTCGTGGTGCTGATTGGTTATACACTTACTTACGCTCTTTCTATGTTGATCCATCTCGTCCATTCGGCGTGAACAACATTGTCTTCCCGAGTGTTGGTATGCCACATGTGCTTGAAGAGCTACAGGGTATCCCGACGCCGATTTACGATACGAAAATCGTAGATGGCGAAGAAGTACAAGTTGTTGTTGGTACTGAAACAGATGGTACGGGTGAGCTGAGCGAAGGCGAATACGACAAAGCGGTTGGCGACCTAGTGAACTTCTTGGTTTATTCAGGTGACCCAGTGCAGCTTGAGCGTCATGCTTTAGGTTGGTGGGTAATGGGCTTCTTAGTGCTTCTAACCATCGTTGTCGTGATGCTCAAGAAAGAGTATTGGCGCGATGTGCATTAATTGTGCTAAAATACCGTGCTAATTCCCAATTTTAATTGATGTACAATGGAGGCTTAGCCTCCATTGTTTTTATTTGTAAGTGTACTGGAGGGCTCCATGGCTGTAGCTGCCAATAAACGTTCTGTGATGACTCTTTTCTCAAGTGCATCAGATTTGTATAGCCATCAGGTTCGCATTGTACTAGCTGAAAAAGGCGTAAGTGTTGAAGTTGAGCTTGTTGACGAAGCAAACCTTCCTGCTGAGCTTGTTGAGCTAAACCCATATAAATCAGTGCCAACTCTTGTTGACCGTGAGCTAGCTCTTTACGATTCAAAAATCATCATGGAGTACTTGGACGAGCGTTTCCCTCATCCACCTCTAATGCCGGTTTACCCTGTTGCTCGTGGCAACAGCCGCTTGATGATGTACCGTATCGAACGCAACTGGTATTCACTCGCTGAAAAAGTGATGAAAGGTAATGCGGAAGAATCAGAAAAAGCACGCACAAAGCTGCGTAATGATCTTCTGACATTAGCGCCAATTTTTGCTGAATATGAGTACTTCATGAGCGAAGAATTCAGCTTGATCGACTGTTACCTAGCTCCATTATTGTGGCGTCTGCCTCAACTTGGTATCGATCTGGTTGGCCCTGGTTCAAAAGAAATCAAGGTGTACATGAACCGCGTATTTGAACGTGATTCGTTCCTTGCTTCTTTAACTGAAGCTGAACGTGAAATGCGCCTAGTTCGCTAAGCGATTTTAAACACGTTATGGATATTGCAAAAATGACTGCTCGCCGCCCGTATATGCTTCGCGCATTTTACGATTGGCTAGTAGACAATGACTTGACTCCTCACTTAGTGGTGGATGCAACGATGCCGGGCGTACGTGTACCGGTTGAGTTTATTCAAGATGGTCAAATTATTTTGAATATTGCACCACGTGCGGTGGGTAATCTTGAGTTAGGTAATGATGCGATTACCTTCCATGCTCGCTTTAGCGGTCGTCCGCACTCAGTAATTGTGCCGGTGTATGCTGTCCAAGCTATTTATGCGCGTGAGAATGGTGCTGGTACTATGTTTGAACCAGAAGAAGCGTACACTCACATCGAAGAAGAAGAAGCGATGACCGAGGAAGAATCATCCCCATCGTTTACAACGGTTAGCGATGAGCCTTCTGAGTTTGCCTCTGATTCGGATGCCGAAGAGGACGATGCTCCTCGACCAAAAGGCAAACCAAGCTTAAGAGTGATTAAATAATAAAAAAGCAGCGTAACGCTGCTTTTTTTCTTTTTAGTGTCTTGACGTGTTTTCAAGTGATGTTTCGCAATTACTCACTGATCGTAAATGCTTCGACGTTGGCTTCATTTTCCGCGTTTGTCTCACTTTCTATTGTTTGTACACCGTCACTCGGTAAGTCCACTTCAACAGGTTCCATTTCGCCATATTGGAACCCTTTAATGACTTGTTTTACGCCAGAGATATTACGCGCGATTTCTGTCGCTCGCTCGCCTTGCTCTGGTGTGACATAACCAAACAGAAAAACGTCGCCGTCTTCGGTGATCACTTTAACCTTAACGCCATTGAGTTCAGAGTCGGTCAGCAAGGCTGATTTTACTTTGGTTGTGATCCAACTGTCGTTGCTAATTTGAGTGACAGTGAGTGGCTCTTTTTGTTTGATTTGATTGTGTATGACTTTCACACCACTAACTTCTCGAGCTCTTCGCTCTAAAGCATGGATAAGGTCTTGCGTTGGAGCCTGACCCATAAGAACAACCGTACCGTTATAGGAGCTGGCAACCACACGAACCTCACCTTTAAACGGCGCCTTATTCCCGATCGCCGCAACTTCGAATTCGATGTTGTTGTCCTGCCAAATTTGTTTTGTACTGCGTGTGTCCGTGACAATATTTGCTGTGGTTGCAGCGCCAGCGATAAACAAGCCAGCGCAACCACTTAAACTCAATGCTGTTAATAAGATAACGAGGCTACGTATCATAATTCTGACCCTCAGTCTTGGTTACTCTTCATGAGCAGGGAAAAGCACCTGGTCAATAAGATCACAAAGACAATGGAGTGTCACCATATGTACTTCGTGAATACGTGCAGTGCGGTGTGATGGAATGCGAATTTCGACGTCGTTCTCACCAAGCAGGCCTGCCATCTCACCGCCATCTTTTCCTGTTAGCGCGATAATCGTCATGTCTCGAGTTACGGCCGCTTCCATCGCTTTGATAATATTTTTGCTGTTACCGCTAGTCGACATGGCAAGCAGAATGTCGCCTGGCTGGCCAAACGCTCGTACCTGTTTTGAGAAAATTTCCTGGTAGTGGTAGTCGTTTGCAACAGCGGTCAGGGTTGTATTATCGGCTGTTAAGGCCATTGCTGGCAGGCTAGGGCGCTCAGTTTCAAAACGGTTTAAAAGACAAGAAACAAATTGTTGAGCGTTTGAAGCACTGCCGCCATTACCACAACATAAAATTTTGTTGCCATTGAGCAAGCTTGAGACCATCGCTTGGGCCGCGTGAGTAATGGCATCGGGCAGCGCCTCTGCTGCTGCGATTTGAATTTGAATACTTTCTGTAAAGCTGTCTTTAATGCTGTCTAGCATCGCTTATCCTTCAGAGATTGCGTTTTCTATCCAGTTGATATCTCGCCCATTGTCATGAATAGCGATGACATCAAACCGATAATCGATATTGTGTTTTAAGCGCTTTTGTTGGCTAAGCCAAACTTGTGCAGTTTTGATTAGCTTGCGCATTTTTGCGTGCGTTACCATTTCTGCTGCTGAGCCAAAGTGATCGTTCTTACGGTATTTGACTTCAACAAACACGATAGTTTCACCTTGTTGGAAGATTAAATCAATCTCACCGACCTTGGTCAGGAAATTTTGTTCAATAAAGCGCAAGCCCTGGCGTTGCAAATAGTGCTTCGCCAGAGCTTCATATTGATTTCCGATTTGGCGCTTACTAAAGAGCCCCACGCTCAGCCCAGCTCAATTCACGCTGTACAACACAGTTGTTGTCGATACTTAAAATACCGGTTTGGCCACCGACTGAGTAACCAGGAACGACCTTCATTTGTGGAAGTTCACCGATCAATTTATATGCATCCATACCGAGAGCTTTCAAACGTTTTTCCATGTTAGATTGCTCTGACCAAAGCTCGTTCATTTCAGCGGTCACGCTAGGATCTGGGTCAATCAGCAATGGAATGTCGCTGTAGATGATGCCTGTTAGATCTTCGTATGTCGCGCCGCCACTGTTGCTACGCGAACTAGAGAAGATTTGTGGTGCTTTCGCATCAGGGTTAATCGCTACTTCGATAAACGGCTTGATCAAAGTCAGCTCAGTGCTTCTAGCTACGATATAAACCGCATCAACATCACGACGGCTACGTGGCTGTGTTTCAAGCTTAATTCGCATTAATGATTGCATTTGGGCGATACGCTGCTTGCTCTCTTGCAGGCCAAATACTTCATTGATGTCTTTTTGAAGTTGGCGCTTGTCACCAAAGTAACTTGCTGCGACTTTGTTAGAGCTGTACTTTCGCCATTCTTTGTTGAAAGCCTCAGTTACACGCTCTCCAAAGCTGCCTTTTGGTGCAAGAATAAGAGGGAAGTTGTAGCCTTCGCTGAACAAGTGTTTTGCAGCTTGTGCAGCTTCTTGTTCCGGTGATAATGCCAAGTAGCAAATATTGCTATCTGGTTGCACATCCTCGGGGATATTTAGCGCAAGGGCTGGAATGGTAGGGCCATTTGCTGAGCCATCCATGGTTGTGTGCAACAACTCCACGTTCTCTTTTTCTAGAGGGCCAACAACAAAATCGATGTTTTCATTGATCAAGCGTTGTTTAATTTGGTCAGCGTTATACGCATTGGTGTCAATCACCGTAAGTGTTGCACTAGGATCTCGATTACGATCATTCATCATCGCAAACACAAAACCATCACGAATTAATTGCGCTTGTGGCGAGAACTTACCCGTCAGCGGCAGCAATAAAGCAGTATTGTTTGGCTTCACGATATCAAGAGAGAGAATGTTTTGAATCTCTTCTGGTGTATAGATAGCAGCAGGGTGCGAAGGATTTTCGCTTAACCAGCGCTCTAGCGTATTTTTAAGTTGGGACAGGTTGCCCGATAGCGTTTTTGCATAAACAGCCAGCTGAAGCCAGCCGTCTAGAACATCCTCATTCGGCTCTGTTTCTAATGAGGTGAGTTCATATTCTGAGTAGCTGCCAAAGTTCATCCAAATACGGCTAGAGATTTCCCTCTGCTCTGCTGACGAGGCGTATTGACCAAATGCAACCAGCTGGCGGTTTGCTTCAAACGCTTGGTTAAGGCCTTGATAAGCGTCGGCACGCATCAAGTAATAGTCTTTCCATTGCTCGTTTGGCAATTTCCACCAAGGTTTAAAGTTTAACAATTGCAGCAACTGCGAGTAATTACCTTGCTTTTGCTGTATGGTCGCACGCGCCAGTTGCCACTCCGCTTGCTGAACTTCGGTCAACTGTTGTCGAGCCAGACGTTTGATCAACAGTTCTGCTTGATCAAACTGGTTCGCTTGAATAGCGGCTTTGGTTGCCATGATCAACCAGTCATTTTGTAAACTGCCTTCCGTGCTATCAGCTTGGATCATATAGTTCTGAACAGACTGAGTAGGCTCAAGTGTTACATCAACGCCATCAGGCTGTCTCGGGCCTGAAGAACAGGCGGCGAGCGTAATTGCTAGTGCAACAGGAGTAAGTATGCGTGGTACACTGAGTCTCTTATGGTTAATCATTGCCGTGAGTTCTCTATAATTTTGTACAAAATTGTCTCTATATTAATCGTTGAAGTGATGGTAAACAAATGACAGATAAAAATAAGTTGCCGAATGAGGGGCCAACTCTCTATATCGTACCGACTCCAATCGGAAATTTAGCGGATATCACCCAACGTGCTATCGAAATTCTGTCGACGGTGGACATCATTGCTGCTGAGGATACTCGACATACGGGTAAATTACTGTCTCACTTCAATATTCAAACCAAAACTTTTGCTCTGCATGATCACAATGAACAGCAAAAAGCACAGGTTTTGGTAGAAAAGCTGCTTTCCGGTCAGTCTATCGCGTTAGTTTCTGACGCTGGTACGCCACTTATCAGCGACCCAGGATACCATTTGGTGACAAAATGTCGTCAAGCGGGCGTTAGAGTTGTGCCGCTTCCTGGTGCTTGCGCGGTCATTACGGCGTTAAGTGCATCAGGCTTGCCATCCGATCGCTTTAGCTTCGAAGGCTTTTTACCACCGAAAAGCAAAGGCCGTAAGGATAAATTCCTAGAGATTGCTTCGGTAGAGCGTACGTGTATTTTTTACGAGTCACCGCACCGTATTTTGGACTCTCTACAAGACATGTTAGACGTTCTTGGCCCAGATAGAGAAGTCGTGTTGGCGAGAGAACTAACGAAAACCTTTGAAACCATTCAAGGTATGCCATTAGGTGAGTTAATTGAGTGGGTGAAAAGTGACGATAACCAACAGCGTGGCGAAATGGTATTATTGGTACATGGTCACCGCGAAACCGCGGACGATTCATTGCCAGATGATGCCTTGCGTACATTAGGGATTTTAACCAAAGAGCTGCCTTTGAAAAAAGCAGCGGCTTTGGTGGCAGAAATTCATAACTTGAAGAAGAATGCGTTGTATAAGTGGGGCTTAGAAAACTTAGACTAAGCACTGCTAACGAGACACATGGTAAAGCGGGTCGATGTGAAAATATCGGCCTTTTTTAGGCTCAATGTTTGATGGTTAGGTTAAAAAAACACCACTCAATGCATTCATTTCATCATATCTGTGATCTCACTAGACTCTGAGTAGATAACTCTATACAATCCGCCCTCGGAGTTGACTGGGTAGTCGCTGCTTTACTGATGTCCTTCGGGAGACTGACGTTGAAGTCCTTTGGGAGACTGACGTTGACGTCCTTCGGGAGACTGGTAAAGGGGAGGAAAGTCCGGGCTCCATAGAGCAGGGTGCCAGGTAACGCCTGGGAGGCGCAAGCCTACGACAAGTGCAGCAGAGAGAAGACCGCCGATGGCCCTAGGGCACAGGTAAGGGTGAAAGGGTGCGGTAAGAGCGCACCGGACGACTAGCAATAGTTCGTTGCAGGGTAAACTCCACCCGGAGCAAGACCAAATAGGCCTCCACATTGCGTTGCTCGCGTAAGGAGGCGGGTAGGTTGCTTGAGCCAGTGAGCGATTGCTGGCCTAGACGAATGGCTACCGCCGCGCAAGCGGAACAGAACCCGGCTTATGTGTCGACTCCAACTATTCGAGACCCATCACTACTTTTTGTAGTGATGGGTTTTTTGCATTTTATTGACGCAAACCCTGTCATTACCAATAAACTTGGCGTTAAATCACGTCTGACTTTAGACTTGAGGTGGCGATGATGTGGGAAATCAGTACACTATGGTAGGTTGATCTTTTGCTATAAATATTCAGCATGAGAGAGCAACATATCTTAAAATCGCTTCAAGATCATTCAACGAGAAAGCTATGACCGAAACCTTCCAACATATTTCCGTGTTATTAAATGAATCCATTGATGGCCTAGCTATCAAACCAGACGGTATCTATATCGATGGAACATTTGGCCGTGGCGGTCACAGCCGGACTATTCTATCTAAACTCGGAGAAAACGGCCGACTGTACAGTATCGATCGTGACCCTCAAGCGATAGCTGAAGCAGGCAAAATCAATGATCCTCGCTTCACCATCATTCATGGTCCATTTTCTGGTATTGCTGAGTATGCTGAAGAGTATGACTTGGTTGGCAAAGTTGATGGCGTTCTACTGGATTTAGGTGTTTCTTCTCCGCAGTTAGACGACGCAGAGCGTGGCTTTAGCTTTATGAAAGACGGCCCGCTAGATATGCGTATGGACCCAACATCAGGTATTCCCGTATCTCAATGGCTAATGGAAGCTGACTTAGATGATATTACCTGGGTGATTCGTGAGTTTGGTGAAGATAAACACGCGCGCCGCATTGCCAAAGCGATTGTTGCCTACCGTGAAGACGAAGAAAATGAACCACTGGTACGTACTGGCCAGCTCGCGAAGCTGATCTCAGATGCTGCACCCAAAAGCTTTAAAGAGAAAAAACACCCTGCGACTCGTGCGTTCCAGGCATTTCGTATTTACATCAACAGTGAGTTAGAAGAAATTGATACGGCATTAAAAGGCGCGGCAAGTATTCTGGCTCCTGAAGGTCGTTTATCTGTCATCAGTTTCCACTCTCTGGAAGACCGTATGGTCAAACGTTTTATCCGTAAAGAGAGCAAAGGACCTGAAGTGCCACACGGCATTCCAATGACTGAAGAGCAAATTCGTGCTCTTGGTAGTGCGAATATGAAAGCGGTGAGCAAAGCGATTAAGCCAAGCAAACAAGAAATTGAAATGAACCCTCGTTCGCGCAGCTCTGTGCTAAGAATTGCAGAAAAGCTTTAATTATTATGACGAAACCCACTCCTAACCTTGCTAAGTTGATTGCAACGGATCTTATCAGCGTTGGTCGCTGGCCTTTACTGTTGTTGCTATTGATCGTGGCATCGGCAATGGGAGTGGTATTTGCTACCCACCATGCGCGTCAAGCGATCACCGAAAAAGATCACACTTTGGTTGAACGAGAGCGTTTAGATAGCGAATGGCGCAACCTGATGTTGGAAGAAACGGCCCTCGCGGAACACAGTCGTGTTCAAGACCTTGCCAAAAAAGAACTTGAAATGAAACGACCTGATGGCGATAAAGAAGTGGTTGTCACGCTCAAATGATTAGAAAGAAAACCAACACGAAACCAAGCAACAAGCGTAAACCTGTCGCGAAAGAAAAAAACGCTTCGGGGGATACGAAAACCGAGAAAAAAGCAGTAAAAGTGGAGGTTGAAGAATCCTTTCTGATTCGTTGGCGCTTCCATCTATTACTGTTTTTTGTCTTTTGTGCATTTGCACTTTTGGTGGCGCGCGTAGCCTATATTCAAATCATTGAACCGGATAACCTGATTAAACAAGGTGACCTACGCTCGGTTCGTGTGAAATCCATTCCTTCTGCACGCGGTATTATTTCGGACCGAAATGGTGAGCCGCTCGCTGTCAGTGTGCCTGTTGAGGCCGTTTGGGCGGATCCCGCGACGATATTTAAAGAAAATGCCTTAAGCCAGACCAAGAGTTGGTATGCATTAGCGGATGTTCTTGGTGTTGACCGACAAGGGTTGATAGACAAGATCAAGCACAATGAAAAGCGCCGCTTTATTTACTTGCAGCGCCAAGTGAGTCCAGCCATGGCGAACTATATTCGTGAGCTAAAGCTGCCTGGTGTGGGTCTTAAGTCAGAATCTCGTCGTTACTATCCTGCCGGTGAGGTTAGTGCTCACTTAGTTGGGGTGACGGGGATTGATGGACATGGTCTAGAGGGTGTTGAGCGTAGCTACGATGAGTGGCTTACTGGCGCCGCAGGTAAGAAAACTATTCGTAAAGACCGTTATGGTCGCGTCGTAGAAAACATTGCGTGGCAAGACAAGCAAGAAGGTAAGTCACTCCAGTTGACAATCGACCAGCGCCTACAGGCGATTGCTTATCGTGCGATTAAACAAGCCGTTGCGGACCATCGCGCCACATCAGGCTCCGTTGTTATGTTGGACGTGAAAACCGGCGCCGTATTGGCCATGGTGAATGCGCCTTCCTACAACCCTAACAATCGTAGCGACTGGCAAAGCTATAAAATGCGTAACCGAGTGATCACGGACTCGATGGAGCCAGGCTCCACCATTAAGCCTTTCGTTATTTTAGCCGCCTTAGAAAATGGGGTAGCCGATAAAGATACCATCGTAGATACCGGTAATGGTGTACTTCGTTTAGGTGGTAGCCGAGTAAGAGATGTATCCCGCGTGGGTAAAGCGAGCTTGACCACGATCCTCAAAAAATCGAGTAACATTGGTGTGACGAAGCTGGCAATGCAAATGCCAGTAGAGGCGTTGCTCGGTCTGTACAGCTCTGTGGGCTTTGGTGAGCTTTCTGGTCTGAACCTCGTTGGGGAAGTGACTGGTATCTTCCCGACACGAACACGATGGTCTCCTATTGAACGTGCCACGATTGCGTTTGGTTATGGTCTATCGATAACGCCAATCCAGTTAGCGCATGCCTATGCGACGCTTGGAAATCTCGGCAAATACGAGCCAATCCATATTATCGAAAGCAATGATCATGACATGTCGCGCCAAGTAGTGAGTGCAAAGTACGCACGCCAGGTCTTGGACATGCTGGAAACCGTAACCCAAAAAGGAGGCTCGGCTCGTCGAGCGGCAGTTCCTGGTTATCGAGTGGGAGCCAAAACAGGTACCTCACGTAAAGCGTCTGCAGGTGGATACAGCGATGAGTACATTACTTATACGGCAGGGCTTGCTCCGGTTAGCGATCCGCGAATTGCATTGGTTGTGATCGTAAACGAGCCTCAAGGTGATGATTACTATGGTGGTTCGGTAGCGTCTCCTGTCTTCTCTGAAATCATGAAAGGCGCGCTACAAATACTCAATGTTGCACCAGACGAAAACAAATTCCAGCAGTAAGCCGAGTGGCTTACTGAGCAAACAAAATTAAGAAAACCTGAGCCAAAGCTCGGAGAACAAATATGACTAAAGCCATCAGTATGGACGTGCTACTTTCCCCTTGGGTGGATTGCCCCAGCTTATCGTCCGTTCTTGTTTCTGAATTGGAGCTCGACAGCCGAAGAGTTCAGCCTGGAACCACGTTTGTTGCGGTGATTGGCCATGTTGTGGATGGGCGTAACTTCATTGCTTCTGCCATTGAGCAAGGCGCCAATGCGGTTCTAGCGCAAGCCTGTGATGTAAAAGCACACAGCACGATGGAAATCATCGATGATGTTCCCGTTATTTACCTCGATGCGTTGGATCAACGTTTATCTGCAATCGCTGGAAAGCTCTATGCTTACCCAGATATGGATTTGATTGGTGTCACCGGCACCAACGGCAAAACCACCATAACCCAACTAATTGCACAATGGCTAGAGCTACTTGGCCACAAAGCGGCAGTGATGGGCACGACAGGAAATGGTTTTCTCGATAATTTACAGCAAGCCGCGAATACAACAGGGAATGCTGTAGAAATTCAGAAAACGCTCTCCTCTCTCGCAAATCAACAAGCCACATACACCGCGCTAGAAGTCTCTTCTCATGGCTTAACGCAAGGCCGTGTCAAGGCGTTGTCGTTTGCGGCGGGTGTGTTTACTAATCTAAGTCGTGATCACCTAGATTACCATGGCACGATGGAAGAGTACGCCAATGCAAAGCTGGGGTTGTTTACACAACATCAATGTGAACGTGCCATTATCAATGTCGATGATGAGGTCGGTCATACATGGGCGACGCAGTTAAGCAATGCGATTGCGGTGTCACTTAAACCGAACACTGAGTTTGAAAGCGCAATTTGGGCGAGAGATGTCCGTTACGCGGAGTCGGGGATTACTATCCAATTCGATGGTCAATTTGGTTCAGGTCAATTGCATGCGCCACTGATTGGTGAGTTTAACGCAACCAACTTAATGCTCGCTTTTGCGACTTTATTAAGCTTAGGTAAGGATAAACAAGCGTTACTCGAAACTGCAGGTCAGTTGCAACCTGTACTCGGCCGAATGGAGTTATTCCAAACAGAGGATCGTGCCAAAGTCGTGGTCGATTATGCCCATACTCCTGATGCACTAGAAAAAGCACTGCAAGCTTTACGAGTTCACTGTGAGGGGCACCTGTGGGCTATTTTTGGTTGCGGAGGCGATCGCGATGCAGGTAAGCGCCCAATGATGGCGGAAATTGCAGAGCGTCTAGGCGACAGAGTGGTGTTGACTGACGATAACCCACGCAGTGAAGATCCGGTTCAGATTGTAAAAGACATGCTATCCGGGCTGTCAAAACCTGCCGAAGCGATTGTGCAGCATGACCGCTTCAAAGCACTGTCTTATGCCATTGAGAATGCTTCGCCAAAAGACATCATCTTGTTAGCGGGTAAGGGCCACGAAGATTATCAAATTCGGAATGGCGAAACGATTCATTACTCCGACCGTGAGTCTGCTGTGCAGCTTTTAGGATTGTCCTTATGATCAAAGTAACGTTATCTCAAATTGCCAACATCACTCGCGGTGAGCTATTCGGCGATGATCTACTTATCGACGCGGTTTCTACTGATACACGAGCGATTGACAACGGTGCTTTATTTGTTGCGCTGGTGGGTGAGCGCTTTGATGCGCACAACTTTTGCCAACAAGCGGTGGATGCAGGCGCAGGTGCTTTACTCGTACAAAAACGTCTAGATGTGAATGTGCCACAAGTCGTGGTGTCGGACACCAAAATGGCACTGGGTGAGTTAGCCTCTTGGGTGCATCAAACTTGCCAAACATCTACCGTTGCCATCACAGGCAGTTGTGGTAAAACGACCGTCAAAGAAATGGTCGCGAGCATTCTGCAATTGAAAGGCAAAGTGCTGTTTACTGCAGGTAACTTCAATAATGATATTGGTGTTCCGTTGACGTTATTGCGCTCACAGCAGGATGACGACTATGCCGTGATTGAGCTTGGTGCTAATCATATCGGTGAAATTGCTTACACAACGCAGTTAGTAAAACCAGATATCGCGTTAGTGAATAATGTAGCCGCCGCGCACCTTGAAGGCTTTGGTTCTATTGATGGCGTGAAACAAGCCAAAGGTGAAATTTACCAAGGTCTTGCTGCAGGTAGTATTGCGATTGTCAATTTAGACAGCAATGGCGAAACAAAGTGGGAAAGCGTGCTGGCGGATAAGGAAGTTATCACCTTCTCACAAAGTAATTCTACGGCTGATTACTATGCATCAAATATCGTGATGAATGCCGCGGGAGAGGCCAGCTTTAACCTACATATCGCAGCAAGCTCACAAGAAATTGAACTGTCTCTGGGTATTATAGGTCAACACAACGTGGCGAATGCAATCGCAGCTTCTATTATTGCGTTACAAATGGGCGCCACATTAGAAGAGGTTCGCGCTGGCCTTAAACATTTAAACAAAGTGAAAGGTCGCGTCGAGGTTGAAGCGCTGAGCGAAAAAATCAAATTGATTGATGACAGCTACAACGCAAGCGTGCCAGCCATGAAAGCGGCGGTTGACTTATTAGCTGCTTTCCCAGGTCAGCGTTGGCTGATTTTAGGTAATATGGCGGAATTGGGCGAGGAAAGTCTTGCACTTCATCGTCAAGTCGGGGAACATGCTGCCCCACAAAAATTTGAACATGTTCTCACATATGGTGCAGACGCCAAGGTGATCAGTGAGCTTTGCCAAGGCATTCATTTTGAGACGCACCAAGAGATGATTGAATACATCAAGCAGCATCTAGACCAAGCCGTTCCTGAAAACCATACGATTTTGGTGAAAGGAGCGAACGGTGCACGTATGTTTGAAGTCGCTGCTGCTTTGAAGGAGTATTATTAATGATTATTTGGCTTGCCGAGCTGCTACAGCCATACCTGTCTTTTTTCCGATTGTTTGAATACTTGTCTTTTCGAGCAATTCTAAGCGTATTAACCGCTCTGGGTCTGTCATTATGGATGGGACCAATCATGATCAAGCGTTTGCAAATGCTGCAAATTGGTCAGGTAGTACGTAACGAAGGTCCTGAATCTCACTTTAGTAAGCGTGGTACTCCAACTATGGGCGGTATCATGATCTTAGCGGCCATCTCAATCACAATCTTGCTTTGGACTGACTTATCCAACCCATATGTATGGGCGGTCTTGACGGTTTTGCTTGGCTACGGTGCAGTCGGATTTGTTGATGATTATCGTAAAGTGGTGCGCAAAAATACCGATGGTTTGATCGCGCGTTGGAAGTACTTCTGGCAATCGTTGATCGCGTTTGTCGTGGCTTTTGCATTGTACGCTTACGGTAAAGACACTGCAGCCACTCAGCTCGTGGTGCCATTCTTTAAAGACATCATGCCGCAACTTGGTTTGATGTACATTATCCTGACTTACTTTGTGATTGTCGGTACGAGTAACGCGGTTAACCTGACCGATGGTCTAGACGGTTTGGCAATCATGCCAACGGTTCTTGTTGCTGCAGGCTTCGCGGTTATTGCATGGGCGACGGGTAACGTTAACTTCTCTGAATACCTTCATATTCCATACCTACCACATGCTTCTGAGTTGGTTGTCGTATGTACAGCAATCGTGGGTGCGGGCCTTGGTTTCTTGTGGTTTAACACGTATCCAGCACAAGTGTTCATGGGTGATGTCGGCTCACTAGCGCTTGGCGGCGCATTAGGCACTATTGCTGTTCTCGTTCGTCAAGAGTTGGTGTTGGTGATCATGGGCGGTGTGTTTGTGATGGAAACGCTGTCGGTAATTCTACAGGTGGGTTCATACAAACTGCGTGGTCAGCGGATCTTCCGTATGGCACCGATTCACCACCACTACGAATTGAAAGGTTGGCCAGAACCTCGCGTAATCGTGCGCTTCTGGATTATTTCTATGGTTCTTGTTCTGATTGGTCTTGCGACATTGAAAGTGCGTTAATCGCACTTTCCAAGAACAAGATTTACAGTGTGATCAAATATGGAACGTTGGCAAAACATACATAGTGTTGTCGTCGTAGGGCTCGGTATTACCGGGCTCTCTGTCGTTAAACACCTAAGAAAAAATCAGCCACAGCTTGTGGTCAAAGTCATTGATACTCGTGTAAACCCTCCAGGTGCAGAGCGCTTGCCGGAAAGTGTTCAACTGCATAGTGGTGGTTGGAATACAGACTGGCTTTCTGACGCGGATCTTATCGTGACCAACCCTGGTATTGCGCTAGCGACACCAGAGATCCAAGCCGTATTAGCAAAAGGCACGACAGTAGTTGGTGATATTGAGTTATTCGCCTGGGCGGTGCAGAAGCCTGTGATTGCGATTACGGGCTCAAACGGTAAGAGCACTGTCACCGATCTCACAGGCGTGATGGCCAAGGCCGCGGGTTTGGATGTTGGCGTTGGTGGCAATATCGGCGTTCCTGCCTTGGATTTACTAGAACATGACGCAGACCTATATGTGCTTGAACTCTCAAGCTTCCAGTTGGAAACAACGTCAAGCTTAAAGCTCAAAGCCGCTGCGTTTCTGAATCTTTCTGAAGATCATATGGACCGTTATCAAGGCATGTCTGACTATCGACAAGCCAAGTTGCGTATTTTTGATCATGCTGATCTCGCGGTAGTGAACCGTGATGATCAAGAAACCTTCCCAGATGCAGAGATGCCATTGGTGACATTTGGCAGCGACAATCAGGACTTTGGTCTCGAGGTGGATGGCAATCGCACTTGGCTGCTCGATCACGGTCAACGAGTCGTCGCAAGTGATGAGCTTAAGTTGGTTGGTAAACACAACTTATCCAATGCATTGGTCGTTTTAGCGCTCTTAAAGGCTGCGGGCGTTGATTATCACAACGCATTGAATGCACTTAAAAATTACACGGGACTGACACACCGATGCCAGGTGGTTGCGGATAATCAAGGCGTAAAATGGGTGAATGACTCTAAAGCAACTAATATAGCCAGCACTATGGCTGCGCTATCTGGTTTGGAGTCGACAGGTAAGCTCTACTTGCTCGTTGGTGGTGTTGGCAAAGGTGCTGACTTCTCGCCATTAAAACCGATCTTCGCGACGCTTAACTTGCAACTGTGCTGCTTTGGCGCTGATGGCGATGACTTTATGCCACTGCATGAATCTGCAATACGTTTCGACACCATGGAAGATGTGATTCAACAAGTATCTTCGCAGTTAAAACCAGGCGATATGGTGATGCTGTCTCCAGCATGTGCTAGCTTTGATCAATTCGACAACTTTACGGCAAGAGGCGATGTCTTCGCTGCCCTTGCTCAGAAATATGCATAATTAAAGGTTACACACTTCGTGGGTTTAGGTAACGTTAAACGCAGTATTGGCAATTGGCTCAAGCATCCAGCCCCAGAGGCGATGTTTGATCGTCAGCTAGTGTGGATTGCACTGGGTTTGATGTTGACGGGGTTGGTGATGGTAACCTCTGCATCATTTCCGATCAGCTCACGATTAACCGAACAGCCGTTTCACTTTATGTTTCGTCACGCGACGTTTCTTGTGCTGGCGCTAGGGACATCCGCTGTTATTTTGCAAGTGCCTTTGCAAGAGTGGTTTAAGAAAAGCCACTACTTACTTTGGGCTTCTTTTGCACTGTTGATCATCGTGCTCTTGGCGGGTAAGTCGGTTAATGGTGCGTCTCGTTGGATTCCCCTTGGGCTGTTTAACCTTCAGCCAGCAGAGGTCGCGAAGCTATCGCTGTTTATCTTCATGTCTGGTTACTTAGTTCGAAAGCAAGACGAAGTACGACAAACCTTCTTTGGTGGCTTTATGAAGCCAATCATGGTGTTTGCCTTCTTCGCAGTATTACTGCTTGGTCAGCCAGACTTGGGTACGGTCGTCGTGATGCTAGTAACACTGTTTGGCATGCTGTTTATCGCAGGCGCAAAACTGACTCAGTTTCTCGCGTTGATGGTGGCAGGTATCGGCGCTGTGGTAGGTTTGATTTTAGTCGAACCATACCGTATGCGACGAGTAACCTCCTTCCTTGACCCGTGGGAAGACCCATTTGGCAGTGGCTATCAGTTGACTCAGTCTTTGATGGCGTTTGGTCGTGGTGAATGGTTCGGTCAAGGTCTCGGTAATTCAATTCAAAAACTGGAATATCTACCGGAAGCGCATACCGACTTTGTGTTTGCCGTACTTGCTGAAGAGCTCGGTTTTGTTGGCGTTGTGTTGGTCTTAATGTTGATTTTTAGCTTAGTGTTAAAAGCGGTTTACATAGGCAAGCGTGCGTTTGAAGAAGGCGAAATGTTCGGCGGTTATCTGGCTTTCGGTATCGGTATTTGGTTTGCGTTCCAGACCTTGGTGAACGTTGGTGCTGCAGCTGGTATCGTACCAACCAAAGGTTTAACACTTCCGCTAATCAGTTATGGTGGTTCCAGTCTGATTATTATGTCCGTCGCAGTGTCCATATTACTGCGTATCGATTACGAATGCCGCTTGAAACGCGAGCAACAACAATCAGAACAACAAACTAATGAAACAAAATAAACGTTTGATGGTGATGGCTGGTGGTACTGGCGGTCACGTATTCCCAGGGTTAGCCGTAGCAAAACAGCTGCAAGAGCAAGGCTGGGAGATCCGTTGGTTAGGCACGGCGGATCGAATGGAAGCGGATTTGGTGCCAAAACATGGCATTGAAATCGATTTTATCAAAGTGAAAGGGTTACGAGGTCAAGGCGTAAAGCGTCTGCTTGCAGCTCCATTTCAAATTATTAATGCCATCATGCAAGCTCGCGCGCACATGAAGCATTGGAAGCCCGATGCCGTGTTAGGTATGGGGGGGTATGTGAGTGGCCCCGGTGGTATTGCGGCTTGGTTGAGCGGTATTCCTGTTGTTCTGCACGAACAAAACGCGGTTGCGGGTTTGACAAACCAATGGCTATCAAAAATTGCTAAGAAAGTCTTTCAGGCCTTTCCTGGCGCGTTCCCTAATGCTGAGGTAGTCGGTAACCCAGTTCGTGAAGACCTAACAAGATTAGAAGCGCCTGCAGAGCGAATGCAAGATCGCCAAGGCCCAATTCGTATTCTGGTGATGGGCGGTAGCCAAGGTGCACGCATTCTTAACCAAACTCTGCCAGAAGTGATGGCAAAGTTGGGCGGTGATTACTGTATTCGTCATCAAGCGGGCAAAGGTTCCGCCGAAGAAGTGAACGCCGCATACCAAGCTAATGGTGTGGTAAATGCAGAAGTCACAGAGTTCATTGACGACGTAGCAGAGGCTTATGCATGGGCTGACCTTTTAGTTTGTCGTTCAGGGGCGTTAACCGTTTCTGAAGTATCAGCGGCAGGCGTAGGGGCTATCTTTGTTCCTTTTATGCATAAAGATCGCCAACAAGCACTGAATGCCGATCATCTAGTAGAATGCGGCGCAGCGAAAATGATTGAACAACCAGACTTAACCGTTGAGTCTTTGACTCAGCAGATCCAACAATTGGATCGCCAAGCTTTACTTACGATGGCTGAGCAAGCGCGTGGCGCTGCTAAATTGAATGCCGACCGAGTTGTCGCACAAGCCATTGTCGCTTTGACCGAAAAGCGTTAACGAATTATTGAGAATAGAATTGATGACAATCCAACATACACAAGACTTAGCTCAGATTCGCGCCATGGTGCCAGAGATGCGCCGCGTGAAATCCATCCACTTCATCGGTATTGGTGGTGCGGGCATGAGCGGCATTGCAGAAGTGCTGTTGAATGAAGGCTATCAAATCACGGGTTCTGACTTATCAGAAAACCCTGTGACAGAGCGTTTAGTATCAAAAGGTGCGACGGTATTTATCGGGCACCAAGCTAGCAATGTTGAAAAAGCCAGTGTGGTTGTGGTTTCAACCGCTATCAACGAAGAAAACCCAGAAGTGATGGCGGCACGTGAGTTACGTATCCCTATTGTACGTCGTGCTGAGATGCTCGCTGAGTTGATGCGCTTCCGTCATGGTATTGCCGTTGCGGGCACGCACGGTAAAACGACGACGACGGCGCTCGTGACACAAATTTATTCTGAAGCCGGTCTTGATCCAACGTTTGTAAACGGCGGCTTGGTGAAAAGCGCAGGTACAAATGCTCGTTTAGGCTCGAGTCGTATTCTAATTGCTGAGGCGGATGAGAGCGACGCGTCATTCCTGCACCTGCAACCAATGGTAAGTATCGTCACTAATATTGAAGCCGATCATATGGATACTTATGGGGGTGACTTTGAAACGTTAAAGCAAACCTTCATTGATTTTCTACACAATCTACCGTTCTACGGCCAAGCTATTGTTTGTATTGATGATCCTGTGGTTCGAGAGTTAATCCCACGTATTAGTCGTCAAGTGATTACTTACGGTTTCTCCGCAGATGCTGACGTACGCATCGAAAACTATCGTCAAGAAGGTCAGCAAGGCAAATTTACGGTAGTACGTAAAGGGCGTGCCAACCTAGATATCACTCTGAACATTCCAGGTCGTCACAATGCACTTAATGCGTCGGCTGCGATTGCAGTGGCTACCGAAGATGACATTGAAGACGATGCAATTCTAAAAGCAATGGCCGGAACGCAAGGCACGGGACGACGTTTTGATCACCTTGGCGAGTTTGATACCGGTAATGGTCATGCCATGTTAGTGGATGATTACGGACACCACCCAACAGAAGTTGATGTGACCATTAATGCTGCGCGAAGCGGTTGGCAAGATAAACGTCTCGTTATGATTTTCCAACCACACCGTTATAGCCGTACTCGTGATCTATACGATGACTTTGCGAATGTTCTAGAGCAAGTTGATGTATTAATCATGTTGGATGTTTATGCCGCAGGTGAAAAGCCAATTGCAGGAGCTGATGGACGTTCATTGTGTCGCACAATTCGCAGCCGAGGTAAGGTAGATCCGATTTTTGTTCCAGAAATCGAGCAATTACCTTCAGTTTTAGCTAACGTTATACAAGACGGCGACCTAATCTTAACGCAAGGTGCGGGTGATGTTGGTAAAGTGGCGAAACAACTGGCAGGTCTTGAATTAAATATAAACAAGATGCTTGGTTAACATAGATTGTTGGCGCGAAGGACAGATAAAGACTCAGATCTCGATTTTGCGTCAATATCATTGTGATTTATTGCTATCAGTGTTTGATAGTTTACAAGAGCTCAGTATAATCCCAAGGTTAAAGTCAAGACTTTTACCTCTGCGTAATTATGTGGGTAAAAAGTACACGACAAAAGTCAGGAAACGAAGACGTTGTTGAATATTGCACTGAATGACGAGCGACCAAACACGGATAATAACCGTGGTCGCCAAGAGAAAATCTTGGGTGCGTTATTTTTCGTTATGGTTGTGACCTTAATTAGTTCTGTTTTGTACTCGGCGATCAGTTGGATGTGGGATGACCAAAGGTTACCTCTCTCCAAAATAGTACTTCAGGGAAAACTGGAGTATGTCCAAGCTGACGATGTGCAGGCTGCATTTAGTCGAATAGATCACATCGGTACATTTATGTCTCAGGATATTGATGTATTACAGCAAAGTGTCGAAGCTCTGCCGTGGGTGGCGCATGCCGCAATCCGAAAGCAGTGGCCGGATACAGTAAAAGTTTTTTTGACAGAGCATCAACCTGAAGCCATTTGGAATGGCAACGAACTGTTAGATAAAAACGGGTTTGTTTTTGATGGCGATGTGGCTCTGTTACAAGACGAAAAAGTGAAACTGTACGGACCCAAAGACAGCGGACCAGAAGTCTTACAGACTTACCGTGATTTGAGTCCTAAGTTTCAGCAATTGGGTTTAGCGATATCGTCTCTGGTATTAAACGAGCGACGAGCTTGGCAAATCATCCTTGATAACGGTATTCGATTAGAGCTCGGTAAAGAGTCTCTTCTTGAGCGTATAGAGCGATTTTTTAAGCTCTATAACAAGCTTGGCAGTGACACGCAAAGAATCAGTTATATCGATCTTAGGTACGATACAGGAGCCGCAGTTGGTTGGTTTCCTGAACAAGAGTTAGAAGAGAGTACAGATGACTAAGGCCGCTGATGACAACATTATTGTTGGTCTTGATATAGGCACTGCAACCGTATCGGCTCTAGTGGGTGAGGTTCTACCAGACGGTCAAATTAATATTATTGGCGCAGGTAGTAGCCCTTCACGTGGCATGGATAAAGGTGGCGTGAATGACTTGGAGTCGGTTGTAAAATCAGTACAACGTGCAATTGATCAAGCTGAATTGATGGCCGAGTGCCAGATCAGCCGAGTCTTCATTTCGTTGTCTGGTAAGCATATCGCAAGCCGAATTGAAAAAGGTATGGGCACGATTTCAGATGAAGAAGTGTCTCAAGAAGACATGGATCGCGCTATCCATACCGCAAAATCGATTAAAATCGGTGATGAACAGCGAATCCTTCATGTGATTCCGCAAGAGTTCACCATTGATTACCAAGAGGGAATCAAAAATCCGCTTGGTTTATCTGGGGTAAGAATGGAAGTAAGTGTCCACCTTATCTCATGCCATAATGACATGGCACGCAATATTATTAAGGCGGTAGAACGATGCGGCCTTAAAGTAGAGCAACTCGTATTTTCTGGGCTTGCTGCAAGTAATGCAGTAATCACCGAGGATGAAAGAGAGCTTGGAGTTTGTGTGGTGGATATTGGCGCCGGCACGATGGATGTGGCCATCTGGACTGGCGGTGCGTTACGTCACACAGAAGTATTTTCGTACGCAGGAAATGCTGTAACCAGCGATATTGCTTTTGCTTTTGGTACGCCAGTGAGCGATGCTGAAGAAATAAAAGTCAAATATGGCTGTGCTTTGAGTGAACTGGTCAGTAAGGATGACACGGTTAATGTACCAAGCGTAGGTGGGCGACCATCACGTAGTCTGCAACGTCAAACGTTGTCAGAAGTGATTGAGCCACGCTACTCTGAGCTTATGGGACTGGTTAACCAAACTATTGACTCTGTACAAGCGAAATTGCGCGAAGAGGGTATAAAGCACCATCTAGCTGCGGGAGTTGTACTCACCGGCGGTGCTGCGCAAATGGACGGAGTGATAGAATGTGCGGAACGCGTATTCCGCAATCAAGTAAGGGTCGGCAAACCGCTCGAAGTCAGCGGATTAACTGACTATGTAAAAGAGCCGTACCATTCTACGGCAGTTGGATTACTTCATTACGCAAGAGACATGCAGTCTAGCGACGATAGCGATTATAATGAACCTAAACGCTCATCTGTTACTGGCTTTTTCGATAAATTGCGTAACTGGATACAAAAAGAGTTTTAACCTGAGTTGCAGGATAAACGGAGACAACACATGTTTGAACCGATGATGGAAATGTCTGACGATGCAGTAATCAAGGTCGTTGGGGTTGGTGGCGGCGGTGGTAACGCCGTTGAACACATGGTGCGTGAATCCATCGAAGGTGTGGAATTCATCAGCGTCAACACTGATGCGCAAGCACTTCGTAAGACAAGCGTTGGCAATGTTATTCAGATCGGTGGCGATATCACCAAAGGTCTGGGTGCAGGTGCTAATCCACAGGTTGGCCGTGACGCAGCTCTCGAAGACAGAGATAGAATTAAAGATTCCCTAACTGGCGCCGATATGGTGTTTATCGCAGCTGGTATGGGTGGCGGTACAGGTACTGGTGCAGCACCTGTTATTGCTGAAGTAGCTAAAGAGCTTGGCATTCTAACTGTCGCGGTAGTGACAAAACCGTTCAGCTTTGAAGGCAAAAAGCGTTTGGCGTTCGCTGAGCAAGGTATCGATGAGCTGTCTAAGCACGTTGACTCTTTGATTACGATTCCAAACGAAAAGCTGCTTAAAGTACTTGGCCGTGGTGTCACGCTACTAGAAGCTTTTGCAAGTGCGAACGACGTTCTTAAGAACGCAGTTCAAGGCATTGCAGAGCTAATTACTCGCCCTGGCATGATCAACGTCGACTTTGCGGACGTAAGAACAGTAATGTCTGAAATGGGTCACGCGATGATGGGCAGCGGTATTGCTAAAGGCGAAGATCGTGCTGAAGAAGCGGCTGAAATGGCAATTTCTAGCCCACTTCTGGAAGACATCGATCTAGCGGGCGCTCGTGGTGTTCTTGTCAATATTACTGCAGGTCTGGATATGCGTCTTGACGAGTTTGAGACGGTTGGTAATACAGTGAAAGCATTTGCTTCTGACAATGCAACTGTTGTTATCGGTACTTCTCTAGACCCAGATATGACGGACGAAATCCGCGTAACAGTTGTAGCGACAGGTATTGGCAATGAGAAAAAACCAGATATCACGCTAGTTGCGGGTGGTAAAGCGAAAGTCGCTCCGACGCCGCAGGCTCAACCACAACAGCAAGCGGCGGCAACGCAAGCTGAAGAGAAACCGGCACAAACCTTGCAAAATAATCAAGTGCAAGAGAAGCCACAGGTAACTCCTCAGCCTACAAATACAGTTTCTTCTTCTCCAGCATCGTCGAGCCAAAGCTCTGCGGCTCCGAAGCAAGAGAAGGAAAGTGGTTATTTAGATATCCCGGCATTTTTGCGTCGTCAGGCTGATTAATCTTTAATCCATAAATTTGACATGGCTCAAAATTATGGTAGCATTCACGGTCGACGTTACAGACGGCCGTGTTTTGTAGCAAATTTTTGAGAGGCAAGCAGATGATCAGACAACGTACTCTGAAAGAAATAGTGAAAACAACTGGTGTGGGCCTCCACTCTGGTCGTAAAGTCACGCTTACTCTGCGCCCGGCTGCTGCAAATACAGGTATCATTTACCGTCGTACAGATGTAAACCCACCTGTAGATTTTCCAGCTGATCCAGCTTCTGTTCGTGACACCATGCTATGTACTGCTTTGGTAAACGACGAAGGTGTGCGTATTTCAACTGTAGAGCACTTGAATGCGGCACTTGCTGGTATGGGCATCGACAACATTGTTGTCGAAGTAGACGCACCTGAAATTCCAATTATGGATGGTAGTGCTAGCCCATTTGTATACTTGCTACAACAAGCAGGTATCGAAACGCAAAATGCGCCAAAACGTTTCATCCGTATTAAAAAGCCAGTTCGTTTTGAAGATGGCGATAAATGGGCAGAGTTTGTACCATTTAACGGCTTCCGCATGGACTTCGAAATTGAATTTAATCACCCTGCTATTGAGTCAGACGAACAGCGCTTGCTGTTTGATTTCTCTTCAAAAGGCTTCGTTCGTGAAATTTCTCGTGCACGTACGTTTGGCTTTATGCGTGATATCGAATATCTACAATCTCAAAACCTAGTATTGGGTGGTAGTTTCGACAATGCTATCGTATTGGATGATTACCGTATTCTTAACGAAGAAGGTCTACGCTTTGAAAATGAGTTTGTGACTCACAAAGTGTTGGATGCGATTGGTGATCTTTACATGTGTGGTCACCCAATCATCGGTGAATTTCGCGCCTTTAAATCGGGTCACGGTTTGAACAACCAACTTCTGCGAGCAGTTCTTGCTGATCAGGAAGCGTGGGAGTGGACTACATTCGAAGAAGAAGTCGGCTCACCAGTAGCATTCGCTGAACCAAATATGGTGCTTGCGTAAATACTCGGCATTAAAATTAATAAAAACCAGGCTTATGCCTGGTTTTTTGCTATTTGGCTTTAATCTTGGGCTTATTAATAGCATTCGAGCTTTTCAGCATATTGAAATAACGATCACTTACGGTCTTTCTTTTCTGCCATATCGGCCAATCGCTTTAAACGCTCTTGAATTTTAGGCGGTGCCATGTCGGCAATCGTCATCAATGACTTTGCTGCAGATTCTGTTAATGGTGGACGTTTAGGTCTGTCGTCTTGTTCGAAACGATTTCGGTATAATGATGGATTGATCCTCACTTCAACGCTCATCAGTTTGGCAAAGCCTTGAGTACGAAGTTTATTTAGGATCATGAGGCGATCGTAATCGATCTTCATTTTGATCGCGGCACTAGAAACATCGATCAATAGGTGGCCGTTACGAACATTCGCCACCCGGCAATGATCGGCCGTCCCTTTGGGTAAGATCTCTTGCAAAGCTTGGTTAAGCTGTAAGATTTCTCCAGCATGTTCTTGAATCTGCTTGAACTGTGATTCAGCAATAACATCTTCAGTCGAGGTTGGACGGTGATCACGCATAGGTAAAATCTAATTTTGTTGAGATATCAGCTATTCTAGAGCAGCTTTCTATCAAGGTATAGTTTACATTAACGTCTTTCGCTTCAGTTTTACAATGTAGCAAGGTAAAAAGCAAAGTCTGCTCTGAATAAATTACACATATTGTGGTATGCAATATCGTCTAATCAGTCACCACTTTAAGTAAAAACTTCAGAGTGCTTCAAACAAATACGTCTATTTATGGTTGTATCGATGAAAAATCCTTACACTAAGCCACATTGTTTCGAAACTTAGCCTTGAAATATGGATGTTTGAACTCAATATCTTTGATAAATGATTTATCTCAGTATTCTTAGTTCCAAACTGGCAGAGACTGAAGGCATTATGAGTAGATCGGGAACGGTCTGATTAAAGAGAGATTCACGAAAAATGATAACTAAGCTACTGACAAAAGTGATTGGCAGTCGCAACGACCGAACACTGCGCCGCCTTAGAAAAATTGTAAAAGAAATTAATAACTACGAGCCAACATTCGAAGCTCTAAGTGATGAAGAGTTAAAAGCAAAGACGGTTGAGTTCCGTGAGCGCCTAGAGAAAGGTGAAACTCTTGATAAACTACTTCCTGAAGCTTTTGCTACGGTTCGTGAGGCATCTAAGCGTGTCTACGGCATGCGTCACTTCGACGTTCAGCTTATCGGTGGTATGGTTCTAAATGCGGGTCAAATTGCGGAGATGCGTACAGGTGAAGGTAAAACGCTGACTGCAACGCTTCCAGCTTACTTAAATGCTCTTGCTGGTAAAGGTGTTCACATCGTAACAGTGAACGATTATCTAGCTAAACGTGATGCTGAGACGAACCGCCCTCTATTTGAATTTTTAGGTATGACCGTTGGCGTAAACGTGCCAAACATGCCTCCTCAAGAGAAAAAAGAAGCGTACCAAGCTGACATTCTATACGGAACCAACAATGAATTTGGTTTTGACTACCTTCGTGACAATATGGCTTTCCGTAGCGAAGACCGTGTACAGCGTGATCGCTTCTTTGCTGTTGTCGATGAGGTGGACTCAATCCTAATTGATGAAGCTCGTACTCCTTTGATCATTTCTGGTCCTGCTGAAGATAGCTCTGAGCTATACACTCGAATCAACCTTTTGATCCCGCATCTGAAAAAGCAAGATAAAGAAGACTCTGAAGAATACCGTGGTGATGGTCACTACACTGTTGATGAAAAATCAAAGCAAGTATACCTAACAGAAACAGGTCAAGAATACGTTGAAGAACTGTTGGTGAAAAACGGTCTGATGGAGGAAGGTGATACACTTTACTCTCCGGCTAACATCAGCATGTTGCATCACGTGAATGCTGCTTTGCGTGCTCATGTGTTATTCGAGCGTAACGTTGATTACATTGTTACTGATGAAGGTGAAGTGGTCATCGTTGATGAACACACTGGTCGTACAATGCCAGGTCGTCGTTGGTCTGAAGGTCTTCACCAAGCAGTAGAAGCGAAAGAAGGCGTTAAGATCCAAAACGAAAACCAAACTTTGGCTTCTATTACCTTCCAGAACTACTTCCGTTTATACGAAAAACTGTCAGGTATGACAGGTACAGCGGATACTGAAGCGTTCGAATTCCAGTCTATCTATGGTTTGGAAACGGTGGTTATCCCAACCAACAAGCCGATGATTCGTAACGATATGCCAGATGTGGTTTACCGTACTGAAGCAGAGAAGTTTGCGGCAATCATTGAAGATATTAAAGAGCGTGTTGCCAAAGGGCAGCCAACGCTTGTTGGTACTGTGTCGATTGAAAAGTCAGAACTTCTTTCTAACGCATTGAAGAAGGCTAAGATCAAACACAACGTATTGAACGCGAAATTCCATGAGAAAGAAGCGGAAATTGTTGCTGAAGCGGGCATGCCTGGTGCGGTAACTATCGCGACCAACATGGCCGGTCGTGGTACGGACATTGTGCTTGGCGGTAGCTGGCAATCAAAAGTTGAAGCTTTAGAGAACCCAACTCAAGAGCAAATCGATGCGATTAAAGCAGAGTGGAAAGTGGTGCATGACCAAGTGCTAGAAGCTGGTGGTCTACATATCATCGGTACTGAGCGCCACGAATCTCGCCGTATTGATAACCAGCTACGTGGTCGTTCCGGTCGTCAAGGTGATGCGGGTTCATCGCGCTTCTACCTATCTATGGAAGACTCTTTGCTACGTATTTTCACTTCTGATCGTATGGCGAGCCTTATTCAAAGTGGTATGGAAGAAGGTGAAGCTATTGAATCGAAAATGCTTTCTCGCTCAATTGAAAAAGCACAGCGCAAAGTGGAAGGTCGTAACTTTGATATCCGTAAGCAGCTGCTTGAATACGATGATGTAGCGAACGATCAACGTAAGGTTGTCTACGAACTGCGTGACGAGTTAATGAACGTTGAAGACATCAGCGGCATGATCGAGCAAAACCGTGAAGATGTGCTAACAGCGGTTATTGATGAGTACATTCCACCACAGTCACTAGAAGATATGTGGGATGTTGAAGGTCTACAAGAGCGCTTGAAAGCGGACTTCGATCTTGATGCGCCAGTGAAGCAATGGCTTGAAGAAGACGACAAGCTTTACGAAGAAGCATTACGTGAAAAGATCATCAACCTAGCCGTTGAAGTGTACAAAGAGAAAGAGGAAGTGGTGGGTGCACAAGTGCTTCGCAACTTCGAAAAATCGGTCATGCTTCAGACACTGGATACGCTTTGGAAAGAGCATTTGGCTGCGATGGATCACTTGCGTCAAGGTATCCATTTACGCGGTTACGCACAGAAGAATCCAAAACAAGAATACAAACGTGAGTCGTTTGAACTGTTTGAGGGTCTACTAGAAGCGCTGAAAACAGACGTTATTACTGTTCTATCTCGTGTTCGCGTTCAGCAACAAGAAGAAGTTGAACGTATGGAAGAACAGCGTCGTGCGCAAGCTGAAGAAGCCGCTCGTCGTGCGCAAGCGCAACACGCTGCAGCACAAAATCCGCTTTCTGAAGGCGAAGAATCTGAAGAAGGTTCAAATCAACCAATGGTACGTGATGAACGTAAAGTAGGTCGTAATGAACCTTGCCCTTGTGGCAGTGGCAAGAAGTACAAACAGTGCCACGGCAAAATCGACTAATCTGTTAGTCGGATTATTTATCAAAGAGTCGCTTAGGCGACTCTTTTTTTAAATAAATTCTTTGGCTATCAAATTCCATAAGTTTGATAGGTCAGCAAGTTTTTGAGATGTAGAAGCTCGTTGTCACAATAGAAAAGTACAACGGTCTTGAGAGTTAGGAATCCCCATGAAAAGAATTCACATAGTCGCGGCAATTATTTTTAACCAAGACAAATCAAAGATCTTTATTACAAAGCGTCCTGATGATAAGCACAAAGGCGGGTTTTGGGAGTTTCCGGGTGGCAAAGTCGAGCCGGGAGAAAGTATTGAGCTTGCTATTACAAGAGAACTCGAAGAAGAAGTGGGAATTGAAGTTATTGAGCAAGCCCCTTTTGAACACTTGGAATACGACTATCCAGATAAATCACTCAAGTTTGATTTTATTACAGTATCTCAATTCAGTAATGAGCCTTACGGTCGAGAAGGTCAAGAAGGATGCTGGGTTGAGATCAGCGAATTGGGCGACTACACCTTTCCTGAAGCGAACGTACCTATCTTGGAGCGTGTTGTAAAAGAGTTTGCTTAAGCTCGATGAACTTGCTTGTGGTAACCATAGTATGTTGTTAGTTTAAACAGATTAAGCAAAACGAGAGAACGAGAGCAAACCTCGTTATCTAGAGAAGGAGAGAAAGCGCAATGGTTCGTATTGCAATCGCAGGAGCAGCTGGCCGAATGGGCCGTAATTTGGTTAAAGCTTCACACCTTAATCCTGAAGCGACAGTGAGCGCGGGATCAGAACGACCTGAGTCTTCACTTGTCGGTGTCGATATCGGTGAACTTTGTGGTGAAGGTAAATTCGATGTGCTCTTAACGGATGATCTTGCTAAAGACGTCGATAATTTTGATGTAATCATAGATTTCACCGCTCCAGTAAGCACATTAGCGAATCTTGAACTGTGTAAGAAGCATGGAAAGAGTATTGTGATTGGGACGACTGGCTTCAGTGATGCAGAGCGTGAACTGATTGACGAAGCCGCTAAGCAAGTGCCTGTTGTGATGGCGCCAAATTATTCTGTAGGCGTAAACCTTGTCTTTAAGCTTCTTGAGAAAGCGGCCAAAGTAATGGGGGATTACTGTGATATCGAGATTGTTGAAGCACACCATCGCCATAAAGTTGATGCCCCCTCTGGTACCGCTATCGGAATGGGAGAAGCTATTGCTGGTGCGATGGGTAATAAGCTGAATGATGTAGCTGTCTATGCTCGAGAAGGCATTACTGGTGAACGAACAAAAGATGAGATCGGCTTTGCTACGATTCGCGCTGGCGATATCGTCGGTGAGCATACGGCTATGTTTGCTGATATCGGGGAACGAGTGGAAATAACGCACAAAGCGACTGATCGCATGACGTTTGCTAATGGAGCCGTAAAGGCTGCAGTTTGGTTGAGTGCTAAACCTGCGGGCTTTTATACCATGACAGATGTTTTGGGATTGAATGAACTCTAAATACATAATTATTCGCCGGCGTTAGCCGGCTTTTTTATATCTATAGAATTATTTGTAAATAAAATGATTCTGATAGAGAAGATTTTAGCACTTACTTTTGTTGTGTTTTTATCTATTTTGGCTTTGTTTTTGGGTGTAACCGTTAAAAGTGTTCCTATTTTTGTCGTGGTGAACGTTTGCGTTAAAAACTCATAATTTTTTGTGATCCCTAAAAAGTTCAAATTTGTAAAATTCATTAAACCTCTATCCCTCCCTATGTAATAGCATTCAAAAGTTGTCTTTTTGAGCCTTACTGATTCGAAATGACCTTACTCGCTAGAAATTGATAATTTATTTTTGATTGTAGGTTGACAGGTTTCCAGTCCAACTTTAGAATACCGCCAATTTGTCTGAAATACCTATTTATGTAGATTTTATAGGTAAAGGAAGGCATGTTTGCAGTTTGATTTATTTTTTTTGCATTTTTATTCTGGAGGTTGTCTTGGGTAAATTAGCACTGTTAGTCCTAGAAGATGGGACAGTGTTCCACGGAGTGTCCATAGGGGCAGATGGTATTTCCGTTGGTGAAGTCGTTTTTAATACCTCGATGACGGGGTATCAAGAAATCCTCACTGATCCTTCCTATTCTCAGCAAATCGTCACCCTTACTTATCCTCACATTGGCAATACCGGAACCACTTCCGAAGATGAAGAATCCTCTTCCATTCATGCACAAGGCCTTGTGATTCGCGATCTTCCTCTTATCGCTTCTAACTTCCGTAATGAACAATCCCTCTCTGATTACCTTAAGTCTCAAAATATCGTTGGCATCGCTGATATTGATACGCGAAAGCTCACTCGTATCTTGCGTGAAAAAGGTGCTCAAAACGGCTGTATTGTTGCGGGCAACAACCTAGACGAAGCTTTGGCACTAGCGAAAGCAAAAGAATTCCCAGGCTTAAAAGGAATGGACCTTGCGAAAGAAGTTACAACAAAAGAAGCGTATCAATGGAAGCAAGGTTCGTGGACGCTTGAAGGTGGACTTCCAGAGGCGAAAGATGACAGCGAGCTGCCATACCATGTTGTCGCTTACGACTTCGGCGCAAAACGCAACATCTTACGAATGTTGGTTGACCGCGGCTGCCGCTTAACGGTTGTACCTGCAGAAACGTCAGCGGAAGAAGTTCTGGCACTAAATCCAGATGGCGTATTCTTATCGAACGGCCCTGGTGACCCAGAACCATGTACTTACGCGATTGAAGCAACCAAAGTGTTCCTAGAAAAAGGCCTGCCAATTTTTGGTATTTGTCTAGGTCACCAAATTCTGGCGCTAGCATCAGGTGCGCAAACGGTGAAAATGAAGTTTGGTCACCACGGTGCAAACCACCCAGTAAAAGATTTAGAGCGTAACGTTGTGATGATCACTTCGCAAAACCACGGCTTTGCGGCAGATGAAGCAACATTACCGGAAAACTTACGTGCTACTCACGTATCGCTATTTGATGGCTCTTTGCAAGGTATCCACCGCACAGACAAGCCAGCATTTAGCTTCCAAGGTCACCCAGAAGCGAGCCCTGGTCCACATGACGCGGCACCGCTATTTGACCACTTTATCGAACTAATCAAAAAACACAGCGCTTAATTCGGAGTAGTAGATAATGCCAAAACGTACTGACATTCAAAGTATTCTAATTCTTGGTGCTGGTCCGATTGTTATCGGTCAGGCATGTGAGTTTGACTACTCTGGCGCACAAGCGTGTAAAGCTCTTCGCGAAGAAGGTTACCGAGTTGTCCTGGTTAACTCTAACCCAGCAACCATCATGACTGATCCTGAAATGGCAGATGCAACTTACATCGAGCCAATTCAATGGGAAGTAGTACGTAAGATCATCGAGAAAGAACGTCCAGATGCAGTTTTGCCAACCATGGGTGGCCAGACTGCACTTAACTGTGCGTTAGACTTAGAGAAACACGGCGTACTAGAAGAATTCGGCGTAGAGATGATCGGCGCAACTGCAGATGCAATCGACAAAGCGGAAGACCGTTCTCGTTTTGATAAAGCGATGAAGTCTATCGGCCTTGAGTGTCCTCGCGCAGATACAGCGAAGAGCATGGAAGAAGCTTACAAAGTTTTAGATATGGTTGGCTTCCCTTGTATCATCCGTCCATCGTTCACCATGGGTGGCACTGGTGGTGGTATCGCGTACAACAAAGAAGAGTTCGAAGAAATCTGTCGTCGCGGTCTGGACTTATCTCCGACCAACGAACTTCTTATCGATGAGTCACTAATCGGTTGGAAAGAGTACGAAATGGAAGTCGTTCGTGACAAAGCGGACAACTGTATCATCGTATGTTCAATCGAAAACTTTGATCCAATGGGTATCCACACGGGTGACTCAATCACAGTAGCACCAGCACAGACACTGACTGACAAAGAATACCAGCTAATGCGTAATGCATCGCTAGCCGTTCTACGTGAAATTGGTGTTGAAACAGGTGGTTCAAACGTACAGTTTGGTATCAACCCGAAAGATGGCCGTATGGTTATCATCGAGATGAACCCACGTGTATCTCGCTCTTCTGCGTTAGCGTCAAAAGCAACAGGTTTCCCAATCGCTAAGATTGCCGCGAAGCTTGCTGTTGGCTTTACTCTGGACGAACTACAAAACGACATCACGGGCGGTGCAACACCAGCATCATTCGAGCCAACTATCGACTACGTCGTAACTAAGATTCCTCGCTTTAACTTCGAGAAATTTGCTGGCGCAAACGACCGTCTGACTACTCAGATGAAATCGGTTGGTGAGGTAATGGCAATTGGTCGTAACCAACAAGAATCTCTTCACAAAGCACTTCGTGGCCTAGAAGTTGGCGCAACTGGTTTTGACGAGATGGTCGATTTAGAAGCACCAGATGCACTGACTAAGATTCGTCACGAACTTAAAGAAGCAGGCGCTGAGCGTATCTGGTACATCGCCGATGCATTCCGAGCTGGCATGTCAGTTGACGGCGTGTTCAACTTGACTCAAATTGACCGTTGGTTCCTGGTTCAAATCGAAGAAATCGTAAAACTCGAAGAGCAAGTCAAGGCGGGCGGCTACGCAGGTTTGACCAAAGAAGTGCTTCGCCAGATGAAACGTAAAGGCTTCTCTGATGCGCGCTTGTCTAAACTGCTTGGTGTCGCTGAAAGTGAAATTCGCCGTGCTCGTGAGCAGTTTGATATTCACCCGGTTTACAAACGTGTAGATACGTGTGCCGCTGAGTTTTCTTCTGATACGGCTTACATGTACTCATCTTACGATGAAGAGTGTGAAGCAAACCCAACAGACAAAGACAAGATCATGGTTCTTGGTGGCGGTCCAAACCGTATCGGCCAAGGTATTGAATTCGATTACTGTTGTGTACACGCATCACTTGCGCTGCGTGAAGACGGTTACGAAACCATCATGGTTAACTGTAACCCAGAAACGGTATCTACTGACTACGATACGTCTGATCGTCTGTACTTCGA
The DNA here is from genome assembly GCF_053890955.1 of Vibrio sp. JZG120. Classification (NCBI taxonomy): domain Bacteria; kingdom Pseudomonadati; phylum Pseudomonadota; class Gammaproteobacteria; order Vibrionales; family Vibrionaceae; genus Vibrio; species Vibrio sp. JZG120. The sequence goes on from NZ_JBSRRK010000005.1 coordinate 452,160, forward strand.
ACCAGTAACTCTGGAAGATGTACTGTCTATCGCTCGCGTCGAAAAACCAAAAGGTGTGATTGTTCAGTACGGTGGTCAAACGCCACTTAAACTGGCTCGAGCTCTAGAAGCGGCTGGTGTTCCAATCATTGGTACTAGCCCAGATGCTATCGACCGTGCGGAAGACCGTGAACGCTTCCAGGCAGCTGTTGACCGTCTAGGTCTACTTCAGCCAGAAAACGCGACAGTAACAACGATGGAACAGGCGGTTGAAAAATCGAAAGAAATTGGCTTCCCATTAGTTGTTCGCCCGTCTTATGTACTCGGTGGTCGTGCGATGGAAATTGTTTACGATGAGCAAGACCTGCGTCGCTACTTCAACGAAGCAGTAAGCGTATCGAACGAGTCTCCAGTTCTACTAGACCGTTTCTTGGATGATGCAACCGAAGTTGATATTGATGCTATCTGTGACGGTGAACGCGTCGTTATCGGCGGTATCATGGAACACATCGAACAAGCCGGTGTTCACTCTGGTGACTCTGCATGTTCACTGCCTGCATACACGCTAAGTCAGGAAATTCAAGACAAGATGCGTGAGCAAGTTGAGAAGCTGGCGTTCGAACTCGGTGTACGCGGTTTGATGAACACGCAGTTTGCTGTGAAAGACAACGACGTTTACCTAATCGAAGTGAACCCTCGTGCTGCTCGTACGGTACCATTCGTATCGAAAGCGACAGGTGCACCTCTAGCGAAAATCGCTGCACGTGTAATGGCGGGTCAATCTCTAGAGTCACAAGGCTTTACTAAAGAGATTATCCCTCCTTACTACTCAGTGAAAGAAGTGGTTCTGCCGTTCAACAAATTCCCTGGCGTTGACCCGCTATTGGGCCCAGAAATGCGCTCAACAGGTGAAGTAATGGGCGTTGGCGCAACATTCGCAGAAGCTTACGCGAAAGCAGAGCTAGGTTGTGGTGCAGTTTACCCTGAAGGTGGTCGTGCGCTACTGTCTGTACGTGAAGGCGATAAAGAGCGTGTTGTTGACCTGGCTTCTAAGCTAGTGAAACTGGGTTACCAGTTGGATGCGACACACGGTACTGCTGTAATTCTGGGCGAAGCGGGTATTAACCCACGTTTGGTAAACAAAGTACACGAAGGTCGTCCACACATTCTTGACCGTATCAAGAACAACGAATACACCTACATCGTAAACACGGCTGCTGGTCGTCAAGCGATTGAAGATTCGAAAGTTCTACGTCGCGGCGCACTGGCAGAGAAAGTGAACTACACAACGACACTGAACGCAGCGTTCGCTACATGTATGTCTCATACTGCAGACGCAAAAGCGTCAGTAACTTCGGTTCAAGAGCTACACGCAAAAGTGAAAGCTAGTCTAGACGCGTAACAGATAAAAATCAGTAAGCTCGTTAATCAGGGCTTACATGACAACCTCATTGCCCGCTCATTTGAGCGGGCTTTTTTATATTGAGGTTTTTCTAAAATGAAGAGCATTAAAGTGTGCTAGGAACGATTGGTATGCTTTGCTTTTGAAGATCATCAAGCTAATTATGGCAAGCAATATTCCCAAAGATGAAGAAATAGTACTACCACTTGCTACAACAAAGTTGACCCTGTAGGCCTGAGGGATTAAGCCGATCATAATTCTTTAAACAGATAGGTAATTAGCAAAAGTTAAAATAAGCAGTGTTGAGCTTAAAAACATACTAACTATGGAGCTATTCGGTATATTCTTTTTTCTAAGACTAAGTTATAAGTTGATTCTTCAGTATCAAGAGAGTATCCGTTACTTTTTGCAAAAATATCTGCCGCTATTAGTGAAGGATAAAGAAGAAAAAAACTAGTTACCGATATGATTAGAAATACCTTACTAGAATTTTTAAACTCACTTTTAGTTAGGAATTTATTTGATTTTAATGTTTTTACAGACATTCTAGAGCATTCAAATAAGATCAAACTAGAGCCTATGATCAAAATATCAGCCTGATCAAAAGATGAATAACTTTCATTATTATAGATTTTAATATAAAAATCTGACAATCCATCAAAACCACATATTAACAGTGATATTGCGGATACTAATAAAACTATTAAATAAAAAAATACTTGCGTTCGGTCGTAACTCTCTTTTTTCACCGTAACAAACCTCGCTGTATTTCTTGAGAGAAGATCATACTTTGAGTCTTACGTTGAATCTCATTATATTCTTCTTTTGCTCTTTTCTTTGCTTCTATATCTCTTTGCTTTAAGTAAATATCTATAGAGGTTATTAACTTCTGTGTTAAACCTCGTTTATCATTTTCTCTATTCAATAAAAGACCTACAGCCGAGCTTATCAAAATAGCCCCTAATAATGGGCCAGCGCTTAAAGTTACAACACTGCCACCCACTGCTGCGGCAAAGTTTACAAATATAGCTGCTGCAGCTGACGATAACCCGATAGTGATTATATCACTAGCTAAAGTACCAAATAGTTTGGCTAAGGTTTGACGGTCATTGAGGAAAAAGTCAATCACTCTGTATGTGGATATTAAGATAATTGTTATTATGCCCCCACTTCTAATGGATTGTAATGCCCCTTCTGGTCCAACAGCGAACTTTGCCACAGTTGGTGTGGGAAGAAACTTTCCTAATCCAGAAAGCTTTGAGTGCATAGCAGGGGAGCCTGTGAGTATGATATGTGGAGCTCCAGAATAATTTTTGACGATAACAGAGCTATTATTTCCGTACAAATAGTTTGATAAGTTGGTTATAAAAACTAAGTCCTGTCCTGTAGCATAATAGTTTGCTGAATTTTCAAACATTCCCTTTATGTTTTTCCAACGTTCTATTTTCGCTTTGTCTTTTACTTTGTTCTTGACAACGATATCAAAACTCTCGATAGATAAGATAATGGTTTCTTTATCTCGATGTTGATTATTTGATTTATAAAGTGGGTAGGTGCTTATACTACCAGTACTTTTTGAGGATTGATGTCGTGATAAAGGGTAGTTGCTAGTCATGTATTTTCCTCAGATATCGGACTTCGAACACTGACAATGTAAACTCTACATGCTGAACAGATTTTTTATATTCGTCTAGTTTTATATTTAAAGGTAAGCGTTTGATCTCATTATTAGGAATCGATTTGTGACAGTGATTCAATTCTTCCTAACAACTAAATTTTATATAAAAGTTTGGAATCAAGTTTATGCATTAATTCTATGAAAATTAGGAATAGATTGGTGTCTTGACTTTCCATTGGTGGTTTTGTGAATAAGTGCTACCGTTTTTCCTCTTTGATGCCTCTTTAAATAAAAAGGATGTGTAGTGGAAATCACGGTTGAGATTTTGTTGGCCCTATTTTTTGTTGCGACTGCCGCAGGCTTTATTGATGCGATGGCTGGTGGGGGAGGGCTCATTACGCTCCCTGCGCTTTTGGCTGCGGGGTTGAGTCCGACTCAAGCTCTAGCAACCAACAAGTTACAAAGTTCGTTTGGCAGTTTCTCTGCTAGCTGGTATTTCGTGCGTAACGGTATTGTCAGCCTAAAGGAAATGCGTTTCGCGATACTCTGCACTTTTATAGGCGCAGCAATCGGTGCCGAGGCTGTGCAGTTTATTGATGCTAGCGTACTCACCAGTTTGATCCCTGTTCTTTTGATAGCCATTTCCCTCTATTTTTTACTCGCGCCAAGTACGCGAAAAATCGATGGAGAACCAAAGTTATCTGAAGCGATGTTTGCGCTATGCATTGGTGGCGGGATCGGTTTCTATGATGGCTTTTTTGGCCCTGGGACTGGATCTATTTTTACTGTTTGTTTTGTTGCACTGGGTCACTTTTCTTTGGTCGAAGCCACTGCTAGAACAAAAATCCTCAATTTCACGTCAAACATAGCGGCACTACTCTTTTTTATCTTAGCCGGGTTGCCAGTGTGGAAGCTCGGTTTAACCATGGCTGTTGGCGGTTTTCTTGGTGCTCAGTTAGGGGCGAAGGTCGTGGTAAGTAAAGGGCAAAAATGGATTCGTCCTCTAGTTATTGTGATGTCGATGCTCATGGCAACGAAACTTCTTTGGCAACAACATCAGCAATGGATTTTGTCAGTGCTTTAACTCGTTCGCTGCGATATGTGCTGTGGCGCAAGCAGATATGTATTGGTCGAATTAACTGTCCTAGTTCTTCAAAGTCATAGCAGAATTTGGGTGTGATATTAAGTGTCTTCAGGATAGATTTAGGAATTAAAGCAGGAGCCATTCCGCCCAAAGCCAGTTGTGCTGCCGCAGTGTATGAATCCATTTCCATCAAAGGCTCAATTCCGTATTTTGACAAAATAGCCTGTTGGTAAGTGTTGGCAGGATTGGTTAAGTCATTGGTCAAAATGGCTTTGGGTAGTTGCGAAAGTGGGTATCTACTGACGATTGAAAAAGGTTCATCAGCGAGGTGAAGGCTCATTAATCCATGATGAGGCGGTAAATAACCAGCACAGAATCCCAGTGTCGCTTTACCTGATTTGACGTTCTCAATAATGCGTGGTGTATGATTGGTCGATATTCGTATGTATTGGTCATGGGCAAAGCGTTCTGCCATGATCACACTAAGGTATCCAGCGACTAAGGTTTCAGAGCAGTCTATCTTGATCAAAGAAGTATCTTCTATTTCTTGCTGATCATAGATCTGACCTCTTAACTCATTGAACGTTGGCTCGATCGTGTTGATGAGCGCAAGGCCATCGGAGGTCAGCTTTATGTGCCGACCACTTGGCTCAATCAATTTTTTTCCTAACTTCTTCTCTAGATTCGAAATGCGCTTACTCACCGCAGATTGACTAATATAGAGTTGGCTGCCCGTGCGGCTCATGGTTTTTTCTTTACTGAGGACAAGTAACGTCTCAATACCTTCAAGCAACATAATAATTAATGAAAGTTAGGAATGGTTGAGATAATTTAGCGAATTGTCCAAGAATTGGCTAATCAAATGAGCATAAATGAGAGGAGCCGACACTTGGTCGACTCGATGATGAGTGATGCTGTTTGTGTTTAACGGTTAATTGCGAAAGTTGGCAGGGATAGATGCCAACGAATAGCACCGAGACGTATAATGAGCGTTGAGATTACACCAGCGAGTAAAGCCGTTGAGTGGTCATAACCCATGTTTACCGCCATCGTATGGAAGATGCCGCCAATAATACATGCCGTAGCGTAGACTTCACTTCTTAATACCATAGGAACTTCGCGAGCCAGCACGTCTCGTATAATGCCACCTCCACAGCCAGTAATAACCCCCATTATCACAGCGACCATTCCAGATGCATTGTAGGCGAGTGCCTTCTCTACTCCAATTCCCACAAATACAGCGAGACCGATGGCATCACAAACGGGTAATACCCACCATGAGAGTCGCTTGGGTCTTCGAATAACAAACATGGTTAGTAGACACGTAACAAATATCACCCATAAGTACGTAGTATCTGTTATCCAAAATACAGGAGTGGCACCTAGCGCCATGTCTCGGATTGTTCCGCCACCAATAGCAGTCACACTGCCGAGAACGATAACGCCGAATGGATCCATTTTTAAACGGCCCGCCAGTAACACGCCAGAGATAGCGAAAACAGCGGTACCGAACAAATCGATCATATAAAGCAGCATGGAGTCCATGTTACTTAGTACCTTTATATAGTGTGAGAAAAAATGGGCGGAAATTGTACGGTATTTGCCACGAAATCGTTAGCGTTTTTGACGAACGCTTTTAAAGTGCTCACACACTTCTGTGATCGCATTTAGTGTGCGTGGGGTTGGGCGGTTAATCCAATCTGAGTTTAGAGACCAGATGTGTTTATTTCTAAGCGCGGGAAGCTCATTGCTCCACTCTGCCCACATACCATCATTACTCATTGCGTGACGAGAAGTAAAAATAACCTCTGGTTGGCGAGTGATGACCTGCTCGATGCTGACCTGAGGATAAGGCGCGCTGGATGCTGCGAAAATGTTTTCACCACCGCAAAAAGTAAAGACTTCACTTGGCCAGTTCTTCCCGGCGACAGTGATGATAGGCTTTTCACTCAACTGATAAAAGTAACGAACTTTCTCATGCGTGTTGTACTTCTCTTTTAGTGTATTCAGTTGCGTTCTAAAATCTTCAGCGGCCTTTTGTCCTATTTGCGGGGTTTCGCTGTATTGGCTTAGCTGCTCGATATTATTGGCGATATCTTCCAGTGAGCCTGTAGTGGAATAATAGATAGGAATGCCGAACTGTTTAATTTTCTCCAGCTCTTTTGCCGGGTTTCCTGCCGGCCAAGCAATGACTAAATCCGGTTGAAGAGCAATAATGCGCTCTAATTTAATTCCTTGGTAATTAGAGACTCTTTCCAGCTGCTTTGCCTGCTCTGGATAATCACTCATTTCGCTGACAGCAACAAGCTTGTCTCCTAGCCCTGCCGCAAAGGCAATTTCAGTGGCATGCGGAGCTAAACTTACAATGCGTTGCGCTGGTGTTTGAGCGAAGGTCGCTGTCGAAACAAACAGCGTTAATGCGAAGCATAGTTTATTCATCATAATCCTTGATAAATCATTCCTAAAAGCAGACTTTGGATAGCTATCCAAACGAAGACTCGCCAAACGAGCAGCGTATGTATTTGTGAAAGGTGAATAGCTGATGGGGCGATTCGTCCACCGATTTTTGCGCGTTCCGCACGTATACCTTGATAGATAGCAGGGCCGCATAAAGAGAGTTGTAGTTTGTGTCCGATGGTACACAACACCCAGGCAGGCCCGGGTAGTGGCCAAGACTTCGCTTGTTGCTGTACACCAGAAAGCACATTGCTTACGTTCTTTCCTACAGCTAAAAGTATGGCAAAGAGACGAAGTGGAATAATATCCAGAGCGGCAACCAGCTGAACGGCAGGTTTACCAAAGGGCAAATATTGGCGTCGGCTAGGAGACCAAACTCGAGCTAACTCTGTAGTTAGTCGATACATTAACGCACCAATACCACCTGCGAGTGCGTACCAAAATAACACACCGATTACGTTGCGGCAGTATCCCATAATCACAGTTTCTGAGCTTGCTTTACCTATGCCGATGATCGAGAGGCTGTCAGTATCGCGATTAAGATATGGTCTCAGTAATTGTCGGCACTGGGCTTTGTCTTCTCTCGACATACTTGTGACGAGTTGTTTTGTTAAGGCTTCGCTGTTGCGCCAGTCCAAAGCAATGATCAATAGCACTAATTCGTATAAAGGCACTTGCCAAACGAATGGCTCCACTGCAATCAGCAAGAGCAAGCAAGGCAATAGCATCAAGCCCAATGCAAGACTGCCGGAGGTCAGGCTCTGTGAGTAACTGTGATTATTGTTCACTTTGTTGGCGAGCTGCTCAGCTAACTTTCGCCATAAAGTGATGGGATGCGATGAACGGGGGATTGGTAAAAGAAGGTGAAAGAGCAGTGCGCCCCACATAATAAGGAGCGCACCGTTGGCATAAAATGACTGAAAAACTTCTTCCATGAATGAGTCGTTTACTTAATGAGTTCCAGCATTTTGAATACCATTTCAGAAGAGCTTTTTGCTGCTAGCGGTAGGAACTCATCAAAGCTCATTGGTGACTCTTTATCAGCGACATCAGAGATTGCGCGCACAACAACAAACGGCGTGTTGAATTGGTGACAAGTTTGAGCGATAGCAGATGCTTCCATTTCTACCGCGATAACGGATGGGAAGTGCTTACGAATAAACTCTTGGCGTTCAGCGGTGCAAACAAATGCATCACCAGTACAGATCAGGCCGCGAACTGCATGAGTGTTTTCCATTTGCGCTAGTGCCTTTTCTGCTAAATCCATTAGCTTTTCATCCGCTTTGAATGCAGCAGGCTGGCCAGCCATTTGGCCAATTTCATAACCAAAAGCGGTCACGTCTGCATCGTGATGACGAACTTCTGTTGAGATAACAACATCACCTAGATTTAGGCTTGAATCGAAGCCACCAGCAGAGCCTGTGTTAATCACAACATCTGGCTGGTATTCATCAAGAAGAATGGTAGTGCCTACTGCAGCTGCAACTTTACCGATACCTGATTGTAGTACGACTACTTCTACATCATTAATTTGACCAGAGAAAAACGTACAACCTGCTTTATTTACGGTTTTGCAGTTTGTGATTGCTTCTTTCAGGATGGTCACTTCTTGTTCCATCGCACCGATGATACCAACTTTCATAACACTCTCTTTCGGTAAATATTTTAGTTGGCCGAGAGTATAGCACTCCCCGTGAGCAGTTTTCTATTTGATGAGCTTAGCTTGAGTGAGCTTTTCTCGTAATTGTTCGGCGCGCTTTCTGTTTACGCCAAAGTCAGAATAGCCCACACGTGACTCTGAGCGAACAATCAGTTTGTCTCCTGCTACTTTTAATTCGAGGTCATCCACGAAGCGCATGATTTTAGATGTGCATTCTATCCGAAGGTAATCACCCTCTTTTACCGCGGTTTTGGCGCCAGGAAGTTGAAGCGCGGCTTGCTCAATGGCATCTAACGTTGCGGACTCAGTGAGCAAAAAAGGTGCTAATTGAAACTTGTCTCTTGAGTCTTGAGTTGAAACGCAATTTGGTTTGTCACCACAAGGTGATTGAGAACGATCTGGCATACTGGTGACTCCTTGGCTGCAGGCTGTAAGGCTGAGTAAAGTGATGGAAAGGAGAGCGGCTTTTTTCATTGTATTTACTCTTATAGTTTTGCTTCTAATTATATGGATACAAAAGAAAAAGGATCCAATAATAGGATCCTTTTTGTGAGGTTAGCTGTGATTAGACTTCTAGGTAATCAAGAATGCCTTCTGCCGCTTTTCGCCCTTCATCAATGGCGGTTACGACGAGGTCTGAGCCACGGACCGCATCACCGCCAGCGAAGATTTTCGCATTGCTGGTTTGGTACATGAACGCTTGCTCAACAGGTGCCTTGATACGTCCCCATTGGTCTAAATCGACACCATACGGTTCTAACCAGTCCATTTTGTGTGGCTGGAAACCAAATGCCATGATCACGGCATCCGCAGGCAATACATGTTCACTGCCTTCCACTGGTTCTGGTCTGCGACGACCTGCATCATCGGGCTCACCTAAAGCGGTTTTTACCACTTTAACGCCCGATACGTTACCTGAGGCGTCGACCTCCACACCGAGTGGTTGCAGGTTAAACATAAACTTCACGCCTTCCTCTTTAGCGTTTTTTACTTCTCGACGTGAACCTGGCATGTTGGCTTCGTCACGACGATAAGCACAAATCACATTGGAGGCTCCTTGGCGAATAGAGGTTCGTACACAGTCCATTGCAGTATCGCCACCACCAAGCACGACCACTTTCTTTCCTGCCATGTCGATAAAAGGTTGGTTGTTCTCAAGCTCCATGACTTTGTAGGTATTCGAAATTAAAAATGGCAGCGCGTCATACACACCCGGCGCATCTTCATTATCTAGACCTGCACGCATGTATTTATAAGTGCCAACGCCCAAGAAAACAGCATCGTATTCATCAAGCAGCTCTTGCATTTGCACATCTTTACCGACTTCCATGTTCATGCGGAACTCGACGCCCATTTCAGTGAACACACGGCGGCGGTTTTCCATCACGCCTTTTTCAAGCTTGAATGAAGGAATGCCGAAGGTCAGAAGGCCTCCAATTTCAGGGTAGCGGTCAAACACGACTGGCTTAACGCCATTGCGCACTAGGATATCCGCGGCAGCCAAGCCAGCTGGGCCTGCTCCAATGATTGCGACCTTTTTATCGGTCCACTCCACCTTGGACATATCTGGCTTCCAGCCCATTTCAAACGCTTTGTCGGTAATGTACTTTTCTATGTTACCGATGGTGACGGCACCAAAGTCATCATTAAGCGTGCATGAACCTTCACATAGGCGGTCTTGAGGACAAACGCGCCCACATACTTCCGGTAGGCTATTGGTTTGATGCGATAGTTCAACCGCTTCAAGAATACGACCTTCATTGGCAAGTTTTAACCATTGAGGGATGTAGTTGTGGACTGGGCATTTCCATTCACAATATGGGTTGCCACAATCTAAGCAGCGATCCGCTTGTGCAGTGGCTTGTTGCTTAGTAAACGGCTCGTAGATTTCAACGAACTCGATCTTACGAACTTTGATCGGCTTTTTAGCCGGATCGACACGTTGAACATCGATAAATTGATAAACGTTCTGGCTCATGATTCAAACATCCTCCATGATTACTGTGCTTGAACGCGCAGCTCTGCGGCACTGCGGCTCTGGTGACCAAGTAGCGTGCGAAGATCTGCCGCTTGTGGTTTCACCAAATAGAACTTTGGAATCCATTCATCAAAGTTCGCCAAAATATTTTCAGCATGACTCGACCCTGTTTCTTCAAGGTGTTCCGCAATTAGGCCACGCAAATGTTCTTGGTGGATGTAAAGATCGGACAATGAGATGGCTTCTACTGACTCAGTATTGACTCGACCTTCAAAGCTTTGGTTTTCATCCAGAACATAGGCAAAGCCCCCGGTCATACCTGCGCCAAAGTTCACACCTGTCGCACCAAGAATAGCAACAATACCGCCGGTCATGTACTCACAAGCGTTATCGCCAGCACCTTCAATGACGGCTATCGTACCTGAGTTTCGTACGCCGAAACGTTCACCTGCTTTACCCGCCGCAAACAGCTTGCCGCCAGTCGCGCCGTACAGGCAGGTGTTACCAATGATAGTTGCTTCATTGCATTTAAATGCGGTACCAAGGTGAGGTTTGATAACCACTTTACCACCCGCCATGCCTTTGCCCACGTAGTCGTTCGCATCGCCCGTGAGGTAAAGCTCTACGCCACCCGCATTCCAAACGCCAAACGACTGGCCGGCAGTGCCGTCAAGATAGATTTTGATAGGGGAAGCCGCCAATCCTTGGTTGCCATAGCGCTTCGCTATTTCGCCAGATAAGCGAGCACCCACAGAACGATCAGTGTTGATGACATTGTAGAAGAAACTTGCTGATTGGCTGTTTTCTACCGCATGCATGGCATCATCAATGATCTTTTGATTGAGCTCAGCTTTATCAAACGGTTTGTTTGGCTCTGTCCAAAACAGCGGATGACCTTCAGGCGAGACGGGAGCTTCTAGAATGTTGGATAGATCCAATTTGGTTTGCTTCGCGGTAAAGCCTTCTACTGCTTCAAGTAAATCGGTACGACCAATCAAGTCCGTCAGTTTTTCAACGCCTAGCTCAGAAAGCAGCTCGCGCACTTCTTCTGCCAGTCCGGTGAAGTAATTCATCACCATTTCTGGTAGACCTTTGAAGTATTCTTTACGCAGTGTCTCGTCTTGAGTCGCAACCCCTGTTGCACAGTTGTTGAGGTGACAAATTCGTAGGAACTTACAACCCATAGCGACCATTGGTGCAGTACCAAAACCGAAGCTTTCTGCACCTAAAATTGCGGCTTTAACTACGTCTAAACCAGTCTTTAGACCACCATCTACCTGTAGGCGGATCTTATGACGCAGACCATTAGCAACCAGTGCTTGTTGTGTCTCTGCTAGACCTAATTCCCATGGACTACCTGCGTATTTTACCGAAGTCAGTGGGCTTGCTGCCGTACCGCCGTCGTAACCCGAGATGGTAATGAGATCAGCGTAAGCCTTGGCTACGCCCGTTGCGATGGTGCCGACACCTGGCTCGGAGACGAGTTTCACCGAAACCAGCGCATTCGGGTTGACTTGTTTAAGGTCGAAGATCAGCTGGGCCAAATCTTCAATTGAATAAATATCGTGATGTGGAGGAGGGGAGATTAACGTCACCCCTTGCACGGAGTAACGTAGCTTGGCGATTTCTGCGGTGACTTTGTGTCCCGGTAGCTGACCACCTTCACCTGGTTTAGCTCCTTGCGCTACCTTGATTTGTAGTACATCCGCATTAGTAAGGTAATGAGGCGTGACACCAAATCGGCCAGAAGCAATTTGCTTGATGCGCGAGTTACGTTCAGTGCCGAAACGGCGAGGATCTTCACCACCTTCACCGGAGTTTGAATAGCCACCAAGACGGTTCATCGCAGTCGCGAGTGCTTCATGCGCTTCAGGGCTAAGTGCGCCAATGGACATGGCCGCAGAGTCGAAGCGTTTGAACAGTTCGGTTTTCGGTTCTATTTGCTCAAGTGGCAGCGGTGAGTCTGATTTTTTCAGCGACATTAAGTCACGCAACATAGCAACAGGGCGTTGGTTTACCTGCTTAGCAAAGCTCTGATAGTCGTTACTTTCGCCAGATTTAACGGCCTGTTGCAGCGTGCCGACAACATCCGGGTTGTAAGCATGATACTCACCTCCATGGACATACTTTAACAAGCCTCCATGATCAATCGATTTACGTTTCGCCCATGCTTTGCGAGATAAGTTTGTAAGATCTTGCTGGAAGTCGTCAAAATTTGCGCCTTCAATACGAGTTGTGACGCCTTTAAAACACAGATCGACCACATCTTGGTTCAAGCCAACTGCTTCAAACAGTTGTGAGCAGCGGTAAGAGGCGATGGTTGAGATCCCCATCTTTGACATGATTTTATACAGGCCCTTGTTGATGCCGTATTGGTAGTTCTGCATCACATCGCGATAGTCTTTCTCTAGTGCCTTATCATCAATCAGTTTACCTAACGCTTCATAAGCAAGGTATGGGTAAACTGCAGTCGCACCAAAGCCAAGCAAGACAGCAAATTGGTGTGGGTCACGTGCAGTTGCGGTTTCGACTACAATGTTGGCATCGCAACGTAAGTTCGCATCAATCAAACGAGTTTGAACGGCGCCGACTGCCATTGCCGCTGGAATTGGTAACTTGCCTTTGACCAAAGCGCGATCTGAAAGTACCACTAAAACCGTGCCTTCACGTACGACTTGCTCTGCTTGCTCACAGAGATCATTAATGGCTTGTTTAAGATCTTTCTCTTGTGGGTCGTAGTTGATATCTAGAATGGTATTACGGTAGTGATCGTCACCAAGCTCGAGCAGTTGCTGCATGTCTGAATAAAGCAGTACAGGCGAATCAAATGTTACGCGATGCGCGTGGCCATCGGTTTCACAGAAGACATTCATTTCCTTACCGATACTGGTCGCCAGTGACATCACGTGTTTTTCACGCAGTGGATCGATCGGTGGATTGGTGACCTGAGCGAACTTCTGGCGGAAGTAGTCAGTTACCAAGCGCTCTTTTGAGGAGAGCACTGCCATTGGAGTATCGTCACCCATAGAACCAACGGCTTCTTGGCCCATTTCTCCGAGTACACGCAGAACTTGGTCGACTTCTTCGTTCGTCATCGCGAATTGCTTTTGATAAGTCTTAAGTAAGTCTTCATCAAAGCTGCGCTCGCCTACTTGATCCTCAGGTAGCTGAGAAAATGGTGTGAGTTTGCGAACGTTGTTTTCCATCCATTCGCGATAAGGGTGACGAGATTTCAGATCATTATCGATCTCGCTAGACTGCCAAAGCTTACCTTTACGAGTGTCGATGACGAGCAATTCACCCGGACCTACACGCCCTTTTTCGGCAACTTCATCTGGGGCGTAATTCCAAATCCCTACCTCAGATGCCAGAGTGATCAACTTGTCTTTGGTAATTACATAACGTGCAGGACGCAGACCATTTCGGTCTAGATTACAAGCAGCATAACGACCATCGGACAGTACGATACCTGCTGGGCCATCCCATGGTTCCATGTGCTTGGAGTTGAAATCGTAAAACGCCCGCAGATCCGGATCCATATCTGGATGGTTTTGCCATGCAGGCGGCACAAGCATACGCATGGCGCGGAAGATATCCATGCCACCAGCTAAGAAGAGATCCAGCATATTATCCAAGCTAGAGGAGTCTGAACCTGTCTCGTTTACAAATGGTGCTGCAGTTTGAAGATCGGGCAGCAGTGGTGACGAGAACTTGTAAGCGCGCGCGCGCGCCCATTGGCGGTTACCTTCAATGGTGTTGATCTCACCGTTATGAGCAAGATAGCGGAACGGCTGAGCCAATGGCCAACGCGGTTGAGTATTGGTAGAAAAACGCTGGTGGAACAGACAGATAGCGGATTCCATGCGTAGATCAGCAAGATCAAGGTAGAAGCGAGGCAAGTCCGCAGGCATGCACAGGCCTTTGTACACCAAAACTTGAGTCGACAAGCTACAGATGTAGAAATCAGGATCTTCGGTGATTTGTTTCTCGATGCGACGGCGTGCGATGTAGAGACGGCGTTCAATGTCACGCTCTCGCCAACCAGCCGGTGCAGAGATAAAGACTTGCTGAATGTTTGGAAGCGAGTTAGCCGCAATTGGACCGAGCACTTCTGAATTGGTTGGAACTTCACGCCAACCGGCCACTGTTAGCGTCTCTTGCGCAAGTTCTCTGTTGACGATGTCTTTAGCGAGTTGAGCTTTGACCGGATCTTGGTTGAAGAAAATCATCCCTACGGCGTATTGCTTGCCAAGGTTGAAACCATTTTCTTCGGCAATAAGACGTAAATAGGAATCGGGCTTTTGTAATAGAAGACCACAACCATCACCGGTTTTACCATCGGCGGCAATACCACCACGGTGGGTCATTCGGTCAAGTGCAGAAATTGCTGTACGAACCAGCTTGTGGCTTTGTTCGCCTTCCATATGCGCGATCAAGCCAAATCCACAGTTGTCTTTCTCAAGACTTGGATCATAAAGAGCCATTGCAATTCTCCCTTTGCTTATCCGTCATCCCGACAGATATATCAACACTGCTTACGTTGATAGTGATGACTGAATATGCGTCATCTTTATGGTTTTATGTATATTTATTCAATAAAAGCTGTGAAATATTTAACATTTTTTGAGTGTTTTATTTTCATCAACTTCACAAGCTATAGCTTATTGTAAAAAAGGTCAAGCTATTAGTGGATAATCACGTGAATATGCGATTTACCATTTAATAAGCTAAAATAGTTTAATGATTTCAAATAGATAGAAAATTGATTGTTACAAAAAAGTAACATTTGATTCTGTGGGAAATAAAAAAGACCAGCATAAAATGCTGGTCAAAATAGAAAGATTGGAAGGAATTGTTTTCTTTCTTTGCTAATAGCCATCGATATCGCTGATGGCTATTTATGGCATTGAAAGAGGGAAGCGTGAATACTTCCGTTAAGCAGAAAGCATCAGTGAATCTGCTTTTGCTTCTAGGTTTGTGCCATCCATTAGGTAGTCATCTATAGCACGAGCACATTCGCGACCTTCGTTGATACAACGAACCACCAAAGATTGGCCTGTTCGCATATCACCAGCAGCAAATACGCCTTCTTGGTTAGTAGCAAAACCTTGAGTTGCTACGTTACCGCGATCATCTAGCGCGATATCCAGTTGAGCAAGCACGCCTGTAGGTTCTGGGTGTAAGAAGCCCATTGCTAGGAATGCCATATCACATGGGATCACTCGCTCGCTGCCTTCTACTTCTTTGAAACTTGGGCGCTCGCCTGGTTTTGCATCTTGCCAAACGATATCAGCAAGACGAAGGCCTGTGACTTCACCTTTGTCATTTCCGATGAACTCTTTGGTCAGGATGTTCCAGTGACGATCGACACCTTCTTCATGAGAGGTCGAAGTACGTAGGATCATTGGGTATTGAGGCCAAGGCATATTGGCTGGGCGCTTCTCTGGTGGAATCGGCATGATTTCCACTTGAGTTACGCTTGCTGCGCCGTGACGGTTTGACGTACCTACACAGTCTGAACCAGTATCACCACCACCAATGACAACCACATGTTTACCTTTTGCGTGAATCTCTTCCGTTTTCAGGTC
Source organism: Vibrio sp. JZG120 (assembly GCF_053890955.1). Taxonomy (NCBI): domain Bacteria; kingdom Pseudomonadati; phylum Pseudomonadota; class Gammaproteobacteria; order Vibrionales; family Vibrionaceae; genus Vibrio; species Vibrio sp. JZG120. Next base: position 467,926 of record NZ_JBSRRK010000005.1, read on the forward strand.
CATGTTATTTGCACGTCGGTTGTTTTGACCTAGGAATTCCATTGCGAAGTGAACGCCTTTGAGCTCACGACCCGGAACTGGCAAATCACGTGGAACCGTTGAGCCACCCGTCAGTAGAACCACATCGAACTCTTGACGCAGTTGCTGAGCATTTACATCAACACCGACGTGTTGGTTTACTTTAAACTCAACGCCAGCTTCTGCCATTAGATTGATCTTACGATCAATGACTTCCATGCTCAGTTTAAAATCTGGAATACCGAAACGCAGCAGACCACCAACCTTCTCGTCTCGCTCGAATACTGTCACGGTATGGCCTGCGCTGTTTAGCTGCTCAGCAGCCGCAAGACCAGCAGGTCCAGATCCAATGATCGCCACCGTTTTACCAGTGCGAGAACGTGGCGTTTTTGGCTTGGCGTACCCTTCACGATACGCCGTTTCTACGATGGTTTTCTCGATATTACAGATAGTGATTGGGTCTTGGTTGATGCCAAGTACACAAGCACTTTCACATGGAGCAGGGCAAACACGACCAGTGAACTCTGGGAAGTTATTGGTTGAGCTTAGAATGTTCCATGCTTCTTCCCAGCTATCACGATAAACCGCATCGTTAAACTCTGGGATGATGTTACCGATAGGGCAGCCGTTATGACAAAACGGCACACCACAATCCATACAACGAGACGCTTGAGTATTGATCTTGTCACCAAACTCCTCGTTCAGAACGAACTCTTTGTTGTTCTTGATGCGTTCAGCGGGGTCGATCTTCTGTGGTAGTTCACGACCGTGCTCTAAAAATCCAGTAGGCTTACCCATTATACTGCCTCCGCTTGAGTTTCGTTTCCTTGAGACTGCGCTTCAGCTTTACGCTTTTGAAGCACCGCTTTGTAGTCACGCGGCATCACCTTAACCATAGAGGCTAGGCTTGCTTCAAAGTTGTCTAGGAAAGACTGAGCGACTTCACTTCCTGTGAATTGAACATGCTTAGTTAGCATGTCGAGTAATAGATCTCTGTCTTCTTTCTCGATTGGATCTAGGTCTACTAGCTCTGGGTTCAGTTTTGACTCAAAGTCACCTGATTTATCCCATACGTAAGCCACGCCGCCACTCATACCTGCGGCAAAGTTACGACCTGTTGAACCAAGGATAATTGCTGCACCGCCCGTCATGTATTCACAACCGTGGTCACCGACGCCTTCTACTACGACTTTCGCACCTGAGTTACGAACACAGAAACGTTCACCAGCCATACCGCGAATGAAAGACTCACCCGAAGTAGCACCGTAGAAACACACGTTACCAACCACGATGTTGTCTTCCGCGACAATGCTTGATTTTGCGTCTGGGTAAAGTACTAACGTACCGCCAGATAAGCCTTTACCCCAGTAGTCGTTCGCGTCGCCTTCTACTTCGAACTTCACGCCCTTAGCTAGGAATGCGCCGAATGACTGACCCGCTGAACCTTTGAACTTCACGTTCATTGGTCGAGGTAGGCCGGCATCTTTGTACACTTTCGAGATTTCGTTCGACAGCATGGTGCCCGCAGAACGGTCAGTGTTGACGATAGGGAATTCGGCATTCACCGCCTCGCCTTTCTCGAGAGCAGGAATCGCCGCTTGAATCAGCTTACGGTCTAGTACCGATTCCAGATTGTGGTTCTGTTGCGTTTGGTTATGGATACCGTCTGACTCACGTGGTTGTTCAACGTGTAGAATAGGAGACAGATCTAGGTTCTTGTATTTCCAGTGAGAAACGTCTTGGCGAATCTTCAGCTTCTGACCTTGGCCGACCATCTCATCGATAGTGCGGAAGCCAAGTTCAGCCATGATTTCACGTAGACCTTGTGCCATGTATTGGAAGAAGGTTACGACGTCTTCTACGCGGCCATCAAAGCGCTCGCGAAGCGTCTTGTTCTGAGTCGCGATACCAACAGGACAGGTGTTCTTATGGCACTTACGCATCATGATACAACCTTCAACCACCAATGCTGCGGTTGCCACGCCCCATTCTTCTGCACCAAGTAGTGTTGCCACTGCAAGGTCGCGAGGTGTTTTCATCTGACCATCCGCTTGAACCACGATACGGTTACGTAGACCGTTCTTTAGTAGCGTTTGGTGTGTTTCTGCCAAACCAAGTTCCCAAGGAAGACCAGTATGACGGATTGAAGACATTGGGGATGCACCAGTACCACCGTCGAAACCTGCGATTAGTACAACGTCTGCTTTCGCTTTCGCTACACCGGAAGCGATCGTACCTACGCCAGCTTCCGATACCAGCTTCACGTTTACACGGCCCGCGCGGTTCGCGTTCTTCAAATCGTAGATAAGCTGAGCCAAATCTTCGATTGAGTAGATATCGTGGTGTGGTGGCGGCGAGATAAGACCGACGCCCGGAGTTGAGTGACGTGTAGCACCGATCCAGTCATCTACTTTATCGCCTGGTAGCTGACCACCTTCACCTGGTTTCGCACCTTGAGCCATCTTGATTTGTAGCTCATCAGCGTTGGTTAGGTAGTAAGAGGTTACGCCGAAACGACCCGAAGCTACCTGCTTGATTGCAGAGCGTTCCCAATCGCCGTTCTCTTTGCGCTCGAAACGCATTGGGTCTTCACCACCTTCACCAGAGTTCGATTTTGCGCCAAGGCGGTTCATCGCAACAGCCAATGTGGAGTGTGCTTCGTAAGAAATAGAACCGAATGACATAGCACCCGTCGCGAAGCGTTTCACGATGCTTTCAATTGGTTCGACTTCGTCGATAGAGATAGAACCAGCTGGGTTCTTAATGAATTCTAGCTGGCTACGTAGCGTTACCGCGTTGTCACCTTGTTTATCGACTGCTGTCGCGTACTGCTTGAACTGATCGTAGTTCTTGTTGCGCGTAGACTCTTGCAGTAGAGAAATGGTTTCTGGGTTGAATAGGTGCTTCTCGCCACGCTGTTTCCATTGGTACACACCACCCACATCCAGCATTTGAATTGGGATTTCGCGTTGTGGGTAACCGATGCGGTGACGAACGAGCACTTCTTTAGCAATATCGTCAAGGGTGAGACCTTGGATACGAGAAACTGTACCTGTGAAGTACTTGTCTACCACTGACTTATGAATACCTAAGGCTTCGAAGATTTGCGCACCGTGGTACGACTGCAGGGTTGAGATACCCATCTTCGAGAAGATCTTCAGAAGACCGCCATTGATCGCTTTACGGTAGTTGTTGAACAGATCACGAGGGTTCGCTTCTGGATCCAGCTTCTTCGTGCGTTGTAGTTCAATGATAGTTTCGATAACTAGGTAAGGGTTAACCGCATTTGCACCATAGCCAATAAGGGTTGCAAAGTGGTGCGTTTCACGCGCGTCACCGGTTTCAACCACAATGTCACACTTAGCACGTAGACCTTTGCGGATCAAGTGGTGATGCACTGCACCAACTGCCAGCATTGCTGGGATCGCCGCGTGGTTTGAGTTCACTGCGCGGTCAGTTAGCAGGATGATTGAGTAACCATCAATAACCGCGTCTTCTGCGTATTGGCAGATACGTTTTAGTGCGCGCTCAAGCTTGCCTTGGTCTTCACTGGCTTGGAATACGATATCCAGTGTCTTCGCCTGAAGATGCTCGTTGTCAATAGCACGCAGTTTCTCAAGCTCAGAGTTCGCAAGAACAGGCGATTCCAATTCGACTTTCTGACAGTGAAGTGGTGTTTCAGTCAGAAGGTTTTGGTCTTTACCCAAGTAAGTGTTCAGCGACATCACCATACGCTCACGGATCGGATCGATCGGTGGGTTAGTTACCTGTGCAAACAGCTGCTTGAAGTAGTTTGAAAGATGTTGCGACTGATGAGATAGCACTGCAAGAGGCCAGTCGGCACCCATGGCTGATAATGGCTCTTTACCTTCATTTGCCATTGGAACGATGATTTCGTTCACTTCTTCAGTACTTACGCCAAACGCTTGTTGGCGGTGTAGAAGATGTTCTGGCTTAGGTTGGCTGAATTGGTTGCTCGCATCTGGCAGCTTCTTCAAGCTTAGTAGGTTTTCTTCTACCCACTTTTCGTAAGGCTGTGCCGTTGCGATGGTGTCTTTCACTTCTTCATCAGAGATGATGCGACCTTGCTCTAAGTCTGCAACGAAGATGCGACCTGGTTGTAGACGACCGCGGAACTCAACGTTCTCTGGCTCAATATCCACAACACCAGATTCTGATGCCATTACTAGGAAGTTATCTTTGGTCACTGTGTAGCGAGAAGGGCGCAGACCGTTACGGTCGAGTGTCGCACCAACTTGAACACCATCAGTAAAACATACTGAAGCCGGACCATCCCATGGTTCCATGATGTTCGCGTGGTACTGATAGAACGCGCGACGCTTAGGATCCATGTTTTTGTTTTCTTGCCATGCTTCCGGGATCATCATCATCAATGCGTGCGGCAGGCTGCGACCAGAAAGAACTAGGAGCTCAAGAGCCATGTCAAAGTTAGATGAATCCGAACTGCCTTCCTGACAAATAGGAAGCAGCATGTCGATTTCAGCTTGGGTAAATAGATCGGATTCAATGATCGCCTCACGGGCTTTCATCCAGTTCAAGTTACCTCGAACTGTATTGATTTCACCGTTGTGGGCAATGTAACGGAAAGGTTGTGCAAGACGCCATTTCGGGAAGGTGTTGGTGGAGAAGCGAGAGTGTACCAGTGCCAGTGCGGTCACCATGGTCGGGTTTTGCAGATCAAGGAAGTACTGAGGTACTTGCTCGGTCGTTAACTGACCTTTGTACACCAATGTCTTGTAAGACATAGAGTTAATATAGAAGTCATCACCAATGTTCGAAACGCTTTCTAGGCAAACACGTACAGTGTAGTTACGAAGTACGTACAGTTTGCGCTCTAGCTCTTCAGGTGTAATACCTGGACCACCAGAGATAAACACATGCTCAAACTGAGGCTCTGTGCTTAGCGGGTCGGCACCGATCATTGAGTTATCGGTTGGCAATACGCGGTAGCCGATAACTTCAAGATCTAGACGCTGAGCGTTGCGTTCTAGAATGTCACGGCATTGCTCGCGTTTGTATTCGTCTTTCGGGAAAAGTACGACACCCACACCATACTTTTCAAATGAAGGTAGTTTAATGCCGAGCTTAACGGCCTCTTCTAATAGGAATTCATGAGGTTTTTGTAGCAAGATACCCGCACCATCACCGCTGCATGGATCACAACCTTGACCACCACGGTGCTCCATGCGAGCTAGCATATCCAATGCTTGAGTCACTACTTCATGAGATTTACGGTTTTTAAGGTGAGCAACAAAACCGATACCACACGCGTCATGCTCCAATTCAGGAGTATATAGACCCTGTGGATTTTGCTCTCTATCTACCATAGATACATCCTTCCAGTTCAATGTCGACGCAAAAGCACCAGGCAGGCAAATGCCACCTAGACCATTGATTACGTCTTGTCCTTTATATTTATTATCGCCACCGATCTAGGTTGACCGATCTTGATTCCTTTCCGTATCTCGCAGGAAAAGTTTTGCGAGAAAAACAATCCTTGGTGGTATCCCTTTATTTATTGCCACTATTTAGTGATTTATATAGGTAGGAGTGGGATAACACCGACAAATCCCGCAGTGTACTTTGTAATAAAAGTCACAAAAATAACGGGGTTGTGTAAGTATCCTACAATTTTGTCACTTCAGAATGCAATGAAAAAGTCGACGTTGTGACCCAATTTTTTCGTTTAATTATGCATTTTTAGTTTAACATTTACGCAACATGAACGTTTTTTATCTGTATTTATGCAGGTTTATTGATTTTGAGCCGTATGATGTTTGTTTGAATTGACTAGTATTGTGTGTTTTTTCTTGCAGGGATGTAATTTATTTACACAGATCGTAGTGAGATTGATTACGGTTCATTGTTGGTGAGAATTTATGCAGTTACATGAGTTGGTCAATACAATCGGCCAAGATCTTCAGCGTCGATACGGTGAAAAAGTCCATAAACTAACGTTGCACGGTGGATTTAGTTGCCCTAACCGAGATGGCACGATTGGTCGGGGAGGATGTACTTTTTGTAATGTGGCTTCGTTTGCGGATGAAGAAGTACAGATAAAGAGTATTCACGATCAGTTGAAAGATCGTGCGGGCGAAATTCATCGAGCGAAGAAGTATCTCGCTTATTTTCAGGCTTACACCAGTACTTATGCGGAAGTGCAAGTGCTGAAAAATATGTATGAAGAAGCACTAAAAGCGGCTGATATTGTGGGATTGTGTGTCGGGACTCGTCCAGATTGCGTGCCTGATGCCGTATTAGATTTACTGTCTGACTATGTAAAGCAAGGTTATGAAATTTGGCTAGAGTTAGGGCTTCAAACCGCTAATAACGACACCCTTAAGCGCATCAATCGCGGTCATGATTTCGAATGTTATGCCGAAATCACCAAGCGTGCGCGTGCGCTAGGTATTAAAGTCTGTACTCATTTAATTGTGGGATTACCGAAAGAAAGCCGCGACGATAACATTGAGACGCTGAAAAAAGTGTTGGCTGTGGGCACTGATGGCATCAAGTTACATGGTCTTCATATCGTGGAAGGCAGCACCATGGCGAAAGCGTGGCGTGCAGGACGATTAGAGGCGCCAGAGCTAGAAGAGTATGTCGCAATTGCCAGTGAGATTATTCGTATGACGCCACCGGACGTGATTTACCATCGGGTTTCATCAGCAGCTCGTAGACCTACCTTATTATCACCACTGTGGTGTGAAAACCGCTGGCTGGCGATGACTGAAATTGGTCGATCCCTCAGTGAACATGGTGCTCAAGGAAGCCTAACGGGAAACGCTTTTATCTATACTAAACCGGAATTAATAGCAGATCGCTCAATAAATAACTGATATATTTTAACCAGTTTTTTTTAAAGGTTTAAACGATGGATCAGTTACTCAATTGGCTTTGGGATGGTCAAGGCGGTTATGGCTATGTCGTCTTGTTATTAATTGCTAGCGTGTGCGCGTTAGCACTGATCTATTTGCACTTTCAAACATCACTTAAGCAACTCGTAACGGATTCACCCTATCCAGTCATAGTGCTGGATACTGGCCATGCTCAGATCTTGTTATCTAACCAAGCTGCGATGCAATTATTAGGTATTCGCTCTCTAGGCACGGGATATTTGTATCCCGCTTTATTCGATATTCGTGAGCTTGAGTCGTTTCTAGACAGTGTCTCTAGTCGTCATTTTAGCCAGCAGGTATTTGATTGGCGCTTATCTGAAAGCGAATCTATCAAGGTGGAGTTGTCAGGAAGAAAGAGTTTGCTGCGCAATCACCGTGTTTGGATCATCTACGCGCAGCCATATCAATCCACTCATCAAGAGCAGCAACAAGAGCTTGCGCAATTAACGATTGCTCGTTCGGCACTAGACTCACTCTCTGAGTTAATTTGTACCCAAGATCGCCAAGGGAATTTATTAACGACGAACCGAGCATTTGATCAATTTTGGGAAGGGCGAAGGGAAGAAGCCTGCGCATCAAAGGTTTCCATGGGTGAGGCTAGCAGAAAGAGTGAGCGCAAGTGGACGACGGATCCACAAGGTCGCAGTTGCTTATTGGAAGTGAATCAAAATTCCCTTGTGTCACCGAGTGGTGAGCTGATCGGTACATTATCCATTAGTCATGATGTGACCGAGTGGCACAAAATGCAGCAGAACCTGAGAGATGAAATGGAGCGCCGTAAAGATACAGAAGTTGCGTTGGCGCAAAGGGATACCATCTTACAGACTATTCTTGACGCTAGCCCTGACTCTATCGGTATCTTCAATGAGAATATGGTCTATCAAGCGTGTAATAAACCGTTCGTTAATGCATTAGGTATTTCAGACGTGTCTGATTTGATCGGTAAGCGCCTTCAAGATGTCATTCCTGAAGAGATGTACGCTCGCTTAGCCGCTAGTGATTTGGATGCATTGCGTCAGTCAGAGCCTGTCCGATACATAGATAAAGTCGTTAGCAGTGATGGCAAAAGTACGTGGTTTGATGTGGTGAAATCGCCTTTTAAAGATAAAGCTTCAGGAACGAATGGTGTGCTGATCATGGCGCGTGATATTTCTGAACGTTACCTTGCCGAACAAAAGTTGGAGAGAGCCAATTTAGAGTTAGAAAAGTTGAGCTTTATGGATAGCTTAACTCAAGTATCGAACCGACGCCGCTTCGATGAACAACTGCAGGTACTATGGTACCACCATGCCCGCGAAAAGCTGCCGCTCACTATCATGTTGTGTGACATCGACTTTTTCAAAGATTACAACGATTGTTACGGCCATCAGCAAGGTGATGAAGCATTGGTCAGTGTTGCTACCGTATTCACAAAAGTCATCAATCGCTCTTCGGATTGTGTTGCGCGTTATGGTGGTGAGGAGTTTGGTTTTATCCTGCCGAATACCACAACGGAAGGCGCGAGCAATGTAGCGCAGCGTATTCATGAACAAATTCGACAACTCGATATGGAGCACGACAGCTCAGAAGCTTCGGAACGTCTCACGGTCAGTATCGGTCTTGTCTCTTATATTCCTCAACATGGTGATGAACCGGAAATGGGTATTGCCATGGCTGACAGTGCGCTATACCAAGCCAAAGCTGATGGACGTAATCGCACCTGTATTCACCCCAGTTCTTGCTAACGCTTTGTGACCGCTTGCTCTAAGTTGATAGCTGATTGTTTAAATCGCCGTATTAAACACGTTAAACTTACCGAAGCCTGTGCGTTCGTTGGTTAACTTATCTTTTTATCTTGTTTAGCAAGCGCAGTTCGCACTACGTATTTTTCACTAATCACACAGACCTAAATTGCGTTAGGCCGAATATGTCTGCTCGTTTTTTATCATTGAAGGGCAACATCTAGCCAGCACCATGGAGTAGTTAATGAAACCCATGAAAAATCTCGCCCAGTATTATGTCGACTTGCTAGTCAAACTGGGGATTGTTCGTTTCTCGATTTTGCTGGCCCTTGCGCTGGTGGCATTAGCCGTTGTGGTGCAGGTGGGGATTACTTTAGCTCTCAAGGGGCGAGTCGACGATATCGACATTGTCCGTTCGGTGTTTTTTGGTCTCTTGATTACACCTTGGGCGGTTTATTTTCTTTCTGTTGTTGTTGATCAGCTAGAAGAGTCTCGCCAGCGTTTAACCAAGTTGGTGTCCAAACTGAAAGACATGCGCTCGCGAGACCAAGAACTGAATTATCAACTGCAACAAAACATCGAAAAGCTCAACCAAGAAATTGAAGAGCGCATTAAAGCAGAAGAAGCTCGTGAAGAGGCGATGCAAGATCTCGAAAACGAGGTGTTCCAACGAGAGCGTACTCAGTTAGAGCTTGCGGAACGCACTGCGCTACTGCGTTCATTTATTGATGCCTCGCCAGACTTAATTTACTACCGCAATGCCGATGGTGTGTTCTCCGGTTGTAACCGGGCAATGGAAGAGCTAACGGGCAAGAAAGAGCACCAGTTAGTCGGATTAAGCCCTTGGGATGTGTATAGCAAAGAAATCGCTGAGCACATCGTTGATACTGACCAAAAGGTCTTCGCCGATAATCAAGCCATCACTTACGAGCAGTGGCTAGAGTATCCTGATGGACGCAAACATTACTTTGAACTGCGTAAAGTGCCGTTTTACAGCAAAGATGGTCGTCACCTTGGCTTGGTAGGTTTTGGCCGTGATATCACTGAACGTAAACGTCATGAAGAGTCGTTAGAGAAAGCAAGCCGTGATAAAACTACTTTCATCTCAACCATCAGTCATGAACTGCGAACGCCACTAAATGGCATTGTGGGCTTAAGTCGCATGCTTCTCGATAGTCCGTTGACAGAAGAGCAGCGCAAACACATGCAGACCATCAATGTGAGTGCGATTACGCTAGGTAACATCTTCAACGATATTATCGATATGGATAAGTTTGATCGCCGCAAGCTAGAACTATTACCTGCGCCACTTAACTTCGAAGACTTCGTCGCTGAGATTGAAAGCATCTCTGCTTTGATGGCGGAGCAAAAAGGGCTGCGTTTTGACTTAGAACGTTTGAGTGATTTACCAAAAGCAATTGAAGTGGATGCGACCCGTTTGCGTCAGGTAATTTGGAACTTGGTCAGCAACGCAATGAAGTTTACCAAAGAAGGTGGCGTTGTGATGACGGTGAGCGCGGATGTAGAAGACGATTTTGCCACCATTATTATGGAAGTGGAAGACACAGGTATTGGTATACCGGAAGATGAGCTCGATAAAATCTTCGCCATGTATTACCAAGTGAAATCAGGTAAAGACAACCTACATGCTGTCGGGACTGGTATAGGCTTGGCGGTGTCAAAACAGCTGATCAATATGATGGATGGTGACATTACTGTCGCCAGTGAAGAAGGTTTTGGTAGTACTTTTACCGTATCGATTCACGTTCCTATTGTGGAACTCGAAGAACCTGTCATTGATGCAAAACGCGATAATGTGCATCTCAACATCTTTATGGTTGAAGACATTGAGCTTAACGTCACCGTGGCCAAATCGTTGCTTGAGAGCTTAGGACACTCCGTTACCGTGGCGATGACGGGACAAGAAGCGCTCGTGAACTTTGTGCCAGAAAAATATGACTTGGCGTTGTTGGATATTCAGCTGCCTGATATGACGGGGTTTGATGTCGCAAATTATTATCGCGAGCATTATAACAATCTGCCTCCATTGGTCGCCCTAACAGCTAATGTGATGAAAGATCGTCGTGAATACTTAGATAACGGTATGGATGATGCCATCAGTAAACCGCTTGCTGTGAACGCCATTCAGTCTGTAATTGATAAGTTCTTCGCGCATCAGGTAGAGCAGCAAGAGCAACCTGAGAGCGTTCCAGAAACAGTGGAAGAGCCGACCCCCTCTCCTGTGATTGAGACACACTTGCTCGATATGGATATGTTAGAGTCTTACGTCGACATTGTTGGTGCCAAGCCGGTCTACGACAGCATAAAAATGTTTGAAGACATGATGCCAGACTATATTGATGTCTTAGACTCAAACATGACGGCAAAAGATCAAGATGGGATTGTTTCTGAAGCGCATAAAATTAAAGGCGCTGCAGGTTCGATTGGCCTCAAACGTATCCAAAGTGTGGCGCAGAAAGCGCAATCTCCCGATATGCCAGCATGGTGGGAAAACATTTCAGACTGGGTTGAAGAGATCAAAAATGAATACCAAAACGATATTCAAGTCCTCAAAAGTTGGTTGGAACAAAGGAAATAACATGAAAAAAATCGCACCGTTGGCGTTGGTTATAGCATTGATGGCTGGCTGCAGTTCCGTTCCAAGTGTGAACTGGCAACAAAACAGTCAGATTACGATTAACCAGGTGAATGTCGAGCTTAAAAGTAACTTATGGGTGAACCTGATGCCGACCGTTGGGGAAGTACAAGAGCAAAGCATTCAAGGATCACTTTACCTTGAAGGAGACCAGTTACTCCCAGCCAACCTGACTGCCGAAGCGCTTATCATCAAGCAAGGGGAAAAAGAGTGGTGGGTGGATGAAGACTCTTTAGAAACTCGAACTCATAGTGAGAGCCAATGGGAAGTAGCCTTCACGTCTCAGGTAGACGCGGACACAGAAAAATCGGTTGATATCGCGGTACTTTTAGACGACGCAGGTAAACAGCGCTGGTTAGTGGAAAAGTACGTGAAGATTAACAAGGTTTATTAGATTCAGTGATTGTCCGCTAATTGCTAACCCCAAAATAAAAGGGCTTGCTCAATGAGCAAGCCCTTTGCGTATTAGCGATTCAATTAGTCTTCTAGATCGCCACAGAAGCGGTAACCTTCGCCGTGGATAGTCGCGATGATTTCAGGAGTACCTGAAACAGACTCAAAGTGTTTACGAATACGACGAATCGTTACGTCTACAGTACGGTCATGCGGCTTAAGTTCACGGCCAGTCATCTTCTTAAGAAGATCGGCACGAGTTTGAATCTTACCTGGGTTCTCACAGAAGTGCAGTAGAGCTCGGAACTCAGAGCGAGGGAGCTTGTAGCTATCACCAGCAGGGCTTACTAGAGAGCGGCTGTTGATGTCCAGTACCCAACCATTGAATTCATACTTTTCTACTGAGCGTTTCTCTTCTTGCACCGCGTTAGAGCTCATTGAGCGGCTAAGTAGGTTGCGAGCACGAATAGTCAGTTCACGTGGGTTGAATGGTTTAGTGATGTAGTCATCTGCACCAATCTCAAGACCTAGGATCTTGTCCACTTCATTGTCACGGCCTGTCAGGAACATTAAAGCAATGTTCGCTTGTTCGCGTAGTTCACGCGCTAACAGAAGGCCATTCTTGCCTGGAAGATTAATGTCCATAATAACCAAGTTGACTGAGTTGTCAGACAACACTTGGTGCATCTCTTCACCGTCACTGGCTTCAAAAACAGCGTATCCCTCTGCTTCAAAAATACTCTTAAGAGTGTTACGAGTTACTTGCTCATCTTCAACGATAAGAATCTGCGGGGTTTGCATTGGCGGTACCTAAATTTGTGACAAAATTGTGCTAATAGAATAAATTCTAGGCAAAAATATAACATACAGGTAATGTGATTTTGATAATAAATCAAGTTGATCAAAAAAACACTTCTTTCAGTTATCCGCCCTCCATGGAATTTTGCCAACTCACCAGTATCCAATGGCGACGTTTATTCTAAAGGGCTTGTTTACCTTTCATTTCCTGCTTTCTGTGGGGCCTGAAACGTAAACACCCTAAGATATGGAGCGGATTTTATATTGTTAACAGCATGCTAACAATGCTCAAATGTTAATTCCATTCAGTTTGTTGATTTATATCAATTGATGAAATGTAACTGTTATTAATCGTTTAAGACTTATGATAGAAAAAAGTAATACGAACATAGACGCATCGTTATGGAATGCTTATTCAGAATCTTTTTTCAGATTCGAGGCCGAGTGGTGCGTTTCAAACTACGCTGTGATAACCGCTTGGAACCCATACAGTAATTTGCGGTCCAAAGAAGAGAACTGCATAAGCAATCAAGCATTAGAAACGCTACTACAGCACGTTAATTACGCGCCTATCACAGTAGGTGACAGTTCTTTTACATGGTATGAGGAAAGCTTTGCCGTCGAGTTATCACCAGAGGCGGCGGTCGCATTGGCGAATGACTTTCAACAAAACGCGATTTACTACGTCATTGATGATCAACTTTACCTTATTGCGTGCTCACAGCCGAAAGTGTTGCATAAGTTAGGCTCCCTTAAGCCTCGACTCGTATAGGAAAGGATACTACTCACCGAAGCACTGCTTGGGTGAGAAAATTCACGGAGGAAATATGAGAGACATTACACCCGATATTTGTGACCAATTTGAAGACCAAGTTACCCTGCTTACTTTGCCACTGCAGAACTTTGGTCAACGCACCGCTTTTTACGGAGAAATTGTCACAGTGCGTTGCTATCACGACAACTCAAAAGTACGTGAAGTACTGGGCGAAGATGGAACGGGGAAAGTATTGATTGTTGACGGACATGGTTCGTGTCAGAAAGCATTGCTTGGCGATCAATTAGCAATACTCGGAATAGAAAATGGGTGGGAAGGCATTATTGTCTATGGTGCAATACGCGACGTAGCACAAATATCTCAGATGGACATTGGCGTGCAAGCACTTGGTACCAATCCGTTTAAGACAGAGAAGCGAGGTATGGGAGAGGTCAATGTGACTTTAACGATGCAAAACCAAATCGTGCAGCCGAAGCATTATGTGTACGCTGATTGGAATGGTGTGTTGATTTCAAAGCAAAAATTAGATTTCTAAAAACGAAAGCCTAAACCTACCTCAATACCTTGTTGCCAATCTTGGTAATCAAGAGTCGCGTGAAGATCCAGTTTATCGGTGATTTTTACGCGACTTGAAACTTCAGCTGCGAGGCTGCTGTCTTCTTGGCGAATACCTTCCGCAGTCTCATTCTTGTAAGAGCGAACCGTACTTTTTAGTGTGACACGATCATTGAAGTGATAGCTGATCCCACTCAAAAAACCGCTTTGGTTTTGGGTTGGAGAGTTGTTGACTCGTGCACCGACGTAAACGTCTACTGAGTCAAAGAGTTCGTACGCATAACCCGTGTCGATATTCCAAACATCGAAACTGTCAGATTGATAGCTGTCGCTGGAAATAAATAGTTTATGAGGAGAAGGGGATGCTTTGCCTGGAAGAGGCGGAAGCTCGTTTGCTAGACAAACGCCAGACACAAAAAACAGCAACAGAAAAAGCCCTCTTTTCATGCTCACCACTCCTTGTGTCAACTTTTTTATTAGTATGTGCCCAAAGCTTCTCACTATTAAAGCATAGAATATGAAAGCTAGCTCACCTATTTTCTAAATAATTCGATCCTGTGAACATAGGTCACAGTTAAGTTGTTGTTAAGTGTCAACAACTCCCTTTCATAATTTGATCTTACGCTTTATGACGAAGATCAGACTAGTTATGGAGTAAAAAGTGAGACTGATGACGATGGGATGAGCCCCCTACAAAAATAAGCGACAGATTTCCTAACGAGCAATAACATCCAATTAGCTTTAAATATCAATAAGATTGCTTAGCAGAAATCGCTGTAAGACTGAAAAACAAACAATTTTTTGTTGACTATGAATCGGAAACTCGGTAAACGTAGAGTTAAGCAAACACAATTAACGTTGAATATTTATTTATGCCATCTAACAGCCTAGTAGTAATGACCACGACCATTATTATTACCGACACGACGCATGTTGGGGCAGGCTGCTGAGCGAAAGAAATTCACAAAAAAGGCCTGTATCCAACAAGATACAGGCCTTTTTTTATGCTTTTTTATCCAGAATTTAGACAAGTTTGAGAAGATATACCGGAGGAAGGGATGCGAGTATTGAAGTTTGGCGGTTCATCACTAGCTGATGCAGATCGCTTTTTAAGAGCGGCAGACATCATTGCCAATAACGCTCAACAAGAAGAAGTGGCGGTTGTTCTTTCAGCCCCAGGAAAAACAACAAATAAGTTGGTTGCGGTCATTGAAGGCGCGTTGCGCAATGGTGAAGCAGAGCTGCAAATCAAAGAGTTGGATGAATCGTTTAAAACGCTCTTCACTCAAATCCAAGCAGTACTACCCAATATTGATGGTTCAGCTTTCGATAACCAAGTGAAAACCTCGCTATCTCAATTACGTCAATTTGTTCACGGCATCAATCTATTAGGTATGTGCCCAAACAACGTAAATGCACGCATTATCAGTAAAGGTGAGCGTGTTTCCATTCAGTTGATGAAAGCCGTCTTGGAGGCGAAGGGACAACAAGCGAGCTTGATCGATCCTGTCGAGTATCTGTATGCCCAAGGTGATCATCTTGAAGCTATGGTTGATGTGGATATTTCAACGCAAAACTTCCGTCAAAACCCCCTTCCTCAGGGCCACGTGAACATTATGCCGGGCTTTACAGCTGGCAACGAAAAAGGAGAGCTTGTCACGCTGGGTCGTAATGGCTCTGACTACTCGGCAGCGGTTCTTGCAGCTTGTTTACGCGCAGACTGCTGTGAAATCTGGACCGACGTTGATGGTGTATACAACTGTGACCCACGTTTAGTCGAAGATGCTCGCCTACTTAAATCACTAAGCTACCAAGAAGCGATGGAGCTTTCTTATTTTGGTGCTTCCGTTCTGCACCCGAAAACCATCGCCCCTATTGCTCAATTCCACATTCCATGTCTGATCAAAAACAGCTTTAACCCTCAAGGTGCAGGTACTCTTATCGGCCAAGATACTGGTGAAGATAATCTTGCGATCAAAGGTATTACAACACTTAACGACCTAACCATGGTTAACGTATCAGGCCCTGGTATGAAAGGCATGGTAGGCATGGCGAGCCGTGTATTCGGTGCGATGTCGTCTGCTGGTGTATCTATTGTTCTGATCACTCAGTCTTCTTCTGAATACAGCATCAGCTTCTGTATTGAGGCTGAAGATAAAGCGAAAGCGCAGCAAGTGCTGGCAGATGCGTTCGAGCTAGAACTCAAAGATGGCTTACTAGAACCGGTTGAGTTTATTGATAATGTTTCAATCATTACGCTTGTTGGTGATGGTATGCGCACATCGCGCGGTGTGGCTTCTCGCTTCTTCTCTTCTCTTGCTGAAGTGAACGTGAACATCGTGGCGATAGCACAAGGCTCATCAGAACGTGCGATTTCTGCCGTTATTCCAGAAGACAAAATTTCTGAGGCGATCAAAGCGTGTCACGAAAACCTATTCAACTCGAAACACTTCCTCGATGTGTTCGTTGTTGGTGTCGGTGGTGTGGGTGGCGAACTGGTGGATCAGATCGAACGCCAACAAGTCAAACTTGCTGAGAAAGGCATTGTGATTCGAGTTTGTGGCTTAGCAAACAGCAAAGGTCTTTTGCTTGATAGCGAAGGCTTACCGCTCGAGCACTGGCGTGATCGTATGTCAGCAGCCACAGAAGAATTCAGCCTAGCGCGTCTGATTTCTTTGGTACAACGCAATCATATTATCAACCCTGTATTGGTTGATTGTACCTCCAGTGAAGACATTGCTAAACAATACGCCGACTTCCTAGCGGCAGGTTTTCATGTTGTAACACCAAACAAAAAAGCAAACACAGCAAGCATGGCGTACTACCATCAGCTTCGCGATGTGGCTCGTAGCTCCCGTCGTAAATTGATGTATGAAACAACCGTAGGTGCAGGCCTACCGGTTATTGAAAACTTGCAAAACCTGATTTCTGCAGGTGATGAACTGGAGCGCTTCAGCGGTATTCTTTCCGGTTCTCTTTCTTATATTTTCGGTAAGTTAGATGAAGGAATGAGCTTAAGTGAAGCGACGAATATCGCAAAAGAAAATGGCTTTACTGAACCAGATCCTCGTGATGATCTGTCTGGTATGGATGTCGCGCGTAAGTTGTTGATCCTAGCTCGTGAAGCGGGCATGTCACTAGAGCTTGAAGATGTTGTTGTTGACCAAGCGCTACCGCCAGGTTTTGATGATTCAGGCAGTGTTGATGAGTTTATGGCGCGTCTCCCAGAAGCGGACGCCTACTTCAAAGAGTTATCAGCTAAAGCAGCAAAAGAAGGCAAAGTACTGCGTTACGTTGGTGAAATTAACGAGGGCAAGTGCACAGTAAGCATTGCTGCGGTGGATGAAAACGATCCGATGTATAAAATCAAAGACGGTGAAAACGCACTGGCATTTTACAGCCGTTACTACCAGCCAATCCCACTTGTGTTGCGTGGCTATGGCGCAGGTACTGAGGTAACGGCTGCGGGTGTATTCTCTGACGTGATGCGTACTTTAGGTTGGAAACTAGGGGTATAACAAGAATGAGTTCAAGTGATATGGATGTAGTGGTTTATGCCCCATCATCAATTGGTAATGTAAGTGTTGGTTTTGATGTGTTGGGGGCGGCGGTGTCCCCAGTGGATGGGACCTTGCTAGGTGACAGAGTGCAAGTTAAGGCAGGGACTGAGCCGTTCAGTCTGAAAACTGCGGGTAATTTTGTCTCTAAGTTGCCTACAGAGCCAAAAGAAAACATCGTTTACGATTGTTGGCTGGTGTTTTCTCGCGAGCTAGATAAAAAAGGTGTTGAGCTAAAACCACTTGAAATGACGCTAGAAAAGAACATGCCAATAGGCTCAGGTTTAGGCTCAAGTGCATGTTCTATCGTTGCGGCGCTGGATGCCTTAAACCGATTCCATGGTCAACCGCTGAATGAGACTGAGCTGCTAGCACTGATGGGGGAAATGGAAGGCAAAATCTCTGGTGGTATTCACTACGATAACGTCGCGCCGTGTTACCTTGGTGGTGTCCAGTTGATGCTTGAAGAGCTTGGTATCATCAGTCAAGAAGTGCCTTGTTTTGATGATTGGTACTGGGTCATGGCGTATCCGGGAATCAAAGTATCAACAGCAGAAGCGCGTGAGATCCTACCATCTCAATACCGTCGACAAGATATCATTGCTCATGGTCGTCACCTTGCGGGCTTTATTCATGCGTGTCATTCTGGTCAGCCAGAGCTAGCTGCAAAAATGATCAAAGACGTGATCGCAGAACCGTATCGTGAGAAACTGCTTCCGGGCTTTGCGAATGCACGTCAATACGCTGCATCAGCAGGTGCGTTAGCAACCGGTATTTCTGGCAGTGGTCCAACACTGTTCAGTATTTGCAAAGAGAAAGATGTCGCTGAGCGAGTTGCTCGCTGGTTAGAACAGAACTACGTACAAAACGAAGAAGGATTCGTCCACGTTTGTCGTCTAGATAAGCAGGGTTCGAAAGTAACAGGAAGTGAGCTATGAAGCTTTACAATATAAAAGAAAATGATGAACAAGTTTCCTTTGGCCAAGCCGTTCGCCAAGGGTTAGGCCGTAACCAAGGTCTATTTTTCCCATCGGAATTACCAAAGTTTGAAGACGTTGATGCGCTACTGGCAGAAGACTTTGTTTCTCGTAGCACTAAGATTTTATCAGCGTTTATCGGTGATGAGCTGGCGGAAGAGCAAGTCAACGCGCTTGTGGACGCAGCGTTCCAATTCCCGGCGCCAATCAATCAAGTCAAAGACGGTGTTTACGCGTTAGAGCTTTTCCATGGTCCAACGCTGGCATTTAAAGATTTTGGCGGTCGCTTTATGGCGCAATCTCTTGCGGCGGTATCGGACGGTGGCAAGATCACCATTCTGACTGCGACTTCTGGCGATACTGGCGCAGCCGTTGCGCACGCTTTCTATGGTATGGAAGACATCAACGTTGTGATTCTTTACCCGAAAGGCAAGATCAGCCCACTGCAAGAGAAGCTATTCTGTACGCTAGGCAAGAACATTCACACTGTCGCGATCGATGGCGACTTCGATGCGTGCCAGGCACTGGTTAAGCAAGCTTTTGATGATTCTGCACTGCGTGAAGAGATCGGCCTGAACTCTGCAAACTCAATCAACATCAGCCGTTTGATGGCTCAAATCTGTTACTACTTTGAAGCAGCTGCGCAAATGAGCAAGCAAGAGCGTGAAAACCTTGTTGTGTCTGTACCAAGTGGTAACTTTGGTAACCTAACTGCTGGTCTACTGGCAAAAGCGCTGGGTCTGCCGATCAAACGCTTTATCGCTGCAACTAACGCTAATGACACGGTTCCGCGCTATCTAGAAACAGGTAAGTGGGAGCCAAAACCAACGGTTGCAACGACATCGAACGCGATGGACGTGAGTCAACCGAACAACTGGCCGCGTATCGAAGAGCTTTGCCGAGTGAAAGAGTGGGGCCTAGAGACACTAGGTAAAGGCGCGGTTTCAGATGAGCAAAGCGCACAATCTGTGAAAGACCTGTACTCATTGGGCTACCTATGTGAACCGCACGGTGCGATTGCTTACCGCGTTCTTGAAGAGCAACTGCAAGAAGGTGAAACCGGTCTGTTCCTATGTACTGCGCACCCAGCGAAGTTCAAAGAAGTGGTGGATGACATTCTGCAATCTGACATCGAGCTTCCTGCACCGCTAGCGAAGCACGCGGCGATGGAACTGCTATCGGAAGAGCTAGACGCAGACTTTGATGCATTGAAACAAGTACTGCGCCGCGTACAGTAATTATTAAAATGATGAACGACGAAAGGTGAATGAGCAATCATTCGCCTTTTTTATTGTCGGTAAGTCTCTACTCTCTTTATGATTGAGAAATGAACTTAAAGATGGAAATAGAAGCATGCATTTTTTGATTTTTCTAGGCTCAGTAAGGGACAGCACACCGCCACGACCAGCCCGCTTGGGCATGCGAGTGAGTAGAGCTTGTGAAACGTTGTTTAAGAATCAGTATTCGCAACATACCGTCGAAATCATTGACCCATTGAACTACGACTTTGACGACGTGTTTAAGCCTGAGTTTGCTTACCATCGCGCTAAAGTGCCAGCCCACTTGAGAGAACTGGCAGACAAAATTAAAAGTGCCGATGGGTACGTGATGGTCAGTCCGGAATATAACCATTCGATGAGTCCTGCCTTGGCTAATATGCTTAACCATTTTGGTAGTTCGCTGTTTTCTTATAAGCCAAGTGCTATCGTGACCTATTCTGCTGGACAATGGGGTGGTGTTCGAGCTGCAGTGTCGATGCGTACCTTCTTATCTGAACTTGGATGTTTACCTGTCTCGGCGATGATTCACATTCCGAAAGCGCAAGAAGTGTTTGACGAACAGGGTGTCGTTGCGGATGAATTGCAGCAGACGCAGTGGGACAGCTATATGAATCGCACAATACATCAACTCATTTGGTGGGCAGAAGGCGCTTCACAACAAAGAGAAAGGCTTGACCCAACCTCACTGGCTGAAGTGTTTAAGAAGGATCCGTCACAGAGAAATGCTCCGTAAAGGAACAGAACGGTTAGATGCATGGAAAAACAAAAAAAGCTTGGCCATTGAGACCAAGCTTTTTAAATGTGAGTAAGTCGATTTTATTGAGATTATAGCGTCTCAGTAAAAGTACGAGCGATGACATCACGTTGTTGCTCTGGAGTTAGCGAGTTGAAACGTACTGCGTAACCAGAAACACGGATTGTTAGCTGTGGGTATTTCTCTGGGTGTGCAACTGCATCTTCTAGTGTTTCGCGTTTAAGCACGTTCACGTTTAGGTGTTGACCGCCTTCGATGCGAGGAGCTGTTTCGATTGCTACTTCACGGCTTTCGTATTCACCTAGATCGCTGATTGCGATAACTTGGTCTGCTTCGTAGCCAGCAGTTGCAGCAACACAACGAGCTTCATTTTTTTCGCTATCTAATAGCCAGATAGAGTTTAGTAGGTCGTCGTTTGCCGCTTTTGTAATTTGGATACCTTGGATCATCACTATCTCCTAGACCACTTACGTGGTGATTATTGGTGTTAATTTTCGAATTTTCGTTGAGCTGAGTATTATATAGCTAATATCCACTATTTTAATATTGATTTAAGTCAAAAAACAACCAAAAACATTATTTTTATTAAGGTGATTTTGTTGAGTTAAATCAATAAAACCTTTGAAAACAAACTAATTACAATTTATTTGAAAATATAAAAAATATTTAATAACTCATTTTGTTGTAAATTTACTACAAATTGAGCTTAAAGTTTAAACTGATTAACGCAACTATCTGTATTTAGGTAGCAATACTGAAAGTCTAAAGTGATTAAATGACAAACATGAAAAACAAGCTTGGGAATAAACTCATTGGTGCACATGTCTCTGCTGCTGGTGGGGTCGACCAAGCGCCGTTGAGAGCTCGCGAAATTGGCGCGAATGCGTTCGCACTATTTACAAAAAACCAACGCCAGTGGGTGGCGAAGCCTTTAGAAGCAAAAACCATCAGTGCGTTTAAAGCGAACTGTAAAATGCTGGGTTTCGGTGCAGAACATATTCTTCCCCATGACTCTTATCTAATTAATTTAGGTGCACCAGAAGCGGATAAGTTGGATAAGTCACGCGCGGCATTTATTGATGAGATGGAGCGTTGTAATCAGTTGGGGCTGACTTTGCTTAACTTCCATCCGGGTAGTCATCTAAAGAAAGTCTCGGAACAGGAGTGCTTAGCGACGATCGCAGAGTCGATCAATCTTGCGCACAAAGCGGTGCCGAATGTGATCGCGGTAATCGAGAATACGGCTGGTCAGGGTACAAACCTAGGTTGGAAGTTTGAGCATCTTGCTGAAATCATCGATCAAGTGGAAGACAAAGAACGTGTTGGTGTATGTCTCGATACTTGCCACACGTTTACCGCCGGTTACGATCTGCGTACTAAAGAGGATTGTGAGCATACCTTTGCTGAATTCGACCGTATTGTTGGGATGCACTATTTAAGAGCAATGCATCTAAATGATTCAAAAGTTGAGTTTGCCAGCAAAGTGGATCGCCACCACTCATTAGGCAAAGGAGAGATCGGGTGGGATTGCTTTGAGTACATCGCTAAAGACCCTCGATTTGATGGTATCCCTCTGATTTTAGAAACAATTGATCCGGACATCTGGCAGCAAGAAATCAACGCACTGCGTCAGTTTCATCTAGCGGCGATAGATAACCAATGATGTGATCACAGAGTTGGCACCTTTCTTTCTTAGCCACTTAAGTCAATTTGAATTAAGAAAGAAGGATGCCACTATGTCTCGACCACTCTCTTTTGCTTCTTACGCATATAGCCGCCGCGTGCTTCGTTTGCCGATGCCTAATCGTCACATTACAGGACAGGGGCATTTTCGAACGCCACAGAAGCATTAGTCTTTTATTACTATTCTCAAGTTCGTGGTAAGTTTTTGTTTGTTTGGGTTTCGCTCGTTAGAATAGAAGCAAAATTTAGGACAGGAACTTTCCATGAATCAGTCACCCACTTGGCACGATGTGATCGGCGAAGAGAAAAAACAGAGCTACTTTGTAGACACTTTGAATTTTGTAGAAGCAGAACGCGCCGCAGGCAAAGCGATTTTTCCGCCAGCGAAAGATGTCTTTAATGCGTTTCGTTTTACCGAGTTTAACGATGTTAAAGTAGTGATTCTGGGGCAGGACCCATACCATGGTCCAAATCAGGCGCATGGCTTGTGCTTTTCCGTTCTTCCTGGAATCAAAACGCCACCATCACTCGTTAATATGTATAAAGAGCTGGCTCAAGATATTGAAGGGTTCCAAATCCCTCAGCATGGATTCTTACAAAGCTGGGCAGAGCAAGGTGTATTGCTGCTCAATACGGTATTGACGGTTGAGCAAGGTAAAGCGCATTCACATTCAAAAACGGGGTGGGAAACGTTCACTGACCGAGTGATTGAAGCGATAAACCAGCATCAGGAAGGCGTGGTGTTTTTATTGTGGGGCTCTCACGCTCAGAAGAAAGGGCGCTTTATTGATCGCAATAAACATCATGTGTTAGCCGCACCACATCCATCACCACTCTCAGCACACCGAGGTTTTTTTGGTTGTAAGCATTTCTCTCAAGCAAACCAGTTACTTGCCTCGCAAGGAAAAGCACCAATCAACTGGCATTTGCCATTAACTGTATAAAAGAAGAGACAGCGATAATGCTGCCATTATCGCTGTTTTTTTGAGCACGCTCGAGGCTGATGGCAAATTTCTCATGTACACTTATTAAAAGTAGGTGTTAAGGAGAGACGCTATGATGATCGAAAGAATTCGACGCGAACACGGCTATATGGTTCGTCTGTTGGCGATACTGCGCCATAAACTTAATGAGATAAAAGAAGAACGTGCGATCAACTACGCATTAGTAAGCGAGATAGTTGATTACCTCTCTAATCATTCAGAAAAAGTTCACCATCCGAAAGAAGATATTCTCTATCACCACTTTCTGGAGCACTATGGTAAGCAACAGACCATGGAAAACTTAGAGAAAGAACACCAAGAGCTAGCAAGTAAAACCAAAGAGTTTGCTTCCTTGATAGAGATGATCCTGCAGGATGCTGTTGTGCCTCAAGACATGTTTGTGGCCCACCTAGAGGATTTCATTGAATCACAAAGACGTCACTTGGAGTTAGAGGAACGAAAAATCCTGCCTCTCATTGAGGAGCTGTTCACTACCGAGGATTGGCAGCATGTTGAAAGCTTATGGAGCGTCAGTGAAGATGACCCAGTTTTTGGTGACACCATCGCCGATCGTTATAAACAGTTAGCTGAACGTGTGCGTCAAAGTGATGCTGAGTATGTTTAAGTGTGTGCGATAAAACCTGAGTGAGCGAAAGTATCACTCGGGTTTGTTAGCTGCATTTCTTATTTATTGAGAATTGGACGCAAATTTATCTTTTGCGCTTCTCAACCAAAAGACAGGAAAATTCCTATTGAGTAATAACGGTACTCATACTCAAATCCTGGCGCTTAAACTCAAGTCGTTTACCGTTACTGTAAACAAAAACAAAAGGCACCCTTAAGGTGCCTTTTGTTTGAATTAGAGTTTAATGTCTTCCAAGTTGTAGTCGGTACAGGCATCAAGTTCGCGTAGCTCTTTAAGCAAATTGCGCCTGTCGTTCATCTCTTCTATTTCACGCCACTTTCGCTTTACTGGTTTGGCACGAGATTTGGTTGTTGAGGTAGTATCCAGATTAAAAATGTCATCTAGTTGAAAGCCTTCCATAAGCCACCTTTACCTTTCTTAAGCTAAACTGTTGTAACCAGTCCTTGTGGAGTTTTTTAAGTACCACAATAGCCGTGAGAATAACCATGATATATTTCGCATTTGTGTCGGTAGCATGACATTTTCGTGCAAAAATATTCTCAAAATCACACTTTTCATGGCAATGTGGTGGCTAAAAAATGCACAAACGATCTCAAGAAAACGATTAAATAGAGAGATTTTCAATGTTAATTCGACTTGGCGAGTGGGGAGACAGTGCAAAGGTCAAAGTTGCATAAAACCAGTTTGATGAAATAGTGTTCAATTAGATGGTAAGGCACTAGAGCAAATTTATGTAACACCTTGTGAATACTAGCTTGGCCTTAATTATATGGGTCTGCGTTCTGTTTGGTGGGCGATAATTATTTATGTTGGCATTTGGTAATTGAAATGTTGCGGTTTATGGGTGTTAAGTCTTCCATTTATGTTATTTTTTGGTGACTTTATAGTGAAAAATAACAATGTTATTATCATGATTGCATATTGATTTTTGCGCTCCTAGGTTGCATTATCCGCCCGTCAAAAAATACGCTGGTACGTAAAATGGATGCATGAAGCGACGTTTACGATTCTAGATTGCCCATAAACATTACTTAAAAAGCTAAGCACACTTTGACACTTAGCAGGCAATTTGGTGGATGGCTTGGACGCATAGACCGGCGCAACTCACTTTGAGGTACACATGACAGACTTAATCAATTTGATGAACGATCTCCTTTGGGGTTCGATTCTGGTTTATCTTCTTGTTGGTGTTGGTATTTACTTCACCGTTCGATTAGGGTTCATTCAGTTCCGCCATTTCGGCCACATGTTCTCTGTTCTTAAGAACAGTCGTAAAGCAGACAAAGCTGGTATTTCTTCTTTCCAAGCGCTTTGTACTAGTCTTGCTGCACGTGTTGGTACAGGTAACATGGCGGGCGTTGCAGTTGCATTGACTGCAGGTGGTCCTGGCGCGATCTTCTGGATGTGGCTGATCGCAATGCTTGGTATGGCAACGTCGTTTGCAGAGAGTACTCTGGCGCAGCTATACAAAACCAAAGATGATGATGGCAACTACCGTGGTGGTCCTGCCTACTACATGGAAAAAGGCCTGGGCATGCGTTGGATGGGCGTATTGTTCTCAGTTTTCCTAATCATCGCTTTTGGTTTGGTATTCAACGCCGTACAAGCTAACTCAATTGCAAATGCAATGAGCACCGCATTTGGTTGGAGTGACCTGTACGTTGGTATCGCGGTTGTAGTACTGTCTGCGATTGTAATTTTCGGTGGTATCAAGCGTATCGCAAAAGTCGCAGAGATGATCGTTCCGATCATGGCGCTGCTTTACTTGGCTCTAGCACTGTTCATCATGTTCTCTAATCTAGAGAAGCTACCTGATGTATTAATGCTTATCTTTAAGAGTGCATTTGGTCTGCAAGAAGCGGCGGCTGGTGGTCTTGGCTACGCGATTGCACAGGCAATGATTAACGGTATTAAACGCGGTCTATTCTCGAACGAAGCGGGTATGGGTTCTGCGCCAAACGCGGCGGCTTCAGCAACGCCTTACCCGCCACACCCTGCATCTCAAGGTTATGTTCAGATGCTAGGTGTATTTATGGATACGATCGTTATCTGTTCAGCGACAGTGGCTATCATCCTGATGTCAGGTGAGTATGTCGGTCAAGCAACAGAAGTGACGGGTATCGAGCTAACTCAGCGTGCATTGAGCTCGCAAGTTGGTGATTGGGGTGGCATCTTTGTTGCCGTGGCAATCTTCTTCTTTGCATTTACATCAATCATCGCGAACTACTCGTACGCAGAAACGAACCTAATCTTCCTAGAGCACAACCACAAGGCGGGCCTAAGCATTTTCCGCGTTGTTGTTCTTGGTATGGTGATGTTTGGTGCACTTGCTTCGCTCCCAGTCGTATGGTCACTTGCTGATGTTTCGATGGGGCTGATGGCGATAGTCAACTTGGTGGCAATCATCTTGCTATCTGGCATCGTGATTAAGCTAGCAAAAGATTACAACCGCCAACTTGGTGAAGGTAAAGTACCAACGTTTGATGCGAATGACTTCCCTGAGCTGAAATCTCAGCTTGAAGAGGGCATTTGGTACAACGATAAAAAAGACTAAGTGAGCTATCACTCATAGTTGAAAGCTATTAGTACGATGTAAAAAGCCATGCAGACAATGCATGGCTTTTTTTGTACCCTATTAAAAAACAGAATTAGAGAAGGGAAAGTCATGCTTATCGTAGTTTCTCCAGCGAAGACTCTTGATTACGAGTCTCCGTTAGCGACAGAAAAATTTACTCAACCTGAGTTGGTCGAATACTCAAAAGAGCTTATCGATGTTTGCCGCAAACTGACTCCTGCTGATGTTGCCTCTTTAATGAAAGTGAGCGACAAGATTGCCGATTTGAATGTCGGGCGATTTCAAGAGTGGAGTGAAACGTTTACCACAGAAAACTCACGACAAGCGATCCTAGCGTTTAAAGGTGATGTTTACACAGGACTAGACGCCGAAACCTTATCTGAGGCGGACTTCGAATATGCTCAAGATCATCTGCGTATGCTATCGGGTCTTTATGGTTTACTAAAACCACTTGATTTGATGCAGCCATACCGTCTTGAAATGGGTACCAAGCTTGCAAACGACAAAGGTACGAACTTGTACCAGTTTTGGGGCAATGTTATTACGGACAAGCTTAACGAAGCGATTTCTGCTCAAGGTGATAATGTCCTTATCAACCTTGCATCAAATGAATACTTTAAAGCGGTGAAGCCAAAGAACTTAGATGCGCAAGTGATCACGCCAGTATTCAAAGATTGTAAGAATGGCCAATACAAGGTCATCAGCTTCTACGCGAAGAAAGCGCGCGGCATGATGGCGCGTTACATCATCGAAAACCGTATTGAGAGCGTGGCAGACCTGACTAAGTTTGATACGGCGGGTTACTACTTTGTTGAAGATGAATCGACACCAACAGAGTTAGTATTTAAACGCGAAGAGCAAAACTAAAACTGATTGAGACGCAGTCTACGTTAATCTCAATAAACACAAACGAAAAAGGGTTGGCAGTGCCAACCCTTTGTTATGTTTTAGCTTGGGCTATTTCGCCCTAACAAAATTATTTCTTCTTAGCGGTTTTCTTTTTCGCTGGTTTCTTCTTGTCTTCTTTTTTCTTTTTCTTCTTAAACACAGGTTTTTTGTGTTTTGGACGCATCTCTTTCACGAAACGCTCTTTGATGTCTTCTTTCACGTAACGTGCAACGCGATCCATCATTGGTTGGTCGTGTGCTTCTACGATAGAGATAGCATTACCTTTCTTACCCGCACGAGCCGTACGGCCAATACGGTGAAGGTAAACATCAGCCGTGCGTGGCATGTCGTAGTTAATAACGTGTGACACATCCGGAAGATCGATACCGCGTGCGGCGACGTCCGTTGCGAGCAGCACGTTTACAGTACCATCGCGGAAGCGAGAAATCGCATTGTTACGACGATCTTGAGGCATTTCACCTTGAATCCAAGAACATGGAATCTGTGCACTTTCAAGCTGCGCTCGTAGCTCTGCCAAACGCTCACGTGTCTTCAAGAAGACAATGGTGCGTTCTGCTTGCTGAGTAATAATGTGTTTTAGTAATTCAAGCTTGTGTTCTGCATCATCAGCACGGTGGTACCACTGAGCAATCTTCTTACGCTCACGCAGTGGCGATTTTGCATCGATCTCTGCTGGGTCATTCAACAGATCAGCGGTAAAGCCCTCTACGCCTTTACCTTCTAAAGTTGCTGAGAACAGAAGGGTTTGTTTACGCCAGCGGCACTCGTTAGATAGACGATCGACAGTAGGAGCAAAACCCATGTCTAGCATACGGTCTGCTTCATCCAGAATTAACCATTCAATCGCACGGCAATCAAAACGCTCTGCATCAATGTATTCTTTTAAACGGCCAGGCGTTGCAACCACAATGTCTTGTGTTGTCGCAAGGATATCGGCGTGCTCTTGGTATTGAACACCACCTGTGATGGTGAAAATGTTCAGTTTAGTGTTTTTTGCCAAAGCTCGTGCTTGATCAGCGATTTGCATCGCCAATTCGCGCGTTGGCGTTAGGATCAAAATACGCGCAGGTCCAGGCTTGCGACGAGGGAAGTCTTGCAAGTATTGCAATGCAGGCAGGACGAAGGCTGCCGTTTTACCAGTACCTGTTGGCGCTGACGCTAGAATGTCACGACCATCCAACGCTTGTGGAATCGCTTCTGCCTGAATTTTTGTTGGGCGTTCGTAACCCATCTCTTCAATGGCTTCAAGTAGGTTTTGGTCTAGATCAAGTTCAGCAAAGGTTCTGATCACAATGAGTTCTCCACAAGCAAAGCTTGGTTAATGGTTCGCCACAACAGCATAGAATACAAAAAGGTCGCACATTATAAAGTGATTGGTGATAAGGATCACATGTTATTTCACATCTTAAGATAAAACTCGCGGGTTAATTGGACGAAATCGTCACTGTAGCCGTCATGCGAATGAATTATTAAATGTGATTCTTGAGTATCGCAAGGCTGCTTCGCCAGTTCAAATAACAGTCGATGTACCAGTTTCTTTTCTGATGGCTGTACACGACAGACTCGCGATAGATGCCAACCTTGGTGTAATGCTAGTTCAATAAACCGTTCGCCTTCGGTGATTGGTAACACAAAATTAGCTTTCCCTTGTTCATCAAGCAACTGATAGCAATGTTGTAGCAATGCGTTGTGGCGTAGCGTATCAGTGTGCCTCGCGGTTGCACGTTGACTGTGTTTCGATTGCTCGCCGCTGTTGAAGTAGGGCGGATTACAAATGATGCGTTGGAATGGATGCGTCGGCGTAAAGTCTAGTATGTCGGAATGATCCACACTCACACGAGCTGACCAAGGCGACTGAACCACATTTTTTTGCGCAGCTTCAATGGCTGTTAATTCAATATCGACCGCGGTTATTTGAGCTTCTGTAAAGCGTTGGGCACACATCAGGGCAAGCAACCCGGTGCCAGTGCCAATATCGAGAATTTGAGCGTTGTTCGGGCTTTGAATCCAAGCACCAAGCATTACCCCATCAGTGCTGACGGGCATACCACTCTCGCCGCCCTCAATACAAAATTGCTTAAAATTGAAGCCTTTAGTTTTCAGTTTTTTGCTCTTCATGATTGTTTTATGTTTGCTCAATAATTAAGTGAATTTCTCTATTGTTTCTTAATTGTATAGATTGTTGTTTTGTTGGTTATTAAATTGTATTGTTAATTGATCGAGATAAAGAACTGGTCTGTTATTTAGATCTGGTTATATCCACTGCTTTTAAGTTTGAAAACTAAATTAATATGGTGTTTTTTTCTTAAAGGTTGCCAAATGATGAGTCTTTCGTCATTATGCGGCGAAAATTTTATAGATTGAACCACGTGTACTTATTGACTTTAGGTATACAAAAAGTGGTCTAAGCATACACAACATTCATTAATTAAAAGACAAGGGTTATCTGTGAAGCAGACGTTAAAACTAACAGATATTATCGCAGTAGGCTTTATGCTATTTGCGTTCTTTTTGGGTGCGGGCAATATCATCTTTCCACCTCTAGCGGGTCAGCTAGCCGGTGAAAACTTAATGCCAGCGATGTTTGGTTTCTTGCTAACAGCGGTAGGTCTACCTCTTATTACTATCGTTGCTATTGCTGTTGCTGGTGGTTCTTGGGATCACTTAACGCAAGACCTTCCGAAAAAAGCAGCGGTTATTATGGCTGCGTTGATCTTCATCATCATCGGTCCTGCGTTTGCTGCGCCTCGTACTGGCCTAGTGGCTTACGAGATGGCGGTGAAACCTTTCTTCCTTGAAGCGTCACAAACGCATCTCACTGCATTTTCAGTGATCTTCTTTATTGCGGCGATGATGTTCTCATGGTTCCAAGGCCGTTTGATTGATCTTATCGGTAAAGTACTAACGCCGGCATTGTTCGTGGGTTTGATCATTCTTGCTGTCGCGGTATTTATTGATCCTCAAGGTGACATGCTGGGCGCGCACGGTGAGTACTTAACGCAACCACTGACCAAAGGCTTCCTAGAAGGCTACAACACAATGGATACGTTCGCGTCATTGATGTTTGGCATGCTGATGGTTGATGCACTGCGCGGTAAAGGCATTACTGAGCGTTCTGCAACCACTAAGTATCTAATCTATGCAGGTTGTATTGCCGCTGCCGGTCTTGCGTTTGTTTACATCTCACTATTCTACTTGGGCGCGACGAGTGCAACTGTTGCTGCTGGTGCAGATAACGGTGGTCTGGTACTTAGCCAATACGTTCAAGCGCTGTTTGGTCCATACGGTCAAATCGTTCTGTCTGTCATTGTATTACTAGCGTGTTTGACAACGGCTATTGGCTTGATTTCTGCGTGTTCTGACTTCTTCAGCTCGAAAACGCCACTGTCATACAAGCAATGGGTACTTATTAACGGTTCTGTTTGTGCGTTGGTTGCGAATGTCGGCCTTGCACAACTGATTTCTCTGTCAGTGCCAGTATTGTTTGCGCTGTACCCTGTGGCGATTGCGTTGGTTGCACTAACATTTGTACGCAGCAAACTGCCAAATCCACGTTTTGCTTACCGCGCGGTACTGCTTGTATCTCTGCTGTTTGCGTTGGTTGACGCGGCAAAAGTATCGGGTGTTGATGTTTCTGCGTTTAACATGTTGCCACTATTCGAAGTGGGCATGGGTTGGGTGCTTCCAACATTTGCGGCTATTGTGTGCATGTTCTTCATCGCGAAACCTCGTCCAGAGCTAGCACAAGAAACAGCGTAATAACTTCGCACTATCAAGATATTAAAAAGCCCGATGAATGACTTCATCGGGCTTTTTATTTTTTATCTTTGAAGCGTTCACACTATTAAAGTGTGTCGTGGAACTCCACAAGAACTTGTTCACACCATTTTTCGATGCGCTCATCACTCAGTTCGTACTGCGAGTCTTCATCTAACGCTAGTCCAACAAACTTGCTGCCATCTTCAATCAGTGCTTTCGATGCTTCAAATTCGTAGCCTTCATTTGGCCAGTAACCGATAAAGGTTGCGCCGGTCGCTTGTAATTCATCGTGAAGTAAGCCCATCGCGTCCAAATACCACTCACCGTAGCCTTCTTGGTCACCCAGACCAAACAGCGCGACAACTTTACCTTTTAATGGTGTTGTTGCGATGTCTTGCCAAATCGCATTCCAATCTTCTTGAATTTCACCAAAGTCCCAAGTTGAGATGCCAAGGAGTAATAAGTCGTAGTTTGCCATTAGTGATAACGGTGTCTCTTTCACATTGTGAATGTCGACAAGGTCTTCACCAATAATGGTACGAATTTTCTCTGCTGCCATTTCGGTGTAGCAGGTCGTTGAGCCGTAAAAGAGTCCGATTTTCATTATATTCATCGTTATTTATGTTGCTGTTGTGGAAGATTCTAACCATAAATTGAGGAAGATTGCAGCGAATATCCTAAGCGGGATGATTTTTTTATGGTATTGGATCGGTAGGTGCCTTAATCTAAGTACTGTAAATATAAACAGATAAGGAAGCGTTCATGACGGCACAACAGCCTGTCAATCAACAAGATTTTTCGCTTGTTGAACAATTCTTAGATGCGATGTGGATGGAGCGTGGGCTATCAGAGAACACGCTGGCTTCCTATCGAAATGATTTGATGAAGCTGCTCACGTGGATGGAGAAACATCGCTACCGTCTTGATTTCATTAGTTTGTCTGGCTTGCAAGAATACCAAAGCTACCTTGTAGACTTGGATTACAAGCAGACGTCCCGTGCGCGTATGTTGTCGGCAATTCGCCGTTTATTCCAATATCTGCATCGTGAGAAAGTACGTGCTGATGATCCGAGTGCGCTCTTGGTCAGTCCTAAACTGCCACAACGCTTGCCCAAAGATATTAGTGAAGAGCAAGTGGACGCCTTGCTCGAAGCGCCAGACCCGAATGATCCTGTGGAATTGCGGGATAAAGCGATGCTGGAACTACTGTATGCGACTGGTTTGCGTGTGACGGAATTGGTCAGTTTAACTATGGAAAACATTAGTTTGCGTCAAGGAGTTGTACGTGTCACAGGTAAAGGCGGTAAAGAGCGCTTAGTGCCAATGGGGGAGAACGCGGTAGATTGGATCGAGACGTTTATTCAACAAGGGCGTCCTGCGTTACTTGGTGATACATCATCTGATATTGTTTTTCCTAGCAAACGCGCAAGGCAAATGACTCGTCAGACGTTTTGGCACCGTATTAAGTACTATGCTTTGATAGCAGGGATTGACACTGAACAGCTGTCGCCGCACGTACTGCGTCATGCCTTTGCCACGCATTTATTGAACTATGGCGCAGATCTCAGGGTCGTACAGATGCTATTAGGACATAGTGACTTATCGACCACGCAAATTTATACTCACGTGGCGACTGAACGATTGAAGCAGATCCACAGTCAACACCACCCAAGAGCATAACAATGGTTAGATTCATCCATGTCTTCTTGGAAAAACGATTTTATATTAAGGTGAATTTCATGAGCGTATTACGCCGACTAACTCTGCTGACTTTACCATTTTTTGTTACCGCGTGTGGTGCAGAAGAAAGTCAGGCTAAAACGGACACTCCTGCACAGCAAGTGGCACCAGCTGCGCAAAGCAGTTTTGATGAAGCAGCATTAAAAACTAAGTTCTCAAAGCTTGGTTTATCTATCGTTGATATTCAGCCATCAGAAGTTGCTGGTTTATTGGAAATCCAAACTAATGGCGGGATCTTGTTTGCTTCAAATGATGGTAGCCATTTTATCGCCGGTACGCTTTATGCTATCAATGACGATGGTAGTTACAAAGATGTCATTGCAGAGCGCCAAGCGCCGCTTAATGCGGAGAAAATCGCGCAGTTCTCCGATAGCATGATTGAATACAAAGCCGACGATGAAAAATATGCTGTGACGG
The DNA here is from genome assembly GCF_053890955.1 of Vibrio sp. JZG120. NCBI lineage: Bacteria > Pseudomonadati > Pseudomonadota > Gammaproteobacteria > Vibrionales > Vibrionaceae > Vibrio > Vibrio sp. JZG120. The sequence continues at coordinate 501,042 of NZ_JBSRRK010000005.1, forward strand.
TATTTACTGATATCACTTGTGGTTACTGTGTGCGTCTGCACAGCCAAATGCAAGGCTATAACGATCTAGGCATTACAGTGCGTTACATGGCTTACCCTCGCCAAGGTGCTACTGGCCCAGTGGCAGAGCAAATGGCGACGATTTGGTGTGCTGAAGATCCAAAGTCGGCAATGCACAACGCGAAAGTGAATCGTACGTTTGATAACCCTGCGAAAGACTTAAAACAGTGTAAAGAAACCATCCAATCACATTACAATCTAGGTCGCCAATTGGGAATTTCTGGTACGCCAGCGATCTTCTTACCGAATGGCGAAATGGTTGGCGGTTACCTACCACCTGCAGAGCTATTGAAACGTTTAAAGCAACAATAATCCTTTAGGAGCAGAGCCGGCAAAGTCGCCGGCTCTTTTCAAGCATGATAGAAATTCAACGACGTCCTGAACCTGATCTTTCCCTTCTTCCTGATTCCATTCCTCCGATTCTCAAACGTATCTACATCAACCGTGGGATTACGGATCCTGCGCAACTAGAAACGTCAGCTCGTGGTTTGCATTCTTACCAAAAACTCGGGGGGATTGAGCAAGCTGTCGAGCTTTTGTTTCAGGCAATAAAAGAACAAAAACGCATCATCGTTGTTGGTGATTTTGATGCTGATGGCGCGACGAGCTCTGCATTGTCGGTGCTCGCGCTGCGTATGCTTGGTAGTCACAATGTGGACTACCTAGTACCGAATCGTTTTGAAGACGGTTATGGGTTAAGCCCAGAAGTCGTTGACCAGGCATTAGAGCTTGGCGCTGAGATGATCATGACGGTAGATAACGGTGTGTCATCAATCGAAGGCGTGCGTTACGCAAAAGAAAACGGCATTACCGTGCTCGTTACCGACCACCATTTACCGGGACAAGTGTTGCCTGATGTGGATGCAATGGTGAACCCAAACCTTGAGAGCTGTCATTTTCCGTCTAAAGCGCTCGCTGGTGTCGGGGTCGCGTTTTATCTCATGATGGCACTATGCGTTCATATGCGAAAACACAATTGGTTTGCTGAGCAGGGCATGCAAGAGCCTAAGTTGATGGAACTGATTGACCTTGTTGCACTCGGCACTGTAGCTGACGTTGTCCCACTGGATGAAAACAACCGCATTCTTGTGCACCAAGGCCTGCAGCGTATTCGTGCGGGCAAAGCGCGCCCTGGCATTCAAGCATTGATTGAGGTCGCGAAGCGTGATGCGCGTCGTTTGGTGGCGTCCGATTTTGGTTTTGCTTTAGGTCCTCGTATCAATGCTGCTGGTCGCCTTGATGACATGTCATTTGGTGTTGAACTGTTGATGTGTAACAACATTCACGCCGCTCGTCGTATGGCAAGTGAACTGGATGGTTTGAACCAAACTCGTAAAGAGATTGAAGAAGGCATGAAGCAAGAAGCGATGGCTTTCTGCGAGCGTCTTCAGTTTGGTGAAGGCAGTGAGCTTCCTTACGGATTAGCCTTGTTCCAACGTGATTGGCACCAAGGTGTGATTGGTATTTTGGCCTCGCGCATCAAAGAGAAGTTTCACCGTCCAGTCATCGCATTTGCTGATGGCGGAGAAGGGACAATTAAGGGCTCGTGTCGTTCTATTCCGGGGTTACACATGCGTGATGCGTTGGATTTCATCGACACGCAAAACCCAGGTTTGATCATCAAATTTGGTGGTCACGCGATGGCGGCAGGCTTAACAATTAAAGAGCAGGATTTCGAACGTTTCAGCCGTTTATTTGATGAAGTGGTAAAAAAGGAACTCGATGAAGCGGCGCTAAAAGGCGTGATCATGTCTGATGGTGAACTTAAGCCTGAAGAATTCTCTATGCATATCGCTGAACAGCTGCGGTCTGGTGGCCCTTTTGGACAAGCCTTTCCTGAACCAATCTTTGATGGTGAGTTTAAAGTGTTGCATCAAAAGCTGGTGGGTGAGAAGCATCTTAAATTGATGTTAGAGCCGCTTTACAAAGGTCACCCTACCAATGTGATGATCGACGGCATTGCATTTAATGTCGATTTGCGTCGCTGGCCGGATGCATCAGTTAAAACGGTACGTTTAGCTTACAAATTGGATGTGAATGAATTTCGTGGTAATCAATCACTGCAATTGATGATCGATCATATCGAAGCTAAGTAATATTTAGATTAACCTTTCTTATAGAGTACGGTTGCCCCTAAGAGGGTGTAAAATTTTATGACCGTGCTCTCTCTAACCGCAATCTGATTTCTCATCCGAAATTTTCCTGTATCTCGGTCACATTTTTCAGTAGAATTTCTCGGTTAAATTCTATTCTAAAATGTTGAGTAAACATGTTTGAAATCAATCCAATTAAAAACCGTCTGCAGGACGTGTCTCAGCGCACAAATGTCCTGAGGGGGTATCTTTGACTATGACGCGAAGAAAGAGCGTCTAGAAGAAGTCAACGCAGAGCTTGAACAACCTGATGTATGGAACGAACCTGAACGTGCACAAGCACTGGGTAAAGAGCGTGCATCGCTAGAAGCGGTTGTTGAAACTATTGATCAACTAGAGCAAGGTGTAGAAGACGTAGAAGGTCTTCTTGAGCTGGCTGTAGAAGAAGAAGATCAAGAAACATTTGACGAAATCGAACCAGAACTTGCTGAGTTGGAAGAGAAGCTAGAAAAGCTTGAATTCCGTCGTATGTTCTCGGGCGACCATGATAGTTCAGATTGCTACATCGATTTGCAAGCTGGCTCTGGTGGTACGGAAGCACAAGACTGGACCAACATGCTGCTGCGTATGTACCTACGCTGGGCAGAGGCGAAGGGCTTCAAAGCTGAAGTGATTGAAGTCTCTGAAGGTGAAGTCGCGGGTCTTAAGTCGGCAACAGTTCGCATCTCTGGTGAGTATGCCTACGGTTGGTTGCGCACTGAAACGGGCGTTCATCGTCTTGTTCGTAAATCTCCGTTCGATTCAGGCGGCCGTCGCCATACGTCATTTGCGTCTGCGTTCATCTATCCAGAGATTGATGAAAACATCGACATCGACATTAATCCTTCTGACCTACGCATCGACGTTTACCGTGCGTCAGGCGCAGGTGGTCAGCACGTCAACACCACAGAATCTGCGGTACGTATTACGCACGTACCAACGAACACTGTGGTTCAGTGTCAGAATGACCGTTCTCAACATAAGAACAAAGATCAGGCAATGAAACAGCTTCGAGCGAAGCTATTTGAGCTTGAATTGCAAAAGCAAAACGCGGAAAAACAAGCTAATGAAGACGCTAAGTCTGACATTGGCTGGGGTAGCCAGATCCGTTCTTACGTATTGGATGACTCACGTATTAAGGACCTCCGTACGGGCATTGAAAACCGTAATACTCAAGCGGTTCTTGATGGCGATCTGGACAAATTTATTGAAGCTAGCCTGAAATCAGGCCTATAAAGCTTTTCACCGACAAAAACAGGATACATCGAAAATGACTGATGCTGTTCAAAACGAAACTGTACTAGAAGAAAATAAGCTGATTGCTGAACGCCGCGCTAAACTGGATGAAATCCGAAAGAGCTGCAAAGCAAACGGCCACCCAAACGACTTCCGTCGTGACGCACTAGCGGGCGACCTTCAAAAAGAGTTCGGTGAAAAGACGAAGGAAGAGCTAGAAGAGCTTAACCACGTGGTTGCAATTGCTGGCCGTATTATGGCTAAGCGTGGTCCATTCCTAGTAATTCAAGAAACATCTGGCCGTATCCAAGCTTACGCTGCTAAAGACGTACAAAAAGAGCTAAAAGAGAAATACCAAGGTCTTGATATCGGTGACATCATCGGTGTTAAAGGTGCGCTGCACAAATCTGGTAAGGGTGACCTATACGTGAACATGGAAGAATACGAGTTGCTAACTAAAGCACTTCGTCCACTTCCTGAGAAGTTCCACGGTCTTACTGACCAAGAAATGCGTTACCGTCAGCGTTACGTTGATCTGATTGTGAACGAAGATTCACGTAAAGCATTTATTGTACGTTCTAAAGTAATGTCTGCAATTCGTAACTTCATGATCTCAAAACAGTTCATGGAAGTAGAAACGCCGATGATGCACGTGATCCCTGGTGGTGCAAGTGCACGCCCATTCATCACGCATCATAACGCGCTAGACATGCCAATGTACCTACGTATTGCACCTGAGCTATACCTGAAGCGTCTAGTGGTTGGTGGCTTCGATCGCGTATTCGAAATTAACCGTAACTTCCGTAACGAAGGTCTTTCTCCACGTCATAACCCAGAATTCACTATGATGGAATTCTACATGGCGTACGCGGATTACAAAGATCTGATGGACTTTACTGAAGAACTACTAAGCTCGGTAGCGCAAGAAGTTCTAGGTTCAACATCAATGCCTTACGGTGATGAAACGGTTGAGTTTGGTGGTACTTACACTCGTATGAGCATGTTTGAAGCAATCAAGCAGTACAACCCAGATCACGCTCAAATCCAAGCGCTAACCGAAGAAGATCTACAAAACCGTGAGCTGATGGTTTCTATCGCGAAATCAGTACATGTTGAAGTAGAAGACTTCTGGACATGTGGTCAGCTTCTAGAAGAAATCTTCGGTGAAACAGCAGAACCTAAGCTAATGCAGCCAACGTTCATCACTGGCTACCCAGCGGACATCTCTCCATTAGCTCGCCGTAGCGATGACAACCCGTTCTTTACAGACCGCTTTGAATTCTTCATCGGCGGTCGTGAAGTGGCGAATGGCTTCTCAGAGCTTAACGATGCAGAAGATCAAGACGCGCGCTTTAAAGCACAGGTTGAAGCTAAAGAGTCTGGTGACGACGAAGCCATGTTCTACGATGCAGATTACATCACTGCACTAGAGCACGGCCTACCACCAACGGCAGGCCAAGGTATCGGTATCGACCGTCTGGTTATGCTACTGACTAACACGCACACTATCCGTGACGTGATCCTATTCCCAGCAATGCGCCCACAAGCGTAATTTGGCAGGATGATCAAAAAAACCACCTTCGGGTGGTTTTTTATGCCTTTTAGTTAAATAAGTTCAAGTTGTTGCATTTGCTTTTTAATAGGATATGCAAATAAACATTCGCCAAATCTCAATCTATTGCATAGTCTTAATACTGAGACAGACGTGGGGGCGCGGAGTCTCGATAATGTTACCCGCTCGCAAAGATAGGTTTGTGGCGCAAAATTTCTATTAACAATGAAAAAGGGTTAGAGAATGGCTGGGCAGTTTAAGATGGATTCCATCCCGGGATCGCTTGTGGTAGTTGGCGGTACTTATGAGCCTTGGTTATCAGTACTTGAGCAAGTGGGCTGGAAGTGTCACCAAGTGGGTGACTTACGCAAAGCTAATACGTTGTTAGAGGATATTGGTCCATGTATCGGTATTGTCGATCTCAGCCATGACGAATTCAGCTTGAACGGTTTGGCGAACTTAGTCAGTTCTCACAAACACGTGCGTTGGTTAGCGTTTATTCGTGAATCTCAGCTTGGCACTGATACCATATGCCAGTTCATTGTTAACTTTTGTATCGACTTTTTCACTGCGCCAATCCCGGATGCCCAGCTTTTAAGCACGATTGGTCACCAGCTTGGTATGCTCAAGTTGGAGAAAAAAGTTTGGCCTAGTTTTGGTAGCAGCTTAGACATGGGGCTGATCGGTGAATCTATCCCGATGAAGCGTTTACGCGATCAAGTAAAGAGAATCGGTCCGACGGACGTCAGTATTCTGATTTCTGGGGAAAGTGGTACAGGTAAAGAAGCGGTTGCTCGCGCTATCCACAAAGTCTCTTCACGTTCTCATAAACCGTTTATGGCAATTAACTGTCGCGCACTCAATGAGCAACGTTTCCAGGCGGAAGTGTTTGGTATCAATGCCGATGAAGATATGGAAGCATGCATGCTCGAACAAGCGGATGGCGGTACGGTGCTGTTTAATGACATTCTTACTATCTCAAAAGAGCAGCAAATGAATCTGCTGAGATTCTTGCAAGAAGGCACCATTGATACCAAAGATGGTGTAAAAGCGGTCAATGTGCGCATCCTTGCTGCTAACTCGTCAGATGTAGAAAAAGCCTTGATTGACGGAGATTTTAATGAAGAGCTTTATCACTACATTAACGTATTACGCATTAATGTCCCGAGCTTAAAAGAGCGCGCGAGCGATATTTCTTTGTTAGCGCGCTATTACTTACAAGAGTTTTCTAAAGAGTATAACTCGCAAGCAAAAAGCTTTTCTGAGGATGCACTCAAGGCACTGACACGTTATTTCTGGCCAGGTAACGTACGTGAATTGATGAACCAAGTGAAACGAGCGGTTCTGATGTCTGACAGCGTAATGATTGAAGAGCATCACCTAGATTTGCCTCAGCGTAATGACTCAAAGCGTAGTTTGAAATCGATTCGTGAGAAGAGTGAGCGTGACGCGTTACTGGTTGTTTTGGAATCTCATTCTGGTCAAGTTTCGAATGCGGCGAAGGAGCTTGGTGTTTCACGCGCGACGATGTATCGACTACTGAACAAACATAATTTGATTTCTGATCAAGCCATGTAATTTGTTCTTTCTGAAGTTAAATTGGTGAATGAATATCAGTGAAGGAGCGGCTACAAAGCCGCTCTTTTTGTTTTGTATTCAGTTTGATTTATAAAATCCGCAATTTCATATATTCCCTAGGTGAATATGTTATATAGAAAAGTATATGAAACTGAATTGCGGTGTATTGGTTTGTTTTTAATCAAAAAGACAAAAAATGTTTGATATATATTCATCAAAGCTTACAATTTAACCGTAACTCAATGAGTTATACCTTTCATAAACGGATTAATTTTTAGCTAGGAGGCGCAAGATGAAACATTACGTTGTTAACACCACTGCTTGCGCTGATCGTATGCCTATCGCTCCGATGACTCTTAAGTCGGATGATACCAATACCACTGGCTCACAAGATAAAAATTAATCCGCAACCTATCTTATTTATTACTAGGCTGCGGAAAAGTAGCGGCTTAGTATCAACAGAACACCTCTGTTCATTTTACGCACTATTTTTCCCAGTCGAATACATCGATAATCGGAGAAAATATTATGCGTCACTCTATTTACCTACAACTGGCAACTTTGCTATTGAAAGCAGACCTTAAACGCGAAGAAAAGGAATGGCAGCGAACTATACGCCGCACTGCTCATGATGTTCCATGGACGAATGTTCATTTATTGAGAGATATTGGTTTAGATAGCGATGGTCGTTCCACACGCGCCAATGTTCCGGATGCAGTAAAAGTTGAACGTCGAGTTCGTCACCTTCGTCGAGTTTTAACATCGCGAATAATGACGTAATCGTTAGCGTGTTGGACTGACTGAGTTGCTATCGAGTCATTCAACACGCTTAACGTGCGATATGAAGTCATACTTCATTTGATAAACAGCTGACCTTGAAGGTCAGCTGTTTTCGTTTGAGGGGAGCTTTACTGTTAAGGGCAAGGGTTCGAGTAGGTTGTACCAATTGCTTGAATCTCAGTCAGGAGCTCATCGCTTAGTTTTAGATCGATACTGTCGATGTTGGCTTTTAATTGGTCGAGGTTGGTCGCGCCGATAATATTAGATGCTACAAATGGGCGCTGATTGACAAATGCAAGTGCCATTTGTGCAGGATCCAAACCATGCTCTTGGGCTAAATTGACGTAAGCTTCGGTCGCTTTAACACCTTGTGGAGTGAAGTAGCGCGCAAAACGCTCCCACTTAGTGCATCGAGCGCCTTCAGGTTTTGCCCCGTTTAGGTATTTACCACTCAGGCAGCCAAATGCCAAAGGAGAGTAAGCAAGTAACTGAACGCCTTCGTAATGGCTGATTTCAGACAAGCCAACTTCGAAGCTGCGGTTCAATAAGTTATATGGGTTTTGAATGGAGACAATTCTTGGCAAATCGTGTTTCTCTGCCAAACGCAGTAGCGACATCACACCCCACGGCGTCTCGTTTGATACGCCGATATAGCGTACTTTGCCTGCATTCACTAATTCTGTAATCGCTTCCAATGTTTCAATTAACGTGACTTCTTCTTGTTTGTCAGGGTATGGGTAGTTGAGTTGACCAAAGCAGTTAGTTTGACGTTGAGGCCAATGTAATTGGTATAAATCGACATAATCCGTTTGCAGGCGGTTAAGGCTGTCATCAATTGCTGTATGGATGTGGCGACGATTAAGGCTCATGTTGTCTCGGATGTGAGGGACACCACGAGGGCCAGCCACTTTTGTTGCCAGCACAACTTTTTCACGTTTGCCGCTCTTTGCTAACCAATTACCGATGTATTGCTCGGTGAGTCCTTGCGTTTCCGCTTTGGGAGGTACAGGGTACATCTCTGCGGTATCAATGAAATTCACCCCATGATCAAGGGCAAAGTCGAGCTGTTCAAAGGCGCCCTTTTCTGTATTTTGCTCGCCAAACATCATGGTTCCGAGGCAGATTTTACTGATCTCAAGTGATGAGTGCGGTAGTTTTGTGTATTGCATATCACGTCCTTGAAGAGTTACCGACTAAATAAGTGATTCCAATATAGGGGATTTTTAACCGCTATCGCAAATGATTTACGTATAAAGGAAGACCAAACTCGAAAGCTATACATAGCCTAACTACACTTAAATGATCGTGTAAAGGAGGTACGTTATGCAGAAGCATCAATTGGACATGTGGTTACACGGTCCCCATAAAGATACTTATAAAACTCCCAAAGTATTTGTGATTGGGTGTTCTGATGTCTCTGACTATTTGCTAGCAGTGGAGTACAAGCATCAACTTGAGCCGATTAAAGACGGTGAAGATCCGATACATTTCGGTTCGCTAGATTTGGTGAAAGAAGAGCTGCTGAGGTTAGGGGTAGATAAAGCGTACTTAAGGCTGCACAATGCGTATGACGAATGTGGCACTGAAGAGGCAGCCTCGTACTGTGATATCGAGTTATCGCTCGTGACGCACTAAATGGCGGAAACAACATTACTCAGATGGCGTGCTGATGTAGTGCTTGAGTAAGATCTGCTCAGTAAACTGTGTTCTGAGGTAAAAACCTCGGGGCAGAGTTTTTATCGGCTTGCCATTTGAGCTATATGCTTCGGTGAGGGCTTTTGCATTCGCGGCTTTAGGGCGAAGATGCAGCGCTTCTCCGTGTCTGGCGGAAATTTGATCAAATTTCCCCAAGACGATCATCTCCATTAGCTCTTCCCAGTCGTTTCGTAAAATACGCTCTTCGTCTTCGTCTGGTGACCAAATCAGTGGGCTCCCAACACGTCTTTCTGCAAGTGGAATTTCTCGTTCCCCTTCCACTGGTACCCAAAGCACACGAGACAGCTTGTTGCGTACGTGGCTTGTTTCCCATGTAAGACCATGAACACCTGTGAGAGGAGCCACCGAAACAAAGGTTGTTTCCAACGGTTTGCCAGAGTGACTGATCGGAATACTTTTCAGCTCGATCCCTAGCTTAGCGAAATCTTGTTGAGGTTTACTGCCAGCTGGGGCGCCCAAGTGCCATTCGAGTAATTGACCCACCCAACCTTTATCACGTTTTAAGTTTTCAGGAACAATCATATTCGCCTCGGCGGCCAACTCAGCAAAACTGAGTCCTGCCATATCATGCGCTCGTTCCAATAGCTCTGCTTCTGTTTGTGGTTCTGGTTTCATAGTCACAAGGTGGTATTACAAAAAATATAGTTTATCAAACTCCGGCCAAATCTACTGTTTAAGATTTCACCGAGGCGGTGTAAGAACGATCAATTCATAACTTATCCACAGATGGAGGAGGTATTGATAAGATCCTGACGGGGTCTGTATGAATAAACAGGGGTTAAAATGCATTTTTGGGGTTGATTTTGTTGTAATCATCTAAACGAATAGCAGGTGAGTGTGGATAAATAGCCTATTGGTGGATCTTTGACCGATCTGAGTTTGGTGAAAAGATCATCAAGAAACTGAAGATCGATTTATCGTTATTTTTAAAAATAAATACTTTTCTATCAATGTTTTATGTTTATTTTCTTGTTTCTTTATTTGTTTTGCTTTTGATGGGATTGAACTGAATTACTCATTTGAATTGAATTCTTCACAAAGTTATTCACAGAAAAGGTGAATAAATGTGGGCAATGTCTCACTCTTGTGTTGATAAGGTATGATGTGATTAAAAGATATCCAAATATGGTGAAAAGGTAATAAATCTTGCTCATATCACATCAGTAAGTTTGCTAGTAATGGGGATATGTGGAAAAATCACGGTAATAAAAAATTTATTCATAGAGGTTAGCCAGTGATAGATGGCGATGGTTACCGACTTAATGTTGGTATTGTGATATGTAATAACCATGGTCAGGTCTTCTGGGCTAAACGATACGGGCAACACTCATGGCAATTCCCACAAGGTGGAATTGACGAAGGTGAAACTCCTGAACAAGCCATGTTCAGGGAGTTATATGAAGAAGTCGGTTTAACGAAAAAAGACGTTAAGATCATTGCAACAAGTCGTCATTGGTTAAGATATAAGCTACCAAAACGATTGGTGCGTTGGGACTCCAAGCCTGTTTGTATCGGCCAAAAACAGAAATGGTTTCTGCTGAGATTAGAATGCGATGAATCTCGCATTAATATGCAACGCGGAAAATCCCCTGAATTTGATGGTTGGCGCTGGGTGAGTTACTGGTATCCAGTTAGGCAAGTTGTTTCTTTCAAGCGAGATGTTTATCGACGAGCGATGAAAGAGTTTGCATCCTTAGCCATGCCTTTTCGAGAGAGAAAAGCGAAAGGGAAAAGAAAAAAGCAACGTAGAGGATAATCATGCTCAGTCAGCTAAGGGAAATAGTTGAGAAAGTCTCCAGGGTCGATGATGTGCATCTGGCACTCGATATATTGGTGAAAGAGACTTGTGCTGCCCTTCGCACTGAGTGCTGTACTATCTATCTTGCTAATGAAGAAATGCAGCGCCTTGAGTTAATGGCAACTCAAGGCCTTATTTTTGAAGGTGATAGTATTCATATCAACTTCAATGAAGGCTTGGTTGGGTTGGTTAAACGAAGCGCAGAGCCACTCAACCTTGCCGAAGCCTCAAAACATCCCGAGTTTAAATTCTTCCCTCAACTTGGTGAACAGATTTACCACTCCTTTTTAGCCACTCCAATCATTCATCGCAAACAAGTTTTAGGTGTGTTGGTGATCCAGCAAAAAACACCGCGCTTGTTCAGTGAGATGGAAGAGTCGTTTCTTGTCACGTTATCCGCTCAGCTAGCAGTGCTTATTGCGCATGCGCAGAATCTTGGGCATTGGCAGTTGGCATCTAAACCCACGGTATTAAAAGGTTTGCCTGCATCTACTGGTGTCGCGATTGGAGAGTTTTGGTTCGACAATACCCAGCCGAGTTTATCGGATGTTTTCCCTTCGTCCACGTTAGATAAAGAACGTGAGCACGAGACATTGCTGGTGGCGATAGAGCGAGCGTTAAATGACTTTCGCCGTATGCGGAAAAAGCTGGACAGTGAAATCAACAAAGATGCGCTGGCGATCTTCGATCTGTTTACGCACTTACTCAATGACCCGATGCTTCGTGGTGATTTGAAGAAGCAGATTGAAAAAGGAGACAGGGCCGATTGGGCGTTACGCCAAGTGGTAGAATCATACTCGAATCGATTTGCCAGAATGTCGGATGTCTACATGCGCGAGAGAGCGCAAGACATCCGAGAGTTAGGGCAAAGGCTGCTCTATTTTCTACATAACAGTGAGCAAGAAAATTCTGCAATTGATCGTCCCATTATTTTGGTGGCGAATGAACTCACAGCCACCTTGCTCGCGTCTGTACCTAAAGAGTTTTTGTTAGCCGTCGTGTCACTAGAAGGTGGCGCGAACTCTCATGCGGCTATTTTGTCTCGCGCACTTGGAGTTCCCGCTGTCATGGGCGCCAACATTAACCCGGTTGTGGTCAATGGCAAACTCGGGATAGTGGATGGTTATACGGGCGAGATCTTCCTAGAGCCAAACCGTCAATTATTGCGAGAGTATCGCAGCTTAGTGAGTGAAGAGTCAGAATTGTTTGCAATGGTAAACAAGGACCTCGCACTCCCAGCGGTTACGCAAGACAATCACCACATCGAAATTATGCTGAATGCGGGGCTCAGTGCAGACAGTAATATTGCCATCAATACAGGTGTTGATGGAGTTGGGTTGTACCGAACTGAGATTGCATTTTTACTTCAGCATCACTTTCCGTCAGAAGATGAGCAGTATCATCAATACCAAGCGATACTCAACAGTTATCCGAATCAACGAGTGGTGATGCGCACTTTGGATATTGGTGGTGACAAACCTTTGCCATATTTGCCCATCGAAGAAGATAATCCGTTTCTAGGCTGGCGTGGCATTCGTTTTACATTAGATCACCCAGATATTTTCTTGATCCAGCTGCGTGCAATGTTAAGGGCGAGTGCAGAAAGCGGTAACTTAAGTATTTTGTTGCCAATGGTGTCTGGGGTAAAAGAGCTAGACGATGCCATTAGCTTGATTAATCAAGCCCACAGCGAAGCCGTGTTGCTTGATGATAGAATTCAGTTCCCACAAGTTGGGGTCATGATCGAAGTGCCATCAATGGTGTATTTATTGCCAACGATTGCTCACCGTGTTGATTTTGTTTCTGTCGGGACAAACGATTTAACCCAGTATTTATTAGCGGTTGATAGGAACAATTCGCGCGTCGCGGATGTCTATGAATCTATGCATCCTGCGGTACTGTTAGCGCTTAAGCAAATCCATGACGTGTGCGATAAGTATCAGGTGCCAGTGTGTATTTGTGGTGAGTTAGCTGGCGACCCATTTGGCGCTCTTCTCTTACTTGGGTTAGGGTATACCAGTTTGAGTATGAACACCTCCAACGTGGCTAAGGTGAAATATTTGATTCGTCATAGCCAACAAGAAGAATTAGAAAAATTAGCGGAGCAAGCAATGACAAAGTCCTACGGGGAGGACATTCATCAAATGATGCATGACTTCTTCATCCAACAGGGTTTTGCGGGCTTTATCCGTGCAGGTAAAAAGTAGGAAATCGTGACCGTCTCTTTATTTTTGTTATTGTTGGCGCTAGGCGCTTTTGTGGGTGTGATGGCGGGGTTACTCGGTATCGGTGGTGGTTTGATAGTTGTTCCTGCCTTGTTGTATTTGCTTCCTCTTGCTGGAATCTCTCCAGAAATGAGTATGCACATGGCCCTAGCCACTTCGTTAGCGAGTATTATTGTCACGTCAGGCTCATCGGCGATGAATCACCTTAAGCTCGGCAATGTCGATATGTTCGTCGTAAAATGGTTGATGCCAGGTGTGGTTATAGGTGGTTTTGTCGGTGCCAATATTGCTGAGTGGATCCCTACGCACTATTTGCCGAAAGTATTTGGTGTGATTGTACTTTGCCTGTCAGTACAAATGTTCCGTTCCATTAAAGTTACGAGCAGTAAACCTATGCCGAGCAGCCCGGTGACCGTTGCGTATGGCACGGGGATTGGCGTCGTATCAAGCCTTGCTGGTATTGGTGGCGGTTCACTATCGGTCCCATTTTTAAATAAACACGGGATAGAAATGCGTAAAGCGGTAGGTTCATCTTCCGTTTGTGGTTGCGTGATTGCTATTTCTGGTATGATCGGTTTCATCTTACATGGCTATAAAGTAGAAGGCTTGCCTTCATACAGTATTGGCTATGTTTATCTTCCCGCTTTATTAGCAATTGCCATGGCCTCGATGCTCACAACAAAAGTGGGCGCAAAGCTGGCAACTAACCTTCCAACTGCGGTATTAAAAAAGATATTCGCGGTGTTCTTAATGTTTGTAGCAGCGACCATGCTGCTCTAAGTTTGTACCCAAGTCATTCTCGCTGAACCAAGCATCTAGAGGTTACTTGGGTATATTTATTTTGTTGTGATAAGAAGAGAATGATTTATGTCTCAGGGATATATTGAATTTCCCAATATTGATCCGGTTTTAATCTCTATTGGTCCTGTTTCGGTTCGTTGGTATGGTTTGATGTACCTTGTGGGCTTTATGTTCGCCCTATGGTTAGCGAACCGACGTGCGGATAAGCCGGGAAGTGGTTGGACACGAGAACAGGTTTCTGATTTGTTGTTCGCAGGCTTCCTTGGCGTGGTGATTGGTGGCCGTGTTGGCTACGTGCTTTTCTACAATTTTGAGCTTTTCCTGGCTGACCCTTTGTATCTGTTTAAAGTGTGGACCGGTGGTATGTCTTTCCACGGTGGCTTACTGGGTGTGATTACCGCGATGTTCTGGTATGCACACAAAAACGGGCGAACGTTCTTCGGCGTTGCCGACTTTATCGCGCCGCTTGTGCCATTTGGTTTGGGTATGGGGCGTTTAGGTAACTTCATGAACAGCGAATTGTGGGGCCGAGTAACGGATGTGCCTTGGGCGATCGTTTTCCCAAATGGTGGTCCACTGCCACGTCATCCATCGCAGCTTTATGAAATGGCGCTTGAAGGTATCGTACTTTTCTTCATCTTGAATTGGTTCATCAAGAAACCTCGTCCTCTAGGTTCTGTTTCAGGACTCTTTCTTGCGGGTTACGGAACCTTCCGTTTCCTAGTAGAATACGTGCGCGAACCAGACGCTCATTTGGGTTTATTCGGTGGCTTTATTTCCATGGGACAGATTCTATCCCTGCCAATGGTGGTTATCGGTGTCCTAATGATGGTTTGGGCATACAAACGTGGTCATTACAAAGACGAGTTACCACAAAAGACGAAGTAAGGTATTGGTGTGAAACAGTATTTAGATTTGTGTCAACGCATCGTTGACCAAGGTGTTTGGGTTGAAAATGAGCGTACAGGCAAGCGCTGCCTGACCGTAATCAACGCGGATTTAACCTACGATGTTGCGAACAATCAATTTCCGTTGGTAACCACACGTAAAAGTTTTTGGAAAGCGGCCGTTGCAGAGCTACTAGGGTACATTCGTGGTTACGATAATGCGGAAGATTTTCGTAAGCTGGGCACGAAAACCTGGGATGCCAATGCCAACCTAAATGATGCTTGGTTAAATAATCCATACCGTAAGGGCGAAGACGACATGGGCCGTGTCTACGGTGTCCAAGGGCGCGCATGGGCGAAGCCTGATGGCGGGCATGTTGACCAATTACGCAAGATAGTGGATGACTTAACGCGTGGTGTTGATGATCGCGGTGAAATCTTGAACTTCTACAACCCGGGTGAATTCCACATGGGGTGCTTGCGTCCTTGCATGTATAGCCACCATTTTTCATTGCTGGATGATACGCTTTACCTGAACAGTACTCAGCGTTCGTGTGATGTACCGCTTGGCTTAAACTTCAATATGGTTCAAGTTTACGTGTTCTTGGCGATCATGGCGCAAATCACGGGCAAGAAACCTGGTCAGGCATTTCATAAGATTGTGAATGCGCACATTTATGAAGATCAGCTTGAACTGATGCGTGATGTTCAGTTGAAACGTGAACCATTAAAAGCGCCGACGTTCCACATCAATCCAGAGATTAAATCTCTAGAAGATCTGGAAACATGGGTCACACTGGATGATTTTTGGGTTGAAGGATACGAGCATCACGACCCTATTCGTTACCCATTCTCAGTGTAACCAGTGTTGTTCTTCAAGATATGAAAAAAGCTCCGAATGGAGCTTTTTTGCTTTTTCGTACTTTGAAGATATTACTTGAGTGCACTGACAATATAGCGGTGAATAGGGTTGGTCTGCTTCGGTGCAGACAGTGCCGGGCTAATAAACTTGGGTTGGGTGAATATTTGTTTGCTCACTAATGAGCGGATAAGCTCAAAATATTTCAGTTCTGTTTTCCCACATAGCAACAATGAAAAGTCATTGCCCAGTTTATCGTAGGCATTTAGAACCTCTCGGAACCCTCTGAGGTACAAGTAATCCTTCGTCAAACCGCCTCCTCGATACACACGAGCAGTCGTTGTGAATGCTTGAAGGTCAGACGTTTTATACTGTTCTTTTAATAGCATGAACGTATGGCGGAAATCGCGATCCTTGATCATCGACTCTACCGCCAGGACTCGTAAGGCTAAGGTTCTTAGGCGTTTGATACTGAAATGTCCTGACAGATATTCACACAATATAGCCAGCCCTTCTTGGGTGTTTGTATTAGCTGGGCACCCTAAGCTCAGAACCTTTAGCGGTTGTTGACGACCGTTAAGCGTAGTAAGAAGGTGTACACCCATTTCATGATGTGCGAGAGCCTCTAACTCATCGGTCGCGATGTATGCTGCGTGGTTAATTTTGACTCGAGATCCCGAAACGAGTGCGTTTGCTAACATCCCATCCAACACCTGTATTTCACACTCATATCCATTACGTTGAGCAAAGTTTTGCATGAAGTGTGCTATCGCGCGGCTATCATGCTGCGGTTTGCTCTCTTCTTCCGTGGGAAGGTGTAAAATGAAATGGGCGTTGGCAATATCTTTGGCGCTCGGCTCTCCGTAATAGCGCAAGGAGTTATAAAGAAACTCTTGTGTACCGATAGTATTCACTTGATCCAATTTATCTGCGTAAGACTGAATCACATCCGCGTACAGCTTTTGTAATTGGGTGTCTTGAATATTTTCTAAAGGCAGTTCATACAGACGTCGTTTTGCGCTGTGAGTATCTAGATTGGTGGTTGAGTATTGGAAGTTAGGCTCTTGAGAGTATTTGTTCTTAATAAAGCGCTCTCTTTCCTGAGCATAATTGAGAGGATTCACGCTACTGAGGATATCAATATCAGCAACCAGTTGAGTTAGGTTTTCGTCTATTGCGAGTAGCTGATCAGAAATAGTGCCATTAAGCTGCGTCATGTTGTCGACTCCAAATGAGGTAGCCCAGCATAAGTATGCTGGTATGGTTCAAATTATCACCAGACAACGAATTTGAACAGCGTCATTAACGCAAAAAAGGCCCCACAATGTGGAGCCTAAACAATAAGCGATGGTATGTAAGTTATTGTTATGTAGTTAGGGCTAAGATCGCGCCTGGTAAAATAACGAATACAGACATTAGGTAGCCACCGACAACAGCTTTGTTCTTGATAGCCATTTCAGAAATCATCTCAGCGCCTTTCACTGGAATTTCACGTAGGAACGGAATACCAAAGATAAACAGCGTTGCCATGATATTAAATACTAGGTGTACCAGAGCGATTTGAAGCGCGAATACCGCAAACTCACCCGATACGGCTGTTGCTGCTAGTAGCGCCGTAATACAAGTACCAATGTTTGCACCTAGCGTGAATGGGTAAATATCACGAACTTTAAGAACGCCTGTACCCACAAGTGGAACCATCAAGCTAGTTGTTGTTGATGAAGATTGTACCAACACAGTCACGATTGAACCCGATACAATACCGTGAATAGGGCCACGACCAATCGCGTTTTTCAAAATTTCACGTGCGCGGCCAACCATTAGGCTCTTCATTAGCTTACCCATTACCGTAATTGCAACGAAGATTGTCGCAATACCCAAAACGATAAGCATGATGCCACCAACAGTATCACCGAATGTTGAAAGTGGCTCTTTAATTGCACCCACAACTGGTTTTGTTATTGGCTTAATGAAGTTGAAGCCTTTAATGCTCATATCGCCAGTAGCAAGTAGTGGAGAAACAAGCCAATGAGAAACTTTCTCTAAAATGCCGAACATCATTTCCAACGGAAGGAAAATAGCAACAGCAAGTAAGTTGAAGAAGTCGTGAATAGTTGCGCTTGCAAATGCACGTTTGAACTCTTCTTTACAACGTACGTGACCAAGAGAAACAAGCGTATTGGTCACTGTGGTACCAATATTGGCACCCATCACCATCGGAATCGCGGTTTCTACTGGTAAGCCACCTGCAACTAAACCTACAATAATAGACGTTACAGTACTTGAGGACTGAATTAAGGCTGTTGCCACCAAGCCGATCATTAGACCCGCAACAGGGTGAGCGGCAAACTCAAATAGCACCTTAGCTTGATCGCCAGTTGCCCATTTGAAGCCACTACCAACCATAGATACTGCTAGAAGAAGCAGATACAACATGAATGCCAAGTTAGCCCAGCGTAACCAACGAGCAGTGCTCGAAATTGGCGCCACTGTTGAAGTAGCTTGGTTCATCATAATTTTCTCCGTTGACCTTTCAGTTCATTTTTCGGTCTGTAGTTGAAACTGCGGGCGATGTTAGAGAACAAATATTTCAGTAATATTACAGATTTCTTGCTGTGAGTAATTTTTATTGTTCTTTTTGATAGTGGTGTGAGTAGGGAAAAATGAAGGTTTTTAACTGTTTGAATTTAATGAATAAATTTGGCTTTCGTTTTGTGTGGTTATTGCGTTTTCTTTAGAAAGAAAATGCGCCTCAGTTCAACTTTTATGACAGTATTAATTTTATATATTCGGTAAAACTTATGTTTTTGTAATGTATTGTATGGTTTTGTCGAGTTTATTGTTTGTCTCTGTCACATTTGGTATAAAAAGCATCACTTTCTTTTCGGGACTTGATCATGTCACATCTAAACTACAACCATCTATATTATTTCTGGATGGTGTGCAAACAGGGCTCTGTAACTAAAGCGGCCGATGCGCTTTTCCTGACACCGCAAACCGTGACAGGGCAGATTAAAGCGCTTGAAGAACGCATGAAAGGAAAGTTAACCAAACGAAATGGTCGTACAGTTGAGCCAACTGAGTTAGGGCAACTTGTTTTTAAGTACGCCGACCGAATGTTTGGTTTGAGTTATGAGATGTTAGATATCGTCAATTACAGTCAGCACTCGAACATTCTGTTTGAAGTTGGCGTAGCCGATGCGTTATCTAAGCGCTTGGTCAGTAAAGTACTAATGACGACTGTCCCGGAAGATAACAGTATTCATTTACGCTGTTATGAGTCAACCCACGAATTGCTACTTGAACGACTGTCTCAGCACAAGCTGGATATGATCCTCTCGGATTGTCCCGTTGACTCAACTCAAAGCCCTGGCCTTTATAGCAAAAAGCTAGGTGAGAGCAGCATGAGCTTTTTCGCCTCTTCTGAAATTGAAAATGTGCGTTTCCCTGAGATTCTGGAACAGAAAAAGCTTTTGATTCCTGCAAGCCGAACAGCAATGGGGCGTAAGGTTATTCAGTGGTTTGATCGTCAAGGTCTTCAGCCTAATGTGTTGGGAGAATTTGATGATGTTGCGTTGATGAAGGCTTTCGCACGGTATCACGATGATGTGATTTTCTTAGCGCCGACCGTATACATGTCGGAGATTGAGGACGACCGAAATCTACAGCTAATTGGTCATGTCGATGGGTTAAAAGAAGAGTACTACGTGATTTTTGCGGAACGAATGATCCAACACCCAGCGGTAAAAAATGTTTGTGATGCTGATTTCAGTCAAATGTTTGAGTAAACCCGTATCGTTGCGCAAATAAATAGATTACTATCAATAAAAATATAATTCTAAATAATACCTAAGTAACTCAAGATACTTGTTTTAGTGAGCAAAACTATTAATTATTGATGGCGCATCAATTCTCCACTTTGGTGGATAATATTGGTGTATCACTAACAACTAAATTAGAGGTTCTAATAATGAAGACTCTGGAAGTGTATCTTGATTTTCTTAGATATATAAATCAGTGCAACACAACAAGCTGGCCAGGGTTGGAATAAGTAAGTTGTAGCTAGAGGTCCAACACATGAATCTACAAGAAATGGAGCAGAACTCCGCAAAAGCCGTCGTGTTGCTCAAAGCGATGGCAAACGAGAGACGCCTACAAATCCTTTGTATGCTGCATAACCAAGAGCTGTCCGTGGGAGAGCTGTGTGCAAAGTTAGAGCTAAGCCAGTCGGCATTATCTCAGCATCTTGCTTGGCTTCGCCGTGATGAGCTAGTCACGACAAGGAAAGAAGCACAAACCGTGTACTACACATTAAAGAGTGATGAAGTGAAAGCGTTAATAAAAACACTGCATAGTCTTTATTGTGCTGAAAGCGCTTAGCGTTAATTACATATACCTAATATATCGTTCATTTTAGGCTGTGAATCTAACTCGTTGGAATATTTGAGAGTGGCGTTAAACTTTTGATGGTAGAGTTGCTGCGCATCGACCAATTTGCTTTGTTCTCAAGTGTTTTATTGGTGCTTTCCAGTTTGAGCTTTATAAGGTAAATAAGCTGATGCCTTTGAATAGGCGTGCAGAAAAAAGAAAAGCTGGCATTGCCAGCTTTTTTATTAAGAAAATTTTGTAGATATAAAAAAACCGACACAAGGTCGGTTTTTTCTTCACTGTAAAATCAGGACTCTATTAAAGAGCTTTGATTTGTGCAGCGAAACGAGACTTATGGCGAGCTGCTTTATTCTTGTGAATAAGGCCTTTAGTTGCCATGCGGTCTAGGATAGGTGTAACTACAGCGAATGCAGCAGTTGCAGCTTCTTTGTCGCCTGCTTCGATAGCAGCAACAGTTTTCTTCATGTAAGTACGCATCATTGAGCGACGGCTAGCATTGTGCTGACGACGTTTCTCAGCTTGGATAGCGCGCTTCTTAGCAGATTTACTATTTGCCAAGGGTCTAACTCCCAAAAACTTAGTTCTGTGACAATTTAAGGGCGAGGAATATCCCTCATTTGCGCTTAAATGTCAAATGATTTGTGCAAAAACCGATCTAAGCCAAAACAAATTTTGGTAAGAGAGGTTATCGCGGTTAAGATGGCGGGGATTCTAACAGCATTTTTATACCAATGCTAATAATTATCCGCGAAAGGCACACTTATTCCTTACAACCCGCGGATAGATTTTTGACGTCTATTTACAGCACCTGTCAGAGAAACAGTATAGGGTTAGCTGTCTTATGGTGATATTCCGAGGTTACAGTGAGTAAACGACTACTCAAGTCTGGCATGATCGTCAGTGCTATGACATTTATTTCCCGCGTTCTTGGCCTAGTTCGTGATGTTGTAGTGGCAAATTTAATGGGGGCAGGAGCAAGCGCAGATGTCTTTTTCTTCGCCAATAAAATTCCTAATTTTTTACGACGTTTGTTTGCTGAAGGTGCTTTTTCCCAAGCGTTTGTACCTGTTTTAACGGAAAGCCATGCTCAAGGCGACATGGATAAAACTCGGGAGCTCATTGCTCGTGCGGCGGGTACGTTAGGGGTGATAGTCTCGATTGTTACCATTTTAGGTGTCCTAGGCTCCGGCGTGGTCACTGCTGTGTTTGGTTTTGGTTGGTTCCTTGACTGGATGCATGGTGGCCCGGCTGCAGCAAAGTTTGAGCTTGCTAGCGTGATGCTCAAAATCACCTTTCCCTATTTATGGTTCATTACCTTTGTCGCTCTATCGGGCGCTATCCTCAATACATTAGGTAAATTTGCTGTCTCCTCCTTTACCCCTGTTTTCCTCAATGTGATGATTATTTTGGCGGCGTGGTTTATCTCGCCGCAAATGGAAATGCCAGAAATAGGGCTTTCCATTGGTGTTTTCTTAGGTGGTTTGGTCCAGTTCTTATTCCAAATTCCCTTCCTTATTAAAGCAGGCGTCATGGTTAAGCCAAAATGGGGCTGGCGCGATCCGGGTGTAGTGAAAATCCGTACTTTGATGATCCCCGCTTTGTTTGGTGTATCGGTCAGTCAGATTAACCTGTTGTTTGATACGTTCATCGCCAGTTTTTTGCAAACCGGTTCGATCAGCTGGCTGTATTACTCAGACCGCTTATTGGAATTTCCTTTAGGCCTGTTTGGTATTGCGATCGCGACTGTGATTTTACCCGCGCTTTCACGTAAACACGTTGACGCACAAAGTGAAGGCTTCGCGCAAACCATGGATTGGGGGGTGCGCATGGTGATCTTGCTTGGCCTTCCTGCAATGCTTGGTCTGATGGTACTGGCAAAACCTATGCTGATGGTTCTGTTTATGCGAGGTGAATTTTCTCCTCAAGACGTACATCAAGCATCATTGTCGCTTTTTGCCTACGCTTCAGGTTTGTTGAACTTCATGCTGATTAAGGTGCTCGCGCCAGGTTATTACTCGCGTCAAGATACTAAAACGCCAGTAAAGTACGGCATCATTGCGATGGTGACCAACATGGTGTTTAACGCAATTTTTGCGTACTTTTATGGCTACGTTGGTTTGGCTATCGCGACGGCACTTTCGGCGTTCGTAAATATGGCATTGCTGTATCGTGGTCTACATATCGCAGGGGTATACCAAATCACCAAACGAACCGTCTTCTTTATTATACGTTTGGTTATTGCAGGTGCGGCGATGGTGGCTGCGATCTTATGGCAATTGGAAGACATGTCAGTGTGGCTAGATTGGAGCTTTGCTCACCGCAGCGGTGTACTAGGAATGTTGATCGGTCTAGGAGCCGTGGTTTACCTAGTGGTTCTATTTTTAACTGGTGCACGCTTAAAAGACCTAAAAGCTGGGACAGACTAAGGGTGATTAGTATATAATCCGTCAGTTTCACACAGTGTAAAGTAAAAACAGAGGCAGAAAGCAGTATCCAATGGAACTGATTAGAGGCATTCACAATATCACCCCGCGACATCATGGTTGCGTGCTGACTATTGGCAATTTCGATGGTGTCCATAAAGGCCATCAACAAGTATTGCAGCAAGTGTCTGAGCAAGCGGACAGGCTATCATTGCCTTCTGTTGTGATGACCTTTGAACCTCAGCCGATGGAGCTGTTTGCCAAAGATAAGGCACCTGCACGGTTGACGCGATTACGCGATAAGTTCGTGCAATTGAGTAAGCTCGATATTGATCGCTTGCTCTGCGTCAATTTCAATCGTCATTTTGCAAGTTTAACCGCGGAAGAGTTTATCCGTGACTTGTTGGTCGAGCGTTTGGGTGTTAAGTTTCTTGTCGTTGGTGATGATTTCTGCTTTGGCAAAGGCCGAACTGGCAACTTTGCAATGCTGCAGGAAGCAGGGGAAAAGTACGGTTTTGATGTCGTGAGTACCCAGAGCTTTTGTTTACAACAATTACGTGTCAGCAGTACGGCTATCCGTCAAGCGCTGGCGCGTGACGATTTGCATTCCGCGCAACAGATGCTGGGAAGAAACTACAGCATCAGCGGTCGTGTTTCTCACGGAAGAAAGCTGGGAAGAACGATAGGTTTTCCTACTGCGAATATTCCTTTGAAACGCTGTGTTTCTCCGGTCTCCGGAGTCTATGTTGTTCAAGCGCTTGGCTTAGGAAATAAGCCAATTGGTGGTGTCGCTAATATTGGTCAAAGACCGACTGTCAATGGCGTTCGCCAACAGTTAGAAGTACACTTATTCGACTTTCATGCCAATTTATATGGCAAGCAACTAGAAGTGGAACTTTTGCATAAACTTCGAGATGAGCAAAAGTTTGAGTCGTTTGAAGCACTTAAACAACAAATCGAATTGGATGCTGAAGCAGCAAGGGTGTGGCTGCGTCAGCTTAAGCGTTGAGCGGTTTATTCCACCGTTCAACATAATGTCTAATTTTCGCCCAATATAACGGAATTAAGAATCGATGAGTGAGTATAAAGATACCCTGAACTTACCTGAAACAGGGTTTCCAATGCGCGGCAATCTGGCCAATCGTGAGCCAGAAATGCTTAAGCGTTGGTACAAAGAAGATCTTTACGGTGAAATCCGTAAAGCTAAGAAAGGCAAAAAGTCATTCGTATTGCACGATGGCCCTCCTTACGCAAATGGTGACATTCATATTGGTCACGCACTAAACAAGATTCTTAAAGACATTATTATTAAATCCAAAACACTTTCAGGTTTTGACGCACCTTACATTCCTGGCTGGGATTGCCACGGTCTACCTATTGAATTAATGGTAGAGAAAAAAGTAGGCAAGCCAGGCCAAAAAGTGACGTCAGCAGAATTCCGCGAGAAATGTCGCGAATACGCAGCAGGTCAGGTTGAAGGTCAGAAAGAGAGCTTCAAACGCCTTGGTATCATGGGTGAGTGGGACAAGCCATACCGCACTATGGATTTCGCAACTGAAGCGAACATTATTCGTGCTCTTGGTAAGATCGCAAGTAATGGTCACCTGCTAAAAGGTTTCAAACCTGTTCACTGGTGTACAGACTGTGGTTCTGCTCTTGCTGAAGCGGAAGTAGAATACAAAGATAAAGTATCGCCATCTATCGACGTTCGTTTTAAAGCGGCTGACGAAGCGGCACTGCTGTCTAAGTTTGAGCTGACTGAAGGTCATGAAGGTAAAGGCGATATCTCTATTGTCATCTGGACGACAACTCCTTGGACGCTTCCTGCGAACCGTGCTGTGTGTCTACGTGATGACCTTGAGTATGTACTTATCCAAGTTGAAGGCGAGCAACCTGAACGTATCATCGTTGCAGCTGAACTAGCGAAAGACGTGATGGACCGTGCTGGTATCGAGCACTTCCACAACCTTGGTTTTGCTAAAGGTGCGGAGCTTGAGCTTTCTCAATTCCAACACCCATTCTACGATTTCACTGTACCGGCGATCCTAGGTGATCACGTTACGACTGATTCAGGTACTGGTGTTGTTCACACTGCTCCTGGTCACGGTCAAGAAGACTTCGCGGTTGGTAACAAGTACAACCTAGAAGTAGCAAACCCAGTTGGCTCAAACGGTGTTTACCTACCAGATACAGAGCTATTTGCTGGTCAGCACGTATTTAAAGCGAACGATGCGGTAGTAGAAGTACTGAAAGAAAAAGGTGCACTACTACACCACCACGCTTACGAGCACAGCTACCCACACTGTTGGCGTCATAAGACTCCAATCATCTTCCGTGCTACACCTCAATGGTTCGTTTCTATGGACCAAGCTGGCCTACGTGCTAAAGCACTAGAGTCAATCAAGAACGTAGAGTGGATGCCTGAGTGGGGTCAAAGCCGCATCGAAGGTATGATCGAAGGTCGCCCTGAGTGGTGTATCTCTCGTCAACGTACTTGGGGTGTGCCAATTGCTCTGTTTGTTCATAAAGAAACAGCAGAACTTCATCCAAACACGCTAGAGCTGATCGAGAAAGTCGCTAAGCTGGTTGAAGAGAAAGGCATCCAAGCATGGTGGGATGTAGATGCCGCTGAACTACTCGGTGCTGACGCTGACCAATACGAAAAAGTACTCGATACGCTAGACGTATGGTTCGATTCAGGTGTCACTCACTTCTCCGTTGTTGATGCTCGTGAAGAGTACAACGGCAACAGTGCAGACCTATACTTAGAAGGTTCTGACCAACACCGTGGTTGGTTCCAGTCTTCTCTAATTTCATCTATCGCGATGAAAGACGAAGCGCCTTACAAACAAGTACTGACACACGGTTTCGTGGTTGATGGTCAGGGTCGTAAGATGTCTAAATCTATCGGTAACGTGGTTGCGCCAAAAGACGTAACTAACAAGCTAGGTGCTGACATTCTTCGTCTATGGGTTGCTTCAACAGACTACACTGGTGAAGTTGCGGTTTCTGATGAAATCCTAAAACGTAGCGCAGATGCTTACCGTCGTATCCGTAACACAGCGCGTTTCTTCCTTGCTAACCTAAGCGGCTTCAACCCTGAAACAGACATCGTTCCTGTTGAAGAGATGGTTGCGCTAGATCGCTGGGCAGTTGGTCGTGCGCTAGCAGCACAAGAAGAGATTGTTAAAGCATACGAAGAGTACAACACACACGGTGTGACTCAGCGTCTAATGCAATTCTGTTCGATCGAAATGGGCTCTTTCTACCTAGACGTAATTAAAGACCGTCAGTACACAGCAAAACGTGGCGGCAACGCTCAACGTAGCTGCCAGACTGCACTTTACTACATCGTAGAAGCGCTAGTTCGTTGGATGGCGCCAATCATGTCGTTCACTGCAGATGAAATCTGGAACGAAATGCCAGGCGAGCGCGACAAGTTCGTATTCACTGGTGAGTGGTTCGACGGTCTATTCGGCCTTGCTGAAGGTGAAGAGCTGAACAATGAATTCTGGGCTGAGATCCAAGCGGTTCGTGGTGCAGTAAACAAACTTCTAGAAGATGCGCGTAAAGAGAAAACCATCGGTGGTGCACTACAAGCTGAAGTGACTCTATTTGCTGATGACGCTTTAGCGGCGAAGATCAACAAACTTGAAGATGAACTGCGCTTTGTTCTACTAACCTCTGCGGCGAAAGTTAAGCCTCTAGGTGAGAAGACTGATGCAGCACAAGCCACGGATATCGAAGGCTTGTTTGTTGAAGTAGCAGCAGCTGAAGGCGAGAAGTGTGATCGTTGTTGGCACCACACGCCAGACGTAGGCACAATTGAAGGTCACGAGAAAATCTGTGGTCGTTGTGTGTCTAACGTAGAAGGCGAAGGTGAAGTACGTAAATTCGCGTAATTGCCTAGAACGACTGAACTTTTTTTAAAATTAACAGCCCCAGTATTTACTGGGGCTGTTTGTAGGTAAAGTAATGAGTGAAAAAGCACTGTCTTTAAAGCAATCTGGTATTCGCTGGTTATGGTTAGCGGTGGTTATCTTTTTAGCTGATATTGGCATTAAGTATGTTGTAATGAACAACATGGGATATGGCTGGGCAAACCGCATAGAAATTTTGCCATTCTTTAATCTTTTGTACGTGCATAACTATGGCGCTGCTTTTAGCTTTTTGAGTGATCAAGCGGGCTGGCAACGTTGGTTATTTACAGGTATTGCTTTTATCGTTACGGGTCTTTTGACTTACTGGATGAGCAAACTACCAGCGAAAGAGAAATGGAATAATATTGCTTATGCCATGATTATTGGTGGCGCAGTAGGCAACGTATTCGACCGAGTAATACATGGGTTTGTCGTGGATTATTTGGACTTTTTCTGGGGTAATTATCACTGGCCAGCGTTCAACCTTGCAGACATGGCGATCTGTATTGGTGCCGCGATGATTATTCTTGACGGCTTTCGAAAGAAAGACGAGGCGAAAGCCTAAGTAGTGGCAGTGTATATTGCGAAAAGTTGAATAACCCTAAGCGTCGCCCGTTGATTCGAGCGACGCTTTTTATTATGTTGGAGCGCCAATCAGCATATCAATGTATAAAAAGACCAAGCTGACAGCGTAATAACCCAAGAACAAGGAAGCAGTAACGTGACAACAATAACCAATGAATCTGTAGTAACCCTTCACTTTACGATTAAAATGAAAGACGGATCGGTTGCGGATAGTACTCATAACATGGGTAAACCAGCGAAATTTGTTATGGGTGATGGCAGCTTGAGTGAAAACTTTGAGCAGTGCTTGATAGGCCTCGAAACAGGCGCACAAAAAGCGATTGAGCTAAAAGCAGAAGACGCGTTTGGCATGCCAAATCCAGACCATGTACACCATATGGATCGCACTAAGTTTGTAGGTGATGCAGAAGTAGAAGTGGGTACAATCATGGCGTTCAGTGGTCCTGATGGTATGGAAATCCCGGGCATTATTACAGAGATTGCTGGCGATTCAGTCACTGTGGACTTCAACCATCCTCTAGCGGGACAAGACGTGACTTTCGAAGTTGAAATTTTGTCAGTAGAATAGCGAACCCAATAAAGATAATTTCCATGAGCAATGAAATGAAAATCCTATTAGCTAACCCACGCGGCTTTTGTGCTGGTGTAGACCGTGCGATTAGCATCGTAGAGCGTGCGCTAGAGATGTATCAGCCACCGATTTATGTTCGTCATGAGGTGGTGCATAACCGTTTTGTGGTTGAAGGGCTAAAGCAACGTGGCGCTGTCTTCGTTGAAGAGCTGCATGAAGTGCCAGACAACAACATTGTAATTTTTTCTGCTCATGGTGTATCGCAGGCGGTTCGTCAGGAAGCCAAGCAGCGAGATTTGACGGTATTTGACGCGACTTGCCCGTTGGTAACCAAAGTGCATATGGAAGTGGCGCGAGCAAGCCGCCGCAATATGGAAGTGGTTCTGATTGGTCACGCAGGTCACCCTGAAGTGGAAGGCACAATGGGGCAGTACGCGAGTGAAACCGGTGGTATGTACTTGGTTGAAACCCCGGCCGATGTTGAGAAACTGAAGTCGATTGTGAAAGATCCATCTGATCTTCATTACGTAAGCCAAACGACACTTTCTGTAGATGAAACTGCCGATGTTATCGAAGAGCTACGCCGCGTCTTCCCAGATATCCAAGGACCACGTAAAGACGATATCTGTTACGCGACACAAAACCGCCAAGATGCCGTACGTGAATTAGCGGGTGACGTAGATGTGATGGTTGTTGTGGGTTCAAAAAACTCATCAAACTCTACACGCCTTAAAGAGCTAGCTGAAAAGCTAGGGACACCAGGCTACTTAACCGACTGTCCGGAAGATATCAAACCTGAATGGTTCGAAGGCAAAACGAAAGTAGGTGTGACTGCGGGGGCATCTGCTCCGGAAGAGCTCGTTAATCAGATTCTAGAGCGAATCAAAGAACTAGTCGGTGCCGAAGCGGTCGATGAAGTACTTGGTCGTGAAGAGAATATGTTCTTTGAAGTACCCAAAGAACTGCAAATCAAGCAAGTGGATTAATCTCCATTTATCGAATATTAAAAAGGCGACCAGTGGGTCGCCTTTTTTACATCTCACTCAGTTCATTTAGGTAATCACGAATTTGGTCTTTCCCTAAACCATCGATAATCATATCGGACATCTTCGTGATTCTTCGCTCAAGCAACTGAGCAACCCTTTCGCAATGTGCGTACATGTCTTCATCAGAACCTTCAGTCGGAAAGGCATCGACTTGCCAGTTTACTCGAACGCCACCCGCAAGCCACTGAGGAGCTGCCTCTTGATGTAAAGAGTCACAGAGAATAATAACGATGTCAGGAAGAAACTGAGTTCGCTCTTCCCATGAGTGGGTGTGGATATGTGGAATGGGAAGTTGGTGGTCATCTAAATATTTTTGCACCACCGGGTGAACTGTGCCTGTGGGATGAGACCCACCGCTGGCGACACTAAAATCTGCTGGCAGGATATGGGTTGCGATCGACTCAGCGAGCACACTTCGTCCAGCATTGTGCTTACATATGAACAAAACTTTATACATCATCGCCTCGTCTTTTCGGAGCGTCTTATTTATACGCTAGCGGAAACTCAGCGGTGATGTGTGAACTTTTTGTGTTAGTGGCTAATGCCCAGCATCTCTTTGAGCACTTTAAGGTAGCGGCGGCTTACTGGTATCTCAAAGCCAGTTTTGGTGATGATTTCTGCTAATCCGTTTTCGAGTAATTTGATTTCGCTGATGGCCTTAATGCTGACTAAGTATTGGCGATGACAGCGTACCAGTGGGGTTTTCTCTTCTAGCGTTTTTAATGTCAGTTGAGTGCTCGCGGCTTGGCTGGTGGAGCGTACATGCACGCCGCTGATGTCACTGTATGCACATTCTACCGTGTCGGTGGCCATGATAACGATACGGTTGTGCCCGATGCACGGAATCTGATCTAAAGTATCGGGCGTAATAGCAGACAGCTGTTGAGTTAGGGCGGATTGACTAATGACTTTATTTAGCCGTTTGACCGTTTTGGTTAAACGGCATGGGTCGACAGGTTTGAGCAAGTAATCAAAGGCATTGTCTTCAAATGCTTGAATTGCATACTGGTCGTAAGCCGTGACAAAAACCACATAAGGCATGGTTTCTGGATCAAGCATTCCAAGTAGTTCAATCCCAGTAACTTGAGGCATTTGGATATCGAGAAACACCACATCAGGTTTGAGCTCATTGATTTTTTTTAGACCAAGGATCGCGTTTGAGGCATTGCCCACCACTTCAACTTGGCCTGTTTCATCCAATAACTCTGTCAGCTCTTCACGAGCAAACTGTTCATCATCAATGACGAGTGCGGTTAACATCCAACATTACCTTTATTGCTTCAGAGTGCTTTTATGATTTTGGGGGAATGATAAAGCTCATTTTAGTAAATTGATGTGGCTCGCACGTAATTTTTAGCGATGCATCACGCCCAAATTGATTAGTGAGACGTTTGTCGACAATTTCTAAACCTAGCCCGGAGTGGTTTTCTTTTGGCGGTTCAAAACTGCCTGCATTGTCTTCGACGGTAATCAAATGACCTTGTGGGTGTGCTTCGCTGTATATATGAACTTTACCACCTTCAAGCATGTTTGAAATGCCGTGTTTAATGGCATTCTCAACCAAAGGCTGGAGTGTAAAGCTTGGCAATTTGATGTCCAGCAATTCAGGTTGAATATCGATTTCAACCTCTAAGCGGTCCGTAAAACGAGCTTTTTCGATGCTCAAGTACGAGTTCACATGTGCAAGTTCTTCCTTTAGCGTCACGGTATTAATGTTCTGCTTTAAATTGCTGCGGAAGAAGTGCGATAAATTTTGGATTAGCTCGCGCGCTTTGTCAGGATCACGACGAGTAATCGCACTAATAGTATTGAGTGCATTAAACAAAAAGTGTGGATTCACCTGAGCGTGAAGCAGTTTGATTTCTGCTTGAGCGAGTAAGGCTTGTTGTTGTTGGTAATCGCCATACAGGATTTGGCTAGAGAGAAGCTGAGCTATCCCTTCCGCCATTGACATGTTGGCCGTGGAGAACAATTTACGCTTCGGTTCATACAGCTTTATGGTACCAATGACCTCTTTTCCCGCACGTAGTGGGATGATCAGCGCGGAGCCAAGTTTGCAGTCTTTTGCGATGGAACATTGGTATGGACGTTCTGCGCCATCAAGATAAATGATGTCGTTTTTCTCCATGGAGTCTAATGTGCTTTGCGATGAAATCGGCGTGTTCGGTTTATGGTGATCATCGCCAATGCCCACAAACGCTAAGATTTTTTCTTGGTCGGTAATCGCGACAGCGCCCACTTTTGTTTCTTCGTAAATAATACGTGCTATTTTCTCTGCGTTTTCGGTGTTGAAGCCGTTGCTTAGAATTCCCACTGAGCGATCAGCAATGGTGAGTGCTCGACGCGAAAACGTCGCAGAAAACTTTTCAAAGATCGCTTTTCTGTCTTGCAGGATACTCATGAACAACGCCGCACCAAATGAGTTTGCGATGATCATAGGTGCTGCAATGGCGGACACCAGTTCATAGGCTTGATCAAAAGGTTTAGCGACGGCGAGCAGCAAAATCATTTGCACCACTTCTGCAACAAACGTGACGCTGAATACGACGCTTGGATTAAACAGCAATGCGCCTTTATTTCGCTTGATAAGGTAAACGTGGAGCAAGCCACCAATTACACCCTCGGCGGTGGTTGAAATTGCGCAGGCGAGGTCAGTAAAGCCACCAAGAGAGTATCGATGGATGCCACCAGTAAATCCGACGGCGAAACCCACCACTGGGCCACCAAACAGCCCGCCCATGACCGCGCCGATCGCACGAGTATTGGCAATAGCGTCGTTGATATGCAGACCGAAATAGGTGCCGAGAATACAAAAGCCAGAGAAAAGTACGTAACAAATTAGGCGGTGGCTTAAGCGCGAAGAAATACTCAGCAAAGGTAAGATGATTGGCGTTTTACTTAGCATGTAAGCCAAAACTAAGTACACACACATCTGTTGTAAAAGGGAGATGACCAGTTCCATAGTGAACCTAACCTAGAATCAATGTTGTTATTGTATACCTAAGTAACCTTAAGATGCTTGGCTCAGAGAGATAAGAACAGCTAAGTAAATGATGCTGCGCTGTGCTTTCTGAATCTTAAAGTGACTTGGGTATAAAACAAAAAGAGCCTGCAATTGGCAGGCTCTTATCTTAGTCACTCGGATGTGACGAGTATTACGCTGTTTCTGATACGGCTTGTGGTTTCTCTTCGTCAGCCAGTTCAGTTTCACCTTTACCCTTAGAGGTTTTGATAACGTAACCAGTCACAGCTAGGGCAAACACAATACCGACGATAGTTGATAGTTGCATTGGCAGGCCAAAACCTAGCGAGCTGTTGTTTAAGATGAACGTGACACATACCGTGGTCATGAAGATAGCAGGGATAGTGGTAATCCAGTGCAGCTTGTTGTGACGTAGTAGGTAAGCGGACGCAGTCCAAAGCATCATTACTGCTGTTGTTTGGTTAGCAAAACCGAAGTAGCGCCAGATAATGCCGAAGTCTACTTGAGTTAAGATACCGCCGATAACGAACAGTGGAAGTGCCATCAGTAGTCGGTTACGTAACGTCTTTTGTTCCATGTTGAAGTATTCAGCAAGGATCAGACGGCTTGAACGGAACGCTGTATCGCCAGACGTAATTGGTAGGATAACCACACCTAAGAACGCAAGGATACCACCGAACACACCAAGCAGACCAAATGATGCGCTGTATACCACGTTACCAGGACCACCGTTTTTCACAGCTTCTGATAGTGCGTCTAGAGAGCCGAAGAAAGACAGAGCGATAGCACACCAGATTAGCGCGATAATACCTTCACCAATCATTGCTCCGTAGAAGACGAAACGACCGTTTTTCTCGTTTTCCATACAACGCGCCATCAGTGGAGACTGAGTCGCGTGGAAGCCAGAGATCGCGCCACATGCGATAGTGATGAACAGTGCTGGCCATAGTGGCATATCATTTGGGTTAAGGTTCGAGAACATGTCTGAAACTTGGAAGTCACCCATTACTGTGTGTTCGCTAGAAAACGCAACGGCTGTCATTAGACCAACAGACATAAAGATGAGTAGAGCGCCAAACAGTGGGTAGAAGCGGCCAATGATTTTATCGACAGGAACAATCGTCGCAATGATGTAGTAAGCGAAGATAGCGATAACCATAGTCGTCATGCTTACGCTCAAGCTTGTTTGATCATTGATGAGGTTAGTAATCATGCCTGCAGGAGCAGAAACGAACACTACGCCAACAAGAAGCAGTAGGACAATGGCAAAAATATTCATAAAGTGTTTTGCGCCATTACCTAGGTAGCGACCTGTGATAGTAGGTACAGATGCGCCGCCGTTACGCACTGAAAGCATGCCAGAGAAGTAATCGTGTACTGCGCCAGCAAAAATACAACCGACAACAATCCAAAGCATTGCCGCTGGACCGTATAGTGCACCCATGATTGGGCCGAAAATTGGACCAACACCAGCGATGTTAAGTAGCTGAACTAGATAAACTTTCTTTGTTGACATTGGAACGAAGTCAACACCGTCCGATTTGGTGTGAGCAGGCGTTTGGCGTTTTTCATTGATGCCGAAAATCTTCTCGACGAAAGCGCCGTAGATGAAGTATCCGCCGATTAGGGCTGCGACACAGGTTAGAAACCACATCATAGCAATTGTCCTTGGTCTTAGTTGGGTAGGGTAATTTTTTAATCTCAGGATGCATGTTATGCGTCACTAGTGTTAAATGCATTCGGTTAGTAGATGAGTGGTCGAATAGAGCACTGAGTGGTCGATATACTGCTTGAGCGGTTTTTAAAAATGGCGAACGGTTGATTGCAGTAGTGAGCGGCTGATTTGAGGCTTCAGTGGTTTAATCTGCAAGCTAAGCGGCAAACGCCAATAATTAGTGGTAAGCTTATTTTTGAAAACAATTACTTAAGGAAGAACCATGAAAAAGGCAACGTTAGGTTTGGCGCTGGCTTTACTTGCAGGATGCGCTGCAACGACGGAAGATCTTGCCAAGTCAGGAGATTGGCATCAGATCGGATATCAAGATGGTGTAGCCGGACATACATCACGCACGATGAGCGAGCTGCGTGAGTTGGGTAGTGTTAAGCAAAGTGACTACGACCAAGGTTATTTAGAGGGTCTACGTGAATACTGTAACCCTGCTTTTGCGTATCAAATGGGGTTATCTGGTCAGTATTATGAAGGGGTTTGTGAGGGTTCTGAGCAAGCACAAAAATTCCGTATGGAATGGCAGCGTGGCTGGAATGAGTACTCAAATTAATAGTCAATAAAGCCGCTGTGATACCGTCCGCGTAACATAATTGTGGCAAAATCTCTATTATTAAACTATGTTCATATTGCTTGATAGTGAGCACAGAAAAAAGGAATCACATTATGTCAACGCAAATGGCTGGTGGCTGGAGTCCATTTAATGAACTCAAAGCAGAGGATAAAGAAGTATTTGCTAAAGGTATCGAGGGGTTTGTCGGCGTCAAATACTCCCCTTTGGTTGTGGCTACTCAAGTCGTAGCCGGACAAAACTATGCGTTTTTCTGCAATGCAGAAGTTGTCTACCCTGGAGCACAACCATACCCAGCAATGGTTCATATGTTCAGCGACCTTGAAGGTAAAGTCGGTATTACTCACATTGAACGATTGAACTACTAAATTAAGCCATAAAAGGCGCCTGACTTTTAAATAAGTGAGGCGCTTTATTGATTAAGATTGATTCGCTTGATCGATCACGACTTTTCTTAAATATCCTTGTTTGGCTTTCAGTTGCTCAGTCGCGCTTTCTTTATCCAGCCCGGTTAAAATCATCAAAATCGCTAACTTGGCGTCGTAGTCCGTTTCTTTGAGCGCAGTTTTAGCCTCTTGGTTAGTACAATCTGTTGCTTGCATAACAATACGAGCCGCTCTTGCAACTAGCTTTGCATTCGTCGCTTTCACATCTACCATTAAGTTCTGATAACTTTTGCCTAGGCGAATCATGCTTGCGGTAGTGAGCATGTTCAGTACGAGCTTTTGCGCCGTCCCTGATTTTAAGCGAGTGGAGCCCGTTAACGCTTCAGGTCCAACAACGGGGCTGATCGCAATATCGGCAATATCGGAAATCGGAGAGTCAGGGTTACAAGATAGTGCTACAGTGGTGGCACCAAGTTCGTTCGCATACTCTAAGCCACCAATCACGTACGGTGTTCGTCCACTTGCCGCAATACCAACGACGACATCGCGTTGTGTTAGCGCATTCTCTTTAAGATCTTGCTCGCCTAGTGCAGGATCGTCCTCTGCCCCTTCTTTTGCACGGAACATTGCCTCTTTTCCACCCGCAATAATACCAACGACCATCTCAGGATCCGTGCCAAAAGTCGGCGGGCATTCTGAAGCGTCCAAAACGCCAAGTCGACCACTGGTACCCGCACCGATGTAAAACAACCGACCTCCGACCTTAAATGCTTCCGTGATCTTATCAACGGCTTCAGCGATCTCAGGCAACACTTTTTCAACGGCAAGAGGAACGAGTTTGTCCTGTTGGTTGATGCGTTGAACAATATCGAGAGAAGGCAGCAAGTCGATGTCCATGGTGTCTGGATTTCGCCCTTCAGATACCAGATGGGATAAAGCTGCGATAAGTGCATCGTTCGTCATAATGAATTAAGCCTTTTTGTTTAGGATCTATTGCCCTTAATTTTTTGAATAGAGTACACCCAGTGAAGCGAGACGACTTGCCCCCGTAACTTCCGGTAAGTTGCTAGGGAGGCCGTGAATATAGCGCTGCGCAAGCCAAGCAAATGCCATGGCTTCCATGTAGTCACCATCAACGCCTTTTTCTGCCGTTGTCGCAACGTGCCATTGTGGCAATAACTTAGTCAATCGCTGCATTAAAAGTGGGTTTCTTGCTCCACCGCCACAGACCAATAGTTGAGGCGTGATGCCATGAGAAAACTTGTCGACTTCGTTGGCAATGGTAATCGCAGAGTATTCGCAGAGTGTACGCTGTACGTCTTCGGTTGGTAAATTGTTATGAGCCAGTTGCTGATGCAGCCAGTCAATATTGAACAGTTCTCGCCCGGTACTTTTAGGTGCTGGCATGGCGAGGTAAGCTTCTTTAAGTAATTGAGTCAACAAAGTAGCGTTTACCGTTCCTTTCAGTGCAAATTGTGCATCTTTGTCGAAGCTTTGCCCAGTGTGCAGCGCACACCACGCGTCCATCAACATGTTGCCCGGGCCTGTGTCATAGCCAATGATTGGTTGCTCGGGATGCAGTACAGAGATGTTGGCAATGCCTCCAATGTTAAGCACCACAGTTGTGGAGTCCTGCATCGCAAAAATGCTTTTATGGAAAGCAGGGACGAGTGGGGCACCTTGACCACCTAGCGCCATATCTTTACGTCGAAAATCTGCAACCGTATCAATCCCTGTTTTCACTGCGATGATGTTGGCATCACCCAACTGAGTGGTAAAGGGTAACTCTCCAGTAGGTTGGTGGAATACCGTTTGACCGTGATTACCAATCGCACGAATTTGTTCCGCGACGTAGCCAGACTTATTGAGCAGCTGTAAAACGGCGTCAGCGAAGAGGTGGCCAAGTTGGTGATCCAATTCACCTATGGCTTTTAAATTTGTGGCTTGACCGGTACAAACAGATAACAGCATTTCTTTCAGTGCCGTGGGCATTGGGTAATCGTCGTGCGCAACCAGACGAACGTGCTCATCACTTATTTCAACCAGAGCGGTATCAACGCCGTCCATACTCGTTCCAGACATCACACCAATGTACAGTTCGTTAAATTTCATAGCCGATCTCGTCAATTCTTCATTCACTTATTGTAAAGCAAATCTGAAGCGAATAACCTCATCGAATACGAGATATTCAGCCGATTTTGAGGAGAAAACATGGGACCGTTATGGGTTGACGTCGCGGGTTATGAACTGACCGCTGAAGACAAAGAAATTCTGGAACATCCTACGGTTGGTGGCTTAATTCTATTTGCTCGCAACTATCATGATAGTGAACAGCTTCAAGCACTTACTCAATCAATCCGCAAGGCAGCCAAGCGCCCGATTTTGATCGGTGTGGATCAAGAAGGGGGGCGAGTACAACGCTTCCGTGAAGGTTTCTCGTTGATCCCTGCAGCCGAAGAATACGCCAAACATCAAAATGGTGAAGAGTTAGCACGTATGGGTGGTTGGCTAATGGCAGCGGAGTTGATAGCACACGACATTGATTTAAGCTTTGCACCAGTGCTCGATAAAGGTCATCAATGTAAAGCGATCGGTAACCGAGCATTTGGCGAAGATGCCGATACCATTCTTCTATTTAGCACCGCTTACATGCAGGGTATGAAGAGCGTTGGAATGGCAACAACAGGCAAACACTTCCCGGGTCACGGTGGTGTGATTGCAGACTCACATCTAGAAACACCATACGACGAGCGCAGTGATATTTTTGAACAAGATATGGCGATCTTCAAAGCGCAAATTGATGCCGGTATTTTAGATGCCATGATGCCTGCTCACGTGATTTTTCCGAACTACGACTCTCAGCCAGCGAGTGGTTCAGAATACTGGTTGAAACAAGTTTTGCGACAGCAACTCGGTTTTAAAGGCTTGGTTTTCTCCGATGATCTGACGATGGAAGGCGCTGCAATCATGGGTAGTCCTGCCGAGCGTGGGGCTCAAGCCTTGAAAGCCGGTTGCGATATGCTATTGATGTGTAATAAGCGTGAAGCACACATTGAGGTGTTGGATAACTTGCCAGTATCAACAGTGCCACTGGCGGATGCGTTACTGAAAAAACAGTCGTTTTCTCTAAGCGATCTCAAGTTATCTCAAGAGTGGAAAGCGGCGAGTGAAGCGATGAAACGCTTGACCAGCTAAACCTCTTGTAAAAGATTCAAAACACCGATTAGAAGCCAAAGTTAATTATACTTTGGCTTTTTATTTGGTGTAAATAATAATTTACACCAAATGTTTTTTATTATGTACGCTTGTTTTTCTTTTTTAGCCTGTTATCTTGTCGTTAAAGCTTAGTTGTCTCACCAAGGATTTGGTTGGGTGTAAAAATAAATATACAGGTTAGAGTTATGCAGAAAAGTGAGTTGAGCAATATTAATATTAGCGAAGAGCAGGTTCTTATTACCCCAGAGGAGCTAAAAACCAAGCTTCCTTTGAGTGAAAAAGCGCGCCGCTTTATTCAAGAGTCTCGCCAAACTATCGCTAATATTATTCATAAAAAGGATCATCGCCTGCTGGTTGTATGTGGTCCATGTTCTATCCACGACGTGGAAGCGGCGAAGGATTACGCAAAACGTCTTAAAGCGCTCTCTGAACAACTAAGTGACCAACTGTATATTGTTATGCGTGTTTACTTTGAAAAACCACGCACCACGGTCGGCTGGAAAGGGCTGATTAACGATCCGCACCTCGATGGCAGCTTCGATATTGAACATGGTCTGCATGTTGGACGCGAACTGCTAGTGGAATTGGCAGAGATGGAAATCCCGCTCGCGACTGAAGCTCTGGACCCAATTAGCCCACAATACTTGGCGGATACTTTTAGTTGGGCTGCGATCGGCGCACGTACTACGGAGTCACAAACTCACCGTGAAATGGCAAGTGGCCTGTCTATGCCAATCGGTTTTAAAAATGGCACGGATGGCAGTTTGGCAACCGCAATCAATGCGATGCAAGCTGCGTCTTCTAGCCACCGTTTTATGGGAATTAACCGTGAGGGACAAGTAGCGCTATTGACCACTCAGGGTAATGCTAATGGGCATGTGATCTTACGTGGCGGCAAGCAAACTAACTACGACTCAGTGTCAGTTACTGAGTGTGAGCAAGAAATGGCGAAATCTGGCCTTGATGCATCATTAATGGTGGATTGTAGTCACGCCAACTCACGTAAAGATTACCGTCGCCAGCCATTAGTCGCAGAAGATGTTATTCACCAAATCCGTGAAGGTAATAAGTCCATTATCGGCCTTATGATTGAAAGCCATATCAATGAAGGAAATCAATCTTCTGACTTAGCTCTCGAAGAAATGAAATACGGTGTATCTATCACTGACGCATGTATCAATTGGGATTCAACTGAGGCACTATTACGTCATGCACATGAAGAGCTAGTGCCTTTCTTAGAAAATCGTCTAAAGGCTAATTAATACAGGATTTAAGGAACATCAATGGCAGTTGAACTTAACGCATTGCGCGATCAGATTGATGCAGTCGACAAGCAAATGTTGGAGCTATTAGCTCAGCGTTTGGCGCTCGTAGAGAAAGTTGGGGAAGTAAAAAGCGAACATGGTTTGCCTATTTATGCCCCTGATCGTGAAGCGGCGATGCTGGCTTCTCGCCGAGCAGAAGCTGAGAAAATGGGAATTCCTCCACAGCTTATTGAAGATATTCTGCGTCGTACCATGCGTGAGTCTTATGCCAGTGAAAAAGACTCCGGTTTTAAGTGTTTGAACCCTGAATTACGCTCAGTGGTCATTATTGGTGGTAATGGCCAGTTAGGCGGCCTGTTTGGGCGTATGTTTAAGTTATCTGGTTATCAAGTCAAAGTGCTTGGTAGCAAAGACTGGGATCGTGCGGATGACATCCTAAAAGATGCGGGCTTGGTGGTGGTTACTGTGCCAATTCACCTAACAGAAGGTGTGATTGAAAAGCTAGGTAATCTGCCACAAGACTGTATTCTGTGTGACCTGACTTCTATAAAATCTAAGCCACTGCAAGCAATGTTGAATGTGCACCAAGGACCGGTGGTTGGTTTACACCCAATGTTTGGCCCAGATGTGCCGAGCCTTGCCAAGCAGGTGATTGTGTACTGTGATGGGCGTGGAAATGATCAATACCAATGGTTGCTGCAACAGTTTGGTATTTGGGGCGCGAGCTTGTGCCAGATTGATGCGCAAGAGCACGATCATGGCATGACGTTAATCCAAGCGCTGCGTCACTTCACCTCATTTGCTTACGGCATGCATCTAAGCAAAGAGAACCCGAACATTGAGCAACTGTTAAAGTTGAGCTCACCGATCTACCGCCTGGAGTTGGCGATGGTAGGGCGTCTGTTTGGTCAGGATCCAAACCTCTACGGTGACATTATTCTCTCATCGCAAGAAAACATCGACATGATTAAGCGATTCCACCAACGCTTCGGCGAAGCACTTGCGATTTTGGATAGCAAAGATAAAGCCAAATTTGTCGAAAGCTTTGAGCAGGTGAGTGAGTGGTTTGGTGATTATTCACAACAATTTATGAATGAGAGCCAAAACTTACTCAAACAGGCGAATGATAATATTCATCGCGGTTAATCGCTGGTTATCTATCCGTGTGGAGCCCGAAACGAAAAGAGCAGCTTACGCTGCTCTTTTTTGTGTCGAGAGATAAATCAGTTAGTCGCGGTATTGCTGGTATCTTCACTTGATACTGTATTGATACTGGTGTCGCGATAGGGGGAGTTGGTTAAATTGACTTGCAGACGCACGACATTATCAATCAATTGAACTAAAGGGCCCCATTTCACTTTTTTCTCTTTTTCAAATACATAATTGAAGTTTTCAGGTGTCCACTCCATCAAGTATTGAGGGTTGAGTGCTCGCCCGAGAAAGCGCACCTCGTAATGCAGGTGCGGGCCAGTGGAATTACCTGAACTACCACATTGAGCAATCACATCGCCTTTACTGACAAATTGGCCGCTTTTCACTTTAAAGCGTTGTAAGTGAGCAAAGGAGCTCATAAAGCCAAATGAGTGACGAATAGTGACATAGTTGCCATAGCCACGATTACTCGGGCGAACGGTTTCCACCACTCCGTCTGCAGGTGCGAGGATTTCTTCTCCTCGTTTACAGGTAAGATCGATACCAGTATGAACGTGTCGTTTACCTGAAATAGGATTAATGCGACTGCCATAGGAAGAAGAAATACGTTGGTATGTCACTGGGCTATCATTTGGAATCAAACGAAACATGGTTGCTCGAACCGCGGAATCGATAGCTGCTGCATCAATTCGCTCTTCTAACGCCATGTTGTTTTCATCGATCATCAGCTCTTCGTCAGCGAGACCTAGAACCGATTCAACGTCGAATACCCGTTTTCCTAATAGCTGAATTTGATTGTTTTTATCGGTCAATGACTGAGAAAGCGAGTGGTTGGTATCAAGCTGTTCTTCATAAAGAGCGGTGATTTCGGCCTTTTCACTTTCTAGTTTGGCGATGATTTGTGTTAGTTCGTCTTTATTGTGCATCTGCTGTTGATTGAGATACCACGCGCCACCAACGACGGCGGGTAATGCCAATACCGAAGCAAATACTGCTAGGACCGAACTGCGGCCCAAATAGAACTGCTGATCGCCGTCTTTCGTCGGGATCTGCATGATGATTTTTTTAGACATAGTTATTGTTACTTAAATAGGCGTTCATTTATTTTTCTCCTAAATCAGAGAGATGTTCTAACTCTCGGTTCAGAAGGTCGTTATTGCCTACATTCAATTCTATAAATCGTTTTAGTTGGCTAATGCTCTCGATGTCTATCTTGATGATCTTTAACCTAATCTCACACTTAGAAACATCCACAATTTGCGCTTTTAACGTAATCACTTGTTCGGATTGATCAAATGAAAAAGTCACATGGACTGGAAGGGCTGGATCCAAAGCCTCAGTCTCTTCCACTTTCATGAGTAAACCATGTAAGGAAAGATCTTGAATCCTAGCTTCAATTGCCAAGTCACGTTGTTCTACCTTCGCTGGCGCTTGATGGAGAATGCGTGAAAAGCGTCGTCTCTCTGCCATGTGCATTTTCTCGTCATGTCTTCAAACAGAATTGAATAGTATATCAATGCGAACAAAAAATGTTCGATTTCTGTTTGAAAAGTGTCGAGGTCGCTACAGAGTGACGTAAGTGCAATGTCATGTTCTTAACGAACGAGACGGGCTAATGAGCTCTTTTTTATAACAAAGAAAACAAAGGCCGCTATGATAGCGGCCTTTGTACAAATTACAATCAAACTTTACGGGTTGCTATTACTTCGCAATACGCTTGTATTTGATGCGGTGTGGTTCTGCGGCTTCAGGGCCCAACGTTTTCTTCAACCAGTCCATGTACTCGGTGTAGTTACCTTCGTAGAAGTTAACTTGGCCTTCGTCACGGTAGTCAATGATGTGGGTCGCGATACGGTCAAGGAACCAACGGTCGTGCGAGATAACCATTGCACAACCAGGGAACTCTAGTAGTGCTTCTTCTAGAGCACGCAGTGTTTCCACGTCAAGGTCGTTGGTCGGTTCGTCGAGTAGTAACACGTTACCGCCCGCTTTAAGCAGTTTCGCAAGGTGGACACGGTTACGCTCACCACCTGATAGCTCACCAATGATTTTTTGTTGGTCGCTGCCTTTAAAGTTAAAGCGTGAACAGTACGCGCGAGCAGGGATTTCGAAGTTGTTGATCTTAATAATATCAGCGCCTTCAGAAATCTCTTGGAATACGGTTTTAGAATCGTCCATGCTGTCACGGAACTGATCGACCGATGCAAGTTTCACAGTATCGCCCATTTCAATTGTGCCTGAATCTGGTTGTTCAGTACCACTTAACATCTTGAATAGGGTCGATTTACCTGCGCCGTTCGCACCGATGATACCAACAATCGCACCTTTAGGGATGCTGAATGATAGGTCATCAATTAGAACACGGCCGTCAAATGACTTCGTTAGGTTCTTCACTTCAATAACTTTATCACCTAGGCGCTCACCTGGCGGGATAAACAGTTCATTGGTTTCGTTACGTTTTTGGTGATCAGAGCTTTGCAGTTCTTCAAAGCGTGCCATACGTGCTTTTGATTTCGCTTGACGACCTTTAGGGTTTTTACGTACCCACTCAAGTTCTTTCTCGATGGTTTTTTGACGAGCACTTTCTTGAGACGCTTCTTGTTGTAGACGAGCGTCTTTTTGCTCCAACCATGAGGTGTAGTTACCTTCCCATGGGATACCTTCACCACGGTCAAGCTCTAAGATCCAACCCGCGGCGTTATCTAGGAAGTAACGGTCGTGGGTGATAGCGACTACAGTACCTGTGTAATCCACTAAGAAGCGCTCTAGCCAAGCAACAGATTCTGCATCTAGGTGGTTGGTAGGCTCATCAAGCAGCAGCATGTCTGGCTTAGAAAGTAGCAGGCGACAAATAGCGACACGGCGGCGTTCACCACCTGATAGGTGCGCAATTTTTTGGTCCCATTCAGGTAAACGAAGTGCGTTTGCTGCTCGCTCAAGTGCGTTTTCTAGGTTGTGACCATCTTTCGCTTGGATCAGAGCTTCAAGTTCGCCTTGCTCTTTTGCAAGTGCGTCGAAGTCTGCATCTGGTTCTGCGTAAGCCGCATAGACCGCATCCAAACGTTTCAGTGCGTCAGCAACGTCAGCAACTGCTTCTTCAACAACTTCACGAACGGTTTTTGATTCGTCTAATACTGGCTCCTGGGGTAGGTAGCCTACGTTTAGACCAGGTTGTGGACGTGCTTCACCGTCGATATCCGTGTCGATACCTGCCATGATACGTAGCAGTGTGGATTTACCTGCACCGTTCAGACCTAAAACACCGATTTTCGCACCAGGGAAGAAGCTCAGAGAGATGTCTTTAAGAATTTGACGCTTAGGTGGCACAATCTTGCTCACCCGCGACATGGTATATACGTATTCAGCCATTGCCGATCGTTCCTAAATTAACTGTCATTCAAACCCATCATTTTATACCAAGTGCTTTGTTTTTGTTACCGCATTGCAAGAATTTCCCTTTCGAATGGATTTCTTATTTTGAGCTGACCGGAAACTTACACGGTTAGGGTATACACTTTTGTTATTCGTTATAAATGACGAAGTGCTTTCTGCACAAGTTAGGAACTCCTTGTCTCCATCGTCTTAAAAGTTTCACGAGTACAATTTTTAATACACTAAGTTGCTTTACATGGACATCTGCATTCTGTGTAAATAGATGCATGTGTGAAAATTGCCTTAACATCACATGAACGCTAACAAAACGAGGCTTTGGGGCAGTATATGTCTGGGGAAAATGACACAAATGAGATTCAACGTATCTGAATTGGCTAAAAACGTATGCTGTGCA
Organism: Vibrio sp. JZG120; assembly: GCF_053890955.1. NCBI lineage: Bacteria > Pseudomonadati > Pseudomonadota > Gammaproteobacteria > Vibrionales > Vibrionaceae > Vibrio > Vibrio sp. JZG120. Next base: position 544,685 of record NZ_JBSRRK010000005.1, read on the forward strand.
GCCGCGCTGTGTGCGATGAGTTTGAGTGCTAATGCCGCGCTGAGCTTGGAAAAGCAGCGTGAAGTTTATGAGCAAGCTCAAGATTTATTAGATAAAAATGACATCGACGGATACCTTTCGATCCGTCCTAAAATTTCTGACTATCCACTGACGCCTTATGTGGACTACCGAACATTTATTAGACAGTTACCGGAAAAGTCGCCACAGCAGGTGAACGAATTTATTTCGGAGTACGAGTCGTTTCCTTTTTCTCGTCGTGTGCGCGCTCCATACCTCAACCATCTTTATAAGCAAAAAGATTGGAAAACCATTACTGAGTTTCAAAAAGTCATTCCAAGTGGCGAGCGTTACCAATGTATTTTCTACGTGGCTCAGTTAGAGCAAGGTAAGAAAGTCGCCGCGTTTAAAGGGGCTGAGCATATGTGGTTGCGTGGCAGAAGTATTGCCGATGAGTGCGATCCATTATTCGCAGCATGGGACAAGGCCGGTGAACGTACTGATGAATTAATTCTCCAGCGTATGCTACTGGCGTTTGATGCACGTAATGGCAGTTTGATGAGTTACTTACTTAAATTGCCTAAATCCTCGCAGGCAAGGCAACAAGCGAAAGAAATGAAGGCGTTGTTTGATAACCCTTCAAGCGTTGCGGAGTTCGCGAAGAAAAAACCGGCTAATGATTTTAATCGAGCGCAAAGCGAATATGCGTTGGAAAAGCTAGCTCGCATGAATACCAGTCAAGCGCAGAGTGCGTATGATGCCGTCATTAAAGGGCAGAAGTTTTCTCCAGAAAAGGCGCAAGTCCTGGCTGACTATATCGCATTTCGATTGACCCGTACTGAGTCTGAGTCACTAGCTAAGTGGCGCGATGATAAAACGAAAACCAGCCAGTACTTACCGCTCATTGAAACTCGCATTCGCTTAGCGATTCAGAACGCGGATTGGAAGGGCGTACAAGAGTGGATTGCCGTTCTCAATAAAGAAGAGCAAGCGTCGCTTCGCTGGCAATACTGGCTTGGACGAAGTGAAATTGCGTTAGGTGATGACATCGCAGGGAAACAGCGTTTAGCGACTTTGGTCGGGCAGCGAAACTTTTATAGTGTGGCAGCCGCTAATGCGATTGGACAATCAATCAAATACCCTACGCATACGGTTAAGTTTGATAAGCGAGTGGTTCAACCCTATCAAGACTCGTTAGTTCGTATTGAAGAGTTGATCGCGACGGACAAAATTGCAGCAGCGAAAAGTGAATGGGCACATTTATTGCGCCGCGTAGGGAAAGATGAAAAGGCGATGTTGGCGGCTTATGCGTCTTCTAAGCGTTGGCATAACCTAACGGTGACCGCGAGTATTCAAGCGCAGATGTGGGATAATATCGAACTGAGGTTCCCGATTGCGCATCGCTGGTGGTTTAACTTTTATGCAAAAAAACACAACATAGATCCCGTGACGATGATGTCCCTGGCTCGACAGGAAAGTGCGTTGGATGTCGAAGCCCGTTCTCCAGTTGGTGCTCGTGGTCTTATGCAGATCATGCCCGCTACAGCAAAGTACACAGCACGTAAATATAAGTTGAGTTATCAAGGTACGCAGGACCTCTACAATGTAGGTAAAAATATCGAAATTGGTAGCCATTATTTGCAAGGCTTATTAGAGGATTACGATAATAATCGTATTTTTGCTCTTGCTGCTTATAATGCAGGTCCTAACAGAGTAAAAACGTGGCGAGAGCGTACCCAAGGAAAAGTGGATGCTTATGCCTTTATTGAGGCAATTCCATTTAGAGAGACACGCGGTTATGTACAAAACATCCTGATGTTTGAAACATATTACCGTGATCTTTTGGGTATCGATGGCGCGTTCTTGAATCAACATGAGATCAATACCAAGTATTGAGTGAGGTAACTTGATGTCGCACGAACCCGAGTACAAAGACTGGCAACAGATTATTGAGCTAATTCGAACTAGCATGGAGAGTGAGCAAGATGACATGCTGTTAACCATGCTGATGTCACGTGATGAGAGAGAATCATTAATATCACGCGTTAATATTATTAACGAGCTTCTTAAAGGAGAATTATCTCAACGTCAGATCAGCCAGATGCTTGGCGTGGGTATTGCCACTATTACTCGTGGTTCTAACGAGTTAAAGTCTAAATCTGATGAAGAGAAAGACAAACTCAAGGTTTTGTTAGAGCAAGTTGCGGTATCTAAGTAGTCAGTGATTCCAATTCGCTTTTAGGTATTGGTATCACAAGTGGTTAAGATAACGTGTTAAAAAGGGCGGAAATATCCGCCCTTTTTCGTACCTAGCGAATAGGATGAGCGTTATAAATTTGAAGGGAAGTGCTCAGAGTTTGTGAATGGAATTAGAGCCAGAATCAAGGCTTGATGGTAAACCGAACTTCGAGTCAGCTGGTTTTGGGTGAGCAGGCTGATGGCACCACCTTTCTGTTTGATGTTCTCGGTACCAAACACCTCATCCATGACATCTCCCAGCTCATTCGCATGCTCGAGTTTGTCCAATACTTTAGGCGGCAGCATTAAGCTCGCAGAGCGAGATTCACCACGGTGAGTATTCGATTCAATCACCATCCACGCAAACGTCACGTTTGTTTCAATTCCCGCTTCAAGTCCGACATAGTAATCCGCGTTTGGCATCTCTACTTTTGCGTTTTTAACGCGGTTTAGTGCACCGCGATGAGTTTCTTCATCAGTCATAGGTTGATCTGCGACCTCACTAGGTACACTGACGCCAACGAAGTTGAACTCTTGGTGCGGAAATGCACTGTTAAATGCACTGTTAAATGCACTGTTAAATGCACTTTGAACGGCATTAATTTTAGCTGGGTTTAGCGATGCGATTACGACTTTTTGGGTTGCCATGATCTTTTTACTCACTGGTGTCTATTAACTCAATTTCACTTGGGTAGGCTTTACGTTCTCACTAGGGTAACAGCCTAATACTTTCAAGTGTTTAGTGATTTTTGTTAGCTCTTCTAGTGCCTGTTGCATTTCTGTCGAAGCAAGATGAGATTCCAAGTCTACGTAGAACATCTCTTCCCATGGGTTCCCCATAATTGGACGTGATTCTAGCTTGGTCATATTGATGCCGTAACGTTGCAGCACTAATAGTGTTTCAACCAATGAGCCAGCCTCTTGGGAGGTCGACATGATCAAGGTAGTTTTTGCTGGAATCTGAGTTGAAACCTCAACTGGTTTGCGAGCAACCACGATAAAACGAGTATGGTTCTCAGTTTGGTTTGCGATGTTGCCTTGAATTGCTTGCAAGCCGTATAGCTTACCGCTTGATGCATTACCAATTGCAGCAACATCATCACGATCCATCTCTTGGACTTTTTGCATTGCATCTGCTGTGCTGGCGCAAGACTCCAGTTTTACACCTTTCATACGGCTTAAAAACTCACTGCACTGTTGGTGTGGCTGAGGATGTGAATACAGCGTTTTAATGTTTTCCAGACGAATGTCTTTTTTCGCAACCAAGCAGTGCTCGATTGGTTGAGTTAGCTCTCCAACGATGTACAGCGTCGTGTGTTGTAGTAGGTCGTACACTTCATTAATAGAGCCTGAACTGGTGTTTTCGATAGGCAGAACGCCATAATCAGCATGGCCCGATTCTACTATTTGAGTCACTTCTTTGAAGTGTTCGCAGTTGAGCTCGATAAGTTCTGTATTTTTACGGCTGAAGTATTCGCGGCTTGCCAAGTGCGAGTAAGAGCCTTTGGCTCCTAAGAAAGCGACGCGAGCAAGTGGCTTACGACTTTGTTGCGGGTTAACGAGGTTTTGCAGGTAACTTTGCTGAAGAAGCACAGAGTCTTCAATGATGGTATGGAAAAGTTTAGTGATGTACTGCGCGTCGAGTTCGTATTTATCTCGGCCATTAGAAATCAGCTTAACTAATAGTTGTTGTTCTCGAACGGCATCACGAACGGGTTTTGAGGTTTGTACTTTACTTTTGGCTACTTCAATGCTGAGTTTACGGCGCTCAGACAATAAGCTGAGAAGTTGGTCATCCAGCTCATTCAAGCGCAAACGAATTTCTTCGAGGGAAATAGGTTGGTCAGTCATCAATTCTTTCCTTATAAAAAAGCCTCCCGATTTGGGAGGCTTTCTGTTTGTTTTTGACTTTTCTTTCACAAACGAGTTCGCCCCTCCGACTATGGGAGGAAAAAGAAGTCAAAAATAAACAGTGAGGTTAAATGCATAAATAGTGCTTAATTTATGAGTGTTTAAACACAATAAGCAAGGCAGGGGAGAGCGTCAAGCAAAAAAATAGCGCCTTTCGGCGCTATTTCCTCAATCTGGTCAGTTTACTCTTCTTCTTCCACTAGCTCAGGCTTATTTGCACGGCGAGCTTCAGGTTTGTGGGTCAGCTTGTTCAATTGTCGTTCTAGTTTTTGCTCCACTTCGTTGATAGCTGCGTAAAGATCTTCGTGAGTTGCTGAGGCAATGAGCTGGCCTTTAGGAACTTTAATAACCGCTTCGAATTTCTTCTGTTTGTTTGGTTCCTCACTGAAAGTTGCTTGGCAACCAATTAGGTCTACTTGCCATTTCTCCAGTTTTTTAAACTTGCTCTCAATATGAGCTCGGATTGCAGAGGTGATTTCGATGTTTTTGCCAGTGATATTCATTGTCATAAGTGTTTTTCCTCTGTTGCATCCCTCATGGGTTGAGTTCAGATTACCGCTTTAAGTATAAAAAAATGTGACTCAGATCATTATTTTGTTCGGGTTTTTTATGATGAAAAATGAATGTGATCTCACTCAAGATCTGCTGAGATTTATCGTGAAATTGCTTGTTATCGGTTAGTAAATCCGTAGATTGGATAGAGTACTCAGCTGAAAACGTCTTCGTTTTTAGGGAAGTTTTACGGCCTAATATTAGAGGTGGTTAAAATTTAACTATACGTAAAGTGTGATGATAGTCACTGAGTCTCTCAGACGAATTTATTTACAAAGCCGCTTATTGTACAAGCGGCTTTTTTGTGTCTGGCGTTTGACTGACTTTTCGTAGCGGTATCATGAAGAAGGGATCCTTTGGTGCCAGTGATACCCGCTCTAGACTTTTGACCTGGTCCAAACTTTCTAGCTGTTTGTATATAACGTAATAGCGATTAATGCTTGTGACGTACCCAACCGTTGAGCTTAAACTTTTCCGCATAACGACTTCCACGTTATTGAACCAAATATTAGGATCGTAGCCTTGCTGGGCTGCACGTTTACGAATTCGTTCTACATTCCCGGGGCCAGCATTGTAAGCCGCTAAGGTAAAGTAGAGTTTATTTTCCGCCGTAATAGCAGGATCACTGAAGTACTGTTTACGCAAAAATGCTAAATACTTCACGCCAGCATGAATATTGTTTTCTAGCTGCCGAACGTTTTTGATATTGATATTAGGGTCTCGAGCCGTGCTGGGTAGAACTTGCATTATGCCGACTGCACCTCTACTTCCAACGAGGTCGTTATTAAAGCCGGACTCTTTATAAGCGACGGCTGCGATCAGTAGATAGTCGATATCGTACTTCTCGCCATAGCGTGAAAACAACGTAGCAAGCTTTTCTAGTTGAGCAATTTTCTTGGGGTTAAGGGCTTTGTTTAGCCAATCTGTGTTATCGATGTATTTTCCGTAAATGACGTTACCGAGCAGTGTCCCAGAACGAGATTTCTGAATAAACTTGTTCACGACGGCTTTCAAACTTGGGCTGTTTTCCCGCATTGCCCAAGCGATTTTACCATTTTCACGAATAGGGATTTCTGGGTGAGCTCGAATATCATCCATCACTTTAAGCCAAAGTTTGGCTTTATGACTATCGAGAACAATGGCTTTGACGTAGCCGTTATTGAGCATCCCAACCAGTTCGTAGTCTTGCAGTGTTTCTTCAATAAAATGTACGACAACGGGTGACAAGCCTTTTTTATTTAGCTTCTTATTTAGTGCTTGAATACTCTCAAAGTAGCTAGAACTGGCACGTACCCAAACCTCTTTGCCGCTCAGTTGCTCAATGTTAGTCATGGCTGGTGTGCTTTTGTTCGTGACTATCCACTCGTCAATACCAGTAAGAATGGGTGAACTAAAATCGACTTTCTGTTTACGTGTGTTGGTAATGGTCAGATTGGCGACGACTAGATCACCGGAGCCATTTTCTAAGGCTGGCAGAAGTTGGTCACGGGCTAGAGGAATAATTTGTACGTTAAGTTTCGGTTTGAGCTTACGAAGGTCTTTTTCGAAATGCGCCAGGAGTTCTGCACCTATTCCTTTTGGTGTACCGCCTTCAATGTAATAGAAGCCTAGATCGGCAGAAACGAGGACACGTAAAACATTCTTCTCTTTAATAACATCGAGATCCCCAGTGTAAGGAGGTTGCTTGAGTGGTGATATTTGCAGTGCGCAAACGGAAGCAGACAATAAGAGCAGCATAACTGCGCATAGCTTAGGTATCGTCACGTTCACATCCTTTTATAAAGGGGAGGGGAACTTTAAGCATATGTAGAGCCCCGTAGATCATCAAGCAAGGGCAGAAGACGCTATTGTGGGTAATAAAAACCGCCACGGTAAAAACGGTGGCGGTTTAGTTTGAAGCAGTTCAGTTACTTCACAGGGTTTAGCTCGATAAGCTTTTCAGTTCTTGCTACGGCGTCTTCCAAACCGAGTTGCTTGTAGGCCTCTAGCTGGATAGTCAGTGACTTACGTGCCGCTTCGGTGTCTGGGAAAGCTTTTTGTAGCTCTTGACTGCGATTAATTGCAGCTACCCAGGCTTCACGGCGGAGATAGAAGTCAGCCGTCGCTAAATCATAGTTCGCTAGGCGGTTTTTCAGCGCTACCATTCGTTTTTGTGAATCTTCTGCGTATGGACTGTTCGGGTAGCGTTGAAGAAGTTTTTTGAAGTCATCAAACGCTTTTTTTACTGGCTCAGGATCGCGATCGCTTCGATCTACGCTGAACAGATCATGCATAAAGTTACGATCTTGCGCCATATGGCTTAGGCCGCGCATGTACAGTACCCAGTCCATTTTTTCATGGGTTGGGTTTAAACGCATAAAGCGAGAAATGGTTGCCAAGCCCAAAGCAAGGTCGTCGTTTTTGTAGTACGCATAGATTAGGTCAAGCTGCACCTGTTCTGAGTAGGCACCGAATGGGTAACGTGAGTCTAATGCTTCCAGTTTCTCAATTGCAGAAAGCCAATTACCACTTTGAAGAGAAATCTGTGCGTCTGCATACAGTTCCGAAGGCGGCACATCAGGAACGATTTCTTCTTTGCTTGCACATCCAAACAGAAGGGATACCGCTAAAAGGCCTGTTAAAGTCTGACGTTTCATATCAGGAGTCTGTTCCTTGAATCTAAATATTTCTTAAGCTGCCGTTACTTTCTTTCCAGTAACAGATACAATGGCGTAATAGTCTATTTTTTCACAGTCGTGAGCATTAGTCTCACAGTTTTTAAAAAAGTTCGATATGGCTCAGCAGATTGTATTAACAAATACCGTAAAAGATAGCCAGTTAGGTCAACGTTTAGACCAAGCTATCGCCGAATTATTCGCGGACTTCTCTCGCTCGCGCCTGAAAGAGTGGCTGCTTGATGGGAAAGTTCAAGTTAATGGTGAAGTTGTCACCAAACCTCGCACCAAAGTAATGGGTGGCGAGGAAATTACATTGCAAGCCGAGTTAGAAGATGAAGAACGCTGGGAAGCGCAAGATATCCCGTTAGATATCGTTTTTGAAGATGACGATATTATCGTTATCAATAAGCCTCGTGACTTTGTGGTTCACCCAGGTGCCGGTACGCCAGATGGTACGGTGCTTAATGCGTTGTTGCATCATTACCCTGATATCGCAGAAGTACCTCGTGCAGGTATTGTGCACCGTCTGGATAAAGACACAACGGGTCTGATGGTGGTGGCGAAAACCGTTCCTGCACAAACTCGTCTGGTTCGCGCACTGCAAAAACGTAATATTACTCGAGAGTACGAAGCGATCGCTATTGGTCGTATGACAGCGGGCGGTAAAGTGGACCAACCTATTGGTCGTCATTCTACCAAGCGCACGCTTATGGCGGTAGCACCAATGGGTAAACCAGCGGTAACGCACTACCGTGTCGCTGAACGTTTCCGCGAACACACACGTATCCGTCTGCGTCTTGAAACGGGTCGTACGCACCAGATCCGTGTGCACATGTCTTACCTTCAGCATCCGCTGCTCGGTGATATTGCATATGGTGGACGTGCTCGCATCCCGACAGGTGCTTCTGAAGAGCTAACTGCAATGATCCGTGGCTTCGATCGCCAAGCATTGCACGCCGTAATGCTACGCTTTGAACATCCAATTACGGGAGAAGTACTTGAGTTCCATGCCCCTGTGCCTGATGACATGGTGGCGATGACTGAAGCGCTTCGTCAAGATACGGAAGAGCACGGTTTACCGGAAGAGTTCTAAGATGAAGACAATCATTCCGAATTGGCGTGCGCCTAAAAATGTCAAAGCTTTTGCCTCAACACGCATAGGCGGTTTTTCGACAGGCCCTTATCAAGGGCTAAATTTAGGTACTCACGTTGGGGATGATTTGTCTTTAGTAGAGAAGAACCGAGCTTGGTTGGCGCAGCAGGCGAACATGCCCAATGCGCCAATCTGGTTAAACCAAACGCATTCGACCGTTGTGGCTCAAGCAAATGAACCAACAACACAAGTGCTTGATGCGGACGGTGTATTTACTTCTTCAAGCCATGTTGTTTGTTCAGCGATGACCGCCGATTGTCTACCTGTATTATTGACTAATACACAAGGCACGCAGGTCGCTGCCGTTCATGCAGGGTGGCGCGGCTTAGCAAATGGTATTGTCGAAAATGCATTAGCGTTGTTTTCAGGTGAAGTGATAGCGTGGCTTGGGCCTGCTATTGGGCCTGAAGCTTTTGAAGTCGGTGAAGATGTTCTGCAAGCTTTTGTTGATGTCGATTCTCTGGCACATCAAGCTTTTATGCCACGAGGGGCTAAAGGTAAATGGTTGGCTGATATGTCAAAGCTGGCAACGCAACGTCTAAATCGAGCTGGTGTGACACAAGTGTTTGACTCTGGACTTTGTACTTACCAAGATAAAGCCTCTTTTTATTCGTATCGCCGTGATGGTAAAACTGGTCGGCAAGCCACCTTTATTTGGATTGAAGATTAGTTATAAGCACTAAAGTGCCAAGATGCATAGTGCTATTTTTGCAAAGCTATCTTTATTCATTCACTCCCTTGAAATTCCTCCTCTGAGTATCCATCTTTCTAACTGTCAAAAGAATTTCCTTTAGTTGAGGTTAGGAAGGTAGATATGCGTCTTGATCGATTCACAAGTAAGTTTCAAATCGCTATCTCTGATGCTCAATCACTAGCGTTAGGGCGCGATCATCAATATATCGAGCCAGTTCACCTAATGGTGGCTTTGCTTGACCAAAATGGCAGTCCAATTCGTCCATTGCTTACTATGCTGGATGTGGACGTAACGCATTTACGCTCTAAATTGAGTGAAATGCTAGATCGATTACCAAAAGTCAGTGGCATCGGTGGAGATGTACAGCTCTCTAGTTCGATGGGCACGTTGTTTAACCTGTGTGACAAAGTGGCGCAAAAGCGTCAAGACTCCTATATCTCGTCTGAAATCTTCCTGCTTGCTGCTTTAGAAGATCGCGGACCATTGGGGCAATTACTCAAAGAGATCGGTTTAACAGAGCAAAAAGTTAGCCAAGCAATCGAAAAGATCAGAGGTGGTCAAAAAGTTAATGACCCGAATGCAGAAGAGCTTCGCCAGGCATTGGAAAAGTTCACCATTGACCTTACCGAGCGAGCAGAGCAGGGCAAACTGGATCCGGTTATCGGCCGTGATGATGAAATTCGCCGTACCATCCAAGTATTGCAGCGCCGTACTAAAAACAACCCTGTGATCATCGGTGAACCTGGCGTAGGTAAGACCGCAATTGTTGAAGGCTTAGCTCTGCGCATTGTCAACAATGAAGTGCCAGAAGGTTTACGTGGTCGCCGCGTGCTGTCATTAGATATGGGCGCACTGGTTGCTGGTGCTAAGTACCGTGGTGAATTTGAAGAGCGCTTGAAGTCGGTATTGAATGAACTCGCTAAAGAAGAAGGTAATGTCATTCTATTTATCGACGAGCTCCATACTATGGTTGGTGCGGGTAAAGGTGAAGGCTCAATGGATGCGGGGAACATGCTCAAACCTGCATTAGCCCGTGGTGAACTGCACTGTGTTGGCGCAACAACACTGGATGAATATCGTCAGTACATCGAAAAAGATGCGGCGTTAGAACGTCGTTTCCAAAAAGTGCTGGTGGATGAGCCGACCGTTGAGGATACCGTGGCGATTTTACGTGGCTTGAAGGAGCGTTATGAGCTTCATCATCACGTTGAAATTACTGACCCAGCGATTGTTGCAGCGGCGAGTTTGTCACATCGTTATGTTTCTGACCGTCAACTGCCAGATAAAGCGATCGACTTAATCGACGAAGCGGCTTCAAGCATTCGTTTACAAATTGACTCTAAGCCAGAGTCATTAGATAAGCTTGAACGTAAAATCATCCAACTTAAGATTGAGCAACAGGCGCTTAGTAACGAGCACGACGAAGCGAGTGAAAAGCGTTTGAAAGCGCTTAATGAAGAACTCAATGAAAAAGAACGTGAGTACGCTGAACTAGAAGAGGTTTGGAATACAGAAAAAGCCGCACTTTCTGGCACTCAACATATTAAGTCTGAGCTTGAACAAGCTCGTATGGACATGGAGTTTGCTCGCCGAGCTGGTGATTTAAACCGCATGTCGGAACTTCAATATGGTCGTATTCCTGAACTTGAGAAGCAGTTAGATCTTGCAACCCAAGCGGAAATGCAGGAAATGACACTATTGCGTAATAAAGTAACCGACAACGAGATTGCAGAAGTACTTTCTAAGCAAACTGGCATCCCAGTATCCAAGATGCTAGAAGCGGAAAAAGAGAAACTACTTCGTATGGAAGACGTACTGCATAATCGTGTGGTAGGGCAAAGCGAAGCGGTCTCTGTTGTATCGAATGCCATTCGTCGTAGTCGAGCTGGGCTTTCTGATCCAAACCGACCAATTGGCTCCTTCTTATTCTTAGGTCCAACTGGTGTAGGTAAAACAGAGCTTTGTAAGACACTTGCGAGCTTTATGTTCGACAGCGAAGATGCGATGGTCCGTATCGACATGTCTGAGTTCATGGAGAAACACTCAGTGGCAAGATTGGTTGGTGCGCCTCCAGGCTATGTCGGATATGAAGAGGGTGGTTACTTAACGGAAGCGGTTCGTCGCAAGCCGTATTCGGTAATTTTGTTAGATGAAGTAGAGAAAGCGCATCCGGATGTATTTAACATTCTGCTGCAAGTTCTCGATGATGGGCGTTTAACGGATGGTCAAGGTCGTACTGTTGACTTCCGTAATACGGTTGTGATCATGACATCGAACTTGGGTTCATCTCGTATCCAAGAGAATTTCGCAACATTAGACTATCAAGGTATCAAGAGTGAAGTAATGGATGTGGTTAGCAAACACTTCCGTCCTGAGTTCTTGAACCGTGTTGACGAAATCGTGGTGTTCCATCCACTTGGTCAAGAGCACATCAAGTCCATCGCTTCTATTCAATTAGAACGTTTGGCGAAACGACTAGAAGAAAAAGGATATCAACTAGAGGTTTCTGACAAAGCACTCGATTTGATCGCTCAAGTTGGTTTCGACCCTGTATATGGTGCGCGTCCTTTAAAACGCGCAATTCAACAGAATGTCGAGAACCCATTAGCCAAATCGATTCTTTCTGGTGAAATTGTTCCAGACAAGAAAGTGCAGCTAATCGTTACTAATGACCAAATTCGTGCCCATCAGTAATTGCACGGATACAATAAGAAATGAGATAAAAATCACATTCAAGGGGCCGTTTGGCCCCTTTTCTATAATGTTTTAGAGCCTCTTGCCTGTTTTCTGTACGAATGAACTAAAAAGGTGAGTTTTTTTTAAAAATGCACTTGTGTTCCTTAATGAACGCCCTATAATGCGCCTCCGTTGTCAAGGGAAAGCAAGTTAAGCGACGTCTAGACAACAAGGCCAGTGAGTTAAGAATTAACTCGCAGATAAATAACTTAAAAAAGTGTTTGACACGATAAGTTATCTAGCTAAAATGGCCGTCCACTTTGAAGAGAAGTTCAAAGTGTGCTCTTTAAAAATATAGACCTATCAATCTGTGTGGGCACTCGTTGATGATAATCCAATTAGAAGCTTCGGCTTCAAATTAGGTTTCA
>NZ_JBSRRK010000006.1:0-304209 GCF_053890955.1 Vibrio sp. JZG120
GTAATACCAGCAACATCTTCAAGTTTACCTGTTCGAATTTCCACGAAATGTCCTTTTTCTTCGAGCTTTATAACGCCTTGTTAAGGTGTGAGGCGCGCAATACCGAAGCTTCCGCATACCACCTTAACCACTAAAACCAACGCATAGTAAAAATGCCACGCGTGCCGAATCACTCTTGAACAATTTGTTATGTAGCCGACTTTCAGGTTAGCGTTTTCTGTCCAATTTGGATTTTGGGTGTAATACCGGCTTTACGATACAAACCTAAAGCAGATTCATTGAAAGAATATACTTCTAACCACAGCTCTTCTCCGCCGTTAGAAATAGCCCTTTCCTCAAATGCCTCTATTAGCGTAAGTCCAACACCCTGATTCCTAAAGCACGAATCCACAACAATCTGTTCAACGCTTGCGATCTTTCGCTGTTTTAGCGTCCAAGACTTACGAACCCATAGCTCACCAAAAATAAAACCTACTAACTGCCCATTGCTCTCGGCTACCAGGAAAATCGAGCTTTCACTTTCGATTATCTTGTGTAGGTCTATTTTTTGCTCAATTTCTTCCGGTGATAAAAAGTCATCAGGTAAATTTGCTTGATGATACTCATTAAGCTGAAACTGTAGTTTCTTGATAACGCCGATATCTTCAATGCGAGCTTGGCGAATAATTAACATATATAAATCCTTTTAACTTACCGTCCTCTCGCGGCTACATAACGCCCAATTAACGTGTGAGCAGCGCATACACTGAACTTGAACACTGCGCCGTAAACACTAAACCCAACCCGAAGTGAGAGCGCCAAGCGTTGCGAATCACTGTTGAATTGTTTGTTATGTTTTACCACAAACACATGATTTACTTGAGAAAGAACTGCTATTTCTGACCAGTTTTCTGAGCTAAACCACAAGGCAAGAACCAACTTGGCCACCAAAGGCGATTAACCTAAAACCAGTAATTCCACTTCCCTGCCCAATGAGGCAACCCGAGCAAGAAACAACAAGCGCCCTATCTTTCCAACCAAAGCGCAAAACAATGCTGAATTGCCGAGGCAACTGCCAAGCCGAAATGCTGCTTGGCAAAGAACCTATCAGCGACTTTAAGCCAGTTAAACAAACAGTCAACCGCCACGACCTGACAATGAAGCAACCCGCGAACATTGGCATGTTTTACGGGCTGAGAGATTCAAGAACTTAGACCGACAATGCGGATTTGCTGAGTCTACTAGGGAAGAACTGCCAGAGGGATAAAGAACAAGAGCCTAATAACTTTAAGCCTTTGAATTTCAAGTAAACATAACGCCGCATTAAGGTGTGAGCGACGCTTGGCTATACTTGAGCGAAGCGAAACTGCCAAGCGTTGCGAATCACTCTTAAATGCTTTGTTATGTGTTTTTTAAACGATACACCGCCCTTGCTATTCGAAAGTGTGACAGCGATGAATATACGAAGAGTAGTATTTGGGTGATTCCCAATGGCGTTGAGGGCACTAATAAGACTAACACGTACAGAATTACACTTATTACAGCCATAATAAGTGTTTTGCTCATAAACCAATCAAGACTAATATCATTGACTTCTGCACGATGCTCTTTCGCAGCGCTCCTAACTGTAATTATGGAGCTAGAGTAAATCATTGCACTAGCAATAGCCCAATCGCTCGTTGTTAGTAAGTCTCCCCATTGGCCAGTAAAACCTTTAACTAGAACTAACGCTAAAAAAGGGATTATGACAAATGTATAAGAGATAGCAGCATATCTAATCTCTTCCAAAGAACTCACACTGTGTCCCATTACATTCGATAATATCTATAACTTTTTTTATTTGCGCATTTTTTATCGTCGGTTTCCCCTTAACGCGCCAAAGCTCATAAGCTGAGTGAACAAGCAAGCTATCTTTAACATCCACTTTCTTTTGACCGTTTTGATATTCTTCAAGCCACAAAGAGTCTTTGATTGGAGCATTGTAAGTAAGCTTTGTTTGAGTATTTTGGAAGCGCCAGTTTAAGTCACCACGGAAGCATGGCCTAATAACATCGACGATTTCTTTGTCATCATGTTTGTCTATAAAATTAGAGAACATATCTCTAGGGCGCTTACTTAGTCTAAAGCCAGTATCAATATTAATTACGTTACTCGGTTGTTCAGAGTCGATCCCATCAGTAATAGTAAGTTTCTCATCAGGCTCGACCATTCTATTTGCGTCAGACCACTTTTCCATTGCTAAAGCAACATCTAAGTCATTCAGAGAAGGCTCTACCCTCTCCTTGTATCGACCACTTGAATTCACCTTACGACTCAGCTTTTGATTTTGCCTTTGAGTAATTTCCGACAGTGATTCCAAGGAGCCAATCTCTCCAGTAAGGTCTTTAATTAGCTCATTAGGGCTTGTTAATTCGTCGAATAGTTTTAGAAGCTTCAACTTTATGGAACCACTTTGAATGTCATTAATTTCTATACAGAAATCAAGGTCATTTCCGATTGCATCTGCGATCGCCTTTCCAAAGCTTTCATAAGCTGATACATAGTTACCTAATGCGAAAAAGACTTCTCCGACATTTTTTCGGTTTGGGTTGTACTCGAAGTGGAATTCAAGGAAAGATTGCGACATAGCCTTAGTCTAATAAGTGAGAAAATGCAATTATACACTCAGCAACAATACACGCATAGAGCAACATGCCTGATGGCTATAATCCTCGGCTTACACATAACGCCCTGCTAAGGGGTGAGCAACGCAATACCGATGCCGCCGCAAACCACCTTAATCACTAAATTCAACGCATAGTGAAAATGCCACGCGTTGCGAATCCCTCTTGAGCAGTTTGTTAGTTTGCAAACCCAAAGCGTTGATTTTACGTTATTTTAAACTTTGCAAACAATAAACTTTATGTATTTTGATGCACTTAAGTCAGGCGTAGTCTCAAAGCGGCTACTCAATGAAACCACGTGGAACAAACAGCGCCGCGGAAAACGAACTCACAACACCAAAAAGTGCTTTTGGAAAACCAATCTCGCAATGCGGACTTTCAACAAAGTCACTGAAACCACGTGGAACTTACCACACCAGAGAAAACGTCATTTCAGCGAGTAAATCGGCTTTTGTACCAACAAACTCAAAGAGCAGCGTTTCAGCAAAAGAGTTCAACTCAATTAACCCAAAAGTCGCCGCACCAAAGAACGAATCAACCGTTGAAACGATGCCAATTTTGGATTTTTACCACACTAATTAACACTGAAATTGAACGCCGATACGACAATTTAGACTTTGAGCTTTTACCACTAGACCTTGCGATATAGCTGCGTTTTTCCTCTTGCAAACTAACGCCCTGTTAAGGTGTGAGCAACGCAATACCGATGCCGCCGCATACCACCTTAAACACTAAAAGCAACGCATAGTAAAAATGCCACGCGTTGCGAATCACTCTTAAACAGTTTGTTAGGCATCTTTGCTCAAGATTTGTACTGCTATTTCAGCGGCTTTTCGAGTGTAGTTACTACAATTAGACCGAAGATTATGAGAGCGAAAGTGAGCCATACCCTCTTCTGTACCAATGTCACAACCCAAAAGCTCATGACAGTCTTTAGCCCCAAATTCATTTTGAAACTTCTCGACTAACTCCTGCGTTGCTTCGTACGTAGTCGCGACAGTATCACTTTGGGATTCACGACCTAGAACTAAGCTAATGCCCATAACAGCCCCTGATAAAGCACCACATGGTCCACAGGTTCTAGCCATGCCACTACAAAATCCAGTCGCCATTTTCGAGGCTAAGCGATCATCCACCCCGTGATATTCAGCGATAGCAGAAACGACACTTTCAGCACACAAAAGTCCATTTTCAAAATGAGCTTCCGCTAACTTACCAAATTTTATTGATTCTTCCATGACAGCACCCTCCTTGATGCCTAACGCCGCATTAAGGTGTGAGCGGCGCTTGGCTATACTTGAGCGAAGCGAAACTGCCAAGCGTTGCGAATCACTCTTAAATGCTTTGTTATGTTTATTCTAAAAGGTTCTGGCTTACAGTTTGTTTGTCAAAAAATGCGATCCAAGAAAGCAATTTCTCCGCACTATGCGCTATGTTGTTTTGCGTGTGTATTTGCTGAAGGTAATGTGCAATAGACATCCAAGCCTTAACGTGCCTATCGCTTAAACCTGAGCATACAGGGGTTAGAGCTAATACCAAGGATAGCTCTAACTGGCACGAATTGCGCAGGTTCTCCATAAATGCTTCACTTTGCTCTTCTTCTGCCAGTGTCTGTTTCATAACATTTAGCATATGCTGGTTTGCTTGATGCTCTGATGCATGGAACAGAAATGTAGAAATGCTGCTTCCATCGACTAGCTCAGTATCTTCGAATATACGTCTAAGTAAAAAACGAAGCTGCGCTCTAAGTCTACGCTCGAGCATAACCTGCTTACGATGGTTTTTTGCTAATTCTGCATTTTTTCTACGTTTTGTTTCAGCCGATTGAATAGCTTCAACAACTACTAGTATCAGTACTAACTCTAGTAGCATCCCTGTAAATTCAGGTAGTAAATTCCCGGCAGCATAAGCTGCTAAAGTTGTTTCACTTTCGTCTGTGTATATATGTAAGGTAATTCGGAGAATAAATGCGATTGCAATAAACACTAAAAGGTAAACATTCTGCATGTGCCTGCTAGCATTAGCGAGATAGTCGATAACAGATTTCATTAAGTATAGTTAAGCAACAAAAAGCATAGCATACCACAAAGATGCCGAGGATGGCTCAAATAAACATAACGCCCTGTTAAGGTGTGAGCAACGCAATACCGAAGCTCCCGCATATCACCTTAAACACAAAACGCAACGCATAGCAAAAATGCCACGCGTTGCGAATCACTCTTAAACAGTTTGTTAGAGCATTTCTTCAAGTTTATTAATCCAGAGATTATTTACCCTTGTAGCCAATGAAAACCTACTCTTTACAAATTTCTTCTGCTCCAAAGTTAGTAGCTTCATATCAGGCAACTGGGTGTGTAGCCAATTTTGCCATTTATGCGCTTCAATAATGCTTTTTATAGACAGTTGGTAATCATCATTGACAGGCAACCCCTTCAAGTCGTTGATTTCATCGTTACTACCATATTCGTTAAGCACACCATTCTTTTCACAAAATATATTTCCATCACCTTTTTGATAGTCCAATGCATGGGTTCGAACATAGTCACAATCATATTCTGATAATTCATCCTCTGTACGGAGCATTCCATTACGAAATTGAGGTTGATAAACGATGACACCATTGTTTGGTATTGCACGCCTAATCAAAGGCTTCATTACTCTTTTAATTCCATTGACTAACTCACCGCTAAACTCATCACTATCAGGAGATAAAATCATTTCCTTCAGATATGGAAAACCTATACGCCTTGAAAATAAAAATGCAGATGAAACACTGATAAAATTATAATTATTGATAGAAAAAGCAAAAACACTTGGCGTATAACTAAAAGCTGGTGTGTCGGTAGCTCCAAAGTTAATACGAGGGCTAATACGATCTGTTTTTTGAATAATAAGCAATCGATCGTATTGACCTATACGCTTATCAATATGAAAGTTGACATCAACATCCAAGTAATTTTTGTCTAACTGCTGCATGCCTAACCAAAGACCAATTCTTACTTTATCGATCCACTCTAAAAACATTGACATATCTTCACTTGATAGCGTTGCTTCGTCGAGAATTTTCTCCACAACAGGCTTTACTTCACTTTCCAACCGACCATAGTTAGTATTACAAGTAACACAAGCAGGAAATGTAAAGTGCTTAAATGGATACTTTCTTACCCCTTCACCCTTGGTACCCGGTTTATGGTAGCCAAAAAATGCTTCTCGTTTTGGATCACCTGTCAGCTCAATTAGCCATTGAGGAATAATATGCTCCCGAGACTTTTCTTGAGGCTTATTCCCACAAAAAATACAATATTTACTCAATTAATATCTCCGAACTCTAAAATGCTCTAACGCCCTGCTAAGGGGTGAGCAACGCAATACCAAAGCCGCCGCAAACCACCTTAATCACTAAATTCAACGCATAGTAAAAATGCCACGCGTTGCGAATCCCTCTTGAGCAGTTTGTTAGTCGCGAGGCACCGAGCGACAATTTTAAGCCAAACTAAACTTTGCGAACAACAAGCTTTATGTGTTTTGATGCACTTAAGTCAGGCGTAGTCTCAAAGCGGCTACTCAATGAAACCACTTGGAACAGCCAACGCCGCAGAAAACGGACTGACAACACCAAAAAAGCGCTTTTGGAAAACCAATCTCACAGTGCGGACTTTCAACAAAGTCACTGAAACCACGTGGAACTTACCACACCAGAGAAAACGTCCTTTCAGCAAGTAAATAAGCTTTTAAACCAACAAACTCACCGAGCAGATTTGCAACCAAAAACAGATTTTCGATTACCCCGCTCTATCACCACCAAAGAACGAAACAACCGCTTGGAAAATAGTAATGCATTGATTTAGAACCGATGAAACTGAGCTTTGACCGTCGAAGATGGAACTATGAATCAAACAACCAGTAGCCAAGTTTTGAGCTTAGAAACATGATTTTGACTGCTAGCTTTTTCTGGCGACTAACGCCCTGTTAAGGGGTGAAGCACGCAATACCTATGCCGCCGCATGCCGCCTTAACCACTAAAATCAACGCATACCAATAATGCCACGCGTGCTGAATCCCTCTTGAACAGTTTGTTATGAGCGTACTTACGTTGCCCACTTACCAGACAAAAAGTTTGAAACAAACGAGGATAAGTGCAACTGTGACAAGACCAATCCAACCGATTGTTCGTGTTACTGTTTCCGGTGATTGTGTATTGAAATGCGGAAATAAAATGGCCCCAAAAGATAACAGTGGAACAAAACCGTATAATTGCCCCATTTGTGATGACGTACCCGAAGGGAAAGGCGGAACAAACAAATACAAAATCGTATACGCAATATAGGCAAGCATTGCAATACACGCTTCCTTTACCGACGTATCACTTTCTCCATACCAAAAGTAGAAACCCACAATGACACAAAAAACAGCCACACTGATCAACAGAACTATCTCCTAATTACCCTTTAGCTCATAACGCCTTGTTAAGGGGTGAGCAACGCAATACCGATGCCGCCGCATGCCACCTTAATCACTAAAACCAACGCATAGTAAAAATGCCACGCGTTGCGAATCCCTCTTGAACAATTTGTTAGCTTAAATTATGTAGCACCAAGCCATACCACCCCAAAACAGAATATTCAAAGTCCAGACCATTACACTCTGAACTGGAAGCATATGAAAAACTAACTGGGGACATGCCTTAAGATCACTAGGAGAGAACAGCATTTGCGGCTGAAAATCCCAACTAGTAGCTAAACGCAGACCTCTTTTGAATCTAGGATGATTCACCAAGTATTCAGCGTAGGATGAATAAATTGTCCATAACCCAAAAAAGCCTAGTAACTCAATTAGGGATATCACTTCCAAACTAAATGGCAATAGTGAAGGTCCACCAATGAGCAAAATAGCTGCAAATATCCATTTTCTATTTCTCATTACACATCCTTGTTAATGATTTAAGCTAACGCCCTGTTAAGGTGTGAGTAACGCAATACCGAAGTTGCCGCATACCACCTTAAACACTAAAACCAACGCATAGTAAAAATGCCACGCGTTGCGAATCACTCTTAAACAGTTTGTTATGAGCGGGGTTAAGAGTGCGCTTTAACGTACTTTTTAACCTTTTTCATAGCCATTTGACGCTTAAGTGGCGAAAGATAGTCAATAAACAGATTACCCGACAAATGATCTATTTCGTGCTGCATTACGATAGCCAGAAACTCATCACTTTCGATGGTAATTGGCTTACCTTCGCGATCTAAAGCAGATACAACAACTGAAGTAAAACGCTCTATGTCTGCATAGTAATCAGGAACTGATAAACAACCCTCTTGACCCAATGCTTTATCCGAGCCACTAATCACTTCTGGGTTAACTAAAATTAGCGGTTCATCTCGACTTTCTGAAAGGTCGATAATAACAACTGCCTCTTTACGACCAACTTGAGTCGACGCCAAACCGATACCATTGTCAGTCGCATATAGCGTTTCCAACATATCGTCTATTAATGTTTGTACCGTCGTAATATCTCGCACCTTTTCCGCTTTGACCTTAAGCCTTGGTTCAGGTGCAGTTAGGATTTCTAAAACTGCCATATTTTCCTTCTAATTCTTGGACGCTCATAACGCCGCATTAAGTGGTGAGCAACGCTGGCCACCATACTTAAAGCCTTGTGCCGTAGACACTTAAGCCGAAGCAAACCGAAAATGCCAAGCGTTGGGAATCTGTCTTAAATGCTTTGTTAGGCAATTAACCCCACTTTTGCACCGTACTCACTTTCTGTACGTGATGCTTAGTCAATCGGATAAACTCTTTTGCAGTCGATGGTGTTTCTGGTAGAGCTTCTGACTCATGGCTACCACTTCCTACATACCTAAAACCTGCTTCCCAGAGTAGCTTGCTAGCTAGCCATTTACTCACCGCAGCCCTTTTGGGACTACGAAAGTTCCGCCCCATAAATGCGAGTGTTTTTCCGCAATTTGGGCATACATGCTTCAGCTCACTTTCAGCTAACCAAGCAGTGTAATTGTTACCCTTTATGAGTGCTGGGCGGTTGAACGAAACTAAACAATCAAAGCAGGCAAACTTATACAATGAACTCATTATTATCCCCTAGTTGCCTAACGCTTTCTATACGGCAATTTGCCTCCTTTCTGGCAAGCTAACCCCCTTTTTCTGATCAAAAGCGCTATAAATCGTAGCACCTATATGCATGAAACAAATAGAAAAACAGTATGAATATGTGTGGTCGCGCGCGCAATTAGACGGCGCAATACACGCTAATTACAAAAGAGGTGATAGACTAAAGATACTGTATAAATAAACAGGTCAACTTTATCATGAAAAGTCAGTTTTTACTTAGTGTAAAAGAGCACATGCTTACTCGTCATTATGCGAATAAAACCATCGAAAGTTATCTATTTTGGATAAAACGCTTTATCACTTTCCACCAGCTTGCCCACCCTTCGACACTAGCAGAAGATGATGTCGTTCAGTTCCTGAGTTACTTAGCGGTAAAAGAAAAAGTTGCGGTAAAAACGCAAGCTTTGGCACTGAACTCAATATCATTTTTATATCGTGATTATTTCAAAACTCCACTATCACTTGATATGAGATTTCAGAAATCTCTGACCGAAAAGAAACTTCCCGTTGTGTTAACTAGGGAGGAGATCCGACGATTCGTTCAACATATCGACCCGAGGTATAAACTCCATATTCAGTTGCTTTATGGCTCAGGGCTTCGAGTCATGGAGTGTTTGCGCTTAAGAGTTCAGGACATCGATTATGATTATGGCGCAGTTCGTGTTTGGCAAGGAAAAGGAGGTAAAAATCGTACCGTAACGTTAGCAAAAGAGCTACATGAGCCGCTTAAAGCTCAGGTTAATTTAGCAAGAGATTACTATTTTAAAGATAGACACATGCCTGGTTATGCGGGGGTATACATCTCTGAGGGTTTACGACGTAAATACCCAAAAGCGGAGCTAGATTTTAACTGGCACTTTTTATTCCCATCAACAAAGTTAAGTACAGATCGGGACACCGGAGAGCTCAGAAGACATCATATCAATGAAAGTGCAATACAAAGAGCGGTAAAGCGCGCTGCAACGGATGCGTGTATTGAGAAAACAGTAACATGCCATACACTCAGGCACAGCTTTGCCACACATTTATTGGAGTCTGGTGCTGACATTAGAACAGTACAAGAGCAGCTTGGTCACACCGATGTAAAAACCACGCAAATCTACACTGCAATTCATCGAGTCAACCACAAAAGTAAATCTCAATTGGTAATTTTAAAACAAATCATTAAAAATCAATATATTAAGAAAACTTTCACTATGTAGAAATGCTTCTTCTCAATTCTTATATGATCAAAAGAAATCCTAAATATTCAAAATTCCACGCTTAATGCGCCCCAGTATTGCCCCAAATTTGCCCCATTTCTCGCGACTATAAGCCACCTCATACCTAGTCTCGAACATCTTAATGCCACCAGCGAATGAAGCACCAAAAGTATGGTGACACCTAACTTATTTAACCTAACCTTTTCTAAGCCAAAGCATATTGTTTGAATTTTCTCATTGTCATGCCCATACGCATCAGTTTACACTACATAGTTTTGTATAAGAATGAATGTAAAAAAATGTTTTTGAAATCAATAAGCAATTTTAGAGGATTAGCCATAATAGCTATTGTGGCTGGCCATATGTATCACACAGGCTTTTCTAGTGGGGATGTTGTTTCATCTGTAATTCGTAACGTGATTACTGGTGGCACTGCTCTTTTTGTTTTTATATCTGGGTTTATGTTTCACTATGTTTTTTTTAGTAGGTATGAATATAAAAAGTTCATATCTACTAAAATAAAAAATGTAGGTATACCTTATTTTTTATTGTCCAGTCTAATTATAGGTCTGTATTATATATCTTCAAAAGGTTACTTTATGCCTATTGATGAAACAACAAGTAATATGTATATAAACGGAATACTATTCAAGCCAGATGATTCAAACATACTAACGGCATTTAAGTATTATATCACAGGTGGTTCTCTAACAGCTTATTGGTATATTCCATTTGTACTATTATTATTCGCAACCGCTCCATTGCATATTAAGTTCATCAAGTTAAGATTAAAGCATCAAGTGTCAATAGTTATTATCTTATCTTTATTGGCAATTTTCATACATAGACCGGTTAATTCTATAAACCCTATACATTCTCTTATTTATTATACTCCTGTCTATTTAGTTGGTATTTTATTTTCAATTTATTCATCTGAAGTCAAGAAATACTTAAACAATAAAATAGGTATATTGATCTTTTGTGTTGTTTCTCTTTCACTTTTAGATTACATTTCCGGGCACCAAGGAAATTACCAAAAACCATTTTTCGAATATGCGGGCGTAGATTTACAGTATATACAAAAAATGTTTTTAATTTTCTTGGTTTATATTTTGTTAGAAAAATACAATTTTGAATCAAAAACCTTAGACATTATATCAAATACAAGTTTTGCTATATTTTTCATTCACCCTTGGCTACGTGTAATTTTGTGGAATATTTATTCACTTTTAGGTATAGATCCGATTCTTGAAAGTAATAATCTAGCTCTATATTTCTTTAGTGTGACTTTGGTTTTACTATTATCAGTATTCACAGCCCTTGTTATCAAAAGGATTTTCAAGGGTAGTAAACATACAAGATACGTAATGGGGTACTAAACATAATACCTAACGCTTTTCATTTGCGAGCGTTTTGAAGGGACCAAATTCTCTTAATATTATTTCCTTCCATAAAAAGGGCCACCGCGCAATGCAGTGGCCCTTCTTTGTTCGTATTGTTGCTACCTAATCGCTTTGGGTCCATGGACACATAGCGGCCCATACAGGGCTATAGATAGGGTCGGTGGTCATAGTAAAACTTGCGCGCTTCGCTGAGTTCCCATTCAAACGCCTTTCTGCAATGGTCCTCCTGCTTGCTAAGCTTTAAGAACAGCCAATCAATAAACTTGATGGGCGAGCGCTTGCCTTGCTGCGCACGAATGTAGCTCCAGCCGCTGATCGTGAGATCAGGTCGACCAGTAAGCAAGTGCAGCACAAACATGTTCAGCGCCAACAGAACGCGCATAAACAGCGACCAAATTCGCTTCATATCATTTCCTATTCATAAAAATCCACCGCGCAATGCTGTGGATATGGTTCGTTCGGATGTTGAATTTGAAGACGGTTAATGAAATTACTGAGATTAAGCGACTGTATCTTTATTGGACACAACACCACCTGAGATCACATTCTCATCAAGCCACTGGTAAACTTGCTTCCTTAACGGCTGGTCTTGATCATATAAAGATAACGGGAACAAAAACGTATTTTCATACCTTATGTAATTAACCCCATCTTGCGGAGATGCTTTAGCACCAGCAAAAGTCTCCTCGCTGTCAAAACCACGAACCATAAACTCTATTTCACCGGATAGACACTCATTTATATATATCACTCTATAATATAAACCGTCTTTAATAATCGCCATTGTAACCTCCTACTATACCTCTATTGCACCACATAATTTAAACACTGCATCAACACCCTGCACTCCAGTAGTTGTGCATTTATTAAAACCGTACCCACCCGCAGATGCAGATATAACAGCTGTATCACCCCGAGTGTAAGATGCGCCATTAACAGGATTTCCGAAGAATATCTTATATCCAGAATTACCTTGAATTTCGTAAGCTGACTCAGCACCTCTTGAGTAAAGTTCATGACTATATGCGGAAGTTCCCGGGCTTATCTTAGCTGGAGTCTTATATTTGTCGCCTTTTACTTTCACATTACCTGCTGACAGTATGGAATATAATCCAGCCTCTACCAGGTCAGTGTCCCATTCATTCGCTTCCAACTCTAACCCGTCTCCCGACAAGCTAACAGCAGAATGCCGGATAGTGGGGTCCGGGGATGCTTCTTTGGTTATGAATGTCTTACACCGTTCAATTTTCCCTGAACCTGAATGGATTGCGTATTGTCCGGATTGTTGTAAAGGTGGGGAAAAATCATACTCTACTTCGAACATGTTCAACTCTATCAAAGCTCCAGCGGTGTACATTCTCGGACCATTTTCAGTAATAGTGCTCTTCCCACCGTAGAAGGAATTTTTCGCAGAGAACGCGCTTCCGTAACCAGGTGCTATTTCACAGTTTATTAAAGTAGGGTTGTAACTCTTGAAGTTCTCTACGTTTGCCACCAAATTAGGGTTCTCACTACCTGTTGCATTATACGTACAGTCATAATGAGTAATGTGACCTCGGATATATAAACTGTCTCGACCCGATGCTATGAAGGTGGAACCGACCCCTCCTCCGAAATAACAAGAGTGGTATGTCAAATTACCTGTGAATTCGTCAGTTGTAATAGCCGCAATAGGAGATGCAGACGGCTCAACATCTACACCGGCCTGTGGTGCATGCCCACCATAATCAGTAGTGCCTGAATTATAGTATTTGCAGTTGATGAATACTCCATTTCGAAGACCAACTATAGAAGCACCTTGCCTTCCATTACCTCTGCAAGTAACGTTGGTTGAAGTAACGTTTTTACTGATCACTTGGTCGTAAGGATCTTCGACCTCAGCCAAGTGTCTAGCGTATGAAATGCCGTCTGTTGTATAGTGCTGAATTATAAGGTTCTTTTCTATTATTTCCTCACATCCTGCATACAAAATCCCGTAACTAACCCCCTCAACAGTGGCAACTTTGGTTATAGTTTCGCATCCACCGTCCATAGTCAGGTCTTCCGTTGTTACAGACGGACATCGTCTAAACTCAAACCCAACACAATTATCATAAGAGTTGGACCCGTTATTTTGTCTCCGTGTCCAACCACCTATCATGTGGAGAAATGTCCCGTTACCTTTAATTTTTACAGGGATATTTTCGAACTTGAAGTTTGTTACACCATTAGCATCGACACCACCGTCTATTCTGTATTGATTTACATAATAATCTGGTTGCGTGAATACTAATGCCCCACCACCTATGGCTTGAATAGCATTTACCGCAGCAATAATGCCGAAGTAATCATCATAAGAAGGATCTCCACCCTTTGCACCGAAGTCCTCAACATGAACACCGTTTAAAGCCCTAAAATCTGAGATGTCACCATTTGTGTCTGATATTTTCTTCCAGGTTGTAATGCCAGTAGAATATTTAAAACCTACAAATGTATTGCTGCTGTTAAGCATATCATTTACAGAAGGGAACTCTGTACGTGATGAGAATGAAACTAAACGACCTCCGATAGTTGCACTAGCATCACCCAGTCCACTTACAACGCCTGATTCAACAGGTGACATAGCAACAAGAGCTGGCCTGCCATTAATCAACACGCGAAGGTGCGTGGTCCCTTCTGGTACGGTCATTCCGTTAGCTAAAACACCAGCCTCAGGGTAAATGCTGCCGCCGACAGCCTCGCCTTGGGCTTGGTTTACGTATCCTTTAGATGCGTTACCATAAACAGACAAGTTATCGTCGTCATTAGGGTCTACTTCCGTTGTTTCGTATGGCAGCAACGACAGATCGAAATTAGCACTCAGACCCCATTGCTGTCCGTTATATGTATAGGTCCAATTTGGATTATCATAAGTTACACCAACAGAATAATCACCCTGACGGTTAGCTACACCTAGTCTAAGTGATTCCAGCGCATACCCTTCGATTTCACGCGAGAGCTTGGGAAATGATTTACGTGGACCAGCCGCCGTGCTGACGGTCGAATCTGTTTCAGCAAACTGCTCAGCTTTACCGGCAGCACCTTCATACTTGCTAACAGCCGCTTCGGTGCGCTGTTCAATATTCTTGGTCATGAATAAACCTCATAAAAAGCCCAGCGCGATGGCTGTGCATTGGGTAATTGATTTGATGGGTTGTTAGGCGTAGGCATCCACGCGAGGGTCGTCTTCTATTGCGGCGCATCCCACCTCGAATTCGCCCTTCTGTTTTACTTTTTGCAGTATGCATTTCTTGTACATTCGGTTGGCTTGGCCAAACATGTATTCGCTGGGTTTTTGGCCCTTTTCGCCTACGGCATAGACTTTCTCTGTGGGTTCATCGACCAGGATAACAATGTCGGGCGCCTCAGTGGGATCTACTCGATACGGGCCGTGCGTTCCCTTGTTGCCACTGTTGAACAGTAAGTAATGCTGCTTTCCCTCTTCCCATTCCAGCAGGCCGGAAAGCTGCAGGTACTGATTACCATCGCCGGCACTGAGCGTTTCGATAACTTGGCCAGATGCGCCCCAGTCCACCGCATCATGTGCCACGGGAACGACATCACCATAGTTCGACTCCCAACCGTCCAGGTCAGTCGAGAAATCCACATTGGTGCGGCGGTAGGCTTGCACTGCAGCGGCAAACATCCCTTCCCGTTCTGCCTGTTCTTCCGTGGTGACAAAGTTCAGCTTAAGCGGTTTAGGGTTGTAACCGTTTTGTCCTGGCAAAGTGCATAGCAAGGTCTCGGATTTTCTCGATAGTGGGTTAAACCACTCTACCTCGACGCCGTCATAATCGCCGTCTTCCGGTAGGCTGATGTCCACTGAGAAACTGTCTGGGGTCATATTGACGGGCGAGTACGGTTTACACAGCGCTTCCCTTGGTTCATCCCGCCACATACTGACCGTACCAAGCTCGATGCGGGGATAAGAGCGCCCCGTCTCCAGCAGCTTGCCAAGCGCCTCCCAAAACGCCGTCGGTTGGTCAAACAATCCATCGCAGTAGTCACCACGGGAAGCCCATGTATCTCGATAAGCAATGAGCGTATCGATATCAATCGCGTCATCTTCTAAACCCGCGCCATAAACGTTATTCCGACACGCATCAATGACCGCATCCGCAATCGAACGGGTCGCCTGCTCGGCGTAGCTGCCATCTGTTTGCAGTACGGGAAGAATACGTGTGGAGTCATTCCAGTACTGGCTGTTAGCCTGTTGGCTGAGCGCGTTGGTGGCTTTGATTTTTAAGGTGATGATCGACTCTTCATCGTTCTGATAATCGGTTTGTATCACCGATTTCAGCCCCATCCATTGCACCTCGTCGAAAACTCGCGTCGATGCCGTTACGTTACTGATCCGGCGACACCCTACTTCCCAGCGACCGGATGTAAGCCCCATCTCAGCTTTTAACCACCAGGTTAAACGTTGGGGCGTGTTATCGGCTTTGGTTAATGTAAATGTGTGAGTCTGATAAGCATCGTTTGAACCTTCTGGCCGCACGCGCACCTCCCACTCACAAGTTCGATCTCTGAGACTTCCGCTACTGCTCAATGAACCTAGGCCACGTGGAAAGATGAAATCCAGACCGATATCAATGGCAGTGGCATCGCTCGGTACACACAGAAAGTCACCGACCCACTCTGCTTCACGATCTCTTTCTAATACTGAGATCTCTGCAGTCGTGCTGTTCATATCGATAAAGCCTGCCCAGCCAGGTACCTCGATAAGCGTATCGGAGGAAACCAGCGCAAGCGTGCCGTTATCGTCTGTGCAGACATAAGTACCATCATTACCGATAGCCTCATACACTCGCACATACACATTAGTCATAGGAACAAATGATGTAACTTCGCTGCCACCATCCGTTTGAACTGTAATACGAGTAGAGGATTTAAACTCAGTCACAATAAATGTACCGGAGTTCACCCCTGCGCCAGTAATAACGATCCGGTCGCCCACTGCAAGCGAGCCCCAGCCTAACGGGTTTTCAATTTCGTCTGGCAGGGGTTGTGGATCGAGCTCATCCCCATCATCGCCCATGTCGTGAAAGTGAATGTTCCCTTCAAAGATGAGGCTATCTTGTGTGGATGAGGTGATGACGACATGTTGGCCAGTTTCCCATAGCCATGCATCACGGCGCATTGTCGTTGTGTAGTCGCCATTGTTTACATGAAAACTGTATTCAGACCACAACTCGATTTCATAACTACGAAATCGCACCTCGCTGCTGGAGACTTCCGCGACCCAGTCAGAGGTGACACCATCAAGCGCTAAGCCGCCCTGACCGTCTGATCCACCCACCTCTTTTGATGTCCAGACAATATGATGGAAGTGATCCACCACGGCGCCGGGCAAGTGTGTTCTGATCTCGATATCTTGGTTTGCGGCATCAATAACGGTCTCACCAATAACATGCTTGTGATAGAGAAACTTCCCAATCCCCTGAGAGAACGATTGATAATAGTATTGCTCGTTATCTACGTACTCCCACCAGTCGGGCGCAATGACATCAGGGTAATGTGGCATGCGACCATAGCGAACGGGAACGGGGTTGCCTAGCTTTGGCTTATTCCCCTGCGCGTTGTAGTTATAGACCGAACTGGCCTGCTTAGTAGAGTCGTTACCACTCATGTCGGGCATGTTGGTAAACGTGTAGATGGCGGTCGCAGCTGAAATAGCTAATGCTGCCCACACGACCCAGTCCACGCC
Organism: Vibrio sp. JZG120; assembly: GCF_053890955.1. Taxonomy (NCBI): domain Bacteria; kingdom Pseudomonadati; phylum Pseudomonadota; class Gammaproteobacteria; order Vibrionales; family Vibrionaceae; genus Vibrio; species Vibrio sp. JZG120. The sequence continues at coordinate 17,099 of NZ_JBSRRK010000006.1, forward strand.
CATCCCTATCTTTGGCCGAATACTGACGACATCACTCTCAACGATGACGACATTCAGATCATCAAGCTCGTTAAAGTTGAGCGTTGCCGCAATTGACTCACAAGGGCAGTGCTCCGCAACCCAATCTGATAGTCGCGTTCCAGCGGGAACTTGGTGAACGGTCCGCTTATCCTTTCGGATCGGATGATAAAACTGAACGATGTGGGACATGTCGATAAAACTCCACAGTATTAAAACGGCGTCGGAATTGGTTTAGAGGTTCGATTTTTACGGTTTGCCCCAGCGTATGAATGACATAACCTGGCATTTGCTCAGTGGTGAACACTCCGCAATGCCATTTGCTCTTGCTACTGGCCACGACCATGCAGCCATGCTCTGGCCTGTCCAAAGGCTCAATTAACTGGCCTTGATGGCCGTCCATCAAATCGTTTGCTTGGTCTGGCGTAACAAAACGGTCGGAATAAATGGGTAAGTCGTCCAACTGATAAAGTCGCTGCCACGCTTCCCGAACCAGCAGCACACAACCATCGACAGGAAAGTAGCCAAACGGCAACGAACGAAAGTAAGCGATCATAAATATTTCAGTCCTGGGTGCGTTTTGGTTGTGTATAACCGGCGCATAAATCGGCGGTTGGTTAAGTCTTTCCAGGTATTGGTCAGAGTGACTGTCGTAGTGGTGATTTTTGCGGACGTCATTGTGAGACGGATACATTTATTGCGGGGCTGGCTTAAATCATCCGTATCGTATTCTCGATAAATGCTCACGACAGGAACCACCGGCTCATGACGTTTTGCCGTCTCAATTGACTTTGCCAAGGTGAGGTCAGTATTCGGAGCCGCCACGGTCAGCGCTTCTTGCCCTTTGGTGGCCTTGTCGGGTAACTGAAAAGCAAACTGGCCAGCGGTAAACCAGACCATCTCGCCAGACTCAATTCCGGCATGCAAGTCCATACCGTCTTTGACATAACGCAAAACCCCACCAGGTAAGGTGGGGTGCTGATATTCAATGGTTGAAAGGATCATAAGTGCTCTTCGTTAATTGGGGTAAAGCAAAGACTCTTCGGCGGCTAATGCGGCTTTTTCTAATCCTGAAAGTGTATCTCGTGATAGAACTCGGGCTGTGTATTGCTCCAGTCTCATGGTTCGAAATGCCTGAACTTCGGCTTTGAGTTCCCACTCAGAGCCAAAACTACCTTTAACGGTGTTTAACACAAAGGGACTGTCTTCCCCTGGTATGGCAGTGAACTGACACTTAAGCACTTCCATGTCATAGTCACCCGTTCTAAGCGGCAAATAAAACCAATCTTCACCGCCTGATAACTCATTGAGTATCCAGCTTTCAAACACCTCTTTTTGCTCACCGTTAAATTTAAAAGACAGCTTAAATTCTGCAGGAGAAACTCGGGCACGGCGGCGCATTGTCGATAAGCCAAGATCCATTTTTGAGCGAACTATCGTTTTCCCGTGTTGATACTGGTACCCCTTAGTGGTTGGCAGTGGAAGAATGCCATTACCCAAGTAGTGACAGGGATAAAGTTCAACATTCGGATTAAGCGAGGCCAGTACTTCTGGCGTAACCGTGGCCATTATTTGAACCCCCCAGGCTTAACGCCAAGCGTTTGCGATATGTAGCTGTAGTATTGACCGCCACTTTGCGCATCTTTCATCATGATGCGGATAACTTTGTTTTCATCATCAATTTCAGCATGAGTACCAGGCTCGGCCTCATGAATGATGATGTTCCAGGGCTGGACAGATTCAGAGCTGGAACCATTGGTCGTTTGCTGCAGCATCGACATGGTCTGCTTACGGCCCATGATATGACTCGGGCCGAGGGTGATTTCTGGGCCGTATTCGCCCGTCACACCCCATTGACCTGCAGGAATATAACCACCGTTATCAAACGCACCGGCAAACCCTGCGGATGCGGCGGCAACGGCAGAAGCGACCATGGGCGCTGTGGCGGCCACGGCGGTCCCTGCCGCAGCTGGCGCTAAAGCAGGACCAACGATTGGAATGGCAGCCGTGGAACTGTAGGCATGAATACCGGACAAGATAGAGGCAGAGGTGCCTTCAGAGGCGACACGGGCCACCTCACCAGCGGCCTCGCCTTTCATCAGCGTTTTTTCCAGTGCCCACATCACCAGACGCTGCGCCATGATCTTACCGAGCGCCGCTAGCATGGATTGCGCCATGCCTTTGGCCATGTTCTTAAACGCATCGCCCGCGTTTTGGCTGTCTAATATCGCGGAGGCAAACGCATTGCCAAAGCCAGTGGTGAAGTTGTCGAAGGTCTGTCGCCACAGTTCGTCGGTGTTGTAAGCCGACTCCTGCATGGATTCGTAGTAGCGATCCCAAAAGCCTTTTTGCGCTTCTTCCTGCTCTTCCAACTCTTTCTTGATGATTTCTTGGCGCTGCTCGGAATAGTGCTGCCTGATAGCATTCATCCCTTCTTCATGCTCTTCAGCGCTGATCAGCTTCTCTTCATAGGCTTCATTGAGACGGTCAACCTCATCCATCCTCGCCGCTTTTAAGGCGTCTTGTTCGCTCAGGATTCGGCGGTTGAGCTGATCCAACCAACTGTCAGTTTGCGCCTGCTTTCGGTCTCGCTCTTTCTCATCCGCCTCTTTTTCGGCGTCCTCTTTCGCCTTACGGCGCTGACTTTCACGCTCGGCTTTTTCATCCGCGAGTTTCTTCTCACGCGCGGCCTTTTCGGCGTCACGTTGTTTCTGACGTTCTGCGGCGGCTTGCTCGGCTTTGTCTTGTGCCTCTTTCTCTTCTTTTAATCGCTTGTCACGAGCGTCTGACAGTTCCTTTAAGCGTGCATCGATTTCGGTTAGTCGGCGCTGGTCATTAAACCAATCGCTTTTGGTGTAGCCAAAATAACTGCCAAGATTCTGTTGGCCACCGGCTTCTTTGGTGGCCTTGTTCATCTCGTGCATGATTTTGACGCGCTCAGACATCAGGTCTAACGCTTCATCGGTCGTCGTGGGCGCAAAGAAATCTTTAACGACTTTTAAGCCCTCATTGATTTCGCTGATCACGTCCTGAACAACGGGTTTCATTTCCGTCCAGGTACCAAAGGCTTCAAACGCTTCCTCAACGCGCTGGCCAAAGGTGTCAACCGTGCCAATCAAACCACCGGCTTCCGCGCCTGCAGCGCCACCGATTTGATTGTCGAGCTCATCCAGGATAAACGCCTGCGCCTCAGCCACTCGCCCTGACTCCTCCATGGCCTTCACCATGTCGATTTGAGCCTGACTAAATGAAACGCCGGACTCTCTCAGAGCCGTCATGCCCGTCGACGGCATCTCTAACGCTTTACCCAGTTGCTTGGCGGCACTGGTGATGTCCCCGCCCATGACACTGGCCATGTCCTGAGCAATATAGATGGCACGCTCAAAGGTGTTGTTTTGGTCGTTCATCACCGAACGGAACGTTAACATCACGCCAATGGCTTTACTGGCTTCTTGCGTACTGGTCAGAGTAGACATCGCTACCGAACGGGCCAGTTCATCGAGCTGTGTTGCGGTATAGCCACTTGAATATCCGGTCGCTTTGATGAGCTGTTCTTGTTGCAACATGCGACGTTCAGTTTCAGCCAATGTTGGCAACCCTGCAGCAAAAGCACCGATAGCCGCGGCCACAGCCGTTCCCGCTGCAGTCCAGGCAAACCCCAAACTGGTCACCGTGCCAATCATGCCGTCGACCTGACCACTTATCGAACCGAGCGGACCAGGTAACTGTGCCGCCTGTCCAGAGGCATGTTTAAAACTGTCAGACAGCGAACTGTTTTGCTTAGTACTTTTTTTTGCCTCGGTGGTGTAGCCACGTAGACGCTGTTTGGTATTTTCTACATCTTTGTCGAATTTGGCCGTGTCAGCACGCATTGTGGTGACAAGATCGGCAATGTGTGCTGTAGCCATACGACTCCCATAAAAAACCACGCCGAAGCGTGTTTTTTATATCAATTAGTAAATGTTAACGGTCTGGATTGTCCTCGACCGGCACCGCGGCCAATCGTTCTAGGTTGTCATTGATGTTGAGCAACAGGATGAAATGACAGCGAGGATTGCTCACTAAGAATTTGATTTAACACAGATTGCTCACATATTGGTGTTTGACTTTTCTCTTGACGCTGATGCAAGTTAAAGTCCGCCGCGGAAAATGTATTCTGGTAACGACCAGACGCGTTCAATACGCTGGCATTCAGTTGCTGCAGTAACACCTCAGCATTACGAAAAGTCAGTCCGGCTTTACTGCGACGATCAAGCCAGCGCCAGTAATCTGAGAGCGGCATCTCAGCCAGCATACGGGTTGGGCTTGGGTGTTTCATTTCAGTGGCCAGGTCAAACGCAAAGTCCCATGCGGCGGCTAAGACTTTTCCGGCGTCGGTGGCTCTTGCGGTTCTTGCGATTCGCTATCTTCATCTCGCTCAAAGTTTGGGTCGTTGAGCTTTTTGAGTAATTCGTAAGCCTCGTTAACCTTTCGGTTAGGCCAGTGTGATTTCACTGTGTTTTGCAACTCTAAAACATGAGCGTATTCATGAACGTTGTTATCTTCACTGCGATGATGATGAGCTAGTGACAACGCTATTGAGTGCGACACCTGATCAAGTATGATTTGCTCACGACGCAGGCCGTAAGCCATTTTCTCTTTATCTGAGGCGTCTTCCCCTGGCGCCTCTTCCTCGGGTTGGTCGACCGTGTACTCTAGATCATGCAATCGATCGAGGGCAGTGAACTCACTGATGAAAAAAGTGGTTTTGCCAATAGAAAGTGGCAAGGTGTTGAGAAAGCTCATTGGGTCTCCTATAGGCCGCCACTAAAGGGCGGCGTATCGGCTAGTAAGGAATTAAACTACTGCGTGCAGGAAATCTTCCGCCAAGTTCGGACGGCCTTCCACTGCAACGGTGATGTCACGTTTCATGTCAGTCGAGTTCTCGATAGAACTCGGCACACCCAAGCTGCTGATTGGGCCGTAATAGATGTTTACCGCAAACTTGTCCTGCACTTCCGTTGGTGACTTAACGCGGAAATACGTTTTTTCAGCTTCACCGTTGGCGACGTCGTAAATATCAACAATACGCTTTTGCACGGTAAGGCCAGGGGCATAGCCGAGCTGAAAACTGAAGTCACCCGCGTCTTTCATGCCGGTAGACTTTTTCGCATAGCCGTCCGTGCTATCCAGATAGATTTCGGTATTGACCTCTTTGGTCATGTTGACGGGCGTAATACCGGACAAATACCCTGCCAAGTCCCAGTTGGTGTCGTCTTCCTCACCTGCAAGAAGCGCGTCTTCAATCGTTGAGGCCTGTTTTAAGATCCAGACCGAATTGCCTTTACCCGCGACGGGGATCATGCCATGTGTTGCTGCCATTGGTTACTCCCAATAATATTGATGATTCATATGCAGTGCCCGGTAACTGTTGTCTGGGCTGCGTTCATAGGTAAAGCCAGAACGTGACAACGTGACAATGTCAGGAAATCGAATTCCTACCGGCAAAAGCTCTTTGACTGCCTCGCCAATGTCATCGATGTCGTCATCACTGGCGGTGCCATCGAGATAGACCGACACAAACAAATTCCCTTCATACCGCTCTGGCATGTCGGAATAACGGTCATCTCTGGTTCCATCGTCGAAATACACCAGAATCGCCGGTGTTTCCTTTTTGTCATCCAAAACCAAAAAGGTCGGAAAGACCGATTTCACCCAAACCCCAGAGCCATCCGGTGCCGGCTGGTCGGGGATATTGGCTCGGAGATGGTCCGCTATCGCATGGCGAATGGCTGAATTCTTTTTCATCGCCGCTTAAACTCCTGTCTGAATTTCTGCGCCAGGGCGCGCTCCATTTCTTTCGGCATGTCAAAGTTGAGCAACTGGCGAGTGTGAAACTCCATCGCCTTGGAGATGTTTTCCTTGATAGGTACCGCGGCCACCCCAATGGGATAGCGACTTTCACCGACGCGATACATCACATGCCAGTTGCCACTTTTAACCTGATTAACAAACGCATTTTGGAATGTGTGGCGCCCGACTCGGATCGAGGTATTGCCGCTGTGCTCCCGCTTGGTATAGCGCCCCTGCTGATCACGAGAAACGGCCGACACCAGATAGCCTCCGTTTTTACGCCGGATTTGAGTGCGCACCTCGCCAATCGAAATCGCAGGGATGTCATAACGTCGAATACGCACCACGCGATAGGGACGCCGTGGGTTTGCCCGCTTAACCACCGTCACGCGAGGACGCACCACTTTGGCGGTGACTTTGACCTCTTTGGATGCCTGACGAACCGCGCGGGATTCTGCTTTTTGCCCTACTCTGTTGACGGCCATCGCCGACGCGGCAGGGACCATTTTCTTGTTCAGCGAATCAAGATTCTTGATGGCCTGGTTCAAATCCTGATCAAGCCGAGACGTAGGTTTGATGGTTGTCATTCGAGCACCAAAATGTATAAGCCATGTTCAACAATAGGAGGGTGAGCAATCCGACTCTCCAGCGACTCGCCAGGTACCTTCACCACTTGGCCACGAACTGGTTCTAATCCAGTGGCAAGGGCGTCGGCTTTGGTAAGTGAAACCGTGCGGCGGTTGCCTTGTACTGCCCCATCAAAGACCAGCTCGCCTTCATTGACGATCACCGACACAGGAATGCCGGCGATCGTGGCAGGTTGAGCCAAGCCATCACTGCCAAACAAAGCCCTATCCAGTCGGGATTGCGCTCTGTTCCAGCGAGACATTACACAGCTGCCGTAACGGTGACATTACCCACGCCAAGCTTAACCTCAGCGGTCAGCTCACCATTTACGCCAGCGGCCCACGCTTTGCCTGCATAAATACCAGTATCATCAATGCCGATTTCACCGCCCTTCAGATACACCGACACGCCCTGGTCAAACGTTGTCGCGGTGGCTTTTGGCAATGACCACACGCCAGAGGTATGCGCCACGCCATCTTCACCCGTGGCCACATCATTGATGGACACGGCGACCAGATCACCGATGACAACCGCATCGCCCGACTTCACGTCCGCCGCGGCCACAAATTTGATGGTCTCACCATCTTGGATATAATTTTTCGCCATGAGAGTTTCCATATCATGAGTAAAAGAAAAGGCCACCGAATGATGACCTTATGTAAGAGGGTGAGGATTAAGCCGCGGCTGGATCGTGCTTCACGAACGTGCGGTAATCCAATGGCGCCACACCGGCATCGATGCGCACTTTGGTCGCCACACCGTCCACGGTAAAGCCGGACTGCTGTTCGATATACGGCTCTTCAATACCATCCAGGTACGCCACCTCAATCGTATCAAATGCCTGCGCTGCCACCTGATAGAAGGTGCTCGCGCTCTTCTCATCCAGGCGCGGTTCGCCAATGACTTCGGCAAAGTTCGCGATCGGGTTGATCACGTCTGCACCCGCGCCTTCAACCGACGTTGAGCGTATGGTCTGATTCAGCTTATCTTCCAACGCCACTGGCGACAGTACAAAGCCAGGCATGATATTGAGCGAAGCTTTGTTGTCTTTCTGAGTGCGCATCGTCGTCTTACCTTTGGATAAGGTTGTGACATCTGGTAACGAATCATTGACGATGTTGTTGTGGTCCGCGTGGAACAGCGTCTTGCCGTCCGACATTGTGTAAGTTCCAGTCAGAATGGCGTAAACCAGATCACCGATGGTGCGACGAGCCGCGCGGCCCATCAGTTGCGGAATGCGCGTCAGCATTTGCATGTCATCATTAATGATCGCCTGACGAGACAGCGTCAGCAATTTACCGTAGGTCGCCAGCACAATGTCTTCACCACGGTCACCAATGGTGCCGTATTTGTACTCACTGCCCTCGTCCACTTTATCTAGGCTGCCAAAGGTGTTCAGACCCACGCGCTTGGTTGAGCGGAAATCGGTCAGGGTGCCTTTTTGTGTCCAGCGTTGGAACGTCTCCGGCGCCTCCTCCCAGCCTTTCAGCACCGCCTTATTGGCGATGTTCATCAGGATATTGCCAAAGTCACTGCTTGAGTGCGTGAACGCCAGACCCACGATGTCGCGGTTGTTCATGCCTGCGATGCCAATGCCGCGGTCAACCAGCGAAGCACGCGCTAACGCGTCCAGACGCATGCCGTTGTAGCAGTTATCTTGTTCAAGGTCGCCAAGACCCGAACGCGCGAGGATAGCATTGGAAACCGAATCACCAACGATGTTGCCGTTGTCGGCGTGAATGTGAATACCCGCACTTGGCGTGGTGTTACGGCCCATGGCTTCAAGCAGTTTGTCTTTGGCTTGATCTACAGTGCAGTTCATGTCGGCAATACAAGACGCTTCAATGTCAGGGAAGCGACCAGGCGCAAACGCAAACACGTTTTGAATGCCTTCGCGGCGGGTGGTTTCATCCGCACGGAACTGCGCCATAATGTCCGCTGCGGATGGCGATGGAGCAGCAGGAGGTGGGTTTGGTACCGATGCTGACGGAGACGCTGGGGTTGGGTCCGATGGCGGCTGCGCAGGTGTGGTAGGCGTTGGCGTGTTCGCCTGCGGTTTCATTAAGCCCTTTAGACTTTTAGGCATATTTAAGAGTTCCTTTTGACGATTAGAATTGATAGATGCTGCAGCCTGCAGCGGTTCAGTAAGCACATCCGCAAAGCCCTGCTCAACAGCTTGTTGACCATCGAGCCAAGTACCTGGCTTTTTCATCAGTGCTCGGATGTCATCCTCAGACAAACCTGATTTCTCTCGGTACGCGGCCACCATGTTAGTGACATTGCGCTCCAGAAACTCGGCATACTCGATCATGTCTTCGGCTTCGCCAACCTGCCCACCCCAGGCGTTATGGAGGTAAAACCACCCATTCTCTGGAATATGCACGATCGCGTTCGGGACGCAGGCAATGACGGAGGCAATCGACGCCGCCACACCCTGAATGTAAATGTTCAGCGAGCCGGTAATACCTCGCAGCATGTTGTAAATCGCAAAGCCATCCAGAACGTTACCGCCGCCACTGTGCAGATACAGATCGACATCAACACCGGTAAAAATCTCATGAGCTTGCAACTCTTCGGAAAAGCGCTGAGCGGTCATGCCCCAGCCGCCAATCTCGTCATAAATAAAGATCTCAGCAGGGCGGCCAGATACGGCGCCCTTGATACTGAACCATGATTCTGACGGAGCCGCGCTGGCTGACAGCGACGCTTTAGGCATCATCATCAGGTTGAGGGGTTTGGGGTTCATTACTTTGAGCTCCTTGGTTGTTTGACGGATCAGTGTCAAACACCAATCCCTGTTTGCGGTTTTCTTTAATCTCCTTAACGCGGGCGCGTTTCACCTCTTCTGGATTGTGGCCACTTGCACGGACCCACATGGCTTCCGTGGCGTTGCCGCCTTTGATGCGCTCTTTCCAGGCGTCGGTTTCTTTCTTCGGATCAATCCACGGCATCACCGGTGCCAAATAGACCGCATCATACAAAGTGCGTCGGTCCAGATTGGCAGGAATATCCAGCGGGTCAGTGGTGCGCAGCAGCTCCATTTCCAGCCAGGCACGAAAAACTGGGCGGGCTTGCTGAGCGACAAACCACTGCTGCAGTACGGCAAACGACTCCCAGCCTTCAACCAGCTCCTGACGCTGGGCACTATACGTGCCGTTGTAATCGCGAGCGATCGACGAATAGGCGCCGCGAGTACCACTGGCGACCATGCGCAGCTGGCCATTGCGAAATTCGGCCAGATGGGTGTTCGGGCGGTTCGACTCAATCATGCCGACCTCTTCCCCTGCCTGCAGATCGTCAAAACAGACCCCTGGGGCAAACGGAATTTGACGCGGAGCGGTTTGCTCCTGCGGTGCCACATACAAGTCCGGCGTGCCCTTCTTGATGAAGAACGCCAGTGCCGCTGCGATACGGGCCGCCACCCGTTCTGACTCTTCGTAATCCTTCAAATCACCCAGGCGCTTGATCACCCCATGCAACAACGTGATGCCACGTAGTTGATGTAGTCTCTTGCGGTGAGCCAAATGCAGCATGTTCTCTTTCGGTACCCGCTTGGTTTTGGCGGTGATACCGAAGCTGTCAGACGGATGGTCATAAAACACGTGGTACGCCAGAGGCTGACGCCACTGATTCACCTCAATGCCCTGAATGATCCGCTTTGCTACCTCATTCATGTGAAAGGGTACGAAATCCGGCTCGAGCGCTTCGAGACTGAACGGGGTGCCATTCGGATTGGGATGGTTCAGGCCGGGGACTGAGCCACGAACCAACTGGGTAAAAACTTCCCCGTCACGAGCGGCGGTGCGAAATAACATCCGTTCGAGTTCTGGGCGGGTATAGGTACCGGTGACTTCGGGTTTCAATGACCACGCAGCCCAGCGGCGTCGAATTTCTTTTGCCAATGAGTCCAGCACCTCGCCATTGATATCCCTTGGCTGAGGTTCGACCATTATCCCGTTCGCCCCGACGACGCGTTCTTCAAGCTTGTCGAAGATACCGATCACCAAATCGTGGTCTTCATCGAGCTTACGCGCCTGCTCCCTAAGTGACACCCCGCCAATGGCCACCGACTGGTTGGCTGACTGAGTCTGGCGTTTGGCACTGTGTAGCCGGTCTTTGGTGGCGGCTTCGTACCCCATCACCGAAAATCGGGCATTAAGCTCCTGACGGCTTTTGACCCGCTGCAGTGCCCATGCTGGCGAGAACGGGCTGATCAGTTTTTCAATCCAACTCATTCAAACCTCGCCAGACTTGGTGACAGGCGAGTTTGACCAGACAGCAGGCTTTGTTTGCGCTGCTCCATCTCATGTCGCCCTTTGCGGATTTCGCTGAGGTTTTCACTGCTTACCGTTCGCCCTTGAAAAGTGACGGTTTTTCCTGCCAGCAGATCCATTTCGGCTTGGTAATAGGCATCAATCAACGCCTGAACTTGCGCTAGTGTCATAACCAGCCCCCTTGTTTATTGACATCGCCCAGCCAATTGTTGCCCGCCGAGGAGGTCGGTGGCGTTGTGGTGGACGTTGGTGGTTTTGGTGTCGGTGGTGCAGGCTCTGTTGGGGCAGAACCATGACCACCGGTTAAGATGTCGAGGTTGATACCAAAGCGCTGCTGAGAAATGCGCAAAGCGGCTAGAGCCAGCACGGTACAGTCCAGCGCTTCATTACGGCGCTTACCTGCATCCCACAGATACGACTTGCGGCCATTCTTGTACTTGAGAACTTTGCGCTCGGCGGTGAGCTGCTTGAGTTCCGCCTCACCACACAACTCATCGTCCATCGGAAGGTGAATGCAGCCAGGCACCGCAACACCAGGTTGCGGTTCGACACGCAATCGATTCACGATCAGTTCTTTGGCGTTGTCGGCGCCGACTATCGTCAGATAACAACCTTTTGATGCACCTTTCTTCGACGGGGTGCGTGGAAAATCGGCGATCGGCTTGCCGTAAACACTCGCGCCTTTGGTCGGAATAACATAGGAAGCGCCGAGCTTACGGCTCATGCTGTAGACTTCATCGGTGTAGTGACCACCGGAGTCCCAGCACCAACGGCTGACGTTCATTACGCAGCCATCAAAGCGGGTGTATTGCTGCCGGATTTTCTCAGCCACTTTCTTTTTCAGCTCGTCACTGGCTGGGTCACCATGCAAGATCCAGCGATCGACCAGCCAACTCTCTTCATGCGCGCCATAACCATAGACATACCCTTCATAGCGATCGTCCTGGGTATCAATGCCGCCCGTCACATACACCACGCCATTTGGCATCTTGCCATCGGGGTATAACTCGCGGCGGCGGTGCAGGTCTTCCCATTCCAGCTTTTCACCGACTTCGTTGTCCCAGGTCTCGCCCAAGGTAGTGTTGACAAAGGTTTTCAGCTTGCCCACATCGTCTTTGGCTTTCAGGAAATCAAGAACAATACGGTGCCAGGTGGTAAACGGACTGTAGGCCGTCCAGATATGGAAACTGACATGCTCTGGAACATCGATAACATGGTTGGTTTCGTCATGCCATTCGATGCCATCCACCGTCCAGATGGAGGTGCGTTCACAGCGCCACACTCCTGACGACTCCTGCATATCCATCAAGTCTTGGTTTCGGATCACACAGCCATTGTGCTCACACTGGTAGTAAGCCGTGGTCGGCTCACCCTTGTCCCACTTGATACCAAAGGGCTCCTCAGGTCCGCCCCATTTGAGGTATTGCTCCTCACCGCAATGCGGGCACTTGAGATGAAAGCGCAGATAGTGAGGCGACTCTTGAGCCGCACGCTCAATCTGACACTCGCCTTTGATTTTTGGCGTTGAGCCTCGAATGGACTTGGGAAACACTGCGCCTTCGATACGCTTATCACCCAAGAATGTGGGGGAGCCTTCCGCTTCAACATCCGGCGGGAACGCCGCCAACTCATCGTAAATGACCGTATCAGCGGAGTGTTCACGATAGTTATTGGCCGCGGTACCACCAAAACACCACAACTGCTTGCCATGAGTGAAGCGTTTCGCATCAATGGTGTTGTCGCGATGCTTTTTCCCCAACCAGGGCGCCAGCTTATGCCAGAGCGGGACGTCACGAATAGCGGTTTCAACCTGCTTCTTCATGAAGCGCTGCGCCGCACTGTCTGTCGGCTGATACAACAGGATATTGCGTTTCTTGTGTTCGGACTGATACCCCGCTACAGCCAACAGCATCTTGGAGTAACCAACACGGGCACTCTTGACGAAATCGACGGTACGGATCTCATCGTTGCCCATCGCGTTCATGATCGCGGCCTGAAACGGCAACGTTTCCCAGCGCCCTTCCTGATACGAGGATTCGCTGGATAGGTAGAAGTTTTCGTTTGCCCACTCCACGGCCGTCATTGGCGGCGGACGAAACAACGGTCGCAAGCCAGCGCGAAAGGCGGACCGTAGGTTATCAATCTGAGCTGGCAAGATATTCATCGAGATATTCCGGTATACGGCAATCCAGATCGGCCGCAATGTTCTGAGCCTTGACTAAGTCGCGCCGCAAGTGCTCGATGTGTTTGGCTTCCAGTTCTGGAAAGCGCCGTTTGAATGACAGAGGAACCGTATCGAGAATACTGGCGACTTCCGCTGAGACTTTAGACAAACAGAAAATATTGAACTCGGCCTCAATCACCTCACGGCGCTCTTTGGCATTCTTTAGCTCTTGGCCATCCGCCTGTGCTTTGGTTAATCTCAAGCGCTCGTATTCGATGGATTTACCGTCAAAATCATCGGAATTGGTTTCGAGGATCTTTGGTTGATACTTTTCGATCTCGTGGCTGACGCGGTTATGCACCACATCGGCCACCGTGTAATAGACCGATCGCCCAACCTTGGCAACTGGCTTCACGCCCCATTTATCAAAGGCTTGGAAGCTAATTCCAAGACTGGCGGCCATGTCGGATTTTTTCAGCCAGTGGGGTTCTGGCCGCTGTGCATTTTTTGGTAGTGACATTTAAACAACAACCTCACTCAGAAGATCCTCGTATGTAGTGAAAAACCGCGAGGCCGCATACCCGTAGTGGGGAGGGGTCTCGGGAGTACCTTTTGGTTTTGGCCATACATTGAGGGTGATTGGTGAAATCATCGCGATACACATAGGAAAGCTAACGCGGAGGCCCGCTTTCCAATGGGCACAGGATGATGGTCGGCGCTCGGCTAGGTGGCGATAGTCGCTTTCGCGTTGGGGTTGCCATTTGATTGTTGGCCGGAGCGCCGGTTGGTTTCTGGCTTTAAGGCAGCCAGTAGCCTATCTCATCATCGTTAGCTACTTATGCACTAATCGGGCGCTAACCGATCCTTATCCCTTCCTATTGGATGCATGCGGGATTCGTCGCTATCACATGCTGGCTTAACTGATAACAAGTGCAGCCAGTAAGAACACTCGGCAACTATCCGGGATTACCGGATAGTTGAACTAACCAGGATTAACTTGGTAGTAGTCAATGCAGTCATTTAGCTGCTCGATATACAACATCAGGTTAGTGACGCTGCGCTCTGGGTAATATATCCCGCCTTGGTCAGGCTCGTACCACTCAAGAACAGGAGCGGCAGGCTTACATGGAGGAGCAAACACATCACGGGTTGTCGCGCATCCGCCCACTACTAGGACCAAACCGCTGAGCATGGCGGCTTTTAGCATCTTGCTTGATATCTTCATACTCTTGCTCCTGATGCTCAATTTGCTTGGCACGTTGAAGACGCTCCCAAACCTCAATGACTTTAAGGATTAGCGTCCCAATAATCGGGACCGACGATGCCCAGCCCACGACTAACTGCCGATATTCTGTGAGTGCTTATAGTTGCCAGCTGCTGCATTCCAAACCCAGCGCAACCACCACGGCCACTTACGTTTGAACTCTTCAGACACTTGCGCATCAATCTGAGCAACAACCGCGACTACTGTTGCGACAAAGCCAAATGCAGCTACCGCCCAAGCTGGAGTGTCGGGCTCCATCATTCCCGAACTCGCCAGAGCGACAGACGCAAACAACAGAGCCACCACTGCGACCGTAAACTGATACAGTTTTTTCATTTCCTTTCTCCATTAAAAAAGCGACCGTTCTGGTCGCTTGTTAGTAAGTCCACATTACGGGTAACCCTTCCCGCCAATCCAGATGAACAAAGGTTTTTGCAATCCCAATCCCTCTCGCGCCATGCTTACGAGCAATCTCTACAAGACGAAGGCGATCAAAGCCGTTATTACAAGCGATATCAAAGGCCACGCCGTTGAAGTGTTGCCCGGGCTTTTCTTTACGGGCTTCACTCGGATGCTTTTCACATCGAAAGCCAGAGCGAACGACCATTGCCTTACCAAACTCATCACGAACCTTCTGCAGCTGGTCTAATGCTGATTGGCTCACTTTATTGCTCCCACACCCACAGGAGCAGTTCAGCTTGATATCTGTTTTGGGGTTAAAGTTCTTGGTTTGAGCAAGTGCCACGAGCACCTCCTTTGGCGCGTTTTTTGTCGAAATAGACATAAACATCAAAGATAAAACGGGCGGCTATCAGAGCTAAGCCACCCAAAGAGATTAAATTTGCGAGGGTAATATCTGGTGTGGATGCAGCCGTTTCTGCCGCTTGTTGGGCTTTTGCTGCCACTTCATTACTGAAAAAGCTAACGCCACCGCCTCCACCGTAAGCAATTAAACGGCCTTTGAAGTCGTGCAGCTTGAGCCACACTTCAGAAAAACAGAATGACATCAGCTCTCTCGACTCAAATTTCAGGCATAAAAAAACCGCCAAAAAGGCGGCTTTCAGAATTCATGTGTATTTATCCATACTGGATATTTGCATAGTAATTTGACCCGTTTTGTTTTTCAACCCCAATCCTAAAGAGTTTTTGACATAGTGAGTCATAGCCCAACAATATCGTTCTGATTGACTCAATGTGAGATTGGATAGCATCGAAGTGGGTCTGGTAGTAACGCTTGCGTTTTTTCTTATACGTTTCCGAGTTAACCTGGTTAGCCACACAATCATGTTCCACCAGCGCATTGATGATAGCGGTTCGACTCGCTACTGGTTTGTAGTGCCCCTCACCCGCGACGAACTGAACGTCGGCCCCTGCCATTTGCTCTAGGGCAAATCCACCAGCGACCAAAGGAAGAATAGCCTCGATACGTTTCACCACCTTTTCTTGTAGAGTAATACCTGTAAAACAGCATTCCATGAGCCAATCGTTCAGCAGGTGTTCAATAAAGCGATGAGTCAGGCTTTGAGAGTTCCAAAGTGGCGAAGCATAGGCAAAGAACGCCCAATCAGATAAGTGAGGGTGTACGGCCTTAATCTGCTCCAATGTAGAAAGCACCTTACCGGCATCCAGCTTCGAACCCATTTCAATATCAGCCATGCCAAAACCACCGCCACCAGCACCTTCGTTGTACTTAGCACGAATAGCCTCAGTCGCCATTCCTATCGCCGCTGGCATCTGCCACTTTTCGATGTTTACACACAAACCCATAATCTTATTTCCCCTCACCACAATGTTGAATCAATCAAATTGGACAGTTCAACCACCAATGATAGACTGTATATATATACAGTTAAATGATAATCCTTTTTTGAAATGTACAAGACGATTCAACGCCTGGTAGGACACCGCATATACCGGATTGGCCCTGATGGCCCATGTGGCTACAACAGCACCGAAGATAAAGTATCGGTGTTAATGGCTAATGGTGATTGGAAGACAATCCCTTTTGGTGGCTTTATGGAAGTGGGCAACGTTGTTGGTGTGAGACGGCTCAAGATTATGGATGTGTCCGCACTCTGCTCTGATGATGACGGGTACGAAGTTGTTTATACCATCCCCAGATACCACTACCTTGTGGGAACGTACCTAAACGGGAAGTGTTTCATCCTGCTTTATGATGGAGAGGTAAAGCATTACCTGGACAAGAACGCAGACCAAGATTCTAAGAATAATGTGGTTTGGTTATGAGTTTAAGATCAAGTTTTCCCTCATTTGTCGTTTAAAAACTACACGCACTGTGTCAATTTTTAACACAATTCAGTTTAAATAAATGTGCAACTAAGTTATAGTTGCATGCTTCTAAAGACGGACTACATTTAGATGAGTAGACAACAAAAACTCTTGCAACGCCTGCTCAGCAAACCAAAGGACTTCACTTGGAATGAGCTTAAAACGTTATTAACCCACTACGGTTATGAAATGCTTAAAGGTAATGGCTCTAGAAGGAAGTTTGTACACAGTGAGTCTAAGCAAGTCATAAGCTTGCATGAGCCTCACCCTCAAAACATCATAAAAATGTATGTTATTGAGGATGTCATTAGCAAATTAACAGAGTTGGATTTAATAGATGAGTAATTTACTGACGTATAAAGGCTTTTATGGTTCAGTTTCACACTCTATCGAAGAAGAAATAATTCACGGCAAGATCGAGTGCATCAACGATTTGATTACCTATGAAGCGGAATCAATTAAAGAGCTTAAAGCAGCTTTTCATGAGGCTGTGGATGACTATTTAGAGACATGTGAATTGATTGGCAAAAAGCCAGATAAAACCATGTCAGGGTCGTTTAATGTGCGCATTGGTCCTGAGCTTCATAAGAAAGCATTCATAGATGCAAAATCATTAAACATGTCATTGAACGAATATGTGAAAACAGCTGTTGAAGATAAACTTCGAACAGAACCAGCAGTCCACATGCATTTACATTTAGAAAAGGCTAAGCCAGCGAAAGAGAATATTGAGTTCGTTTCCCCTTATAGCTTTAAAGCAAAAGACAATGTAATTAAATGGCCTCAGAGTGAAGGCAAGTTGGAATTGGTAGGGTGTCATTAATGTTGAAAGATACTATTTATCTTGGGCATACATTGTATAACGCAAATTTTGAAATGCTGATTGAAGAACCAACAGGGAATGGCTTCTTTAAATATAATGTAAGCTTAGAACCAGATATAGAAATAACCGAGATCACCACAGAAACTGATTCAAAACATAAACTAATACGCCTAAATGCTTCAACTAAAGCTTATGGATTCTTAGGTGATGAATCAAACCCTGAGGAATATGAAGAGGTCTATCGCCTTAAACTGCGCTTCTGTATAAACTTTGAGCACAGTAACGATAAAGCGTCTATAGAAACTTTAGTCGATGAAAATCAATGGTTTTTTGAAAACTACGCTTTCATGGCTTCAAAGGAAATAGCTTCATCGATCATTAAGCACAATCCGGTGTTGGTTAACACCTACTTCCCTCCTCATCGAACACCTGATTAACAAAAAGCCCTCTCCAGTAACCATGGAAAGGGCTAATTAGGTACATTTAGTTTACTTTACTTTAATTTCTTAGCCTCTTCTATGGCGTATTGCCATAAAGCATGCGCGTTCTGACCTATGTACTCACGTCGATAAATTGTAGCCGCTATCTCCGCCTGTTCTTTGGATAAACCTTTCTTACTTTGAAGTTGACTCACTATATCGGCAAACCACTCATCATCTGTTGAAAACATAAAATTTAACTCCATCCCGTTTCAAGTAAGTTTCTATGTGAAGGTGTGGGCTTGTTACCCCAACGCCCCAACCATCAGCGCCCTATTAATCGTCTCTTTCACATGCCAGAGCTGATCGCCGTGTTGACGTTCCCAGTGGTTCACATTGCGGTGTAGCTCTTGGTGGTGATCATGACACAGCGGGATGGTGAACAAATCCGAGGCCTTGCTGCCCATCTTCCCTTCTCCATGGCCTATTAGGTGATGAGCAATACCTGCAGTCTTACCACACACTCGGCAAGGCAGCTTTCGCACGAACGAAAGGTATTTCTCACTCTCCCAACGGATTGGCTTTGGCTTTCTCAAATACATCGCTGGTGGATCGTCATCGATGACTAATTTGAGAACTGGCTTTGCTAAACGTTGTAGTTGCTCACGCTGACCTTCGAATACGTACCTGGCATCTGTATCCACGTTTCCAAGTACACCGACTCGCTTGCTGCCCTCTTCTCGTTTGAACTGACGATCGAGAACAGACTGCGGAAGTAACGAATACACATCATTGCGAACGGCCCACCAGCATAAATCAACATCTGTAATGCGCCTTACTTCACCATACAGCTGGCGAGATACAACCATCAGACCGTGGCGAACCGTATTTCTTCGCGCTATCGAAAATGCCTGGTGACTGTCGTCGGCCATGTTGTCGTGATGCCAACACAAACGAATCGCTCCCTCGCCGGTTACTCGAGTTTTCAAATTATGATTGCAGTAGCCTTCATCCTTCAGCTGACACTCGGAAATCGTATCAACGTACTTAGCCGTACTACCGATAAGCAGTTGCACGTCTTCATGAGCGAAGAACGCCACCAAAGAGAGGTCATCTGAAGACAACCCTCCTGTGGCCTTTGTGGCCAAACGTTGATTGGGAGAAACTAATCCGATCTTACCGTCCACCAGCAAACGTTGAATGGCCTCTTTATTTGGGTTTAGTGGAATGAGCGCGGCATTCAGTGTCGGGACAACATCCAAGCTGACTTTTAGCATCTTCCCTCCCTTAGGCGACTTTAGACTCAAGCAACGGCTTAGTAACCAGCTGCTTACCCATCTCGACCGCTTTGTCGTATTCCAAGCGAGCTCCTTTCGAAAGCTGCCAACCATCCAAGAACACCACCGTATCGCAGCAGGCCATCATAGGAATGCAAATGTGCATGTACTCTTCCCACTCAAAACCATCCGGCAGAATAGCGGGGTTCATAACAATACACCCACGGCGTTTCAATTCATCTTCCATCGCAAAGAACGCTGGCTTGTTAAACTCTGGTAACCCCGTCATTGGGCCTGCAATGTAAACCTTCTTCACGATAATGCTTCCTTTAATGTCTCTACTGCTTTTCCGCTCTTAATCATACTTCCGGTGAATCGGAGTACTGACCAACCTCGTAATGCTGCTTCGTTGTATTTCTCGCAATCTTTCTCATAACCACTGCCGCGAGTGTGGCGACCTCCTGCCCAGGTACCGCCTTCCACCTCTACCGCCAGCTGCTGCTCTGGATAAGCAAAATCAAAACGCCAGCGCCGTGTCTCATGAAATCGGTATTCCTTCTCTGGTAGGGCTAACCCCATCGCCTTGATTTGGAAAAGAAGCGTTTTCTCTAATTCGCTCACGCTGCCACCGCCTTTAAATGACCTGTTTCAAGAAGTTTTTTACGCAGCCAGATTTCACCCTTTCCGGTGATCAATGCTGTGTGACTGATACGTGTTTGGGAGTTAGTTTCGTAAGTGCCCTGCTTCACCGTAAAGTAACCACGCTCGACATAGTCTTGATATGGCAAGTTGTAAGAGTCCCCACGGCTCATGAAGATCTTTAACTCTCGAAGTACACGGAAAATAGTCACAGGCCCCAAACCAACCGTTTTTGCAAACTGTCCGAGCTTCACGCCTTTATCGGCTCCCGCGATAGCATCGGCAAATTCTGCCTTTGGTGCCGCGATAGCTAATGCCTGGTTCTTTTCTTCCAGTTCCTTGGCTTGGTTGGCCGCTAACTGCAGTGCTTCAGCATAAGTCGTCGGTATTGATGGTTTACCTGCACTTTCTAATTCATCCCAGCGCTTAATAATGGAATGACGCAATTTGATGTTGTAGCCAGAAACCAACGTCAGCGTGAGCTCGCGATTCAAGTTGTATTGAGTGTATTGATTGCCATTGTGCCAAAACTGGGAACCCTCCAAATTTGGATGGTTCAGTTCTGCCACCATTCGTTCAATATCTCGTTTAACGTGCGGGTGCTGCTTACCTGTCAGCTCCGCAATCTCTCGACTGCTCATTGTCATCTCTGTTTGGGTACTGATACTTAGCATTCAACTCCCTCCGCTCACCAGTATTCACTCAAGAACCCTAGGCCCTTATCCAAATCTTGCTTGTGTTGCCGGTTCTCGTGTCCGACATCCGATATATTTCCACACCCTGATTGCGCGCTTTAGTGATCAACTGAGTTAACTCCAAAGCAGAAATCCCTAACTCCTTGCAAAGCTCTCCAGGAACCCAAACCTTAGGCCGCGAAACCATCACCCCAACTAACTTCTCCACCATCTGAATTCACCTCCGCTAGTTGATCTAACAATTCCCTGCGTTCGTCCGAAAGACGTTTGATTTTGTTCTTACTGGCTTGAATCGCCTGCTCAGTCCCGCCATGGCTCATCACCCGAATGAGATGTTGGTTCTCGCTGTCGATGTCCATCTCAATCTGGCGAACCTGAGCGTTAAGCTCGTCACCATCGGATTTGGTTTGCTGCGGTTGCTGCTCTGGCGGCAGGTAACGCCCCTTGTCTTGCTCACGGCCTAGCCAAGCTGTGATAAATCTAACCATGCCACCTAAGGTCTTGCGCTTACGTGGATTCGCGTCACCCCAAACTTTCATCTTGCGCAGTTGCTCGAGCACATTCACTGCTGGGTAGGTCTGTTTCCATTCCATCACCTGAGTGGTGCTAACTTCGTAGAATTGATCTTTGCGATTGGTAGGCAGACAAATAACCGGAGGCTCGCTGGCTTCGAGCGGTTCGCTCGGAGCAAGATCTTTACTTGATGGTTCTATTGGTGGATCTATTGGTGGTTTATAGCCGGATTCCGACCTACCCCCAGCCGGAATTTGACCTACCCCCTCTGGTTGTTTCGTCTGTTCGAGTTTCGAACGTTCGACTTTTGAACAGACGAAATTCGACTGTTCAAAATCCGTCTGTTCATCCGCTTTCTTTTTCAGAAGCATTACTGGTAATTGGTACTGATTATTCGAACGTACTAAGCGACCTGTATCCGCCTTTTTGAATTGGTTCTTTTTGAATAGCCAACCACCCTTTTCCAGTTTCTTAAGCGTCGATTTTACTGTGGTAGGTGAAACACCAGATTTACGAGCAATGGTATCGATAGACGGCCAGCAAAGGCCGCTATCGTCCGCATGGTCAGCTAGGCAAAGCATCACCAACTTATCAGAACCTTTAAAACTCGGAATGTCCCAAACGTAGCTCATTACCTTTACTGACATTATGCGATCCCCCATGGGTATATTGGCTTTCCGAGAATCAAATCAGCGTCACTATCAAGCTGTGAAAGTTTTTCTTCAGATTGGTCCGTTGTTAAGTATCCTTTGCGTAGCTGAGCTTTTATCCAATCGCGACGCTCCGACTTCCAGTTTTTTCGAAACTGCCTGTCGTAATCTTCAACAATTTCAATTCTGTTTTGGTAGTCCTGTTGCTCGTCACTGGTCAGGAACGGCTTCACATCTAATTGCTTAATGCGGTCGAGTGCGCATTTTTTATCAAACCCCGACAAATTCATGCTTCCACTCTCCCTACTACCAAACGTTTATTACCTTGACCCAACACAGCAAACGAGGTGGATGACGAAACCACATCAAAACCACTTAATGCGATAGCATCTTCAATAGCCGTGTCGATTGATTTGGTCAGCAGTGAGAACTCCCCACTGCTGAGCTGCTGACCGGATAAGTCAAAATACGCAGCAGAAAAAGACATCACTTACCCCCTGCCCAGTCTGCAAACGAACTGCGTGGCTTACTCTTTGCCAGAGCTCGTGACTTTGGTTTTAATGCCGACTCATGCTGCTTGGCACTCGCCTTAAACTTGGCGTCTCCCATCGCAGCGCGACGGAGGTTATCAACCTGCTTTAAACGCTCACTTAATTCCATAGCCTTGCTCCTGTCTCATTCGGCTTACAGTTCGCTTGCTTACCCACTTCCAATCACCTTGCTTGGTCGCCAAAAAATAGACGTAGTTATCAAAAACTAAGACGGCCTTAATCTTTGCGCGATCACGCTGTTGTGTTACTCTTTCCATTGAATCTCACCTTTGCTTGTTGATTCACGGCCCTAACAAGTTGCCGCTTGTTGGGGCTTTTCCATTTCTAGATGTGCCAAATATCTCTGGCTCTTTGTGTTAATCGCCTTGAGTGCCTCCTTCTCCAGCTGTTGCTTAACCGCGGCGTTCTGCTCCAGTGCAATAGAACTGCGATACATCTGTACCAGCTGCTCTATCGTGTTGAGCGTTTCCATCACATTCATGACAAGACTCCCGAAGACATATCACCAAACATCATGGCCATGCTGATACCACCAAAGCGGCTCTCTGCGGCGTAACCAATCGTCATGGCCGAAGCCACCAGCGTATGAATGGATGAAGACAAGCGACTAACGCCATTGGCAGAAAGCTTGTTTACGTTAAGTTGCTCGGCCATCTCACCAAGTGCCTTGGTAGCAACCAAAAACTCAGTATTAAGATTTGCCTGGGAGTTGTAGTTAAACGGCATCGGCGTGCACAGCCCGACCTCTTTGCATAGGCCGTCGATCATGCTGTAGTCGCCAGACTCTTTGGTGAACGCAATAACATCATCAACAAACAACTTCGATTCCGGTTGGTTAGTGTTAAAGCGTTTCTTTAGTCGGTTGCTGTAATCCACTTCTGAGTAACCAAGCCTTAGAGCAATAGCGCGTAGGCTATGGCTGTTCTTAAAGCGAATAACACCTTCATAGAAGCGAGGGAATTTCCCCTTTCCTTGTGTGTGGGTCATTGGTGTTCTCCTTAATTGTTAATACGATTAGGCTTTGTGTTCTAATGGATTCGGGAAAACATCTTGAAAGTCACAGTTTGAACCTAATGCTCGGAGACTGTTTACAATCAGCCAACAGGTATTGAAGTCTGGAGTCCTTCGCCCCCTCTCGTAATGGTAAATAGAACCAGCTTCAATACCGGAGTGTTCAGCAAGCTGCTTAACGCTGATCGAAGCAGCCTCTCTTACTTCCCTAATTTTTTGCATGTAAACCTCGAATAGCTCTCACATACAAAATGTACATTATGTATATAAATGAATCAAACTAAATATACATTTTGTCGATTGTTTTGTTTTGTACAGAATGTACATTTAAGGGATGAAAATGAATTGGACAGATCTGGTTAAAGCCAGAATTAAAGAGCTTGGATTAAACCAAGAGCGCCTAGCTGAAAGGCTAAACGTTACTCCTGGTGGTTTGGGACACTGGTTAAATCAGCGCAGGGAGCCATCACTGGAGCAGATAGCTTTGATACTAAAAGAAGTTGGATTAGAAAGAATAATTCTTCATTCTGATGGTACTTTAGAGTATCCAGAAGAGGTTGTGTGTAACACTAAGCAACCAATCAAGCAGCCTTCCTACATTAAAAAGTTCCCACTCCTAAGTTCAGTACAAGCAGGAGCTTGGACAGAAGCTTATGAACCGTACAGTGTTGAAGAAATCGATGATTGGTATGAAACGACTGAGCGAACTAGCGATTGCTGCTTCTGGTTAGAAGTCGAAGGTGATTCAATGACAGCCCCAATTGGTATCAGCTTCCCTGAAGGAACTCTTGTTTTAGTCGATAAAGAGAAAGCCTACCAAAATAACTCATTGGTTATAGCTAAACTAACCCACACAAATGAAGCTACATTTAAAAAGTTGATAGTAGATGCTGGTCAACGTTATTTAAAAGCACTAAATCCAAATTATCCTACAATGATCCCCCTAAACGAGCAGTGCAAAATTATCGGAGTAGTTGTAGACGCAAAATTGAAACTTTATTAAAAATTAAACTATCAATAATTTGTACAGATTGTTTAATAAGCTCCAAGGTATTTACGGTTAAAGTTCTGTAAAGTGACTAGTATTAGCTGACTAGGAATGGTCGCTACTTACAAATCTAGTTTAAAAGGAGGTTTCATGAGGGCTATTACAATAACATTTATTCTTTACGTTATTGCCATGCCATTGCGTGCAGAAGAATGGATGGAAATTTGTGAAAAGTATGGAAGTCTAGCCACATCAATAATGAATAATCGGCAGGTGGGCGTGTCGATGTCCAAAATGATGGAGGCAGTTGATGGTGATAAATTGCTACAAAATCTAATTATTGAAGCTTACGACAGCCCACGATTTTCAACAGATAAAATGCAGAAAAAAGCAACAGAGAGATTTAGAGACGATACTTACCTAGCATGCGTGAAATCGATGAGACCTAAAAACTAACGCTCTAGGAAACAGAATTGCGCTACTCTCACCCCACTCACTAACTTACACGCGTAAGCATGTTTATTAATAGCTAATTAAATTTCCATTCTACTTTTTGAACCGCCTTTAGGCGGTTTTTTTATGCCTTTCTCAAATTAATATACATTTTGTATTGATAAGAACATATACATTATGTACATTTAATCCATTCCAACGACTTACACCAGCAGCTGGTGGGGCGAATAACCACTGCACCGGAGCGTTTCTGCCTATGTCTGTCTTACGACGAAAAGTGAAACGGTGACCGGAAGTGACTATCCAAGGATGGGAACGGGAATGCCCTTACTTAGGGCACAACCTAAAGCCTTTCTGAGCAAGGGTTTTAGGGTGTGGATAACCAATCTTGAGGAACGAATCATGAGCAAAGAAGCAGGCAACCTAAGCATAGAAGACCGTACAACCAACTTTCCCAAATTGATGCAAGAGCTAGATGGCGGCGTTATCTCCAACGTTATTGGCCTTGCACTCTCTAACGTTTCACGCGCTGTTTCGTACAGCGATAAACAAGGCGAAGTAAAGCTGAACCTAAAGCTCAAGCCAATGGGTACCAACAACGAAATGGTAGAAATCACGGCAAATATGTCAGTGAAAGAACCTAAATCGGGCTTTGGTTCCAAGAGTGAGGACTTTCAGTACACCTCTATCGCCTACGTCGGCAAAGGCGGAAAGCTCACCTACGACCGACCAAAAGAAGATATTCACGGCCAAGCCGTTATTGAAGAAGGTCAGCTTCGCGAAGTACGCGGCTAACCCAGTCCACCAGCAATCACTCTAAGAGAGAACAGATAAATGGATAAATCAGCAATCCAACAGATTCAAGAATCAGCGAATGCCCCACAGTTCTTAGAACAGTTACAAAAGGCAGGTTTCCCTGTTGCTGCTCTACCTGAGTCATTCGATTTGCATGACTTAGAGAAGTACATGCCAAACCGCAATCAATTCCGCGGCTTAATGCGTACCGCTAACATCGATGAGTTCGTGCGCTATCACGAGCATTACCAAACCGAAGGTAACCAATGCTTCATTGATGCTGAGCAAATGACCGCAGTCACTATCTTTGACCTTGGTACTCATAACTTCCCTGGTCACTGTAAGCACCAGGCTAAATTGGTGTTGCGCCAAACGGCTGCATTTAAAGCGCTCATCAATATGGATGAGAAAAAAAACAACCAAAAACAACTGGCTGAATGGGTCGAAGACTACAGCGAATTTGTTCAGGTTTTCTCTACTAGTGGTGAGCTAATCGAAAACTCTGTGGCTTCGGCGGCGATTCGCAACATGAAGTTCGAAGCGAAGGCTGGCCGTGAATCAAACGTAGATGATTTCAGCCATCACCAATCTGAGTACGAGTCCATTGCCGTTCGTACTAAAGAAGAGTTCCCAATGCCTGCGGTGTTTAAGTTCACGTGTGTCCCGTACTTAGGCTTAGCAGAGCGCACCTTTGAAATGCGTATGAGCACTATCGGTAACGAAATCCTAGTTCTACGCATCAAGAAGTTTGAGCAACACGAAGAAGAGATGGGCGAAGAGTTCCAAACCAAGCTTCAAGCCTGCTTTAAAGACGGCGAGATCGAGATTGATACCTTTATCGGTTCGTTCTCCAGCTAATCATGTTGGCGGTGACTAACATTGCCGCCAGTTTTTCAGTTGATCAAATAAGGTGACGTAATGAAGAAACAACAGTGCACATGGGAAATTGGTGATACGAGTTATCGACTCAGTTCTGATAGCAGACCAATGCACCTATTCGTTCGGCTACGGGCTGGTGATTTAACGTTTACCGCCACTAACCCAATCTCTATTAGCATCCATCTCGAGCAGTTAACCGTGCTAGGTGAGAAATTCTACACATTGACATTAGGTGACCTGACCCTTTGTGCTCTGCCGGAAGCCGCAGCAAAAGATATCGCCAGGGTACTTGATTGCGAACTATGTGAAAGATGTGAGAAGTGCGGAAAAGAAGCTGAGCTCGAATGGGATGAAACCGGCGAATACATGTTTATTTGTGATGAGTGCTAACTGGAGGGAACAAACGCATGGCACTTACCAAGGAACAATATATAGAAGCACAACGCATCGTTGGCTCAATACAGGGTAATGGAAGATCAAAAGCGGTGGGAAGGTACTTGCTTGAACATCCAGGCAGAAACTCAACCTATCAGATTAGTAGTGATTTGGGTGTTAAACCTCAGCTGATTTGCAAAGCCGTCTACTACCTGCGTGGTAAGGGACTGAAAATCAAATCTGAACCTCGCTCGATTTATCCTTACTACAAACTAACCATGGACGAGAAGGACAAGGTGCCAAACAAGAAAACGTCTGTAAGAGGCGATTCTAATTGCGAAGGCTTCCGCTTTGTCAAAAAAGCCCATCCGTTCAAGCCGAATGTCTTATTACCGCACTGGAGAGCGTGAGATGTCAGAGAAGAAAAAGCCAAACGAACACTTTGTTAAGCGTCACTTAACCAACAAGCTCCAAGCACAAGGCATCTCCGGCCACCAGCTGGATGAAGCCATCGAACGTGGCATTCAGTACTACCACTACGGTACTTACGACAAAGCAAACACTATTCAATGCTGTGTTAACCATTCACTGCAATACGTAAAAGGAGAACTTACTCATGGCTAATGCAACTTTTCAAACCGAACTGGGCGCGGTGACAGCAAAAGGCCCCTACTTCAGCTTTATTCAAGGTCGTGAAGTCGTTCAACTCACTTTCATCAAGCCTGAGAACGAAGAGAACGGCTACGGGGTATGTAAAGAGTTCCCGAGTGATATCAGTCTATCACCAGAATTTATGACCAACTTTGCCGAACAATCAATAGACCTGCTCTAACTTCTCTACCCGTAGTTCATTTTATGTAATTAGCCCATGCCCCATCACTTGATAACGGGGCATTGCAGGA
This sequence comes from Vibrio sp. JZG120, assembly GCF_053890955.1. Classification (NCBI taxonomy): domain Bacteria; kingdom Pseudomonadati; phylum Pseudomonadota; class Gammaproteobacteria; order Vibrionales; family Vibrionaceae; genus Vibrio; species Vibrio sp. JZG120. Next base: position 44,537 of record NZ_JBSRRK010000006.1, read on the forward strand.
CTTTTATTTTCATTATTTATTGGAGGTTTTACCGATGAGAACATTTACGGTGATTCAACTAGAGCCTAGTCGTTGGGTGAAAGAAGATCTTCTGATTGATTTAACAGGCATGTCTACCAATGAAATCAAAGACTATCGTCAGTTTCGTTGGATTGAAGGCGTTCACTTTAAAAAAGCATCCGGTAAGAGTAGTGGTGGTGGCAAGAGTTTTAAGTATGACCGTGTTGCCATTGATGAGTTTTCAGCAAGAGAAAGGGTTGCGTAATGAACACACCAGAAGGTGTAGAGATCCGCGGTAAGTCTATCCGCATTAGTTTTACGTACCGCGAGATGCGTTGTCGGGAGACACTAAAAGGATGGGAAGTCACCAAAGGCAATCTCAAAAAAGCGGGGCATCTGCGCGCATCTATACTTTCTGAAATTTCATTAGGCACTTTTGATTACTTATCTCGCTTTCCAACATCAAAGAAAGCACAACTCTTTGCGACACCAGAACAGCGAGGTAAGAACCTTACCGTTCGCGAGCTGTTTGATGACTATATTCAACTGAAGCAAACCACAATGGCCTCTCAGTCACTCTATGTATTGAGTACCACAGCAAGAGCATGCTGCTTGTTTGTTGGGGAGGAACGTACTATTTCCACCATCACGATCATGGATGCACTCAAATGCCAAAAGTTAATGGTCGACTCCCCTACTCGCACTGGTGCATCACGCAGCGCTAAGACGATTAATAATATGATCAAACTTCTACGCCGATGCTTTGACTTAGCAGTGAAATCGAAGTTTATTGAGGACAATCCATTTTTGCATGTTGAGTTGCTGAGTGGTGGCTCTGGTGAACCGGACCCACTAGAACTAGAAGAATTCCACCAGCTAATAGAATCAACGACCAACTTACAGCAGCGGAATATGTTCACCCTAGCCATTTACACGGGTATGCGAACTGGTGAGCTCTGTGCGTTAGCGTGGGAAGATGTTGATCTTGAGAAAGGGACAATCGAGGTTACTCGAAACGTTACGATTGAACGAAAGTTCACAACCCCGAAGAATAAGAAGTCAGAGCGAACTATTCACCTACTTGAGCCTGCACTCCTCGCCCTTAAATCTCAAAGAGAGCTCACCATGTTTAGCCCGGTGAGAGATATTTTTGTGGAAGTAAAAGGGTCAAACACCTTTCGCCAGGAAAGCGTTCGGTTCGTGTTTATTCCAGAACGTCGCAATGGCCAAGCACCGAGTGAAACCTACAAGACGACAACATACAATCGACTATGGTCACGCGCACTTAAGCGAGCTAGCATTCGCCATCGCTGCTCATATCAATCTCGACATACCTACGCCTGTTGGTTGATCACCAAAGGCGCAAACCTGTCTTTTATCGCGGAACAGATGGGGCACAAGAGCACGATGATGTTGGAACGTGTCTACGGCAGATTCATGAAATCACACTCGCATGAGCAGATCGAATACTTAAATGGGATCATGGCTTCAAGTAAATAATTTTCGATTGTCCCACCAGCGCCCCACTTTAGTTGGGGCATAATACCAACTAGTAAAAACAATCACTTATAGCGTGGGTGTATATACCACACAGATTTATACTCACGTTATCGAGCGCGGGGCTGGTGGCGTGTTGAGTCCATTATCCAGCCTTTAGAAAAACAAAGCCACCTCGAAAAGGTGGCTTGCTGTATAACTCGCTATTGACGAACACCGAGTTTCACATTGCCTTTTGAATCAAACCAAAGCGCTTGTGAACGGCGACGTCCAATCAATATTGGACCATCATCATAAAAGAGAAAGTTCTTCCAATGCTTTTTAAAAATCGACCATTTAGTTTCGATGACATTGTACTTCTCGTAGCAAAAGTAAACGGTCACATCGTCTTGCCAATCGATATGTGCTTCTACTTCCGCTGGCATGTCCGGATCATCTAACTCCCACGAAGCCATCCAATCAACGACTTCAGACCAGTTCGCCTCGTTCATTGGCCAATCTTGGGAGCTAAGTCGATCCATATCGGGGCTTTGAGCACTAATATTTTCTTTCCAAAATTGTGCTGAACGAGCTTGGCTCATCGGCTTAATAAAAGCCAAATCTTCTTCTGGCACAGGCATCGACTGATGCGTAAAAATCCATTTTCTTTGGTATTCATCCAAAGGCAAATAAGACATTCAGTCTCCTTTATTACGATTTCAGCCAACCTTTCTCTGTGGCTTCTTCTATCAACTCTTTCGCTTTGTCCCATAAGGTAACAGAGCCAAATTCAATTCGTTTATTAATGGTAAGTGCTTGTTCACGAGAGACGCCATGTTCCTTCCAACTCTGACCATTATTATGGTAGTTCAAGAGCATTGGAATTAACCGATCGAGTGCTTTTGCATACTTAGCATCATCGGTCTGCGCGGCTTCAAATTCATGCCAAAGCGCCAATAATTCTTGCTCCTGATCGCTGGGTAACATACCAAACAAGCGTTCTGCCGCTCTAATTTCTTTTTCTGCCTGCTCTTGAGACGCGGCAGTATCATAAACAAAGGTATCCCCCGCGTCGATCTCTACTACGTCATGTATCAATAACATTTTCATCACTCGGCAAATATCAACAGGTGCATTTGCATGCTCTTCCATCAATATTGCCATCAGTGCGACATGCCAACTATGCTCACCACTATTTTCGAGACGCCCTTCAGCACTTTTAACTCGGGTTCGGCGCAAAATACTTTTGAGTTTATCGAGCTCGATTACAAGTGCTAATTGCTTTTCCAATCGCTCCATACTATCGCCCTTCTGGTTGCCAATTCGGATTAATAAGTGACGTTAGAACGTGGTCTTGCCATTCACCATTAATCAAAAGGTAATCTTTTGCATACCCTTCTCGATTGAACCCTACATGCTCTAGCACAGATTCACTACGTTTGTTGTGAGGCATGTACCCGGCTTGAATACGATGCAGTTTCTGAACGTTAAACATGTAGTCGCAAGCCATAGTTAATCCACGACGCATATAACCATGCCCTTGTGCTTTTTCAGCGAGAGAGTATCCGACGTTACAAGAATAAAAAGGGAAACGACTCAAATTACTAAAGGATATCGTACCTAGCATTTCACCCGAAGAGGCTCTGACCAAGAGGCAATAATACCCCAACCCCATTCGATGCAGCTCATTGAGCTTGATAAGCTTTTGCAACCAACCGTTCACTGAGAAAAAAGCTTCTTCACGTTTCGGCTCAAACGGTTTCAGATATTCTCGGTTCGCTTGAAAATACTCGGCAATCATATCTGCGTCACCGATTTCAGCGGTACGCAGAAGCAAGTCACCGTCCAACTTATGAACGGCGATAGATGAGCTGTTATCTTCCATTACAAATGATTAATTCCGTCTTTTCGTTCAATTCGATTAATTCTTGCGGATACCGTAATCACGCAGTTTATTAGCGATTGAGGTATGCGATACATTTAAGCGCTTAGCAAGCTTGCGGCTTGATGGGAATGACTGATACAAACGCTCCAGAACTTGAGATTCATAATCACGCATGATCTCATCCAATGAACCGTCGATGTTAAGAGTCGCACTACCAGCACCGACTGACTGAGGCTGAGGTAAATTGAAGTGATCCGCGTTTAGTATACCACCATCCATTTCTGTGAGCGCTCGAAGAACCATGTTATCGAGTTGGCGCATGTTTCCTGGCCACTGATAATTTGCAAGGGCATCAACTAGACCATCATCAAACTCTGGCTTATCAATCCCAAGCTGTTGAGCATGTTTCGCCACAAATAACTCAAGCAATGGCGCAACGTCATTTGAGCGCTTACGTAACGGAGGAATGCTGAGCGTAAGTACGTTGAGACGATAATACAAATCTTCACGGAACATTCCTGCCTCAGAAAGTTCGGCAAGGTTATGTTTTGTTGAAGCGATGATACGAACATCGACATGCATCTCATCTTCTGCACCGACACGACGGAAATTACCATCTTGTAGAAAACGTAACAGCTTGATTTGAAGATGCGAACTCATTTCACCGATTTCATCAAGAAATACTGTCCCGCCATTTGCTTGCTCAAAGATGCCTTTGTGACCTTGTTCGTGGTTAAACGAGCCCGGCGCATGACCAAAAAGTTCGGTTTCTGCTACATCGTCAGGCATCGAAGCACAACTCAAAACTAAGAATGGCTTGCTCGCACGGCTAGAACGGCTGTGGCAAGCTTTAGCAAGCATTTCTTTACCGGTCCCTGTTTCGCCCTCAATTAACAGTGGCTGGTCAAGCACAGACAGCTTCTTAGCTTGGTTCATTAGCGCTTTATGACGGTTCGATATACCAACAAAGTGCTCAAAACCCAGAGGATTATGCAGTGGTAGCGCTTCTTCTATTCTTGCGACTTGCTGACTAGAGCGAATCGTCATCAGTGTACTAGCTAAGGTCGAGTTTTGCGCTTCGTCTCGGATATAAACTGGCATCAACTCAAGAACATAGTCCAAGCCATCAATCACAAGGTTTTCCCGCGTTCTGCCATTCACACCTTCAGACCAGCGAGAAAAACGAACACTTGGCAGCAAAGCTCCGATCTGCGTACCAATTACTTCTTGCTTGTGAAGACCAAGCAGTGAAAGTGCAGACATGTTTGCCATGTCTACGGCACCTTTAAGGTCGATGGCAAAAACCGGATCGGGCAAGTTATCAACTAGCGAGAGCAACTCCGTATTGTGGCGCTCCATCGGCATAAACTGGATTTTACGTACGTCTTTCACCCCCGGAATACGGCGGATTTCAGCCATCAGCTCACTAAACGTATCAAAATCAATATCTGGGCAATTCAAATAGATAATACCGCTAATATCGATTTCGATACCACGCAAGTCGATGCTTTTAGACGCTAAAATATCGAGCAGTTCTCGGGTCAAGCCGAGTCGATCTTCACATAAGACTTCAAGACGCACTGAAAATATCCCAATTCACGACTGTCAGGAAAAGTTGACAGTAGTTTCTATCATGCTTGGAATGGCGTCAAGCAATCCTATCCATCAAAGTTGATATTCGTTACGGTTTCATCGTAATTGATGCAACTTTCGCCGCCACAGCCTTGCGTATGGTGCCCAATTTAACCTGACGGTCAGGATACCAAGGTAGTGGACGCAATAAGGTCATCGCTTTCAAGCCCAAACGCGCCGTTAGAATACCAACACCTAGCCCCTGCCCCGCACGAGCAGAGACTTTGCCAGCAAGGTCCATCGACATCAAGTCCATACTGGCATCAATAGCTAGCTCACTGGCACCAGCCGCCGCCATATTGACAAATACCGCTTTTAGTAGCTTGATGCGAGAGGCGTAACCTAGCTCTACCCCATATACTTTGGAGAGGTTGTCGATCATTTTGAAATTTCGCCACGCCACCAGCAACATATCAGCGGCAGCCAGAGGGCTCACAGCGACTAGGGCCGCACACTCGGTTGCGTGCTGCGATACGATTTTCGTTGCCAACTTGTCTTGTTGGCTCACGACCATCGAGTCATACATATCAAGGACTTCAGCATCACTATGAGCAGGGTTAATGCTGTTCCGCCAACGATCAAAGCCCGGGCTCTCTACCATCACATCACTTTGTTCTGCCACATTTTCGCAAAAGGCTTTCCCTTTCCCCACACTCTCACTATTAACAAGCGCTTCTGCTTCTTCTTGAACACTAAAATGATTTCGTAGTTTGCGCAGTTTCCAAAGCTCTTTACCCATCGCCCCTAAACCAAGCGAAGCGATCGCAGCAATAAACCCCGTCCAGCTTAAAGCCAGCCAATCAGAAGTTTGAATTGCGGTTATAACCGAGTCCACCGCTTGCCAGCCAACCAAACCAGCGAAGGTGGCAAATGCGCCAGTCGCGAGCCACTTTCTGCCCGGTTTTGGACGAATGACATGCTCGAGTTGCAATTCCTGTTCGGTCTCCTGGCGCTCTTCTTTAACTTCAACAGGTACGAATGTTTCTTTTTCGCCGAATGTTTGCTGCGCCGTCAACTCCGGTTGATTCGATTGCTGCTCTTTTTCCATTGCCTTTTCAGAGAAAACTTGTTTTTGCTTCAACTCACTCATTTCAATTTATCTCCAATCAGGTAATCCAGTGCTTTGTCTAAGCGTATGTGCTTCACTGGCTCATCATTCGGTGAGGGCATTGGACGGAATGACGTAAAATCAAATCCGTTGTTTTGCCAATAAGCCGCATTTGGTAGCTTTTTCGGCACTTCTCCCGGAAACATCGTCATCGGCTCACCATCCAACGTCGTACCCTGTAACGCCGGAATCGTCTTATCTCCAGAAGAAATAAATCCCGTCGTGGTTGATTGGATAGAAGCGATACTCATGCAACTCATCTCGATATTCTCGTAGGCTGCGGTTTGCCACGCTGGATGCACCATTTGTTGTAGCAAAGACACCAAATTTGGGTGCTGATCGGGCGTGATATGATCCGCTTTTGTGGCAGCAAACAGCACTTTGTCGATTTTTGGTGAGAATAAACGGCGCAAAAAGCTACTACGACCATAACGGAAGCTATGCATGATCTGCTCTAGCGCTTGGCGCATGTCGTAAAACGCTTCATCGCCGGCATTGAGAGGCTGCAAGCAATCCACAAGTACAATCTGGCGATCGAAGGTCGCAAAGTGATGCTTATAAAACGCTTTCACTACTTTCTGTTGGTATTCCTGAAAACGCGCTTCGAGCATCGCCAAGTTGCTGCCCTTAAGCGCCTTGCTTTCCGGATCAGCACGACACGGGAAAAACTGTAGCACTGGCGCGCCTGCTAGCTCACCAGGTAATACGAAGCGGCCAGGCTGTACCCAATGAAGACCTGCGTCTTTACAGGTATGAAGGTACTCGGTGTATGTATGCGCAACTTTCTCGAGTAGTTTCTCGTTCACTTCAGCAGAAAGATCCACCTTTTCTAATTCAGACAGCCAAGCTTTGGCTAGATCGCCACGCTGGCCTTTAAGTGCATCAAACTGAGTTTGCGACCACGTCGCAAAGTCCATGTCCAATAACGGCAGGTCGAGCAACCACTCTCCTGGATAGTCGATAATATCAACATTTAAAATTGCGGTTTTACTCAACAGCTTTTTCGTGGTTTTATTTGGTTTGTACTTAAGCGCTAAGCGAATCTCACTCACATCCCGTGTTGGTACTGGCCATTGAGGTCGGGTCGCATGGATCTGGCTCATCGCTTCGTCGTAAGCAAAACGTGGCACCATCATATTCGCTTGAGGTTCACGCTTCGCTCCAATAAGACGCTTATCTCTGGCTGCAGTCAAAAGAGGCAAATTATCATGGGTAGCGGTATGGAGAAGCTGATTCACTAATGACGTGATGAATGCCGTCTTACCTGCACGAGAAAGTCCGGTGACGGCAATTCGAACATTGGAATCCATACCTCTGTTGATAAAGTCATTGACTTCTTTCTTTATTCTTTTCATTGCGCTTCTTTATCTTACTCCGCTCTAAAACAACGTTATCAGCCACTTCGGGGATTAATCTATGAATACTTACCTTTCAATACTGAACTCTATGAGTCTAACTTTATATACCTTAATAAAAGATGAACAAAACATTCGCTTAAAGCAGGATGAAAAAAGAAAAGCCTCTGAGTGGTTCAGAGGCTTACTTAATCAACACTAAAGCATTAGTGACCCTATTTATTCTGATTACTGTGTTGAACAGAAACCTGCTTTCTTTGAGTCTAGTCGTCTTCGATTAATTTATAGATAACAAATAGAGCGATTTCTAAAATCAGCCACAATACACACGTGATGGTCACGTACTTCTCATCAAAGATGCTGATGCCGTGAAGGATCAAGTCGTAGCCAACAAAGCCACCTACCACTACAGCAAGAATAATTTGTAGAATCTGAATAAAACGAGGCATGCCGTCTCCTAATTATTGTTCGCATAACGTTTGATTGCTATGCCCTGAGGTTTATATCTACATTATATAGACAAAAAGTGCAGTTTTCGCTGCACTTTTGTCAAATGTTTGCTAGGTAAATCAGCACCTTGTCACATTCTCTCTCCTGAGACAATGTAAGATTACCGTTTGCCTTACGCTTCCATCTCTTGGATTTTCACTTTCCAAGTGTCAGGACCGATTTGGTGTGCGTTAACGCCATTTGAGTCTACAGCCACTGTTACTGGCATATCTTCAACTTCAAACTCGTAAATCGCTTCCATACCTAAATCTTCAAATGCGACAACGCGAGCTTTCTTGATCGCTTTCGCTACAAGGTACGCCGCGCCACCAACAGCCATTAGGTAAACCGCTTTGTGATTCTTGATAGATTCAACCGTTGCAGGACCACGCTCAGCTTTACCGATCATGCCCATGATGCCTGTTTTTTCTAGCATCATATCGGTGAATTTATCCATACGCGTTGATGTTGTTGGACCAGCAGGACCAACGACTTCATCACCAACTGCATCGACAGGACCTACGTAGTAAATGAACTTACCGTTTAGATCTACACCTTCTGGTAGACCTTCGCCATTATCTAGCATGCCTTGAATACGTTTATGCGCTGCATCACGGCCAGTCAGAATTTTACCTGATAGAAGAACGGTTTCGCCTGTCTTCCACTCTTGTACTTCTTCTTTAGTAATCGTGTCTAAGTTTACGCGACGCGTGTTTTCTCCCGCTTCCCAAGTAATGTCTGGCCAATCTTCTAGTTTAGGTGGCGTGAGCTCTGCTGGGCCGCTGCCATCAAGCGTGAAGTGTACGTGACGAGTCGCCGCACAGTTCGGGATCAAACAAACAGGCTTAGAAGCCGCGTGCGTTGGCGCCGTTTTGATCTTAACGTCGACAACAGTTGTCAAACCACCAAGGCCTTGCGCGCCGATACCAAGTTTGTTCACGCGATTGAAGATATCAAGACGAAGCTCTTCTTCTGCGTTTTGCGGGCCACGGTCAATAAGCTCTTGAATATCGATGTGTTCCATTAGAGATTCTTTTGCCAATACCGCTGCTTTTTCAGCCGTACCGCCGATACCAATGCCAAGCATGCCAGGAGGACACCAGCCCGCCCCCATTGTTGGTAGCGTTTTTTCTACCCACTCAGCAATATCGTCAGATGGGTTTAGCATCACCATCTTAGTTTTGTTTTCGCTACCGCCGCCCTTCGCAGCGATCTGAATTTCAACTTTATCGCCCGGAACCATGTTGATATGTACGACGGCAGGCGTGTTGTCTTTGGTATTAATACGTTTACCGGCAGGATCCATAAGTACTGACGCACGCAACGGGTTGTCTGGGTTCGTATACGCTTGTCGAACACCTTCATCTACCATCTGCTGAACCGTCATGTCGGTTGAGTCCCATTGCACGCCCATACCGATGTTGACGAAACACGTCACGATACCAGTATCCTGACAAATTGGTCGGTGACCTTCTGCGGACATTCGGGAGTTAATTAGGATCTGAGCAATCGCGTCTTTAGCGGCTTGGCTCTCTTCGCGGTGATAGGCTTTTTCAAGAGCTTGAACAAAGTCTAGCGGGTGGTAGTAAGAAATATACTGTAGCGCATCAGCGACACTGCTGATCACATCCTGCTTGCGTATTACCGTCATTACATGCCTCGTTATAGTTATGCTTCCATTATTGGCTTGGCTTCAATCGTGTTTGTTGAGCTTATTGCTCTTTTGAGCTTCGTTTTTTATAAACAATTGTCGAACGGCTGATATCGACACACGAAACGCTGAAGTCGCCTACTTGTAAACCATCTCAAAACCCTATCAATAGAGGGAGTTTGGCTATACAGAGGAATATGATACTCTTGCTGCCCATGACATGCCATGCAGTGAACGATCTCTTTGTCACAAATTACACAAATGAACAACATGGACAATCAATTCATTGATTTTAAAGCGCTGGAATATGCACCAGAGTTTGCTCTTCACCTCTTTTCTCGCATTCAACACCAGCCTTGGGCGATGTTGCTGCGTTCTGCATCAGAAACGCATATCGATAGTCGCTTCGATGTGTTGGTTGCCAACCCAATTGCAACGTTAGAAACCACTGCCGACAGCACACAAGTTGAAACGCCATCGAATGCCTATTCAACTCAAGATGACCCATTCACGCTGCTTCATCAGTTGCAAGAAGAGTGGCTTCCTCACGTTGAGTTAAATAAAGAATTGGATTTGCCTTTTGTCGGCGGAGCGCTCGGTTACTTCAGCTACGATTTAGGTCGACGCGTAGAAACAATGCCAGAACTGGCCGAAAAGGACCTCAACACGCCTGATATGGCGGTAGGTCTGTATGAATGGGCCGTCGTTGTTGACCACAAGCTTAAAAAAGCATGCTTAGTCGGTCAGAATATCGAGCAAGCTTGGCAATGGATAGACAAACAAGAAGCGGAGCAAAGTGTAGACTTCGCTCTGTCCGGCGATTGGCAGTCAAACATGACGAAAGAGAGCTACGCTACTCGCTTTGACAAGGTGCAAGAATATTTGTTGAGTGGTGACTGCTATCAGATCAATTTGGCGCAACGCTTTAACGCACCGTATCAAGGCAGCGAGTGGCAAGCGTATCTGAAATTGGAGTCCGCGAACCAAGCGCCATTCTCAGCGTTTATCCGTATACCTGAGTCTTCGATTTTGAGTATCTCTCCAGAGCGATTTTTAGAACTCAAAGATCGCGTCATTGAAACGAAACCAATCAAAGGCACTCGACCACGCAGCGAAAATCCAAGGCAAGATAACGCTAATGCCCATGACTTGCAGACTGCGGAAAAAGATCAGGCAGAAAACCTGATGATTGTCGATTTGCTGCGGAATGACATTGGTCGAGTTGCATCACCAGGTAGCGTTCACGTGCCAAAGCTGTTTGAGATTGAAAGCTTCCCCGCAGTGCATCATTTGGTGAGCACCATTCGTGCGAATTTGGATGAGCAATACTCTCCTGCGGATTTGCTGCGAGCGTGTTTTCCAGGCGGTTCAATTACCGGCGCACCTAAAGTTCGCGCAATGCAGATCATTGAAGAATTAGAGCCGCATCGACGCAGCGCGTATTGCGGCAGTATTGGCTACATTTCTCGCCATGGTCGTATGGATACCAGCATCACCATCCGCACTCTCGTAGCGGAGAATCACGAACTGTACGCTTGGGCAGGCGGCGGCGTCGTTGCGGATAGCGATTGCGCTTCTGAATATCAAGAAACGTTGGATAAGCTCTCAAAGATTTTGCCAGCGCTGCAATAGTAGGTTTCGCCAAATGGCAACGGTCTATGAATCCTGCTAACGAAAACAAGCAAAAACGCCTCCAGTACGGAGGCGTTTTTGTGAGCGTTGTTTGTCTGTCCTTTAATGTTTAGCCGTTAGCCAACGAGCATCCGTTTTTTAAGAGGCAGCGTCTACTGCTCAAGCCACTTACACATGATCTGTTCAATATCGGTTGCGGTGTACGGCTTAGTGAGGATGTCGTCCATGCCTGAATCAATACACTTTTGACGCTCTTCAATGGTTGTACCGGCGGTTAAGGCAATAATAGGATGGGTGAAACCACGCTCTCTTAGGTACATCGTCGCCTCATAACCATCCATTTCTGGCATTCGGCAATCCATAAATATCAGTTCGTAATCTTTGTTTTTCACCGCTTCTAAAGCTTCTTTCCCATTGGCTTTTAAATCAGGCGTAATGTCGAGTTTTTTCAGCATTTGAGTAACTATCACTTGGTTCATTCTGATGTCATCAACCACCAATATTGAGCGTCCTGCCAAATCACTTCGCTCTATGGTAGCTAATTCCCCCTCTGCTGCGCCTTGGGCTTGCCCCTCCTTTAGAGGAATAGATACTTTAAAGGTGGTACCTTTGCGTTCTTCACTTTCAAAGCTAATCTCGCCCTGCATCAAATCCACTAGATTTTTACAAATCGCAAGGCCCAAACCTGAGCCTTCAAAACTGCGCTTCGCCGAGCGATCTACTTGCACAAATGGGTCAAATAATGAGGGCTGCGCTTCTATTGGGATGCCAATACCCGTGTCTTCAACCTCAAAATGCGCAATACCGTTTATCCACTCCACTCGCAGCACCACCCCACCCAAATGAGTAAACTTAATAGCATTTCCCACCAAGTTGACCAAGATCTGTGTAATTCGCTCTAAGTCACCAACTAAAAACTCGGGAATACCGAGCTTTTTATCGATGGAGAAATGAATTCGCTTTTCTGCTGCTTTAGCTGAAAATACGCCCATGATGGCTTTTTCAAGCTCTTCCCAAGCAAAGACCTTATCGATGATTTCCATCATACCGGCATTCATCTTGCTGAAGTCGAGAAGATCGTTAATGATGACCCTCAACAAGTCTCCCGATTGAGTCAAGTTGTTTAGGTAATGGCGTTGCTCTTCACCTAACTGTGTTCGACTTAGTAGTTCAGCACTACCTAACACGCCATTAAGAGGTGTACGCAACTCGTGGTTAATCATGGCGACAAACTCTTTCGTCGCTTTTTCCGATTCCTCTGCCCGCTTTCGCAGCTCCACTTCTCGCTCTAAACTCAAATGACGGCCAATGACCCCATGAACCAAATCCGATACCAGCTCCATCTGTTTGGAAATAAACGACTGATCGATTTGATCCAACTGAACAGAGAAGATCAACTCCCCTACTGTTTGCTTGTCAATGATGATAGGCAAATGCAAGTTTTCCCCCTGCCAATTGGGGACAGTCTTAATCGTATTCTCATGGCGAAGCTGTAAATGACCAAAATGATGTCGGCGCAAAGAAGAGAGTTTTGTGGAATCAAGATGTAAGTAAGCCGCAGAAATGATTGAGTTCGAAGTGAGCTGTTCAATAAAACTGGCAATCATGGCTTCATCAAACGTGCTCGACAGAAAAGTTCGACCAAACTTAATCAGCGTCGCGTCAACTTTCTCTTCGAACTCAAACTTGCGTAAATCCTTTTTTGATTTCAACTCAAGCTTTTTCAAAGCAACACTTAGTTGTTGAGTAGATTCATAAAGTTCGAAGCTCTTCTGCTCCAATAACCGCTCAGCTGCTTTTCTTGATTCGATTTCTCGTTTGAGTTTCCTTTCTAGCGAGGAACTTCCTGTCATATCGTTCTTATTGTGCCTCTAACCAAAAGCGAACCTGGCTACCATCTTCTGACTGGTTTTGGTGTTTGATATGAATAACTTCACCAAAGTGCGCTGCGCAACCTTTTATTAGACCTAAACATACGTGAGACATGCACCGCGCACTTCGATAATCAAACACCATGTTTGATTGAGTCTCGCTGATAAAATCAAACTGAGGAGGATTAGCATCTGGGTAAAGCTTTTTGACCTCGACATGAATAAAATCTTCAACATGGCGAACAAATTGAAATGTCGTTTCACACTGCTGCAAACTCGCGTGACTAGGAATCGAGCGAAGTAAATTCAAAAAAACGCACTCTCCAAATACTTCTTGCAGTTGTTCAGGTGGAATGCCAGATACTTTACTGAGATTCACAATCAATTTAACCAAGTCTTTATGATCGTAACTACCAACCGCAGTATAAATCCCTTCGTCATTAGAAAGGTCGAGCACTTGGTCTAACACATCGAGACCAAACTTCTCTTCCACTAACTCCATGAACTCGGTGAAAATAATCCCTTTCATTAGTCAATACTTGCCCCATAGTGACGTCTTAAAATAAAGAATGGTTTATAACCTTATAAGTTTCAAATTATTATACCCAAGCAGAGTGAGACCCTCGACACAAAGCAGGGAAAGAACCAATGGACGTGCTTTGGTATTGCCGTACTAATACTTTAATACCGTACCAACGGCGATAGCACCGCGCCTCTTGCGGCCATTGAGTATAATAAATAGTGGTTAGGCACAATAAATAAGGATTTGGTTTGGTTATCGACAAAACTCAATTACTGCAAAACTTTCAATTTCGGCTTCCAACGGGTTACCACAAAGAGTCCCTCGCGCGACTGAAATGGATGAAAGGAAAATCACTGCGAGACGCAGCGGTCTTAATTGGTTTTGTAGAACGCCCGGAGGGGCTACAGGTCATTTTGACAAAGCGAGCAGCGCACTTGCGTCATCATCCGGGACAAATCAGTTTCCCCGGCGGTAAGTTTGAGCAGGAAGATCGGCATCTAATCAATACGGCTTTACGAGAAACCAAAGAAGAGGTCGGCATAGAAGATGAACATATTCATGTATTTGGCCAGCTTCCAACATTGCCAACGATTAGTCAGTTTAATGTGACACCGTTTTTGGCCTTTATTTCTCCTGAGTATAAAACGCATATTGACCCAAATGAGGTGGAGTCCGTTTTTGAAGTTCCTGCCAACCACATTCTGAATCCGAAAAAGTTGTACAGCACCAAGTTTGACCTAAAAAACAGCAGTCATCGTGTATTTGCTATCCCATATAGACAGCATTTCATCTGGGGCATGACCGCACAAATCATCGAATCAATGCAAAAACATATCATTTCACATTAAAAACTTCTGATATCGGTATTTTTATGGATGCGATCATCATGCGCATCAATATTAATAAAACGTTGCTTCATAAACATTCATTCACATTAGATTAATTTGCCGTTTTCACCGCAAACGCTTGCGGTGAAATAAATTTATACAAACAGCCCTATCGATAAGTTTTTCTAATTTTACTCATTAGCAGAAATCACGAGTAGCACATCATTTTCGTGATAAAAAGCAGGTTTTTGACATATCATTCAATAAGCGTAAGCAATAAATGATTTAGATCTAATTTTCCTAGTGTAAAATCTTGCAAAATTACTCCCGACTTATTTCCTGTTCCCAAAATGAGTAACTAAAAAATGAATACAACTACTTCTGCGGTTTCTACCGCACAATCGTCTAGTAAGTTTTCTTACAAAGACTTTACCTGGTGTCTGTCCCTTTTTGGTACGGCAGTAGGTGCCGGTGTACTATTCCTTCCTATTAAAGCAGGTGCAGGTGGCTTTTGGCCATTAGTAATCCTAGCCCTAATCGCAGCACCAATGACTTGGTTCGCACACAAATCTTTAGCTCGCTTCGTTCTTTCTGCGAAAAACCCAGAAGCGGACATCACTGACACAGTAGAAGAGCACTTTGGTAAGACTGGCGCAAACCTTATTACGTTCGCTTACTTCTTCGCTATCTACCCAATCGTACTTATCTACGGTGTTGGTATCACAAACACGGTTGACTCTTTCCTAGTTAACCAAATGGGTATGGAATCTATTCCTCGCTGGCTACTTTCCGGTGCACTTATCGCTGCAATGACAGCGGGTGTAGTGTTCGGTAAAGAGCTTATGCTGAAAGCAACTTCAGCGATGGTTTACCCTCTAGTGTTCATCCTACTAGCGCTGTCTGTGTACCTAATTCCTGGTTGGAACACTTCAATGATGGAAGTATCGCCTGACTGGGGTGCAATGCCAGCTATCGTATGGCTAGCAATCCCTGTTATCGTGTTCTCTTTCAACCACAGCCCAATCATTTCTCAGTTCTCTAAAGAACAACGTCGTGTATACGGTGATGACGCAGTTAAGAAAACTGACGCTATCACTGGTGGCGCAGCAATGATGCTAATGGGCTTTGTAATGTTCTTCGTATTCTCTGTTGTACTTTCTCTGTCTCCAGAGCAACTAGCAACAGCACAAGAGCAAAACATCTCTGTTCTTTCTTACCTAGCAAACGTTCATGAGTCTCCACTGATCTCTTACTTAGGTCCACTGGTTGCTTTCGCGGCTATCACTTCTAGCTACTTCGGCCACTTCCTAGGTGCACATGAAGGTCTAGTTGGTCTAGTGAAATCTCGTTCAAAATCACCAGTAAGCAAGATCGAGAAGATGTCTCTTATCTTCATCGTAATCACAACTTGGATCGTTGCTATCGTTAACCCAAGCATCCTAGGTATGATTGAAACAATGGGCGCACCGATGATTGCGGCAATCCTATTCTTGATGCCTATCTTCGCAATGCAAAAAGTTCCAGCGATGGCTAAGTACAAAACTTCAGCACCTGTGCAAATTTTCACAGCAATCTGTGGTCTTGCTGCCATTAGTTCTGTAATCTACGGCGCTCTTTAATCATCCCTGCCCTAGCACGGTATGATTAATCCAAAAATATAACGATAAAATTAAGCCTCCCAACTCCCCTTGGGAGGCTTTCTTCTGAGGTAATCGATATGATTAGTGTTTTTGATATCTATAAAATCGGTGTTGGACCTTCAAGCTCACACACTGTAGGCCCAATGAAAGCGGGTAAAGAGTTTATTGATGACCTTCGTGCAATGGGAAAACTGCGCGACATCACTAAAATCACCGTTGACGTTTATGGATCACTATCACTGACAGGGAAAGGTCACCACACAGATATTGCTATCATCATGGGTCTTGCAGGCAACACTCCTGAGAAAGTTGATATCGATTCTATCCCGGGCTTTATCGCTCGCGTAGAAGAAACTGAACGCCTTCCTGTTGGCATGCACTGTCACACAGTATCGTTCCCACGTGAAGGTGGAATGAACTTCCACAAAACAAACCTTGAGTTACACGAAAACGGCATGCAAATCCACGCTTGGATTGATGACGAAAAAGCGTACTCAAAAACTTACTACTCCATCGGCGGTGGCTTCATCGTTGATGAAGAAAACTTCGGTAAAGAAGTTGAGAACCCAGTAAAAGTTCCTTACCCGTTTACAACGGCAGAAGAGCTTGTAAAGCAATGTCATGAAAGCGGCCTGTCTATCAGTGCGCTAACCATGAAAAATGAACATGCACTTCATTCTGACGAAGAAACTCGTACTTACTTCGCAAACATCTGGCGCACAATGCGCGAATGTATGGATCGCGGTATGAACGAAGAAGGCATTCTACCTGGTCCACTACGCGTACCTCGTCGTGCGGCAGCACTTCGTCAGCAACTGCTTACTTCTGAAAAAACAACGAACGATCCAATGTCTGTTGTTGACTGGGTAAACATGTTTGCTTTTGCAGTAAACGAAGAGAACGCAGCAGGTGGTCGTGTTGTAACTGCGCCGACTAACGGTGCATGTGGCATCATCCCTGCGGTACTGGCTTACTATGACAAGTTTATTCAAACCGTAACTGAGAAAGACTACATCCGTTACTTCGCAGCTTCTGGTGCAATTGGCGGCCTTTACAAGCGTAACGCGTCTATCTCTGGTGCAGAAGTTGGCTGTCAGGGCGAAGTTGGCGTGGCATGTTCTATGGCAGCAGCTGGCCTTGCTGAGCTTATGGGTGGTAGCCCAGAGCAAGTATGTATGGCGGCTGAAATTGCGATGGAGCACAACCTAGGTCTAACTTGCGACCCGGTTGCAGGTCAGGTTCAGGTTCCATGTATCGAGCGTAATGGTATTGCAGCTGTAAAAGCAATCAACTCAACTCGTATGGCACTGCGTCGTTCTTCTGCTCCTACTGTTTCTCTAGATAAAGTTATCGAAACAATGCTAGAGACAGGTAAAGACATGAACGCGAAATACCGTGAGACTTCTCAAGGCGGCCTAGCAGTAAAAGTTATCTGTTAATAAGCCTTGCTGAATATCGACGAAACCCGAGCCGCCGCTCGGGTTTTTTATACCTCATTAACTATGAATAATGGGTTGCTACGCCCAGCATAAAAAAACCTAAAACCTTGAA
The DNA here is from genome assembly GCF_053890955.1 of Vibrio sp. JZG120. NCBI lineage: Bacteria > Pseudomonadati > Pseudomonadota > Gammaproteobacteria > Vibrionales > Vibrionaceae > Vibrio > Vibrio sp. JZG120. Next base: position 62,177 of record NZ_JBSRRK010000006.1, read on the forward strand.
TATATCCAATTATTATGGATATCCCCGTAAAAAATCACATCCCTCTCCTAGCTTTATTGATAACGTAGCCAAAAATTAAACTTGGAGCACACCAACACATGATTAGGTTTGAAATTGGAAACCAAATCTGCGTTTGCTTGTCCGAAAACGAAATATCTTTAGAGCTCAATCAATCACTCCACCACTCCATTCCTGTCAACCCAAATGAGTACGCCATTCTGTCAACCATCGCCAAATACGGCAGCTTAAATACGCCAATTAGCCAGCGACTGATAGAAAGCAAAATCACTCAACAATACAAAATGACACTGCCTGAAAATGGCTTTAAAAACGCGGTGGCCGCTCTAAGAAAGAAATTTCGCAAGCTCACGGAAGAACACGTAACCACAAAAAAAAATATTATCGAAAATATTCACCGGACCGGATACTTCATCCCTTTTACTATGCAAAACAACCATCAGAATGGCATCGACCATCAACACAAGATCAATCAGTACACAACAAACAGCCTTGGCAAAGCCCTTCGTATTTGTCTGCGTAATAAAAAGATCTATTCAGATACGCTGTGGGTCGTCTTGATCACAGCGATCATTTTCTTTGCCATCTGTTATTACGCGATAAACAGCATTGTGAAACATAATTATCTTGATAACGCCTTCGAAATTGCAGAAAACCTTTCCCAAAAGAGCTGCTTTGCTGATGAAAGAGAATTGAAGTCGCTCTTTGATAATGTAAAGCTGGTCGAATCGAGCATGATGCTAGACCGTTTCAATATCCGGTGTTTAGTCACCCCAGAAACCGTTGTCCCTGTCAGCAAAAAAGCATTTGAAGAGTGGAGTAATAATAGCAATTATACGACCCAATCATTTGACTTGAATAACGCGACCGTTTTGGTTCGTGTCAAAAACATTAACTTATCCGACAACGTTGAAAATCATATTTCGCGTTTTTTTCTTTCCGGCATGAAGCTATCAACCAATACAGGGACCTCTTTAGAAATTGGTAACACCAATGAACGCTTTTTCAACTATCACGTTAAGAACAGCGGCTATAAAGAGGTGTATTACATCTCTGGACCGTTTCAAAGCATCATTTTATTAAGCTTGCTGTTTCTCATAATACTGCGTCATCGCTCTCTACAAGCCTTTATGGCTTATTTGTGTGCAATTCGACAATTTAAAATCAAACTGGAGCCGATTTATGACACTTCAGCGCAAAAGATTGTGCATTACGAAGCGCTCTCGCGGTTTAAGGTAAAAAATACGCAACGGTTTATTGAGACACTGATCCGCAATGGGCTGCTCCTAACTCATACCTTACTGGTGATAGAGTCCATCTATACTAAGCACAAAGCCTTGCCTATTCCTATCAGCATTAATGTTTGTCCTTCTTTGCTGCGAGGACGCAACTTTTCAATCCTACACAGAGAACTATCTAACCGAGATTGTCGTTTGCTGACGATTGAAATCACGGAAAATGCATCGATGTACTATACCTCCGAGATTTATGGCAATGTCGCGAAACTAAAAGCACTGGATTGTAAAATCAGTATCGATGACTTTGGCACTGGCAACAACAACGTGTCGCTCATCAGTAAAATCAATCCAGATTATTTGAAAATAGATCGGGAGTTTGTGATTGGTTTAAAGTCGGACGATAAGAAAGTGGAAACGTTGCGTCAGTTAATCGCCATGGGAAATACGTATCGGTGTACCGTCATTGTTGAAGGCGTAGAAACCGCCGATAGCGCTCACTTACTCACAACATTAGGCGCCTATATTCACCAAGGTTATTATTATCCTCTGCATTTCTAGCTTTTCTTAACCTCGTGAGTTACTTAAACTAGAGGGAATACTCTATTAAAGTTCGTGGCGGCATGAGGATATGCCGCCAATTTGTGGTTGAACGATGATTGCTATTAAACCCACCAAACTGAAAGATTTTTCGAGTTTGATGCAATTGGATGTGCAGGAAGAGCAGAAAGGATTTTCTACGCCGTTTGAAGTGGCTTATCAAAAACGCAATAAGTCTGAAGCGTTCTTTACGATTTATTCTGACGATCTATTAGTTGGCTATCTTGTTATCGATAAAGGCTTCTCCCAACATGCGCCCTTTGCCAAAAGGCACGAACTGGGGCTCAAGTACTTGATGGTTGATCGACGCTTCCAACGCCAAGGGCTTGGGAGTGAAGCGTTACGTAAACTGTTCGTTTATGCGTATACCATTGACCCTGAAAGCACCTCTCTTTGCGTCACTGTGCCACAGAGTCAGCAATACGCTATCAGTTTTCTTGATGCGTGTGGATTCATCAATACAGAGAAAACAACGTTTGGTGAGAACGAAAAAGAGTGGATTTTACGTCATCCACTGAGCTAGCAAGAAAAGTATAAAAAATAGGGAATATCCAGATACAACAAAGGCAAGCTCATAGCTTGCCTTTGTCTTCAATGCTCAATAAAAAGTGACTTATTCACCTTTGTAAATACAACCGGCTGTGCACGTTTCTTTGATTTCTACTTTGCTTAGCAACGGTAAACTTGGCTTAAGCTGTTGCCAAATCCATTTTGCTAGCACTTCGCTCGTCGGATTCTCCAAACCTTCAATGTCGTTCAGGTAATAATGGTCTAAACGATTGTAAATTGGTTTGAATGCCGCTTTGATTTCAGCGAAATCCACTACCCAACCAGTATGCGGGTCTACCTCACCTTCTACATAAAGACGAACTAAGAAAGAGTGTCCATGCAAACGACCACACTTATGGCCTTCAGGTACATGTGGCAAGTGATGTGCCGCTTCGAACATAAACTCTTTGTACAATTCTGTTTTCATCTTGATTCTCAGGCTTTAAAAAGACACGCAATACTAAGGAATTCACTGCCAACAGACAAGTGCTACTCAATACAAGCGTAGCAAAACGCCGTTTGTTCTCAGCGAAAATAATTAAACCTTTGTCCTGATCGTCGTATTTCTGTCATGCGCCAAACATTTGATTACACAGCACTCACATCACAATTACATATCCCCAACATGAGTGGGGTCACAATCATTCATTTCGTTGATCGCAGTGTGCATTTGTGCACATTAAGATTGTGCAGTTCGTTCCAATTACACTTATAAATTTATGCGCTCAACTATCACTTTTAAGCTCTTGCTCGCGTTAATTGCCGTCTTCAGCTGTGTTCTGGCTGCCTCTACGGCTTATCAATACCATCAACAAAAAACCTTAATCAATGATGTTCTCAGTGAACAGCTTCATGATAAGGCCAGTAATTATTTCGATAGCCTAAACATGATGATGCTAACAGGCACCATGTCGCAAAAAGAAACCTTGCGAAAAAAAGCACTCGCTCAAGAAGGGATTGAAGAAGTTCGCGTGTTGCGGGCCGATACCGTCACCAAGCTTTACGGACCAGGACAAGCAAACCAACAACCGGTCGATGATATTGATCAACGAGCTTTAAATGGCGAACTGGTCATTGAGCCAATTTCAGCCGATTGGGGGAACGGACTGGTTGTCGCGCTACCAATGAAATCAAGCAAAAATTATCGTGGCACCAACTGCGTTTCTTGCCATGTAGCACCAGAAGGCGAAGTATTGGGCGCGATTCGTTTGGAATACAACATGAACCACGTCAATTCAATGATCAATAAACAGGCAATGTTTGCGATGGGAATAATGGCCGTTATCGCGTTTGTTGGTTTTATTATAACGATGAGTTTGATTCGTAAGATCATTGTTCGCCCAATACAAAAAACGTCGCAATTCATGGCGAATGTGAGCCATAGTAAAGATCTATCTCAACGACTTGTTCATCACCAAAAAGATGAGGTAGGCCAACTTTCTATCGCGATTAATTCGTTTATGGACACGGTATCTGAGAGTTTAGAGCGTGTACAAGACACCTCCCACTCTCTTGCCAATTCAGCCAGTCAGTTAACGGATGTTGCACAATCAACAGACAAAGCGGCCAATAATCAACAATTGGAAACCAGTGACGTACAAAGCAACATCACCGACATGTTGCAACAACAAACCGCCGTTGAAGACTCGACCAATAACGCCACAGCTCTAGTCAACCATACCGTTGATGTTGCCACTCACAGCGCAAGCCAAGCACACAGCGTGAGCGAAGACATCAAACACTTGGTGAGCAATATTGACGGCGTACGGGAAAAAATCAGTTCGTTAAACCAAAGAACCGAAGAAGTATCATCCATTCTTGGGGTCATTAAAGGCATTGCAGAACAAACGAACCTACTCGCGTTGAATGCTGCAATTGAAGCCGCCCGAGCCGGAGAGCAAGGACGCGGTTTTGCCGTCGTCGCGGAGGAAGTGCGTAACCTAGCTTCTCGGACCGCCGAAGCCACGGGCAACATTGAGCATATCATTTCTCAATTCCAGAAAGGGAGTGAAGAGTCCTTAGCCTCTGTGGATACTGTCTGCCAGTTTGCTCACCAACGTTCAGTCGATGTCGAGACACTTTCAGTCACGATGCATAACGTTGTCGATGAAATGCATCAAGTTCTGAAACATGCGGAAAACATCCAAAGCCAGACGCAAACCACATCCGACGTCAGTCAGCGTATTCAATCCAAAATTGATGTGATCACACTGCATGCTGACGACACATCGCAATCAGCATCGCACACGCGTGATATTAGTGTTGATTTAGAGCATCTATCCGAACGTTTAGAGCAATTACTCAACCAATTCACACTTTCAGAGCATCAAAGAGTGAATAAATAGAGAGATTCTCCCCATCAAAATGAATATAAAGGTTGATGCGAGCGAATTGACAGGTAATATGTCTCGTTGAATCTGTAAAATGCTACCCAACTCAGCACTTAGCTTGTTTTTTGAACAAAAATGTTATTAGACAAGTACTTTAATAAGTGTTGGGTTGAATTTTTACCTCAATGGAGAATATTGAAAACATGACTTACGCGCCTGTATCAGACGTATTGAAAGGTCAGCTAGCAGTAGACAGCGAAGTGACTGTTCGTGGCTGGATCCGTTCACGTCGTGATTCCAAAGCTGGAATCTCTTTCCTTGCCATATATGACGGCTCTTGTTTCGACCCGATTCAGGCCGTGGTCCCAAATAATCTTAATAATTACGAAGACGAAGTACTAAAGCTAACGACTGGCTGCTCTGTTGAAGTAACTGGTAAGATTGTTGAATCTCCTGCAAAGGGCCAAGACTTCGAACTTGCTGCCACTGGCGTTAAAGTGGTTGGCTGGGTTGAAGACGCTGAAACTTACCCGATGGCAAAAACTCGTCACTCTATCGAGTACCTACGTGAAGTTGCGCACCTACGTCCGCGCACAAACGTAATCGGTGCGGTAGCTCGTGTACGTAACTGCCTATCTCAAGCGATCCACCGCTTCTACCACGAGCAAGGTTACTTCTGGGTATCTGCGCCGTTGATCACTGCCTCAGATGCTGAAGGTGCTGGTGAAATGTTCCGCGTTTCTACGCTAGACATGGAAAACCTGCCTCGTACAGACGCTGGCAAAGTGGACTACAACGAAGACTTCTTCGGTAAAGAAACTTTCCTTACGGTATCTGGTCAGCTAAACGCGGAAGCTTACGCTTGTGCACTAAGCAAGGTTTACACTTTCGGCCCTACTTTCCGTGCTGAAAACTCAAACACAAGCCGCCACCTAGCAGAGTTCTGGATGGTTGAGCCTGAAGTTGCGTTTGCAGAACTGGACGACGTTGCGAAACTGGCTGAAGACATGCTTAAGTACGTATTCAAAGCAGTACTTGAAGAGCGTCGCGATGACCTTGAGTTCTTTGCTCAGCGCATCGACAAAGAAGCCGTTAGCCGTCTAGAGAACTTTGTTTCTTCTGACTTCGCACAAGTTGACTACACTGACGCGATCCAAATCCTGTTGGATTCTGGCCGTGAGTTCGAATTCCCAGTTGAGTGGGGTATCGATATGTCATCTGAGCACGAGCGTTTCCTAGCGGAAGAGCACTTCAAAGCGCCGGTAATCGTTAAGAACTACCCGAAAGACATCAAAGCATTCTACATGCGTATGAACGATGATGGTAAGACGGTAGCGGCAATGGACGTTCTAGCACCTGGCATCGGTGAAATCATCGGTGGTTCTCAGCGTGAAGAGCGTCTAGACGTACTGGATGCACGTATGCGCGAAATGGGTATCGACCCTGAGCACATGAGCTGGTACCGCGACTTGCGTCGTTACGGCACAGTGCCACACGCAGGCTTTGGTCTAGGCTTTGAGCGTCTAGTATCTTACGTAACAGGCATGGGCAACGTTCGTGACGTGATCCCATTCCCACGTACGCCTCGCTCTGCGAACTTCTAATCACTTTTTAGTGATGAGACAGAATTAGAAAAGACCTCCCTAGTGGAGGTCTTTTATTTTGTGCTCAACCGTCAATACTATCTGCCAAGCAACTCAAGCTTGAGTTAGTCTTCTTCCTTATCTCTGTCCGCTTTTTCAGCGTACTTTACGCCCACAATACATAAGCCAAACATTACGAAAGGGATCACGGCCGCGGTGTACTCTGTCCATACCATATGAGAGAAAGATTTCGCCAAAATGAGATGCGCAAATACCAGTAAAAACGCACTAAAAATAGCAACGGCGATTAACCTTAACTCATGCTTAACCAACTGCTTTTTCATCTTAAATCCTGCTTAATCATCCAAGGTCTTTCGACCTGAATAATGATTGAAGCACAATTTGCAAAAATGGCGCTGATACAGTTGGAGCAAAAAAACACTAAGCAGTTTAATGAGTTTCAATTCTGAGTAATTCGCGAAGCAAATCACCTAACCTTTTGATAGCACGTTCTAAACTCGTTTCTAAAGGAAGCGATGTATTCAGTCTTAAATAGTTTTCGTATTGATCACTTATCGAAAAGAGTTTGCCATAAGCGACAGTAACCTGCTCAGACAATAGTGCTTGATATACCGCTTTACTTGATATTCCATCTGGCAATTTCAGCCAAAGAAAGTAACCACCATCAGGACGTTGATAGGTAACCTCTTTAGGTAGGTGCTTTGCGAGTAAATGCACGAAGTCAGCTTGACGGTGTTGCAGTGTCTTACGCAGCTTTCTCAGGTGGTTGTCGTAACTGTCGTTTTGTAAGTAATGTGCAACCCCCTGCTGAATAGGGGCACTCCCAGACAATGTCGATATTAACTGGAGCTTTTGAATAGTCTCGTTAAAACGCTTATTCACCACCCAACCCAAGCGATATCCAGGGCATAAACTCTTAGAAAAAGAACCACAATGAAGGACACGCTCTTGCTCATCAAAGGTCTTCAATGAGTTCGGCCTTTTGTCAGAAAAATACAGCTCAGAGTACACATCGTCTTCGATGAGATACACATCATATCGATTGGCTAACTCAACAATGTATCGTTTGTGTTCATCAGACAAAGAAGCCCCGGTTGGATTATGAAAGTTCGTCATTAACCAACAAGCCCGAACGTCTTCATTGGCAAAAGCTGCTTCGATTTGCTCAAGCGAATGCCCACTCTCATCATCGACACTGATTTCTATAGCCTTGAGCCCCAACCGTTCTACTGCTTGAAGTGCGCCATAAAACGTTGGGGATTCGACAACGACGGTATCACCTGGTCGGGTGACCGCTTGCAAACTCAAGTTTAATGCTTCTAGCGCACCGGAAGTAATAACCACATCATCATGGGTTAGTGATATCCCATGATGAATATACCTCTGAGCGACGAGTCGCCTTAACGACTCAGCACCAGGAGGTAGGTTGTCTAGCAACTTATCCGGTCCCATTTTTCGTCCCGAGCTGGCCAAATTACGGTTAAGCGACTCTAAAGGAAACAAACACGGATCCGGAAACGCCGAGCCTAAATGAACAACATCCGATGTTGCTTGGTGCTTCAAAAACGAATACAACTCATCATTCAACTTGGTACATGGTGTATTGTTGCTTTTAATTCCATTCTTATTAGTGAGACGTTCAAGATCGGCAGTCACATAGTAACCAGATTGAGGCTTTGCTATCACCCAGCCTTGCGCCTCTAGCAATTGATAGGCTTGTAATACCGTACCTGCACTTACGGAATGATTGCGGCTGGTAATGCGTATTGAAGGCAGCTTCTCCCCTGCTCTCCAAGTATCTTGCTGAATTTGTGCCTTAAACAATTCGGCCAATTGACGGTATCGATTCATGTATCCCTCATTTCACTTGCAGCCGCACCATAGCATACTTCGCGCCAGCATTCTGATATGGCAGTAGTCAATTTAGCAACGTAATTTATCAAGCTTGTTAATAGCAATTTCGACGACGAAGTGAGAATTTATGTTCCATACTTTTACTGATACGTCCGAGTGGTCTTAAATCTTTGCCTTGTCCGAAAAGCAAGGCATTCCGCAGAGCTGAGAGTGTAAAGTCCACTTAGACATCTATCTTTTAAGTCGGGAGGAAGCGATGAAAGTATTTACAATGGACGATCTCTCTTATCGCGGGAAACATAAAGGTGTACATAGCTGGGACCATCCTGGCGGCACAACCCCTTATTACTGGCATCCTGATTGGTTGCATATCGCTGAAGATGCTTTGGGTGAACACAAAAAGGCTGACCTTGAAGTCCCTGACGGAGAAGCAGCGACAGAAGAGCATGCAAAAGCGGCGATTCTCAAACACTTGAATGACGAGTAGCTTAGGCTCTATCACCGTTCAAGAATAGCGTTAGGCAGGCGAATCCATCGCCGTGTGCTTTAAACGCAAATAAAGCCAAAACCTGCCAAATAGTAAATTCTTCTGAATGAGAAGTACGCATCGTCTGTAGCTATCGAATGACAAAATAAGTCGATAGTTATCACATTAATTTTCATTACATCTGTTACATTTAGATAGTAATGGTGATGCACACCTCAACTCATGGATTATGAGAGAAAACAATAATGGCGAAATACAACGAAGAAGACATTAAATACAAAGGTGAATCCAACGGCGTACATTCTTGGAGTTCACCTTCCGGCCAACCTTATTATTGGCACCCAGATTGGCTACACGTAGCGGAAGATGCGACGGGCACACACCCGAAACAAAAGCTTGAAGTCGAAAAAGCGGAAGTCCCAACAGAGAAGCACGCGTTAAAAGCAATCTTAAAGCATATGAACGACTGGGCGACTGAGAAGCTTTCTTCTAACCCAGACATCGAAACCAATGCGGTTGAGTCTGAAATCGATCTGAAGAAATAACATCAGCCGACATCTATACTTCTTACAAGTAAACGCTCCACCTTTAGTGGGGCGTTTTTGTCTCAACTAGTAACCGCCACTCCACGTAAATCACTAATGCAAAGCACTGAAGTCAAACGATTGGTACGTGAACAAAACTTCATCAACCATGGTATAAATCCCCTTCAAACTCTGTGCCTACCAAACGTTTTCATGGCAAAAACTTTAGTTATGTTAGAATTCTGTTTCAAATCGCAACTTTTTTAGGTTTTCTTTTCAGTAACGGTTGTAACCAATATTGCTGAAAGGTATAAATGTTAGCACACCCCTTCGATTAACATGGATGAAGATTATGTTTGAAAAAGTAGTTGCCGCTCCGGCTGACCCTATTCTTGGCCTTACTGAAGAGTTTAAAAAAGATACTCGCGCAGACAAAATTAACCTTGGCGTAGGTATTTACAAAAACGAGCAAGGCGAAACTCCCGTTCTTGCAACAGTAAAGAAAGCTGAAGCAGCGCTTGTTGAAACTGAAAAAACCAAGTCTTACCTAACTATCGAAGGCACAGCAGAGTACGGCATTGCAGTACAAAAACTGCTTTTCGGCTCTGATGCGGAAATTGTAAACGAAAAACGCGCTAAAACAGCTCAAGCTCCAGGTGGTACCGGTGCATTACGTGTTGCTGGTGAGTTCATTAAACGCCAACTTGGCGATGTAAAAATCTGGATCAGCAACCCTACTTGGGCAAACCACAACGGCGTATTTACTGCTGCTGGTATCGAAACGGCACAATACAGCTACTACAACGCTGAAACAAAAGACAAAGACTTCGATGCAATGCTAAACGATCTGCAATCTGCATCTGAAGGTGACATCGTGCTTCTACACGGCTGCTGCCACAACCCTACAGGTATCGACCCAACTGCTGAAGAATGGGAAACATTGGCGAAACTAGTCGCAGAGAAGAAATTGCTTCCTCTATTTGACTTCGCATACCAAGGCTTTGCTAAAGGTGTGGAAGAGGATGCGGCGGGTCTTCGTACTTTTGCTAAGTACAACAAAGAAATCCTAGTCGCGAGCTCTTTCTCGAAAAACTTTGGCCTATACAACGAACGCGTTGGTGCCTTCACGTTAGTAGCGGAATCAGAAGAAGTCGCAACAACCGCATTCTCGCAGGTTAAAGCCATTATTCGCTCTATCTACTCTAACCCACCAGCGCACGGCAGCGCGGTCGTGACTCACATTCTTGGCAATGCCGAAATGCGTGCGGAATGGGAAGCTGAAGTAGCAGAAATGCGTGACCGTATCCAAGAGATGCGTGAACTATTTGTAGCGACACTAAAATCAGAAGGTGTGGACGCAGACTTTAGCTTCATAGAACGTCAAAATGGTATGTTCTCTTTCTCAGGCCTATCTAAAGAGCAAGTAAACCGTCTGAAAGAAGAGTTCGGTATTTACATCGTCGGTTCAGGCCGAATCAGTGTTGCTGGTATGACGAAGTCAAATATGGGTCCTCTATGTAAAGGCATTGCAGCGGTTTTATAATCGATAGTCGCATACTTTATTAAAAGGAAAGGTCAGCATAAGCTGACCTTTTTGTTTTTATTTATTACCAATAAATGAACCAGTCCGCTAGTAGACAAACTTCAAACTCAGTCCCACTTCATTGACATAATCAGAGCTCTCACCGCTGTAATCGGTATCTCTAAACTGATAAAAAAGACCAGTACCAATAACATCATGCCATTGGTAGTTAAAACCTATCTTAAAATTGTTCTCATCGACGATATCACTGCGGTTAACTTCCACCTCGGCCGTCGCAATAAGTTTTTCACTGAATAAGTAATTCACCCCAACGGTGACGGCTTGAAGCAATTCGCTATCTGAAGACAACGTATTATCCGTTTTGTCGTCCGTCGCTTTCGCTTTGATTGCACCTATTCCATATTTACCGTAGATATCGAATTGATCCGTAATCCCATAACGATAACCACCACCAAACAACAAACGGTCAATGCGAAGAGTAAAGTCGTCCGGATGGAAAAACTGCGCCGAGTAATCGACATTAAACAACCAGTTCTCAGTAAATAAGTAATTACCACCGAGCCCAATTGTGGTCGCGTTCGAATTATCTAACCACTCTTCATTTGTGGTTCCGGCACCCACATCCAGGTGAATGTGTTCATACCCAAATTTTTCTGCTTGGTCCATGACCGCCGCGCTAGTTACTGCTGGCAAAGCAGCTAAAGACGCAAGCAATAAACTTCTCACCATTCGACTTCCTTTCATGAGAATTATTTAAACACCGCCCCCAAATCACCTTGAGTGGCTTAGTTCAACAAAAATAACTTAGTTTACAGACGCAGTAACGATTTGAAATCTGCTATGCCTCTAAATCAAGCATTGGTCCAAATATATCGACCACGTCCGCTCACCTTTTAAGTGACTATATAGTAGTAGAAATGCCGATTCCTTATCGTGCGATATGTCAGAATCTTATGACTGAGCACGAAAATCAAGGTTCAGATAAGACTCTGTTTTAAAACTAAGTTAAGATTACTTTATTATTTGCGAACTAAAAGGCACCTTCGATGGATGCAGAACTTCTCGAGATTTATAACTTTCTCGCCAAGTATCCCCCGTTCAATGAACTCCCTGAAGAAACACTAAACAAGGTGACAGAGAGTGTCGAGATCTCGTACTACCGAGAAGATACCCCAATCATCCATTTTGGAGACTATATCCGAGATCTCTACGTGGTGCGAAGCGGGGTCGTAGAAGTTTATCGACGCAAAGGAGAGCTTTATAACCGTCTTGATGAAGGTGACTTATTTGGCCAGATGGGAATGCTAACCAACAACAAAGTACGCTTTCCGGTAAAAGCCATTGAAGATACTCTTCTCTACTGTATTCCTGGTGACGTTTTCCAAGAAATATACGACAACTTTGATTCCTTTGCAGACTTTGTCGAAGTGGAAAATAGTGCTCGTTTACGCCAAGCAATTTCAGAAAACAAAGATGCAAATGATCTGACGACATCGAAAGTGAAAACCTTGCTGACTGGCGATGCTCATACGATTGATCGAGGACAGACAATCCAACAAGCCGCGCAGCAGATGGCGAATGACAACGTATCTGCTCTACTTATCGTCGATCCAGATTTCGTTCGTGACGAAGATGACCCACAGTCTCCGGTACTTGGTATTATTACTGACCGTGACTTGTGTACCCGTGTGTTAGCCGAAGGCTTGTCTCCACAGGACGATGTATCAAGTGTGATGACCACTGAAGTCATGTCTCTTGATCACAATGCCTACATCTATGAAGCAATGTTAACCATGCTGCGTTACAACGTGCACCATCTGCCTGTGGTTAAAAACCAATTGCCTATTGGTATTATCGAAACAACCGACATTGTTCGTTATGAATCACAAAACTCGCTCTTATTGGTGAGCAGCATTTTCCAACAACAGACCATCGAAGATTTGGCAGTTGTTGCTGAAGAAGTAAAAAGCAGCTTTGTACGCCTGGTCAACGAAGATGCCAACTCACACATGGTGGGCAGTGCGATGTCCGTGATTGGTCGAAGCTTCAAACAGCGTCTGTTAGAAATGGCTGAAGAAGAGCTTGGCCCACCACCAATTCCTTATTGTTTCCTTGCACTTGGCTCAATGGGACGTGATGAGCAACTGTTGGTGACTGACCAAGATAACGCCATCATTCTAGATGAGACCTACCAAGAAGAGAAACATGGTAAGTACTTCGAAGCTTTAGCGAAATACGTCAGTGATGGATTAGATGCCTGTGGCTACAAGTATTGTACGGGCGATATTATGGCAACCAACCCATTATGGCGCATGACTCGTTCAGAGTGGGAAGAGTGCTTCGCTGACTGGATTGATAACCCGAACCCGAAAGCGCTACTCAACGCGTCCATCTTTTTCGATTTGGATGGCGTTTACGGTCGCTTAAAATGGGCAGAACAATTAACCAGCTTTATTGTTCGTCGTGCGCGTAAAAACAATCGCTTCTTAGCCTGTCTGGCTCGTAACGCACTTAACCGAACGCCGCCACTTGGCTTCTTTAAAGACTTTGTGATGGAGAAAGATGGTAGACACAACAACTCCATCAACCTCAAACGTCGCGGTACGGCTCCTCTGGTCGACTTAATTCGTGTTCACTCTCTGGCGGTTGGCTCACGTGCACAGAACTCGTTTGAGCGTCTCGACGACATCATTGATGCTGGCATTTTGCCAAAAGGTCGTGCACAAGACTTAAAAGACGCACTAGAGTTTATTTCCATGGTGCGTATTCGTCACCAAGCGACGGACGTGGAATTAGGCATTGACCCAGATAACAATATCGAACCAGAAAATCTCTCTGAATTTGAACGTCGCAACCTAAAAGATGCTTTCCAAATCCTAAGCAATGGTCAGAACTTCCTTAAGTTCCGCTACCAAGCGAATAAGAGCTTTAAGTGAGGTTGAACATGATCAAAAAGCTCTTTCAGAAGCCAACCATTCAGTGGCCAACGAAATTTGAACAAAAGTTGGAGATGGCTAAAGATGAGAATTTAATTGCGTTTTATAGCAATAAACCACCTGCACCAGAGACCCCCCTGTCTGAGGTGGAGTTCGTCGCGCTAGATTTCGAAACGACGGGGTTGAATCCCGAGAAACATGACATCATTACCATTGGTTTAGTGCCGTTTAACTTGAAACGGATTTTTTTGCGCAATTCACGTCATTGGAAAGTTCGCCCGCAGCGAGCACTCGATGAAGACTCGGTAATCATACATGGTATTACTCACAGTGAATTGATCGATGCACCTGACTTGGGCGACATCTTAAGCGAGCTACTACCATGCTTAAGCGGAAAAATCATTGTTGTGCATTATCGTCGTATCGAGAGAGAATTTCTGGATAAAGCACTCAAAAGCCGTTTAGGGGAAGGAATTGAGTTTCCAGTGATAGATACGCTGCATCTTGAAGAAACCATTCAACAGAAACGCTCTGGCTCACTCTGGGAGCGTTTAAAAGGGAAAAAGCCAGAATCGGTTCGGCTAGCGCAATCTCGACGCCGTTATGGTCTGCCAGACTATACCCCTCACCATGCATTAACCGATGCAATTGCTACGGCAGAACTGCTACAAGCGCAAATCGCCCATCATTATAGCGAAGAGCAACCGATCAGTGAGTTCTGGCTATAACGTCTTTCTAGCTTAATAAGCGATCAAAAAAGGAGCCAAATGGCTCCTTTTTATTTAGGTCGGTATCCGATTACAGCTTAAAGCGTTGAATCTCTTGCTCTAATTCGTGTGAAAGCTCAGATAGGTGGGCAGCTTGTTCTGCTGCTTGATGAGCTTCTACCGACAGCTCGTTAGAAACGTCACGAATGCCTTCAGTATTACGCGTGATCTCGGTTGTTACCGATGCTTGCTCTTCTGCCGCCGATGCAATCTGCGTTGCCATGTCACTGATGCGCTCAACAGCAGTATGGATTTGCGTCAAGCTCGCTGCAGCCGCGTTTGCATCATCAACACTGGTGTCAGCCAGACGACGGCTATCACCCATGATGCCAACCGCTTTCGCTGTTGTGCCCTGTAACATCTCGATAGTTTCTTGAATCTCTTGCGTTGAAGCATGAGTGCGTTGGCTCAATACGCGAACTTCATCCGCAACCACAGCAAAGCCACGGCCTTGTTCACCTGCACGTGCCGCTTCAATTGCCGCGTTAAGTGCAAGTAGGTTAGTTTGCTCAGCAATACCTTGAATCGTTGATAGAATCGTATTGATGCTATTTCCGTGTGCTTCTAGCTCTTGAATCACATCAGTGGCAACTTGAACTTCTTGCGCCAAGTTCTGGATAGAACCTTGCGTCTGAGTCACTTGGCTAGAACCGTGTGAACAAGCTTGAACCGCTTCCTCTGAGTTACTTGCCGTGCTATCTGCATTACCTGCAATTTCTTGTGTCGCTGCTGCCATTTCGTTCACAGCCGTCGCCACCATGTTGATCTCATCTTGCTGGTAAGAGATACGCTGACTGCGCTCTTCAGCTTGCTGTGCCGTCGTGCGTGCTTGCTCTGAAAGCGCAGATGATACGTGGCTAAGCTTGGTCACCATCGTGTGCATGTTGCCAACAAAGCGGTTGAAGTTTTCAGCCAGTTTACCTACTTCATCATCACTGCGTGGTTCTAGTCGTTGCGTTAAGTCACCTTCACCAGATGCAATTTCCTCAAGTGCATTTGATACGCGGCTCAAGTCACGGAACAAGAAACCAACCAACCAAGATACCGCAAGAATAACCACAATGGTGATCATCACAGCAGTGATCAATAGGTCACGTAGCAATACCGCATGCCCTGCTTCTTCCGTTGCGCGATCCATTTCAATCGCGAACATCCAATGCGTGCCAGGTACTTTATTAAAGTAGTAAAGCTTCTCTTTGCCTTTGATTACCGTATCTTCGATACGACCTTCATCTGCAGCGCGCTCGATTGCATCTTCTGAAAAGTCTTTTAGAACACTGGTGATAGGCTTAAGCGTTAAGCTTTTATCTGGATGCGCTAGGAACGTACCTTCGTTCATATCGATTAACATCGCATGCGCATTTTCACCTGCATCTAGGTTAATCACGTCGCTGATAAGCTGATCGATCAGTACATCTGCACCAACAACACCAACAAACTGACCATTTTTCATTACTGGCTCAGCAATGGTTACAAGCAGCGCGTTAGTGATTGCATCTTGATATGCAGCTGTGATGATCTGCTTACCTGCGGCGTTAGCATCTTTGTACCAAGGGCGAGTACGAGGGTCGTAATCAGCACGGTTACGCTCAGGGTGAGAGCGATACATATCACCGTTTGGTGTACCAAGGAAGATGTCATCAAAGCCACCAGCCTTGCGAGCTTGTTGTAGGAAAGGGACAACGTCTTGCTCTGTCGAGTAGTCGTTGAATGCGGTAGCAATATCTTTACGGATATTGACCCAATCAGAAATTCCTTCTGACGCAGTAGTACTTAGACTTTGCGCACGTGAATAGACACCTGAACGAGTCTGATCAAATAATTGACCAGCCGACAACCAAGTAAGTGCTGTTGCCATCACAACAACAGCAGAAAGGCTTGCGCCAATAAGCTTTTGTTTTAATGATAATTTCATATTTATAGTTTTTGAGTTGGGAGAACAGTTAAGGTGTGTGAATATTACACACTTTTTCACGACTATTCACTAATTTTTAAAAAACAAAATAGCACATTAACTCTTTGTAAAATATGAACTTTCACGTGTCATTTTTTTGTCTCACCGTCATAAAAACCGCACAAAAAAGCCAGCAAAAATGCTGGCCTTTTGATTACTTGTCACTCAGACAGATTTATAAAATGCCTGAGTTATTGACGTTCTGTTCTCATACCCATCAATAAGCTCACACACATTGCAAGCAGAATGAAGGTAAACGGTAGTGCTGTAGAAATTGCACCTGCCTGAAGCGCTTGAACTGCTTCTGAGCCACCAATCCACAGTAGAGCAACCGCAATTGCACCTTCCATAAATGCCCAGAAAACACGTTGAAGTACAGGAGCGTCGACTTTACCGCCCGCTGTGATGCTGTCGATAACAAGTGAACCAGAGTCAGAAGACGTGATGAAGAACACAAGTACCAACACAACAGCAATGATTGAAAGCATGCTACCAAATGGAAGAACATCGAACATTTGGAACATAGCAAGTGAAACGTCAGTCAAACCATTCGTGCCCAACTCACCTACTTTATCAACAACTTGCTCGATCGCTAGACCACCAAATACTGACATCCAAACAACAGTAACAGCGGTTGGAACCAATAGAACGGCTGTAATGAATTCGCGAACGGTACGACCGCGAGAAACACGCGCAATGAACATACCTACGAATGGTGACCATGAAATCCACCAAGCCCAGTAGAATACTGTCCAGCCTTGGAACCATGCCTCATCTGTACGACCAAACGGGTTACTTAGCGGAATAATATTCTCTACGTATGCCATAAGTGTGGTTGGAATCGAGCCTAGACTCGCCGCCCAACCGATAAGACCAACAAGAATCAGTAGCAAGAACGCCACAACCATGTTGATGTTACTAATGACTTTAACGCCACCATCAATACCACGTACGACTGAAACAACAGCAAGCAAAGTTACAACGGTAATGACGACGATTTGTAGGCCCAGGCCTGGCTCAACACCAAATACGTGATGAATACCACTTGCCGCTTGTTGTGCACCTAAGCCCAGTGACGTTGCAAGACCAAACAAGGTCGCAAGAACGGCCAAGATATCCACGATATGACCAGCCCAGCCCCACGCGCGATCACCCAGAAGCGGGTAGAAGATCGAGCGCATAGAAAGCGGTAAACCTTTGTTGTAGGCAAAGAATGCTAAAGAAAGTGCTACAACACCGTAAATTGCCCATGGGTGAAGACCCCAGTGGAACATCGTCGCACCCAGTGCCAATCTCGCTGCTTCTGGTGTGTTTGCTTCAACACCGAGTGGCGTTTCATACCAACCAGTGAAGTAAGCGACAGGTTCTGCGACACTCCAGAACATTAAACCGATACCCATACCAGCCGCAAATAGCATTGCAAGCCATGACATGAACGAGTAATCGGCAACAGCGTCTTTACCACCTAGGCGGATTTTACCCATTGGCGAAACGATAAGTGCCAAACAGAAAATAACGAAAATATTACCTGCAATAATGAACAACCAATCGAATGAACCAATGATCTTCCATTTCAGCCCATCAAGTGCCGTCTTTGCGGTATGTGCATCTAGAACTAATGCGGCGACAAGAAACAGCGCAATTAAACCTGCACTAATACCAAAAACTGGGTTATGAACATCAAAACCCCATTTTTGAACGTTGTCTTGACCTACCGTATAGTCGGTACTATCGATACTGTACTTATCTATACCCTTTGTCATCGTTCCTCTCTATTTTTGTACTGTTTTTACGTACCAAACAAAAAAATCTTTCGAACACGATACGTTTTACATTCCGTGAAGGCGCAAGATCCTATCATTTGACACGTTTTTGTCTATCTTTTTGCTATGAAAAAATCCAATAACTTACTTTTCACTCAGCAATTTCCGCCTTTAAAAGGATAAACCACTAGCGCAATAGTTAGACCACAAACATTTATTGCTATAATAATTTTAGGTCTTCTTATTTTGTCTACACAACGCGACAAAACGAAATTGGAGACACTACTTAAAATTGTAGTGGTAATTTTTGATTCCACCCCTTTAAATAAGGGCGCATTTAAGTTAGTGTCGCCTCGATAAATGTTCCCTACAGACTGGATGAATAAATTGGAAAAGTACGAAGAAGTATTGGTCTCGATTCGTCAGATCATCCGCGCTATTGATTTACATTCTAAAAAGCTGAGCAAAGAGTCTGGATTGACCGCTCCACAGTTGATTTTGATGCGTGCTATCAATGAGTTAGATAACGTAACGATTAAACAGTTGTCTAGCCACACTAACATGAGCCAAGCGACCGCAACGACCATTCTAGATAGACTAGAACGAGGCCAGTTTGTTGAGCGTCAGCGCAGTGTTCAAGACAAGCGTAAAGTGCATGCTGTACTTACGAGCAAAGGCCAAGAAGCCCTAAAGCAAGCACCAACGCCATTGCAGGAACACTTCATTAATCGATTCCAAAAATTGGAAGAATGGGAGCAGTCTCTGCTGCTATCTTCCGTTCAACGCATCTCAACAATGATGAATGCAGAGGATATCGATGTCGCTCCAATGCTAGAGCTTGGCAGCATTACAAAAGTCGATTAATTTCGCTCTCACGTGCTCGCTTTTTGCGGGCACTACTCTCCTACTCAGTTAACCCTGTTTCAAACGCATATTTCGCTAGCTCTGCCGTCGAATGTAAATCCAACTTGTGCTTAATGTTGTGGCGATGCGTCTCTACCGTTCGGTAGCTAATGTTAAGTAGTGTGGCGATTTTCTTACTGCTGTTTCCTTGAGCGACTAATTTAAGCACCGCTTCTTCCCTGCGGCTAAGTGGATTCGTTTTTTGAGTGGCTGGCACCACCTCTTGGGTAAAAAGCGTTTGTGTGACAGACTCGCAGAAATACGTTGAACCTTGATTCACCGTTTTTATTGCTTGCACCATTTTCTCGGCCGAGATTTCCTTGAGCATGTACCCTACTGCGCCAGCTTGCATGACCTTCATGATGTATTCACGGTTATCGTGCATGGTCAGCATAAGTATTTTGCTCTCTGGTCGCTCTTCTTTAATTACCCCAGTCGCTTCAATACCGTTCATTATCGGCATGCTAATGTCCATCAAGATGACATCAGGCTGAAGGTGCTTTGCGACTTCTATCGCTTCCAGCCCATTGCTTGCCGTACCGACCACTTCAATGTCAGGCTCTAACTCCAAGCGAGCCATGAAGCCATCTAAGACCACTTGATGATCATCAACAATCACCACACTAATCGGTTTATCCATAAACTAATTCATCCAAATTAAGCAGCACGGTAATCTCTGTTCCTAAACCAAGCTCACTCATCAGTTCAAACTCACCACCAATGAACTCTACACGCTCTTGCATGTTCCTTAACCCAATCCCTTGTTGGTGCACTGCTTGGTTAACCACAAAGCCAACACCGTCGTCACGTATGAGTAATTGCAGCATATTGCCCATTTTTTGCAAAGTAACCGTCACTTTTTTCGCTCTTGCGTGTTTTTCGATGTTGTTCAAAGACTCTTGAGCAACACGATACAAGGTCGTCGCGACTTCCGACGTCAGTTTGTACTGCTGAGTATCAAAATTACTTTCTATATCAATCCCAGAGTGAGAGTGAAAGTCTTGCAGTAAAGTGGTCAGTGCCGCCTCTAAGCCGATATCATCAAGGGCGCTAGGGCGAAGTTGATGAGAAATATGCCGCACCTCATTTATCGCGGTGACCAATGAACGTTGCGATTTGTCTAAGTGGGATTTGAGTTTTTCGTCTTCCAGTCTATGACTCATTAAATCCAAATGACATTTACTAGAAACTAACAGCTGGTTGATTCCATCATGCAACTCTCTCGCTAGATGCTTTTTCTCATCCTCTTGAAACATGACGGTTTTATGTGCCAACTCTTTAAGGTTTTTATCGGCAAGACGGTGTTCATGCAGATTGATCGCTAAAGTGAGAACGATAATTACAGCAACGGTCACCGCTAAGATCACGACGACCGAGAAAAAAGTCGTTTCGATATTTTTGTTCACCGCCGCGCGCATATTGGCGACTTCTTGGCTGACGTCCTCAATATAGAGCCCTGTCCCTATCATCCATTCCCACTTATCGAGCCATGCGGCGTAGCTAAGCTTTGGGACGACCTCACCCGTAGATGGCTTTTGCCACAGGTACTGATGAAATCCGCCACCTGATTGCGCTTGATACAACAAAGCTTCGATTAGACGATCGCCATTCTCGTCTTCAAGATAGAGTAAGTTCTCCCCGACTAGCTCTGGAAGAACAGGATGTACAAGGTTGGTGCCGTATTTATCGTAAGCAAAAAAGTAGCCGTCTGCTCCGTAGCTTAAACGGTTTAGAATCGCTTTCACGCGTGTTTTAGCAACGCCCTCTTCTAAGGTTGGATCGTTGTAGATATAAGAAATGGAGTCAAAGGCGACGTCGACCGTGTCTTTGAGCGCCGCCTCTTTTGATTGGATCAGGTTTTGATGAAAGATCTCTACCTCCCTTTTGCCAAGAGTCTTGGTTTGATAGATAGAAATCCAACTGATACTCGCTGACACCAATACCACGGGTATCAGTGTCAGCAGAATTAACTTTGCTTTGAGAGGCATCCCTTTCCTCCATGAAACGCTGCTTTACAGCTCACTATCTTAGCAGCACAAATAACTCGACTTCGTCCGCCTAGACATAAATAGCAGCTTAACAACTTGTCTCAAAAGGTAAAAACTCTCAGTTCACAAAATCTCTTTTATTATCGAGTGATCAACTCATGCCATAAAAGCCTGGGAAAAACAGCAAAGAAGCCAACACGACAATTTGAATCGCGATAAACGGCATCACACCTTTGTAAATATCTCGCGTAGTGACACCTGCTGGTGCGACGCCTTTTAGATAGAACAAACTAAAACCAAATGGCGGTGTTAGGAATGATGTCTGTAAGTTCATTGCGATAAGAATCGCAAACCACGTCATGTTGATACCCATCAACTCAGCGACCGGCGCAATAATTGGCACGATGATAAAGCAGATTTCAACGAAGTCGATAAAGAAACCTAAAATCAGAATCACCACCATGGTAATGATGAGGAAGCCCCACTTTTCTCCAGGCAATTCTAACATCCACTCTTCGACTAGATAATCACCGCCAGTGTAGGTAAATGCCATTGAAAAGGCGGTTGCCCCTAGCAAAATAGCAAAGACCATTGCGGTTACTTTAACGGTTTCTTTCGATGCATCATAAATCATCGACCAACTAAACTGCTTATACAGTAACGACAGAACTATCGCACCAGCTCCGCCCAGAGCCGCTGACTCTGTTGGCGTTGCAATCCCAGCAAAGATTGAGCCCAATACCACAATGATCAGTGCTAGTGGCGGTAAAACGGCTTTCAGCGCGGTGAACACTTCTTGCTTTCGACTGATCGACTCATCGCGCTCTATCGCCTGTGCGGCTTGAGGGTTCAACTTCGCGTAGATGAGAATGTAGATCACATAGGCGCCAACAAGTGTAATACCGGGCCAAATCGCAGCTTGAAATAGGTCCCCTACCGGTACGCCAAGTACATCCCCTAACAAGATCAACACGATAGAAGGTGGGATAATTTGGCCCAACGTGCCAGACGCACAAATAGTCCCACACGCTAAACCTTTGTCGTAATTGTATTTAAGCATCACAGGCAATGAGATCAACCCCATCGCAACAACCGATGCGCCGACTACGCCCGTTGACGCGGCAAGTAATGCGCCAACTAATACTGTCGAAATAGCAATACCACCACGGACGCCGCCAAACAGACGTCCCATCGACTCAAGCAGTTGCTCTGCAAGCTTCGTCTTCTGAAGTACTAGTCCCATGAAGACAAACAATGGTACGGCCATTAGCACCGTATTTTCCATAATGGATTGAATACGATATGGCATGAAAGCAAACATCTCGATGCCTTCAGCCCAAACACCAAAAATCAGTGCAATACCGCCAAAAGTAAAGGCAACGGGGAATCCCAATAAAAGCGCAAAGAGCGCGACAAAAAACATCACTATACCGATCATAATGACTTCCTTTTACGACTTACCGTTATTACCGGCATAGATAAGATGAGGGTTAACAATCTTGTTGATCGAATGCAGCAGCAGTCCAATGCCACTGACTGCCATAAAGAAAAATGACAGCGGAATCATCGCTTTGATGATCCAACGATATGGCAATCCGCCTGGATCACCAGACGTCTCGCCTAGCGCGTAACTTTCTTTGGCGAAATCGACACCAAACCAAGCCACCAGTAGGCAAAACGGGAATAAGAAAAATAGCGTGCCTATGATGTCGATGATGGATTGTGCTTTGTAAGATAAGCGTTCATAAAAAATGTCGACGCGAACATGGCCACCAGACTTAATCGCGTAAGGCACACCAAGCAGAAATACGGCGGAGAATAGATGCCATTCCATTTCTTGGAATGCAATGGATACATCGTTGAATACATATCGCATCACAACGTCGTAAACCACATTCACCAACAATAAAATAAACAGGATGCTGGACAACCATCCGAGAAAATCGCTAAAGCGGTTAAATAATCGCTCAATATAAATAAGACTTCTCATTCCGAACTCCGTGGAACGTTTGGATACGCTCCGCTATGGTGCGGAGCATTCATTATGAAGTTTTCTTGGGCTTCGTTCGCAGGCTAAACCTCTCGGCGTCGCCTGCGTCATAACGTTATTGTTGAGCTTGACTGTTTAAGTAAGCTCGGTGTGAAATGTCTGACCAAGGTCGAACTTGATTCATGTAGTTCGCTTGCGACTCTTGAATCTCTTTCGCCAAAGCATCTTTTTCTGCGTGCTCTTTCAACAAACGATCGTTTGCTTCTCGCAACGCAGCCACTACTTCAGGCGGGAAGTCTTTGACTTCAACATTTGGGTATTCAGATTTGATAGATGCCCAGTTTTTGCCACTTTCGTGTTTCGATTGCGTGTACATATCGTAAGCGGCGGTTTTCATTGCTACTTGTAAAATCGCTTTTAGATCATCAGGTAGACGGTTCCAAGTACGCTTATTAACGAGGAACTGAAGCTCAGTTGCTGGCTCATGCCAACCTGTGTAGTAGTATGGCGCGATTTTGTGGAAGCCCATGCGCAAGTCCAATGATGGACCAACCCACTCCAAGGCATCAATTGTGCGACGCTCTAGAGAGGTATATAGCTCACCAGGGGCGATATTCGTTGGTTTTGCACCTAACTCTGCCAAAATCTCACCAGCAAAACCTGGGATACGCATTTTCAAACCCTGCAAATCCTCGACGGACTTGATCTCTTTCTGGAACCACCCGCCCATCTGAGTATCGGTATTACCGCCAGGGAAAGACATCAAATTATGTGGAGAGTACACCTTCTCCATCAGCTCCATACCACCGCCGTAGTAAAACCACGCATACTGCTCAGTTGGTAACATACCGAAAGGCATAGAAGTGAAGTAAAGTGTGTTTGGAACCTTGCCCTTCCAGTAGTAAGACGCCGAGTGGCCCATGTCGTATTGACCAGACTTAACCATATCAAACACCCCAAAAGGCGCTTTGTGCTTGTTTGCGGAATCAATACGGATTTGCAGACGCCCGTTGGACATCTCCTCTGCCATTTTTGCCATGTTTTTTGTCGCATCACCAAAAATAGGGAAGTTAGGTCCCCAAGTTTCAGCAAGCTTTAAACGATAGACTTTTTCAGCAGCATTTGCAGAAGTCACAACGAATGTCATCGCGGCAACGACAGCGGTTGTTTTGAGCACTCGTTTTAAAGATTTTTGGATTAGACTCATCGTTCACGTCCTTTATCACCAAGGTTATTGTTGTCATCCATTTCATTAGGATTGGCTGTATTCGGTATAAAAGATGTAACAATGTTGTCGAATGCGAAATGGGCATGAACACGGAAGCGAGTAATTCATCAATAAGACATTAGCCTTAGGTATTACGTATAACTACGTAGGACAGCTGTTATGCGACAAGTTTAACCATCATAAAATTAATGAGTTACTTTTCCCTTAACGATGTAAAAAGAAAAATGATACGTACGTACTTCTCTGCCAAAAAATTTACATAGTATTTAAGAAAATGTGACAAAGCACTTATTGGCAGCGTTAAAATCAATACCTAATGGATTACTTTCAATACGAAGATAAAAAAATACCCCGGCATTGGCCGAGGTATTCAATCTAGAACGGTAGCGGTAATTAAACTGCTTTGTAGATAACTTTGTTACCTGCTAACTGCTCTTTTTGAACTAGGTTTTCTTCAAGAAGCTTCTTCAGTGCGCCAGTAGCCCATGATGCCGCTTTAGTATCTTCTTGACCTGCAGCTAGACCAATGCCTTTAGGGTTAATACCTTCAGCATTTGCTACAACGATGTCTAATACTTGTTGTTGCTTAGGAGTAAGGGCAACATCAACTGTTTTCACTGCAGCTACTTTTTTCTCAGCTACTACTTTCTCCGCAACAGCTTTTTCAGCAACAGAAGGTGCTACTGCTTTTTCGGCAACAGGCTTCACTGCTTTAGGTGCTGCAGCTAAGTTTGCTACTGTCGCTTTAATGCGTTTTTGCAGTTTCATCTGCACTTTACGCTTATGAGCAAGTCTCATTGAATATTTCTCCAGTTCACTGCATCTCAGCAGGGATGAAAATTTGAAGCGCGTTTTATACCAAAATTCACAAGCAATTTGTAGGTTTTAGCGGCGAAACGCGATGAAAAATGCGCTCAAAGCATAGAACGTCTACTATTTAATCAGATATTTTATGAACGGATTTATTGAATACTGGGTATAAAAACAGAGGTTTCTTTTATTTCAAATGCAAGTCAATGCACATTTAGTCATCCACGCATTTTTGATCAAGTATTCGATGAGGTTATAAGCATGGAAACGCTGCACCTAACAAATTCACATTTCAAACCCGACTCCCCTATCAACAGAATACTTTTGTTGCTCGTTGCACTGATAACCTTGTTTTTGGTTGTCATTTCTCCGGGATGGAAGCAAGCCATGTTGTCGGTCATTTTGATGTCTGCAATTGTTGGTTTCGCCATCTTGATGATCAAAAAAAGCCAAGTCACTTTTACGCTGACAGCTTCTCACTTCCAACAACACCTTTTTAAAGGCGGATGGGTCGTCCGATGGCGAAATGTTGAGTCAATAGGTATTTGTAGCTACCAGCAGGAAGGGTGGCATCAGCCGCTACCTTGGATTGGTATTCGTCTAAAACACTACTCACCTTATTTGGATTCGATCTGCCCTCGTATAGCGACAGAAATTCTCCTTAGCCAACGCGCACTACTTTATTTAGGTGCGAAGCAAAATCAGTGTGAAGATAAGTTTGAAGATATGGTGCTTGATCCTAAGCCATACATAAACAGCAATGGGATTGAGTATAAAGGCTTACTGGCGATGCTCGCCAACCGTATGAAATATCAAAGAGGATTTTACGGCTACGATCTGTTTATATCAGCCAGTGACCTAGATCGTGAAGCAGAGGATTTTGTGGGACTGACTCGGCGATACTTAGCTGCCGCCGAGCCAGAATAATGCTTACTACACGCGCTTTTAGTAAAGCGGCATCTCGTCAGCAACGAACGGGTTAGTTTTACGTTCGTGACCGAAAGTCGATTGAGGGCCGTGACCAGGGACAAACGTGACATCATTGCCTAAAGGCCACAATTTCTCTTTGATAGAGCTAATCAAGGTATTGAAATCACCTTGTGGGAAGTCAGTTCGGCCAATGCTACCGTTAAACAATACGTCGCCCACAAACGCCAATCGCGCTTCTTCACTATAAAGAACAACGTGACCAGGGGTATGACCTGGTGTGTGGAATACCTTTAATACTTGATTACCAAACGTGACAGTGTCACCCTCATTTAACCATTGATGCGGTTCAAATACTTCAGTCAATGGGAAACCAAACATTTGGCTTTGCCCTTCTAGACCTTGTAACCAAAAATTATCCGCTTTATGAGGACCAATGATCTCAGTACCACCAAGCATTGCAGCCAGCGGCTCTGTTCCGCCAACATGATCTAGGTGACCATGAGTTAGCACCAAGTTGACGATCTCGATACCAAGCTCTTTAATGAGCATAGCAAGTTGCTTTTCGTCACCGCCTGGGTCAATAACGATGCCTTTCATCGTTTCATCACACCACACGATAGAACAGTTTTGAGAAAAAGATGTCACTGGGACAACTTGGTATTTCAGAGCCATAGAAAACCTATTACCAAACAAATTTGCGTTAAAACTGGCGCAACTATGACACTAACCCCATGCGACTTCAAGACCTGCTGAGGCTTGCTATTGACTTACCAAGAACGCACAGCACCTGTATCGATATGGACAAAGTTACTACTTGGATAATACCCAACACCACCAGCTTTCAAGCTAATTGCTGCATCGCGTACAGTAGACAATTTCACTCCATCAAGACGGAAGTCTATGGCCTTACCTTCCATATGAAGACTTTTCTTCGCCACTCCGCTAGCCCCTTTACGCAGGGACGCATTGGTCAAAGGCGAACGGTAACCAGAAATTACAATGACTTCTGCATCTGTACCGATCAGCTTTTGAATCTGGCTGATTTGATCGAACAAGCGTCGATCCATCGGATGAACTTCGTTTCGACGGTGATCACGACAAAACTCATTCAGCTTTTTTAGTTCATCATCAAGATAGCGTCTACCATCGAAATAGCATGTTTCGAGGAGCTCTCCAGTATTAAGGTTGTTCATCGCCAACTCACGTGGCTCGTCAGGGAATGAAGCCCATGAAATCGATGGCAAGGCAGATGCCAAAACCACGCCACCAGCGGTCATTTTAAGGAAATCTCGGCGGGAAAAATTACGACTTACCATTTCAAAAAACAATGCTCAACAACTAAACAAGTCGCGGACATTACCCAAACACATTTGTCACGTCAAATGCATACATCGCTCCACCCTAATTTTAAGATGTGGCGATTAACGCTTAATTATTGAACAAACAGAAGATTCTTAGTTTTGTAAATTTTATTTAAAGATTTCAACTACGGTGATCGTATTTATAGATATCATCTCGGTAGTAAAGTGTTCCCTCTTCTAGCCATGCGGTTTGATAAATAATGTGCACTTGGATGCGTTCTCCTAAAGGAACCGACGTGTTAGAGCGACGCGTACTTTCCCGTTTTTTCGCTAAGCGCTCTTCTAGTCCCTGAGTTTTGAATAAGAGCTCCGCCAGTTGGTCGGCATGTTCAACGCGGACACACCCGGAACTGAATGCACGTCTATCTCGTTCGAACAAGTTTTTACTTGGCGTATCATGCAAATAGATAGCTTGGGGGTTTGGCATATTAAACTTATACAATCCCAATGCATTGTGTAAGCCAGATGCCTGTCGCATACGATAAGGAAATGTTCTCGGATTCACCGTCGCCCAATTGATGGTTGTAGGGTCAATAATTTCGTTTGACGTCCATGACCGGATGATTTGAATGTTCTGGTTAATCAAATACATCGGATTACGTTTTACTTTAGGAATGATGTCTTTCACCATTATGGTCCATGGCACATTCCATGTGGGGTTGAGAATGACGGAGTCAAGAGTCCCCGACATGATTGGTGTTTTTCTTGAGGCTCTGCCAACCACAACTTTAGACTCGAACAACGGTTGACCATCGTGCCAATACGTTACTTCATATCCAGGTACATTTACAAAGACAACATTATCTCTGTCTTTAGACCAAATCCTTGAACGTTCTGAGTTCAGCGCCAATAGATGCAATCGTTCTTGAGGAGAAAAGTTGATCCATCGAATGGTATTCGGGCCAATCACCCCATCTTCTTTCAAGCCATGAATACGCTGAAACTCTTTCACAGCTAACTCTAATTCTTCATCATACTGTTGGGTCGTGATATCTAAATACGATACATCCACACCAACCACTTCCATACGCTCAATCAGAAGCGGTTTATTTTCTAATTGGTCACCGACACGGGCAAGGCCCGTTTGTTCATAGATTGGATATTGATACTGAGCGTGCTCGGATAAAGAGGAGTAAGCGGAATAAAAAGCTTCGTCCGTTTGTAAAGGAGAGCGAAGGCTTGCTAAGAATTGACTAAGTTTGCCTACCGTAATTTCGTTACTCAGTACGGACAAAGTATCGATGCTAGGAGCAGGTAAAATCACGTGGGCTTTGTTAGCAAATAACCAATTGATACCTTCTTCAGGGAGCTGCTCGAGATAGCTGAGATACATCAAGAGTGAATCTGTCATTACCAAATCAAAGTCGAGGTTATCTCCCTGCCATCGAACTTGGTTTATACGATGGAGTTGATTCTCGAATTCGTCCGTGACGCCAGCAAGAGCAACCAGGTTTACTTGAAAAAGAAACTGCTCAATATCGCTTTCATTTTCCCAGTTCAAACGGTAATTGGTACTTTGATAAAGCTGGTCAATCACCTCTGGATAATGGATCATTTTTTCGACAGACAGCTTTTGTACCGCTCCCTCTTGCTCTGTTTGTGCAGAAGCTTCGAGAGAAACGACGGTAGAAAAGCTGAAAAACGGCACCATAAGTGCCGTCATGATTAAAACCCTAGCAAACACTGAAACGATCCTTGCGCTACTTGCCATAATGAAAAGTATGGCAAATATCTCACAGCTTGCAGGTTTAAAATTAAGAATCTGATGTCGAAATTAACATCAAGTTTCTTTATCTATTTGGGTTCAAACAATCTTTGACCAATGGTTATCCCATTGAACACCACTAACAGAAGCGCTTTTATGTGTTGTTGGCCTTTGCTCAACCACTTTGCCAGCACCAGAGCTGACCCTGAATTCCTTTCCATATGTCACCACTCCCGATGCATCTGGCAAAGCACTTAACTCAACCAACTTCCCTGTAGCTTTGGACCATATCCCATAACAACTGCCCGGAGGAGAAGTCGCAAGGATCCATTCATCCGTCGCCGCGATACTCGCGACATAGTGATTAAATCTCGCCCACTCTTCGGGTTCCGCATGCAAAGATTGCATCACGCCTCCACGAGTGTGCATCGCAAGTAAAGCTGGGTATTCATCCGGCTCTCCACGATATTGCTGACCACACAGTACCGTCTCTGCACCATCATGCGCTAAATGACGGATGCTCAACTTATGATCTGGTAAAGAGACTTGATCCAACAGCTCACCTTCTTGTGAAAGGTAACTCAGGCTTGGTCTCATGCTATCAAGATTGAGCGGTTCACGGCCGTTGGTGTGTACGCCACCGACGCCAATCGCTAATGCGCCATCAGGCATCATGATCACTTCATGAGGACCTAGACCAAACCCCGTTAACTCATCGATCTTTTCATATTGCTTTTGCACATCATAAACACCGATGATCCCACGGCTTGTGCCCCTTTCTCCTTCTGTCGCAAATAGCAACGTGCCGTCACGGGAGTAAACACCATGACCATAGAAATGGCGATCCGGTTTTGCTAGCTGCAGCTTGATCATCTGCTCAGAGCGATAATCAAACACCATGAAGAAAGTTCCTGGTCGACGACCAAAGACCACAGCGTGACCTTGTGGGTTGGTCGCCACACCATGACCACGCTCAGGAATCGGCAACGAAGATAGCGGCATACCATGCTCATCGGCCACTACCGCTGCGTATTTATCTCGGCCGATGATTGAGCAGCCAATCAACGCTGGTTGACGTGAACGTGTTGAAGCACAACCAAATGGCATCATAGGTGCGGCCGCACCAAAGAGTACGGCTTTCAGTAAGGTTCGGCGGGTTTGATCAGTCACCATCGGTTGCATTAAATCCTATAACCACGCCAAGCTCGATCGCCACTTCTTCATGGATCAAGTACTTCAATTGCTCTAGCTTGTTGTATTGAGCGAGTACCATGCGGTAGCCTTCTTTACTTTGTAAAGCCGTGAACAAACTCTTATCTTCAGGCCATGTTTCCAACGCCATTTCAAACTGGTGAACAACACGGTCAGCGAGATCTGCATGGCCTTGCTCTCTTAGTAGCGCATCTAGGCCATTTCCGTTAGCAAAGTACAACGCTTCCATCCCTTGAAGGTTGGCTTTTAAGTTTGAAAGTGAGGTCTCTGAACGCCACGATTCTGAAAAATACGGGCGAGGCTTACCAATCTTCGCTAATGGACGACTCAACTTCTTCATGCTGTAGTCAAGCTGATTAGAGAGCAGCGAAATGTACTCGGATTTCCATTCCGTCATCTCTAACGACTTCCAGGGATTTTGTGCCCAAGAATCTGCGATGATCTGCGCTTTGTTCTCTAGGTTTTCAGCAATTGCAACACCTGTCGCACAGGTATTGCTGTTGCTAGGTAATGTCGACGCTTTATCGTAAAGTAGCCATTCGAGCGCACCTAAACCTTGCACAGTAACACTTTGCGTGGAGATCTTTTCCGCACTCCAAACTTGGTCAGATTTCGTCAGCACAGACATTTTTCGGCCGGTGGTGTTCTTTTTATCTGGCCAAAACTGCACATTCCAACTTTGCTCCAACGCCGTAGCAGGGCCACGCTCTTGACCTTGTAATGCCATCCACGTCAGCATAGTTTGGTGCCATTGCTGTTTTACTTGCGCATCATCTTTCGTCTCTGATGTGCAGTAATCCGCGAAGCTTTGTTCTAGTTCTGTGGTTTGCCCTAAAAATGTCTGCGCTGATTGAAACTCAACTTCGTAGACCGCTTGAGAAATATGACTTGTACTCTCAGGCTTGGCAGAGCTCGAACCGACTGTCGATTGGCAACCAACCAAACTTAACGTTGCGGCAACCGCACTCACTAACAGTGTTTTTTTCATGGTTGGTTCCTTATAAAGAATTCAGAAACGCAATCAATGCATCACGTTCTTTTTTGTTCAGTGCTAGCACGTTTTGTTTCGCCGTTTCCGCTTCACCGCCGTGCCACAATACCGCTTCCATCAGATTACGGGCGCGGCCATCATGCAAGAAGTAAGTATGCCCGTTTACTTCTTCGGTATAACCAATGCCCCATAGGGGTGCCGTTCGCCATTCACGGCCGTTTGCTAAGTACTCAGGACGGTTATCGGCTAAACCTTCACCCATGTCGTGCAGAAGCATGTCTGTATATGGATGGATTAACTGCTCAGAAAGCGCTGGCAATTCTGTTCGCTTAGCGGTTTTTACGCTGGTTTTATGACAGCTTTCACAGCCAGATGCAGCAAAGATTTTCTGACCGAGTTTCACGCTAGGATCGTTCGAATTTCGGCGAATAGGTACGGCTAAGTGCTGGCTGTAAAACTCAACGAAGTCGAGAATATTTTCACTCACTTCTGGTTTGCCGCCATTTGGCATGTCGTCACAAATACTTTGTTTCGAGGTACAGTTTTCATTGGGGAATAAATGGCTCGTCAGACCCACATCACCATTGAATGCTGCTGCATTTTGCTGCATTAACGTCGGTTGTCCGGCTTTCCAGCCAAAACGACCAATTGAGAAGTCGTCCTTCTCAATCTCCCAAACCTTGTTTACTTTGCCTGAGATGCCATCTTTGTTGGCATCTTGTTCATCAACCCAAGCCAGTAGCGTTTCGTCAGGAATACTCTCTAACAAACCAAGGCCGATCATTGGCGGTGCCACACGTGCTGAGAACTCGGTATCTGGGTGCATATCGCCATAACCCAGCTCGGTAATGTTCAAATGGGGTTTTCTTAGTGTCACCGTCGTACCGTCTTTAAACTTCACTGGGACATCGGTGTAAGTAATTTCGATTTTGCCTTCTGGCGTTTGATCTTGCAGGGCGAAATCTTGAAGCTGGCCACCATAAGTCGGCTCAGGTATGCCACCGTCTTTGATGTAGGCTTTCTTTTGTTCTGGCGTCATCGCAGGAATGCTCAAGCGCACTAACATAGACACGGCATGTAAATCATCTTTCTCTGGCGGATGACCACGGCCATCTTTGATGTGACAGTTCTGACAACCATTGGTATTAAAAAGCGGGCCTAGGCCATCACGAGCGTCCGTTGATGCTGGCGCTTGTACCCAAGGGTTGCGGAAAAAACTATTGCCCACGCTAAAATCAAGACGTTTACTCATAGGAAGGTTCGCGGCAGGAAGAGAATACGCGTTGGCGCCTTCTTTTTTGACGCTCGTTTGTCCACCAGATTTCACATCATACGCGATAGCAGTAGAAGAAAAGATCACGGCCAAGGCCGAAATTAAGTAAGGCTTCATATCATTGCTCTAAAACACAACAAGAGGGGTGGGATAACAGCGAGTTAAAACGGTAAAGGGCTCAAACGAGCCCTTTCAATTATTTTTTGTACTTTGATTAAAACTCGTGGTCTGCTGTATCAGGGCTTAGGCTATCAATGCCAATGATACCCGCAGCACGTTCAATTGAACCGGTTTGAGCAACCAATGACATGATGGTGTCATTCACTAACGTGTTGCCTTGTGCATTACCCGCTGCAATTAACTGGTCGAAGTGTTGGTTGTTCTTCTCCGCAGACGTAACCAATTTACCAACTTGATTACGCGTAACATCAAACTGCTTCTGGATCTCTTTAGCTGCTTGTTTGTCTTTTTGAGCCACTAGGTCAGCAATACTCGGACCAGAAAGCAATGTGCCGTCTTCACGCTTGTAAAGACCTGTGTAAACGTTATAGATGCCCTGCTCGTTGTAGTAATGAGAGTTGTGCGTATTGTCTGAGAAACAATCGTGCTCATCTTCTGTCGAGTTTGCTTCCAACGCCACCTTCATGCGCTCACCAGCAAGCTCACCTAAAGACAATGACCCCATACCGAACAACATTTTACGTAGGCCATTATCCGCAGAATCATTAAGAAGCGTTTCACGGTAGTTGCCTTTCACTTCCGCAGACCACTGTTTTTCCATCCACTCAAGATCTTGAACCAGTAGATCGGCTGCCGCTTTTAGGTACTCACCACGACGGTCACAGTGACCATTCGTACACTCAGGACCGACAACGAAGTCTGTGTAAGCGCGCTGACCTGCGCCTGCGTTTGTGCCGTTTAGGTCTTGACCCCAAAGTAAGAATTCAATCGCGTGGTAACCTGACGCAACGTTTGCCTCAGAACCACCTACTTCGTTGAGATCCGCTAGCAATTCTGGAGTAATGTTTGCAACGTCTAGTTTAGAAGCACCAATCTGTAAACTGGTGTTTGCGATGATGTTTGCAGCTGCGCCTTCGTTACCGAGTTCATATTGGTAATCTGTCGCCACGTAGTCAATTAGGCCTTCATCAAGTGGCCAGGCATTTAACTGCCCTTCCCAGTCATCAACAATCGCGTTACCAAAACGGAATACTTCAGATTGTTGGTACGGAACGCGAGAGTCTAGCCACGCTTGTTTTACTTCTTCAAGCTTATCCGCTGATGGCGATTTTAGAAATTCGTCGATTTTTACGTCGAGCGTTTTCGCCGTTGTCACTGAGTCAGCAAAGACTGCATGTGCAACGTCTGCATAATGTTCAACGACTTGTTGTTTCGTTACTTGGGCAGCAACGGTAGAACCACTGGCAATGAGGAGTGATGCAGCAATAGATTGGACTAAAACTGTTTTTGCATTCATCTGAAGCATCCTTGTTGAGCAATTTATTTGTTTTATTCGTAGTGCTAATTATTCTTATTTGCACTATTAGTCACGAGATAATACAAATTTACAATTTATTTTCAACTCTAGATACAAAAAAAGCCTCATCATTGTGAGGCTTTTAACATGCAAAACTGATAATTTAATAAATAAAATCAGAATTTTAGATTGTGCTTACCATGAGAAACTTTTGCTTTTAGGTAGCTTTCATTACCATCTTTAATATGTGCAGAGGTATTGACAACCTCAACAATCTCGATGCCGTATTCTGCTAATTCACGGATTTTCTTAGGGTTGTTGGTCACAAGGCGAATTTTACTTACACCTAATGCTTCGAGCATTTGCGCTGCTTCAGTGAAATCACGCAGGTCATCGTCAAAACCCAAATGGTTGTTTGCTTCATAGGTGTTCATACCTTGGCTTTGCAAACGGTACGCATCAATTTTGTTGTATAGACCAATACCACGACCTTCCTGACGTAGGTATAAAATAATACCGCCAGATTCGCCCATGCGTTGAATGGTTTCTTCTAATTGCTCACCGCAATCACAACGGGATGAGTGAAAAACATCACCAGTAAGACATTCTGAATGCATACGCACCAAAGGCGTTTCTTGCGTTTGATCCGCTTGCCTAAAGATAACTGCCACATGCTCTTTATCTGTCTTCAGGCCACGAAAAGACAGGATTTCAGCATCGATATTACTTTTAGCCCCGACTTTAAAATCTACTCTGGCACGTACTTCCGCCATATCTATACTCACTCGATTTATTGCTTGATGCGCTTGATGCGTTTTCGTTATTGCATTCATGGGATTCACTCATTGCTCTTCAACTATGGGGATTGATACCACATTTTTCAATATAGAGATCACAATTGAGAGCAGTTATCCCCTAAAGACAGCCAAAGAGAACAACTCCCCGCGCTGACGAATTGTTATAGTATAACAATTTTGAAAAACTACAATAAAAAACCCCAGACAAATTTTGTCTGGGGTTGATAATGAGTTGCATGTAGGGGTGATGATTTAATGTGTTTGGCTACGTTTCCAAACCGTAAGCTCTATCCATACCGCTTCGAGTTCTTGAATTTCTTCTTCGGTTAATACGGCGAGAGACGATGTAACTTGAGGCAGTTTCGAGGTTTGCAATGCACGAATCTGCGAATAAAAGTCTTTTTTTAACTGTAATATAACTGAATCCACTGCGTGCACCTACTTAGTTCTTTTATTACTTCTCCAGCTCAAATCGTTGATTTTCTTTATACTGGAATCTTCATAAATTCGGAAAAATGATAACATTCTGTTTGTTATCTGCACGATTTATTTCCCATAGTGGAATAGTGGTCACATTATTGACGCTTTATCATTTTGATCGAAAATAGGATAAAAAAGATCAAAAGTAATAGAGGAAAGATCCACAACGCCGCTGTCGAATAATTAAATGGTGGCTGATACAAAACGATATTCCCATATCTCTGAACCAAATAATCTTTTACCTCTTGATCCGTACTTCCTTCGTTTACCATCGAGTACACTTTCAATCTTAAATCTTTAGCGGCTTGTGCATTAGATTCAACAAGGTTTTGGTTTTGACATTGTGGGCATCGCAAAGCCTTGGCTAATGCATTTGCTCTTTGTTGCAGTTCAACGGAATGAAATTCAAACAGATCAACATGCTGCGTAATTTGCTCTGCTTTGACCCAAGAAGAACACAAAGAAAACAAAACAATAATGAAGTAAGCATATTTAAAGTGAGACATTAAAATACCCCGAAAATAACGAGTTCCATTTGTCTATTGTTAACTTACCTCTATATTTGATCAAAACATTGCCATTTTGATCAATTAAGTAAGTTTCAGGTGTTCCTATTACACCAAGTTCAACCGCCAGTTGCCCATTAGGATCGGATATAACTTCGGTATATGGATTGTGTGAAGAGCTCAAATAGCGTTTAGCCGCGCTCTCTTTATCTCGATAGTTAAGACCAACGATGGGCACACCTTGTCGAGCTAAGTTGAGCAAATCATCATGTTCTTGTTTACAAACCCCACACCAAGACGCCCAAACATTCAATAGCACATAACCTTGATTTTCTAGTACTGCATCGGTGATTCGATTGCCTGAAATAAGTGAGTAAGCGGTAAAATCCGGGATAGATAACACACGATTTTGTTGTATCTCCACGTTTGGTCTATCGGATAATGCCATTGTCGCGGTGACAACAAAAATCGCAACTAACAATATGAGAACGATCAGTTTAAGCGTATTTTTCGATCTCATTACCTTTTCCCCTTCGATTCGTCATACTCCCCAAAGCACTTATTACGATTAAAGCGCCACCAAACCATATCCACCAAATACCCGCCCGATATTGCACTTTAATTGCGTAGGCGCTGTTGTCGAGCTTGTCACCCAAAGTGATGTAGTAGTCTCCATGCCATAGTGATCGAATAGCGGGCTCGGTCATATTCATCACGCGCACAGGGTAATGCCGTTTCTCGGGTTGAAAGTTCAGCGCCTTACCGCTCTCCAAATAAAGATCAACACTCCCCTGTTCTGCGGTGTAGTTCGGCCCAACTAACCATTCAATCCCGTGGTAATCAACGGTGATACCCGCTTTTTGATACGAGCTACCAGGCCCTGCCCGTAAGTTGTATTCATACGAATAGTCACTATTAAATACTGCCCCGCTTGCAGCCAACGCAAAGCCAACATGAGCAAGAAACATAGGCATTAATTTGCTCTTGTTTTCTGCACAAAACAGCAATAGCACATGAGAAACCACTACCCACGTCGCTAATACCAGAGTAATCAAAGTCGTTATATGAAGCTCTTTTGTAGTAAAAACGAAAATAGTGCTAACCGCAATAACATGAATACCGACAAACCCAATGGTTTTAACGGCATGAGGATTGGCTCCTTTCGTCCACTTCAACACGGGCATAAAGGCGAGAAAGGTCAGAGCAAGTAATGTAAGGGGAAAAACGAGGCTATTAAAGTAAGGTGCCCCAACGGATATATTACCCAGGCCAAGCAGTTGATAAAGCATTGGGTAAAAGGTACCGAGGAAAACAATCGCCATACAAACAACGAGAAGCCCAATAGCGATGTATACCATGTAGGCACGACTTATTAACGAATCGAGCGTAAAACGAGGAATATGTAACCCTCGCATAATGAGCACACCAAAGGTGACAATCACCAAAACGCTGAGAACAGCAAGAAGTACTACACCTTTGGTTGGATCAACCGCAAACGCGTGTACTGAGGTTAATACACCCGACCTCACCACAAATGTGCCGAGAATACTCAAACTGAACGTAGCAAAACCCAATGCGTAGGTGCTCCAAATTGCTCCTTTATTACGCTTCGACAACACACCGCTATGCAGTAGTGCGGTACCCATTAACCAAGGCAGCAAAGACGCGTTTTCTACCGGGTCCCAAAACCACCACCCGCCCCAACCTAACTCATTGTATGCCCACCAAGAACCGATCAAAATTCCAATTGTTAGCGTACCCCAAGCAAAGAAAGCGGCACTACGGGCAACACCATACCATTCATTTATAGGTCGTTTCGCTAATAACGCAGCTAAAGCGAATGCCAGTATCGCGGCATAACCAACGTAACCCAAATACAACAGCGGTGGATGAATAATAAGCCCGATATCTTGCAACATCGGATTGAGATCTCGTCCCTCCAACGCTAGTGTCTGAGCATACTCAAAAGGATTGGACGTGGTGAGGGTAAACCAAGCGAAAATAGCAATAAGTAAGTTCATGATACCCAAGCAATCGCCTGTATATTGAGTGCAAACTGGCGACTTGATAGCAATAAAAGACGCCCATAAGCTCAACGTAACCACCCAAAACAACATAGACCCTTGATGGCCGCCCCAAGCAGCTGCAATCTTAAACGCGATAGGTAACTGGCTGTTCGAGTGTGTAACCACATACTCAAGCGCAAAATTATCCTGAATAAAACAGACTATCAAAAGCGCCAAACAAACTAAGGAGGCTAAGCTGATAATATGAGACGTTGCGGTTTGGTGTGGCAACACTCCCTTCTTCCGCAGCGTAAAGCAAACCCAATGCAGCAGCGTCGCACATGTCGATGCGACAGCCACCAATATCAACAAAAAGAAACCGAGCTCAGCCTCCATTTTGCCTCCTTACACGATGGTCATTTGACCGGCATAGAGAATGAAAGTACGCAGCATGAGTACGCCAACCAAACTCAACGTTGTGACCGCAAAAACGTAACTTCCCCTATGACGAACTTCAGAAGGCGTCAACCAATTAAGAGTCAAAGGCGTTATCATGCCGATGAGCACCACCCCAACCCAGAACCACTGAGCCCAGAACCCACTCGAAATGGCATTCCAAGCCGCGGCTTCATTTTGCCCGCCACTAAAGATAAGCCCAGTAAAGAATGTCACTAAGACAAACAGCTCAAACAATACTACTGGGCGTTCAAATCCGTGTACCCAAGACACACTTGGGCTGCTGGTCGACTCTTCAAACACCAAGATGCCGAACATCAAACATGCTGCTGCGCCAGATGACAAACTAGAGAATAGGAATAAGATTGGCAGTACTGGATTGTTTAGCATTGGGTAAGTCTTCAATGCAGACAATAAAAAGCCGGTGTATGCCGCAAGCACGATGGCTAAGAAGCCCAAGAATAATTCAATTGCGTTGTTGGCTTTCCCTGCTTTAATCAAGATGCCATCGGCAAAATCCAATAATTTACTCGGCAACTTTCCTTCGCAGAAGCTGATGATTTGATGACGGAAGATAACGCCGATCCAAACAAACAGCACTAGCATGTACACTTGGAACAAGACAACGCCCATCGACATCACGGAAGTCGGGTTGTAGTAAATCATGATCTTCCAAAACTCAAGCGGTTTAGTTAAGTGGAAAATCAAAATCACTAAGCCAGAAATAATGCCAAATGGCGCTAGCCAAGCCATTGCTTTTATAATGCCATTGTTTGCGGGATCACCTTCAATCACTTTGCGTTTTAAATATATAGAAATCATCACCGCACCTGCTGACATCCCAGCGAGGAATAAGTAAATCGCAATAATCCAATCCCAGACTAACGAGTCAAAGTGGAATGCACTTTCGAAGCCGTTCATGATGACACCTCCCCTTTACTATGCGGAATTTTGTACAGTTTAGGCTGCGTACCTAAATGCGATTTATCGCGATAGACAACATGGCTTTCGATAGCTTTGCTCACCTCGCTAGCTGGGTCATTTAAATCACCAAAGATGAGTGCTTTTGTTGGGCAAGATTCCACGCAAGCTGGCTGCTTACCTTGCGCCAGGTTGGTATCGCGGCAGAAGTTGCATTTATCCGCAGAGTGATCGACTGGATTAAAGAAGCGCACTTGGTAAGGACAAGCAGCAAGGCAATAACCACATCCGACACATTTCTCTTTGTGTACATCCACAATGCCCGTCGCTTCATCTTTGTATGCTGCGCCTGTTGGGCACACATAGACACATGGTGGATTATCACAGTGCTGACAGGATTCGCGAGTAAACTGGTATTCCACATCTGGGAATTCGCCAATCGGTTCACTGCGATGAATTTTAAGTCGCGTCACGCCTTCAGGGACTTTATTTACTTCGCGACAAGCATCGGTACAAGCGGTACAGCCAATGCAGGCATTTTCATCATGAACCATACCCATGCGCTTCGCTTGTTCACTGTTGCTGGCATAAAGAGAGGAGCTAACAACGGAAGTGCCCGCAACGCCTGTAGTTAAAATCAACGCACCGCTGCTAGCTAAAAAGTTTCTTCTCGAACATTTCATGCTATCTCTCCTCTTCTTTGGCAAGTTCAGGTTCGACGGCAAATTCAGAGTGACAATCCACACACTGCTTAATCAGCTGTTTTCTGTCATAAGACAAAGCTTTGGTTTTCGCTGCGTGTACATCGTGGCAATTTGAACAAGTGAGATTCTTGGCGTGCACATCGTGCGTCCAATGCTTTTCTCTTAACTTAAGTGGCGCGTGACAATCCACACACTGGCTATTAGCTTTGAGAATCAAGCTTGGGTCAAGGGACACTTTGTCGTGCACCGCTTTCGATTGCGCAGCAGAAAACTTAATCACATCGGGTGCACCTTCACGGTGATCAGGGCCGATGTTGCTGTGACAGTTAGTGCAATTGAGCTGCTTACCTTGACTCAATAACGCTTGCGAATCATGCGATAGATTCAGAGTATCTTTAGCATCCTTATGACATTGAAGACATTTATAGTCTCGGTCACGGATCAACTCGACTTGATGACGCTCAGCTTGAGCACCTTCAACTGGCTCTGAAGAAGTCGCATGGGCGGCGGTGAAAAAACCATAGATGGCAAAGATGAAGAGAAATTTCAGCATTGTCTCTATGGTCAATTTTATATTGCCCATATTTTTCTTTCCTTAGCTCGATAATAATTGATAACTCTTATCAACTATTATTTGAGCAACAATTAATTTCCTCTGAAGATATTTTTACACCTTCAAATGACATCAATTCTTATTTTGGAAAGCCACAACGCTAAACCTGTATTTATAATACCTCTATAATTCCTAAGAGGTAGAATCACATGTTCAAAAAGCGACCTTAATCACCTTATTTTTAGAATGGTTATACCCATAACACGCTGTGATTAAAGGGGATTACAACATACCACTTTAGGGGTATATGAACTTAAACATGATTAAGATCACTAGCATAAATTGATCTAAAACAAGGCCAATTTCGGTCACTATTTCATCTATTCAATTCACTATTAATATTAA
The DNA here is from genome assembly GCF_053890955.1 of Vibrio sp. JZG120. NCBI lineage: Bacteria > Pseudomonadati > Pseudomonadota > Gammaproteobacteria > Vibrionales > Vibrionaceae > Vibrio > Vibrio sp. JZG120. The sequence continues at coordinate 103,037 of NZ_JBSRRK010000006.1, forward strand.
CGATAGATCTCCGATTCTTATTTGGAATAGCTCCTCACAACGCTGCTAATAAAAACGAATATGGAGATAACACCGTGAGCATAAAACACTGGATGAGCGCACCTATCGCGGTTGCGACCTTATTCGCCAGCCAATTATTTTTGGTTGGTGCTCCTTTGGCGGCAGAGGATACTGGTCTCATAGAGCCTCGCAATGATACCTTTGAACAAAACCATCCTGACCAATATCACTCTTGGAAAGCCACATCGGAAAGCGAGCATATTGAAGATGCCTTAAGTGAAGACCCAAACATGGTGATCTTGTGGGCTGGTTATGGTTTTGCTAAAGACTACAACAAAGCGCGCGGTCACTTTTACGCGCTTGATGATGTGAGGCAAACCCTCAGAACTGGCGCACCAGTAGACGAAAACTCCGGGCCAATGCCGATGGCTTGTTGGAGTTGTAAAAGCCCAGATGTCGCCCGCGTAATTGAAGAGCGCGGTGAAGACGGCTATTTTGAAGGTAAATGGGCGCGCTTGGGCTCAGAAATCGTCAACCCTATCGGTTGTTCCGACTGCCACAATACGGGTTCTGAAGCCTTCAAGAAGGGCGAACCCGCACTGGCACTGACTCGCCCATACGTCGAGCGTGCTTTTGACACCATCGGCAAAAATTTTGACCAACAATCTCGCTTAGATAAACAAGCGTCAGTCTGCGCTCAATGTCATGTCGAGTACTACTTCACAGGTCCGACTAAAGCAGTCAAATTCCCGTGGGACATGGGGACCAACGTCGCTGATATGGAGAAATACTACGACGCGTTGAACTTTAAAGATTGGACGCACGCCGTTTCAAAAGCACCAATGCTCAAGGCACAACACCCAGGTTTCGAAACTTGGAGAGCGGGTATTCATGGCAAAAACAAAGTGGTGTGTGTGGACTGTCACATGCCTAAAGTAACCAAAGAAGACGGTACGGTATACACCGACCACAAAGTGGGTAACCCGTTTGATCGTTTTGAAGACACCTGTGCGCAATGCCATACTCAAACCAAAGAGCAGCTACAAGGCATCGTTTCGACTCGCAAAGCGCAAGTACTAAACATGAAGCTAACCGCCGAGAAGCAAATCGTAGCGGCGCACTTTGAAGCAGGTGCAGCATGGGAAGCAGGAGCAACAGAAGAAGAGATGCAACCTATCCTACAAGATATTCGCCATGCACAATGGCGTTGGGACTACGCGATTGCTTCTCACGGTGTTCACATGCATGCTCCTGAGGTAGCACTTGAAGTACTCGGTACCGCAGTTGATCGCGCTGCTGACGCTCGTACTAAGTTGGTTCGTTTATTAGCAACAAAAGGCATTACTGACCCTGTTCAAATTCCAGATATCTCGACCAAAGCAAAAGCGCAACAAGCACTAGGTATGGATATGGAAAAGATGAACGCAGATAAGAAGCACTTCTTAGAAACGGTGGCACCAGAATGGGATAAAGCAGCTGCTGAGCGCGAAGCAACGTACTGATCAGTATCGATTACACTAGGTTAAATGGATAAAACGAAGGGCGAACGTTGCGCCCTTTTTGTTTGATAGAAGGCAAAGGAAAACAGATTAGCGACGAGGAAGTCTCGGCCTAGGCTGAATATGTGGACGTGTTTTAGGCACCTGCACATTTGGACGAGCAACTGGACGCTGGATCTTCGTTTCCGGCAATGCTTTTCTTTGTTGAACCTTTTCTTTCACCGCTTTATCTTGTAAAGCCATAGGCTCGATGCGCTCGTGGCGGTTCTCCCACTTGGTTTGAATCTCCTGCTTTTGCTCGTCAGGCAGCGATTGCCAATGATCGTCAAGCTGTCGCTTCATGTTATCGATATTGGCGGACATGTCATCGTCTTTCCAATCTTCGACTTTGTCTTTGATGGATTGCTGTTGCTCTTCATCCAAGCCATTCCACCACTCTTCTAGTTTCTCTTTGTATTCATCGTCGTTGTCGCAACAACCCGGATAGTAATAAATCCAGTAGTCGTCATGATCGTACCACCAAGGGTCGTAATAACCGGAAGAGTAATAAACCGTAGATGAAGTGCCAGAATGTTCGGAAGAGCTACAACCCACTAACACGGAGCCGCACAGCACCACCAATATTCCGAACGCTTTATTCTTCATTCGTCCCCCACCTTTCTTCTACTACTTATTAGAGTCTACGCCTACAACAGCTCTTTCGCTTTATTGATCGAGTTAATAATTTGTACTCGATCCAAGCTTGGATCGTTCGAGTCGAGCAATAGCACCCAAGTATCAATGGCTTCCTGAAAGCGGAATGACAAAAAATGATCATTGGCGATCAAAGACAAAGCCGCTTCATTATGCGGTTCTATCTGCAAAGCTTGTTCTAGAAGCAAACTGACTTCTTGCGTCATTGATTGCTGGTGAATGTAGTATAAGGTCGTCGCTTTCGCAGCAAGTTGCGTGGCACCGACTGGCTCAGTCAGTTGGATGGCGTAATCAAAACAAATCAGCGCGCCATCCATTTCTCCCTCTAGCAGGTATCCCTGCCCTAACTGAAACCACAATTCAGCATTGTTTGGGTCTTCACGCAATTGGTCTTGAATTTCCTGCATGATATCGCGAGCAGTCATCATTCGAGAGACTTCAGCTTGAATAGGTTGTGGAGGAGATTGACGCAACAATAAGAAGCTAGCGCTGGTTAACACTAGTACCAAAGCACAAAAACCGAACCATTGTGCCGCTCTTACTCTTGAAGCGCTGAGCGATAATACGACGACGAATAATCCCATCAAAGTGATGGCAATGAAAAACCAAACAGACATAACGCGCTCCCTAGACAAACTGAGTATTAGTGTACTGGTTTAATGCTTGTATTGCGTTGATAGAGGTACAAAAAAGCCGAGCAACTGAGGCTCGGCTTTTTACATTAGAATAGTGACGAAAGATTACTCTTCGTTACCTTCCTCTGCATCATCAGCGGCTGGTGCTTCTGGAGTATCTTGCTGCGTATTTTCGTCTGTTGACTCTAACGCTTCTGCTTCTTCACCAGCAGGCAGCTCTTCGTCATCAACTTCTTCAATACGTTGCAAACCAACAACAGATTCGTCTTCCGCAGTACGGATAAGCGTTACACCTTGCGTGTTACGACCAACCTGGCTAACTTCACCCACACGAGTACGTACTAGTGTACCAGCGTCGGTGATCATCATCATTTCATCACCTTCAACAACCTGGATAGCACCAACTACCGGGCCGTTTCGCTCAGAAACTTTGATAGAAACGACACCTTGAGTGCCTCGACCTTTTGTCGGGTACTCGCTCAGCGCTGTACGTTTACCATAACCGTTTTCTGTAACCGTTAGGATGTCGCCTTCGTGCGAAGGAACGATAAGTGATACAACTTGGTCATTTTCAGCCAGTTTCATACCACGAACACCAGAGGCAGTACGACCCATAGGACGAACACCTTTAAACTTGATCTCTGGCTGACCATTCTCATCAAGAACTGGCTTACCATTTTCGTCAAGTACTGGAATTTCTTCTGCTTCTTTAAAGCGAACCACTTTACCCGCTTTAGAGAACAGCATGATTTCGTTTTCGCCGTTAGTGATATCCACACCGATTAACGAATCGTCTTCACGTAGGTTTACCGCAATCAGACCATTTGAACGAACATTTGCAAATTGGTTCAACGGCGTTTTCTTAACCGTACCGTCACCTGTTGCCATGAAGATGAATTTGTCTTCAGAGAATTCATCAACACGCAGAATCGCAGTAATACGCTCACCTTCTTCTAGTGGAAGGATGTTCACAATTGGCTTACCACGAGCAGTGCGGCTCGCTAGAGGCAATTGGTAAACTTTCAGACGGTATGTTTTACCGCGAGTAGAGAAACACAAGATGTTATCGTGGGTATTCGCCACTAGAAGACGCTCGATATGGTCTTCATCTTTCATCTTGGTCGCACTCTTACCTTTACCACCACGGCGCTGTGACTCGTAGTCGCTCAGTACTTGGTACTTAACGTAACCACCGTGCGATAGAGTAACCACAACGTCTTCACGTGCGATCAGCTCTTCCATGTCGATATCATGGCTCGCAGCTGTAATTTCTGTACGACGAGCATCACCAAAGCCGTCACGAACCGCTTCAAGTTCTTCGCGGATCACTTCCATCAAACGCTCAGTGCTTGCAAGGATATGCATGAGTTCAGCGATTTCTTCTAGAAGTGTTTTGTATTCGCCAAGAATCTTCTCGTGTTCTAGACCTGTTAGTTTATGTAAACGTAGATCTAGAATTGCTTGTGCTTGTTGCTCTGTCAGGAAGTACTGACCATCGCGGATGCCGTATTGAGGTTCTAGCCATTCAGGGCGCGCAGCATCTGTACCAGCACGCTCTAGCATTGCTGAAACGTTGCCTAAATCCCAACCACGAGCGATAAGGCCCGCTTTTGCTTCAGCCGGTGTTGGCGCCTTACGGATAAGCTCAATGATTTCATCAATGTTGGCAAGCGCTAGCGCTAAACCTTCAAGGATGTGGGCACGTTCACGCGCTTTACGTAGTTCGAAAATAGTACGACGAGTCACAACTTCACGACGGTGATCAACGAAGCACTTCAACATATCTTTCAGGTTGAATAGCTGTGGTTGGCCATTGTTTAGGGCCACCATGTTGATACCGAAAGTGGTTTGCAACTGAGTCTGAGCGTATAGGTTGTTTAGAACAACTTCGCCCACAGCGTCGCGCTTACATTCAATAACAATACGCATACCGTCTTTATCTGACTCGTCGCGTAGTGCACTGATGCCTTCAACTTTCTTATCTTTAACTAGCTCAGCGATCTTTTCGATCAAGCGAGCTTTGTTTACCTGGTATGGGATCTCAGTGACGATGATGGTTTCTTTACCATTCTTCTCCACTTCGATGTCCGCTTTCGAACGCATGTAGATTTTGCCGCGACCTGTTTTGTACGCGTCTACAATGCCTTTACGACCACTGATCAGCGCCGCCGTTGGGAAATCAGGACCAGGAATGTAATCCATTAGTTCATCAATAGTGATTTCTTCATTATTGATGTATGCAAGACAGCCATCGATCACTTCGCCAAGGTTATGAGGCGGGATGTTGGTTGCCATACCTACTGCGATACCAGAAGCACCGTTAACCAATAGGTTTGGAATTTTAGTTGGAAGAACCGCTGGGATCTGCTCAGTACCGTCGTAGTTTGGTACGTAGTCTACGGTCTCTTTGTCTAGGTCAGCCAATAGTTCATGGGCAATTTTTGCCATTCGAACTTCGGTGTAACGCATTGCCGCAGCAGAGTCGCCATCGATAGAGCCAAAGTTACCTTGACCATCGACCAGCATGTAACGAAGCGAGAACGGTTGAGCCATACGTACGATTGTGTCGTACACAGCACTATCACCGTGTGGGTGATATTTACCGATTACGTCGCCGACAACACGGGCTGATTTTTTATATGGTTTGTTCCAATCGTTGCCTAGTACGTTCATCGCGAATAAAACGCGGCGGTGTACTGGTTTTAGGCCATCACGCACATCTGGAAGAGCACGACCCACGATGACTGACATCGCATAGTCTAGATATGAACCTCTAAGCTCATCTTCAATGTTTACGGGCGTGATCTCTTTAGCTAAATCGCTCATAGAGCCATTATCCCTCTATTATCTGATCGTAATTACGATACGTGTAAGGTGCAAAAATATAACACACAATTCATCACTTCGGCATCACTTTCCCTCTCCTTTTATCAGGTTGTGAGCTTGGTTATGAATCAAATGTCGAGAATTTGCACACTCATCCCATATCTTTCTGATTAGTGGTTATATTTCGGTCAATATTGAGCAAAATCGGACTCTTTACGCGGAAAAGCGAGGTAAATTCCTTTAACCACACAACGCGAAAATGCAGGTTTTAGAGTATTGTCACTGGCACTAGTTCAAGGATGAACCAAAAACAATAGCTAGCGCTTTCAAAATTACAGGAACCTGTCGCGTTTGCCGCGCCAGTGAACTCTGTCATTGTCCCTTCACTAAGCACATCGAGGTTGTTTGGGGATAAAACGTTGGAGTATACTGGCGCCCTCTAAAGGACTCAGATTGAATGCAATAAAACCAATTATGACTAAAGCACAAAACGTCGACCCAAGTGAAATTAAGAAATTCGAGGACATGGCTTCTCGATGGTGGGATTTAGAAGGCGAGTTTAAGCCACTTCATCAAATTAACCCCCTTCGTTTGAACTATGTACTTGAAAAAGCAAATGGCTTGTTTGGCAAGCGTGCACTTGATGTCGGCTGTGGTGGTGGCATTCTTGCTGAAAGCATGGCGAAAGAAGGCGCTATTGTTACTGGACTTGATATGGGCAAAGAACCTTTAGAAGTCGCACGACTACATGCATTAGAAACAGGTACTCAACTGACCTACATTCAGAGCACAATAGAAGACCACGCTATAGAAAACGCAGGGACTTACGATGTCGTGACTTGTATGGAGATGCTTGAACACGTTCCAGATCCTCTCTCCGTTATCCGCTCTTGTGCTGCCCTAGTAAAACCTGGTGGTCACGTGTTTTTCTCAACCTTGAACCGAAACATCAAGTCATACTTGTTTGCTATTGTCGGTGCAGAGAAGCTTCTTAAGATTGTTCCTGAGGGGACTCACGAGCACGAGAAGTTTATCAAGCCTGCCGAAATGATGAAGATGATAGACCAAACAGACCTAACGGAAATGGGCATTACGGGCCTGCATTACAACCCTCTTAATGACAGTTACAAACTCGGCCGTAATGTAGATGTAAACTACATCGTTCATACTAAAAAATACTGAACGCCGTTATGTTAAAAAATGCGTTTTGTGATTGACATTTTTTGTAGAAAATGAATCGAAAGCGGTAGCACAAAGTTGCCGCTTTTTTTGTCTTTTTATGCCTAAAATTCGTGCTCTAGATTCCATTTTAACCAACCTATTTTTCGTAGATAAAAACGGCCAAAGATCAAGGAAAATATTTTTGCATGCGGTTATTTCTAAACCGATCTCAAAACCGTGCTTTTAACCATTCAAGTCTGCCCTTTTCTCATCGGTTAGTGTTCACTTACTGATTTTTTTCATTTTGTCAGTTATCCACAAGTCATCCCCGATCTGTACCTTGATAAATCAGTGTAATAGCACTATCTTGTAACCCGCAAACAAATGAACCCCTATATGTTGTGTTTAAGCGACAATATATAGATAGACTTTGATCACAAAGCCGCCGCAAGCTTTACTCATATTGCACATAAACAAACAAAAATACGGCTTTTATCAGTTTTCTTAGGGAAATAAAGCAGAATGAACCAACAACTTACCGTCACCAAGCGTGATGGCCGTAAAGAAAGTATCGATCTGGATAAAATCCACCGCGTTATCACTTGGGCTGCAGAAGGTCTAGATAATGTTTCGGTTTCTCAAGTAGAACTTCGCGCTCACATCCAGTTTTACGACGGCATCACAACGACAGATATTCACGAGACAATCATCAAGTCTGCGGCAGACCTGATCTCTGAAGAGACTCCGGATTACCAATACCTAGCTGCTCGCCTAGCGGTATTCCATCTGCGTAAAAAAGCGTATGGCCAATACGAGCCACCAACGCTTTATGATCACGTGTCTCGACTCGTCGATATGGGTAAGTACGATCAACATATTCTAGAAGACTACACAAAAGCAGAACTCGACGAACTTGATGCGTACATCGACCATAAACGCGACCTAAACTTCTCATACGCGGCAGTTAAGCAGCTAGAGGGCAAGTACTTCGTACAAAACCGTGTAACGGGCCAAATTTACGAAAGTGCTCAGTTCTTATATATCCTTGTAGCAGCGTGCCTATTTGCGAAATATCCAAAAGCAACGCGTCTTGATTACATCAAGCGTTTCTACGATGCGACATCGACATTTAAGATTTCTCTACCTACGCCAATTATGTCTGGCGTACGTACCCCTACTCGCCAGTTCAGCTCATGTGTTCTGATCGAGTGTGGCGACAGTCTTGATTCTATCAACGCAACAGCAAGCTCGATTGTTCGTTACGTATCTCAGCGCGCTGGTATTGGTATCAACGCTGGTCGTATCCGTGCATTAGGCTCAGAGATTCGCGGTGGTGAAGCGTTCCACACTGGCTGTATCCCGTTCTACAAATACTTCCAAACCGCAGTAAAATGTTGTTCGCAAGGTGGTGTTCGTGGTGGCGCAGCGACTGTATTCTACCCAATGTGGCACGGCGAAGCTCGCTCTCTAATGGTGCTTAAAAACAACCGTGGTGTTGAAGAGAACCGTGTTCGTCACATGGACTACGGTGTTCAGTTAAACAAACTGATGTACCAACGTTTAGTTGAGGGTGGCAACATCACACTATTCTCACCTTCAGACGTACCGGGTCTATACGACGCATTCTTCGAAAACCAAGAAGAGTTTGAGCGTCTATACGTGAAGTACGAGAACGATCCTTCAATCAAGAAAGAAACGGTTAAAGCGATTGAAATGTTCACACTGCTAATGCAAGAGCGTGCATCAACAGGTCGTATCTACATTCAGAACGTGGACCACTGTAATACTCACAGCCCATTTGATTCTGAAGTAGCGCCAGTTCGTCAATCGAACCTATGTCTAGAAATCGCACTGCCAACGAAGCCATTAACTAACGTTGAAGATGACTCGGGCGAGATCGCACTATGTACGCTTTCTGCCTTCAACCTTGGTGCTATCAAGTCTCTAGATGATTTCGAAGAGCTATCTGATCTTGTTGTTCGTGCGCTAGATGCACTGCTTGATTATCAAGATTACCCTCTACCAGCGGCATACAAATCGACGATGAACCGTCGTACGCTAGGTGTTGGTGTGATCAACTTCGCTTACTACTTAGCGAAGCATGGCGTGAAATACTCTGACGGTAGCGCAAATGGCCTGACTCACCGTACGTTCGAAGCAATGCAGTACTACCTACTAAAAGCATCGGTAGAACTGGCGAAAGAGCAAGGCAAGTGCCCTTCATTCGACGAAACGAACTACGCGAAAGGCTTACTGCCGATTGATACGTACAAGAAAGATATCGACCTAATTTGTGACGAAGCGCTGCACTACGACTGGGACAGCCTACGTAAAGAAATTATGGAGCACGGCCTACGTAACTCAACACTGACTGCGCTAATGCCTTCTGAGACCTCTTCTCAGATTTCAAACGCAACTAACGGTATTGAGCCACCACGTGGTTATGTTTCAGTAAAAGCTTCGAAAGACGGTATTCTGAAGCAAGTTGTACCTGAGTTCACTGAACTTAAAGACAACTATGAACTGCTTTGGAACATCGGTTCGAACGACGGTTACCTACATCTTGTGGGTATTATGCAGAAGTTTGTTGACCAAGCTATCTCTGCTAATACTAACTACGACCCGTCACGTTACGAGACTGGCAAGGTACCAATGAAGAAACTACTTCAAGACCTGCTAACAGCGTACAAGTTTGGTGTGAAAACGCTTTACTACCATAACACTCGTGATGGCGCAAAAGATGAACAGAAAGACGCTGTTCAACCACAAGATGACGATTGTGCTGGCGGCGGTTGTAAGATTTAATCTACCCGCACCTAACACTCCGTAAAGACAGACTATCGATAACCTCCCCTTATGGGGAGGTTTAAAAGGAATTGAGGCATTATGGCTTACAGTACTTTTAACCAAAAAAAGAATGACCAATTGAAGGAACCAATGTTCCTAGGTCAATCAGTAAACGTTGCACGCTACGACCAACAAAAGTTTGAGATTTTCGAAAAGCTTATCGAGAAACAACTTTCTTTCTTCTGGCGTCCAGAAGAAGTAGACGTATCTAGCGACCGTATCGATTACAACAAACTGCCAGATCACGAGAAGCACATCTTCATCTCTAACTTGAAGTACCAAACGCTTCTAGACTCTATCCAAGGTCGTAGCCCTAACGTGGCACTGCTGCCGCTTGTGTCTCTGCCGGAACTAGAGACTTGGATTGAGACTTGGTCTTTCTCTGAAACGATTCACTCTCGTTCTTACACGCACATTATTCGTAACATCGTGAACGACCCTGCTGTGGTATTTGATGATATCGTTGAGAACGAGCACATCCTGAAGCGTGCAAAAGACATCGCGCACTACTACGACGATTTGATTCAAGCGACGAATGATTACCATCGCTACGGTGAAGGTGAGCATGTCCTTAACGGTGAAACAGTTAAGGTTAGTCTGTACGACCTTAAGAAGAAACTGTACATCTGTCTGATGTCTGTGAACGCTCTAGAAGCGATTCGTTTTTACGTAAGTTTCGCATGTTCTTTCGCTTTCGCAGAACGCGAACTAATGGAAGGTAACGCGAAAATCATCAAACTGATTGCACGTGATGAAGCGCTTCACCTGAACGGTACGCAACACATGATCAACCTGCTACGTAACGGTCAGGATGATTTCACTTTCATGCAAATCGCAGAAGAAGCAAAACAAGACTGTTTTGACCTATTCAAAGAAGCGGCTGAGCAAGAAAAAGAGTGGGCAGAGTATCTATTCAAAGATGGCTCTATGATCGGTCTAAACAAAGACATCCTAAGCCAATATGTTGAATACATCACCAACATCCGTATGCAAGCAGTAGGTCTACCTGCAGCTTATCCAGAAGCAACAACCAACCCAATCCCGTGGATTAACGCTTGGTTGTCTTCAGATAACGTTCAAGTTGCACCTCAAGAAGCGGAAATTTCTTCTTACCTTGTGGGTCAAATTGACAATGAAGTTCGCGCAGACGACTTCGAAGGATTCGAGCTGTAATGGCAACACTCAAAATCAACAAACTCATCAGTATTGAATCCAACCCTTCCAATACAATTTTGGAAACAATGGAGCAAGCTGGCTTATTACCAGAATACAACTGTCGTGATGGGCACTGTGGCGCTTGTCGCTGCAAGTTGGAATCTGGTGAAGTGGAGTATGTTGGTTTTGCCATGGCTTACACGCAAAGTGATGAGATATTACCTTGTATCTGTAAAGCAAAATCGGATTTGTCACTCAGTGGCGTTAACTATGCGATGAAAGAAAAGCAGCGCGCATAACGTGACTCGACGGTATAAAACGCAAAAGCCAAGGTGATTACCTTGGCTTTTTTGTATCTACGTGTTTTATCTCTCAGGCTGTTATAGGTCTCTGGTTATAAAGCACTACCTGGGAGATGCATCTCTTTAACTTTCTCTAAAAATGCATAATGTGCAAACATCGGTTTACGTTCTAGGTAACGACGCAACAAGTCTAGTGCTGCCGTGCTGATCACTTTAACTTGATCATTGCGCTGATACTTTTTCGAGAGTTTATATAACGCTCCCCACTCGCCTGACGGTGTCGATAAAGCGACGGAAAAAACACCCTCTTCAATATCGCCAGTGACGAGTGATAAATCCGTCCCACACTTCTCTCGCGTCGCTCCTGCCAGAGCAAACGTTTCTGCTAATGGGTCTCCGCTGTTGCTCATCGCTTGAGTCTGGCTTGGTAGTACCCAACCATGTCCAAGTTGCCTTTCAGCGTTTTCATCACTATTTAACCAATAAGTTAAGTATCCACCACTGCTTTTTTCGGAAACCGACACGGTTAACTCTTTATCCACCAACAGCTGGCCGACATTTTCAACCATAGGTAAATCAATACTAACGGTATTGCTTTCAAGATGCTTATTGATCATCTGTACCAACTTCAAACGCTGTTCAAGCTGGTCAGAAGGGCCAAAGAGTTTCACTTCAATAAAAGGTAAGTAAGAGCGATAACCAAGCTCATACCCTTGAGGAAGTTTTAGCTGATCAAGCTTGTCCGAGATGCCGGATTCGGAAAGGCCAAACGTATAGATTCGACTACAACATGAACCTTGCACCTCTGGAAAAGCTCTTCTCAGATCAGGCAAAATTTGCGTCTCTGCCATAAGCTTAAATTCACTTGGCACACCCGGCGTAAAATAAAAAATGGCATCATTAATCAGCATCTTGAAACCACAGGCCGTGCCTATCGGGTTATCCAGAATCTCAGCCGTTTCTGGTAGCATGGCTTGTTTTAAATTACTGTCTGGCATTGGGATGCCACGTCGAGCATACAAACTTTCTAGATGCTGCAACCACTCTTTGAAAAGCACGAGTTTACACTCAGCAGCTCTCGCTGCGGCGGCCGCACTCATATCATCGGTCGTTGGCCCTAAACCACCATTCACGATCACCACGTCATTGTTGAAGCTCAACATTAAAAACTCTTCAACCAAGCTCGACAGGCTATCACCAACCGTTGAACGCTTTGTTAAGCCAAATCCATGTTGATAAAACAGGCTAGACAACCATGCCGCATTCGTATCAACAATATCACCGTGGAGCACTTCCTCACCGGTACTAAGCATTGCTATTTTCACAACTGACTCCTGAACATAAGCACAATCCTATTATTCGTTATAGTGCTTATTTTTCTTTTTATTTGGACGAATCTCGACGAGATATATTGGGACTAAATAAGGATCAAGTATTTAAATGGTTGATGTTTTGAGGGATAATTGCGAGCCCGATCATCACACCATCAACTCGGAGACCTTTGTGTCAAAATCATCCATGTTCAAGAAAACTCTAACTGGCCTTTGCTTGACTTCGTCAGCGCTTGCGCACGCAAGTCAGTACGATATGACCAGTCATACGGAGTTTTCTTACACACCTGATTGCTTGTCAGGTTACTGCGAAACGACGACTCTGTACACCTTCGAGTCTCAAAATCGCGGTCTTATGTTTGAACAGAATAATGATGATTCATTAAATCTTGATGCAGGGCTTCAGCCTAAACATCTCATTATCCCTCAAGATAAAGACTGGGATTACCTCATGGGTCAAACCTACACCATTCTTGGCCTGAGTATCGCAACCGTTGGTATGATGACTTTCCTTCCAGAAAGCATCACTAAGTGGGACGAAGAAGACCGAGACATGAGTAAGCTGGGTCAAAAATGGAAAGATAATGTCTCTGACGGGCCTGTTTGGGATCGTGATGAACATGTCCTCAACTACATTATGCACCCTTATTTTGGCGGCGTTTACTACACAGCCGCGCGCCACGCTGGCTATAACGAGTTTCAGTCGTTCTTGTACTCCGCAACCATGTCAACGTTCTTTTGGGAGTACGGAGTAGAGGCATTTGCAGAAGTGCCATCTTGGCAGGATATTTTTATCACGCCGTTCTTTGGTGCTGTGGTTGGCGAAATGATGCTCACTGCTGAGCAAGATATTGTAGCAAACGGCGGCGAAGTCATGGGCTCTGAAACCGTCGGTGATGTATCACTCTTCTTCCTAAACCCTGTTGGGCATATCCATTATTGGGTAACCGATGCGTGGGGCGGTAGTGCAGAACTACAATTTAATTCATCACCTTGGTTTGGTAATCAAGACGTCGCAAAATTCGCAATGGACGCAGGCGCCAACTACGACAGCCAATTTTACGGTGTCGAACTAAAAGTAACATTTTAGCCTTGACTTGAGTTGAGTTGAGTTGATACTCAGTAGAAAAGCAGCCTTATGATGGCTGCTTTTTTGTGCCCTAAACATCGTTTTAATTATTTGCTTCACGAATTAGTGTCAAAAATTGACTTTCATCAAACATAACCCTCCCCTAGCACCTACACTAAATAAAAGGATTTATTCCAATAACTTAAGTAGCACGTTTATTCGTACTGCGTCCAAACCTTATTCCAGGAGGGGACATTATGAACACCGTATTTATTGTTAATTTTGTCGGACAAGCGTCACCCGCAACCATCAAAGAACTCGCAGCAATCACTCATGAAAATGGCGGTAAATGGCTGATAAGCAAAGTAAACTTTATCGAAGATCAAGTTGCAGGTGTCATCAAAGTAGAGCTTCCAAGAGAAAATGCCGACATCGTTAAAGAGGCGTTCTCTTCATGTCAAACTCTTGTGGTTAGGTTCGTTGACTCGGATCCTCACTCGCATCGTGAAGACACTATCTTTCAGCTTCGCTTAGATGCCAACGATAGAGCAGGTATTGTGAATGAAATTACTCACGTTCTCGATAATCAAGGCATTTCAATTCTAGATATGGATTGCCAACGCGTATTCATTGCAGGCGGCGGTGGGGTAAGCTCCAGCTTATTCAGCGCAAAAATGGCGATTAAATTGCCTAGCGAGCTAGAGATAGAGGACGTGGCTAATGAGTTAGAATCTCTGAGTGAAGACACTCGTGTAATTGTAGAAAGCTAACTGCACACCTTTAACGCTTCCCCAATAAAAAAGAGCAGCAATTCAGCTGCTCTTTGTCGTTCTAATACTCAATACGTTTTATTTCACCGACCACTGAGATAGTGAACGTTTGAAATCAGAGTAGTCAAATTCATTCAGTTTTTGAATGTCACCATTCGAGCGTTCACAGTAAACCGAAGGCATACGTAGACCGTTAAACCAGTTCAGTTTCACCATGGTGTAACCTGCACTATCTAGAATGTGAAGACGCTGTCCGATCTCGAGAGGCTGTTCGAAGTTCGCCACGCAAAACTGGTCACCAGCTAAACAAGAGCACGATCCAATCACGTATTCATGTTCACCGTTTTCAGATGCTTCAAGAATTGACGCTGGCTCGTTGTAGATAAGCGTATCCAAACGGTGAGCTTCTGTTGCTGAATCGACAATCGCCGTCTTCTTCACGTTCTCCACAATATCAACCACTGTTACAACAAGATCGGTTGTCTTAGTGATGATCGCTTCACCCGGCTCTAGATACATTTGTACGCCGTGTTTCTCTGAGAATGCTTTAAGCGCTAAACCCAACTTCTCGATGTCGTATCCCGGCCATGTGAAGAAAACGCCGCCACCCATGCTTACCCAGTCCAGCTTATCTAGGTACTCACCAAACTGCTCTGAAATAGCATCGAGTAAGCCGATAAACGCATCCACGTCTTTGTTCTCACAGTTCATGTGGAACATTACGCCATCAATACCATCAAAAATTTCCGGTTTGATGTGATCAGCCTGAACACCAAGACGAGAGAATTGACGAGCTGGGTTTGCTAAGTCTTGCCCTGCGTAGCTCACACCTGGGTTTAGTCGTAAGCCAATCGATGCTTTGCCTTCGACAATATGACGATAAGCCGCTAGCTGTGACTGAGAGTTAAAGATCATCTTGTCACAGATGTCCGCCACGTCGCGAACGTCATCTTCGCTGTAACCCACACTGTATGCGTGTGTCTCACCACCGAACGTTTCGTAGCCAAGCTTCACTTCAAACGGGCCAGAACTTGTTGTTCCGTCTAGGTAAGGCTTGATGATGTCGAATACACCCCATGTTGAGAAGCACTTCAGTGCTAATACAAGCTTCACACCAGAGATGTCTTTTAGCTGTTTTGCTTTTTCTAGGTTCTCAATCAGCTTGTCTTCATTAATCATGAAGTATGGCGTTTTTAGTTCGTTTTGTTGCATTTTGATACCTTACGTCCCTTCGCCTTAGCAAAGGCACTATAAAATCGAACAAAGCCGACGCAAGTGCATCGGCTTAAACGTACAAATAAGAGTCGCTAAATTCTTACTTCAATTTATGGATAACAGGTTGTCCTGGCTCCAGTTCTTGAACATGCCAATCTAGACCAATCGATGGCATGGTTTCTAGGAATGGGTCTGGATCTAGCTGCTCCATGTTGAACACGCCTTTGTCTGCCCACTTACCACGGAAAAACTGCAAAGCCGCGGTGATCGCAGGTACGCCAGTGGTGTATGAGATAGCTTGGTGTTCAACATCTTCGTATGCAACTTCGTGATCTGCGTTGTTGTAGATAAATACGCTGCGATCTTTACCGTCTTTCTTACCTTGTACCCAAGTACCGATACACGTTAAGCCTGTGTAACCTGGTGCGAGAGATGTTGGGTCCGGCAGTAGCGCTTTCAATACGTGTAGAGGTTGGACTACCGTGCCGTCGTGCAGCGTTAGTGGATCTGGGCTGAGTAGACCGATGTCACGCATTACATTGAAGTAATTTAGGTAACGGTCACCAAAGCCCATCCAGAATTCGATACGTTTCGCCGGGATGAACTCTTGCATAGATCGAACTTCGTCGTGCGCCATTGAGTACACTTTATGTGAACCACAGTTCGGGAATTCAAACTCAAGCATACGTGAGTGACAAGGTACTTGTTTCCACTCGCCGTTTTCCCAGTAGAAGGAATCACCTTGAATCTCAAGCATGTTCGTTTCTGGATCAAAGTTAGTTGCGAACTTCTTGCCGTGGTCGCCTGCGTTGACATCCATTACGTCGATAGTATCGATTTCATCGAACAGATGCTTCACTGCGTATGCGGCAAACACCGATACTACGCCCGGATCGAAACCGGCACCAAGAATACCTGTGATACCCGCCTCTTCAAACTTCTCACGGTAGCCCCACTGCCAATCGTAAGCTTGAGGTACTTGTTGGCCTTCAGAACACAAATCAACCGCAACAGATGTATCAAGGTATGACACTTTAGCTTGGTAACATGCTTCCATAATAGACATGTTCACCCAAGGAGGACCCGCGTTGATCACTAAGTCAGGCTGCACTTCTTTAATTAAAGCAACTAAAGAATCTACGTCGTCCGCGTTTACCGCACGAGCTTCTAGTTTCTTAGTTGAATCTTTCAGATTGTTTTTCTTCTGAATCGATTCGATGATTTTCTCACACTTACCTACGGTACGTGATGCGATTGTGATATCACCCAGAACGTCGTTGTTTTGTGCTGCTTTATGTGCAACTACCCAGCCAACGCCGCCTGCACCAATCTGTAGAATTGCCATAGTTTTCCGTTACCTTTGTTAAACTAGCTCTGCCGCTAGCGTATTGATTTTTGAGAGCAAAGATTCAAAGTCCGCCGTCGTCAGACACGGGTTCAAAATCGTAAATTTCAATGCAGTTTTACCGTCGACAATGGTTTCACCCAATATCGCGATACCGCGTGTTAACGCTTCTAAGCGCAACGTTTTATTCAGTTCATTAAGATCCGCTGATTCATGTGTCGCGCGGAACAGAACCGTAGATAGCGATGGTTCAGCCAACAACTCAAAGTGTTTGTTATCTCGAATCATGTCCGCAACTTCAAGCGTCTGATCAAGCAAATGATCGTACATATCGCCTAGGGCTTTTGGCCCCACGCTTTGCATCGTCATAAACACTTTTAGCGCATCAAAACGCTTAGTTGTAGCAATAGACTTATCCACCAAGTTCGGTAGTTCGTCGTGCTCGCGGTTCAAATAGTCTGCATGATGAAGCAGGAACTTAAAGTTAGACTTGTCATTCACCAACAGCGCACCACAACTGATGGTTTGGTAAAATAACTTGTGGAAGTCTACGCTGATGGAGTGTGCACGCTCACAACCTTTCAAACGGGCTTTTTGGCTACTTAGAATCAGAGCTCCCCCGTATGCACCGTCGACGTGCATCCACATGTCATGTTTCGCTGCCATATCGGCGATAAAGTCTAGGTCATCAATAGCACCGTGATCCGTAGTACCCGCTGTGCCGACAATTGCAAATGGGATCAAACCTTCTGCTTTTGCCTGATTTAGAACTTCGTCTAACTTAGTGACATCCATCGTTCCATCGGCATTAGCATCGACGGTCATAACCGCTTTTTCACCCAATCCCATCCAAGACGCTGATTTTTGAACCGTGAAGTGGGATTTTTTCGAACACACTATACGCAGCTTGTCTGCGTATTCAGGAAGGCCAAGCTTTTGAATTGAGTGCGCACTGAGTTTGTCAGCAATCCAATCACGCGCAAGCATCAAACCCATTTGATTACTTTGCGTGCCGCCGCTCGTGAAGATACCGTCCGCTTTTTCACCTAACTCGTATTTATCGCATAGCCAGTTCACAACTTTCTGTTCAACATAAGTCGCTGATGAAGCTTGATCCCATGAGTCCATTGACTGGTTCAAAGCCGCAATCATTGCCTCTGCGGCAATAGCAGGCATCAACGGTGGAGTATGAAGGTGAGCAATACAATCTGGATGTTGAGTAAAAATCGCATTTTTTGCGACCAACTCGGCAGCATCATCAATAACCGTTTTGAGAGGCGCATTTTTATTGTCAAGATCAACAGCATGGATCGCTGCTTCCAATGCTTTTGGATCCATACCTGAGTATGGTGCAGCAACCTGTTCAAACACTGATTTCATTGCTGTCGTAGTGTGATTCATCACCGAAGCAAACTCATTGCTGCCCAACTCTCCAGTGTGGATGAAATGCTTCTTCCATTCATCTTGTGGTTGAGTTTCGATGTGACTACCGCCGGCTGCTAAAATCGCGTCTTCAAATACACGTAAAGCAAAGTCGATTTGCTCAAACGAGATGATAAGAGGAGGAAGGAAGCGAATTACTGCACCTTCACGTCCACCTTTCTCAACGATCAAGCCACGCTCAAGTGCTGCGCGTTGAATGGAAAGAGTGAGTTCACTATCCGCTTGAGGTTCGCCAAATTTATTGAGCTCACCGTTTGGATTTTTAATCTCCACACCAAGCATCAAACCTTTGCCACGTACTTCTGCGATACAGTTCACGCGCTTTTGAATGCTTTCAAGACCATAGCGCAAATACTGGCCCGCAATATTGGCATGCTCAACCAGATTGTCACGCTGGATGATTTCTAATGCTTTCGCACCAGAGACCATGGCTAACTGATTGCCACGAAACGTACCTGTGTGTTCGCCCGGCTTCCAAGTATCATGCTGCTTGTTGATAACCAATAGCGACATTGGTAAGCCACCGCCAATAGCTTTTGATAAACACAGGATATCTGGAACAATGCCCGACTCTTCAAATGCGAAATTGTAGCCAGTTTTACCAACACCACACTGGATCTCATCGAAGATCAGTAAGATACCGTGTTCATCACAAATACGACGTAACTCTCGCAGCCAGAATGCTGGCGCAGGAACAACACCACCCTCACCTTGCACTGGCTCAACGATGATCGCAGCAGGCTTCATAATGCCCGATTCATCATCGTTTAAAAGACGATCGATATAGCGAATGCTTGCTTTCGCACCTTCATCACCGCCAAGTCCAAATGGACAACGCAAATTGTATGGGAAAGGCATAAAGTGCACGTCTGACATTAAACCAGTTCGACGCGCTTTCGTACCTAGGTTGCCCATCATGCCCATTGTGCCGTTAGTCATACCATGATATGCGCCACGAAAAGCAAACATGGTGTTGCGGCCAGTAGTCTGCTTCGCGAGCTTGATCGCGGCTTCAACTGCATCGGCTCCAGACGGACCACAAAATTGGATAACGCTGTTCTCACTTAACTCTTGAGGAAGAAAAGATTTAACAGATTGAATAAACGTCGTTTTTGCTGATGTTGCAATATCTAGCGTCTGATATGGCAGACCCGAATCTAATTGCTCTTTCAGCGCTTGGTTTATTTCAGGATGGTTATACCCCAAAGCTAGAGTGCCCGCCCCCGCAAGGCAGTCTAAAAAGATCTGTCCACGTGTATCTTCAACCAAGCAACCGAAGGCTTGTTTGATTGCGATTGGCAAGCGACGTGGATAAGAACGCACTTCAGATTCATGCTCAGCCTGATCAATCAATACTTGATCTGGCGTTAAGTCATACGTTCCCTCGACGATAGGAACCTGAGACGAAAAAATGTTTGCGATATTGCTATCGACTTCAAAGGCAGTGCTCATACTACATAATCCCTTGAATTATAATAATTCTATATCCTGTATTAATAATCATTGGAATGAAGTTACAGGAGGTGTGTATACCCCTCCGTATTTGTCAGTGCAAAATGACAAATACAGATCATCTGCCACGATATTCGTGACTTTATATATAAAAGGGATTAATCAAGGTTCCGTAATGCACCCGTTTTGTAAAACAGGACATTTCGGCAGTATGAAGCTGATTAGTGTGTGTTTATTCAAAGGTTTCAATGTTGGGTTTCCCATTAATATGCCGCTTTTACAGCATTAGTATCCCGTCTATCGACAAAAGGCTTTGCCGATACCTACCCTACGCAGTGTCACAATCAGCTTGAATGGTCACTACGCGTATCCCCCAGAGATCAAACGTTGTTAATTACGCTCCGAGATTGCGCGCGAATTTATCACAAAATAAAATCTTCTGGCAACGATTTTTCATATTAGTAACAGTGACGCAAATCACAACAAAGTTCCCCCTAGTGATATTTGTACATTCATACTCATCTACAACGCTTTTCTTCTTTTCTCAAATACCTGTTATTTAAACAAATATCCTTACAATATCAGCGCCATGAACCAAAACGGTTTATGAACATACCACTCTTTAATCGTAGAACATTATTTTCAGTATCCAAGGCATTTAACAGAGCTAGTATTTACGTTACTGCTCAGCCTAAAGCGATGAGTCTTTATTCACAGAACTTTGATTGACTAAACTTAAACTAGCTGGATGGGTATGGCCATGAAGTGACGTTGCTATGGCTAAAATTAACAAGAAGTTAAGTTAGTAAGCTGAAGGAGCTCAGTGCTTAACGAAATCCATCACAGAGAAGAAATTTAAGATTTGAAGAAATACAAAAAAGGCCCAACATTTTCATGCTGGGCCTTAAATCTGGAGCGACACACGAGGTTCGAACTCGTGACCTCAACCTTGGCAAGGTTGCGCTCTACCAACTGAGCTAGTGTCGCGTTTAATATGAGATGGTGCCCCGGGCCGGACTTGAACCGGCACAACGCGAACGTCGAGGGATTTTAAATCCCTTGTGTCTACCAATTCCACCACCAGGGCACACAAATATTCTTTGTGATGCCTTTACAGAAAAGTAAAACACCATCTGATACCGCTAACGCCATATCAATAAAATTTGGAGCGACACACGAGGTTCGAACTCGTGACCTCAACCTTGGCAAGGTTGCGCTCTACCAACTGAGCTAGTGTCGCATTTATTCTCGAAAGCCATTCACTCTCAAAAGAATAATGGAGGCGCCTCCCGGAGTCGAACCGAGGTCCACGGATTTGCAATCCGCTGCATAGCCACTCTGCCAAGGCGCCTCATCTGTGAATAAAGCTAAGCTTTTTTCACCACCCTACTGAGCTGTGCTCTCTTGGGTACGGGATGCATTCTACGGATTCGAGCGATCGAGTCAACACTATTTTTATTTTTTTAAATCGTTTGACTAGAATTTGTGCGAAAGACGGTAGATTGCTTAGTTTTAATACTAAAAATCGCTTAAATACACTTGTTTATCATAAAACTTTGGCTACGCCTTACACTGATGGCCGTGCGTTACGTGTATTGAAGCGTTAATAATCAGGAGGCTCGCTTCTCTGAGACTCTCCAAGGGCGAAAACAAGACTTAGATCACATATGGAACTCTATCGAAGCAAAAGCCCCAGATACAAATTTCAAGCATGACTGTTAGCAAGCATTGAAAAACGTGAGAAGCAAAGAAATGCTGTAGATTATCTTAGATACAAAAAAGTAGGCTATTAAGCCTGCTTTCTAATATCAGAATTTAATGATGCTCTTCATTCAACAGATCGTCTTTCGCAGCTGCTAAATATTGAATCATTGACCAGTACGTCAAGAAAGTTGCCACATACAAGGCCGCAAAGCCTAGCCAAACCATCCATTCATCGTAACGCCATATCAACACCCATAAGGCGAACATTTGCGAAACAGTTTTTACTTTGCCAACCCAAGATACCGCAACACTCGCTCGCTTACCGATTTCAGCCATCCATTCTCGCAATGCTGAGATAATGATTTCTCGCGCGATCATCGTTACCGCAGGAATGGTCACCCAAATTGAATGGTAATGTTCCGTGATTAAAATCAATGCCGTTGCCACTAGCACTTTATCAGCAACAGGATCAATAAACGCACCAAAACGAGAAGTTTGGCCAAGTTTACGGGCCAACATGCCGTCAAGCCAGTCAGTAAAACCCGCTACCCAAAACACCATTGCTGCTGCAAACGGTGCCCATGAATAAGGTAGATAAAAGACAACCACAAAAACAGGGATTAGGAACAGTCTAAGAAGAGACAGAATGTTCGGGATATTCAAACGCATTTTATTATTCTCTTACACATTGCGGCTTAATGTTGCGCGATTTTCCTTATTGTTTCAATGCTTGGAAAATAATTTCTGCTAAAGAGTGACTTATTCCCGGTACTTTGGCGATTTCTTCGACACTTGCACGTTTAAGTTCTTGTAACCCACCCATGTACTTGAGTAACGCCTGACGTCGTTTAGGGCCAATTCCCTCAATCCCTTCAAGTGCACTCGTACGTCTGGTTTTACCTCGCTTAGCACGATGCCCCGCTATAGCATGGTTATGGCTTTCATCACGAATATGTTGAATAAGGTGCAGCGCTGGAGCATCGCTTGGTAAATGAAACTCGTCCCCATCGACTGTAATCAGCGTTTCTAAGCCTGGTTTGCGAGTGACCCCTTTCGCAATACCAATCATGATGGGACGCTTTGGCCAATCACCCCAGTATTGCGAAATAATATCATGCGCACGATTTAACTGACCTTTACCACCATCGATAAAGATGATGTCGGGAATTTTCTCTACATCCAATTGCTTCGAATAACGGCGCTCCAACGCTTGTCCCATTGCAGCGTAATCGTCACCACCGGTAATCCCAGTGATGTTATAGCGACGATACTCCTGCTTAACGGGGCCTTCATTATTGAACACCACACACGATGCAATCGTACTTTCCCCCATGGTATGGGAGATATCAAAACACTCCATTCGAGCAATAGACTCCAACTTCAATGTTTCGCGAAGCGCATGAAAACGCTGATTAATCGTCATCTTGTGATTGATTTTGGTGGTAATCGCCGTTAGTGCATTCGTGTTCGAAAGCTTGAGATACCTTGCTCGAGAGCCAGTTGGCGAGGTATGGAAATGAACCTTACGACCTGCCACTTCACTTAACGCTTTCTGTATTGGCGCAATATCTTCTGCCAACTCTTGATTCAAAATAATACGAGAAGGAATCGTGCGCGCTTCGTTATGGCTCAAATAGTATTGAGTCAGAAAACTATCGAACACTTCCTGCTGGCTTGTATTTTGTGGGATTTTCGGAAAATGGCTACGGCTACCAAGCACTTTACCTTGGCGTATCATCAGGATATGAATACACGCAATACCATTCTCCTGAGCAAACCCTAGTACATCCATATCATCCATGCTGTCTTCTGAGACGTACTGCTGCTCTTGAACACGTCTAATCGCTTGGATTTGATCGCGAAATTTAGCGGCATCTTCAAAGCGCAATTGCTGACTGGCAACTTCCATTTTCTCGATCAGTTGTTTGAGTACTTGCTGGTCTTTGCCTTGCAAAAACATACGCACAAAGCTAACCAACTCTGCGTATTCTTCATCAGAAATGATGGTATCAACGCATGGCCCTGCACAACGGCCAATTTGGTACATCAAACATGGACGCGTTCGGTTGGAATAGACAGTGTCTTCACACTGGCGCACAGGAAATATCTTTTGCAGCAAATGCAATGTTTCTCTTACTGCACCAGAATCTGGGTAGGGGCCAAAATATTCACCTTTGCGCTTCTTGGCGCCACGGTGGATAGAAAGCCGTGGGTGCTTATGACCGCTAATAAAGATATAAGGGTAAGACTTATCATCTCGCAGCAAAACATTGTATTTCGGTAAATACTGCTTGATGTAGTTATGCTCTAAGATGAGCGCTTCTGTCTCAGTGTGAGTCACTGTGACGTCAATTTTGGCGATATTACTGACAAGCGCGCGAGTTTTCTCACTGTCTACTTTTTTTCGAAAGTAGCTTGAAAGGCGCTTTTTTAGGTCTTTGGCTTTACCTACATAGATGACAACAGCGTCGGCGTTGTACATTCTGTAAACGCCGGGCTGATGAGTTACTGTCTTGAGAAAGGAAGCCGAATCGAAGGGAGGATTCACGCTAAAGGGTCTCGGTGTCCAGCATTCCGTGGCGAATCGCTAAGTGAGTTAACTCAACGTCACCATTAATGTCCAATTTACTAAAGAGTCGGTAGCGATAGCTGTTGACTGTCTTTGGACTTAAATTAAGTTGCTCAGAAATATCCGTTACCTTTTGGCCTTTGGTGATCATAAGCATGATCTGCAATTCACGTTCGGATAAGTCTTTAAAAGGGTTCTCAGAGGCTGGAGAAAATTGACTCAATGCCATCTGCTGCGCAATCTCTGGTGAGATGTAACGCTGCCCACTATTAACTACACGAATCGCATTCACCATTTCATCAGGGCCAGCACCTTTGGTTAAATAACCAGACGCACCTGCCTGCATCACCTTGGTTGGAAACGGGTTTTCTGTATGAACAGTAAGTACGATGATTTTCACATCAGGATTCACGCGAAGAATTTTTTTAGTGGCTTCCAAGCCACCAATTCCTGGCATGTTCATGTCCATTAAAACGACGTCAGCATGATTACTGCGACACCATTTTACTGCATCTTCACCGCTGTCAGCTTCTCCTGCTACGTTCATTCCACGGACGTCTTCAATAATACGTCGTATCCCTGTGCGAACCAGCTCGTGATCATCTACAAGGAAAACATTTATCAAACTTGTATCTCCACACTTTGTATTGGTTCTGCACCCACATAACCATTATTTGTTAAATGTGGATATCAGTATGACTGCCTATATACTAACGTAATCGACAAAAAATTGCTTTCTATGAATATGTGCTGAAACGCAAACTTTAGCAAGAACTTATTCATAAACCACTCTATTATTTTAGAGCGTGATGAGCAGAACCGAAATCTAAGAAAAGACAATTAACAACATTAAGTACAATAAATCAAGTAACTAGGTTTCATATTGCCCAGAGAAACACGCTATAATTTAAAATGACACTGTCCCTCTTGCACCAGAGGCTAACTTGTAATCACTAATTCCAGCAAAAATTTGAACCGTTTTCTTTACTGGTTATTTTTACAGTTCTTAATGTTAAACTAGCGTTCTTCAAGGTTTCTAAGGTTTCTCACATTTGAATATCCAACAAGGCTTTCTGCTTACTCGACAGGCACGAGACATCAAAGGTCAAACTCAAATCGAGCTGTGGCTTTCGACAGAAGAAGGTCCTACTCAGTTAATTATTAATGGTGAGAAGCCAGTATTTTTCATCGCTCAGAAACATTCAGAGCAAGCAAAGACACTCGCACGAGAAAAAAACATATTCGTCGACATCCGCCTGTTGGATCTCAAAACGTTTGAACATACGCCTCTTGCTGCCTGCTATACCAATGTAACCAGAGACGCTCTCGCACTCAAAGACACATTCGCTCAAAAAGGTATCACTACGTATGAAAGTGATATTCGCCTCGCCGATCGCTACCTAATGGAACGTTTTATCAAAGGCAGTATCGAGTTTACAGGCAATGTGACTCGCACCAATGGCTACCAACGCGTCCAGAGCGCAAAATGCCGTGCGGGGCAATATGAGCCGAAGTTAAACGTTGTCTCGTTAGATCTAGAATGCTCTGAGAAAGGCATTCTTTACTCCATCGGATTAGACAGCGTCATGGATTCCCGCGTTATCATGATCGGAGAACCAGAACCTTCGGATACACCGATACAATGGGTCCAGGATGAAAAGGCGCTTCTAGAAGCACTCATCGATTGGTTTAAAAAATTCGACCCCGATGTCATTGTCGGTTGGAATGTCATTGATTTTGACTTTCGTCTGCTACACAAACGAGCAGAATGGCACAACATGAAGCTAATGCTTGGCAGAGCAGACCAAGCCAGCTTTTTTAGAAGTTCATCTCAAAGCCAACAAGGGTTTATCTCCATTCCCGGGCGAGTTGTGATGGATGGTATCGATACGCTAAAAACGGCTACTTACCACTTTCGATCTTGGTCATTAGAGTCTGTATCTCAAGAACTCTTGGGGGAAGGTAAAGAAATCCACAACGTTCATGACCGTATGGATGAGATCAATCGTATGTACCGCTCCGACAAACCATCGCTGGCTAAATATAACTTACAAG
This sequence comes from Vibrio sp. JZG120, assembly GCF_053890955.1. Lineage (NCBI taxonomy): Bacteria > Pseudomonadati > Pseudomonadota > Gammaproteobacteria > Vibrionales > Vibrionaceae > Vibrio > Vibrio sp. JZG120. The sequence goes on from NZ_JBSRRK010000006.1 coordinate 129,108, forward strand.
ACTGCGTGTTGGTGAACAAGATTTTCAATCACACTCACCTGCTCGACTTTGCAATTGAACGCTCTCGCCTCACTGGTGTAGAACTGGATCGTGTCGGTGGCTCGGTAGCGGCATTCACTAACTTATACATGCCGCAAATACACCGCGCTGGCTATGTTGCCCCGAATCTACACCCAGAAAATTGGATTGCGAGCCCCGGCGGTTACGTGATGGACTCCATCCCTAACCTATATGATTCCGTTTTAGTGTTGGACTTTAAGAGTCTATACCCATCGATTATTCGCTCTTTCTTGATTGATCCTATGGGTTTGGTTGAGGGGTTATTACTCGATATTGGTAAAGAAGGTGATCAGGCAGTACCTGGCTTTCGCGGTGGTCAGTTCCATCGTACGAAACACTTTTTGCCAGTAATGATTGAAAAGCTTTGGGCGGCACGTGATGTCGCGAAAAAGAACAATGAAAAAGCTTTTTCTCAGGCAATCAAAATCATCATGAACTCCTTTTATGGCGTACTGGGTTCATCGGGATGTCGTTTCTTTGATACTCGATTAGCTTCTAGTATTACCATGCGCGGACATGAGATCATGAAGCAAACTAAAGTGCTGATTGAGGAACAAGGCTATCAAGTGATTTACGGCGATACGGATTCCACATTTGTGTCGTTGAATCGACCATACAGTCAAGTAGAAGCCGACGCTGTTGGAAATCAATTAGTTGATTACATCAACTCTTGGTGGCAAGAACATCTGCGCTCTGAGTACAACCTAACATCTATGTTGGAAATTGAATATGAAACCCACTATCGCAGATTCCTTATGCCAACGATTCGTGGCGCAGAAACTGGCTCGAAAAAGCGCTATGCGGGTTTAATCGGTGAAGGAGAGCAAGAGCGGATTGTATTTAAAGGGTTAGAAAGTGCCCGTACTGACTGGACCTCGTTAGCACAGAAATTTCAAAATACGCTCTATAGAATGATTTTTCATGGTGAAGACCCAAGCGACTATGTCCGAGAGATGGTTGAGAAAACTAACAACGGTGAATTTGATGAACAGTTAGTGTATCAAAAGCGACTGCGCAGAAAACTGCATGAGTATCAGAAGAACGTCCCGCCACAAGTGCGTGCAGCTCGTTTAGCGGATGAGATAAATGCCAAGCTTGGACGCCCATTACAGTATCAAAACAAAGGACGAATTGAATACATTATAACCGTGAACGGTCCTGAACCTTATGAGTACCTCAATAGCCCGATTGATTATCAACATTACATTGATAAACAACTCAAACCCGTTGCAGATGCGATTCTCCCTTTCATTGGGACGGATTTTGACAGGCTTTCAGCACCTCAAATGGGGTTGTTTTAACCGATACGAAACTCTGTTTTCTGGTACTGTTTGACTAACCAATCACCAAACGCATCAATTAGCCCGATAACAGAACGCTTGGGAATACCCCGGCCAGAAAGTAAAATTTCTAGCCGCTCGATCTCAAGCTGCTTTTCAGGATGATAAGTTAAGAATACCTTGCCACATTGTATAGGGTCATCAAACCAACGTTTATCTCGATACATCACCAAAGAGTATGACGCCCTTAGTAGCTTTTTAGCAATCACGCGTTGAGCGACCACCTGCTCTTCTATCGTCTTCGCTTGGACGATTTTTTTGCGATACACCGTAATCCAATCTTCCACATCCATATTCCAGTGCTTAGCAATTTCCCAACTTGGAACGTAATCACCAAAACAGTCTGCCAGATCATCACCATAGACACAGACACAGCAATGCTTAAGCATAAAGCCCCAAGTGAAAATGCTATCTAAGTTAGCCACTTCACTCACTAACGCTGTGCGGACCGATACGCCACTAACTTGAGGATGACTTTGCTGCGCGCGCCACTTAATCGTGTTGAGTAAAGTCGCGCGATTGTGCTCAAAGGATGATTGAGTAACGACAACCAGGTCTAAGTTCGACCTTCCTGCGACCGCTGTTTTGCGAGCGACGCTACCATACACATACACGCTGTGTAAGTTTTGCCCCAGTCCACCTTTGAGACAAGCGGTAACTTCTCTAATTAAAGGCGCAAACTCTGGTTGAAATGGTTGTTTAGGATCGATAACAGGCAGAGACATGACTTAAAACGTGATCTCAGATGGTTCAAGAAGTTGGACTATATGTTCTCTTAGCCGACTCACTGAATCAAGTCCATTCAGGTGTTTAGTCATGGGAGTAACAACAAATTTCTGCAATGAATTTTAATGCTAGGCGGCTAACTTAGCGCTATAATCACCGAGTTTTGCTTAATAAGTATGAATAGGAATATACAATGCCAAAGGCAAGTGAAATCAAAAAAGGCTTCGCAATCGAGTCTAATGGTAAAACTCTTCTAGTTAAAGACATCGAAGTAACGACTCCTGGCGGTCGTGGCGGCGCTAAAATCTACAAAATGCGTTGTACAGATCTAAACACGGGCGCACGTGTAGATGAGCGTTACAAGTCTGATGACGTTGTTGAAACGGTAGAAATGAACAAACGTGCAGTTGTGTACTCATACGCTGACGGCGATGAGCACATCTTCATGGATAACGAAGACTACTCACAATACACATTCAAGCACAATGAAGTTGAAGACGACATGCTGTTCATCAACGAAGATACACAAGGTATCCACATTATCCTTGTTAACGGTGCTGCTGTGGGTATCGAACTACCATCTTCTGTTGAGTTAGTGATTGAAGAAACTGACCCGTCAATCAAAGGTGCTTCTGCATCTGCTCGTACTAAACCAGCACGCTTCGCTTCAGGTCTTGTCATCCAGGTTCCTGAGTACATAGCAACTGGTGACCGTGTTATCATTAACACAGCTGAACGTAAATACATGAGCCGAGCATAAGCATGTCTGATTTGATTTCTTACGACGACGTCATCGACGCAGCGTACGACATTTTCCTTGAGATGGCTCCAGATAACCTAGAGCCTGCTGACGTGATTCTGTTTACTGCGCAATTTGAAGATCGTGGTGCCGCAGAACTTGTTGAAACTGGTGATGACTGGGTTGAACATGTTGGCTTCGAGATCGACAAAGAAGTATATGCAGAGGTTCGTATCGGCCTAGTAAATGAGGAAAATGACGTTCTTGATGACGTATTTGCTCGTATGCTAATCAGCCGAGACCCAGAACATAAGTTCTGCCATATGCTTTGGAAACGCGATTAACGTTTCTTCATCATGAACAAAAAATACCAGCCTAGTGCTGGTATTTTTTTATCTACTGTTTTTGTTTAGCTGCGATATTTGTTTATCCAAAGTACCCTGCTCTATATCGATCGGCTTTAGATCCTTTTGTTATGTAACAGATAAGAAAAAGGCTTGCCGAATTGGCAAGCCTTTCTGATGTTTTGCTATCGATTAACGATGCTTGTTACGTGCGCCTTGGTCACCAGCAGTCTTCTTCGGCTTACGACGAGAAGGGTTGTTGCTGCGGCCTTTTGGCGTGTTAACACGCTCTTCATGGCGCTTAACTGCGCGACGAATTTTTTGGCTGCGTGCACGCTCACGTTTGCGTGACGTGTTGTCTTTGTTCAGATCAAGCATGGTTTCTTTCTCTGGACGAAGCTCTACAAGCTCACGCAAGTAGTTTACTTCTTTCAGGTCAAGCTCCATCCAACCGCCACGAGGCAGTTTCTTGTCTAAGAAAATGTCGCCGTAACGAACACGTTTCAGACGACTAACGGTACACTCTTGCGATTCCCATAGTCGACGAACTTCGCGGTTACGACCTTCGTTGATAACAACGTAAAACGTGTGGTTCATGCCTTCACCACCCGCGTAAACAACATCTTCAAAGCGAGCTAAACCGTCTTCCAGTTCAACACCTTTTACTAGATTACGAACTTTCTGTTCAGTTACTTCACCGAACACACGTACTAGGTATTCACGTTCAACTTGGCGGCTTGGGTGCATTAAGCGGTTCGCCAGTTCACCATCCGTTGTGAAAAGCAGAAGACCAGAAGTGTTCGCATCCAGACGACCAACTGAAATCCAACGAGAGCCACGAATTTTTGGCAGACGATCAAAAACAGTACGACGACCTTCTGGATCGTGACGAGTACACAGTTCACCCTCGGGTTTGTAGTACGCAAGTACACGACAAATCACTTCTTCTTGAATCTTTGCAGAGACAATGTGACCATCGATACGAACTACGCTGCTCTCGTCTTCAAGTCTTTCACCAAGCTTAGCGACTACACCGTTCACGCTAACGCGACCAGATTTAATTAACGATTCAATCTCACGACGAGAACCGTGACCAGCACGTGCTAATACTTTTTGTAACTTTTCGCTCATTTATCTACCTATGTGTCGTCTTCACAGACGTCTAGACCAGGATTGGTCTGTATTTTGCTAATTACCCATTTCAGTGGGATTTTTCGGTCCGACATTATACGTAACTTTCTCAGTTAATGTAAGCTAAATCGGCGCCATTCTCCACACCCAAAATTCACTTTAAAACGTCGAAAATATTTACTCTATTCTGCAACTTTTTTCCTACTTAATACTGATATTGCCCAGCGAGAATCCCACTAATATCGGTCTTCCCGAGCCACTTTAACCGTGCAGTACCTGATAAAATTGTCAGGGTTACAACAATAACCACTTGGGGTGTGTTTACTGTTCGTATTGCTAGAAAGCAACGAAGAATAAGCCGTCCCTGTTTGCTGCTAAGTAATACCAATCATCGTGGATAAATGAGCACTCATAGCAAGAAAGAAGCATCGGTAAGTCACTATTTACTATTAAAAATGACGCTAACGTTATCGTGTATTTTAACTAGCTAGATTAGCTCTGCATTTTCGGCGGTTGGCATAAATCAGACAAAAAGGAATAGAACAATGTCTATGCTAAATCTAGACCTAAATTGGATTTTTGGGACATCTCAAGATGACGATATGACCGGTACAAAAGGGGCTGAAACAACCGATATTTTCTTCGGCTTCTGTGGTGATGATAAGTTCGTAGGATACGGAGGCAATGATGTTGTCTTCGGGGGCTGGGGAGACGATACCTTGCTCGGTGGCCGAGGAAACGACTTTGTTTCTGGCGGCTTTGGCAACGACTTCCTATCGGGCGGATTGGGAAATGACAAGCTTTTTGGTGGCTGTGGCGATGATACAATTTTTGATTACTCAGGCAACAACTACTTGAGTGGGGGTTGGGGTAACGACACGCTCGTCGTTGGCGATGGTGAATCAGTACTGAGCGGCGGCTGTGGAGACGACACTTTTGTGCTTACAAACCGCCTGGCTATTGGCGTACCCGATCAACCTGTATCTTCCAACGATATTGATATTAAAGCCGATATTGTCGATTTTAATATTTTTCATGACAAACTTGTCTTCGATATGGGCAGAGACACCGACAATGATGGCATTCGCGATACGTTCTTAGATTCAGCGGATGATCTTACTTTATCTTACAACGAGTGTGGTTGGGCGGTATTCTCTAGTGATGAATACAATGTTGAAGTGACACTAAACGGCGTGAGCTCTGCATACATCAACTATGCTGAACAAAATGGTATCGACATTTTCGATTTCGCTTAATCTCAATCAGCGAAGTTCGCTGAGATACGCAATAATAAGAAACTAAAATAGGAGGCGCGATGCCTCCTATTTTGTTTGACGGTGGTGTACGTCTATTAATCGAATTATTCGAATGGTGCCGGGTCACCTGATCCCAAACGCACCACAACAGGTTCACCTTCGCTAAAGTCAATGACGGTCGTAGGTTGTTCACCTAAGTAACCGCCATTAAGAATCACATCAACCGCATGTTCTAGTTTATCGCGAATATCTTCCGGATCAGACTCTGTTACGTCACTGCCAGGTAGGATCAACGACGTAGACATCATCGGTTCACCTAATGCTTCCAACAAATCCAAGGCAATTTGATTGTCTGGAACACGGATACCGATGGTCTTACGTTTTGCATTCATCAAACGACGCGGCACTTCTTTCGTGCCTTTGAAGATGAAGGTGTAAGGACCTGGTGTGTTGTTTTTCAGTAGTCGGAATGCAGAGTTATCTACTCGCGCATATAGAGAAAGCTCCGACAAATCACGACACAATAAAGTAAAGTTATGCTTATCATCCAGACGACGGATCTGACAGATTCGTTCCAGTGCCTGTTTGTTCTCCAACTGACAGCCAAGTGCGTACCCTGAATCGGTAGGGTACACCACAACGCCGCCGTTACGAATGATTGCTACTGCTTGATTAATCAAGCGAGCCTGTGGGTTTTCTGGGTGAACGTAAAAAAACTGGCTCATTGTAATTCCTCATTATCGAGCCTCTCGGCTCTATATTCTTATGTGGAGCTTGAATGCCGCCTTGTTGTGCTTTATCAAGTGACTTCAAGATTAAAAGTGTTGTTCAGTTGCAACGAAAAGGAAAGCCACATTGAGACGCAATATATACACTTTCCAGTTGTTTGACGCTGAAACCCACACCTTGAGGTTACTTTGATATATCCAACGAAGGATCAATACCCCAATCTTTCCAAACTGGTTCGACGCCAGCAGGCAACCAAAGGTTCCTTCCTAGCTCCATCCAAGGGGATGGATAGTGAAAGTCACTGCCTTGAGACGCTAATAGTTTGTATTGTATAGCATAATCAGCCAAGTTGCGCCTTTCTTGTTGCGCTTGCTGCGGCTGTGCAACTTCCATCGCATCGCCGTTTGCTTCTACAAACGCTGCTAGAAGACGCTTAATCCACTTCGCTGTCAACTTATATCTTCCAGGATGCGCTAATACCGCCAAACCACCAGCAGCATGGATAGCATCAACCGCATCTTTCATCGAGCACCAATTCGGTGGTACATAACCTGGGTTATTACGCGTTAGGTATTTTTTAAACACCATTTGCATGGTTTTTGCGTAACCATTATCCACCAACCATTTCGCGAAGTGCGCTCTCGTAACAGGCGCATCACCGGCGATCTGCCTTACCTCTTCGAGCACACCTTCCCGAGTTGCTTTTTGTAGTCGCTCTGCAATCAACTCTGACCTTGTTATGCGGTGCTGCTTCTGCTGCTCGATGAGGGCGGATAATTGTTCATTTTCCGGATCGATATTCAAACCAACAATATGAATGTCTTTGTTTTGCCAGACAGTCGATATCTCAATGCCGTTGATGATTTTGATCGGCAAATTATTGTCTTGAACGTGTTGCTTGGCTAACGCCAAGCCGTCAACCGTATCGTGATCAGTGATCGCCAAAACCTCGATATCAAAACTCAGCGCCCTTTCCACTAAATCTTTAGGCTCTAACCGACCGTCCGATGCAGTGGTGTGACTATGTAAATCAATTCTCATATTTTTATCGTTTTAATGCTGTTTTGGGGTTGACTTTTTACCCTCGCACTAGTTAACTAGTACACAAATACAAAGTGCGTAATTTAAGGTTCACCATGTTACAAGAATTTAACCAAAACCAAAAAGCGAAAGTTGCGGTTTGTCTTAATAAGGCAAACTCATCAGATCTTGCTTGGTGGCGCACTTGGACTAGTTCTTGGTGGGCAAACGTATACTTCTAGTTTATAGAACCAAACGTTGTAAAGCCCGCTACTTAAGCGGGCTTTTTTGTTTTGTTGCTCATTTCACATTCAACTGCCTAAACATTAATCGAATATGGCTAACTCTAGATTGGGAGAACGTTTGCTTTATGCGACTATGTACGGCAGGAAGATTTAGACAGCTACAAGGAGGTCTTGTGAATAAGGCCATAGAAATCAAGAAACTTGGATGCCTAGAAGTATTAAAGACTTCGGTTCCTTACACTCAAGATCCAACACGTTTGTTCCATACCATTTGTGAGAACAAAAGAGATAGCTTGCTTCTCGAATCCGCTGAAATTGATTCGAAACAGAATCTAAAATCACTTTTAATCGTAGATTCAGCGGTGCGCATCGTTTGTTACGGCCACACTGTAAACATGCAGGCGTTAACCAACAACGGTAAAAACCTACTGTCTCACCTAAACCAGAACATCCGTGGTGACGTTGAAAGTAAGTTCGATGGCGAAACGCTGACTTTGGAGTTTAGCCAGCCATGCGACACGTTAGATGAAGACTCTCGACTACGTGAAGCTTCTTCTTTTGACGCGCTACGTTTAGTGCAACACAGCTTCGATGTTTCACAGCAAGACAAACACGCGATTTTCCTTGGCGGTCTGTTTGCCTACGACTTAGTCGCAAACTTCGAGCCGCTTGGTAATGCAGAAGCAACCAATCAATGTCCAGATTACGTTTTCTACGTAGCGGAAACATTGCTTGTTGTCGACCATCAAACGGAATCTTGCCAGCTTCAAGCTACATTGTTTGTGGATGATTCAGAAAAACTAGCGCTAGAGACTCGCATCGCAGAAATCAGCGCTCAATGTGCGGCGCCAAAGTTACTTCCAAATGCGGAGCAAATCGCCGACGTAACGGTAGAACCTAGCGTATCTGATTCAGACTTCTGTCAAATCGTTCGCGACTTAAAAGAGTTCGTAGTGAAAGGCGATGTGTTCCAAGTCGTACCATCTCGCCGATTCACTCTACCTTGCCCTTCTCCGCTCGCTGCTTACAAAGAACTGAAACAAAGTAACCCAAGCCCTTACATGTTCTACATGCAAGATGAGCTGTTCACTTTGTTTGGCGCATCACCAGAAAGCGCGCTTAAGTATGAAACCGACACCAACCAAATTGAAATCTACCCAATTGCAGGCACACGTCGCCGTGGCAAGCACCCTAACGGCGAGATTGATTTCGACCTAGATAGCCGCATCGAACTTGAACTGCGCACCGACATGAAAGAAAACGCAGAACACATGATGTTGGTTGACTTGGCACGTAACGACGTCGCTCGTATTGCTCAAGCTGGCACTCGCCACGTAGCAGACCTTCTAAAAGTCGACCGCTACAGCCACGTTATGCACTTGGTATCTCGTGTGGTTGGTCAACTGCGTGAAGACCTAGACGCGCTGCACGCATACCAAGCATGTATGAACATGGGCACGCTCACTGGTGCACCAAAGATTCGTGCAATGCAGTTGATTCGCGATGTAGAAGGCGCACGACGCGGCAGCTACGGCGGTGCTGTGGGTTACCTTACAGGCGAAGGAACATTAGATACTTGTATCGTGATCCGCTCAGCGTACGTTGAGAACGGCATTGCTCAAGTTCAAGCTGGTGCAGGCGTGGTGTTCGATTCTGATCCACAAGCGGAAGCAGACGAAACGCGCGGCAAAGCACAAGCGGTAATCTCTGCTATTCAAGCAGCGCATTCTCAACCTACGAACAAGGAGTAGCAGACATGGCGAACATCGTATTCATCGATAACTTTGACTCGTTCACCTACAACCTTGTGGATCAGTTCCGCTCGCTAGGTCACTCAGTCAAGATTTACCGAAACAGCATCCCAGCAGAAACCATCGAACAAGCGGTAAACGAGCTTGAAAACCCAGTGGTTCTGCTATCGCCCGGCCCTGGTGCTCCTTCAGAAGCAGGCTCAATGCCAGAGCTTATCCAACGCATGAAAGGCAAAGTTCCGATGATCGGTATTTGTCTTGGTCACCAAGCGATTGTTGAAGCGTACGGCGGCACCGTTGCTGGCGCGGGTGAAATCATTCACGGTAAGGTCTCTATGATGGAGCACCAAAACCATGCGATTTACCAAAACCTACCATCACCACTTGCGATTGCACGTTACCACTCGCTGGTTGCGACCAAGGTTCCTGAGAGTCTAACCATCACGGCAGAAGTGGATGACTTGGTGATGTTTGTTGTACATGAAGAAGATAAAGTTTGCGGGTTCCAGTTCCACCCGGAATCTATTATGACGACCTACGGAGCAACACTGTTGGCCAATGCCATTGAATGGGCGCTTGAAGAATCAACTTCAGTGAACCCACTCACTGCTTAAAAAGCACTTGGCACATAAGAAATTTAGGAGAGGAAATATGGAAGCAATCATCAACCCTATTATTACCAAACTGTACGAGCAAGAATCGCTTACTCAGGAAGAGAGCCAACAGCTGTTTGACATCATCATCCGTGGTGAACTAGACCCCATTTTGATGGCATCAGCACTGACTGCACTAAAAATCAAAGGCGAAACGCCAGATGAAATTGCAGGCGCGGCCAAAGCACTACTGGCAAATGCAAACCCATTCCCTCGCCCAGATTACGATTTCGCAGATATCGTAGGTACGGGCGGCGACGGTCACAACACCATCAACATTTCAACCACTGCGGCGTTTGTTGCTGCAGCATGTGGTCTGAAAGTAGCGAAACACGGTAACCGCAGCGTTTCAAGCAAATCTGGTTCTTCTGACCTTCTTGATTCATTTAGTATCAACCTAGCAATGAGCGCAGAAGATACGCGCAAAGCGGTCGACGATATCGGTGTCGCTTTCCTATTCGCACCTCAATACCACGGTGGTGTGCGCCATGCGATGCCTGTGCGTCAAACTATGAAAACACGAACCATCTTTAACATTCTTGGTCCGCTGATTAACCCAGCTCGTCCAAACATCGAATTGATGGGTGTTTACAGTGAAGAACTGGTTCGTCCTATCGCAGAAACCATGCTACAAATGGGTATGAAGCGCGCCGCTGTAGTACACGGCAGTGGCTTGGATGAAGTGGCGATTCACGGTGAAACAACCGTTGCCGAAATCAAAGACGGTAAGATCACAGAATACAAACTAACGCCTGCAGACTTCGGTCTAGAAGCACACCCACTAGAAGCGATCAAAGGTGGCGATCCTGAAGAAAACAAAGCGATCATTACCAATATTCTGACAGGTAAAGGTACAGACGCACAATTGGGCGCAGTGGCAGTGAACGTAGCTCTGCTAATGCGTCTATTCGGCCACGAAGATTTAAAAGCCAACACGCAACAAGCGATTGAGGCAATGAATTCAGGCAAGGCGTACCAATTGGTACAACGACTTGCCGCACACGCTTAAGGAATTGAAGAAGATGACTGACTTCAACACTCAGCAAGCTGACAACCTGTCTGAACACGTTTCTAAGAAAGAAGCAGAAATGGCAGAAGTACTGGCAAAAATTGTCCGCGACAAATATCAGTGGGTAGCAGACCGTAAGGTGTCTCAACCGCTAAGCACATTTCAGTCTGATCTGCTGCCATCGGACCGCAGCTTCTACGATGCACTGAGTGGCGAAAAGACAGCATTCATCACCGAATGTAAGAAGGCGTCTCCTTCCAAAGGTTTGATTCGTGATCACTTCGACTTGGATTACATTGCATCGGTTTACAACAACCATGCTGATGCAATTTCAGTATTAACAGACGAGAAATACTTCCAAGGTAACTTTGACTTTCTTCCTCAAGTGCGTGATCAAGTCAAACAACCGGTTCTGTGCAAAGACTTCATGGTAGATACCTACCAAGTTTACCTAGCGCGTCATTACAGTGCTGATGCCGTGCTACTGATGCTTTCTGTCCTGAATGACGAAGAGTACAAAGCGCTAGAAGAAGCAGCACACGGCCTGAACATGGGCATTCTGACCGAAGTCAGCAACGAAGAAGAGCTTCATCGTGCCGTTAAGCTAGGCGCACGCGTTATCGGCATCAATAACCGTAACTTGCGCGACCTAAGTACTGATTTGAATCGTACTAAAGAACTGGCACCGACAATTCGCGAATTAGCACCAAACGCGACCGTGATTTCAGAGTCTGGCATTTATACGCATCAACAAGTTCGTGATTTAGCGGAATACGCAGACGGCTTCTTGATTGGTAGTTCGCTGATGGCGGAAGACAACCTTGAACTTGCAGTACGTAAAGTGACGTTAGGCGAAAACAAAGTGTGTGGCTTAACGCATCCAGATGATGCAGCAAAAGCATATCAAGCTGGCGCGGTATTTGGTGGCCTGATTTTTGTCGAGAAGTCGAAGCGTGCGGTTGACCTTGAGGGTGCTCGCTTAACCATGAGCGGTGCTCCACTGAATTACGTTGGCGTTTTCCAAAATCACGATATCGATTTTGTTGCTTCTGTCGTGACCTCTTTGGGTTTAAAAGCAGTTCAGCTGCACGGTCAAGAAGACCAAGCTTACGTAAACCAACTCAAAGCCGAACTGCCAACAACAGTAGAAATTTGGAAAGCTTACGGCGTGACTGATGCGAAGCCAGAACTACTTGCAGACCACATTGACCGCCATCTATTAGATGCGCAAGTTGGCACTCAAACTGGCGGAACCGGTCAAGTGTTCGACTGGTCACTGATCGGCGACCCAAGCCAAATTATGCTAGCGGGCGGACTGTCGCCAGAAAATGCTCAACAAGCAGCGGCACTAGGTTGCTTGGGATTAGATTTAAACTCTGGTGTAGAAAGTGCGCCAGGCAAAAAAGATTCACAGAAGTTGCTCGCGGCATTCACCGCCATTCGCAACTACTAAAGCTGGATATCAGCTAAAAAATTTAAAGCTATTCGTAGCGAAAAATACGAGAAGGAATATAACGATGGCAAAACTGAATGCCTACTTTGGCGAATACGGCGGTCAGTACGTTCCGCAAATTCTAGTTCCAGCACTGGAGCAACTAGAGCAAGCGTTTATCGACGCGCAAGAAGATCCAGAATTCCGCAGCGAATTCATGACACTTCTTCAAGAGTATGCGGGCCGTCCAACGGCTTTAACTCTAACTCGTAACCTAACCAAAGGTACGAAAACCAAACTGTACCTAAAACGTGAAGACCTGCTTCACGGTGGCGCGCACAAGACCAACCAAGTGTTAGGTCAAGCTCTGCTTGCGAAACGCATGGGTAAAAACGAAATCATCGCAGAAACCGGCGCAGGTCAACACGGCGTAGCAACTGCACTAGCGTGTGCGCTACTTGGCCTGAAATGTCGTGTTTACATGGGTGCAAAAGACGTTGAACGTCAAAGCCCGAACGTATTCCGTATGAAACTCATGGGTGCAGAAGTAATTCCGGTTCACTCAGGTTCAGCAACACTTAAAGACGCATGTAACGAAGCGCTACGCGACTGGTCTGCAACTTATGAAGACGCGCACTACCTACTAGGTACAGCGGCAGGTCCTCACCCATTCCCAACCATCGTGCGTGATTTCCAACGAATGATCGGTGAAGAAACTAAGAATCAGATTTTGGCACGTGAAGGTCGTCTTCCTGACGCCGTTATCGCGTGTGTGGGCGGCGGTTCAAACGCGATTGGTATGTTTGCTGACTTCATCGAAGAAGAAAGCGTTCGCCTAATTGGGGTTGAGCCAGCAGGTAAAGGTATCGATACAGACCTACACGGTGCACCACTTAAACATGGCAAAACGGGCATCTTCTTTGGTATGAAAGCGCCATTGATGCAAGATCCAAACGGCCAAGTTGAGGAGTCTTACTCTGTATCTGCGGGTCTTGATTTCCCTTCAGTTGGTCCACAGCACGCACACCTAAACGCAATTGGCCGTGCAGAATACGACAACGTAACTGACGACGAAGCGCTCGAGGCATTCCAAGAACTGGCTCGCAGCGAAGGGATCATCCCAGCTCTAGAGTCTTCTCACGCTCTAGCTCATGCATTGCGCATGGCTCGTGAGAATCCTGAGAAAGAACAACTATTGGTCGTAAACCTATCTGGTCGTGGTGACAAAGACATCTTCACCGTACACGCCATCCTAGAAGAAAAAGGAGTGATTTAATGAGCCGTTATGCAAAGATGTTTGAGCGCCTAAACGAGAAAAACCAAGGCGCGTTTGTACCGTTCGTAACGGTTTGCGATCCAAACGCAGAGCAATCTTACAAGATCATGGAAACCCTCGTTGAGTCTGGCGCAGACGCCCTTGAACTTGGTATTCCATTTTCAGATCCGCTTGCAGATGGCCCAACCATCCAAGGCGCTAACATTCGTGCGCTAGATTCAGGCGCTACACCAGATATCTGCTTTGAACAAATTGGTAAGATTCGTGCTAAATACCCAGTTCTGCCTATTGGCCTTCTGATGTACGCGAACCTAGTTTACTCACGCGGTGTCGAAAACTTCTACGAGCGCTGTGCAAAAGCAGGCATCGATTCTGTTTTGATTGCAGACGTACCAACCAATGAAAGTGCAGAGTTTGTTGCAGCAGCAGAGAAGTTTGGTATTCACCCAATCTTCATCGCACCGCCAACGGCAAGTGACGAAACACTGAAGCAAGTATCAGAACTGGGTGGTGGCTACACTTACTTGCTTTCTCGTGCTGGCGTGACAGGCGCAGAGACAAAAGCAAATATGCCAGTTGGTCACATGTTAGATAGATTAAACCAGTTCGATGCACCACCAGCGCTGCTTGGCTTCGGTATTTCTGAACCAGCACAGGTGAAACAAGCAATAGAGTCTGGCGCTGCAGGGGCCATCTCCGGCTCAGCTGTGGTGAAAATCATTGAAGCGAATGTCGAGCAGCCACAAATTATGCTCGATAAACTTGGTGATTTTGTGTCAGCGATGAAAGCTGCCACTCAGAAATAATTTCCATTTGATGTAACGCTATAGCGCCCGCTTAACATTCTGTTTAGCGGGCGTTTTCTTGTATGGCGTTTATACCATATCATTTTTTATTCAACGCCCGCACTTTCCAAACCAATCTAAAGCAGAGCAATCAAAGAGTGATAAACTTTGCCACTTAACCAGCACAAATAATAACTAGAGCAGGATGCAGTAAGGTTGCACATGGAAGAAGTCAAAGCATTATTAGCCAAATGTCCTGTATTATCAGGGCTGCCCGAGAAAGGACTTAGTGAAGCAGCACAAATAGCTAAAGTTCGCTGTTTCGACGAAAAAGCACTGATTTGCAATAAAGGGGAACCTCAATCTTCTCTTATGGTCATTGCACAGGGTGCCGTACGAATTAATTCGATGAGTTCAAAAGGCAAAGAAGTCACATTAATGATTTTCGAGGCAGGAGGCTGGTTTGGAGACAATGTTTTTTCTCCCGGCATGCCCCGTATTTTTGGCGCAACCGCGCATTCGGGCGTGACCTTACTGGAACTACCTGGTGATAAATTTCGCCAATTACTCGCCAAATATCCTCAAAGTTACCCTACGATTCTCGACTTACTTAGCCGCCGCTTATGGTCTGCCATTTCAGTTATCGAAGATGATGCGATTAGAGGAATCGAAGAGCGGATTGCAAGAAGATTGCTGTTGCTTGCTGAATACCAACACAACCAAGCTATCAATACTCAGCCGTGTGTCGTGAGAGTGACTAGAGAGCATATCGCCAACATGATGGGGCTAACTCGTCAAAGTGTTCATAAAGTACTAAAAAATTTGGAGAGTATTGGGATGCTAGAACTGAAATATGGTTCAGTGACCATTACCAATCCAAAACGCTTAGAAGCGCACATAAAACAACTCGAACAATAGATCAAACAGATAGTTCATGTGTACACGCTAGCGAGAGATTGCCATCTTCTGTTCCTTAGTAACCAGGCGCACAACACCACTCGCTCTAGGCAAGTGGCGCTGTGACGAGAAGTTCATTGAATTGACTAAGCCACATTCAATTCAGATTTCAACTCACGTTTCAAAATCTTTCCTGTTGCACTCATCGGGAGATGCTCACGAATTTCAACATAACGAGGATATTTAAAAGAGGCTAACTGCTCTTTGCCCCACTTTTGTAATGTTTCCGCGTCAATGTACTCTCCCGGTTTAAGCACAACGTAAGCCTTTATCTCTTCGCCATACTCTTCATTTGGAATCCCTATCACCGCTACCATTAAGATTGCAGGATGAGTCATAAACACTTCTTCAATTTCTCTAGGGTAAACGTTAAATCCACCTCGAATGATCAGATCTTTCATTCTATCGACGATAAATAGATTACCTGAACTGTCAAAACGGCCAACATCACCAGTATGGAACCAGCCATTTTGTAGCGCGGATTCAGTAACTTCCGGGCGGTCAAGGTATCCCTTCATAACATTATGCCCACGCACAACAATCTCACCTTCTTCACCGATCGGTAGCGCATTGCCTTCAATGTCGACAACTTTTACTTCAACGCCTTGAATCGCTTGGCCTACCGATCCTGGTATACGTTCCTGATCTAAATGATTAAAACATGCAATAGGACTTGTTTCTGATAACCCGTATCCTTCAAGAATTGGGACATTAAATTGTTCCTCAAAGGATCTAAAGATTTCGGTTGGCAACGGGGCTCCACCGCTGATAGCAACACGTAGTGAGGATGTATCAAATTGGTGCTGGACATGAAGCAAGCCCGATATACATCGTTGGCACTCCAGCAAACAACGTCACTTTGTGTTTTTCCATCAGCTCAAGAACATATTTAGGCTCAAACCTAGGCACTAACACCAAGGTTGCCCCGCCCAAAACACTGGCATTTAAGTGGACGGTTTGACCAAAGGTATGAAATAAAGGCAAAGTTACTAAGTGAATATCATCGGCCTGGCTGCCCATAATGTTTTGTGCCACCAGAGCATTCATTATGATGTTCTGCTGCGTCAGTTCAGCTCCTTTTGGTAAGCCTGTCGTCCCTGATGTATACAAAATAACACAAGTATCATCCGCATTACGCGGTACATAATCTGACAATGGTTCTGCATCCGCTATAAACGCATTGAGAGTTGGCACACCATTCCATTCGTTTTCAACTTGCGATTGAGTCATCACGACCATATTTTCACATATATCAGCCTGCTCAAACGCTTTAACCCCCTCTTTTGCCATTGGCAGTTCTGCTGTCCCTTCAAAACAGAAGTAAAACTTCGCTTTTGAATCTTCTAAGTGATACTTAATTTCTCGCGCTTTCAAAAGCACATTTAATGGGACAGCAACCGCGCCAGCTTTTTGTATCGCATAATAAACAAACGCGAAAAAAGGAATGTTTGGGCATGAGAGCGCAATACGATCGCCCGGAACGACCCCTTTGTTGATTAAAGATGCCGCGATCTTTCCGGTAATCGCATCAAACTGCGCATAAGTTATCTCGACATCACCACATATCAACGCCGTCTTATCTGGTTTACTCGCAGCATTTCTTTGTAATGCAGCAGCAAGATTCATCATAATCGCTTCACCTCTTACTTGTTGATTTTCGTTTTATCGGCTCGGGAGCATTAACAGAGAGAGCACTCCCCTACACTAAAATGTTGGTACTTAATATTTGTTTTGCCATTTTTGATTAACATTATGTTTACAATGCAATCAAAACTAAGAATGTAAAACAATTAACATTTCACAAAGCTAATTGGTAAAAGTGTGAGCTTGAAAGAACTTAATTGTTATAAATATCAATCCAAGTCACGCAAGACGCAGACTACGCTCGCAAAACACAAAACTCATCTCAGTTAACAAAAAATAAACAAGAAAAAGAAATAAACAAAAATAATTACACAGCTAATAGGCATAACAAAAATCAATAGCAAACGTTTGCCATTGAACAAAACTTTATCGTTCGTCAATAAAATATCGATTAATCCATCAATAATACCTTGCTGCATATTGCCAATTGTAAACGATAAGTGTAAAAAGCAAGGCGAGATAATTATCCATAAAACCATTTATGGTTAGTGGGTAATTTTAGGATTTTACATTTTATTAGCACAGAGGTTATGGAAGTGTTAAAAGAAAAGAGTTTGCTAAACAACATTGGCGTACAAGTCGTAATCGCCATGATCGTGGGCACAGCCGTTGGTGCCATGATGGGTCATGATGCGACAGTGTTCGCTCCTTTAGGTGCTATCTTTATCAACTTAATCAAAATGTTGGTTATTCCTTTGGTCGCTGTAGCCTTGATTTCTGGCGCCGCTGGTCTTGGGAACAGCCAGTCAGCAGGCAAAGTTGGCATCGTCACTCTAGGTTATTTCGGTTTAACATCCGCCCTAGCCGTTGCGCTTGCACTATTTATGGGTGAAGTATTCCAACCAGGCATGGGGATCGACGTCTCTGGCGTTGAAGGCATGTTCTCAGCAGAATACGCTTCAAAAGGTGAATTACCTACTTTCTGGGCAACCATCACTGGTATGATCCCAACCAACGTTTTCCAATCACTAAATGAAGCAAACATCCTACAGATCCTCGTTTTCTGTATGTTCTTTGGTATTGCAATTTCTAAGCAAGCAAAAGAGCGTCGTGAGCCAATCATTAATGGTGTTAACTGCATCGTTGACGCAATGGTTTGGATGATCAACAAAGTGATGATCATTGCCCCTATCGGCGTGTTCGGTCTAATGGCAGAAGCAGTCGGTACATTCGGTTTTGGCGCACTAATGGTGGTATTCAAACTGTTCGTTGTTTACGTTGCCGCAATCCTAATCTTCGGTTTCGTTGTTTACCCAGCAATGGTGCATATTTTCACCAAGACATCAGCGAAGAAGTTCCTGTCTTCAATGAAAAAGCCACAAGCTGTTGCGCTTTCAACGGCCTCTTCTATGGCAACACTGCCTGTCACAATGGACACCTGCGAAAAAGAACTGGGCGTAAAAAATTCAACCGCGTCATTTGTTCTGCCTCTAGGCGCAACGATCAACATGTCAGGTAATGCGATTTACTATGGCTTGGTTGCTATCTTCTTTGCTCAACTGTTCAATATCGACCTAGGTATGGGCGCTTACATTGCAATTATCGTAACGTCTACATTGGGTGCGGTTGGTCAAGCGGGTGTTCCTGGTCCTTCTTTCCTAGTGGTTGCCGTACTTCTTGCCGCTGGCATTCCAATTGAAGGTCTACCACTGCTATTCGCTCTTGACCGTATTTTCGATATGATTCGTACAGCACTAAACATCACTGGTGATGCAGCATGTGCAGTTATCGTTGATGCGCTAATAGAAGAGGAAGCGGCAGAAGCTGAGCTTAAAAAGCAAGAAGCTTAGTCCTTTCTCGAATGAACTAAAAACCGCTCACTATGAGCGGTTTTTTTGTCTTTTCTTGCATTACGTAACTATATAAATAGAAACCAATAGCATAAATTTATCAAAATGATATAAACCATTACAAAATATAAAAAACGTCAGAACTAGGTTATATCATGAGTCTTAAGCTGTCTTTGGAGCCCCTCGCCAGTACAGATTTGCCGATCGAGTCAAAACAACAGGCGCTGGTTGACACGGTTCTTCTTACTCTTACACCGCAAGAAAGGTCTTCTCTTTTTCAACAAGTTGCTTTGTATAGAATAAAGCTTCTTAGATCCCTCTTTCCTAAATACGCATCTAAGAGTCTGTCCGTACTGTTTGAATTAATAGATTATCGAGATTTAGTACAGCAGTATCCAACGCCTTTCTCCGAAGAGGCGCTCTTAATTGAACAAATTGCCGCAGATTGTTACCCGCATTGGATGGTTTTCTGGTGTGAATGTGAGATTGCTGCGATCAAGCAAAAGCACCCTTTAAATGAAGCGACAAGACCAACTCAGCTCTCGTTTGACGACCGCGACTATTCAAGCATATTGATCGAAGATATTGCCGAATGTGACCTAAAGGTAACACTGCCGAATCACGCTGCATTAATGCCGATTTCCGAAGCAATCACACTGAGCAACCTTGAGCTCTTCGTCCAAACTGAACAATGGTTTGAGATATTGCCTCTATTATCACTCTCGCAGAAAGGTCAACACTTTGTGCTATTGTTCAAGCAGTCATCTACACCAATCATGGTCTCCTCCGCTTTGGTGCAAAACTGGCACCAAAGAAATACCTGGCTCAGCTATTCATTACCATTTAGTAGTGAGCAATGGCAGTTTTGCCTTCCTGATTATGGCTACATTACTCTTAATCAATTAGGCCTTTGGGGAGGTAACGCTCTAACTCGCCAACGGACTCTTATTGAATTTGATGCACAGTTCCAATCTCACTTGAAAAACACTGAAGCGGTTTGCGAAGTGCTGCGTCTGACAGTGGGTGGCAACATCCAACAAAAACTGTACTTTTTGTATTTGGCACAAAAAGCATTGATGAGTGAGCTATATAAAGCAGGCTATAAGCTCAGCTTTACCATTATTGAACAAATATTTATGTTAAATTTCTATCAATCTATTGATTTAGAGGCCTACTTTCACTCAGGATACCGCGACATTAACGGTGACGGTACCAAGACATACCGCGGTTTCTGGAATTTAGGTATGATGGTTGAAGCATTTCAAGACATACAGTTTCGCGACTACAAACACCGCGTACGAACAAAAAGAATTGATGAAAAGGTGAATGAACATGCTTGATATTCATCTTCACGGCCTTTTTTATCCAAAAGCAATGACGCTATACGCTACTGTACTGGTGGTATTCGCTTGGTTGTTATATTACTGCTATCGCCTAAAACAGAAGAGTGAAACGATTTTAGGCTCGCATCATGCGCCGTACATTGCTTATTCTAGTTGCATCATCGTTTGGATCAGCAGCAATGCATACTTCCATACCGATTTATTGCCGGAGTTGGGCTCCGCTGGCGGTATTTTTATGGCTAAGTTGGCGAACTTGGCGTCATTCTTTGCCTTTGCATTCGCGTTCTATTTTTCTTGCCAGCTAGCGGCTGATATCAAAAAAACTGCGGTCAAAGCCTGGCAAAAAATCATCTTTGTGGCACTAGCAACGTACTCGCTTTACATCAACTTAGTACCAAACCTTACTGTCGAAAATGTCACCATTAGCGGTCCAAGCCAGTTCGTGATCGAGTTTGGTCCCCATACCTCATATTTCTTTATTAGTTTGCTGACATTTGTGGTATTAACCCTGCTGAACTTGATTACCATGCGAGCGAACAGCAGCAAACTCACGCTGGCAAAAAGTAACTATATGATCGCCGGCATTTTGGTCTTCATGTTATCAACTGCAGTGATACACCTTGGAATGACTTACTTCCTTGGTGACTTTTCCTTAACCTGGTTACCACCAGCACTTTCAATTAGTGAAATGTTGTTTGTAGGCTATGCCCTGCTTACCTCTCGCTTTTATAGCGCTAAATACCTCACATACTTAACCGTTAGCGCGCTGTTTGTCTGTGCCATTTTCGTCCTCCCGCTGGGCGCAATATTTATTCCTATCTCAGAAGATAACCAATGGCTTGTAGCGGTACCTTTATGCGCACTCATCGGTATCACTTGGCACTTGCTTTACAAACGCGTCAGTCGTTTCGCGTCCTATTTTATTTATGGGAAACGACATACACCCGTTCAACAAATTCTTGGATTAGAAGAGGAATTTAAACGCTCAATAGATGATGCAATGCGCCAGTTAGCAGCGTTACTGAATATACCAAATAATAAATTGCAGCTCGTCACCAGCAGTTACACCGAAACGTTTTATGAAGATTATCTGCCGTCAAGCAAGTCTGTTCTCGTGCTTGATGAACTGTCTGAAGAAATTGATTATGCCTCCTCGTCTAAAGGCTCAATGCGCAAGCTCTACGAACGTATGCGATCCAGCAATACGGCGCTCGTAATGCCTCTTTTTGGTCGTGGAAAGTCCGTTACGCACTTACTGATTTCTTCACACAAAATGGATAATAAGCTGTTTTCTAATGAAGAAATTTCAGCATTGCAAACCTTATTAGTTCGCATCCAGAGCACTATCGAGGCCGATAGAAAAGTACGCCAAAGCCGTGCGCTCGCTAACTCTATTGCGCATGAAATGCGTAACCCTCTCGCTCAAGTGCAATTACGATTTGAAGCTTTAAAACAGCATATCGAATCAAACGCTTCACTTGAGACGTTAAAGAGTGAGATTGATAAAGGAGAAGCAGCGATTCAGCGTGGTCGCCAACTTATCGACATTATTTTGCGAGAAGTAAGCGACAGCTCACCTGAGCACGAACCCTTAACTATTACGTCTATACATAAAGCTGTCGATCAAGCGGTCAGCCGTTATGGCTTTGAAAACGATCAAATAATTGAAAGGATCAATCTGCCCCAAGAGCACGATTTTGTCGCGAAATTAAACGAAACTCTGTTTAACTTTGTCATTTTCAATTTGATTCGCAATGCTATCTACTATTTTGATTCTTATCCCGATAGTCAAATTGAGATTCGCAGCCAAACGGGGGCCTACGAAAACATTCTGGTCTTCCGAGATAGTGGCCCTGGCATAGATAGCAGTATCTTACACAAGATATTTGACGACTTCTTCTCGTATCAAAAAAGTGGCGGCAGCGGCCTTGGCTTGGGCTACTGTCAACGCGTTATGCGCTCTTTTGGCGGACGAATTGAGTGCCAGTCTGAATTGGGCGAATTTACTGAGTTCTACTTGTACTTCCCGGTCGTCCCAAACGCACCCAAACCAGAGACGTTGAGAACACCGGACTTCAATGGCTGGAAAGTAAATGCACCACATTCTGAACCTCGCACAGACCAACACGTACAAGTAAGTAACGATGCACCAACAGTGCTCATTGTTGATGACAAAGAGGTGCAGCGTACTTTGGTTCAAATGTACTTAAAAAGGCTGGGAGTCAACAGCTTACAAGCAAATAATGGCGCTTCTGCGGTGGAGCTATTTCAGTCGCACAAGATTGATTTGGTGCTTATGGATGTACAGATGCCAGTGATGAATGGATTTGACGCAAGCCAACGAATTAAGCAAATTGCGTCTTCCGTTCCGATCATCGCACTATCTGGAGAGTCTGGAGCCAAAGAGCTGGAGCTCATTGCGAAACTCATGGATGACAGACTTGAAAAGCCAACCACGTTAAATGCGCTCCAAACCGTCATCAAGCGCTGGTTGCAACATGAGAGTTTTGCTACTTCCAACACTTTCTAATTTGCGAAGATAAAACTGGCACTAGATGTGCATTACTGAAGTAAATCGAATTATCCAGAGGGTCAAGCAAGCTGCAAATGGTTAGCGGATGAGCTTGATAAGGAGATCGCCATGTTACTTCATCGACACACATACTACGGCTTGATTCATCATGGAATCAAAGCACTACTACTCGATCGCTTAGGCCACTATACAGAAGAAGAATACCATCAGTATTTGAGCCTAATGACCGGCAAATCCACTTGCTTTACGATGTCTCTCGAAGAGCTTGAAGCAACCGTTGATAACCTGTTACGTGAAGGCTATTTAGAAGATGTCAAAACGCTTATTTCTCAATATCAACGTGTTGCTTAAATCTTAAATTCTATCAACTCAATTGCCGCTTTATCGCGGCAATTTTTATGCCTTCGATTTACTACTTCATCTTTGCGAAATGTTGCTTGTTGTATCATTCAGTCAGGGGATTACTTCTCTTACCTCTAACCTTGACGGTATTCACATCTTGTCAGATTCCGTTAGACTGTCTTCAATTCACTAATTAGGTAGATTTTGCCACCATGAAGCAAATCCTAGATTTTATCCCACTCATCGTCTTCTTCGCTTTGTACAAGATGTACGACATCTACGCAGCAACAGGAGCGCTGATCGTTGCAACGGCAATTCAGCTTGTCGTCACCTATGCTCTGTATAAAAAAGTCGAGAAAATGCAGCTAATTACGTTCGTTATCGTGACGATATTTGGCAGCATGACCCTTTTCTTCCACGACGACAATTTCATAAAATGGAAAGTCACCATCATTTATGTGATTCTAGCTATCGGTTTAGCAGCGAGTCACGCAATGGGGAAATCAGCCATTAAAGGCATGTTGGGCAAAGAAATTTCGCTACCTGATGCTATTTGGGCGAAGATCAACTGGGCTTGGGTCGGCTTCTTCTCATTCTTTGCTGGTCTGAACATTTATATCGCTTACGAGCTACCACTGGATGTTTGGGTCAACTTCAAAGTATTCGGAATGTTGATTGCGACATTTGCCTACATGATTGCGACTGGCTTCTACATTTACAAACACATGCCAAAAGAACAAAAAAATAACTCATCCGATGTGTCGACTGATGATTAAAAACTCAGTTTTGCTATAATCCGCGCACTTTGCAGCGACCTTCGGGTCGCTGTTTTGCTCCATGTATCACTAAACCGATCAAACGGCATACCGGAATCAGACCATTCTTGCTGCTGTAAACCAACTTTCTCTGGTCCGGTGTCTGCGGTTTTTTTAAGGACCTTTGGTTCTAGGTATTTACTATGTTGGCGCTTAGTTTGAGCGCCTTTAAGATTTAGGATGTCACAATGAGTCAAGAAATTAGCTCTCCGAGAGGTCAACTGCTGCTTCGTACCCTTGCAATGCCTGCCGATACTAATGCCAATGGCGATATTTTTGGTGGTTGGATTATGTCTCAGCTCGACCTAGCAGGTGCGATTCTGGCCAAAGAGATCTCTTCTGGTCGCGTTGTTACCGTTTCAGTGTCAAGCATTACCTTCAAGAAGCCTGTAGGTGTTGGCGATGTCGTTTGCTGCTATGGCGAATGCACTAAGATTGGTCGCACCTCAATGAGTGTCGATCTGGAAGTATGGGTCAAGCCGGTAAAAGCACACGGTGTCGGCGAGCGCTTCATGGTTTGTGATGCGACTTTCAACTACGTAGCCATTGACAGTGAAGGCAAACCACGCCCGGTTCAGAATTAGTCAACCTACAGCGCTAACTGTTAGAAAGGATCTCACATTTTCTGTTGTTCACTTGTGAGAGACACAAAAAAGGCGTTAAATTAACACTTTACCCTACCAATTAAGGAACTATGCTATGTGGTATGTCATCTTTTCTCAGGACGTCGAGAACTCGCTGGAAAAACGCATGAGCGTTCGCCCGCAACACTTGGAGCGCTTACAAAAGCTTCAAGACGAAGGTCGCCTTCTTACTGCTGGCCCTATGCCTGCGATAGACTCTGACAACCCAGGAGAAGCTGGATTTACGGGCTCGACTGTCATCGCTGAGTTCGCCTCTCTAGAAGACGCTAAAGCGTGGGCAGAAGCCGATCCTTACGTAGCGGCTGGTGTTTACGATAATGTAATCGTGAAACCGTTCAAAAAAGTGTTTTAATTTATGAAAAAATTACTGTGTCTTTTCTTGGCATTTGGTGCGTTAGCGGGCTGTTCATCTACCGATGATAATCAACGCCAGCTTGAGCTATTGGCATCAAACCGAGCGGGAGTCTTGTCCGCAGGTCTCCCTTTGGAATACGGTCCACTGCAGATAATGCGTGTCTCATCCAACAAAAATGTTGTTGAGATGATGATGATTTATAACGATGACGCACTCGGTGCAAAGCCGTTAAATCAAGTACTGAATACCAGTATCTACACCTATTGCAATAACCCGGAAGTTCGTAAGCAAATTGATATGGGCTTAATGTACCGTATTAAAGTGCGTAACTCTCGCGGTCAGTTGATGGCAGATGAGTTGGTTTCCGCGCAAACTTGTACTCAAATGAAATAGCCACAGTGAGTGCGTTTTTTTTCGATACGAGCAATTCATCCGCTATTGCGGGATAGTATAACGACGAAAATGAACGGCTAAGAATAGAAAAACGGAGACAACGGTCTCCGTTTTTATTTGCTAAAAAAGGTGCCTTACGCCAGCTCAGCACGAAGTTTCTTCGCCGCTGACACGAGGTTCGCCAATGCCGATTCCGTCTCTGCCCAGTTACGTGTTTTCAGACCACAGTCTGGGTTCACCCACAAACGTTGTACCGGAATTTTTTCTGCCGCTTTCTTTATTAGGCCTTCAATCCACTCTTCCGTCGGAATGTTTGGTGAGTGAATGTCATAAACACCTGGACCGATTTCATTCGGGTAATTGAACTCTTCAAACGCTTTAAGCAGTTCCATATTTGAGCGTGATGTTTCAATGGTAATCACATCTGCATCGAGCGCCGCGACTGAATCAATGATTTCATTGAACTCGCTGTAACACATGTGAGTGTGAATCTGAGTCTCTGGTTTTGCACTCGCTGCCGAGATCTTAAATACATCCACCGCCCATTCTAAATACGCTTTGTGATCGCGCTTTTTCAACGGCAGACCTTCACGAATCGCAGGCTCATCGATTTGAATGATATTGATGCCTGCATCTTGCAGATCAGAAACCTCATCACGCAGTGCCAGTGCCAGTTGCTGGGCGATTTCTTGACGTGTGATGTCTTCACGCGGGAATGTCCAACATAAAATCGTTACCGGGCCCGTCAGCATACCTTTCATCTGCTTGCTGGTTAGCGATTGTGCGTACGTCGACCATTCCACCGTAATCGGCTTTTCACGCTCAATGTCGGCAACCACAATGGCTGGTTTCACACAGCGAGAGCCATAACTCTGTACCCAACCAAATTTCGTCGTTTGGAAGCCCGCCAAGTTCTCCGCGAAGTATTCTACCATGTCGTTACGCTCAGCTTCACCATGCACAAGCACATCTAGGTCAAGGGCTTCTTGGCGTTTTACGGCATCCGCAATGTGTCCTTTTAGTGCTTGGATATAGTCGGACTCAGATAACTGGCCAGTGCGATAAGCGCTGCGCTGAACACGAATTTCACCCGTTTGAGGGAAAGAACCGATTGTCGTGGTTGGCAACAGAGGCAAGCCCAATACTTCAGCTTGATGCGCAGCACGCTCCGCGTAAGGTGCGCTGCGCTCGGCAAGTGACGCAGTAATACTGTTTAAACGTGCTTGAACTTGTGGCTTATTCACATGCGTTGCCGTTTTACGTGCTTTGATTGGCTGGCTGTAGGTATCACAAGCGAGAATCGCATCTTGATCACCATCGAGTGCGTGGCCAAGCAAGGCGACTTCTGTTACTTTTTGTTTTGCGAACGCAAACCAGCTTTTCACTTCCTCACTGAGTTCTGTTTCCAGTTCCAGATCAACCGGGCTATGTAGCAAAGAGCATGAGCTCGCAACCCAAAGGTTGTCGCCCAGTTTTTCTTTTACTGGCTGTAGACGTTCAAGTTGCGCACTCAAATCCGAGCGCCACACGTTACGACCGTTGACCACGCCAGCAGACAGCACCCAACCCTCCGGTAGTTTGGCAACCACGTCGTCAAGCTGCTGAGGCGCGGCAGATAAATCGATATGTAAACCATCCACTGGTAGCTTTACAATTTTGTCTAGCGTATCGCTTATAGAGTCAAAGTACGTCGTTAGCAGCACTTTTACATCGCTTCGAATCACTTGGTACGCTAGCTTGAACGCATCAGCCCACTGACTTTCAAGCTCTAGTGACAAAATTGGCTCATCAATCTGAACCCACTCAACACCTTGACTCGCGAGCTTTGCCAAAATAGCTTGGTAAGCCGTAAGCAATCGTGGCAGTAGCGTCAGGCGATCGAATCCTTCTTCTACCTCTTTACCTAAGTAAAGATAACTGACTGGGCCAAGCAAAACTGGCTTCACTTTATGCCCAGCTTGGGTTGCTTCGTTGACTTCTTCAAACAGTTGAGGCCAGCTCACTTCAAATGTATCGTCCTTGCTAAATTCAGGTACGATGTAGTGGTAGTTTGTGTTGAACCATTTAGTCATATCCGATGCTGCAGCGCCCGCACAGCCGCAACCCGCTTGAGATTGACCGCGACCCACTTTGAATAGCGTATCCAAATCAGGGAAACCGTCTGCGTGACGTTTTGGCACGTGACCCAGTAACAACGTGGTCGTCAGTACATGATCGTACCAAGCAAAATCGCCAGCGGTGGTAAAACTCAAGCCAGCATCTGTTTGCGTTTGCCAGTTTTTAGCGCGCAGATCTTCCCCAACCTTTTTAAGCTCTGCTTGACCAATTTCTCCGCGCCAGTATTTTTCCTGAGCGAATTTTAATTCTCGTTTTTCACCGATGCGTGGATAACCTAGTACGTGCGTTGTTGTAGCCATGTCCCTATTCCTTTTTCAATCTTGTTCAATTTGTTTGGGTCAGAGTATCTTTCGTCATAAAAGATGTCTGGATGGCTAAACTATCGCTCTCATCTGCGGTTTGAACAACGTCCATTTATTCAACTTGTTTATTAAAAAAATTCATCATGAGGAGACATGATTCGCAAATAAACACAACAAATAGACGTCTAGACGTTTACATATCCATTTTTTGTCGTTAAGTTATTTATACGATTGCTATTCTGTTCATAGCGAGCAACAAAGGATGAAAGGAATTCATGATAGAGCTAAAACATTTGCGGACACTCACTTCGCTTCGAGACACCGGCTCTCTAACCGCGACCGCGACCGCGTTGCATCTCACTCAATCGGCCTTGTCTCACCAGATCAAAGATTTAGAGGCACGGATTGGGGGACAATTATTCCTTAGAAAAACTCGTCCGGTGAAGTTCACTTCAGAGGGAGAAATCCTATTGCGTCTTGCAGAAGATATTCTTCCCAAACTCGCAAGAGCAGAAAATGATTTGGCAAGCTTGAAAGAAGACGTCAATGGTCGGTTGCATATGGCGATTGAATGTCACTCATGTTTCCAATGGCTCATGCCTGCTCTAAGGGAATATCAATTAGCGTGGCCAAGCGTCACGTTGGATTTTTCGTCCGGCTTTGGGTTTGAGCCCCTACCCGCATTGTTGGCTGGCGAGTTAGATCTCGTTATCACGTCAGATATTCAACCTCGTTCTGAAGTACATTATGAACCTTTGTTCGACTTTGAAATGCGCTTAATTACCGCGACCAACCACCCACTGGCGGAAAAAGAAGTTATTAATCCGCAAGATCTCGCAGATCAAACCATGCTCTCTTATCCGGTTCAAAAACAAAGGCTAGACGTCGTAAAACACTTCTTGCAGCCAGCGGGGGTAGAACCCGCCAAATGGAAGCAAGCCGACAATACTCTGATGTTAGTGCAAATGGTCTCCGCTGGATTAGGGGTTGCAGCACTGCCAAATTGGGCGATTTCTGAATTTTCTCGCCAAGGCCTTATTGCCAGTAAACCTTTTGGCCAAGGCTTATGGCGTCGCTTATTTGCTGCAACGCGTCACTCAGAGAAAGATAAACGTTACTTACAAGCCTTTTTCGCAACCGCAAGGCTACAATGTAAAAGCCACCTTGACGGAATCAAGATGGCTTAGGGATATGGATTAAGAAGGTTTAGCGTTGATATGCTTTAAATTGGTTGGTCAATGGATCGTACTGATAACCAAGCATATCAAGCTTGCCTACTACGGACTCTACATCCATTTCATACACCGATACTAACTCGTCAAAACTGTCGCACTCTAAACGTAGCTTTTCATTGACGATACCTAGCAAAATAATGCTGTCCAAATTACCTACATTGCTTAAATCCATCGCGACTCTCCTCTTCGACAAGGTATATAAACAAGCGTAGACGTAATCATGTGAATTTAAAGTGAGCGCGATCCAAAACGTGAGTGCCTTATACTCAAGCAACCTAGAAAGGACTTGAGTACAAGCAGTATTGCTCTGTTTCTCGACTCGCGATTAAGCCGCCAGAGAGAATAAACCTTGTAGGCTCGTCATTGACGCAAGCGCGAGCAACAGGGCGACGCTCAGTTGAACCTTTTCCGGTTTTTTATGTGTGAAGATATGCCAGCACCAAACAATGATTGAAGAAATGAGCATGGCTAAAGACAATAAAATTGGTTGTGTTGCGGCGCTCAATGTCGCTTCATTTAACTGGTAAGAAGCAAATAGCGTTGCGATTACCAGCAGCATTCCAGACACAATGCCCGTAACGGGCAAAATGCGGTGAAATGCCTGCAATCTGCTACGAGCGATAGTCAGAAGCAATTGAGAGAATGACGCCCCAAGGAAAAATATCATTATTGCCATCGCAATAGACGCAGGCCAGCTTGGCTGTTCAAATGCTTGAATACTTACATACGCAAAAGCCAAACCATTCGCTAAATGCATCGCCCAAAGAGGGCCTTTTTCACGCGTTTTCTTGGTTTGAACCTGAGAGTAGAAATAGAAAATAGCGAACACGATCATAAATGCTTCAATGCGAAGAGAAGCAACCGCAAGCCACAATAACGCCACTGCTGGCAACATTTTATGAAGACGGCCTCTCTGACCCGGACAAATATCGCCCTTGATGAGAAGTAAAGTCAGTAGCGCTTGCGCGCCAAATAGCATCGGAGGAAAAGTAACCAGCAATTGTTGAATCATGTTAAATGCACGCTCAAAAGTCATTTTGGGGTGCGATAATAGCAAATCACCTATCGTCAAACCACCGAAAGTCTATCCCCAAATGTACTAGAACAGCGAGACTTTTTATTCAACAAGAAGCGAGATACTTCAACGCATCTTCTTGAGTTAACACGCCTCTGTATTCTTCTTTTTCATCACATAAAACCCACGGGAAGCGAATGCCTGTTTTGATTAGCTCGCGAATAGCAGCGACGGACAAATGCGCATTGACGAGCACAAACTCCGTGCTCATTATCTGGTTCACCGGACGTTTCCAAATCCAATTTTCTCGCTCAGTCTCTAATTCGGTCCCCATGGAAGGCGTTAGGTGTAAGTTAACTTGCTCTTTGGTAACTAAGCCAACACAGCGCTTTTCGTTAATGACAACCAACGGCGAACTTGGACTTAAATTCATATATTCCACCGCCAACGATAATGGCTCCCCGGGATCAAGGTGCCTGACCTCTTCATGGCTCAGTGATTGCAATACATCATCTTGTTTTGGTTTGACAGCAACACCCGAAAACAAATGTTCGTAACTTTCCGCTTTCTCCATCAAATCGACAGGCCGAGCACGAGAGAACAAAAAGCCTTGCATGTAATCCACACCTATTTCAGCCAATGTTTGAAGCTCCTGTTCTGACTCCACGCCCTCGGCAACCACTTTTACATTCATTTGCTGAGCAAGATCAGTGACCATTTTGACAATGTTATAACTGGTATTGCCATGCTGAATGTTCTTAACGAATTTTCGGTCTATTTTCAGTAAATCAAACTGCCCTTTCTCTAGATAAGAAAAAGAAGAATACCCTGTACCGAAGTCATCAATCGCAATTTTAATGCCCTCTTTGCGCACTTGCTCTAGCGCTTGCGTATGCTCTTCGTCTTGCTCAAAATACGCTGTTTCCGTCAGCTCAATCGTGACTCGTTTAGGATCGACACCACTGGCTTTAATTAGGTCATGCGAACGCTGAAGAACCTGGAGCGAATCCAATTTAGTATTCAGTGAGCGATTGATGGTTAACCCTATTTCCTCGCCATATATGTCTTGCAAGCGCGAAAAGTGTTTGAGCGCGGCTTGACAAACCTCATCATCTAGAGCCGCAATCAACTCTAAGTCTTCAATAACAGTAATCATCTCTTGAGTGCTATAGGCATCACTTTCATGATAAAAGCGCGCTAAGGCCTCGAACTTAACGACTTTACCAGTTCGGCTATCAATTATTGGTTGAAAATGAACATCCACCAGCCCACTGTCGATTTGCGCTTCCAAAAACGCCTCTAAATGCTGGCGTTTTACTAACTCAGAATGAAGCTCACTATTATAAAAATTAAAATAGCCACCTTCTCCAGAAAGTGAGGACAACATCGCCTGGGCTGCATGCGCTAACGCTTGCTTTGGCCTGTTTGTATCATAGCCGAGGATTGACACTCCCGTTTGTCCCTCAACGATAGTGGTATGCATTTTTGTTCCCATTTCATTCCTAAGCTCAGTGAAGAACCCTTTCATTGCAATTTGAATCAAACGTAAAGGACTTAGCCATTGACAGTGAGGAGTTTGTAAACAGACAACAAACACATCCCTAGAAAGTTGACCCGCTATACTGGTGTAGCGGCTTCGCATAATAAAATCGGCGAAGCCTAGTTGCTGTTCAAGTAAGCATTTTTCAGAAAAATTTGGTCTGAGAGTCATGACGATATTGAGTTCTTTACTCCCACTTTCGTTCGCCAAATTAGCTAATTGCAGTTCGAACTCTTCTCTAGAAGGCAAAAAAGCTGACCAATCATGTTGTTGTTCACAGCGACTTTTCATCCACAACAAGGAAGCCGAAATGTCAGTAGAGAAGCCGAGATAAAGAATCCGTCCAGAATGAAATGTTAGCCGATAGATACAAAGATGATGCGCCTGATTACTACCATTTGCAGTTCTACTCAATAAATTACCGCTCCAGTATCCTTCATCATCAATATGCTGCCAGAGTTGGTCGTAAAACGCCTGACTATGGTGAGATGTGCTAAAGATATAGGTTTTAAGTCCAACCAAATCACGGTTTTGATAACCCATTTGCAATTCAAAGGCACGGTTACAACCTAAGATTCGGGTGTCTTCGTCCGCGACTAAAACCCCTACATTCGGTAAATCAAAAATCGTTTCGAGAATTTTCGCTAACTCTTCGCAGCCAGTGATCGTCAATTGCGGGATGATAGAGCCTTGAACAATACGCTCATTGAGCTTTTCAAAGCTAATTGTGACATGTATTAGGCGAGCTTCATTAAGCATCATGCAACAAGAAAAACGACCTTGCCCACCTAGGAGCTCCACTTCTAAAATTCGTTGCCTTAGTGTTTCCTGTTGCCCCATCAGCATATGCTCAAACAAATCATCTAAACAGGTGACAGGCGTATTTAACCCAAAAGCATTTGCCATTCCTTGCTGGTCGCATTCGAACTCGCGAGTATCAATCTTGTAAGACCATTCAATCACTGGAGTCGGATTGGATGTCGGTTGCACTTTTTCATGTGCTATTGTTGTTGAGTCACTCATTCCCTAGCCCCCTTTTTAATTAGCCTCATGCTCAAGGTTCGTAGTCAACGTGCCTTATTCCATTTGGGACCTGCTGATCCTCTTGTAAAATAGATTCTGGCAACGTAAGCCAATCGACTTAGAACCTTTTCAGAGCTTGTTCGGCTTTTTGCATTTTCCTATGCATTAATTTGATTATAGGCGTTGTTTTTAATAAGCACACCATTGCTTATTGGTTGTATTAACATTGCGACATTTTTTCACGACTCGACCTATAACCATGAGGCTTTCAAGGTGATATTAGACATAAAATCGCCGATATAGCCTTGATATTTTTGCAAACCAAATAAAACTCGATGAACTAAGCTTGAATAGATGAGTTTGGTATAGATACCTGATCCTCAAATCGCTATAATTCGCGCTCCCTGGAACAGAGAGCAAAATATGACCAATAACATCACTCCTATTCATGAGTACAAAAAATACTGGGCAGAGTGTTTTGGTACGGCACCTTTCTTGCCGACCAGTCGCAAAGAAATGGACGCCCTAGGATGGGATAGCTGTGACATTATCATCGTAACCGGTGACGCTTACGTAGATCACCCAAGCTTTGGTATGGCTATCATTGGCCGTCTGCTAGAAGCGCAGGGTTTCCGTGTCGGTATCATTGCTCAACCAGAATGGCAAAACAAAGATGCGTTCATGCAGCTTGGTAAGCCAAATCTGTTCTTCGGGATCACTGCGGGTAACATGGACTCCATGATCAACCGTTACACCGCGGATAAAAAACTTCGTCACGATGACGCGTACACACCAAACAACGAAGGTGGCAAACGCCCAGACCGCGCGACTTTGGTTTACTCTCAGCGTTGTCGTGAAGCCTATAAAGAAGTGCCTATTGTTTTAGGTGGGATCGAAGCCAGCCTACGCCGTGTTGCGCACTACGATTACTGGTCAGACAAAGTTCGCCGTTCGGTACTGTTTGATGCAAAAGCAGATATCTTACTTTTCGGTAACGCAGAGCGTGCACTTGTAGAAGTAGCGCATCGCATCGCAAATGGTGAAGACATCAGCACCATGACTAATATTCGTGGTACAGCCGTGAACCTGCCAACCGCGCCAGAAGGCTACACGGTTATCGATTCTTCTCGCATTGAAAAACCTCGTAAAGAAGCGTTCGTACCAAAGAACCCATACGAAGTAGAAACTCAGTGTGAAACTAAAAAAGATGAGCCAGTTGCACAACCAATCACGATTCGCCCATCACGCCACGATGCTGCGACAACTGCGGTTCGCTTACCTTCTTTTGAAAAACTAAGAAACGATCGCATTCTTTATGCTCATGCAAGTCGTGTATTGCATTTAGAAACAAACCCGTACTCTGGCCGAGCGTTACTTCAAAGCCATGGTGATCGTGAACTTTGGGTAAACCAAGCCCCAATCCCATTGACAACCGAAGAGATGGACTTTGTGTTTGGCTTGCCTTACGCGCGTGTTCCTCATCCTATGTACGGCAAAGCGAAAATTCCAGCGTATGACATGATCAAAACGTCTGTGAACATCATGCGTGGTTGTTTTGGTGGCTGTTCTTTCTGTTCGATTACCGAGCACGAAGGCCGAATCATTCAAAACCGCTCGAAAGAGTCAATCATTAACGAGATTGAAGAAATTCGCGACAAAGTTCCGGGCTTTACCGGCACAATTTCCGATCTTGGTGGGCCGACTGCAAACATGTACCGTCTGGGCTGTAAAGATCCAAAAGCGGAAGCGAACTGTCGTCGTCCATCCTGTGTATTCCCGGGCATCTGTAACAAGTTAAATACAGACCACAAACACACGATCGATTTATACCGCGAAGCGCGTAAAGTTGAAGGCGTGAAGAAAGTGATGGTCGCATCTGGCGTACGTTACGACCTTGCGATTGAATCACCAGAATACGTGAAAGAGCTCGTAACTCATCACGTAGGTGGTTACTTGAAGATTGCACCGGAACATACAGAGAAAGGCCCTCTTGATCTGATGATGAAACCTGGCATGGGCACGTATGATCGCTTTAAAGAGATGTTCGAGAAGTACAGCGCAGAAGCGGGTAAGAAGCAGTACTTAATCCCTTACTTTATCTCTGCGCACCCAGGCACAGAAGACGAAGACATGCTGAACCTTGCTCTGTGGCTGAAGAAAAACAACTTCGAGTGTGACCAAGTACAAAACTTCTACCCTTCGCCAATGTGTAACGCAACGTCGATGTACTACTCAGAGACAAACCCTCTGAAACGAGTGAAGTATAAAAAACGTGAAGATGTACCTGTAGCAAAAGGTGAGCGTCAACGTCGCCTACATAAAGCGCTGTTGCGTTACCACGATCCAGCAAACTGGCCAATGATCCGTGAAGCCCTAATCAGCATGGGTAAAAAACATCTGATTGGTGACAAACAAGGCTGTCTCGTTCCTGCGGAAGACATTGAAGCACAAACACCTGCACAACGTCGTAAATCTGGTCGTCACGGGGCAAACCGCTTTGCTACGAAACATACCAAAAACCAACCGGGCTTCGGTGGTCATTTGAACAAACGCTCTGAAGGCGGTTCAAAAGATGGTAAACCATCTGGCAACCGGAACGGCTCTGACAAAGCAAAAGGTGGTCAACGCCCTGCAAGCAACGGCCAACGTCCTAGCGGCAACGGTGCAAACCGCCCAGCAGGTAGCAAGCCGCAAGGTCAAGGTCGCCCACAAGGACAAGGCAAACCAGCTGGTCAACGTAAACCAAAGCGTCGTTAATTCTTCAGCACTTAAATACTAGAAAGGGCTCCAGAGGTAACTCTGGAGCCCTTTTGTTTTGTCGGTTCATTGAGGTATCACTCACAACTCAAACTTTGATTCAATCAATACAAAAAATGGTAAACACCAACCAACTTATTGGAAAAACAAACAATTATTTGATTGAAGAAAAATAATAGAAAACTAACTCATTGATTTTTAATTGCTTTATTTTGGTTCGATATTTGCGTAATAGAGTAAAACTCTTAAACATGGGCTAACGATGAGTAATCCACTTCCTCCAAAAACTTCGATGTTCTGGCACGACAACAGCTATACCCACGAAGAAGCCGTTCAGGCATTTGAAAGCGATGGCACGTTGAAATCGCTGAATATCGTTCCAACCACGGAAT
Organism: Vibrio sp. JZG120; assembly: GCF_053890955.1. NCBI lineage: Bacteria > Pseudomonadati > Pseudomonadota > Gammaproteobacteria > Vibrionales > Vibrionaceae > Vibrio > Vibrio sp. JZG120. The sequence continues at coordinate 164,802 of NZ_JBSRRK010000006.1, forward strand.
CCGATGATCTTGCAGGCTCACCCCCAAAGCGCAGTATGTTTTGGGAGGGAGAAACAAAAAAAATCGATCCGCCACCGCCGTCAGAACCAGAACCTCTCAATTTAAAAAACGAGAAAGAACCAACAGAGGCTTTACCGGCACACTTCATCCCTGTTCGCTACGCCATCGATCAGCTGGAAACGGAAGAAACACAACCTTTTGGTTTGCCAGAAGAATGGAAAGGCCAAGGCCCAGCCAAACTCAATACCGTTGGCTACACCCTGCGTCAACTACGCGACGGTTGGCTGTATGTCTATGATTCAATTAACAAAAGCTTAGACGAATACGAAATCAAAGGAACGCAATTCACGCTCTATAAGTTGGGAGAGTCAGAAAGCCCAAAATCAGAACAGCGTGGGACACCACAAGATGCAAAGCCCTTCCTTACTTACGTCAACGGAAGCGTACTATCGATTTGTTTCTCTGAGCACCGGTGGACATGGCACACGTTCATGCGAGTACTTAACAATCCGAGTAATCATATCGATCGCATGCAAACCATTGTTCTGTCTGAAAACGAGAATCAGCACAACATTGCCCCAATAGATAAATTAACCCAAGTTGCTGATATTGAATCTTCTGCCGTCGATGATGGTCGCTTTGCGGATTCTGGCATCGCCACCAAAGCAGATGAAGATGGTTCTGTCTTTAAACCTGTTGCAGTCGAAAGTGATTTAACCTCTGCGATTCCAGAAGAAGAATCAGGTTACTTCGTCGCGATAAAAGATTACGCCGCAGACATTCAAGATATGTCACTACATTTTGTTGGTGCCGCAAGCCCTTACCGCCTTTTTACTGACCAGTTTTCAAACCAGTGGAGTTTGATGCAGACCGCCATGCAACTGTGTATGTTTGGTGCAAGTGACGAGATAGACATGCCAGCTAGCGTTAAGCGTAACGGCGAAGAGCTGTCGTTTTATACCGACATGGCTGAGTATTATGATTCCTCTAACCAACTTGATTTGGCAGAGCAGAACAAAAGTTCAGTTCAGTCCGGCTATCCTGCTAAATTTTCCGCTGGAGCGATTGAGTCACACCAACATACCCAAACTGGCATTGCCAAAACGATACAGGACAAATATCGAATTTCTGCGAGCCGATTTGGTAAATACGAACAATGGATAGCGACTGAACGCTGGCGCAAGCAGCTCAACTGGAAGCAAATGCTGAGCGAAATGCAAGAGCTGTCAGAACAAAAAGAAACCATGCTAGCCCAAGTGGTTTCGGTCAAACGCGACTTTATCGCAGTAATGGAGTCCTTAACGCCGCATCATCTTGAAAGAACCTTCGACCTATACAGCGAAGACACGCAGTACAGCTTGTATCAACTGCACAAGCAAGCGGTTGAGTCATTTACTTTGGTGGTGCAAGAAGAAGACCGTCAATGGGCAGAAAGCCAATGGGAGAAACCAACCAGCTTACTCGCACTCTACACTTCCGGGTTTAGTCGTAGTCTCTTTAAACAAGTGGAGAAATTAATTCCTGAACAAGTTTCAAATCAGGTAGGTGAAGTAGACGTCGCCAAAATTGTTCCAGACACTGAAAACTCAGACAAACAGTTTATGGACTACGTTTCGGCAGCAAGTAACCGTGTGGGTATGTATGCAAAAGTAATGGACTTTATTTCTAACCCAAATACTGCAGAAACCGAATTTCTAAGAGATATAGCAAAAGGATTCGATGAGCTAGATAGCATATTCAAAGCGACTAACAGCGCTTTATTGAAGGGGGTAATAGAGGTTGGCGTTAGCCTAACAGCCCAAGCGTCTATCTTAATGATATCTCTATTGTCAAAACCGCTCACCCGAACAAGTTTTTACTTAAGAGCTGCCATTGTTGAACGTTTGTCGATAGATACTCCAATCAATGTCAATAAGGGCTACGCTCAAAATTTTGGTACTTGGAAGTCCGACCATGATAAAAAACTCATCGCATCTAACCAAAACAAGGAAGTATTAGCAGCCTTCAACAAGGGCGATAAAACTATATCAAACACGCAGTATAAAAAGGCTCTCCAGCAACAGCGGCACCTTCAAAAAAGCTTGGCCGTTGCGACGTTGGAATATCCACAGTATATAGAACTCCCAGATGACGTACTTGAGGCAACAATCCAAATGCGTAAAGACATATGGGATAACAGATTAAACAACCTTAAGAAACGGTTTGAAGATGTAGGCGGTCTGGGCTTCATAGCTCTGATTTTCAACTGTCTCGCACTTGCTGATGCAATGAGCAGCATTCAAGAATCTGGGCTCATGAGCCAAGATGATTTCTTGGATATTCAGCAAAAGCTATTTTACACGGCCGGTGCTTGGACGGGTATTCGGACGGGTAAATTATGGGATAATGTTAAAGGGAATGAGAAACTAAGAAAGCACTCACTGAAAACTCTTAAAAATTTAGTCGATCGAAATGCCAATGGTTTTGAAAACTTGATCCTTGATGATTTAAAGGTCTTCAATAAATGGCTCGCGATTACAGGAGCTTTAGGAGCGTTGGCTTCGGGTAGTGAGGCGTACCGTTCTTGGCAGAGTGCTGATGAAGTTTATGGTCTTGAAAGATCTTTGCATATAATAAATACCGCAACACTTGGTTTAACTAGTGCAATTGGTTTGTTCCAAGCATACGGAGGGTTGACTGGACAATTTGCACTAAACTTGACCTTTGGTGGACCCGTAATGGCATTCTTAGCTGTTCTCACGGTTGCATACCTAGCCATCAATTATAAACTGAACAAGCTGAAACAAGATGATTTCCAAAAATGGCTAGATAAACTCCCATGGGGATACCATCCTGCTCGTACTCAGTGGAGCCAATCTGCGAGCTTGCCTGAAAGAGAAAAACATAATTCAGCCTTGGTACAGCAAGCTCTGTTTGACTTACAGTCGATTATTCAGCAGCCTACGGTATACCATCAACCTATTGAAAAAGTACAAGCTTACCCAGGTTACACACATCGTGAGTTAATCGGTTTAGAAGTGCATATTCAACTGCCAAGGCGGGCAGCAACGAATGGTATTACAGTGAGTACCAACACCAAGGCAACAGAAGATGATTTAACGTCCGGCTCGTGGCATCAAAACGCAGATTTAGTCACGCTACAAACCCAGAACCAAGCGAGCAAAGAATTACTGGTGTATAAGGTGACATTGCCGATTAAAGAGGCCGATCAATACCTCGCTATTCAAGTGACGTACGATATGGAAGATGATGCCCCAGCTAAGCGTGAGTATTGCTTCCAAAACAGCATAAAACAGAGTGCAACTTATGGCGTGATTTCAGACAATACTAAACAAGACATCATTAAAAAAGCACTCACCCCCGTTGTTGGCACATTAGGTTTTCAGGAGTAACCCTTGGCATATTCACCATTTTATATCACCCCAGAAGAATTGGCGGTTTATCAAGAAGCACAAGAGCAAGAGATTCTCACAGGGGACAATTTAACAACATGGCATAAGTATGATGTAGAGGAGCCTTTTCGCTACCATTACAAATTAACTGCGCTTCCATTTGTGATCGCACCATTCCTAATGGTTTTTTTTATACATACAAGCGATACGGTTGGTGCAACCATTTTTGCCTTTATTTTGTCAGTGATGATGGCCGGAGTCTTTTACCTTACGATTGGCCTAGATTATCGATATGACTACATTTTTTCAGATAAAGGCTTTGTGATGAAAAAACGTCGCAATATGCCTAAATGGGTAAATACCGCTACGCAAGCTGTTGGCTGGATAGGCGCAGTGGTGTGTGTGGTTATGGTAGCACTGGTTGGTCCAATGGCATTAGCGGGAGCAGGTGCCTTCATTTTGCTTTCATTTGGTATGTTAAAACGCCAGCCTGATGAACCAACAGAAGTGAGAGTTGGAGAGCGAGAAGATTGGCTTTTTGCTGATTACAATAAGAAAAGAAAAGTACTCCAATTCTATTTTAAGTATGACAGGTGCGAATACCAAGATACTGCTCAAGAGATTGTCTTTCGCTCACAAGATCGATTCGATTGTTACGTTTTCTTTAAAACTGAAGCAGATTTAGAATCCATGGTCGCGCAACTGTCAAAGGTCTACAAACTGAATTGTACAGAGGTCGAGGACCACAAAAAGCTGTTTGAAGCAAAGCCAGAATCAAGACTGTTTAGTATTCCTGTTTGTAGTCGAGAATATAAAACCGATGAGGTGTTTGATTTAAGGGCTTCGAAAGCCCCACTCCCAGAGTGTAAGTATCTTTACGACGGCAAGTGGCAAACGGAATCAGAAATCGAACGCTTAAAAGCGGCTGGTGAACAGCAGGCTACTTCCGTTTCATAGTTCACAACAAGCACTAAAAAAGGGCTCCAGAGATTACTCTGGAGCCCTTTTGTTTTGTGAGAAGTAAACGTTTTAAGTCGGGTTAAACTCTCTCACTTACTTGATTAAGACAACTTGAACTTACTCAACTCACCGTGAAGATCACTGGCTTTTGCCGTCAGTTCATTGCTGATCGCTACAGAAGATGACATGGTATCCATCACTTCCATCGCCGTATCATTAATCACAACCACATTACGGTTGATCTCTTCCGACACCGAGCTTTGGTCTTCTGCCGCTGAAGCGATCTGATTATTCATATCATTAATCACTTCAATAGCTTGGTTGATTTCGGCCAACGCCAACTGCGCTGCTTGTGTTTCTTCTTTGGTATCCACCGCTTGCTTCTGGCTTTGCTCCATCAACACGACGATTGATTGCGTTTCTTGCTCCAAACGAGCCAACATTGCACGAATTTCTTCTGTCGAGCCTTGTGTGCGCGTTGCAAGGTTGCGGACTTCATCGGCTACCACAGCAAAACCACGACCCGCTTCACCAGCACGCGCAGCTTCAATCGCAGCGTTTAGAGCCAACAAGTTGGTTTGATCGGCAATGCCACCAATCTCACTCAGAATACCCTGAATAGCCGTGCTTGAAGCCACCAAATTCTGCGTCTGGTGCTGTGCATCATTCACTTGCGAAGCGAGGTTATCCACCGCGCTTGCAGCATTGTCCATACGCGACATGCCATTCGCACTATTGTTTTGAACTTGGCTTGCCGCCGCTGCTGCTTGTACCGCAGAATTTGCCACTTCTTGTGCGGTTGCGCTCATCTCATTGATCGCCGTTGCTAGCGAGTTGACTTCGTTCACTTGAACGTTCAGTTGATCTCTCGAAGCCGCCGCACGAGCTTGGCCTTCACTTGCGTTTTTATCAACTTGGTCTGCCGTCGCCATTACGGTTAAAAGCATTTCCTGAATGCGAGCGAGGAAGGTATTAAACCAGTGCGCCAGTTGGGCGGTTTCGTCCTTACCTTTCACCTCAATGCGGTAAGTTAGGTCGCCCTCGCCTTGTGCTGCGTCTTTAAAACGCTCCACTAAGTTCGTTAACACTTTGCCCAACGAGGTCGCGATCATGGTCATCGCAACAATACCAATCAGAGCCGCAATAATCCCTGCCCACACTCCCTTTTCAAGAGCTTCTGCACTTTGTTCTTCACTCCATCGCTCGTAGTCATCCACGTTCTTTTTAAGGAAGCTACTGGGAACCGACACCATAACGATCCAAGGCGCATCGCTGGTTTCAATTGCAGTAATCGCATACTCATCCCCGCCAAACGTCACAAGGCCTGCGCCTTTTTGTTTCGCAATGGATTGAATACGAGCCCATTGAGACGCCAACTCATGAGAAACTTTCTTGCCCACTTGATCCGCTTGGCTGCTGTTCGCCAGTGTGATGCCTTTCCACGAAGAAATCAGAATACGGCCTTGTCCATCAAACAAGTCGCTCGCGTAATCTTCACTTTGGCTTTGTAACTCGTTCAATGACAAATCAAAACCGAGAGAGCCGATGATCTCGCCACGTAACTTGATTGGTTGGCTGATGGTCGTGATCAGTTCTTGTTTGCCGCGAACCGGATACATGTACGGTTCCATCACGAACGTTTTGCCCGTTTCGTAAGGCATCAAGTGCCAATCGTCTTTACGCTCACCGTTGTTGTTTAATTCAGTATTGCTAAAGCTATCCATCGCCACGACATCAAAACTGTTGTGCGAATTTGGCGAAAAGAATGGCGCTAAGTAGCCTTCGCTATTAAAGCCAAGGCTTTTGTCTTGAATCGTTGGCTCAACCCACGATGGCTTTTCCCATACCATGTAACCAGCAAACACAGCTTTGTTCTGAGCTTCTAGCGACGCAATAAACTGTTTAACAATAATGTCTGGCGTTGCGGCCGTCTCTGCGCTTAATTCGATAATTGAACGCGCTTGCTTTAAGTTCGCCAACACTGGCTCTAACTGGTTGGAAATATTCAGCCCTTGCTGAATCGCCGTATTGCTCAGGTCGGTCGTGGTGGCTTCGGTCAGTTGAGATTTTACTTTTGTAGTGATTTGTTCATTCACTTGCGTGAACGCATTGGTTGTCATACCCATTGCAATCAATAGAGTGAAGGCCATTGCCCCACCCGCACTGACAGCAATTCGAGTGCGTATACTGTTAAACATGATCGCCTCACAAATTGATTTTTATCTGGCATTAAGCATTGGAAGGATCATGGATTTTAAACAAGTAAAGTTAATGGAAGGCTTTCATTTATGAACAGAGCAAGAACAGAAAATGTAGTTTTATTAATAAAAATAAAATAATGCAGATTTTCGCTTATACATGAAGCCATTGATTTAATTGAATTATCTCAAAAAGGAGAATCTAAGCGTTTGTATTTAAAAGCAATAACCATAATTAAAAAAGGGACTTAAGAGAAGTAAGAACTTTTTCTATGAGTGAGTCAGTAAAAATCAGTAATTACTAACAATGTGCTCAAGGTCACATAAATAATTTAGTATCTTCATGTTTTATATAGAGTTAACAGAATCAAATAATCTACCCCATTTATACATCAAGAGAAATTGATAGATATGAACAAAAGATCGTAGATTTACTTGGATAATAAGACGGTATTCAAGCTAGACATTGAAAACCGACACAAAGGTGAGAAAATCATCGTCGACAACTTTTTCACACCTATAGTGAATAATGTTCGTTAAGATCAACATTCGAATTTATCGAGATTGGATAAGAATAAATGAAGCGTGTACTTTTGGTAGAAGATAATCGTGAAATAGCGGGAATGTTGTTTGATTATTTTGAGTGTGCTGGCATGCAGCTGGATTATGCCGACAACGGTGAGCTAGGCTTAAAACTGGCGATGGATAATACGTTTGACATCATTTTGCTCGACCTCATGCTGCCGCGCATGGATGGCCTAACACTGTGCAACAAGCTGCGCGATGCGGGTAATAACACTCCGGTGTTGATGTTGACTGCACTTGATAGCCGAGACGACATGCTCAAAGGCTTCCAACACGGCGCCGACGACTACCTCACCAAACCGTTTGATCTCGATATTCTTGAAGCACGCATGACTGCATTGATTAAACGCTACCGCGGTACGGTTGCATCAACCAAACTCCAGTATGGCGAAGTGTCTATCGATCAAAAAACGCATCAAGCCTACCGTCAAGATAAGCTGTTGGCGTTGAATCCAACCACGTACACGATTCTAGAAATGCTGGTGAAAAACGCGCCAGAAGTGGTCACACGTGAGGAGATTGCTTTCCGATTGTGGCAAGAAGACGAGCCGAATAACGATGTGCTGCGTAGCCATATTTATCAACTGCGAGGGCAGCTCGACAAACCATTCAAAGAGCACGTTTTGAAAACCATTCCAAAAGTCGGCTTCCGATTGGAGCCCGGGGCATGATTCGCCGCTTATTTAACAATACACAAAGCTTAACCGGACGCCTTGAACTCTTCTTCCTTCTAGTGTCGGTTGTGATTGGCTTGCTATGCTTCGCATTGGTTAGCGGAGCGCTATTATGGTCGGAAGATCGCGTCGGTGAACGACGCATTATGATCGATAAAAAAGAGGCGATTGAGCACTTTCGAAACCATCCTGATAGCGGAATCATCAAACTCGATTTACTAACAACGGCATACAACAACATCAATCTCGTTCCTGAGCTCTATCAACCCTTTATTCAAAATAAAAAATATTTTCTCGCTGAAGTTGCTGACGAACCAGACACTCGCATGATTTACATGAGCACCTACACGCAAGATGGAGAGGAGCATCCTATTATTCTGATCTCTCTGATTGATGAGATAGAAATTACATCTAACGAGTTTATGTTTGTTCTCGTTATGGTGCTGGCGGTTGTCATCGGGTTACTTTTGATTTTTGGCAGCCTATTATCGAGACTTTCTCTGCGTCTCATTGAACCTGTTAGTGCCCTAAAAACACAGCTGGACCGCCATCAAGGTGACACTACACAAAAATTTGTTGTCCCTGAAGGCTCTGCAAATGAATTCCAAACGCTCGCAAATCAGCTTAATGAATATCGACATCAAATCAATCAAGTGATTAAACGTGAACAAGCTTTTGCACGATATGCCAGTCATGAACTGAGAACTCCGCTCACAGTGATGAAAGGTTCAAGCAGCTTGCTAGCCAGAAGCCCAAGTACGTCATTTCAAGAACGTCAGATTGGCCGTATTCAAGATGCAACTCAGCAGATGTCGACCATGGTTGATGCTTTGTTGGGTTTGGTTCGATATGAACGCAACACCGACGACAGCCCCGTTCGAACCCTCTCAGAGCAAGAGCTTCACAACATCGTGGCTCTTAGCCAAGCGCAAGCCGATGAAAAATCCCTGGAATTTAATGTACAGATATTAGGTCATCCGCAAACCAAAGCGACCACTGCAGTGCTTAACATTACGTTGAGTAACTTAATTCGCAACGGCATTGCAGCCACGTCAGCGGGAACGATTCATATCACCATGACCGATACCACACTGTCGGTGAGAGATGAAGGCGAAGGCTTCTCTTCCGTGCCAGATGCCGAAGGCCATGGTTTGGGACTCATGATTGTGGACGACTTATGCCGACGCTATGGCTGGCAATTCACCATTGATACACATCCTGAGGGGGGATGTGAGGCAGTGATTGACCTTTCGTCAGAGCATCATGAGGCTTGCTCAGAGTAACTTCCTCAGCACTAGATTCAATCAAGAGGTATCTCATTTGCTCAGTATCAAAACGGGCAGTTCGATACCTCTTTCTGATTCGATTGAATGAAATCTTATGCCGCAAGCCCAACTAGTCGTTCGAATGCTTGCGATGCCGATTCCGACGCTTCACACACAGAAAACACATCTTCGATAAAGTACTTCAACGCTCTGGATTCAATGGCTCTGATTGCAGCTTGCTGCTCGTCCGATAAATAGCCGTAAATGCTCGCCGCGCCAAAGTCACCGAAGATCATCTCCCCTTGCTCGTTCACCAACGTATTGTGCGCATACAAATCACCATGACACACCTTGTTGTCGTGTAGGTGATTGAATACGTCCACCATCTGCTCAACAATAGAATTCACTTGCTCGACTGTCAGCGTAAACCCTTGTGGGAACGTATCTCGGGTGCAGGTTTCCAACGTTGGCGGTAAACCTAAGTTGTAGTAACTGTTTGGAATCAGCTCCATCACCAACGCAAGCTCTTTACCGTCATTCACTTGCGCGATGGATTTCACTAAGTTGTTGTGATGCCCAGCTTGCAAACACGCTTCAAGTTCATCATGAGGGTAACCGTCACTGGTGACCTCGCCCTTGAACACTTTTACCGCAACTTCACTCGGGAAGTCGTATTGAGCGTCAATCCAGTTAGCATGAGAAATCACGCCACTTGCCCCTTGGCCGAGAACATGGTTAAGCGAATAACTGTTTGTGGTCACTTTCGGCACACTGTTTAGCGAAGGTGGGTGTTTGCAGAATGGATTACCTGCAAAAGCAAACCATGCCAATTTAGGTAGCTTCATCAACACATCCGGAAAGTGCTCTAGCTGATTCGCAGAGAGACGAATCAGTTCCAAATTAACTAAGTTTTCCATGCTACTTGGCAGTCGTTTGATGCGATTCCCCGCCAGTGCAAGCTTTCTTAAGCGCGGTCTTTCACCTAGACTGTTTGGCAGCGTTTCAATCTCATTGTCGGTCAGGATCAGCCAACGCAACTGACTTGGTAGTGAGGCTTCACTCACCACTTTGATCTTGTTGGTTTTAAATCCAACCATCTCAAGGTTTGGCAGCTTGCCCAATACCTCTGGTAAATGGGTGAACTGATTATTGGAAGCAAAAATGATTTTTAGTTTGGTCAGCTGTTCCAGTTCTTGTGGCAAATCTGACAATGCGTTGCCGGATAAATCTAACACTTCAAGCGAGTCTGCAAGCTCTAAAATTTCCATAGGGAACTCAGTTAGCCCTTCCGCCAACTTCAGTTGTTTTATTCCTACTAATTGTCCTGTTTTTAATTGTTCTAGAGTCTGCAAAACCAAGCCTTCTGATTGAATGGAAATAAGCGGCGTAGTGTACGTGGCTTGAGGCAGAAAGGCGAGTCATGGGATGGAATACCATGGAATCAAAGCAACCAAAGGATAGAAGTGAAACCATTGCAATGGTATTACAGCACCGGTGAGTGCGAGTCAAAACATCAGGAACAACCGAAATGGTTGTACTGAAACACAGACTTTTTATCTGGGTTTAATGGCGTTACACTACGCGCCCTTTTTAAATGGCAAAGGTGACACGGTTTATTCCGTCAGCATCGACATGAAACTCTCAGAAAGTCCTATCACCCAACATAGCTTTAATGGGCGCAAATTTTTCCTTAAACGTGACGACATGCTCCACTCCCACTTTTCTGGGAACAAAGCACGTAAGTTTATGGCGTTAATGGAAGAGCAAAATCCCGACATCACCACGTTAATAAGCTTTGGCTCCGCTCAATCTAATGCCATGTACTCGCTAGCGGCTCTCGCCCAGATTAAAGGTTGGGCATTTGAGTTTTATGTTCATCACATTCCATCTTGGCTAAAAAGCTCCCCCATCGGAAACTACCGCGGCGCTCTCGATTTGGGTATGAAAATCACCGCCATGCAAGACATCGGTAGCGAACTCCACCCTAGTGAATACATCCACCAGGTACGAAGATTAGATGAGTCGACATTGCTTATTCCAGAGGGCGGGCGTTCCCACCTCGCTGAAGCTGGCATCAAACAGTTAGCACGAGAAATTCTTGATTGGACGCGATTAAGAGGTAAAGAGCAGTTTACCGTCGCCCTACCATCAGGCACCGGCACGACCGCTTTATATCTTCATAAACATTTAAGCCCACACGGCATTGAAGTGCTAACTTGCCCTTGCGTAGGCGATGCAGATTACTTAGCTGAGCAGTTCTACCAGCTCGGTGAAAACAGCCACCCAACCATTTTAACCGTGCGCAACAAACACCATTTTGGCCGCTTGTACGAAGAAGATTACATCACATGGAAAGCTCTCTTTGAACAAACCGACCTCGAATTTGACCTGTTATACGACCCGTATATGTGGCAATGCCTCACCCCTTGGTTGGAAGAGAACACAGATAAAACGGTGATTTACATTCACCAAGGCGGGTTACTTGGCAACGAGTCGATGTTGCCAAGATATCAACGAGAATTTGAATAGCGTGTTCAAATAAAGTTGTTGCTGATTACAGTGATTCCACTATTTGATGAGCGCCAGAATTTCTTTGAATTCAGGTGCTCGGCAATCTTCGACCATTTCATACAAACACATTTCTAGCCCAGTGAGCACCACACCGTTAGCGGTTAACTTCGCAAGAGCGAGCGCTTTATTGGCAGCGGTTCGGGAAGATACACAATCCGTGACTAATTCAACGCGATAACCGGACTGGCGCAGAGAAACCGCGGTTTGATAGACGCAAATGTGGGATTCAATACCGCAAACCAACCAGGTATCAACTTTCGCGTTCTCCACCGCCACTTTAAACGTCGCCTCTTTACAGCCATCAAACGTGTACTTGGTAATAGGTAAATGCGTGCTTTCAAGCACTTCACGAATCGGCTCCGCGGTTGGGCCCAACCTTTCAGGATTCTGTTCTAGCCACAGAATAGGCAAATCTAGTGCTTTGGCGCCCTTTACCAGTTTTGTGATATTTTCAATCAGTGCGTCGCTTTCATGCATTAATGTAGCGAGTTTGCCCTGAACATCCACCACAATCAGGCCCGTGTTTCCTTTCGATAACATTTCCATCTCCTATCTTGTGCGACCACAAACCATACTCAATAAGTTGAACAACAGTTAATGTATCAGAATCCTTTCATGTTAGAACAATAAAACCTAGAAAGATGACCTTCGCTCACACCTTTGCCCTTAGGTAAGAGTGGTTTGAACTGACTATTTAAATTTCTCTCGAATTAGTTCAATCAAGGCTTTGACTTTATTGGGCAGAAATAAGGCCGAGGGATAAATCAGAGTAAGATGCTGCTTCGGATGCGCGAATTGAGGCAGCACCTCGACCAACAAACCGTCTCTCAGTGCAGGCTTGGAATGAATTTGAGGAATAAACGCGATGCCGTTTCCTGCTATCGCCATCGAGCGCAGCAAGTTGAGGTCGTCCGAGCGCAACGCCACATGCAGATCTGAATCGAGCAAATCGGCATTGTAACGATTAGTTAAAAGGCGATGCTGCTTAAGATCTTCCACCGTTTTTACTGGCGGATGCGATTCTAGATAGGCTTTTGACGCAACAAAGTGACTACGATAAGGCAAAAGACTGAACTGCACATAGCTGTCATCGGTGACTTTGACCACGCTCGGAAGAAGCTGCAAATCAAACGATTGACGCTTGAGATCGACACTCTCTTGATGGTTTTCAATCTCGACCGAAATCTCCGGATACCGCGTTGTGTACTCGGTGATGATCGCGTTAAACGCGGCAGAGCTCATCAATGCGGAAGGAATGGCTAAACGCACCTTGCCCGTCAGCTCTTGTTGATATTCATGCATGGCATTTAAACCTTGCTGAATATGGTCAATAGGCTGCCCCACCAACTCAAACAAGCGTTTCCCGTGCTCCGTCAACTCAATGCTGCGTGTTGTGCGGATCAAAAGCTGTACCCCGAGTGATTTCTCTAATTCTTGCAGGCGACGACTCACTTTTGAGCGTTGTAGTTGATTCGCCTCTGCCGCTGCACTTATACCGCCGTGAACCACCGTCTGAGTGAATAGATAAATATCATCAAAACTAACGTTCATTGTCCTATTTTTAGGTCATTTATGTTCGTATTATCATTCTACTGAATTGTGAGTGACTTCTCTATAATCCGCTATCCAATATGTTTAACGGAACTTGTAATGACGGCTGACCAAAAATTCAAACACTGGATGCGAACTTTGATTGTCCTGTTCATCGTACTATTTTTGTACATTATCATTGCTGACCGCCACGCCCCCTTAACGACCGAAGGACGAGTGCAAGGATACGTTGTCCAAGTCGCGCCCGAGGTATCTGGTAAAGTGACCGACGTTCTCATCGAGAATAACCAGTCCGTTCAAAAAGGCGATGTGTTATTTACGATTGATGATCGTAAATACAAGATAGCGCTTGAACAGGCGGAGCTGTCTCTGCAATCCGCTTATGAAAAAGAAGCAACGCTGTATTCTCAACGCGAAGCCGCTCTTGCCAATATTGCCCGCGCACAAGCGACATTTGATAATGCACACCGCGAGTACAACCGCTTACTGACGTTATCGAAGCAGAAAGTCATCTCTCAATCGACACTCGATAATGCCTTTGCCCAAAATCAGGTATCACGTGCAGCGCTTAAAGCTGAAAGACAAAACTTAAAAGTCATTGAGGCGCAATTAGGCGATCAAAAAGGTCAAAGCACCGCCGTTCGAATTGCCAAAAACGGGATCGAAAAGGCGCAACTTGATTTGGCAAATACCGCGGTACTCGCTCCCAGTGATGGTGTCGTGACCAACCTGCAGCTAGAAGTTGGCACGATGGCAAACACCAACATGCCATTGCTGACGTTTGTACCAACAGGATCACTCTGGGTAGCCGCTGATTTTCGTGAAAAATCCGTTGCGAACGTAGACAAGACTTTCCACGCCTTGGTCACATTTGATGCCAACCCAGGTTCGGTGTACGACTTTGATTTAGCTAGCCGCGATTACGGTGTAGCAGCCGCACAACAAACGCCTAATGGCGCACTAACCAAAGTGGAAGTGAACAACCGCTGGGTACGTGATGCGCAGCGTACACGAGTGAACCTAACCAGCAGCGAAGAGTTACCACCAGCACTGTTTGTCGGCTCTCGCGCTACCATTGTTTTGTACCCAGACAACAGCATTTTCTGGCAGTTGATGGCGCAAGCACAGATTCACCTCGCAAGCTGGTTCCACTTCATTTACTAGGCGGCGACAATGAAAACCTTACGAATTTGGTTCGGCTGCTCTTTAGGGCTCGCGCTAAGCATGATCTTCGGTTGGTCTTACGGATTTTTTGCCATCATGATGCCGCTGTTTATTTTGGGCAGAATGGACCACTTTAATCTTTCGGCTTTATTGATCGTGTTTTTCTCTGCGGTGTGGACAACCATACAAGCCACATTTTTACTGGAATACTTGCAGTTTCATCCAACATTAATGACCGTAGCCGTTGGAATCATGATGCTGTTTAAGTGCATTGCAATGATGAACCAGAAAACCTATTTGTTTGGTTACATGGGGTTGTTGGTGGGATCAATTGTGTTGAACTTTGCCAGCTATAACTTCATGGATATTGAAGAGTTCAACGTCAACATGTGGGTGATGGCGTTCAGCAATATTTTTGTTTGCGCATTCGCGTATTGGTTGTTCCCGGAGCCAAAATCCCCCGCCGAGCACATTGAGATGTCGACCCCAGTAAAAAGCGATATTGACTACATCAGCCAAGTTGCTATGGGTTGGATAGTGGCGATGGCTGCGTTTATCATATTCCAAGTAGCGGACTTATATGACTCGCTATCCGCACAAGCTTCCATTTTGATCATCCTAACCCCAATGACTTTAGCGGGCTCGCTCGCCATGGCAAAAATCCGCATCATCGGCACCGCACTAGGCTGCATCGCAGGGATGGCTGTTCAGCTCATATTGGGCAGTTGGTATGGGCATGGGCTACTCTTTTGGCTCGCCTTTACCATTGCTATGGGGCCATTCTGCTTATGGCTCACCAAGGGGCAAATTAAAGCGGCTATCGCGTTTTCTGCCATGTCTGCCCTATCGGTTCCGCTGACGACCTCATTGGTGCCAGAACAAAAAGACGCGTTCTTTTCGATCTTGTACCGTTTCAGCTCGATTTTCGTCGCGGTTTTGCTCACCGCGATGGTGATGTGGGTAGTGCATCACTGGATACGTGTGATGTTGCTAAAGCATCCTGAGATGAGGAACGTGGAGTTGAATTAAGCCTTGGCAGAGGCTGGAAAAGGGAAACAAACTATGCCGCTCACTTTAATGCGAGCGGCATTTTTATTTAGAACGGTCATCCTGAACAGCGAGGGACGAGCGTGATTCAGGATCTACTAACCACGTGCTTTGAAGTGCGAAAGTTATCGCCATTTCCTAGCGAGCTGTAATCAGATTCCTAGTCTCGTTTAAACTCGCTGGAATGACCCTAACTTTAGTTTATGGTGTCGAGCCCAAGTCTTAATATCACCCCACCAACTCTTTACGAATGATCTCCGCACCCGCACTTAGCGCATTGAGCTTAGCGGTCGATACTTCACGAGACAAAGGCGCCATACCGCAGTTGGTACATGGGTAAAGCTTGTCAGCATCAACGTACTTCAACGCCTCTCGCAGTGTGTTCGCCACTTCTTCTGGCGTTTCAATTTCGTTGGTAGCAACGTCAATCGCACCAACCATCACCTTCTTACCTCGAATCAACTCAAGTAACTCAATAGGCACTCGTGAGTTATGACATTCGAGCGAGATAATATCGATATTCGACTGCTGCAATTTAGGGAATACTTCTTCGTATTGTCGCCATTCAGTGCCTAACGTTTGCTTCCAATCCGTGTTCGCTTTGATGCCGTAGCCATAGCAGATATGCACCGCCGTTTCACATTTCAGCCCTTCAATCGCACGCTCTAAACATGCAATGCCCCACTCGTTCACATCATCGAAGAACACATTGAACGCAGGCTCATCAAACTGAATGATGTCGACACCTGCAGCTTCAAGCTCTTTCGCTTCTTGATTGAGGATCTTCGCAAATTCCCAAGCCAGCTTTTCACTGCTACCGTAATGATCATCATAAAGCGTGTCGATCATCGTCATAGGGCCTGGCAGCGCCCACTTGATCGGTTGCTTAGTTTGCTGACGCAAGAACTTTGCATCTTCAACAAACACGGACTTTGTGCGGCTTACTGGGCCAACCACCGTCGGAACACTTGCTTCATAACGGTTGCGAATGGTCACCGTTTTACGGTTTTCAAAATCTACGCCGCTTAAATGCTCAATAAAGGTCGTCACAAAATGTTGGCGAGTTTGCTCGCCATCACTGACGATATCAACGCCTGCCAGTTCTTGTTCTTGTTCTTGCAAAGCGACACGTAGCGCATCGCGTTTGCCATCAATCAGTTCTTCACCTTGTAGTTTCCACGGTGACCAAAGTTTTTCTGGTTCCGCTAGCCAAGAAGGTTTCGGCAAGCTGCCAGCCGTTGAAGTCGGTAATAGTGTTTTCATCGTCATTCCTTTCTAGATTCTCGTTGTCGGTTACGCGTAGTTTGCAGACCATTGTTCAAGCACAGATTGATAAGGTTTGATGAAATGCTCCTCGGCAAATTTCCCTTGTTCAATCGCCAGTTGGCTGCGCTCTTCTCGGTCGTAAACGATTTGAGTTAGCGAGTGGTCTAGGTTTTTTAGGTTTGGCTGGTAGCAATTACCGGCAACCGCATTGGCATTGTAAATCTCAGGTCGGTAAATCTTCTGGAATGTCTCCATCGTGCTAATCGTACTGATAAGCTCTAGGTTTGAATAATCGTTCAACAAGTCACCGAAGAAGTAGAATGCCAATGGTGCAACACTGTTTGGTGGCATAAAGTAACGCACCTGTAAGCCCATCTTTTTGAAGTACTGCTCCGTCAACGAAGATTCGTTCGGCTGATATTCAAAGCCCAAAACAGGATGTTGATTTTCGGTGCGTCGGTATACTTTGTTGTCCGATACGCTCAAACAAATCACAGGCAGCTTTTTGAAATGCTGCTTATAAGACTCAGAATTAACGAAAGCTTTGAACAGTTTGCCATGCAAATCACCGAAGTTAGCTGGGATGCTGAAACGTGGCTGGTTTTTGTTGTGGTCCAACAGCAAAACGCTAAAGTCGTAATCACGAACGTATGAAGAGAAGTTGTTGCCTACAATGCCTTCGATGCGCTCGTTGGTGTTGTGGTCAACAATGTTGGTTTTGAGCACTTCAATTGATGGGAAGGCTTCGCCACTGCCTTGGATATCCATATCAACGGAGATGATTTCAAGCTCAACGGAGTAGCGGTCACCTTGCGCGTTATCCCAATATGCCAAGGCATTAAAACGATTGTCGATCATTCGGAGTGCATTGCGCAGATTCTCTCGGCGGTAGTTTCCGCGAGCCAGATTAGCAAAGTTGGTAGTGATTCGCGTGTTGTCTGATGGTTGGTAATTCTCATCAAAGCGAATGCTTTTGATAGCAAATGTGAAATCGTTATTCATCGTAAGTTGGTATCCTATTTCCTTAGATAAAGCAGACTTTTCCTAACTCTGTGCATGGGGACATTTTTGTTTTTTGGTTTTCCCAATCGTTAGGTTGCACAGCACTTACGACGAACAGTTCGTACTAAAAATGACGGTCGCAGTGCCTAACACCAGAGCAGTCCTTTTTTTATACTTGCTTCACGAGTTGAGTAATATTGGTATTGTTTCACATTGAACATGAAAGAAATTCATAGTGGGAGTTCCAACCCAGAGGGAACTATCGTAGATACTGTTATTCATTGACACCAATACACGTAACTTGGCGAGCATATTGCCAATATGTGTAATTAAGAAACTGATAAGGGATTAACAGTACGTAAACCAGTTTTAAGCCTAGAAAACGCATTGTATAAACAAGATGCTACCTGGAATATAGGACAGCGTAGCTTAAATAGCACTTTTTTCACACTCCATAATTTATTCAAGCATTCGTTTAATTAAAAGTACCTTACATTTTATATCCTCGGAAACATGATTATTTAATTATTTCTTTTCCTATATTTACCATCTCAAACGTAAAGTTTAATTTTTCTGTTTTAAAAGCACATATAACCTCATACACGAATATGACAACTTCATTGACGAACTTTGTCACCCAACTATTACATTAAGCTCGAAACAACTAATAATAAAACAAACATAAACCACTGTTTTAATTTAAATTAAATTCAGGAAGCCGTAATGACCACATAACGACACTTTACTTAGTTTGGCATAACAAAAACCTCAGAAATAACATGGTTAACATTTATAAACTTCACTTCTATCAATAATGAACTTAAACATAACATTAGAAAATAAAAATTAAGTAATAACTTAAAAAGGTAAGACTTAATAACCACATTCTTATTTATTATAGTTGAGTAATGAATTTAAAAACTATGAGACATTAATCCCACGAATCTATACTTTTCCTTTTTTTATTAAAAAACAAGATGCAATATTTCACCGCTCAATTATTGAGCACCAATTAATAACCTGTCCATAATTATAAAACACCCATAGAGTTATTGTTAAAAACCAATAATAACCTTTATGGGCTGACTAATAGGAAACAACAATGGAAAAACAGCATCTTTCCGCGAGTATTATCGCGCTCGCATTACTTGGTTCTCTAGCTCCAGCACATGCTGAAGATACATTAAAAGCTTACACTTCGACCTTGCTACAGCTCGATGATAGCGATGCACGCTCGAAGAAGATCCGCTTAATTTACTCCTTAGAAAATGTCTGGAACCAATCTTTGCTGCCGAATGGAGCTAAGGAAGCCAAGTTGCTTCTAAACGGAGGTTCTGGTTTCGACATGACTAATGTACCGAATAAAGAGCAGATCTATGGTTTTGCCACCGGTGGAGACTACCGTTACACAATCCCAACAGCCTTTAAACTGGCACTGAGTTATTTAAATGGTGCCCCTTTACGTCATATGAGCCATGCTCCAGAAAACACTATTGCAACAGCATCCGTAAGTGAGTCTCTGGACTTTAATCTTGGCTTCAGTGCTTCTGATTCTCCAAATATTAGCGGTGGGATCTCCTGGAGCAACCGCGTAACTTACGATCAACCAGAATTTCAGACGGTGGCTGATTTTGATCAGACCAATGAGAGCATTAATTGGCTTATCGAAAACCAGACTATCCGCCACAATACTCCACCTAAAGACTGGTTATTGTACCGTTGGACCAGCTGTAACATGGGCAACCTAATTGACTATAGCGAATTACCTGTCGTGATGCGCTCTGACTTTAAACCGCAAGTCGGTGTTGTATATCGAAAAAATGATATTCAAGATGGCCTAGATACGTCAGAAGTCAAGCTGGTTGCAGGTTGGCGAAAAACCAATTACTACTTTGGTCGTGACTGGTGTAGCTGGTATACCACCCCAGAAAATACCTGGAAGAAAAATCGTGATAGCAGTCAATGGACAGAGACTAGCCGAGCCGTAACTATCTCTTGGAATGACGCGCTCTACCACTAACTTATTAGCCTGCGGCCACGGAATGAATAAGTGGCCGCCGTATTTACTAATGAAATAAACGGTAAGACATGACAAGTAATAAAAAACTCTTGACTGGATCGGCGCTAGCACTTGGTGCAGTACTCGCCATATTTCTAATTAATTCAAATAACAAGAATCCCCAGAGCAATTCTGTTGCAAGTTTTGACGAGCAAATCAAGACAGAGAAAACTGAGACAAGAAGTGTAACGCCTCCTGAGAGCGATGCAGCTCAAGAGGTGATTACCATTCCAACACCACAGAATGACAATGACGCTACTTCCGACGTCATTCCAGCTACACCTTGGATATCTGCCCCATTAAATGAATTGAGCAATGAACTGTACGATTTTATTGAAGCTGAACAGGTAAGTTATATCAGTACAACCGACTATCCATTCGACGAGCAAAAGCAAGAACAATTGCGAACATTAGCGAAGCAAGGGGTTCCTATCTTGTTTGACAACACGGAATCATCCTATTTGGATAGTTACGGTGTCAGCGAAACCAAAGTGGTTTCAGAGTATTTTGGTACGGCGTCTGAAGGTGATGTCATCATTGCTACCGGAGTACAGAATAAGGATGGCAGCATTCATTATCTGGTTTTGCCTTTGAAGAGCAAAGATCTCAACGATAACAGTAAATTGATTGAGGACACTAAGCTCGCAATCACTCTACTTAAAGAACAAAAGCATGACTTGATAAAAGAGAGACAAAGCGAACATCGCGAATAAAAATAAAGGAAGATAGCTTCTCCTATTCCATGGCTATCTTCCTTAAAGTAACTCCAGTCTCAATCAAGAAAAATTCATTTATCTTCCCTCCGGAGCCCTATCCGAAATCACCTTGCCATCTTTGATGGTGATGATGCGTTTGGTGCGCTCTGCTAACGCATTATCATGGGTAACGATGATCAGCGTTCTACCTTCGGAGTGAAGTTGATTGAACAAGGCTTCAATCTCTGCGCCGGATTTTGAATCCAATGCACCCGTTGGTTCATCCGCTAAGATGATTTGCGGATCGTTGACCAAGGCTCTTGCAATCGCAACTCTTTGCTTTTGACCACCAGAAAGCTGGTTTGATTTATGATCTAAACGATCCCCTAGCCCGACTTGCTCTAGCAATTTAGCGGCGCGCTGGCGACGTTCTTTGGCTTTGATACCAGAGTAAACCAACGGCAGTGCCACGTTATCAAGCGCCGTCGCGTATTCCAATAAGTTAAAGCTTTGGAAGACAAATCCGATCTTTTGGTTACGAATGCCAGCCAGCTCATTCGCACTTAAACTTGCGACGTTTTGGCCGCCAAGTTGGTACTCGCCATCGGTGGGCTTATCTAAACAGCCGAGCATGTTCATCAACGTTGATTTGCCTGAACCGGACGGGCCAAGAATCGAAAGAAACTCGCCTTGATTAATGGTTAAGTCAACGCCGTCTAGCGCGCGAACTTCCGCCTCCCCGCTTGAGTAGTATTTACAGATGTTGGTCAGCTCAACAAGCGACTTGTTCGACATGTTCTCTCCAGAGTTATTGTTGTTATTCACTTTGTAGCGCCTCCAACGGGCTGACTTTTGCGGCTCGGTTTGCAGGTAACCATGCAGATGCCACACCAATGATCACTAAGGTGAGGATGACAATCGCGACAACGACCCACGACAACTCAGGGACAGGTTTACCCAGTTGTTCATAAAAGGCATTGCCCTCTAAAGGAATGGAACTGATGGCAGACACCAGCGCGTACGTCACGCCTAAGCCAAGCGCGCCCCCCATCATCATTGTCAATAAAGACTGCACTAAATAGTGCATGCGAATGGCCGTTGGGGTTGCACCGACTGCCATGCGCACGCCGATATCACGCGTAGATCGCTTTACGGTGGCATACATCACATTGGCGATGCCAACGCCAGCAACAGCTAACGTCACGAAGCCGATAATGCCAAGAAAACTCTGCAAACCTATCAGAAACTGCTGCATACTCTTTTGTTTAAGGAACATATCATCGACTTGGACGACCTGTTCATCACTGACACTTGCCCCGTGCTTACGGGCAATCACTTGCCTGATCGTCTTTGCTAAGGCTTCTCGGTCTACATCGGCTTGTGGTTGCACATTGATGCCACCAATTTCACCGTTGACATGAAATCGCTTCCACGTCGCTAACGGCACAAAGCTGGAATAGTTGATAAGATCCCCCAGCTCTATTTGAGCGCTGTTTTTCTCCAATACGCCCACAACGGTGAACTCCTCATTGCCGATTTTTACCTTTTTCCCCACAGGGTTGAGTTGCAATGTGACTGTCGCAAACCAACTAAAGTCCTCATTCGGGTTGAATAAGTCGGCTGCCAGTTCATAACCCAGTACAACGACTTTGCGCGTCTCTTTTTGATCGAGTGGATTTAACCATCGCCCTCCCGCCATCGGCACCAAATTGGTCATGGATTGAAACTCGCTCGTGACAGCTAAGGGCTCTTGCCACGAGCTTCTGTCACCAACGGTGATGCGCTCTTTCCACTTCGCAGTTGGCGCAACACTTTTTACATCGGGTAACGCTCGAACGACCTCTGAATCGTCCATTTTTAATGTCAGAAATTTACCTTGGTGAAAAGCACCGTGGTCGACGGTGGCCATCCCTCCGGTCAAATAGATCAAGTTGCCGTTACCATTTTGTGCGGTTTTCAATACGCCCTGACGAATACCCTCACCTACCGCCAACATAGCAGCGATACAGAGGGTCGCCCACGCTACAGCCAGAATGGTCAAACCCAGTCTCAGCTTTTCTGCCGCCATTTCTTGGAAAATTTGTCTCATCGGTAACAGCATGACTAGGCCCTCGCACTCAAAGCAATGACTGGCGTGAGACGCGATGCTCGCCTTGCTGGGAAATACGATGCCATCAATGCCAAGATAAGCGTCACAAGTAAAGACCAAGCAATGGAATCTGGCGTGATCACAGGTAAACCAATCCATTCCGGTAATGCCATGCTGCTTAGGACAGACACCACGGCATACGAAAACATCAGACCTAATGCCGTGCCCACAGCTACCAAAATAAGCCCTTCAAGAATAAACTGACTGAGTATGGATTTTTGAGTCGCCCCGATCGCCAAACGCACACCGATTTCACGCGTGCGCTCCGTGACAGATAAAAACATGATGTTGGCAACGCCAAGCGCACCGACCGCCATGGTCATCGCGCCGCTCGCTCCGAGAAAAATCTGAATGCCACGTAAAATTCCACTGATGACCGCCGCACCTTCACTAAAATCGGGTAATTCGACCGCATCTTTATCACTTGGGTCAAAATGAAGCTGCTTGGCGAAAAAGTTCACGATATTTTGTCGAAACGACGGTGCATCCATCCCATCTCTTGGTTTCATCAATACCATCCAAGGTTTCGCATCCCACAAATCGCGGTACGTTGTTTGAGGAATGAAAACCGTGCGGCTATCGCCGAATGAAATGCCAGTGTCCTCACCGACGGTTATCCCAATAACCAAAAACGGAATGCCGTTGACTTTGAGCCTATCCCCGATTTGGATTCCGCCCATTTGCGCAATTTGATCGCCTAACACTGCCACGCGAGTGTGGTTGTTCATATCACTTGGTGACAGGTTTCTCGAACCGGATTGCAGCTTGCGTTGCATTAAAGGAAAGTAAGACGTATCAATACCGCTGACCGTACTCGATAAGTTCTGTCCTTTGAGATTGGTGATATTCGCATCCCATTTGGCGTAAACGCTCGACGCCTGTTGCACGAAGCCCGACTGTTTGATCATGTCGACTTTTTCTTGTGGAATATCAATTTGTCGTCTTGAAGGTAACCCTTGCCACGGTTTACTGGTACTCGACGGAAACACCACTTGCACATTGTTGATCATAAATGAAAACGACTGGGTCTGATGGCGATAAAAGCCTTCGCCAAGTGCGATTAACACCACCACAGAGATCACGCCCCAAGCAATCGCGATAATGGCTAGCACGCTCTTCATGCGATGCGCCATCAACGTTTGCCAAGTTTGTTGCAATAGATTGCTCATGAATGAAAAGCTCGAGAGATCAACGCCATGGTATCGTCATCGAGTTTCCCTGCGGTTTGCAGTAAGCCGATTCTCTTACGCCAGTAGCTGTACAAGTTGGTTTGCAGACTGTTTTTCGCCTCAAACAAGCTGTTGTGTGCGCTGATAACTTCCGACACTTCAAGCAGACCAGCGTCGTAAAGTTTCTCTTTGCTTTGCAACACTCTGGCGCGCGACTCAACCAGCTCGTTCGCTATCAAAACTTGATTCCAGTTGATATCGACCTGCGTAAACTGCTGAATAACTCGTTTCTGAATATCAATTTCCACTCTACGCATATCTTGCTTGGCACTTAAAATGTTCAACGATGCTTCGTCCACTTTCGCTCGCACTGCACCATTGAGGTCAATCGGCAAACTCAAACTAATCCCAGCGTTAAACTCGCCGTTTGAACGATTGTCACCATCGCTGTAGCCCACACTACCTTTGACGGTCGGGTAGTATCCACCTTTAGCTGAATCTTTCGCGAACTCGCTCGCTTTCACCATCTGCGCCGCTACCAACAGCTCTGGACTGCTGTCTTTAGCCAGTTTTAGCCATTGCTCCTGAGAGTCCACCAGCATCGGCGGCTGAATCAAAGAATCCGTTCGAATTTGGTCGACACTCTCCGGCATTTGATTGATTAACGCCGCAAGCTCTGCTTTTTTCACTTCGAGATCGGCTTTTGCATTGAGGATACTTGCTTGCTCAGAGACTTGATTCGCTCGCATCTCTTCAACATCAACCGACTTCACTTTGCCTGCTCGATAGCGTTTCTCAATGATGTTGAGAAGTTCCTTCCCCTCCTCCAGCTTGGACTGCGCCAATTTGAGGTCGCCCTGTGCGCTTGCCACATCTAGGTAAGCGGTGAGCAGCTTCTGCGCAAGCTCGTTATGCGATTGAGATAGCTCTAACTGTGCTTTGAGATAATTGGCATTCGCTTGATCCAGTTCCGACCACAAACTGCTATCCCAAATAGTTTGAGATAAGGTAGCGCCGTAACTGTTCGAATGGCTTGAGGACTCATTCCAATCCGCTGACGCACTGGCACTTAAACCCGGCAATAACGCACTGCGGCTACTCTGTACGCCAACCTCGCCAAGCTGGACGCCGATTTTCGCTTTTTCGTAATTTGGATCGTTCTGCTTTGCTTGTTGCCAAGCTTGTTCAATAGAAATTGCGTAGGTCGGCAAACTGAGTGTGGCAGCCAACAATGCAAAGGCGATTTTTGATCGTTGCAGTTTAACCATGCGCCGCTCCCATCATGCTGTTGTCGATAACCTCTTCATCAAGCTCCACGCCGTCAAGCACTTCGACATTGATGCCATCTGACAGACCGAGTTTCACCGGTTGTTTATGAAACCCTTGTTCTGAGCTATCGGGGATCAGAACATTCGGTGCGTCACCATCAAATTGCAGAGCGCGCTCCGGTAGAGTGAGTACGTTTTCAGACTTCTTAAGAATGATTTGAGCCGTCGACGAAAACCCAGAACGAAGCAATACATCTTGTGGGATCTTGAGTTCTCCCACTTCAACCTCAAAACCGTTATCAAAACTTTTTGCCGAAGCATTGCCCTCTGGTGAGTTGAAGTTCTCAGATTGAATCGCCACTTTGGTTAGCACACCAGAAATCGCCACATCAGGATAAGGCGCCACCGTCAACATAACGGGCATTCCCGGAGACAACTGCGCAGCATCATGCTCACTGACGCTACCTTTAAAAATCAGACTGTTCATGTCGGCCAATGACATCATTTCAGTCGCTGCTTGGCTTGATTGAGTCGAGATGATCGGCTCTCCGACCTCAACTTTCTGGTTGAGTACCGTGCCATCAATTGGCGCGTAGATCGTCGACGTTAAACGTGCATCACCGATAGACGCCTCACCACTGCGGATGAGTTCGAGATTCTGGCGCTTTTGCAATACGTCCGCTTGCGCAGATTTGACTGCCGAGCGCGCACTTACGTATTCGTCGTAGTTACTTGGAATAATGTCCTGCTTGACCAAGCTTTCTAGGTTAGACAGTTTTTGTTTGGCAGATTCCAGATCGGCTTCGCTACGCATGAGCTCTGCCGATGCATCCGTTAATGCTTGGGGGGTTGGGTTTGGACGTACTTTGATCAGCGGCTGGCCTTGCTTCACCTTTTCACCAACTTTCGCGTAAATTTCACCGACGATACCGTCGATTTGTGACTTGATAGACACAGAGTGTGCAGGGACAATTTTACCAACAGCCACCGCTTGTTTTTCAATCGTGCCTTTTTCCACAATCAATGTAGGCAGTAATTCTGGTTGAGCGGCAGATTGGAGATAGAAATACGTTCCACCGCCGAGCAGCGCAATGCTCACAGCGGAGACAAGCCAACGTTTCGTCATTATTTATTCCAACAATTATTGGGTAGTCTAATGACTACTCCTAAAACACAAAGTTGAAGGAATAATATCCTGCTTTAATAGCGGTTTGGTTGTCACAGTTGGTATGGTTTTGTCAGTCGCCTCTGACAATCAAAGACTAAAAAACCTCGACGAATCATTCAGCAAAGACGCTGTCTACGATGGCGACTAACAAGCTCTGTAACCGCTCGTTTCAACCGCTATCCATTTCATTCTGAACAATGTGCAAAATAGCACAGTTCTGTATCTTCCAATCGCATATCCATACAGTCTTGCGCCTCACGTCCTAAAGCAGGAAAAACCGCATGCGCTTTTAAAATGCCTTGGCTGATAAAGCCACATTTCTCCAACACACGAATACTCGCGTGGTTGCCAATATGCGGGGCAGTGCGAATGCGCGTTATACCCAAGCTTTGCAGGTAGACAACACCAAGTTTGCAGGCTTGGGTTGCATAGCCTTTTCCCTGATAGCGAGCAGAAATACCAAAATGGGTTTCACTGCTGTCTTGCTCAGGTATCAGCACCAGACAGCCTATAGGAGTTTGAGAAGTGAGTTCTTCAATAGCGAAGACTAATAGATTGGGAGACTTTTGATCATATTGAGCACGCCATCTTTCGATAGCTTCAAGGGTTTGATTAACATTTTGGTGGACTTGGCGATTGAGGAAGCGGCATGCTTGCTCATCGCCTAAATAGTTTTCAAACAGAGGAGCAGCGTCTGTTGTTTTGAGGTATCTGATTGCCACTTGTTGAGATTCAACTCTCATCATGATTTAGCTCTGATAAACATTCGGTTTCCAGATTTGCATGAAGTTTTCTACTGGAGCAATAGGAGTGAACCCAAACTGTTCGTACAATCCATGAGCATCGCGGGTTGCAAGTATCATACGGCGTAAGCCTTGTAGTTCTGGATGAGCAACAATTTCTGAGATCAACCACTTACTGATGCCTTTACCACGGTGTGCCTCCACAACAAACACATCGGCAAGGTACGCAAACGTGGTGCGATCGGTAATTAACCGAGCAAAAGCGACGAGTTGATTTCTGTCATCCAAAACCGCGAAACAGAACGAATGGCGCAAAGACTTCTCAAAGCGTTCTCTTGGAATACCCTTTCCCCAATAACTGTTTGAAATGAACTCGTAGATAACGCCTAAATCCATGTCATCTAACAATGTAGTAATTCGAAACCCTTGCATTGTATCCCTCAACATTGGTTTATATTTTCTTAGCCACACAGACAAGCGAGTTGCCATTCGCCTCAAATGTTTGCGCTGACCAAGATTGGTACTTCTCTATAATTCTGAATCCCGCTTGTTCAAGGAAAACCTCTATGTCTTCCAGCGGGCGATATTTTAAATCAATGCTGGAATGCTCAATCGTTCCACTTTCAAAATGGCGCTCTTTGTTCAAATACATGATGGACGTTTGCAAGTCATACTCGGCCTTCATACCGAAATAATTCACTTCACCATAGGTTGGAGAAACATAGGTTTGCCACAGCGCCATCTCATGATCCAATTCTAGATTCTCTGGCGTTGGTAACCGCGTATCGAAGACAAATCGCCCACCTTTTTCTAGGTGCTTTGATATTGAGCTCAGTGCGCCTGCCAGCATGTCGTCACTTAAAAAGGCTTGGAATGCATTCCCTGTCATTATGGCTAGGTCAAACTTCTTACCTAACGAAAACTGGGTTGCGTCGAGATGAAGAAAACGCAAGTTACTCCTGCTTTTGGCTTTGTCCTTTGCGTGTTTGAGCATCCCTTCAGAAATATCAATGCCAATGGCTTCGTTGAGTTGCTCAGAGACTGGAATCGTGACAATGCCGGAACCACAACAGACATCCAATACACTTCGAGCATTGGTTTCTTCGATTAACCTTGTGATGAAAGCAATGTCGTGATGGTAATGCTGCTCGTATTGGGCATCGTATTCAATGCCCGACCCGAACTCGGTTAAATCTTGTGTTTTCAAAAACAGTCCTTGTTTGTTACTTATTTTAGCGGTGTGACTTTTTCAGCTCTAGCATCACGTATCGACACACATAACCAACACCAGATACATAACCAATCACATTTTCTAGGGAAACCACTTCCAACCTCGCCTGCTGACAGAGTTGTTCAACTTCACTTTCGGTATATGCCGTATGCACGACCGATCCACTATAAGTATTTCGAGGCAAATCTTGTCCATCCGGATCGTGGTATTGAAAGCTGATAAAACATCGTCCATTCGCAGTTAGCTTACGCGAAATGCACTCCAGCAGTTGTTGAGGCTCTGCTAGAAACTCAGTAAAACCAAGTGCGGTGATAAGGTCGAAGGTTTGCTCAAACAAAGGGGAAAATGGCTCATCAAGGTTATGAACCGAGACGCTTTGATAGAGGTTAGTTTGGCGCGCTTTATCAACCATTTTGGACGAGATGTCTAAGCCATGAATGGTGAGATCTGGATAGTGATTTTTTACGACATGACCGATACTGCCTGTCGCACAGGCTAGGTCGAGAGCCGAGCCTTGCTCGATGGGAAGGGTTTTTAACTTCCCAGAAATCCAACGTGGGCCAACGTAATGGCTGTCATCCACCAACTTTTGATAGCGCTCCGACACATCATCATACATTTTTGCTACGTTCATCGTTTCCTCCTTGATAACCAGAACGATGTTCGAATGTAACACGCAATACGCACCTAAGCACTTATTAAATGGCTAATTTTTTATGAAACGTAACCGACTGGTTATTCAGCGCTAACCAGTAGAAATAGATGAAATTTTGGAAAGTATTAGCCCGTGATTCCGATGGAATTTTTAAGTGCATAAAGAGAAAATATGTCCTGATAATCTGCTTCGATTATTCAGCTAATCTTATTTCCATCATTCTATTCGCTGTATATAAAAACAATATTTAAATTAACATAACAAACCTATCGCTTATTATTTTCCATTTAAATAATGATTCTTATTTTTAATATCAACCTATAATTAAAGTGCTCAAATTCTCATGTTGTATTAACTTGAGGTTTAATTTATGAAACTAACTCCTTATTTAACTGCTGTTGTTTCGGTCAGCTGCGCTTTTGGCGCATTCGCAGCCGATGATTCAAAAGCACTTTTAGAAGATGCACTGAGTGCTGCACCACCGACTATTCGCGATAAAGTAACAGTGATGGACTGGAACAATAATGTTCTGCAAGAAGGTTCTAGCCAATACACTTGCTTCCCAACGCCACCTCAATTGGAAGGCACAGCGCCAATGTGTATGGATGGTCCTTGGATGGAATGGGCAGACGCTTGGATGAACAAAAAACCTTTCCAAGCCAAAGCATTAGGCATTTCTTACATGTTAGCGGGTGATGGCGGTGCCAGTAACACCGACCCATTTGCAGAAGGGATGACGGACGATAATCAATGGATTGTGGAAGGACCACACTTGATGATTATTACCCCAGACCAAGCGTTGCTCGACTCTCTACCAACCGACCCAAGTTATGGTGGCCCATACGTAATGTGGAAAGGCACGCCATACGCACACATTATGATTCCCGTTGGAGCGAGAAAATAAAAAGAAAAAATCCGATATTCAGTATTTTGAATATCGGATTTTTATTTCGTTATCGAGCCAACCAAATTCTCGCCAATATTCCTATCGGCGTTGTGATGCCTGTCGTAATAGAGGTCACTTCACCATTTCTTAAAATATAAATGGTTGGAGTCACGCTAATTTTCCATTCACGCATAATATCGCTTGAAGGATCGTTTATGTTTTCAAAACGATATTCTTTTGCCTGCATAAACTGCGCCACGCGCTCATTCGGTCCCGATGAGCCAGAAACGCCAACTACGGCATAGTCATCACTCAGCCAGCTCACGCTTGGGCTTACAAATTTACAAGCGGGACACCAAGTCGCCCAAAAATAAACAACGACAGGTTGTTCATGACTTTGTGCGATTGCATCGAAGTATTCACCATCGCTCAATACGGAGCTCAATGGTGGTGCCTCCTGTTTGGGAATATCTTTGGTGCGATACCAATCCATCGCGATAGAAATAACGGTGACAATGAGCACCATCTGTACGATTTGAACGAGCCAATATCGGACTGTTCTACGCTGCTTTGTCGAACTCATTGAATGGATCCCCCACTCACTTGTTTCACCGCGCTTAAAACAACATCATCAGTCAGAATCACAGGTAACGGGATACCTTGTGGCGCCGCCGGGCCATAGACGATGTTAAACGGCACACCGTAACGCCCATGAGCTCGTAAAAAGTCCGTTACCGAGCCGTCCGGATGTGTCCAATCCCCTTTTAACTTCGCCACATTAGGGCTTTGTAGCAATGAGTAGACAGGATCTTGCCAGATCACGCCGATCTTGTTCGCTTTACACGTGACACACCAATCCGCAGTCACATCCACAAACACCACTCGCCCATTACTGACGTGCTCTTCAATCGCTGAATTAGAAAGCTTTTGCCAAGCTAGATCATCCGGAAGTGGCGTTGCCCATTGGTCAGCAGTGACACTGCCAAGTAGTAAGCCGCCAGCTATTAACACTAACGATGCGGTCCCCGATACAGCAAGTGCTTTCTCACCATACACACGCTTAATTCTTGCCATCATGACGACAAAAGCAACCACAGCGATGAGTGCAATCCATAACATCGGTACATGATTTGCCATTAATGAAAGTAGCCAAACGCTGGTTGCCAACATCATTATGCCAAACACGATCTTAACGACATTCATCCATGGACCGGGCTTTGGTAGTTTTAGCGCGATACTTGGAAACACAGCGACTAAGATCCAAGGCAGTGCCATACCCAATGCTAATGCAGTAAAGGTTGCAAATAACGTTAATACGTCCGCGCCCAAGGCAAAAGCAACGGCAGTGCCTAAAAACGGTGCGGAACAAGGTGTCGCAAGCAAAGTGGCGAACATACCTTGAACGTAGTGACCCACTAGAGAGTTATCACCTTTCGATGCGAGCCATGTATTAGTACCCGATGACAGACGGATTTCAAATAATCCCAACATATTGGCGCCGAACAAAGCAGTGACTAGTACCATCAATCCTAGGAACCAAGGGCTTTGGAACTGCACGCCCCAACCGATCGCATTACCCGTAAGCTTCAACACCAAAATGAATCCAGCTATCAGCCAGAACGAAGTGAGAATCCCCAGAGAAGAAGCGATAAACTGGGTACGAATTTGACGGCGCTCTACACCATGCGCAGCCACAATACTGCTGAGCTTCATCCCCAATACAGGCAGCACACACGGCATGATGTTCAAAATCAAACCGCCTAACAGTGCAAATAAGAAAATACTCGCTAAAGAGGTAGTTGGCAGTGACGATGTAACCGCTCCTGCTTGTGCTTGTGTTACCTCTTCGACCAGCAAGTTTTCATCTTTGATAGAAACATATAACGATTGTTCATTAAGCTCTACCTCACCCAGCCAGGTATCAACCGAGTAATTTGCTGTGACGATATCACCTTCTTGCTGAAGTCCATCCAACTTGAAGCTGTAGTCACGAATCGCATCACCAACACCATCCACCAACACTTGAGGATTTTGCCAACCTTGCGTGTTCTTTAGTTTGATTTGTAATTTGGATTGCGTCGCATCCCAATTTGTTTGCGTGACCTCAACAAAAGGCGAAGGTTGAGGAACATTACTCACCGCTTGGGCGTAACTGAACATCACGTCTTCGTCCACTTTCAGCTCAGAAGGTAAGAACGTCAATTGAATTTGGTAGTCCGTCAGCACACAAATCGTCGTACAGGAAGAAAGCGTGAGCACTGCATCAATCGTGACGGGTTTCGACATATCGTCGATATGCAGCGTCATTGGGAACAAAGTGTCGCCTTTGTAACCGAGAGTCTCAATGCCCAATAACTCGAACTTTTGCGGATATGGCCATTGCCAATCAACCTTGCTCAGGTTTTGCGAGTTTTGCCAATCTATCGATGGCGCGACACCACCCTCGCCCGGCGATCGCCAATAAGTTTTCCAGTCTCCGCTCAACTTAACATCCAAATAACCTGTAAGTGTTTTGGCTTGCGGATCTTGTTGACCCGTTAGTACAAAGCGCGTTTGCACTGGAGGATGTTGCGGGTTGGTCATCCAACCGGTATCGGTAGTTTGTGCTGAAATATTCAGAGAGAACAAACTCAACGCCAGCGTCATAAAGAACATAGACGCGAACTGAGTCAGTTTGGTAGTTTGATTCATAGTAATTCCTAATAATAAAAACAAAATGTGTTAAATCGCTGACGTCATTGGTCAGAAAACACGTTTTTATTCTTGGAATACACAGAAAGTCAGATGGACTCGATACTTACGACCTATCGGCTCCGTCCAATGTTGTGCGCGAATATAAGCGCAGCACATCCAAATAGCCGACGCCAAAAGACCGACAAACAGAACAACAATAAATGCATCGAGTTGATGTTGAGAAAATTGAATTAACTTTTCAGACAATTCGCATTTGCTGGTTTCTTTAGCATCAATCGACTTGACGCTCGACCCCTCATCAGTAAGTGAAACAGCAGGCGATACCGTCTCATACTTCATAGAGCATGACGATGCAAAACCTGAATTTTGCATCAGACACACGACAACCACCCAGCCAATAATCGCTAGTAGCCATTTCACCCGTTTATGTGGTGTGTGATGTCGTTTAGTCAATAAACTCATAAGAATTCAGAATAAAGTAGGAACGAAGAAGATAATACGCGAGTCGTCATAAAGCTCAAGTCGTATCCACAAAATAGCATTAAGAAGCTTCACTCACTAAGCTCTAATCTAGCTTGCCATAAATATAGGCCAACTCTGCGACGGTTTTCGCTGAGAACTTTTTCAATAGGTTGGCGCGGTGTACTTCAACCGTGCGCATTGCAATGCAAAGTTCGTCGGCAATTCGAATGTTGCGCTTGCCTGCAATGATCAAACGTAAAATGTCTTTTTCTCTGGGAGTGAGCGATTCATACGCCGATTTTGCCGCCGCCATATCAAGGTTTGCAGCCGACTGCACTTGCCCCTGCAAAATGGCTTGTGCCAACTCATCGCCTTTGACTGGCTTTTGGAAAAAATTGACCGCGCCAGCTTGTAATGCATCGACCGCCATCGGGACATCACCATGCCCCGTCAGGTAAATAACGGCCAAGGGGCTGTTGGCTTGATTTAAAACTTGATGGACTTGCTGACCACGAAGATTTGGCATTCGACTATCAAGAATGATACACCCCGCTTGCTGAACGTCCACCTCGTCAAGGAAAGACTGCCCATCAGCAAAAGTGGTGACGTTGAAGTCATGTTCTTCCAACATAAAAGCGAGCGAGTCACGCACCGATTCATCATCGTCGACTACAAAAACAGGTAGCTGCTTTTCACCGCTGCTCATTGAATGCTCCTATGCCTAGTTCAGATTAGTTTTGATATGGAAACACGAGCTCAACCAAACAGCCATGTGGCGCTGTCGAGCTGATGAGAAACTCGCCACCATGCATTTCCATTACATCACGACAAATGGCTAACCCCAGCCCGAGTCCCTCTTCTTTGCTACTCACAAACGCTTGAGTTGGATTCTCTTGCTGCAACCCTGTGCCGTTGTCTAATACTCGAATGGAAAGTTGATTGACTTGGTAGTCACTATGCAGGGCAATTTTACCTTGATAACCTGACGAGTGATATTTCTCTTGGAACAAAGTACACGCATCAATCGCGTTACTGATCACATTAACTAAAACCTGTTGAACGCCCACAGCGTCGACAAGTACCGGACGGACGTTCCCTTCTATACTGGTCACAATCGAAATATTTTGCTTCTGCATTCGAAAATGGAGCAACTCAATCGTGTCATCAATGAGTACTTGAGGATCGCACGGCGCTTTGTCGACACTACGCTTGCGGATCAACGTTCTTAAGCGCTGAATAATTGCATCGGCTCGTTCAACTTGCCCCTGTATTTTCTCAAGCACTGGGACAATATCTTCATGAGGGCGTTTTTTGGCCAAGCGAAGTAAACCGCCTTCACTGTAATTGCGAATGGCCGCCAATGGCTGATTGAGTTCATGGGCAAGACTAGTGCCGATTTCACCGACAATCGCGACTCTTTGTGAATGCTCTAACTGCTCACTTTTCTCTTTTAAACGTAACGATGTCTGTTCCAACGCCTGCTTACTCTTGCTAAATCGATACTCAAGCCAAAAGTGGTACGCGTTCAACACAATCACAAACATGAACAGCGCCCATGCCCATTCTTGATGACTACGCAGCCAGCGTAGAGCCTCACTCCACCAAGGTTGTTGCAACGGATGGAGGTCTAGCGCCTGATAAAGTTTGTCGATGCTCAGCAAGCTGACGGGTGACGTCCAACCTGACGCGCCTGCCGCAATAACCGCAGGGTGTTCAGGTGGCATCGCTAATAACACTTGCGCAATTTGTTTGGCGAGCTGAGCTGAGCTGCGCTCTGTTTTGGCAAATGACCAGTTTGGATATAACGGCGTAGAAACAGCGCACGAAGAATGTTCATTTGGCTGTTGATTTAGGACTCGAAAATCCCCTTGCTGTAACAGACCTTCATTTTGCATCTGTTCCAATAAACAAGCAGGGACGACAGCGGCTTCCACATTGCCATCACGTAATTGATACAGGTTGGCATCAATAGGAAAGCCGAGGTAACGGACATCAGCAAAGAAATCGTTCGGATTAAGACCCATTTCCACGATTTGATAGCGCAACGTTAAGTAACCACCAAAGGCTTTTTCTGATACAGCCGCAACAGGAAGCCCTGAGACATCTTGCAATATTTGATAGCTTGAATTGGCTCGAACCACCAGCGCCGAACCAATGCCGTAGTTCGAATTTTGCGGCGCTCGACTGGTTAGCGTTGCCATCCACGATAGCGCGTATTGCCTACCCAATCGCACTGCCTGACCAGGGTTAGTTAAGATGAAGTCCATCGTCTGAAACTTCACCGCTTGGCCCATTTCATCCAAGTTAAGGGGATGAAGAACAAAATGCACATCAGAAATTTGCTGATTGAGCCAATCAATGGTCGGTTGCCATCTCTGCTCAGCATAAAGATGACCACGTATCGCTAACACGCCCACTTCGACTTTCTGCTTGGCCTCTGGCTGCACTGCCTTTTGCTCTTGCAGATCTGCTTGTTCAGAAACAGCACCCTGAGCCAAAGATGCCAAGGCAACCAAGCAAAGAATCCAAAGCTGAAGCCACAGTGCTTTTTTCATGATGAGTCGAATCGTTCCGTCAAAAGAGTGCGACAAGAATAACAGCTACCTTCCCTAAACCACATTTGTTTTAGATCAAGTTTGATCTGGGTATGTGGAAATCCACAATATAAGCCTCGCGGTGCATTTCTCACAATGGAATCAGTCAATTCAAATACAACAAAAAAAGCAGGTGAGTTATGGATTCCACCAAACGTCGCTTTCTCAGCGCGGTCACAGCCGGAGCCGCGTTAATTCCAGTCGCGGGCATTGGCACGGCTACCGCAGGAAACATTATTCGAAATAACCAATCCGCCGACCGAAAAGGACAAGTCGGAAAACGTTACGCCATGGTGATCGATTTACGTAAATGCGTCGGCTGCCAAGCGTGCACCGTAGGTTGCAGCATTGAAAACCAAGCGCCAATCGGTCAGTTTCGAACCACAGTGAAACAATACGAAGTCACGCTCGATGACGGTTCCACAACCACACAAGAAGCGAAGGCTTTTATGCTGCCTCGACTTTGTAATCATTGCGATAACCCGCCGTGCGTAGCCGTTTGTCCCGTTCAAGCAACCTTTCAGCGAGAAGATGGCATCGTCATGGTGGATAACAGTCGCTGCGTAGCGTGTGCGTATTGTGTACAAGCCTGCCCTTACGATGCGCGTTTTATCAATGAAGACACGCTCACCGCAGACAAATGTACCTTCTGTGCACACCGCTTAGAACAAGGTTTGTTACCCGCTTGTGTGGAAACCTGCGTGGGCGGCGCTCGCGTGATTGGTGATTTGAATGATCCATCAAGTGAAGTCCGCCGCTTAATTGCGAAGCACCAAGACGACATCAAAGTGCTAAAGCCCAATGAAGAGACCAAGCCGCATGTGTTTTACATCGGCATGGATGAACGCTTCACCAGCCACATCGACGGGCAGCCAGCTATTTACGACCCACAAGGAGAGCGCGCATGAACATCACCGAAGTGTTAGTCCAACCTCAAGCAATGGCTTGGCTCCCGTGGGCGGTGCAGTACTTCTTTTACATCGGTTCTGCTTACGCTGCCGCTATTTTGTTCCTAATCGCACTGTTATTTGAGCAACACACCAGTCATCGGTTACGCGCCGCGCTGGTGCTAACGATGGCCATCGGCGCTATCGTAGGCCCGTTGGCGTTAACTGGCGACCTTCACCAGCCGGGACGAGCTTGGCATTTTTACGCGCACATCACGCCGTGGTCATGGATGTCTCTAGGCTCGCTGTTCCTGCCTGTTTTTTCTGCGCTGGCGGTTGCGACAGCATGGCTGTATCTGCGTCAGGATCTTATCGCACTGCGAAATCAACCGGGAAAAGTACTACCTCTGTTATCTAAGTTATCGCTCGGTGAGTGGACAATTTCTCACAAAGTGATGCTCACAATATCTGCAATCACCGTGTTATCAGGCTTAACCATCGCCCTTTATACTGGAGCTGAAATTGCGATCGTAAAATCACGTTCATTATGGCACCAACCCGCGTCACCAATTCTTTGGTTTGTCACTGCATTTATGGGTGCTGTCGGATTCTCTCTGCTGATTTGGCTACTGCTGCCTAGCCAATCGAAAGCTCTCACTTCTGGTGATAACAATTTACTCAAAAAGTCACTGGTAACGAGCGGCGTTCTGACGCTGATTCTCCTACCCATTTGGGCATCCAACAACTCTACATTTTCGCTCTATTCTAGCGAACGATGGATGCACAACATTGCCTTGCTCACTTTTGTCGTTTTAGGTTGTGTTTTGCTCGCCTTCATCTTCTTGCGCGATACCCAAAAGTCCACATCAGCCAGATTTCGTCACGTCATAGGGCTCGGCTTTGTGTCTGCTGCCGCATTGGCAAGCGCGTGGCTGATTCGCTGGTTCACCATCATGGAAGTGCAAACCATCGCCAAGTTCGATGCAGGGATGTATCCATACCAACTCACTATGGATGGAAATGGCTGGATAGGCATTATCGGCATGCTCGGATTATGGCTTGCACTGGCACTGCTCGGCTCAGTGCTGGTTCAGCCAAAACAAAGTATCGAAGCAAAAGCATCATCACTCACCTTAACTGAACGCTAATCAAGAGGATTTCATTATGGATAACAAACGCCGTCAGTTTTTGAAATCAGGCCTTGCAGTCGGTGGGCTTGGTGCATTTGCTGCAGGTTACGCCACCACAACCAAGCACATGGTCGAGGGTGCGATCGAAGGCACAGCAGGAGAAAAAACGCGTGATATTCACCACGGTAACTCGCTTGAACCAGAGTACACGGTCAACAACAAAGGCAACTTAATCCCGAATCCAAATCAGCGCGTCGCTCCATCCATGTGCTTTGGCTGTTGGTCACTGTGCGGGTTGCGTGTGCGCATTGATAACCGTAACGATGAGATTTTGCGTATCACTGGCAACCCATATCACCCATTGTCTCATCAGCAACACATTCCATTCGAAACACCAGTCAAAGATGCTTATTTAAGTTTGGCAGGAGAAGCGGGCCTTGAAGGTCGCTCCACCGCCTGCGCACGTGGAAACGGGATGCTAGAAATTCGCAACAGTCCGTACCGCATCACTCAACCGCTGAAACGAGTTGGCAAACGCGGCGAAGGAAAATGGATTCCGATCAGCTACGAGCAATTGATAGAAGAAGTCGTTGAAGGTGGTGATTTATTTGGTGAAGGTCATGTTGATGGCTTACGCGACATTCGCGATTTAACAACGCCCGTAGATCCTGAAAACCCAGAATATGGCCCGAAAGCCAATCAACTGTTAATGACCAATGCTGGTAACGAAGGCCGAGACGACATCTTCAAACGCTTCGCGTTCAACAGCTTTGGTACGCGTAACTTTGGGCATCATGGCTCTTATTGTGGCTACGCATTTCGTGCTGGTAGCGGCGCATTTATGAACGATTTAGATAAGA
The DNA here is from genome assembly GCF_053890955.1 of Vibrio sp. JZG120. Classification (NCBI taxonomy): domain Bacteria; kingdom Pseudomonadati; phylum Pseudomonadota; class Gammaproteobacteria; order Vibrionales; family Vibrionaceae; genus Vibrio; species Vibrio sp. JZG120. Next base: position 203,127 of record NZ_JBSRRK010000006.1, read on the forward strand.
ACGCACACTTAAAGCCAGACTTTGATAATGCGGAATACATCATCTTCATCGGTATGTCGCCAGCTCAAGCTGGCAACCCTTTTAAGCGTCAGGCGCGCCAACTCGCCAATGTGCGAACAGAAGGCAGCTTGGAATACACCATCATCACACCAAGTTTGCCGGCGGGTTCATCGAGCTTGGCAGCAGGTGACAATAACCGCTGGATACCAATCAAACCGGGCACCGACTCTGCCCTCGTGCTTGGCATGATCCAATGGATCATCGAAAACCAACGCTACAACAAAACCTTTTTGGCGCAGCCAGGGGCAAACGCGATGAAACGAGCAGGCACCGCGCATTGGTGTAATGCTACGCATCTCGTGATAAGCGATGAGCAGCACCCGAGAAACGGCACGTTTTTACGCGCATCGGATCTGACTCTGCCATTCGAGGGCGAAGCGTTGTCTGATTCCGACCCGTACGTCATCGTGGATGACCAAAGCGGCGAATTTGGTGTACATACCCAGACAGAAGAAGCGGCACTGTTTGTCGATAAAACGGTTTCGCTTGCATCAGGCGAAGTACGAGTAAAATCGTCTCTACAAAGGCTCAAAGAAGAGGCGTTCAAATACAGTCTTGAGTTCTACAGCAAACAATGTGAGATCCCTGTTGAGCAAATCGCAGAACTAGCGAAACGCTTCACCAGCTACGGCACAAAAGCGGTGGTCGATACCCACGGTGGCAACATGCACACCAATGGGTTCTATAACTCGTTTACCATCATGATGCTCAATGCATTGATTGGTAATATCAACATGAAAGGCGGCGCGATGGCCAAAGCGGGTGGCTACCCAACTTCCGCTGCGGGTCCTCGTTACGACTTCACCAAATTTGCGGGTAAGGTCGGCCCGAAAGGCGTCTTTCTATCGCGCAGTAAGTTCCCCTACCACAAAACCAGCGAATACAAGCGTCGCGTTGAGTCAGGAAAATCCCCTTACCCAACTCGCGCACCTTGGTATCCGTTTGCAGCGCCACTGCTGACGGAACACCTATCTGCGGCTATTGATGGTTATCCATATCGCGTTAAAGCGTGGATCAACCACATGGCGAACCCGATGTATGGTGTACCCGGTTTGAAAACACTGCTGGAAGACAAGCTTAAAGATCCAAAGCAGCTCGGTTTGATTGTGTCTGTTGATGCGTTCATTAACGAAACCACCGCGTTGTCGGATTACATTGTGCCGGACACCGTTACTTACGAAAGCTGGGGCATGGCAACGCCTTGGCACGATGTTCCGGTGAAAACCGTCACCGCTCGTTGGCCGATAGTGGAAGCGCGAACAGAGAAAACCGCCGACGGTCGCTCGATTTGCTTAGAGAACTTTCTGATTGATGTTGCTAAGAAAATGCAGCTGGGCGGTTTTGGTGACAATGCAATTCAAGATGCACAAGGCAACTGGCACGCTCTCCATCGCGCCGAAGATTTCTATTTGCGAGCTGCGGCAAACTTGGCTTATGTGAAAGGCGGCGTGCCTGAAGTTTCGGCAGAAGACATTGCATGGTCAGGCTTAGAGCGTTTAATGCCAGCGATGCAAAGAACGCTAACAGCGGATGAGATGAAACGAGTGGCGTTTATTTTTGCTCGCGGCGGACGCTTTGAAAATGCAACCGAAGCGTATCAAGGTGATCAAATGAAGCACAAATGGACACGACCTGTTGCGATATGGAATGAACGTGTCGGCAGCGCAAGAAACACCATGACGGGAGATTTCTACACCGGTTGCCCAACATGGCATCCACAAAAGCTGGCCGATGGCACACCAATGGAAGAACAGTTCCCAAGTTCAGAATGGCCTTTCAGCCTGACTAACTTTAAATCCAACATTCACAGTGCGGTGTCCAACCTATCGCCAAGGTTGAACTCAATCAAAGGCGTAAACCCAGTGTACATCCATCCAATCGATGCCGAGCGCGCAGGCATTAAAACGGGTGATGAGTTTGTTATCGAGACTCCATCTGCAAGCACCAAAGCACTTGCGATGATAGTCAGCGGGATTCGCCCTGGCACACTAGGATTTGAACATGGGTTTGGTCATACCGAGCTAGGACAACGCTCGCACTGGATCGGCGATAAACAGCAACCCGTAAAAACTCGCAGCCAAGATGGTGTCAACATTAACGACATCGGATTAATTGACCCAACCCGAGAAGGGAAAGGCGTGTTGTTAGACTGGGTGGTAGGAGCCGCGGCTCGTCAATCATTACCAGCCAAAATCCGCAAAGCTTAGTAGACAACCAAACCTGAAGAGCTGCCATTTAGCAGCTCTTCACATCCTCTAAATATGTGGAAATCCACAATACCTTTAGTTATTGACAAAGCCGACAATACAGCACCCAAGTCACTATCACAGTAGACACTTGGAGATATTAATAACAATTAAAGTGAGTCAGCATGTCAAAAATACTACCTGTGGTGACGGCCTGTTTGCTGGCAACCACAATGGGCGCAAGCGCCTCGTCTATTCCTGAAAAAGCCAGCGTGTGCAGCGGTTGTCACGGCCAAGATGGCATGGGTCAACCAAACATTGCGCCTATGATTGCTGGTCTGAACGCGAATTATCTCAACACCCAAATAGAACTCTTCCTTAGTGGCGAACGACAAAACGTAGTCATGCAAGGCATGGCGAAAGAGCTTAGCGATCCTGCCGTTCGTAAAGAAGTCATGGATTACTTTGCTAACCTTCCAAGCTACGAGTTCACTAACCCAGAGCAACGCGGCGACCAAGCCGACATTCGTAACCCGTATCGTAAATTGATCTTCCAAGGTGATTGGGATAGAAACATCCCAGCTTGCGCGACTTGTCATGGAGCCAGCGGAATGGGCGTCGACAAATTCCCTCGCCTCGCAAGCCAACATGCTGATTACTTAAAAACGCAATTGATGGCATGGAAAAACGGCACTCGCAGTGGTGACCCGCTCAATATGATGGGTACTATCGCGAAAAATCTCACTGACGAAGAGATTGAAAACCTTTCCTACTACTTTGCCTCATTACGTTACTAGGAGCAGACATGAAACGTTTCTATTCTTTGTTCGCATTGCCTCTCATCTCTGCTGCTACTTTGGCCAACGAGCCACTGCCGGATCGTCAAACTGAACTGCCTGCGGTGAAAAAAGAGAATCACGGTGAATATTTGCAGCCTCGCGATCTGAGTAAAATTCCAAACACCGCCTTTGGTGAGCAAGTAAAACGTGGTTATTCCCTATTTGTTAACTCGCAACAAATGCGCGGAAAATACGTTGGTAACGAACAAAACTGTGTGAATTGCCATATGGAAGCAGGACGAAAAGCCAATGCAGCACCTCTATGGGCGGCTTACATGGCCTACCCGGCTTATCGCAAGAAAAACGATCGCGTAAACAGCTACGCAGACCGTATTCAAGGTTGTTTCGAATATTCCATGAACGGTAAAGCGCCCGCTTACGATTCGCCAGAAATTGTTGCCCTTAGTGCTTACGCCTACTGGTTGGCGATGGGCGGCTTGCTCGACAAACATGGTATGACGGATGAACCAATTCCGGAGCTAGACGCAAAAGCGTTGCAAGTTGGTGGAAAAGCAAAAGACTTCCCGCTGCCCGAAGCCATCGCGCAAGCATTACCAATTGAAGAACGAGGTAATCTCTCTGGACGTGGCTACCCAAAAATCGCCGCCCCTGAGCAAGAACCATCACCAGAGCGAGGGGCATTAGTCTACGAAAAGAACTGCGAAACTTGCCATCGCGCCGACGGCTCGGGTATCAAAGGCACCGACGGCCATTCATACATTCCTCCGCTTTGGGGCGAATTTGCGTATAACTGGGGTGCAGGTATGCACCGGATTAACACCGCGGCCTATTTTATTTACGAAAACATGCCGCTTGGGAAAAGTGTCCAGTTAAGCAAACAAGAAGCGTGGGATGTCGCGGCATACGTCAATAGCCACGAGCGTCCACAAGATCCTCGATTTAAAGGCAACGTGAGCGCAAACGCAGAGAGATATCACCAACATCAAGGCTATTACGGAAAAACACTTAGTGGGAAGCAAGTCGGCTCGAATGCTTTCAAGAGCGGTACCGTAGAGTAAAAGACAACCGTTCATCTTAAATACCATTGCTCCCACCTCCCTGCTCAGGTTCTCTGGGCAGGGTTGTTTTACTCTCCTGAAGCAATCACTGCCCCCCTCCAAACCAGCAACGTTAAGTAGTTTTCGGCTTCCAACATACCAATCTTCGCAGTAAAATAATGCACCAAACGCGACTTTGTTTATATCTTAGAGCTTCCATATACTATGATGCCAAAAGTAAGAAACTCGTAAACTCCTGAATCAAAACAAGCGTGTCTAATGAAAAAAGAGTATTCTTAGGACAAATGAATCCAAAACCTACCCGATGAGTATTCAACCTAATTCCCGTCAGTTAATTTCATGCGAAGAATGCGGCCTTGTTGTTCGTATTCCCGATATCGATCAAGGGCAAAAAGCTCAATGTCCTCGATGCGCGCATTCTCTGACAAAAGTGAATGCTAAACCCTATCAAAGCGTGATCGCCATTTCATCGGCATGTTTGATCATGTTGGTGTTAAGCATTTCTTTCCCTTTTATGTCGTTCAGTGTGCAAGGGCTATCGCAAGAAATCACCTTATTGCATGCAGCCAAAATGCTGGCTGAATTTCAAAATGTACTTTTAGGTGTGTTACTTCTCGCAACGGTCGTCGTATTGCCTGCTATCTATGTCGGTCTCATTCTCTTTCTTCATCTCGAAGCATTAAAAGCGCGTAAACATACGCCATCCAAAAAACAGCAACGAATGGCGAAAGTTTTATGTCGCCTTCTGTTTCGAGTCGAACCCTGGCTGATGGTCGATGTATTCTTGATTGGCGTATTAGTCAGCTTAATTAAAATCGCTTCTCTGGCAGACATTGGAATGGGGACTTCATTCTGGGCGTTCTGCGTTTATACCGTACTGGTAGTCAAATGTATTTCTATGGTTGACAAAAGCTGGCTCTGGGGACACTTCATTCCAGCCACCGTGCTGCCCGATGTAAATGAGGGCGATACGCACCATAACCACAACCATATTGGTTGCCATACGTGTCACCAACTCAACCCAATTGAAGCGAAAAAGCACCAATACTGCATTCGTTGTAAAAGCCCTATTCATAAATACAACCCAGCAGATAATTTACAAAAAGCTTGGGCGCTTTTGTTTGCGTCAGTCATTTTCTATATCCCCGCGAATCTTTATCCAATGATGTATACCGTAAGCCTTGGACATTCAGAAGGCTCGACTATCATGGAAGGGGTAATACTGCTTTGGCATTTAGGTTCTTACCCTATTGCGATGGTAATTTTCTTTGCTAGCGTATTCATTCCAATGGCGAAAATGCTGGCACTCGCGTGGCTGTATTACAATGCGCAAAAAGCGCGATATCTTCCTCCTGAAGAAAGTATTTCACGCTTAAAGATATACCGCTTAACTGAGTTTATTGGTCGTTGGTCCATGATCGATATCTTTGTCGTTGCCATCTTAGTTGCACTGGTTCAGTTGCAAAACTTAATGGCGATTTATCCAGGCCCTGCTGCGCTCTCTTTCGCGGCAGTGGTCATTTTCACTATGCTTTCTGCAATGATATTTGACTCACGTTTGTTGTGGCAGTTGCCACAAAACGAAGTGCAGGAGCCGATTTCTGACAACTTAAACGAGAAAGCCAAATATGAGTGATGAGAACAACGTAACCGCTCAAATAAAACCGCAAAAGCAGATTTCTGCGATCTGGATTGTCCCGATCCTTGCGCTAGCCATGGGAGCGTGGATGCTGTTCCAATACATCAACAGTACAGGCCCACAAATTACTCTCCAACTGCCGACCGCAGATGGGATTGAGGTTGGTAAAACCGAGATCCGAGCATTGAATGTTAAAGTCGGTCTGATTACCGAAGTCACTCTCAGTGAGAACTATGATCACATCATCGCCAAAGCGCAGATGAATAAAGACGCGGAGCGCATGCTGCGAGATGACACGATGTTTTGGGTGGTGAAGCCTCGAATTGGCCGTGATGGCGTTTCAGGTTTAGAGACCTTGCTCTCTGGCGCTTACATCCAACTTCAGCCGGGTAAATCCAAAGTAGAAAAGGAGCACTTTACGGTATTAGATGTGCCACCGGTCGCTTCTCCTGATGCAGAAGGCCTGCGTCTTGTATTAACGCACCGCGAAGCTGGCAAACTAGGTGTTGGTGACCCGGTTATTTATAAAGGCTTTACCGTTGGTCGTGTAGAGAAAACCAGCTTTGATGTTGATACTCGCAAGGCGCTGTATCAACTCTTTATTTTCAAACCTTATGACAGTTTAGTGCGCACTCGTACTAAGTTTTGGCTGAATTCTGGTGTTGATTTACAGCTCAATGCCGAAGGGTTTGAAGTTAAGTTTGGCTCGCTAGAGAGCATGCTAACGGGTGGCGTTACCTTCGATACTGTTCCAGGCCTTGAGTCCGGTGAACCACTCACAGAAGACATGGTTAACTTCCGCTTATACGATGATATTAAGCAGCTGAGAGAGGGTATGTACGATGACTACATTGAGTTCGTCATGTTATTTGATGAATCTGTCCGTGGCTTAAAAGCGAATGCGCCTGTTGAGTACCGCGGTCTTCGTATTGGTACCGTAACGAGAGTACCGATGCGTTTACCAACACCAGAAGAAAACTTCTCTGCGAAAAAAATTCCTGTTTTGGTGCGCGTTGAGCTCGGTCGAGTGTACGGAGATTTAGAATCCCAATCTTTATCTATGTTCAAAGAGAAGTTGAAGGAAGAGTTTGCTCGCGGTCTCCGTGGCACCTTAAAGACTGGTAACTTGTTAACTGGCGCGCTTTATATTGATGCAGACTTTTATCCTAATGATGATCAGTACGTTCCAAGTGAATTTGAAGGTTTAGATGTTTTCCCAACCATGCGTGGTGGTTTTGCCCAAGTCCAGCGCCAAGTCAATGACTTCCTAAATAAGATTAATAGCTTACCAATGGAAGAAACGCTTAACTCTCTCAATTCAACGTTAAAAACGTCGGAAAAGACGTTGGCGTCGGCAGAACGTGTCGCGGACAGTATTGATAAACTTTTAAATCAAAAAGAGACGCAAGAGATCCCAACAGATATTCGCCAAAGCTTGCAGCAGTTGCAAAAAACACTCGATGGTTATGGACCAAACTCAACCATGTACAATGAAATGGAAGCCACGCTCAAAGAACTAGAAAGCGTGATGACAGAGTTTAAACCCGTACTTAAACAGCTAAACGAAAAGCCAAACTCTCTCGTGTTTGGAGAAGATGAAATCAGTGACCCAATCCCAGTTAAAGGCCAAAACTAATGAAACGAGTATTCTTTTTGTCTATCGCGCTATTTGTCGGTCTAACGGGTTGCAGTAGTGCTCCAGAAACTAAAGGGGCTTTGTACCTTCTACCTAAGGCGGAACCAGTGACGCTGAGCTCTTCTGATATCTCACAGCGCCCTACTTTAGTTGTTCGTCCAGTAAAACTGGCAAGTTATTTAAACGACAGTGGTATCGTTTACCGAACCTCTGAGACTCAAGTTATCCAGGCAAGAAACAATCAATGGGCGCATAGTATTTCCGAGCAAATCACTCAGAGAGTCGTCACAGAACTACGCCACAAACAGACTCATTACTGGCCGACTGAAATGAACAACCTGTTGGATCAAAATGGTGAAGCCAAACTACAGCTGACGTTAAATAAATTTAATGGTAGCTACAAAGGCAATATCGAAATTGAGGGTGAATGGTTACTCATCAATGCTGAAGGTAAGGTAGAAAACAGTGCACCAATACAAATCTCTCAGCCTCTAAAGGACGAAGGCTATGGAGCACTTGTCGACGCACTGTCCGTCGGGTTGGAAGAAATGACTTCGGACATTGCCAAAAAAATCTAAGATCGATGTTAATTACAGGGAAGCAAGTTGCTTCCCTTTTTTGTGCTGCAAGAAGTTTTTTCGATCGAAATAGATGTAGATAATCAAGCGAGACAAATTGATCTTAGTCAGACTGCAATCCGTTCTTTGGTGCTACTCTACGGCAAAATATAAAGCCCCATCCTATGACCTTATGTAGAGGTCTTGTTGATAAGGTTCTTGAGTAGCAATGTCGATTAACATTTCCGATTTAACCACCGCCCTAAATAAGGTGGAGCATATTCATAAAGTTCAGCTTGAAAATGTGCATCAGTTCTTTAAAGCAAACGAAGCTTTCTCGGTAAAAACGTTCAGCCAACTTATATCTAGTGACTCACTTGATGAGCGATTTAAAACCATCGACAAGGCCTTCTCTTTGCTTGGTGATGTGAAAACCTACCTTTTAGAAGCGTCTTACTTAGTTAAGTAAAAATAAAAAAGCCCCTGTAACTTAATTACCAGGGCTTTCATTTTTATCGCCGCTAAGTTGTGGAGTTACAACTTGTAGCGATCATCAATGACCGTTGTCTCTGGGAAGGTTTTACCCTCGTCCATCGCTTCCTCAGTCTCTTCTTTTACTTTGCTATCGATCCAGAAATTACCAATATCCATTGGATGAAGCACCCATTCTGTCGCTTTTGTCATGCCATCTTTAGGAATTTTAACCCAGCGCCAATGTGCAACTCGAGAATAAGGCACCATGTATCCAGGAACGATGATATTCGCTTTGCTGACATAGTTTTGGATTTGATGCGATAAATCGTAACGCTTCTCCTGATCAAACTCAGAGTCATAAGCTTCAATCAACTGGTCCAGCTCAGGGCCGCTGTAGTTGGTGTGGGCATTCGTTTGTGGTCGATTCGCATTATCCGAGTGTAGATATTCCCAATACGCAGGAATCTCACCAGAACCCATATTCAAGAACGCTAACTGATGCTTTTTCTCAAGAATGTATTTAAACGCAGATGAACCATCAACCAAGTTTAACGTGAACTCAAGACCTGCAAGTTTCGCTTGCTCTTTTAAGTACGCAATACGCGGTGTCCAAGAGTTGTATCCGTAAGTGATAGCAAAGCTCAAGCGTTGGCCCTTGTCATTGACACGAATACCATCTGCGCCAACTTTGTCAAAGCCCGCTTTTTCGAAATGTTTAACCGCCGCATCGGCATCAAACTTAGGCGGTGTATTGTTAGGATCATCGTATTCGCCATGACCAAAGCCGAGTCCATGTGGTTTACGTGAATAATCTCCACGCATGATATTTTCAATCATGCCGTCATAGTCAGTGGCTGCCATAACGCCTTTGCGCACTTCTAGGTTATCCAACATCGGCATCGCGGTGTTCATCCAAAGGCCACCAGCGCCTTGTGGTGCTTCGTTAAAGCCCCAGTACTTTTGGATATAGCCTTTTTTGTACACATCACTATCGGTTTTGTCATGCCAAAAGCTTGGTAGCACCATCTCAAAGTAGTCCAAGTTGCCTTTCTCAAAGTGCTTCATGGCAATATCAGGATCGCGAATCACCTTAATGCGGACTTTTTCTACATTGTAACGGTTTTTATAGTAGCGGTTGTTATACCCCCACCAATCTTCGCCCACGTGTTTGAATGTCACGCTCTTACCTTTCTTCACTTTATCAATGTAGTAAGGCGCCGCAGTTGGCTCAGATTTAAAGTTGAACTTCCTGACGAAGTTATCAGGCATGCCATCGTTATTTGCGTCCTTTTCTCCTTCAAAGAAGTGTTCCGGACGAGGCTGAAAACCATTGCTCGGCATGTTAATCATAACCATGAGCGAGTCATGACTTTGAGCTACAGCAAGATTGACTTTGATCGTGTAGTCGTCAATTTTTTCAACACCAACAACGCTGTTCGTGAAGAAGTCGTTGTACCACGGGTCGATAATGTCTTTTGACGTGTAGTACTTCATCATAAAGACGTAATCATCTGCCGTAATTTTTTCACCATCTGACCACTCGGCCGTTTCATCAAGCTTAAAGAATACGGTTTTGTTGTCCTCTCCAAATGCCCATGACTTAGCAAGTTGGGGGATCCATTTACCAGTATTTGGATGACGCTGAGCAAGCTTTGGTGAACCATCCATTAAATATTGGCGCAAGCCGGAGTTCGCATCTGGACCAACACTTCGTAATGTCTGAGGAAAGCTCTGAATGTAAGTACGATAAGTACCACCTCGTACCGCTTCTTCAGAGGCGAACAGAGGTTCATTGTTATTTGAAATCCATTCTATATCAGCAGGTAGCTCTGCCGCACTCAGTTGAAAACTGGCAGCGGTCAGTGTTGCAAGTACTGAAAATGGCAGTTTTTTAGTCATGTTTCTTCCTTGTTGTGTTTGCGATTAAGGTCGTAGCAAGGAAGACGGAGTGTGAAAGCTGCAAATAGAAAATACGCAGATAGGAAATAATAGGAGCGTAATATGAAGTGACTTCCTGCCAGCTTCTATATTAATTTCAAAGAGTCTCACTAGGTCATCCTAGACCTTACAACGCAGTGAATGCATCCTCGCCATAGTATTCTTTAGGCTTTTGTAACGCAAGTCATCAATAATACATGGTCGCTTTTTCTATGCATCACAGTGAGTTATGTTACAAAAGTGTGATCGATACAGTACCAAGCCCTACTTTTCTCATAATAAACCGTAGAACCTTTATCCGAATAAGCTCCCCCCTACACCAATTAAAGCAAGCAAGTAAGCGAGCAGATATAACTGGTTAAAATGAGCAGTTACTTACTACGGTTGGTATTTTTATTAGATACAAAAAAGGTGAGGCATCACAGCCTCACCTTTCTTTATACAATACAAGACTGTGCTTACATACTAGACAAGCTATCATTGATCGATTTCAACACTGCGGCAGGATCCACAGCTTGAGTAATTGGACGCCCAATAACAAGATAGTCAGAGCCTGACTGAATAGCCTCTACTGGTGTCATGATACGGCGCTGGTCACCTTGCTCAGAGCCAGCAGGTCGGATTCCTGGTGTAACTAACTTAAAGTCTTGACCAAGTTCGCTCTTAAGCAATGAAGACTCTTGAGCTGAACATACGACACCATCTAAACCAGCGTTTTTGGTCAATGTCGCCAGACGAATAACTTGATCCTGAGGCGCAATGTTCAAACCAATACCCGCTAAATCACTTTGTTCCATACTGGTTAGTACCGTTACTCCAATCAGAAGTGGGCGATCTTTACCGTATGGCTCAAGAATTTCACGTGATGCCGTCATCATGCGCTCACCACCGCTCGCATGCACATTCACCATCCAAACCCCTAATTCCGCGGCTGCGCGGACCGCCTTAGAACACGTATTTGGAATATCGTGAAATTTCAAATCCAAGAAGACTGAGAAACCACGTTTGTGGAGTTCACGTACGAAATCAGGACCAAATAGCGTAAACATTTCCTTGCCAACTTTTAGGCGACATGACGCAGGATCAATTCTATCTACAAACGCAAGTGCGTCTGCTTGGTTATCATAATCCAGTGCGACAATAACTTTTTGGTCGATCATTTCATCTCCTAACTATTTTGGTTCTTATTAAATAAAAAGTTAAAAAAATGCAGCGGACAGAAACTCTGTCAGCTGCATTAAAATTATTCACCATCCAATCCGCGGATTGGCTTGATCGTCCCCCACCCTTTACAGGATGGGCAGTGCCAATAAAGGGAATGAGTAGAAAACCCACACTTCCGGCATCGGTAGTGTGGTTTCACTTTTAACTGTTCACCCACCATCGCTTGTAGCGTCGACAGACTGTCCTTCGCGCGACCGTCTTCTGCTTCAGCAATGTGGTAGTCAATTAATCGATAAAAGCCCTTCATGGTTGGATTTTTCAGCAGCTGTTTGGTCAGCAGCTCTTGTGCAGCCCCGACGTTCTCGTGGTGAGCAACCAACTGAGCCAACATTAACTCGGCTGATACGCCTGCTTTCTTATCAATACAAGCTCGCAGAAACTCTACAAGTTCATCTTCCTGGCCCAAATGATGGTAGCACTCTGCAATGGTTGGTAAGACATCGCTGATAAAGTCTTTGTCTTGCTCAAGCACACCCGTCAGGTATTTTATCGTGTGTTTATAATCTTCAGACTCTAGATAAATTCGTCCCAAAGCAATACTCGCTCGAACACACTTTGGGTCTTCTGCTAGGGCTTTTTTAAAGTGCTGTATTGCCTTATTAGTATTACCATCGGCTTGGTCGAGCATTGCAATTTCACACCAAAAATGAGCAATATTCGCACGCATTCTGGAGCGTTTATTACCCAACTTAGCCAATTGATTGGCGTAATAAATTGCTTTTTCCCATTCACGTGTTTGTTGGTAAATGGTTACCAATTGCTGAAGGGCCGCTTCTTTGTAATCTGGCTCTTCGACTAACTGTTCGAAGATTTTCTCTGCACGATCGAGAAAACCAGAGACCATGTAATCTTTCGCCAACTGTTGAAGTGCGAGATTCTTTTGATCCAGTGTTAAGCCAGAGCGAGAAATGAGATTTTGGTGAATTCGGATTGCACGGTCGACTTCGCCACGAGACCGGAATAGGTTACCCAACGCAAGGTGAGTATCGATGGTCTCGTTATCAACTTGGAGCAATTCAATAAAGTGATCGACAGCCTTATCTGATTGGTCAGAGAGCAGCAGATTAAGACCCGTCATATACTGACGAGAGATTTGATGAGATTGCTTCTGCTTGTCTTGCTGAGCGCTGCGATGCCCCATATACCAGCCATACGCAGCAGCTATAGGCAACAACAAGAAGAGTAGTTCAAGCATTAAAGTTAAGCCTTATCCTTATGCCTGTTTTTCGATGGCTGGCTTATCAGCAGGTTTGTTTGCATCTGTAGGTTCGTACTTTTTCAGTTTTTTCTTTAAACGACGAACTTGTAGCTGAGTTTTCAGCTGGATACTACCAAAGATAACCCACGCTAAAGCAAAGCCAACCACAAATACCACACCTAATAGTGTAGATAAGTGGAACTCTCCTTTGGCTAGAAGATAGTTAAAAGTCACGAGCTCTTGGTTTTGGGAACCTAACGCCAATGCAATTAAAAAGAGAGCTAAAACAGCAACGATTTTTATAATTTTCATTTACATCACCCTTCTAGGAGTAAGTCGGTAAGATTATGCAGGAAAATGCTTCTTCAGACTACGTATATTAGCAATAATCTATACCCAAGTAACCTCAAGATGCTTAGTTTGTAGACACGCCTAGAAGTTAAAGTTACTTGGGTGTAGAAAGCTGCAAAGAAAACAGCCAGAATCAACAGCTCGCTTCGTAAACTGCTTGGATACATTACAAAAAAGCGGCATACACAAACGTATGCCGCTTTTTTCAAACTAATAAGAGTGCGTTAGCCAATATTTACACGCTCACGAAGCTCTTTACCAGGTTTGAAATGTGGAACGTATTTACCTTCCAATTCCACTTTATCGCCCGTTTTAGGGTTACGACCTACGCGAGGCTCGCGGTAATGAAGAGAAAAACTACCAAAGCCGCGGATCTCGATACGGTCACCGCTCTCTAGCGTAGAGGCCATGTGCTCTAAAATATCTTTTACAGCATCCTCTACCTCTTTCGCTGATAAGTGTGTTTGCTCAGCGCAGAGTCTTTCAATCAGTTCAGACTTAGTCATAGTTGCCCTCTTTGAGTATCTTTATCACTTATTATAGTAAGTAATACTAATTCCAACAAACACTTGCTGACAATTCTAGACAAATTTTATGCAAAATGCGCAATGAAGAAATGCCTTTTATTAAGATAGTTTACCGTCATTAGTATTACTACTTAAATATGCTCAAATATAAAAAAGGAGCCTTGCGGCTCCTTTTTTGCTTAAGCGAGTATATTATTCGCCTTTAGCAGCTTTGAAAGCGTCAGCCATTGCGTTACCGAATGCATTGTCATCTTGCTTGTTGATAGATGCCATTGCTTCTTGCTCGTCAGCTTCGTCTTTAGCTTTGATAGATAGGTTGATTACGCGGTTCTTACGGTCTACACCTGTGAACTTAGCTTCAACAACATCACCAGCGCTTAGGATTAGAGAAGCATCTTCTACGCGATCGCGAGATACTTCAGAAGCACGGATGTAACCTTCAACGCCTTCTGCGATTTCAACAGTAGCGCCTTTAGCGTCAACAGCAGTTACAGTAGCGTTAACTAGAACACCTTTCTTGTTGTCAGCAACGTAAGCATTGAATGGGTCGTTTTCCATTTGCTTGATGCCTAGAGAGATGCGCTCACGCTCAGCGTCTACTGCTAGAACAACTGCAGAGATCTCGTCGCCTTTCTTGTACTCACGTACAGCTTCTTCGCCAGCAACATTCCAAGAAATGTCAGATAGGTGAACTAGACCGTCGATGCCGCCTTCTAGACCGATGAAGATACCGAAGTCAGTGATAGACTTGATCTTACCAGTAACTTTGTCGCCTTTAGCTTGTGCTTCAGCGAATGACTGCCATGGGTTAGCTTTACACTGTTTCAGACCTAGAGAGATACGACGACGTTCTTCGTCGATTTCAAGAACCATAACCTCAACTTCGTCGCCAACATTAACAACTTTAGAAGGGTGGATGTTCTTGTTAGTCCAATCCATTTCTGAAACGTGAACTAGACCTTCAACGCCTTCTTCGATTTCAACGAAGCAGCCGTAGTCAGTTAGGTTAGTTACGCGACCAGTTAGTTTGTGACCTTCTGGGTAACGCTTAGCGATTGCTACCCATGGATCTTCGCCTAGTTGCTTAAGACCTAGTGATACGCGAGTACGCTCACGGTCGAACTTAAGAACTTTAACTTGGATCTCGTCACCAACGTTAACGATTTCAGATGGGTGCTTAACGCGCTTCCAAGCCATATCAGTGATATGTAGAAGACCGTCAACGCCACCTAGGTCAACGAACGCACCGTAGTCAGTAAGGTTCTTAACGATACCTTTAACTTCAGAACCTTCTTGTAGAGTTTCTAGAAGCTCGTCACGCTCAACACTGTTTTCAGATTCGATAACAGCACGACGTGAAACAACTACGTTGTTACGTTTTTGGTCAAGTTTGATAACTTTGAACTCTAGCTCTTTGTTTTCTAGGTGAGCAGTGTCGCGGATTGGGCGTACGTCTACTAGAGAGCCAGGAAGGAAAGCACGGATACCGTTTAGTTCAACAGTGAAACCGCCTTTAACTTTACCGTTGATGATACCAACAACAGTTTCAGCTTCTTCGTAAGCTTTCTCAAGTACGATCCAAGCTTCGTGACGCTTAGCTTTCTCACGAGAAAGTTGAGTTTCACCGAAACCATCTTCAACAGCGTCTAGAGCTACGTCTACTTCAGCGCCAACTTCAACTTCAAGTTCGCCAGCAGCGTTCTTGAACTGTTCAGCAGGGATAGCAGATTCAGACTTAAGACCAGCGTCAACAAGAACGAAACCGTTCTCGATAGCTACTACAGTACCTTTAACGATGCTGCCTTGTTGGAATTCTGTTTCGTTTAGAAACTCTTCAAAGAGTTGAGCAAAAGATTCAGTCATTTAGTTAATCTTCAATAAATTAAACTTCCACGGGTATCCTACCGCATGGGGTTATTAAATTCGCCAGTCATCATCCTTGCGACCAACGCTCTTAGTCTAGCCGAGTATCATTACTCAGCTAGCTTCGATTCGATATATTGTAGTGCCTTTTCTACTACTTCGTCGATAGTCATCGACGTAGAATCTAGCACAAGCGCATCCTCAGCAGGGCGTAGTGGCGCCACTGGGCGGTTACGATCTCGGTCGTCACGCTCTTGGATCTCGCTTAAAAGGTCAGCAAATTTAACATCTAACCCTTTCTCTTGCAACTGTTTAAGGCGTCGATTTGCACGCTCTTCTGCGCTCGCATCAAGGAAGATTTTCGCTTGTGCACTTGGGAATACAATTGTGCCCATATCACGACCATCAGCCACTAGGCCCGGAGCGGCCTCAAATGCACGCTGACGACGTAATAATGCTTCACGAACACGTGGCAGAGCCGCAACTTTAGATGCTGCCATACCCGTTTCTTCTTTGCGAAGCTCCCCTGACACATCTTCGCCTTCTAGAACGACCTTAACTAAGTCACCCTCTGCGATAAATTGAACGTCTAGGTGTGTTGCCAGTGGGACAAGTGCGTCTTCTGACTCTGTGTCGACACCGTGGTGAATCGCAGCGAGTGCAAGTACACGATAAATTGCGCCAGAATCTAAGAGTTGGAAACCCAACTTTTTCGCCAGCAACATACATAAAGTGCCTTTACCTGCACCACTAGGTCCATCTACGGTTACAACCGGAGTTTGAGAGGACATGTTCTTCTCCACCTATAGTTTCTTTTCAGCAATTTGCTCGGTTTTCGAGGCGCGCATTATACGGGTAATCGCCCTTTGGAGCGAGGAAAAATGTCGTGTAAAGCATTACACCTAATGCGCAATTGGATTCATCAATAAACATAAGGTTCAACAAAAACGGCGAGAGCTTCCACCCTCGCCGTTTCAAATGTCATGATCTTAGGTTCGATTAAACAATCGGTTTTTGACCACGCTCAGCTAACTTTAAGATCACACTGTCAGCAACTTTGCCCGCGACACCTGCTAGCTTGTCTGCCAGTTTTTTCTTCTGCACATAATGCACAGAAAGTACGGTTTTATCTTTGCATGCCGCAACAACGATATCATCAGATGTACTAATGTCATCCACCAAACCAAGCTCTTTCGCTTGTGTACCGAACCAGTGCTCACCTGTGGCTACTTTGTCTAGGTCCAAACTAGGACGACGCTCGCGAATGAAGTCTTTAAACAAGACATGTGTTTCTTCAAGCTCTTGCTTAAACTTATCGCGCGCTTTATCGGTATTCTCACCAAACATCGTTAGCGTGCGTTTATATTCACCCGCGGTTAGTTGTTCGTACTCAATGTCATGTTTCTTCAACAGTTTGTTGAAGTTAGGAATTTGCGCGATAACGCCAATAGAGCCCACAATTGCAAACGGTGCAGAAACAATCTTATCTGCGACACATGCCAT
Organism: Vibrio sp. JZG120; assembly: GCF_053890955.1. Taxonomy (NCBI): domain Bacteria; kingdom Pseudomonadati; phylum Pseudomonadota; class Gammaproteobacteria; order Vibrionales; family Vibrionaceae; genus Vibrio; species Vibrio sp. JZG120. The sequence continues at coordinate 220,141 of NZ_JBSRRK010000006.1, forward strand.
CATGTAACCGCCACTTGCCGCAACTTTGTCAACAGAGATGGTTAGAGGAAGACCCGCAGCTTTGATTCGGTCCAGTTGAGAAGAGGCAAGGCCGTAACCATGAACCATACCACCGCCAGATTCTAAACGAAGTAATACTTCATCACCTTCACGTGCGACAGCCAAAATAGCAGTGATCTCTTCACGTAGAGACGCGACTTCTTTTGCGTCTATGCTGCCGTTGAAATCAAGAACGAATAGGTGTGGTTCACGCTTGCTATCTAATGAACCGTCTTTGCTCGCTTGTTTGATTTCTTTCTCGCGAGATTTGTTCTTCTCTTTTTCTTCTTTTTTGACGGCTTTATCTCGAGCCTTGATGAAAGCATCGTCATGCAAATGATGCTCTAACTGTTCAACAGATTGTTTGTGTTGCTCTGAAAGGTTGGTAATCTCTAACTCCCCTTTCGCCGCACCCGATTTGCCACCAGCCGATTTTGCAATAATGAGCAGAACAATTATCGCAGCAACCACCGTGATAATTTTGGCCAGAAACAGACCATAATCTAATAAAAATTCCAACGAGAGCTCCTTTATCTCATTTCAGATGACGTTAGTATGTTACGCAGAAACATCAGCGAGAAGGCAGCGCGGTTTGTAACCACTTGTTCTGATTGATAGCATACCTAACGAAAGTTCTGGAATTGGTATAACACATGAATTGGTGTATTGTAACCATCTTGTCACGATTACCAAGATTTTCCATTGAGAAACAGGCGTTTTTTAGCGTCAATTAACTATCATGGACCCTCTTACAATAATAAGGATTTATCGCCGTGAACTACTCCGTTTCAGCTGATGCTCTAAAAGGTAAAGTCATTCTTGTTACTGGCGCTGGTAATGGCATCGGCCGTCAAGCCGCGCTTTCTTATGCCGAGCACGGTGCAACTGTTATTCTCTTGGGTAGAAATGTGCAAAACCTTGAATCTATCTATGATGAGATTGAAGCCGCTGGCTACCCACAAGCTGCTATCATTCCTCTGGATCTCAAGGGCGCAACTAAGCAAAATTACATTGATATGGCAGAGACAATCGAAGGACAGTTTGGTCGTTTGGATGGCCTATTACACAACGCAGGTGTCTTGAGTTCGCTGTGTCCATTTGATCAAATCAAAGAGGAAGATTTCGACGATATCATGCAGATCAACGTGAAAGCAGAAGTGTTAATGACTCAAGCACTACTGCCTGTGATGCGTAAATCAGAAGCTGGGCGTATTATCTTTACCTCTTCGACCGTCGGCCACTCTGGTCGCGCTTTCTGGGGGCCATACGCTATCTCTAAATTTGCCGTAGAAGGCATGATGCAAGTTTTGGCTGACGAGCTGAGTGATACGCCGATCCGTGTTAACGCAATTAACCCTGGTGCAACTCGTACTCGCATGCGTGAAAAAGCATACCCGGGTGAAGATGCAAATACTCTCAAAACGCCATTGGATCTCATGCCGCTATATTTGCACTTAATGGATCCAGCGGTTACCGATGTGAATGGTCAGTGCATCGACGCTCAACCGAAGCGTAAATAACGAATTCAGGTTACCTCACATAATCGATTGAAAAGGCAGCAAACGCTGCCTTTTTTCATTTCTCTCTTCATAAAAATCTTGCGACTTTCTGCCATAGAAATATACTGTACATATATACAGGTATTTATTATGCACGATATTATTCAGCACTTAAAAAGCCAGCACCTTGTTTGGCAAGCAAATTTAACGAAAACAGATCCTCAGCAGTTGCGGACTAGTTCCGGGTTTTCTGAATTAGATGATTTGCTCGGCGGAGGCTTTCCACCTCATGGCGTAGTGGAGATGGAATCTATTGGTAGTATTGGTGAATTGCGTTTGCTCGCTCCTTATTTAAAAGCCACCCAGACCAATGGTGTGACTGCATTTATTCAACCTCCCGCGTTAGTGAATTCTCTGTTCTTACACTACATCGGTTTGGATATAAACCAAGTGTGGGTCGTTAATCCAGCTCATCCCAAAGATGCTCTTTGGGCTGCAGAGCAATGTCTGAAAAGTGGGGTATGCAGTAATGTTTTGTTATGGCAAGAAGAGCTTGAAATACATCAAGTGAAACGCTTACAGGTAGCGAGTGAGCAAGGCACTTGTCCTCTATTCATGCTCAAGCCTAATATGACAAACCGCTTGTCTTTACCTGTTTCATTAAGCCTAAAGCTGCAAGGTAATGTACAAGGCGTCAAAGTGGAAGTTCTCAAGCGAAAAGGCGGTTGGAGCAAAGGCAGTGTCGATATCAGTTTCCAACACCACTACCCACAACTGGTAATGCCAAGCACGACTCACATTCCATCAACGGTGGTCAATTTCCCATTGGCGAACCAAGGTTAGTGATATGGCTTTATGGATTTACTTGCACTTCCCTCGCCTACAGCTAGACGCACTCTTTGGTGATAACCAAAATCAACCCGTGGTGATTGTAGAAAGCCAACGTTGTCAGATCATTCAATACAACGGCATTGCCGAGCAACAAGGTATTAAGCCTGGTATGGGCTTAGGCAGTGCTGCGTCCTTGTGTCGAGATTTACAAGTGCATCCTTATCATCCACAAACCGAATTAAATAAATTACAAGAGGTAGCTCAGTGGTTGTATTTGATCACATCTGACGTTGTGTTGATGCCAAACCAAGGCATTTTGCTGCGTGCCACACCGATGCTCACCCTATATGAAGGGTTGGACAATTACTGGAATAAAGTCAGTGCTCACTTAACTAAACTGCAGTTAAGCTTTCAATTTGGTTGTGGTTTTTCACCTTTGTCAGCCAAGTTAATGGCATTGGCAGGAGCAAATGTTCTTAGTGACGACAAATCTCTTATCGAACAAATGTTATTCCCATTACCTCTGCCTCTAACCGATTTATCGATCTCTATGGTTGAAAAGCTGCACCGCGTAGGCGTTACTTCCTTAAAAGGGTTACTTGAACTGCCGTTGCAAGACATCGCACGACGCTTTGATATCGATTTGGTGAACTACGTTGGTCGACTGACAGGGCAGTTTAAGCATCCTGTCGACTTTTATCACCCGACCGAATCCTTCCAAGTTTATTTAGAGCTGTTATTTGAGCTCGAAAACGTCCAGTGGATTGAAAAGCCGCTGGCCAAGTTACTTCGTCAACTCGAAACCTTTCTTAAATTAAGAGATAAGGTCGCTTTTGAGCTGTGTTTAACACTCCACCAGCGTGAGAAACAAGAGCAACACCTTCAACTCACTTCTGCGCAAGGTGATTACCTATGTCAGCGTTGGCAGCAGTTAGCGAGTTTAAGCTTAGAGTCACTCTCGCTCAATGGCCCAGTCACAGGACTAACGTTAAAAGTCGTCCGTCAAGGTGAGCCTCTTAGTGCATCACGCGATCTCTTTGCTGGGCAAAAAGGGAACATGAATGCTTTAGAACTGCTCTCTTTACTGCAAGCTAAATTGGGGAAAAGTGCCGTGTTAAAACCCAACATCGCTTGCGATCCTAGACCAGAAAAGGCCAGTCAGTATCGCCCTGCTGATGCTCCAGATGAAAAGGAGCACGCCATACCATCCATACTACGCCCCGCAATGCAATTGCCCACTCCCATTGCATTGCAAGAGCAAGTCTCTTTGGTCCACGGACCTGAGCGAATCGTTTCTGGATGGTGGGATGGTGATGAGATCATGCGTGATTACTACATTGCACACACCAAGCAAGGCCGCTGGTTATGGATATTTCGCGATCAGCACAAGCACTGGTTTCTTCATGGCTATTTTTGTTAAATCGACAGTTATTTTTGTTGGATCATTATGAGTTACGCGGAACTATTTTGTCAGTCTAACTTCTCTTTTTTGACTGGGGCTTCTCATGCAGAAGAACTGGTACTCCAAGCTGCTTTCTATCGCTATCAAGCTCTAGCCATAACTGATGAATGTTCGGTCGCGGGCGTTGTCAAAGCCCATGCGACCATCGAACAACATAAACTCGATATCAAACAAATCGTTGGAAGTATGTTTTGGTTAAATGATGAATGCCAAATCGTACTGCTTTGCCCTTGTCGCAAGGCTTATGCCGAGTTGTGTCGTATCATCACAAACGCAAGAAGACGAAGTGAAAAAGGCAACTATCAACTGTTCGAATGGGATTTGATGTCGATTCGACATTGCTTGGTATTGTGGCTGCCCACACATCAAGAGAGTGACCACTATTGGGGACGCTGGCTCAATCAACACCACGCTAATCGTTTGTGGGTAGCGATTCAGCGCCATTTGAGTAACAACGATACTGAGTACATTGCGCACTGCGAGCAGTTAGCACATGAATTTCAATTACCTATAACTGCCTGCGGAGGCGTTCTCATGCATGATGTTGAACGCTTGCCATTACAGCATGTACTTACTGCTATAAAGCATGGGTGTAGCGTCGATAAACTCGGTTTTGATCGTATTTCGAATACTGAGCGAGCACTTCGTCCTTTTAAAAAGTTGATTCGGATTTACAAACCAGAATGGCTGGAAGAAAGTACTTACATCGCCGATTTATGCGAGTTTAAGCTCTCCGATTTAAAATACGAATATCCTACCGAGCTGATCCCAGATGGTTACACTCCCGACTCTTACTTACGTATGTTGGTCGAACGCGGTAAAAAGCTGCGTTTTCCTGAAGGCGTGCCAGCAGAAGTCAATCAAACCATCGAGAATGAACTGGCGCTTATTCAAGAGCTGAAATACCACTACTACTTCCTTACCATCCATGACATCGTAATGTTCGCGAAACAGCAAGGCATTCTTTACCAAGGGCGAGGTTCCGCTGCAAACTCTGTGGTGTGTTATTGCTTGGAAATTACCGCCGTCGATCCTCGACAAATCGCTGTCTTATTCGAACGATTCATCAGTAAAGAACGTAAGGAACCGCCGGATATTGATGTGGACTTTGAACACGAGCGCCGTGAAGAAGTTATCCAGTATATTTACAAAAAATATGGCCGTGAGCGTGCAGCACTTGCTGCAACAGTGATCAGCTATCGCTTTAAAAGTGCCGTGCGTGAAGTCGGTAAAGCACTAGGGATTGAAGAGACCCAATTAGATTTTTTCATTAAGAACGTTAATCGCCGAGATCGCAGCCAAGGCTGGCAAGCTCAAATTATTGAACTTGGCTTACAACCAGAATCTCTCAAAGGGCAGCAGTTTATCCAATTGGTCAACGAGATCATTGGCTTCCCACGCCATTTATCTCAACACGTAGGTGGCTTTGTAATTTCATCTGGCCCTTTATATGAGTTGGTACCTGTTGAAAATGCCTCGATGGAAGATCGCACTATCATTCAATGGGATAAAGACGATTTAGAAAGCTTGAAGCTACTAAAAGTCGATGTGCTCGCACTCGGCATGTTAAACGCCATCAAAAAGTGCTTTCAACTGGTCGAGAAACATCACCAGCGATCCCTCTCGATTTCCGAGATCACTCGCCGACAAGATGATCCACACGTGTACCGCATGATCCAAAAAGCTGACACGATAGGCGTATTCCAAATTGAATCTCGTGCACAAATGAGCATGCTTCCTCGCCTAAAGCCTGCTTGTTATTACGACTTAGTGATTCAAATTGCAATTGTTCGTCCAGGCCCTATTCAGGGTGATATGGTGCATCCTTTTTTAAAACGACGAGATCAAAAAGAGCCAGTCAGTTATCCATCGGAAGAAGTAAAAAGCGTTCTTGAGCGGACTATGGGCGTCCCAATTTTCCAAGAGCAAGTCATCAAGCTAGCCATGGTAGCAGCTGGGTTTAGCGGCGGCGAGGCCGATCAACTCCGTAGAGCGATGGCATCATGGAAAAAGAATGGCGATCTCGCTAAATTCAGGCCAAAACTGATCAATGGTATGCAAGAGAGAGGTTATGACTTAGCGTTTGCTGAGCGCATTTTCGATCAGATTTGCGGCTTTGGTGAGTACGGCTTCCCTGAAAGTCATTCAGCGTCTTTCGCAGTGCTGGCATATTGTTCTGCATGGTTAAAATATTATTACCCAGCAGAATTTTACACAGCACTGTTGAACAGCCAACCAATGGGGTTTTATAGCCCATCGCAATTAGTACAAGATGCCCGCCGACATGGCGTCGAAGTATTGCCGGTGTGCGTCAATCACTCAAAATATCAGCATCATCTCGTCTCACGCCCGAATGGCAAGCTCGGCGTGCAACTTGGTTTTCGCTTGGTGAAAGGCTTTAACGCAGAAAGTGCGCAAAGGCTTATTGAGCGCAAACCACTTAATGGTTACCGCTCGATTCAAGAAGTAAAGCAGATATTAAGAAGCCGAAGTGACATTGAATTACTGGCTTCAGCCAATGCATTTCAGATCCTATCGGGGAATCGTTATAACGCACGCTGGGCAGCAATGGATTCCTTATCTGACCTACCATTGTTTCACAAGGTCGAAGAACCCGGTGTTAGCTACCAAACTCAGCCCTCTGAATATGAAAATTTAATTGAGGATTACGCGAGCACAGGACTATCTCTTAGCCGCCACCCGATTAAATTATTAGAAGAAACGGGCAAACTCCCTCATTTTACCCGCATGAGGCAATTGGCAGAGAAACCGCATAGGTCATTGGTCACAGTGGTAGGCGTGGTAACGGGAAGACAATCTCCAGGCACCGCCGCTGGCGTGACATTTTTTACGTTAGAAGATGACACGGGCAACATTAATGTGGTCGTTTGGCAAGCGACAGCACGAGCCCAAAAGCAAGCGTATTTAGGCGCTAAAGTATTAATGGTGAAAGGCATTCTTGAAAGAGAGGGAGAAGTCACGCACGTTATTGCTGGTAAGTTGATTGATTGCACGCACTATTTGAATAATCTACAAAGTAAATCTCGCGACTTTCATTAGTACAGAGATATTAATAAGCGAGGCGTTAAAAATCAGAGGGAGAGTTGCTCCGCCTCTGATTTCACTATATCTAATCATGCACTTTTAGAAAGCATCTGGCGTAACCGGTCTTGAGCAACTTCAACCAACAGATCTGGTTGGAATTTAGAGATAAAACGATCACAACCTACTTTTTGTACCATGGCTTCATTAAAGCTACCGCTCAGAGAGGTGTTCAACGTAATAAACAACTTAGACATACGTGGATCTTGGCGCACTTCATGAGTCAGTTTATAACCGTCCATTTCAGGCATTTCAGCATCCGTAATCATCATCAACAGCTCTTTTTCTACGTCTTTCCCTTCATCACACCAGCGTTTTAAAACTGTTAGCGCTTCTAGTCCGTCACGACACTCGATGATATTCATACCCAATTGAGAAAGCGTATCGCGAACTTGATTACGAGCTGTAGATGAATCATCCACAATCAGAACATTACGCCCGACCATTGCTTGGGCAAGTTCTTGATCCAGAATGTCCGCTGAAATCGTGACATCGTAATGCACGATCTCTGCTAAAACTTTTTCAACGTCAATAATTTCGACAATTTGAGAGGCATCCCCCTCTTTGATTTGCGTGATAGCTGTGAGGTAATTCGAGCGACCAGACGTGGAAGGAGGCGGCTGAATTTCAGTCCATGCCGTATTAATAATGTTTTTAACCGGACCGACTAAGAAGCCCTGCACCGTACGGTTGTACTCTGTCACGATCAAATTTTCTTCTTCCGCTTCACCACGCAAAGCTGGGAAACCTATTGCGCCACGCAAATCAATCACTGGCACCGCTTCACCTCGTAAAGAAGCGACCCCACGAATGTTGTAGTGTGAGCCAGGAAGCTTGGTTAACGGTGGCAGCTTGATGACCTCTTTCACTTTGAACACATTAATCGCAAACAATTGGCGACTATTTAAAGTGAACAGCAGAAGCTCTAGTCGGTTTTCACCAACCAAGTTCGTACGCTGGTCAACCGTATTTAACACTCCGGACATACTACTACCTAAATTATGGATAATTCTTATTTTTACTCGAAATCAATACAGACACATCAAGGTTCTAAACCCAAATAACCTTAAGATATTTGTTTTTCGAGCATGGCTTGAAAGTACAACGGTTTCAGCGTATTACTTCCCTTCTATTTGCATCAGACACAAAGTCACTCTACACATTGAAAGCCATTTGGGTTTATTTACTTGAGCTTTTTAGGAAATTACATGAATGGCGCAGATATAGCAATGCAGCACAACTCAAATTCACCTTCTAGTAATAGGCGATCAAAAAGGGTGAGCTGTTAAGCCTCACCCTAAATCATCTAAAAATGTATAGGTTCGACACCTAAGCACTTAATCATGTTTGAAGCAATTAGCCTTCCACAACCTTCATCAATAACTGACCATCATACAACGCTTGCTTGATCAACGCGGCACCAGGCATTGTGGCTTGCTTATAGAAACGAGATTCCACCAGCTCAAGATCTTGGTGATAAACCGGTAAACTCTGCTCTTCGATACAGCGACGCACCGCAGGATAAAGTACATCTTTTGCTTGATTAATCACACCACCGATCAAGATCTTCTCAGGGTTAAATAAGTTGATCACAATAGCAATTGCAGAGCCTAAGTAGCGTCCAAGTTTTTCAATCACATCGACGGCCAACGGATCACCGTTCGCTGCCGCTTCACAAATGCTCTCAATACTCATTTCTTCTTGTTCAGCAAGAATAGAGTCTTCGCCATCAGCAATTCTTCTTACGACTTCTTCACGAATCGCTTGAGAACTGGCAACGGTTTCCAAACAACCAATGTTGCCACAATGACAACGTTTTCCATTTGGATCGATTTGAATATGCCCAAGCTCACCAATGTTGCCGTGACGACCTTGCAAAACGCGCCCATCCAGAATGATGCCGGCACCTAAACCATGGTGAATAGAGATAAGAACGGAGTTGTCATTGTCTTGAGAATGGCCGAAAAGCTTTTCTGCTAATGCCCAAGCTCGCGTGTCATTGGCAATGAAAACTGGCAAGCCCGTTGCTTTGTATATCTCTGGTCCAAGAGCAAGATTTTCGACATTGTAATGAGGCATTTGCAGCACGACACCTTGCTCTGAATTTACAAGGCCAGGCAGCGTAATTGCAATACTGGTAACACGGTCAAGTTGATCCGCGTAAGTTTGGAAGAATTCATCAATTTCGTAGAGCAGACGCTCAAGCACATCGTCTTGGTCACGTTCGTGTATCTCGATTTTAGTATCGATCAACACATCGCCACCTAGCTCATGCAGAGCAATAGTTAAATAACCTCGCCCCAAACGCATTGACAGAAATTGCCACCCTTCGTTGTTGACCTGCAAACCGACGGCAGGTCGACCACGACTCGTCGCTTCTTGTACTGTGGTTTCATGAATCAAGTGCGCTTCAATTAATTCTCGAGTGATTTTGGTGATACTGGCAGGAGCAAGCTCACTCTGCTTGGACAAATCAATTCGAGAAATAGGACCTTTTAGGTCAATTAGTTTATATACACGACCAGCATTGACCTGTTTGATATGATCAATATGGCCCGGTTGAGCCATGTACATCTTGCACTCCGAAATTCTATAACGAGACAATTTTTTTACTTTGCGAACTAATTGTGAAGTGAATTAATAAATCCCCGTGACAAGCATCACGTATAAACCTGTTTGTTTGTGTATTCAATCAAATAACGAAGAATCTACTCCTGTTAAATTGTTTGAAAAATAACTTATTTTTATTCACTAAATTATGAAGTAACTCCTGTTACACCAGCGCATTCTCATCAATAGGGGCTGAAGCCTATGGATTATCTGTCTGTTTTACCGGGATTACTCTTAATGTAAACATTCTGTGCATATACTTATACTCAAGCAGCTTTAAGGTGTGGGCTCAGCAACGAGGCAGACCTTGAGAGCGATTGAGGAAAGTAAGGATAGAGTTCAAGTTACCTTTACACATACATTCATCGGAGAATCTATGACTTCCAAACTAAGACGAACAAAAATTGTCACCACGCTTGGTCCTTCAACGGATAAGGACAATGTACTTGAGGAGATCATCAAAGCCGGTGCAAACGTTGTCCGTATGAATTTCTCACATGGAACCAGTGAAGACCACATTCAACGCGCCAAAAAAGTCCGTACCATTGCGGCAAAGCTTGGGCGTCAAGTTGCTATCCTCGGCGACTTGCAAGGCCCTAAAATCCGCGTGTCGACCTTTAAAGACGGCCAAGTCATGTTGAATGTGGGCGACAAATTCACATTAGACAGTGATTTACCAAAAGGTGAAGGCAACCAAGAGTCCGTAGGGCTAGATTATAAAGAACTGCCGCAAGATGTGTCACCAAACGACATTCTGTTACTCGATGATGGACGCGTTCAACTGCAAGTCACCAGCGTCGAAGGCAATAAAGTTCATACCCGTGTGATTGTTGGTGGTCCACTATCTAATAATAAAGGGATCAACAAAAAAGGCGGCGGATTGTCAGCCGATGCGCTCACAGAGAAAGATAAAGCCGACATTCTTACCGCCGCAGAAATTCAAGTGGACTACCTTGCTATTTCGTTCCCGCGTAACGGCGAAGACATGCATTACGCTCGACGCCTAGCCAGAGATGCAGGCCTCGAAGCCATGTTGGTGGCTAAAGTCGAACGAGCAGAAACCGTCGCGACTAATGAGTCTATTGACGATATTATTCTCGCATCCGATGTGGTGATGGTTGCGCGTGGCGATCTGGGTGTAGAAATCGGCGATCCTGAACTTATTGGCGTCCAGAAAAAACTGATTCGCCGCGCACGCAGCTTAAACCGCATCGTAATTACTGCGACACAAATGATGGAGTCCATGATTACTAGCCCGATGCCGACGCGTGCTGAAGTGATGGACGTGGCCAATGCGGTTCTAGACGGCACTGACGCAGTGATGCTGTCTGGAGAGACCGCAGCAGGTAAATACCCTGTAGAAACGGTCAAATCCATGGCCGAGGTGTGTGTGGGCGCAGAAAAGATGTCTGAGGCAAGCCTATCCACTTATCGCTTAGATCGCACCTTCGAAACCGCTGAAGAAACCATCGCAATGGCAACCATGTACTCTGCGAATCACATGGAAGGAATTAAAGCGATGATCTCGTTAACAGAATCTGGCAGAACAGCGTTGATGATGTCTCGCTTAAGCTCTGGCTTACCAATATTTGCCTTATCACGTAATGAATCCACGCTCAATCGAGCTGCATTATACCGAGGCGTGACACCGGTATATTTCGAGTCAAAAAGTGATGCAGGTTTACCGACAGCTCAAGCTGCGATTGCCAGCCTTAAAGAACAAGGATTCTTGCACAAGGGTGATTTAGTCATGATCACTCAAGGCGATGTAATGGATGTCGTTGGTTCAACCAACTGCATGCGAATTCTGCAAGCATAACCTTTATACCTAACCCTATTAACCACAGAGATTAGGTACGCACACGAATGAGGCTCCGAAACGGAGCCTCATTTATTTACACTTCACTTTGTATTTAGCGTATGTCGTTAATACAAAAGGTTATGCACTCTCTCTGCCATCAATTTCAATATTCAGTTGGTCATAGAGTTGAACCAGATTAAACCCCGCCTGAAGTCCGAGTTGATAATCATGCTCTAGTGATTCTTGGTCACTTAACAAAGAAGAAGAACGAAGCCCCTCTTTAGGCGCGATTTGTAAAATGAAAGTGTCGTCAGGTGGAGCAGATATAAAGGCCTGAGTGAGCTCAAATGTTTGATAGTGAATCATCAGCATGTCGGCTAAACCTGAGTCAAAATTCTCACCGATTAAATGGCTTAGACGATACAAATTATCAGCACCGAACAACCAACGGCCTCCATTCAATAGCATTTTTCCGGCAAGCTTCGACTGATGGGCGGCATTAATTTTTTGTTGGAAGAACGAAGCCCAATCCAACTTCCATCGATTCACTTTTTGCTGCCATGATTGCTGCACCGAATTAATAGACTCTCGATACCACTCGACAGGCACATCCCCTACTTCACTTTGCGCTCTCGCTTCAATCTCCGAGAACGGTTCTGTTCGGATGACAATAATGTTGCGAGCATTCTGACGCCACGCTTCTTGAACAGGGATAGAAGCTGACACACCACCATCAACAAACTTATTGCCATTAACGTCGACAGGTCCGTGGTACAACTTAGGAATCGCGCATGTTGCTAACATGGTGTTAAACCACGTGTCACCCAAGATTGGTAAATATTGATCCGATAGCGTCTCTACATTTGTTACCGCTGCAAACGCACCTCGTCCTCCTAGTGCACTGCGGCCTAAATCAAGATCGAGCTTGTAAGGGAAATCTTGAATCCGCTCTAACGCCCACTCTAAACCCAAGTACTGCTGCTTTCGAATATAACGAAACAGATTAAAAAATTCGGGAGACGTTGTCAGCTCGGTAATAAAAGCTTTGCCCATACCGTGTTGACGACATAAGTAAGAACATAAATTGAGTGCCCCAGCAGAGGTACCGTAGAATTCATCGAAAGGATCAAAGTTGGAAAGTAAAAATGCGTCTAATACGCCAGCGGTAAAAATCCCTCTCTGCCCGCCACCTTGCGTGACTAAAGCAGTTTTTCCATGCCTGAAATGCTCATAAACTTTGACATCAAGCTCAGTGTGGCTTTCTGTGATTATACCGCTGTTACGTATCATAGGCTCACGCCATTTTGTTAAAACACTTAGTAAAAGTAGTTATCTTAAGCCGTTGTAATCGCAATGATGCCAAACGACAAAAGTACTGCAAAAACAGTCACCACGATGATTAACGCGGATTTTAGATCGTGTTCCATAAACACCTCCTTAATATGTAACAAATTAATAACACCAGTGTGAAATATGTTCAAGATTTGCTTAATTTAGTCGCGCAATTTTGACTAACCCATCACAATTAGCTTAGTCATAATAAGGAGATAGGACATGAACCAAAAACTCAGCTGGCTGGTAGGAAGCATACTGCTCTGCACCGCGGTAAGTGCACAAGCCAATATTATCGTTACTCCATTCATAGGCTATACAGGTGGCGGTCAAGTAGAAGACGAAAGTGGCAATACATACAACCTCGATCCCGCAGTGAACTACGCACTTTCAATCGAGACGCCTTTTGAGAAAGGAAGAATTGGATTATTTTACTCCAACCAATCAACAGAACTTGAAAAGTTATCAAATTCGGCAGACATCCATTACCTGCAATTTCAAAGCAGCATGTACTACCCTGTTGCAGAAAACTGGCAAACCTATATTGGTGTTGGCTTGGGAGCCTCTTACGCAGATGTTGATTGGGTAGACAAAAAATACGGATTTTCGGCTAGCGCTTTTGCAGGGCTGGAATATGAGTTTTCAAAGAACTTTGCGTTGACAGCCCAATTGAGATGGTTGGGAACGGTGGTTGATAACGATACCTCTGGAGCCTGCACCCTACCTAATGACGGCTCAAACTGCATCATTAAGTTCGATACCGATTGGATGAACCAATTCCAATCAAATATTGGTTTTAGTTTCCGTTTCTAATTTTTTGTACACTTCACTTCGTAGGGCTCGCCACAAAGAGTGCTGGGCGAGCCCTACACAAAGCAGATAGAGAATATCATCTAAACATCATCGCTTAGAAAAGTAACGAAGCATTCTCTAGCGGGGTGCGCAAAAGATAGCCGTACGCCCTAGTTCATCAAAATAGTTTTAAACACCAAGTCGATTATTGGATTCTAGTCATTTATTCCATACAACCAACCAATCCCCCACACAAAACCATAATCAAACTGAAATTTAACAAGATTAAAACCAGACAACGCACCTGAGTTAACATTTAGATTCTATTGCGCTAAGTATTATTAGAAGTTAGTCTGATTAGTGAAAACAGATAAATATTTCAGTTTTATCAAACACACATCAAAACTTTAAGATTAATAATCTACTTTCTCTCACAGTAACCAGAATATAGCTCTAGAAAATTATAATAAGCTAGAATTAAGGATAGAAAAGCTGATGGATAACAGCGGTCCTTTCTTCCAACGGTTTGCGCAAATATTACTGTGTTACGGAGAGAGCTTCATTCCTCAGGGAGTCGTATAGGAGTCAAATATGAAGCGAGAACAATGGGGATCCCGAGCGGGATTCATCTTAGCAGCAGTCGGGTCTGCTATCGGTTTGGGAAACATTTGGCGTTTTCCATATATGGCCTATGAAAACGGTGGCGGCGCATTTTTTATTCCTTACATTTTCGCCATGATCACGGCCGGTATTCCATTTATGATCCTTGAGTTCAGTATGGGACAAAAGTACCGAGGCTCAGCACCAAAAACGCTAGCGAAAATTCATTCTAAATTTGAATGGCTTGGCTGGTTCCAAGTTGGTGTTGCAGCAGTTATCGCCGTTTACTATGTTGCAGTTATCGGTTGGTCAATTTCTTACTTTGGGTTGTCGTTCACTCAAGGTTGGGGAACCGATACAAACGCATTTTTCTTTAGCGAGTACCTAAAGTTAGGTGACAACTCACCAACAGACTTAGGCAGTATTCAATGGAAGATAGCCTTATCTATGGTGATTGCTTGGGCCATTACTTATACCGCCATTGCCAAAGGCGTGAAATCAGGGATTGAGCGCGCATCTAAAATCATGATGCCAATACTATTCTTGATGGTGATTTTTTTAATCGGACGTATGGTTTTCTTGCCAGGAGCTTTGGATGGCGTTAACTACATGTTTGAACCCGATTTCAGCAAAATTTGGGATGTGAAAGTATGGGCAGCTGCGTACGGTCAGATCTTCTTTACCCTAAGCATCGGCTTCGCGATCATGCTGGCTTACTCTAGTTATCTGCCAGAAAAATCAGACATCACGAATAACGCGTTTATGACCGTGTTGATCAACTGTGGCTTCTCCATCCTAGCTGGTATTATGATCTTCTCTGTCTTGGGTTACATGGCTCAAGAACAAGGTAAACCGCTAACAGAAGTGGTATCTGCAGGCGTTGGCCTTGCTTTTGTTACTTTACCTGCGGCAATTAACTTATTACCCGCACCATATATTCTTGGTCCTCTGTTCTTCTTTGCACTGGTGGTTGCTGGTCTAAGTTCGCACATTTCTATCATGGAAGCCGTAACATCCGCCATCATCGATAAGCTAAAGTGGAGCCGAAAAAAAGCTGCAAACGTGGTAATCGGAACTGGTTTTGTGGTTTCTATGGCGTTCGCAACAAATGGCGGTCTATTGCTGCTAGACCTAGTAGACCACTTCGCAAACAACGTTGGCATTATGGTAGGCGGCTTGGTTGAGATTGTATTGATGGCGTGGCTATTGAAACGCGTGCCTGAAGTGCGTAATTACGTAAATGAGCGCTCTGATTTCTCTATTGGTCAATGGTTTGAGATCTGTTTACGCTTCGTAACACCGATTATGCTCGCCATTATCTTAGCAACTAAGCTTTATGCTTTATTTACTGAAGGCTACGGTGGTTATGATCTAACTGTAGGCTGGGCACTTATCGCCGCACTATTTATCTTTGGTCTAGTGATTAACGCAGTAAATCGCAAGGAGACAGCGAAATGACAATCAGCGCAATTATTATGATGGTTATTGGTTTAGGTATCACTTGGGGCGGCGCTGCCGTTTGTATCAAGCGAGCCATGGATAAACAATAGCAGTATTGCATTCCAAACATAAAAAACGCCGGTATTTACCGGCGTTTTTTATGTTTCTTTTATTCTAGAAACTGTATTTGATGCCAACGGCACCACCAAGTTGTAAGTCAGCACCTTTGTAAAGATCTAGCTCTGGGTGTATTTGACCATAAAGATCCCAGCCGCGTGATAAATCCCAGTTCACACCGAGAGGTACACGCACGCCAAACTCATCATCCCATTCATACCAACCACCAACGCCAACATACCAGGTCACAGGCATGTTTTGATCGAATGTTCCACGTTTAGCGATGTAATCAAACGCCATACCATCGTTACCGATAATGCCGCGATACTTATTATCTAACTCAACAACAACACTCAACTGTTGATCGACAGCCATACCAACAGACAAGTTCGTTGGCTCATTTGCCGCCATTGCGGTACTAGAAACTAGTCCTGCTAATAAAATTAATTTGCTCTTCATACACGTTATCAATTATTAAAAAAACATCATGCGCTATTCAAACATAGTGGTGCTTCAATATGTCAACGATGAGTAAGCGCGATGTATGAAAAGACTGGCAAAAGTAAAGATGAGTTTAGGATCACACTCAGAAAGCACTTTTAGCAATGAGAGAGGAACTAAAAAAGGAGGCCGAAGCCTCCTTTTATTCATTGTTATGAATGACGGTGATTAGCCGTGGTTACGGATCCACTCATCCATTTCAGTTTTTAGGTTGTCAGACTTAGTACCGAAGATAGCCTGTACACCACCTGCAACAACTACAACACCAGCAGCGCCAAGTTGTTTCAGTTTGTCTTGGTCAACAGCTGCTGTATCTGCAACCGCGACACGTAGGCGAGTGATACATGCGTCTAGACCAGTAATGTTAGCTTTACCACCGAACGCTGCAACCAGTTCACCACCCATGTCAGAGCCAGAAGTTGCTGCCGCACTTTCTGTTTCATCTTCACGACCAGGAGTTTTTAGGTCAAGTGCTGTGATTACGCCACGGAACACTACGTAGTAAATCACTGCGTATACTAGACCAACAGCAATCATTAGACCCATCTTCTGAGCGTTACCAGATAGAACTAGGAAGTCGATCAGACCGTGAGAGAAAGAAGTACCGTGTACAAAGCCTAGAGTGTTAGAAACAATGTATGCAGAACCAGCTAGTAGAGCGTGGATACCGTATAGTAGTGGAGCAACGAATAGGAATGAGAATTCGATAGGCTCAGTAATACCAGTTAGGAATGAAGTCAGTGCAGCTGACGCCATGATACCCATTACTTTTGCGCGGTTTTCTGGTTTAGCACAGTGAGCAATTGCGATTGCTGCAGCTGGTAGACCAAACATCTTGAACATGTAACCACCCGCTAGCTGACCGAAGCCATTACCAGCAGCACGAGATGCTTCATCAGCAACTAGGTAACAAGTTAGTACGCCGTTTTGAGCTTCACCAGCAGCGTTAACACAAGAACCAGCTTCGAAGAAGAACGGTACGTTCCATACGTGGTGTAGGCCGAATGGGATTAGAGAACGCTCTACAACACCGTAGATACCGAATGCTAGTTGTGGGTTTTGGTGCGCAGCCCAATCAGAGAATGCAGAGATTGCACCGCCAATTGGTGGCCAAATTACAGAAAGGATAACACCAAGGATGATCGCTGCAAAACCAGTGATGATAGGCACTGCACGCTTACCAGCGAAGAAGCCAAGATACTCTGGAAGTTGAATTTTGAAGAAACGGTTGAATGCCCAAGCAGCCACACCACCGACAAGGATACCACCTAGTACACCTGTATCGATTTTCTCAACACCCATAACACCCGCCATTACACCTAGCGTTGCAGTCATGATGCCGTAACCAACGATTGCTGCAAGACCAGCAACACCGTCGTTATTAGTGAAGCCTAGAGCTACACCTACTGCAAATAGAAGTGCCATTTGGCCGAATACTGAACCACCAGCTTGTTCCATAAGATTAGAAACGATCTCTGGAATAAAGCTTAGATGGGCAGCACCCACACCTAATAAAATACCTGCAACTGGTAAAACTGATACTGGAAGCATCAGCGCCTTACCAACTTTTTGCAGGTTAGCAAAAAGGTTCTTAAACATGTTTATGCTCCTGATAAATTTATAAGTATTATTTGGGCACTAACGGCACACCCCCGTAGCCTAAAGGTTAGCACCCAATGAAAATGTAACCACAACTGCATTATATTTTCCGGCTCTAAATATATATTGATGACCCTCAAACTTTCCACACAGTTACGAAATTTAGTTTCAAAACAAGTCTTGGATCACACCCAAAAACAGCTGATGAAAAGGTTTGCATTGCAGTTATATTACTGTTTTATAAAGAGTTTATTATTTATATAATTAATTTTAAGGCGTAAATAAAATACGCCCCAATGTTATTTTTAGTAACAAAATTACATTTGTGATTTTTGAATGTTATTAAATCAACATTTTTAGTAAACATTAAACTCATGAGTATATCTGTTGTTTTTATCAACAAAAAAGGAGCGTACGCTCCTTTTTTATGCTCTTATTGATTTTTCATCGCAAAAAAAGATTTCGGAAATTTTCGGTGGTTTTTTGTGCCACTTCAGAAAGAGAGCACGATTTGAGTTGCGCAATATAAGAAGCCACCTCGACAACATAAGCAGGTTGATTCTCTTTACCTCGGTGAGGGACTGGAGCCAAGTAAGGAGAATCTGTCTCAATGAGAAGCTTCTCTAGAGGTAGAGTCTTCACCACTTCTTTCAACTCTGTAGCTTGACGGAAAGTGACAATCCCCGAGATAGAAATATAAAACCCCAGCTCAAGTGCAGCTTCAGCAAATGGAAGATCTTCTGTAAAACAGTGGATAACACCACCACATTTCTCCGCCCCCCCCTTACGCAAAATATCTAGAGTATCCGCACGTGCGTTTCTGGTATGGATAATTAAAGGTTTGTTAAGCTCCACCGCAAGATCAACGTGTTGCTCAAAACGCTCTTTCTGTAACGCTGCCGTTTCTGGCTTATAATGATAATCCAAGCCTGTTTCACCAATGGCAACGACTTTTTCATTCGATGCGTGGTGACGTAGCACGTCCATCGAAAAGTCGCTTTCAACATCAAGTGGGTGTACACCGCACGAAGCATAAACATTCTCATAAGGCTCAATCATTTCCATCATTTTAGGGAAAGAATCCAGCGTAACTCCCACAGAAAGCAGCTCGGTTACCTTTGCTTGTTGAGCTTTGTTAATAACGTCTTCCACATTGATGTGGAGATCGTCGTAATTCAATTTGTCTAAATGACAATGAGAATCTACGAACATAATGCCTCTCGTGATTCAATTAACCAGTTCATTGATAGTAGCTCAAGGTTTAGACCAGGAAAGGCTTGCACCTGAGCTTTGAGGTCCATCAGCGCCTTCGCTGATGAGTACAAACCGTTGTAGTTGTTCGGCTGAAACTTTATAGCGCCAGGAAGCATTTGTGCTTCTGATACACCAAACTGCGCTTTCTGAGCGTCTGTCAGTAAATACCACGCCCAGTCTAGTGATTGCTCCGAGTGTTTAGCCATTAAAGAAGCACACTCAGAAATGTCTGAGGCAGGAGAAGACATCGCCTTAATAAAAGTGCGCTCAAAAGCCAAGTAAGCATCGAGATCGCCATTATTTAACGCATCCAATGTTTTTATCGGAGAGCCCATATTCAGTTTTAAGGCGTAAGCAGGAACTTGCTGCGCCCCTTGTTCGCGCATCCATTGCATCGCTTGTTCCGTTGACGGCGGCACAACAACCCAGTGTTGGCAACGGCTACGAATCGTTGGAAGCAGGCGCTCCTGATTGTGGGTAACGAGCAAAAACAAGCACTTTGCCCCAGGCTCTTCTAGCGTTTTTAACAATGCATTCGATGCCGATTCATTCATAGAGTCCGCTGGCTCTATAACAAATAGGCGATAACCATTAAGCTGTGATGATTCCTGAGCAAGACGGTTGCAAGCTCGAACTTGGTCCACCGTTATCGCTTTTCCTTCTTTTTCTGGTTTGATCCAGTGTAAATCTGGGTGGTTGTGTGATTGATTTAATTGACAGCTATGACAAAAACCGCACGCTTCACTGGCGTCATTTTGGCAAAGAAGTGCTTGGCTAAAAAACTCGATAAGTTTTTCGATGCCTAAGCCTTGCTCGCTTTGCAATAAAAGCGCACCTGGTATTCTGTCCGACTCTAGCCCTACTTTGAGGTTATCCCATACTGGCTGCAACCATGGATAATCATTTAACATGAGTCACCTAAATTTAAGTTTCACTTATTATTGACGAGCTAACCACTCGTTAAGAGCGTCCCGAATATCACGCGACACGTCTTCGATCGCCTGCTCAGCGTTAATGATAATGATAGAAGGATCAGCATGAGCAATCTCCAAATAACGCTCTCGTGTACGTTCAAAGAAGCTGATATCCATCTTCTCGATACGATCGAGCTCACCACGCCCACGCGCACGCTCAAGCCCAACGCGAGGGTCGATATCCATATAGAGAGTGAAAGCAGGTTTAAAATCACCAAGCGTTGTGTCTCGAAGGTTTTTCATTAGCGACGCGTCAATCTGACGGCCACCACCTTGATAAGCCTGCGACGACATATCGTGGCGGTCACCCACCACCCACTGACCGTTCGCCAAAGCTGGTTTGATCACGTTCTCAACCAACTGGACACGTGCAGCATATAGAAGAAGCAACTCCGTCATGTCTTTAAGTTCTTCGCCTTCATGCTCTTCTTTCACCAGAGCGCGCATCTTTTCTGCTAGCGGCGTGCCTCCTGGCTCACGAGTATTTACGATATTTTCAATACCTGCCGCTTTTAGCGTATCTAAAACGGTTTTAATCGCAGTGCTTTTACCCGCGCCTTCTAGGCCTTCAACGACAATAAAGTTTGCTTTCATCATTTGTTCTTTCTTAGTTCTCTTAAATAGGCTCGAACAGCACGATTGTGCTCTGCAAGGGATTTCGAAAATACGTGTCCGCCCTTTCCACTTGCTACGAAATATAAATAGTTACTGCTTTCTGGATTCAAAGCCGCTTCAATAGAGGCTTCACCTGCCATCGCGATTGGGGTTGGAGGTAAGCCATTGATGGTATAGGTGTTATATGGTGTCGGCGTGCGCAAATCTTTCTTACGAATATTTCCGTCGTAAGCATCACCCATACCATAAATAACCGTCGGATCCGTTTGTAAACGCATGCGTTTGTTCAATCGGTTGATAAACACAGAAGCGACGCGCTCACGCTCAGAGTCAATAGCCGTCTCTTTCTCGATGATAGACGCCAGAATCAAGGCTTCATATTTGTCTTGCAATGGCAGCTTTTCTTGACGAGCTTCCCAGTTAGCATCCAGAATCTTATTGAGTTTTCGATGCGCTCGTTTTAATAACTGGCTTTCACTTGCACCCGCCGTGTAATGGTAGGTTTCTGCTAAAAACAGTCCTTCAAGCTTTTCTCGCTCTATACCCAACTTTGCTGCCATGTCTTTTTCTGATAGATCGGTTAAGTCATGCTCTAAATAAGGAGCACTTTTCAATTGCTCTACCCACTCAGAAAAGCGGCTGCCTTCAACAAAAGTGATCGCAAACTGGTATTCTTTTCCGGTATTCAGGTGCTCCAATGCTTGCGAAAGCGACATACCAGGCTCTAGTTGATAAGTACCCGCTCGCACTTGCAACAGTTCTGGATATAAGTGAGGTATTAAACGGATGTACTCCGACGTTTCAATTACCTCATCTTCAACTAAGGCGCGCATGACATGATGAAAGCTTGTACCACTTTCTACAGTAAACAGCTGAGGTTGTTCCAATAGAATAGGCTTTTCAACGTATTGTTTAGCCTGTGAAATTATATAAAAAACAGCTGCTGCGCCTATCACTGCGATCAGCACAACAAAAGCCAACAGTTTTTTAATCACGTAGTTAAATTCCCTTGCAGTCGTTGAGTCAATTTTCCTATCGGAAATATAGTCTTAGAGTTAGATGCCACTATGCTGCGAATTGGTGCGACACCTAATATTGAGTTACACATGAAAGCCTCGTCTGCGCTCAGCAAACCTGGAAGTATAAAACGCCCCTCGATGACTTCAATATGACTTACTTTTAGTAACTCAAGCACCTTACGACGCATTACGCCCGCAACGCCAGATAAGGTCAGCTCCGGTGTAAATACTTTATTACCTTTAACCCAAAAAAGGTTGGCCATTGTAGTTTCAATGACATGGTTTTGCACATTTAACGTTATTGCATCTGCAAACTCGGTATCGTCGATTTCAGCCTTGGCGAGAATCTGCTCTAAACGGTTGTTGTGCTTGTGTCCAGCAAGTAAAGGTTGAATCCCGAGACGAGTCTCACAAACGCCCAAATCCACGCCTTTTTCTTGCCAAGAAGAGTAATGAGAAGGAAACGCAAAATTGGAGATCGTCACGATAGGGCCTTCAATCCCATTAGGGCTATACCCTCGCCCACCAATACCACGGCTAACGTGAATTTTCACCCCAGCTTGTGCGTCAGATAAAGCCGCTTTGCTTGCCCAATCATGCACAACTTGCCAGTCAGGGGAAGAGATCTTCAATGCGTCAAGGCAGGACTTCATACGCTCAATGTGTTCTTGCCAGTAAACCAACTCTCCGTTTTGGGTCAGGATGGTGGTAAAACCTCCATCACCGTATTGGAATGAGCGATCACCCAGTTCTACATGCGTTTGTGGAACTCCATTTACCCAAAACATTCGCGTACCTTCAAATTAGCAGACAACAAATAAAACAAAACGGCTCAATGCTAAGCATCGAGCCGTTAGAATACAAGTTTCGCTTACCTAAATAAGGTTAGATAGTGTTACTCAGCGAACTTTTTGAAGATCAAAGAACCGTTTGTACCACCAAAGCCAAACGAGTTACAGATAGCGTATTCCATACCTTCAACTTTGCGCGCAGTGTGCGGCACAAGGTCGATGTCTAGACCTTCTTCTGGATCATCAAGGTTAATCGTTGGTGGAACGATTTGGTCAACCAAAGACATAACCGTGATAATTGCTTCAACAGAGCCTGCTGCACCTAATAGGTGACCAGTCATAGACTTAGTTGATGATACAAGTACTTGCTTCGCACCTTCTTCACCAAGAGCACGTTTCACGCCCTTGATTTCTGCAACGTCGCCAGCAGGAGTAGATGTACCGTGAGCATTCACATAACCTACTTGGGTGCCTGTGATGTTCGCGTCACGCATTGCCGCTTCCATCGCAAGTGCACCACCAGAGCCATCTTCGCTTGGAGAAGTCATGTGGTAAGCATCACCAGACATACCAAAACCAACCAGTTCTGCGTAAATCTTCGCGCCACGTGCTTTCGCGTGTTCGTACTCTTCAAGCACCATCATGCCAGCACCATCGCCTAGAACGAAGCCATCACGGCCTTTATCCCATGGACGAGACGCTTTTTGAGGTTCGTCATTACGAGTAGATAGCGCTTTAGCTGCACCGAAGCCAGCCATGCCAAGAGGCGTAGACGCTTTTTCTGCGCCACCAGCAACCATCGCATCTGCATCGCCGTACGCAATCATTCGTGCAGCATGACCGATGTTATGTAGGCCAGTAGTACATGCTGTAGAAATCGCGATATTTGGACCACGAAGACCACGCATGATAGATAGGTTACCTGCAACCATATTTACGATGGTCGAAGGAACAAAAAATGGGCTAACTTTGCGAGGGCCTTTTTCTACTAATGCAGTGTGACCTGTTTCGATCAGATCTAGACCGCCAATGCCTGAGCCGATAGCAACACCAACTCGAGCCGCATTTTCTTCGGTAATTTGTAAGCCAGAGTTATCAAGAGCTTGAATACCCGCTGCAATGCCGTACTGGATGAAAAGATCCATCTTACGAGCATCTTTTTTAGACATGTACTCTGTGCAATCGAAATCTTTAACAAGACCTGCAAAACGAGTTGAGAAGTTCGTAGCATCAAAGTGCTCGATATTCACGATACCACTTTGACCTTCTAGCAGGGCTTTCCAAGATGATTCTACTGTGTTGCCTACCGGTGACAACATACCCATGCCAGTGACAACTACACGACGCTTGGACACGATATAATTCTCCGGGAATTGAATATTTCTATGAGAGGATAGAAGAAGTTAGAAAGAACACAGGCGGTCTAGGAGACCGCCTGGGAGAGCTAATTACTGAGCGCTGTTTACGTAGTCGATTGCAGCTTGAACAGTAGTGATCTTCTCAGCTTCTTCGTCAGGAATCTCAGTGTCGAATTCCTCTTCTAGAGCCATAACTAGTTCTACAGTGTCTAGAGAATCAGCACCTAGATCGTCAACGAAAGAAGCTTCGTTTTTAACTTCTGCTTCGTCTACACCTAGCTGTTCAACAATGATTTTCTTTACGCGTTCTTCGATGTTGCTCATTTTTCTTTTCCTTTACAGATTTCGCCTAATGCGATGATTCCGTAGTTTATTCGAACTATTGAAAGTTGCAAGGGGGTCCTTGCTGGTCAAACCACAAAATTAGCGAATTTAACCGAATTTCAATACATTTTTGACTTAAATCATGCACAAATCTTGCGCATAAGCATGACAAGTTCATGACAGTTAACTGCAACTATAGGCTATTTTTCACAATGTAAAATAGCTTATTTTGCACAAACTGTCTCATTAAACCATGTACATGCCACCATTTACATGCAAAGTTTCACCAGTAATGTACGCTGCTTCAGGAGAAGCAAGGAAAACTACTGCTGATGCAATTTCACGTGGGTCACCTAAACGACCAGCTGGCACGTTCGACAACGTTGCCGCACGTTGCTCATCATTTAGTGCCTTCGTCATGTCAGTTTCGATGAAACCAGGGGCAACAGTGTTCACTGTTACACCACGAGACGCAACTTCACGAGCCATTGATTTAGTAAAACCAATCACGCCCGCTTTCGCTGCTGCGTAGTTAGTTTGACCTGCGTTACCCATGGTACCAACAACAGAGCCTACGTTGATGATACGACCCGCACGTTTTTTCATCATGCCGCGTAAAACCGCTTTAGACATGCGGTAGATAGGCGTTAGGTTGGTATCGATGATGTCGTTCCACTCATCATCTTTCATACGCATCAATAGGTTGTCACGAGTAATACCAGCGTTATTCACCAGAATATCGATCACGCCAAATTCTTCGTTGATCGTTTTTAGTGTCGCTTCGATAGACTCGACATCGGTCACGTTCAGTGCCAGACCTTTACCGTTATCACCAAGATACTCGCTGATAGCAGCAGCGCCACTTTCAGAAGTAGCCGTACCGATAACCGTCGCACCGCGCTCTACAAGAAGTTCCGCGATCGCGCGGCCAATACCACGGCTTGCGCCGGTAACTAGCGCGATCTTACCTTCTAGATTCATCATGTTGTGTTTCCTTTTCTTATCGCAAGTTTTATCGCTTGATGGATTACTTCGCCGCGTCTAGCGACGCAACATCATTCACTGCTGCTGCAGTTAGCGTTTTCACGATACGTTTTGTTAGACCTGTTAAAACCTTACCAGGACCAAGCTCAAGAAGCTGTTCTACCCCTTGCTCGTGCATAAGCTCGACTGTTTCAGTCCAGCGAACTGGGCTATGTAGCTGACGAACAAGCGCATCTTTGATTTTTGCAGGATCTGTCTCAGCGACCACATCAACGTTGTTGATAACTGGAAGCTGTGGTGAGTTAAATTCGATAGACTCAAGAGCTACTGCAAGTTTTTCCGCTGCTGGCTTCATAAGCGCACAGTGTGATGGCACTGAAACAGGAAGAGGAAGCGCACGTTTCGCACCAGCTTCTTTACATAGCGCTCCCGCACGCTCTACTGCGTCTTTGCTACCCGCGATAACTACCTGACCAGGCGAGTTAAAGTTTACTGGAGAGACCACTTCGCCTTGCGCTGCGTCTTCACACGCTTTTGCAATCGCGTCATCAGCCAAACCGATAATCGCGTACATTGCGCCAGTACCAGCTGGTACTGCTTCTTGCATAAGTTGACCACGTAATTCAACCAGCTTGATTGCTTCTTTAAAATCAATAACACCCGCACATACAAGTGCTGAGTACTCACCTAGGCTGTGACCGGCTAGGTTTGCTGGTTGCTCTAAACCGATCTCCTGCCATACACGCCAGATTGCAACAGATGAAGCTAGCAAAGCTGGTTGAGTGCGGAAAGTCTCGTTTAAATCTTCTGCAGGTCCATTTTGAACAAGCGCCCATAGATCGTAACCTAGTGCGTCAGATGCTTCTGCAAATGTTTGTTTTACTACGTCATATTGTTCGCCTAGTTCTGCAAGCATACCTACAGCTTGAGAACCTTGACCTGGAAATACGATAGCAAACTTGCTCATGTTGTTTTCCTTTAAGCAAAGTAAAAAGAAATAAGATGCAACAAGTGCACCTTAAATTTTGAATTCTCGTGAAACTTAGAACTTCACCAGAGCAGAGCCCCAAGTGAAACCGCCACCAAACGCCTCTAGCAATAAAGTCTGCCCGCGTTTAATGCGACCATCGCGCACAGCTTCATCCAGCGCAGACGGTACTGTCGCCGCAGAAGTGTTCCCGTGTCGGTCTAATGTCACTACGACTTGGTCCAAAGACATTGAAAGCTTTTTCGCTGTTGCCGAAATAATTCGATAGTTCGCTTGATGCGGTACTAGCCAGTCTAGTTCAGACTTATGCATGTTGTTGGCTTCAAGCGTATCTTTTACTAGTTTCGATAACTGAGTGACAGCGACTTTGAATACTTCGTTACCTGCCATATGAAGCCATTTGTCAGCATCTTGACCACGCTCAGGTACAGGTAGGCTTAGTAGCTCACCGAATTGACCATCCGAGTATATGTGGGTAGAAATAATACCTGGCTCTTGGCTAGCGCCTACGACAACGGCTCCAGCACCATCACCAAATAGGATAATGGTTGAACGGTCTGTCGGATCACACGTTTTAGACAAAGCATCTGAACCAATAACAAGTACGTTTTTACACATACCCGATTTAATATGTTGGTCTGCAACGGATAATGCGTACACAAAACCAGAACAAGCAGCGGCTAAGTCAAAAGCTGGACAACCTTTAATGCCAAGCTTTGCCTGCACCTGACACGCAGATGAAGGGAAAGTATGGCTACTGCTCGTTGTGGCTACGATAATCAGGTCGATATCGTTTTTATCAATACCCGCCATATCGATAGCGTTTTCAGCTGCGTAGAATGCCATGTCCGCTACAGTCTCATTTTCTGCAGCAATTCGACGCTCTTTAATACCCGTGCGAGCAACGATCCACTCATCACTTGTATCTACCATTTTCTCTAGATCTGCGTTTGTACGCACCTGAGATGGCAGGTAGCTGCCAGTACCTAAAATTTTGCTATACATGAAGACTAATAATGCCTCTCGAGTAAAACCGCTTCCAAACGATCGCTAATACGGCTTGGTACTTGTCGTTTGACCTCGTGTACTGCCTCGCCAAGTGCATTGACAATCGCAGATACATCCGCACTTCCATGGCTTTTTATGACAATGCCGCGCAATCCTAGCAAACTTGCGCCGTTATACTGGTCGGGGTTCAGTGTTTTTAGTTCATTAAATAGCCGAGAAAACAACTTTCTAGCAATCCAACCCTTTATCGTTGACGCCATCATACTGGTTTTAATTTTTTCGATAAAAAGTTGAGCTGTTCCCTCACTGGCTTTTAAGCATACGTTGCCGACAAACCCATCACATACAATGACGTCTGCAACATCATGCAAAATTTGATTACCTTCAATATAACCAACAAAGTTAATCGCGTCGGTCTGAGAAAGCATTTCTGCGCAACGTTTGACTAAATCGTTACCTTTAATCTCTTCTGCGCCAATATTGAGTACAGCAACGCGAGGAGGACAACCTAAGTGTTCTTCTGCTAATGCACTGCCCATTACAGCAAATTGGAACAAACTATCAGCATCGCACGATACATTCGCACCTAGATCTAGCATCCAAGTACGCTTTCCAGTAATCGTCGGTAAAGCTGAAACTAAAGCAGGACGTTCAATACCAGGAAGTAACTTAAGAATGAAACGCGATAGTGCCATTAATGCACCGGT
Source organism: Vibrio sp. JZG120 (assembly GCF_053890955.1). Classification (NCBI taxonomy): domain Bacteria; kingdom Pseudomonadati; phylum Pseudomonadota; class Gammaproteobacteria; order Vibrionales; family Vibrionaceae; genus Vibrio; species Vibrio sp. JZG120. Next base: position 247,888 of record NZ_JBSRRK010000006.1, read on the forward strand.
GTTGCCACCACTAACACAAGCATCCGCCTTCTGCTCAGAAACCAAATCGATAGCCATACGCATGGAACTATTTTGGCTATTACGTAGTGCCAATGAAGGTTTTTCTGAGTTCGAGATAACTTTCTCACTATGAAGAATAGTCAAGCGGGAACTGGTCGAGGTACCGAGTTGAGATAATTGAGACGTGATCAGAGATTGATCACCTATAAGAATCACTTTTAGCTCTGGGAAATGAGACAGTGCCTGCACGGCGGCAGGCACTGTTACGCGTGGACCGAAATCCCCGCCCATTGCATCAAGTGCAACGGTAATACTTTGCAAAGGTTCAACCTTACTTGTTGATAACCTTTTGACCACGGTAGTAACCTTCAGCAGTTACGTTGTGGCGTAGGTGAGTTTCACCAGAAGTCGCGTCTACAGATAGAGCAGCTGTAGTTAGCGCATCGTGTGAACGACGCATACCGCGCTTAGAACGAGTTTTACGGTTTTTCTGTACGGCCATTGACCCTACTCCTATACTATTGGGTTAAAAACCTGAAGAAGAATCGGTTACCACACCTATTACTTTTTCAGACTTTTCAAAACGTCGAATGGATTCGGTTTTTCTTCCTCAATTTCTTCAGGAATCTCACCAAAAACCATGTTATTTGAATCAACGCTACAATCCGCTTCATCGTGCATCGCAATTTGAGGTAATGCTAAGATGAACTCGTCTTCAACCAGTTGTATAAGGTCTAATTCACCATATTCATTTAGATCTACCAAATCATAAATTTCTGGTGCTTCCTGTTCTGTTTTCTCACCGTAGTAAGGAGTAGAAAGGAACTCAACTTCGCACTCATGTGCGAATACCTCATTACAACGCTGACACTCTAAATCGACTTCGATGTTAGCTTTACCAGAGATAACAACGAGTCGCTGTTCATCCATCCCAAATGACAATGAGACTTCTGCGTCGCGTTTTACGCCTTCAGTTGTTTCCGCTAAGCGCTTGAAAAGACTAGCTTGGATGATGCCATCGTAATCCAATCGTTTCTGTGCAGCTTTTGCTGGGTCAACCGTTCGCGGTATTTTTACCTTTTGCATAGGGCGCGAATATTATCTTCCAAATCAAAATTAGTCAAAGAAAAAGGCAAAAAAGTTGTACTTTTTTACGCTTAACATACAGAGCATTAGCCAGAATCATTTTTGATCGATTATCCTATCGGAAATGCTCCCACGAATTGTAATTCAAAATGAAAAATTACCAACTGGTTTTAGCTTCAACCTCCCCTTTTCGTAAACAACTGCTTGAAAAGCTTTCACTACCGTTCATTTGTTTATCACCTGATTGCGATGAAACACCGTTTGACCAGGAAACGCCTCTTGAACTGGTGCAAAGATTGGCCCAAGAGAAAGCAACATCTTGCCAGACGGATAAAGCAAGTTTAGTTATCGGCAGTGACCAGGTTTGTGTCATTAATGGTGAAATCGTTGGCAAGCCTTTAAATAGAGACAACGCAATAAATCAACTTTTGTCTCAAAGTGGAAAAGTCATCACTTTCTATACCGGTCTTGCGGTACATAACACCGTCACAAACCATACAGAAGTCGGCTTTGATTCTTTCGAAGTACACTTTAGAGATTTGACGCTTGAACAAATCGAACGCTACGTCGACAGGGAAGAACCTTTTTACTGCGCAGGCAGCTTTAAAAGCGAAGGAATGGGAATTTGTTTGTTTAACAAATTGGTGGGGAAAGACCCGAACACACTTGTCGGACTACCATTGATTGATTTGATTGATATGTTGCATGTTCAAGGACTCGATGTCCTTTGATACAAATACTATAAAAGGGAACCACAGGCTCCCTTTTCGTGTCCACGAGGAAAACATGGTTACGCGTTTCTTAAACCCGCCAACACTTTTTCTAGCTTCGGTTCCATCGGTGCGTTGATTTCCATCCACTCATCATTTGATGGGTGTTGGAACTTGATGTTTGCCGCGTGTAGGAACAAACGGTCTAAACCAACTTGACCTGTGTAAGCATCAAAGCGACGGTCACCGTAGCGATCATCCCAAGCGATTGGGTGGCCCGTGTATTGTGTATGAACTCGGATTTGGTGAGTTCGACCAGTAATCGGACTCGCTTGAATCAATGTTGCTTGTTCAAACTTTTCCAAAATTTTAAAACGCGTTTCAGACGGCTTACCGTTAGGGTTAACACGAACAATACTGTTCACTTCGTTTTTAAGCAGTGGCGCGTTCACAACCTTACAACTGCTTTTCCATTGTCCCATGACAAGAGCTAAGTAAAACTTCTTCACTGTCTTTTCACGAAACTGGGCTTGCAAGTGACGAAGTGCAGAACGCTTCTTAGCAACCAGCAAGATACCTGAAGTATCACGGTCAATACGATGCACAAGTTCAAGAAAGCGAGCTTGAGGACGCAGAGCTCTAAGCGCTTCAATCGCGCCAAACTTTAAGCCACTGCCACCATGCACAGCGGTACCAGATGGTTTGTTTAGAATCAACATATGATCATCTTCGAAGATGATCATATCTTCCAACTCTGCGACTTTGTTTAGTTTCGTACTTGGCGCGACATCGTCATCTTTTTTCTCGACTGTCACCGGTGGAATACGAACGAGATCGCCTGCTTTTAACTTGTACTCTGCTTTTATACGCTTTTTATTTACACGTACTTCGCCCTTACGCACGATTCGGTAAATCATGCTTTTAGGGATGTCTTTTAATTGGTTGCGCAAAAAATTATCAATGCGCTGACCCGCCATATCTTCGTCAATGTCGACGAACTGGACTTTTGTTCTTATTTCGCTCATGGGCGGTATTGTAAACTCAATTTCGCGCGACTTCACATTATTCTTGTCGTAAAAGAAACACTTGATAGTACAAACTGGTCTAAATTTCGCCAAGCTTTTGTTTAAATTATTAAAACTCTCAATCGAGTTCTCAATTTGTTTTCTGTCTTGATCAGTTTACACATCTCAATTGCTTATGAAACAGCCAGTTATAAATTAGAAATTTTGAGTTTAGCGGCAAATTTTCTATCGTTTGCGTGAAAGCAGATTGCTGATAGCCACGCGCACTGCTATAGTTCACAGCTGCTAAGGAAGGTTTGGTTACATTTTATTCATTACCAATCATTTATCCTCAAGCAATGTGAGTAGATCGTTGAAGGTCGAGTGCAGCATTGGCGTGAGACACATCGAATTCAACACTCTTGCCACCCTACTCCTCGCATATTCACGTTGAGTACCTACCGCCCAAATAGCGGGTCACAAGTCTACGTTTCCAACAGAAACCACAAGAGGCTTGTGATGACTGAAGTGCCCGAGAGCATCCCCTTCCAGCCGGGAGGCTGCAAAATACAAGCCATGGGATCAGGCACCGTGAAAGAGCGAAAAAACAGTGGCAAGTCGACAAGAAAGATATAAAAGAAAAGACAACGAGAATTTTCAATGAAAAGAATGTTAATTAACGCAACTCAAAAAGAAGAGTTGCGTGTCGCTCTGGTTGATGGCCAGCGACTTTTCGATCTTGATATCGAGAGTCCAGGTCATGAATCTAAAAAAGCGAATATCTATAAAGGACGTATCACACGTATCGAACCAAGCTTAGAAGCCGCATTTGTTGATTACGGCGCCGAGCGTCACGGTTTCCTCCCTCTCAAAGAAATTGCCCGCGAATATTTCCCTGAAGGTTACACCTACCAAGGTCGTCCAAGCATTAAAGAAGTGCTAACGGAAGGCCAAGAAGTTATCGTTCAAGTGGAAAAAGAAGAACGTGGAAGCAAGGGCGCAGCTCTTACTACTTTCATTTCTCTTGCTGGTAGTTACCTTGTTCTGATGCCTAACAACCCTCGTGCTGGCGGTATTTCTCGTCGAATCGAAGGTGACGAGCGTACTCAACTAAAAGCCGCATTAAGTACTTTGGAACTGCCTCAGGGCATGGGCCTAATCGTACGTACTGCTGGCGTTGGCAAGAGTGCTGAAGAACTTGAGTGGGATTTGAATGTACTACTTAACCACTGGGGTGCAATCAAAGGTGCAGCGGACTCGAACCCTGCTCCATTCTTAATCCACCAAGAAAGTAACGTTATCGTTCGTGCAATCCGTGACTATTTGCGTCGTGATATTGGCGAAATCTTAATTGACAGCAACACCATCTACGAACGTGCAAAAGAGCACATTCAATTGGTGCGCCCTGATTTCCTTAACCGCGTTAAGAAATATGAAGGCGAAGTTCCACTATTCAGCCACTACCAAATCGAAAGCCAAATTGAATCGGCTTTCCAACGTGAAGTGCGTCTGCCATCTGGTGGTTCTATTGTTATTGACCCAACCGAAGCACTAACGTCTATCGATATCAACTCTGCTCGTGCAACCAAGGGCGGCGATATTGAAGAAACAGCCCTAAACACGAACCTAGAAGCAGCCGACGAAATTGCTCGCCAGTTACGTCTACGTGACTTGGGTGGCTTAGTGGTTATCGACTTTATCGATATGACACCTGTTCGCCACCAACGAGAAGTAGAAAACCGTCTACGTGAAGCCGTTCGTCTTGACCGCGCTCGTGTACAAATCGGTCGTATTTCTCGCTTTGGTTTGTTGGAGATGTCACGTCAACGTTTAAGCCCTTCTCTAGCAGAAGCAAGCCACCACATCTGTCCTCGCTGTAGCGGTACTGGAGTCGTTCGCGACAACGAATCTCTAGCACTTTCTGTGCTTCGTTTAATCGAAGAGGAAGCACTGAAAGACAATACAGCGCAAGTTCTCGCAGTTGTACCTGTGCCAATCGCTTCTTACTTGTTGAACGAAAAACGTCGTTCAGTTAACCATATCGAACGCATTCAAGAAGTGAAGATTACGGTTGTTCCAAACTCTGACATGGAAACGCCGCACTTCGAAGTTATCCGTGTTCGTGAAGGTGAAGAGTTCGATCTGATTTCTTACCTACTTCCTAAAAAACTGGAAGCAATGAAAGAAGCGGAAGGTAAAGAGCCAGCGGAAGTTGACGTAAAACCTAAACGAATCGAAGAACCTGTTCTTAAAGGCTTTGCGGCTCCTTCTCAAACGGCACCTGCACCAGCAGCTAAACCTGCCCCTGAGGCGAAGAAGAAAGAACAGAAAGTTGAACAAGAAGAAAAACCTGGACTGTTCAGCCGTTTGTTTAAAGCACTTGGTAGTTTCCTATTCGGCGGTTCTGAAGAGGTAAAAGAAGAACCGAAACCTCAGGAAGAGAAAAAGCCAAATCGCGATAATCGACGCAACAAACGTGATCGCAATGATCGTCGTCGCAATAACAACCAACGCGATAATCGTGAGAACCGCGACAATCGTGATAACCGTGATAACCGACGTCGTCGTAAGCCTCGTGATGAGCAAGCGAATGAGCAAAACGAAGCGCAACAACAAACCAATAAACAGCAAAACCGCAACCAAAAGCGTAAGCCTAAAGCTCAACAAGCAGACAAAGCCCAAGAGCAAAAAGCAAATGCAAAAGTAGCGGAAAAAGGCCTGCAGCTAGCGGCAGAAGCTCGAACTGAAACAAAACCAGAAGAGAGCAAACCAAAGCAACAAAACGCGAAAGCAGAAAAAGTGAAGGAGCGTCGCCAACGTCGCAAACTGAACAAGTCTGTACGCGTTAAAGACCAAGAAGCGGTTGAGAAGAAAACAGAAGAAACGGCGGTTAAGACTCAAGAAATGGTTGAAACCAAAGTTGAGAAGCCAACAGAAGCAGCGGTAGAAACACAGCAAGACAACAAGCAAGCAGAGTCTAAGCAACGTCGTAACCGTCGTTCGCCACGTCACCTGCGTGCAAGCGGTCAGCGCCGTCGCCGTGGTCGCGATCGCCGTCCTAACCCGTTCCGCCTGCGTAAAGGTGGTGTAGCTTCTCCTGAGATGGCTATGGGTAAAGTAATGCCACGCTACATTCCGAAACCAGCACCTAAGAAAGAAGAGCAAGTTAAGGAAGAAGCAGTAGCAGCAGTACCTACAATGCAAGGTGGTTTTGCTTGCCCAGAAATGGCTATGGGTAAAGTGATTATTCGCCGCGAGCAACCTGTTGTAACAGAAGCACCAGTTGTTGAATCAAAGGTTCAAGAAACAGTTGAAGCGAAAGTTGAATCTCCAGCAGTAGAAGCACCTGTTGTGGAAGCAGTAATCGCAGAAAAAACTGAATCGGCAGTAGTAGAAACAGCCTCTGTAGAGCCTATCGTTGAAACTCCTGCAACTGAACATGCTGAACCGGTTGATGCCATTGTAGAAACGGCACCAGCTGAAGAGCCTGTGGTTGAAGCAGCAAAAGAGATTGCAGCCGAAGCGCCAGTAGCTAAACCAGAGCCTAAAGTCGAAGCCATTAAAGTTGCTGCTAAGCTAAACGCTAGCGCACCGATGACAAAAGCACCTGGCCCTCAAGAGCTACGCGAAATCACTGTTGCAGCAGCGCCGTTCAAAACCGAACGTTACCAAGCTAAAGGTGCGGGTAGCCAAGTGGCTAAAAACCGCGCATCGGCAGAGATGACAAAGCCTAACTTTAACTAGGCTAAATCATTACGTTCAACTGCTTAACGGCATAAATAAATTAAAGGCTACCAGATGGTAGCCTTTTTTTATCTTCATATTTGCCCAATAAATTGTTCATATAAATACCAATTCGTGATCACATTTGTACGCCATTATTCGTATCATTCTTGAACTTAATCACACTTTTCGGTAGCATGCGCCGACTCAAGTTTTCGACACCATTCTGATGCTGCTCTTTTAATACTACGGTTTACACTGCAATGTTTGATTAGAAATCAACCACTCAGTGGCTTGTGCAAATACGAATATGTGTCGGGTTTAACTCATTGCAAAGAGAACTTAAAAACAAACATGTTCGAATTTCCCCAATTTTCTAAGCACTCCGTAAAAAATGATGTGCTATCAGGCTTAACCGTTGCGCTAGCATTGGTTCCTGAAGCTGTCGCATTTGCGTTCGTCGCAGGCGTAGATCCGATGGTCGGTCTTTACGCTGCATTCATCGTTGGTCTTATTACTTCCATTTTCGGTGGTCGCCCCGGCATGATCTCTGGTGCAACAGGTGCCATGGCAGTCGTAATGGTTTCGCTTGTCGCGACTCACGGTGTCCAGTACCTATTCGCAGCCATCATGCTCGCTGGTATACTTCAAATTGCCGCTGGTATGTTTAAATTGGGTAAGTTCATCCGTATCGTGCCTCACCCTGTGATGATTGGTTTTGTGAACGGTCTGGCTATTGTTATCTTCCTAGCTCAGTTGGGTCAGTTTAAAGCGCCAGATATCAACGGCATGCTTACTTGGCTACCACAAGACCAAATGCTACTAATGCTTGGTTTGGTTGCGCTAACTATGGCAATCATTCACTTTCTACCAAAAATCACAACGGCTGTACCCTCTTCACTTGTTGCAATCGTAACGGTGACTGCTTTAGTGGTTGGTTTGGATCTGGAAACTCGCACTGTTGTTGACTTCTTGCGTACAATGTCTGGTGATGAAGCGGCAACACTCGCAGGTTCACTGCCGACCTTCTCTATTCCGGCGGTGCCATTTACGCTAGAAACTCTACAAATCATTCTTCCATACGCGATCATTCTAGCGGCCATTGGTCTAATTGAATCTCTGCTAACGCTGACAGTTTTAGATGAGATGACGAACACTCGTGGTCAATCTAACCGCGAATGTATCGGTCAAGGTATGGCAAACATGACTTGTTCTGTGTTTGGTGCTATGGGTGGTTGTGCAATGATTGGTCAGTCGATGATCAACGTAAACTCAGGTGGTCGCGGTCGTCTATCTGGTATCGTTGCTGCTATCGCTCTATTGATGTTTATCTTATTCGCTTCTTCGTTAATTGAAATGATCCCACTCGCTGCTCTGGTTGGTGTGATGTTCATGGTTGTAATTGGTACATTCGAATGGGCAACATTTAAACTAGCGCGTCGCGTACCGAAGCAAGACTTCTTCGTTATTGTTCTTGTGACCGTTGTTACTGTTCTTACTGACCTAGCCGTTGCCGTAGCGGTTGGTGTTATTGTTTCTGCATTAATGTTTGCATGGCAACACGCTAAGCATATCTATGCCGACACGTGCTTAAACGAGGAAGGTTCAAAAGAGTACAAGATTCACGGTCCTATTTTCTTTGGTTCTGCCGCTAACTTCTTGGAGTTGTTTAACGCGCCTGAAGATCCAAAAGATGTGATTGTCGATTTTGCAGACTCTCGCGTGACTGATCACTCTGCAATTGAAGCGATTGAAACACTAGCAGAGCGTTACAATGCTCAAGGTAAAACGCTGCACCTTCGTCACCTAAGCCCAGATTGTCGTAAACTTTTGGACAAAGCTGGCAGCTTGGTTGAAATTAACGTGAAGGAAGACCCAAGCTACAAAGTCGCAACCGACATACTCGCGGGTTAACACGAATAAAAAGGGATGAGCTCAGCTCATCCCTTTTTCTATTGTCTTCAAGCCCGGCGATTATAGCTTCTTCAAAATCGCGTCTGATGCCTCTTCGATTAAATCAAGCACCAGTTCAAAGCCATCTTCTCCACCATAATATGGATCAGGGACTTCGTCGTAACCTGACCCAGAATGACTTAAAAATAACGATACTTTGTGTCGATACTTCAACGGACAAATATCCAATAAATCGGCCAAATTTGCTTTATCCGCGGCTAATATAAGGTCAAACTTGTCAAAGTCATCAATGGTGACTTGGCGCGCTTGCATTCCTTTAAAAAAATAACCTCGCAGCTTTCCTGCTGCCATCGCTCTTGAATCCGGTGGGTTTCCTGCGTGGTAGCCAATTGTACCTGCCGAATCAACCTCTACTTCAACGCCTAGCTTTTGAGCTTTCGCTCTTAACACTGCTTCTCCGGTTGGTGACCGACAAATGTTTCCCATACAAACAACAAGTATTTTCTTCATTTTATTCCCTGAATTATCGGTGGTTTTTCTTCACGATATGTTGGTCTATCATAGCGAGATAAATCAATGAACCCAAATCAGCTTGGGCAAAGCACAAAAAGGAATTGAGGAAGTATTATGTCTATCGAAGAAAATAAAGAAGCACGCCATAAGGCTCGCCAACAAAAAGTCAAAGAACAGGTAGACGCAAAAATTGCTGCTGCTCAAGAGGAAAAAGGTCTGCTACTGATCATTACCGGAAATGGTAAAGGTAAATCGACATCAGGATTCGGTACGATAGCACGCGCAGTGGGTCATGGTTTGAATTGTGCTGTCGCGCAGTTTATTAAAGGTACTTGGGACAATGGTGAGCGCAACCTACTTGAGAAACTCGGCGTTGAATTCCAAGTAATGGCGACCGGCTTTACATGGGAAACTCAAAACAAAGCCGCTGATACCGAAGCAGCGCAAGGCATATGGCAAGAATGTAAGCGCATGCTCAAAGATGAATCTATCGATGTGGTTCTTTTTGACGAGCTGACGTACATGGTGAGCTACGGCTACATTGATTTAGACGAGGTCGTTGAAGCGCTGAACAACCGCCCTAAAATGCAGTCGGTTGTCATTACTGGTCGTGGCGCTCATCGCACTCTGATTGAAATGGCTGATACCGTTTCTGAAGTGAAGAATGTAAAGCATGCATTTGAGTCAGGCGTCAAAGCGCTGAAAGGTGTCGACTGGTAAAGCTCACCAGCAGAATTAAAAAAGGGTTGGCTAATGCCAACCCTTTTTGCTTTGGCTCGAATCTAATTGAATAGATTCTTTATCAAACCATCGACTGCTTCTTTGGTTTTTTCGTCTTTGATCTTGTCCGTTAGCTTCTCTACACCACGGTCAATTTCTTTCTGAGCTTTCTGTTTCAAAACATCATCAAATACGAGCTTGAATTTAGGATCCGCCCACTTACCAGACACATTGATCGGAATAGTAATGTCTTTCAACTCATCTATATCTTTGCCGCCTTGGCCTTCTAGGCTACCTACGACTGATGTGCTGATAGTAAAGTTAACAGTTTCATTGATGTAGTTTGCGGTGCCTTTACCACGAACACGGAGCAATGGAGACTGAGCTTGCATATTATCCGTTGATACGACACCTTTATTGAGCTTCAATGTCGCCGTCATCGCACTAAAATCTGTTTTCTTAACTTCATTGGTGCCTTCGACTTTTTGCCCTTTAAATTTCGCGTAGTTTTCACGAATCAATTGAGCAACGTTGATGCCATTTACCGCACCGTCAGCAAAATTGATAACAACCGTACCAGAAAGATTCTTCTTGATACCGGTAGGCGTGAGACTCTTACCGGTAACATTCACATCAATGTTACCCGTCCCTTCAAGCTTGTCGTTATCAGCGACATCAATAAGTAGCGGTTGAACTTTCACGCCTTTGATTGACTTTTTCACACTGTAAGTCGCTGGTGATTGGCGTGCATCTAACTTCGCTGTCGCTGAGATTGTGCCTTGGTACAGCTTCGAACTAAATGAAGTAAGCTCAAATACGCCACGATTTACAGTGAAGCTCGTTTTTACCGCTTCCATCTTCGCATTTGCCGCTTTGAATTTGTCGATGGTAATGTCACCCTTTACATCTAACGTTTTCAACGCAGACAAATCAGGCTCAACCTCAGACCCAGCTGGAGCACTCTCGCCACCAGAAGCAGGCTTATTACCTTCGGAATCTTGCTGATCTAATCCTAAGAATTCATCAAGATCGATATTTGTGCTGTGGAGAGCAAATCGTACTTTAGGAATATCGCCAAGTGTCACATCTGCCTTACCATCTAAGGCGATAGCATTCGCTGTTAACTTCTCTAGGACAAAACTCAGGTGGTTTTTCGTTAGGTCGAAAGACAGATCAGACACCATGTCGACTTTCATCGGTGACTGAGGTAAAGCATCCCCCTCAAAAGTCGATTTAAGAGTTAACTTATCCAACTGCACTTTGCTGATAGCCTTGTCCACGCTAAGTTGACCAGCACCCTGCATATCTAACTTCATACCACCAGCGTCGCCTTTCATGGCATAAGTCAGGTTATTTACTTTATCGAATTCAAACGTATCTAAACCGATCGTTGCCGATTCAATCTTATTGGCAGGGTCAGAGTATGTCGCATCAAAGTTGATGTTCTTTAGCGCGTAGTTTGCCAAACCTTTTTCTAGCTTAAAGTCGGCCTGACCTTTCGCTGTGAACTTTTGGTCATTCATTTCGCCCTTCACGCCAAAATCAGCCGTTGTCCAGTTGTCAAAAGCGAATTCGGAAAGGTTTAATGAGATATCATAAAGTTTGGTGTAACTACCGGCTTGCTTATCCTGCATTTCTAATGAGCCATTAGAAACCGTAACACCAGCAAGATTAATGCTCCAATCAGAGCCAGAAGGCTGCGTTTCACCATTTTGCGTAGGCGCAGTATCGCTCGCTTGCTCTGCTTGTTGTGTTTGGGCTTTCGTCAATGCATCAATATTCTTGCTGCCATCTTTCTTGGTTTCGATATAGAACTCAGCCCCATCAAGCGTGACGTTTCCAATTTCAAGCTGTTGACTAAAAAGTGGTATGACAGAGATATCTACACCAACGGTATCAACTTTGAATAAATTGGGTTTACTAAAGCCTTGTGGGTTTCGCAATTCTGTATGTCCCAACTCAAAGCCGATCGATGGGAAAAATTGCCAACTGATATCTCCTTCAATCACTAGTTCTAAACCGGTTTGCTTTTGCGCTTGCTCAACAATAAGGGGCTTAAACTGGTTAGGATTGACGAAGATGGTTAACGCTAAAATTGCGACCAAAATGACCACAATCGGTATTGCTAGAATTAAGAGCAGTTTCTTCATTTGTTTTTCCTTGCTCGAGTGTTTTTACAATTATAAGCGCAGACTCCATTTACCGCTGACAGTTCCACAAAAGCGTGAAAAATGTCTGGTTTTAACCTGCAACTGACTAATTTAAAAACAAAAAAAGAAGTGGCACTTAAGGTGCCACTTCTTCTCTTAAAAATAAAGCGATATAGCCGTCTAAAGGCTTAAGCTTTCAAAAGTCTTGCAATGTGAGCTTTTAATACATCGATTGCGATACGGTTTTTACCACCGCGAGGAACAATAATGTCCGCATATTGCTTAGAAGGTTCGATAAACTGCATGAACATCGGACGTACTGTTTGTTGATACTGCTTGAGAACAGATTCCATAGTTCGGCCTCGTTCTTCCACGTCACGCTTAACACGACGAAGCAAGCAAATATCTAACGGTGTATCCATAAATACTGTCGCGTGCATCAAATCACGAAGACGAGGGTCAGTAAGAAGAAGGATGCCTTCTAGAATGATCACCTTTTTAGGCGTCATTGTAGTCGTGTTACTTGTTCTTGTGTGTTCAGTGTAGCTGTACTCAGGTACTTCTACTGCTTCACCACGTACCAATTTTTCAAGGTGCTCACACAGTAGGTCGTGGTCCAACGCACTCGGGTGATCGTAGTTCGTCTTTACTCGCTCTTCCATGCTTAGGTGGCTTTGGTCGTTGTAGTAGCAATCTTCCGTGATGACACCGATTTGATGATCGCCTACTTTCGCGCGAAGCTCATTATAAATAGTGCTCGCGATCAGACTTTTTCCAGAAGCAGAAGCGCCAGCAATACCTACGATGACGCATTGATTATTATCAGACATTAGTTTGCACCCGATGATGATTTCTAGTCACATAAAAAGATAAACTGCCTGATTATAGGGAGTTCACCCCATAGTTACTAGTTGGAATTAGGGTTTAGTCATAAGTTTCTGCCTGCTCAGAGGATTAACCTCCGAGCAAACGTTAAAATGTGCAATTATCAACCAACAGGCATAGTAAACTTAGTTCACCATTGTAAAGCTAATCGCATCTGGTTTTGCTTTACCTTGCCAAAACATCGTGCTACATACGCGATCGGCAAGTTGCTTATAATACCCTGCATGCTCACTTTCTGGGCGTCTTGCTACCGTTGGCACTCCAGCGTCAATATCTTCTCGCATAGAGATATGAAGCGGAATTTGTCCTAGCAGTGCTAAGCCAAATTCTTGCGACATTTTTTCAGCTCCGCCCATACCAAAAATATGCTCTTTCGCGCCACATTGACTACAAATGTGATAACTCATGTTTTCCACAACACCAATGACCGGGACATGGACTTTGTTAAACATTGCCGCACCCTTCCTTGCATCGGCAAGGGCTAAATCTTGCGGTGTTGTGACTAGCACGCTACCTGTCACCGGAATCTGTTGTGACAACGTCAACTGTATATCACCCGTGCCTGGCGGCATATCAATCACCAAATAATCTAAATCGGGCCAGTCTGTTTCCGTTAATAACTGCGACAACGCTTTTGAAGCCATTGGACCGCGCCATATTGCCGCTTCTGATTTGTCCACTAAATAGCCGATAGAGTGAGTATAGATGCCGTGAGCGAAAATGGGCTCCATCCACTTACCATCACGAACTTCTGGTTTTGCATCTTCTTGCCCTAACATCATAGGGACGGAAGGTCCGTAGATATCCGCATCCAACAATCCCACTTTCGCCCCAGATTGAGCAATCGCCAATGCTATGTTAACCGCAGTCGTTGACTTACCGACCCCACCTTTCGCAGAACTAACGGCAATGATGTTCTTAACACCTTTAACCGGATTGGCCACTTGAGTTTCTAATGCTTTAACTCCAAGGCGAATATTGAATGGGAATTCAGCCACTTTATCTGCGGTTTGTTGCTGTTTAATCCAGTCATGCAATATGGTTTGAAGCTCATTACTTGCGAATGGCAACGTTATCTCAACAGAACCTTGTGCCGTAATCGAAATTGCGCCATGAATATCTGCCCAATTTTCCACCAACTGTGGATGCTGGAATTGGTTAAACCAGTGACAAAAATCTTGTTTTGAAGTGAACTGATGCATAAGTCCTCCTTTTAGATGCCATGCTAACACCGTCCTCCCTCAACCAGAACCCCAAAAAAACTAAGGCATTCCGCAGTTTGACACCTTGGAGTTAGTGAGTTCATGGGGTAGTATTATCCATCAAAATTTATTTATACCTATCAAGAAAAGCGAATATTAAGTATGGCAAACGATCCAAGAAACTTTCCGTCAAGGAAAATGCTGGTAACTTGTGCCCTTCCGTACGCTAACGGTTCGATCCACCTTGGTCATATGCTTGAGCATATCCAAGCGGACATTTGGGTTCGTTACCAACGCCTACGCGGCAACACTGTAAACTTCATCTGTGCTGACGATGCTCATGGCACGCCAATCATGCTTAAAGCGCAACAGATGGGTATTACTCCTGAAGAAATGATTGCCGCAGTTAGCGAAGAGCACCAGAAAGACTTTGCTGGCTTTGATATCAGCTTTGATAACTACCACAGCACACACTCAGATGAGAACCGTGAGCTAGCGTCACACATTTATCTTGAGCTGAAGAAAAACGGCTTTATCTCTAGCCGCACAATTTCTCAGTTGTTCGACCCAGAAAAAGAGATGTTCCTACCGGACCGTTTCGTAAAAGGTACGTGTCCAAAATGTAAGTCAGAAGACCAGTACGGTGACAACTGTGACAACTGTGGTGAGACTTACAGCCCAACAGAACTGATCAATCCTAAATCTGCGGTTTCTGGTGCGACGCCAGTAATGAAAGATTCTGAGCACTTCTTCTTCGACCTGCCTCAGTTTGAAAGCATGCTAAAAGAGTGGACTCGCTCTGGCTCGCTACAAGCTGAAACCGCGAACAAGATGCAAGAGTGGTTTGAATCAGGTCTACAACAATGGGATATCTCACGTGACGCGCCATACTTCGGCTTCGAGATCCCAGGTGAGAAGAACAAATTCTTCTACGTATGGCTAGACGCACCTATCGGCTACATGGGCTCTTTCAAAAACCTATGTGACAAGCGCGACGACCTAGATTTCGACGAGTACTGGAAGAAAGACAGCTCAGCAGAACTGTACCACTTCATCGGTAAAGACATCGTTTACTTCCACAGCCTATTTTGGCCAGCAATGCTAGAAGGTTCTGGCTTCCGCAAGCCTAACAACGTATTCGTACACGGTTACGTAACCGTAAACGGCGCGAAAATGTCGAAGTCTAAAGGTACTTTCGTAAAAGCAAGCACTTACCTAGAGCACCTAGACCCTGAGTGTCTACGTTACTACTACGCGGCGAAGCTAAACAGCCGTATCGACGATCTAGATCTTAACCTTGAAGACTTCACTCAGCGCGTAAACGCTGACGTTGTTAACAAGATCGTTAACCTGGCATCTCGTAACGCAGGTTTCATCGCAAAACGTTTTGAAGGCAAACTGTCTGACAACTTTGCAGAGCCTGAGCTTTACAACGAATTTGTTGCTGCGGCTGACCGTATCGCTGAGCTTTACGAAACACGTGAATTTGGTCGTGCAATCCGTGAAATCACTGCACTGGCAGACAAAGCTAACCAATACGTTGATGAAAAAGCACCGTGGGTTGTAGCAAAAGAAGAAGGCAAAGATCAGGAGCTACAAGACATCTGTTCTGTCGGTATCAACCTGTTCCGTGTACTGATGACTTACCTGAAACCAGTGATGCCTGCACTTGCTGCACGTACTGAAGCATTCCTAAACCAAGAGCTGACTTGGGAAAACATCGCTGCGCCACTAACAGGCCACGAGATCACTAAGTTCAAAGCACTGTTCAACCGTATCGATCCGAAGAATGTTGAAGCGATGATCGAAGCATCTAAAGAAGATGCGGCGGCAGAAATGGCGGCGAAAGAGAAAGCAGAAGCGGAAAAGAACAAGGCTAGCCAAACTGAGCTAGACAAAGAGCCAATCGCTGAAGAGATTGAGTTCGACGCTTTTGCAGCAGTAGATATGCGTATCGCTCGTATCATCTCTTGTGAAGAAGTGCCAAAAGCAAACAAACTGCTTAAGTTCCAACTGGACATCGGCGGTGAAACTCGTCAAGTGTTCTCTGGCATCAAGTCAGCGTACAAACCTGAAGAGCTAGAAGGCAAACTAACGGTAATGGTAGCAAACCTAAAACCTCGTAAGATGAAGTTTGGTATGTCAGAAGGCATGATCCTAGCAGCGGGCCCTGGTGGCAGCGACTTATGGATTCTTGAGCCACACGAAGGCGCTCAACCTGGCATGCGCGTAATGTAAGTTGTAGCTTTACGATCAAATTTAAAAAGTCCTCGCCAGTTCAGCGGGGACTTTTTTTGACTGAATTCACACTTTTGGGGAGTTTGCGCACCAAACTTGTACAGCACCTTTCCCATCATAAGTCTAACTTACTGTTTTAATGGAAGTTAATTAGTGGCATCAAAACTGCAATCTTCCTTGTTAGGTCCAAACACTAACAAGGAGTGGGTTATGTTTGTTTTGATTTCCACACTATTGTCCATCGCTATTTTAGCCGGAATATATCACTTATCTTCTAAACGAGAGCAGCAACATGCGCGCAAATATCAGCTGTTAACATTGTTGCGAGATGTTGTTCACCTGCTGAGACGCCATCGAGCTGCGACGCACTACTCACTTCAATTTCAACAAAATAACGAACAAGAATTAGAAGTCCTTCATAACGATCTCACCAACAAACTGCATCTTTTGGTCGAAACCTCACGCTTTGAAAATAAACCCATGTATCGCGTGCTGCAGATCAAAGTAGGAAAACTGCTTGAACAATGGAACGATCACAGTGTTGCAAGGAACCAGATGGAGCATGGTAAGTTAATTCGTCATTGCTTGTTCTTGATGGATGAAGTCACGATTGCTTGGTTAGCGGTAGAACAACGAGATGATCTACATAATGAGTACCACATGAACTGGCAAAACATCATGGATAGCTTAGAAACCCTGACTCAATTGAGAATTAGCATTCAAGACTTGGGAGAGCAAGGGGGAAATGAGCGTTTCAAAAATTACGCATCGGTTATGACACGTAAGCTAAATCAATTAGCAGTTATCGCTCCGCTTAGTATCGTTTCTCCTGCTTCCACACGCTCAATACAGACATTAAATAACTATGTGACAGGAAGTCATGTCGATTTAACAGAAGCAGAGCTTTATGGAGTCACATCAGACTTATCGTTGACCATCTTCAATACTTACGACCACGTCCTTTCAGACATCGTTGAAGCATTGTATCTACCGTTGCCCAAACTCTCTGTAGCAAGATAAGCTCTATACAATGCCGTGCCAATTGTCACAACAGGAACGTAACTGGTATCTATAGGTAAAAACAAAAAAACCGCAGACCTTAGGTTCTGCGGTTTTTCATTCATCTAACTTCTCAGCGCTTAGCTGTCATCTTCTGTGAAGTTCGTTGGTAATTGCTTTTTCATCTCGTTCCAGATTAGCGCGCTTTCCATACCATAGTGACGAATCACAACTGGCAGTTGTTCACGCTGACCACTTTCACAAGTTTCTAGCAACTGATGGTAAAACTTCAGCGCTAGCTCACGAGAAGCTGGGTTTGAGAAGTAATAGCTACCAACGCGATCATAGAGCTTCTTCAAGCCATTAAAAATCAAACCGTAAATCTGATTCCCTGAATGGAATGCTAGGCGTTGGAACAACATGTAGTCGTAAAAGTTGAACGTTTTAGCAATCAAGATTTCTTGACGCTTCGCTTCATCTTTCTCGTTGTCTTCTTTCACGTTCTGTAAGACTTTCTCAGCATAAGGTGAAGAAGCGATGAAATCGTCCCAAGAAGCAGCATTCATTAAAGCTTCACAAGATTCAATTACATTCTTGATCGTGCGCTCAGAGTTATCTTTATTTGCTTTAAATGCATAACGCATAAAGATAGGGCTGATGTTGGTACGTGCTGCAAGCAAATCTTCTACAATGTTTGTTGCGTTATCTACGTCCAATGTCATCAACGTATCCAAAATATGCAGACCAGAGGTCTCCATAAATTGGTTTACCTTCGTTGGTTTACCGTGTTGGATTGTTAACCAACCATCACGGGCTAGTCGTTGAAGAACCTCTCGTAAAGTCGTTCGAGTAACACCAATTAGCTCAGACAGCTCGCGTTCAGCAGGTAAAATAGAGCCAGGAGGAAAACGGCCGTTCCAAATGCTCTCGATAATATATTTTTCTGCGAATCCCGCAGGGCTTTTCGCCTTTATGACCATTCTACTTTTTATCCAATATTGATTTCTGAGGGTCGATACTACTCATCATACCACTACTTAACGGTTTGAGAAAATTTACGATCAATAATTGAAACGATTCCACAATATAGAGTTAATACTCTATATGTTATGTCAATCTAGGACGGTCTGACGTGCGAGTGAAAGCGGTAAAACCTGAATTTTCGTTTAATTAAACAGCTCACAAATTGCGGAGAAATAAAGACTACTGCGTCACAATTTTATATTCAAAATATGAAAAATTACTTTGTATATCACAGTTAATATTCTTTCTTAATTTGCCTTTTCTCGTCACTGACCGTCATTTAAAATCCAAGAGGATTTTTTTGAGCCTTTCATGATATAGTAACGCCGTTTTGATCGCGTTATTACATTTAAAAAGTCATTTTAGTCGGTAGCATCACGTTTTGTTATTGACTAATAAATGCCTGAGTGTAGAGTTTGCGGTCGAAAGTGAGCGGTGCTTGAGTTCAGGGGAAGTAACTTGGCAAGACTGCAATAAACAAAGGATTGTTGTTTTACTAAGTTATTGTTTTAAAAGACTAGTTAATAAGTCTAACAAACAGATACTTAAGCACTATTGTAGTGTCTATTCATAATTTTGTTATAAAGAGAATTATCATGCCGATATCGCTCGGAAACGCTTTTATCAAGAACTTTCTTGGTAAAGCGCCTGATTGGTACAAAGTTGCCATTATAGCCTTCTTAATAATTAACCCGATTGTATTCTTCCTAATAAACCCATTTGTTGCTGGGTGGTTGCTGGTTGCTGAATTTATTTTCACGCTTGCAATGGCATTAAAATGCTACCCATTACAACCTGGTGGTTTACTTGCTATTGAAGCCATCGCTATCGGCATGACTAGCCCTGCGCAAGTTAAGCACGAGTTGGTGGCAAATATTGAAGTATTACTGCTTCTGGTATTTATGGTTGCGGGCATCTACTTCATGAAGCATTTATTGCTGTTCATTTTTACCAAAATTTTACTTGGTATTCGCTCCAAAACCCTTCTATCACTTGCGTTTTGCTTTGCCGCTGCATTTTTATCTGCGTTTTTGGATGCTTTGACGGTTATCGCCGTTGTTATCAGTGTGGCGATCGGTTTCTACTCTATCTACCACAAAGTGGCGTCAGGTAACCCGATTGGTGACCATGACCACACACAAGATGACACGATCACTGAGCTAACGCGTGATGACTTAGAAAATTACCGCGCCTTTTTACGCTCATTGTTGATGCACGCTGGTGTAGGTACTGCGCTAGGTGGCGTAACCACTATGGTAGGTGAACCTCAAAACTTAATTATTGCAGACCAAGCGGGTTGGTTATTTGGTGAATTCCTAATCCGTATGTCTCCAGTGACGCTACCCGTATTTTTCTGCGGTCTCATCACTTGTGCTCTAGTCGAAAAGCTTAAAGTGTTTGGCTACGGTGCAAAACTTCCTAACAACGTTCGTCAAATCCTCGTTGACTTTGACAATGAAGAACGCAAAACGCGTACCAATCAAGACGTTGCAAAGCTATGGGTTCAAGGGCTTATTGCCGTTTGGTTGATCGTGGCATTAGCCTTGCACTTGGCGGCGGTAGGCTTAATTGGTCTTTCAGTGATCATCTTAGCGACGGCTTTCACTGGCGTCATTGAAGAGCATTCCATGGGTAAAGCGTTTGAAGAGGCTCTGCCTTTCACTGCACTACTTGCGGTATTTTTCTCGATCGTTGCGGTAATCATCGACCAAGAGTTGTTTAAACCAGTTATCGACGCAGTGCTTGCCGTTGAAGATAAAGGCACTCAGTTAGCTCTGTTCTATGTCGCGAATGGCTTACTATCAATGGTGTCGGATAACGTATTCGTCGGTACGGTTTACATCAATGAAGTAAAAACAGCACTCATTGAAGGTCTCATTACTCGCGAGCAGTTCGACTTACTGGCAGTTGCTATCAACACTGGTACTAACCTACCATCTGTTGCTACGCCAAACGGTCAAGCGGCATTCCTATTCCTACTCACCTCGGCTCTCGCTCCATTAATTCGTCTGTCTTACGGTCGAATGGTTATCATGGCGCTGCCTTACACCATCGTTCTTGCGATTGTCGGGCTAATGGGCATTATGTTCTTCCTAGAGCCTGCAACGGCTTCTTTCTACGATGCAGGCTGGATTTTACCTCATAGTGGTGATCTGACTCCCGTAGTCTCCGGCGGTCACTAAAATTTGAGTTGATTAGGAAACTTATCCACGTTAAAAAGCTCTGAGTATTCAGAGCTTTTTCTATTTCAGACAGGAACAAAAACGTGACTATTTTAAATTCACTTAACCAGTTTTCGAAGGGACGCTTATCGTGGCTGCTGCTTCTGCTATTCGTCGTTTTCTTTGAAGCATGTGCCCTCTATTTTCAGCACGTCATGATGCTTGCTCCATGTGTCATGTGTATCTACGAACGAGTCGCGATGATGGGAGTGGGTGTCGCTGCAATCGTTGGTCTTATGGCACCAAATAACCCAGTTTTCCGTTGGCTAGGTTTGATTGGCTGGGGATTAAGCTCTTACAAAGGACTGTTGCTTGCTCAGCAGCACGTTGATTATCAGTTTAACCCATCACCATTCGCGACTTGTGATTTATTCGTAACATTCCCTAGCTGGGCTCCGCTTAATCAGTGGGTTCCTTGGATGTTCGAAGCATACGGCGATTGCTCGAAGATTGTTTGGCAATTCCTCGATTTATCAATGCCACAATGGTTAGTAGTTATTTTCGCGGGCAATTTAATCGCTTTAGCATTAATTGTGATCGCACAATTCTTCCCAGCAAGACGCACTAATCCGATTCGTTAATCCTTCAGAGAAATGATAACGAAAAAAGCCGACCAGATGGTCGGCTTTTTACTGAGTAAACATCGCGGCTATTTAACTTAACCACGTTAACTCAACCACGTGATTGACCACAACACTGCTTGAACTTTTTGCCGCTCTCACAAGGACAAGGATCATTGCGCCCGATACCTTTGAATGGGTTTAGGCTTTGAGCCTTATTGCCTACCATCAACTCATCCGCTCCTAACGCCACTTCACCAACCATCAAATCAAGCTGGTCGACCAAGTCTGCAAGAGCTGGAGGCGTTTCAATACCGGCGTCGCGCATCTGTTGCTGCGTTGCCGACTCATCGATAGCCAGCATCAAAGTGGTCAGTAATGCTTGTAGCATACGTTGCAATCCATCATTGAGCTCAACGTCTTGCCATTGTTCTTCAATCATTGGCCAAACAGACATAAAGCCTTCGGCAAAATCAGCAAGTTGTTCAGGTTCTTTGCCTGTTAGCTTTAGCACGGAATATTCGTTTCGTTGAATTCGGTTGTGCTGCTTGTGAATTTGCTCTTCTACTGCCGGTTGAATCGCTTTGAATCCTTCACCTAATAGCGGCTCTAACCACTTTTCAGGAGCGAGTGGTTTTGTCGTCAGATTAGCAGCGAGCACTGCGCCTTCGATAAATAGGCAAGATTCATCGATGTGAATTTCGCCTTTCTCAATCAATGTGTATTGCATGACATCTGGTTTCCCATAAATTTGGCGGCATTATACCTCAGAGCATAAAAGCACGTAACCGGGAGTTGCGAGTTTGACTGTATTGAGTGCTTTGAGTCTTTTAATGACAAACTTAGCTTACATCGCTACAATCGCCCTCCTTTTTATCACCAAACTGTATTAGGCAAACTATGCGAGTTGTACTAGGCCCAATGGAAGGCGTTTTAGACCATTTGATGCGCCAAATCCTGACCGAGATAAACGACTATGACCTATGTGTTACGGAATTTGTTCGAGTCATCGACCAGTTATTGCCCGATCATGTATTTCACCGTTTATGCCCGGAGCTGTTGCAAGGTTCTCAAACCGCATCAGGTGTGCCAGTACATGTGCAATTGTTAGGACAAGAACCAAACTGGATGGCTGAGAACGCAATTAAAGCGGCAAGCCTTGGCGCTAGAGGCATCGATATAAATTTTGGTTGCCCAGCCAAAATGGTCAATAAAAGTAAGGGTGGTGCTGCTCTACTTCAGCATCCTGAGCTAATTCACCGTGTGGTTAAAGCTTGTCGAGAAGCTGTTCCAGAGGCTATTCCTGTGACCGCAAAAATTCGTCTTGGCTGGGAAAACCCTGAAGATTGCTTTGAAATTGTTGATGCCATTCAATCTGCTGGTGCAAATGAACTCACCGTTCACGCTCGGACTAAGCAGGGTGGTTACAAAGCGTCTGAGATAAAATGGGATTACATCAACCAAATTCGCGAACGTTTTGATATTCCGCTTATTGCGAATGGCGAAATTTGGAATTATGAAGATGGTCAACGTTGCATTGAAACGACTGGCGTTGACTCTTTGATGGTGTGCCGCGGCGCTTTCAATATCCCTAACTTGGGCAACATGGTAAAACACAACCACCAGCCAATGTCATGGCCCGAGGTGGTTGAGCTACTGATCTACTACTCCAAGTTTGAGATGAAAGGCGACAAAGGCTTGTACTATCCAAACCGTGTAAAACAATGGTTCTCTTACTTACGTCAGGCCTATCCTGAAGCAAAAGATCTATTCAGAGAAATCCGAACGTTTAACAAAGCCGCGCCGATTGTTGAGCATATTCAACGTTATCGTGATGAGTTAAATTCTCAGGTTGCATAAAATCTGAGCATTGCAAAGGGCGAACTGCTCGCCCTTTAAGCGCTTAGATCTTCGTAGCAAATCTTATTTTTGCCTGTACTCTTGGCTTGATATAACTTTTCATCCGCCGCTTTAAATAACTCATCAAAGCTTTCCACTCGGTTCTCTTTACTGAACACCACACCGCCAGAGATCGTAAAACCTTCTTTAGTCACGCGTGTCGAGCGTTCGTCTATGGCTTTTTTTACCCGCTCTAGAATCAGCTTAATGCCTTCCGAGTCTTCGTCGTAAATCGCCAACACGAACTCTTCGCCACCAAATCTTGAGGCGACATCGGTGTGGCGAATATTTTCACGTATACATTTTGCAACTAGCTGAATCGCAGAGTCGCCTACATCATGACCATAGGTATCATTGATCTTCTTGAAGTTATCAATATCGAACACTGCTAATGCAACCTGTTTTTTCGTCATCTTATTGCGCCACACGGTTTGCATTCCTCGACGGTTCAACAAGCTCGTCATCGGATCTCTGGCGGCGAGATCTTTAAAATAACGTCGCTCACTATGCATATTCACATAGAACAATACGACTGTGCTCAAAACGTAAATAGAGATCGCAACAATAAGGCTGTATTTTTCGAAAACCGCTAGGTTCTTAGCTTCATTCCAAAGGTTGTACTCGTAATACATGCTGTGATTCGCACTCAATCGCTCTAACTCGACTGGTTTGATACGTGTACTGTTAGAAGGAATGGATTGTAAATTGGAAACCAAATGAAACTTACCAACAAGACCTAGCGACGAAGCCATCAACGCATTGACATCAAAATCAATGGACAGCACACCTTGATGCCTCCCTTTTTCGTAAACAGGCACCGTCATACTAATGATTTGACCTTCCATCGAATCCAACATCGGCCCAGGTCCGGCCAATGTGATGTTCACTTTATCTTGTGCGGTTTTTTGCCAAAATGGGCGCGCTTTTAGCGTTGACCAAAGCTCTCTAGTGAAGTTTTTCGCGTACGTGTCAGGAGACGAAATGACGTAACCACGCTTATCGATGTAATGAATACCAACGATATGGGATTCAATATCGTGCAGAAAAGACAATGACGGTGCAAAACCCGCCTTTTGTTCAGCTAATTGGTTAATCGTTGAACCTTGCTGACATAAGCTTTCATCGCCCACAATCATGTAATCAAGATCAACCGCAGGTAACCCCTCACTGTAGACACTCTCTAGCAATAAGACGTCTATCGGCCAAATATAACAAAGCCCCTTTTTGACTAAAGAATTGTGCTCTTCAAACAATGGGTTAGCGTAATTCGTATAGTTAGTAAAACTATAATCTAAGGCGGTGAGGACTTTAATACCACGGGACATGGCACGATCAATACGTGCATACTCAGAATCAATATAGCGATTGACCGCATCGTAGTAGTTTTTTGTCGTAACAAGCAAAACCACTACAAATAATGCGAGGGGGAAAAAGATGACAAATGAGAGACTAAATCGCCTTTGGTTAACCATTGAGTACCATGTATGTGAAAGGTAGACCGTCTCTTATCAAACAATGGGATTACGCTGTCTTATCAACTGGCAATGCGTAGTGCGCATCGCCAGTTGATCAGATAACCAACAAATGTGTACGCATTGTAGGAGACTGTTTATATATTAAAGAAGTTTAATCAATATAGAAGTTAGTGTCACTTCAGTTGCCACAATTTGAAGCTCTGTGCAGGTATATTGACAGAAAGATGACCCTTATAATCAATAAGTTCGCGTCCATCCAGTAGTGGCGAAAGATGGGTAGCCTCCAAACCAAGTTGCCACAGAGGCAAGTCAATTGAACACTCATCGCCACTTAGATTCATCACAACAACGATCGCTTCACTTCCAAGTACGCGCGCATAAGCCAGCACGTTGGTATCGCAATGCAGCCATTGAATACTACCAGACTGTAAAGACTTGTACTGTTTACGTATCGAAATCCATTGCTTGTAAATCGACAGCCATGCTGAGTTTTCGATTTCATTCCAAGGGAAACAGCGACGATTATCCGGGTCCAGCCCTCCCTCTAGTCCGACTTCACTCCCATAGTAAATACAAGGTGTACCGACGTATGTCATGAGCAGAGCAAGTGCGATGTTCATTTTACGCTTATCACCATCAACCAGTGTGATAAAACGAGCAGTATCATGACTATCGAGTTGATTTAGCTGCGATAGCTGATTCGAAAATGGAATTTTTGCTCTGGCTTCGTCCAACCATGCTTTAAACTCCAAACCATCAATGTTGATTGGTTCATACATAATATCTTGCTGCGCGATAAAAGCTCGAACTGGATGAGCAAAACCGTAGTAGTTCATCGCCCCATCCTCTTGGTCACCTTGCAGCCACTGTGTCGCTTCAAAAAAGTGCTCACCTAGCACATAGGCATTCGGATTGACTGACTTCGTCGCATGGCGAAACGCTTCAACATAATGAGCATTGTTTTTCGCTCCCTCTCCTTCGCCAAGCATATGAATAACATCAAATCGCCAACCATCGACTGAGTATGGCGGCTTAAGCCAGTGCTTAATAACAGATGCTTCGCTTTGATAGATATAGTCACGCACTTGTTCATTTTCGAAGTTCAGAACCGGTAAGTTACCAATGCCCTTCCAACCAATATAGTGATTGGTTTCGCCTTCGAAAAAGTAGTAATCGCGGAACTTTGACTGCGGATTGCCATACGCCCCTTCTCCTTTTTGTTGGATATCAAACCAAGGATGATGCACTGACGTGTGGTTAAACACCGCGTCTAAGACAATCTTCATATTCTTACCACGGATTTTCTCACACAGTTCCGCAAACTGATCATTGGTGCCGAACATAAGGTCAACAGTGAAATAATCGGTGGTGTCGTATTTATGATTACTTGGTGAAGAAAAGATCGGATTGAAGTAAAGCGCTGTTACACCGAGCTGCTCAAGATAATCCAACTTCTGCTCCACACCTTTGAGATCGCCGCCAAAAAACTCTCTTGCTCCTGTATTTTTGTGAGACCCCACCGCTTCTCCCCACGATTTAATGATCGCTTCTGAATCATGCTGAGCATAAGCTTTACGAATGTCAGATTCACTTTTACTAGCAGAAAAACGGTCAGGAAAGATTTGATAGAACACTTGCTCTTGGACCCAGCTTGGTGGTTGATGGTTTACATTCAACTTAAAGTGGAACTCTTTGGGTGGAATACGCTTTTGTACGCCTCGTGCATCGAGCCAGTATTGTTGTCCGTCTTTGAGAAGCTTAAACACATAATGTGTGACATCTCGATCTCGATTTGGTCGGAACGATGCTTCCCATAGTAACAATTCCCCAGCTGTTCCAATTTGAGCCATGTCGACCAGATATTCTTCATTGTCCGGCTCAAGACGCACATATACGGAATCAAAATCCAATGTCTCGGTTTTCAGTCTGACTGTGACTTGCTCTTGATTAAAAGCTAAACCATCAATAGTTTGACTATGAAAAATAAATGGCAGGTTCATTATGGGCACTCCTCGTCATCGGATATGCCACTATGTTATTGAAGAATGAGAGACAAGAAATCCTCCTTGCGAGTTGACATATCAGCCAATTTTCCCAAGGAGGATCACACTTAGTAGGCGTAGTAACTAGTAGGATACTGCTTAGTTCAACAAGAGACTGTCATCTGCAAGCTCTTCACCACGCACTTTGGAGAACATATCCAACAAGTCTGGTACTTGCATGTTAGCGCGCTGCTCTCCAGCCACATCTAGCACAATTTCACCTTGGTGAAGCATTACGGTCCTATCGCCACATGCTAATGCGTCTTTCATCGAATGCGTCACCATCATCACGGTTAAATCGAACTCATCGACAATACGCTTAGTTAAGTCGATAACAAACGCCGCCATACGGGGATCAAGCGCAGCCGTGTGTTCATCAAGCAGTAACAACTTACTCTCCGATAACGTCGCCATCACAAGGCTAACGGCTTGTCGTTGCCCACCAGACAGCAACCCAATGCTATCGCCCAAGCGGTCTTCTAAACCAAGCCCTAGGATGCTAATTCGCTCTTGGAACAGCTTGCGACGTTTAGTAGAGAGCGCCAACCCCCAGCTGCGTTTTTTACCACGCATGTACGCTAAAGCCATGTTCTCTTCTATCGTTAGCTCTCCACAAGTTCCGGCCAATGGATCTTGAAACACTCGTGCGCATTGCGTCGCACGCTGGGCAACCGTCTGCTTGGTGACGTCTTTGCCATCAATGATCACCTGACCACCTATCATCGGTGTCTCACCTGTCACCGCACCAAGCAACGTCGATTTTCCTGCGCCATTAGAACCAATCACAGTCAGAAACTGATGTTCTGGAACCTCTAAAGAGACGCCTTTCAATGCACGATTTTCTAAAATCGTCCCTGGGTTGAACGTGACCTGAATGTTATTAAGTTCAATCATAACGCCTCCCCCGAACCATTTTTTGATGCCGCTTGTTTAGCATCGGTAACGCGTTGTTTCGCTCTCATGCTCTGTTTTAGCTTTGGAGCAATAAGCGCCACAGCCACCAATACTGCGGTAACCAGGTTGAGGTCTGAAGCTTGTAAACCAAACATGCCAGAGCTCAAAGCGAAAGCTACAGCAAGACGATAAAGCACCGAACCGATGATGACAGCAAATACCGCAACCCAAATTTTTCGCCCGGGAATAAGGGTCTGGCCCAAAATCACAGCTGCCAAACCAACCACAATGGTGCCCACGCCAGAGGTCACATCTGCAAAGCTGTTCGTTTGTGCAAACAACGCGCCTGCGAATCCGACAAAACCGTTGGATAAAGCCAACCCAAAGTAGGTATAAAAACCAGTGCTCGCCCCTTGCGCAGAAACCATACGCGCATTAACGCCCGTGGCTCGTAAACCAAGACCAAAGTCGCTGTTCAGCAGGCGAATGACAAAGAAAGCGGACAGAAGAACTAAGACCCCAACAACCAGAGGGCGAATAAACATCGCATCGCCCAATGCTTCAAACGGAGTGAGAATCGTATCCTTTCCAAGCAACGCCATATTAGGTTTGCCCATAATACGAATATTGATTGAAAATGCCGCGATCATGGTAAGAATGGAAGCTAACAGGTGCAAAATACCACATCGAACAGCCAGAAAAGCGGTTACCCAACCCGTCATACTACCGGCTATCATCGCCATTATTGTCGCAAGCCAAGGATTAATACCTGCGACAATCGCCGTTGCAGCCACCGCCGCTCCCATTGGAAAGCTGCCATCCACACTCAAATCGGGGAAATCGAGAACACGAAACGTAAGATACACACCCAAGGCAACTAGGCCATAAATTAAGCCAATTTCGAGTGCGCCAAAAAAAGCAAATGCAGACATAACTGCTCCTTTCTGCATGTTCAGGCTGGCTAATACCAACCTGAACTTAAGACTTCTAACGTATACTCCCATTCTTCTCTAGCAGAATGCTCTACACGAGAAGTCCGGCGAGTATCAATTTTGGGGCAAGCCTCTATCAACAGACGTGACGGCCCTAACCCCAAAAAAGAGCGTTACTTATTGCATGCTTGTCGCACGTTCAACCACAGAACTTGGCAGCTTGATACCGAGCTTAGATGCTGCGCTTTCATTAATTACGAGGTCAGAGCCCGTCGCGACTTTTACATCCAACTTGCCTGGTTCTTGACCATCCAGAATCGCCGCCACGTAATCCGCGGTTTGTACACCAACCTGGTAGTAGTCAAAACCTAGACCGGCGATCGCACCTTTTTCGACATATGACGTCGCACCACCAAATACAGGTTTTTTCGCTTGATTCGCTGCCACAATCATCCCTTCAATCGCACTTGCAACTGTATTGTCTGTTGGGGCGTAAAGAATGTCTGATTTCGCTGCAATGGCTTGAGTCGCAGACTGAACATCAGCACTTTTTAGTGCGGTCGCTTCAACCACTTGTATGCCTTTTGCTTCTGCGCTTTCTTTTAGTAGTTCAACCAAAGTCACGGCATTAGCTTCACCGGGATTAAATACAACCCCGATGCTTTTCACCTGAGGGAGAATTTCTTGGATGAGATCGACATGCTGAGCAACGGGTGAAAGATCAGACAGGCCAGTTACGTTTTTGCCTGGTTGTTCCATCGACTTAACCAATTTCGCACCGACCGGGTCTGTTACCGCAGTAAAGACAACAGGAATAGAGCGCGTTGCCGACACCAAGGCTTGTGCCGAAGGCGTCGCGATACCCACTAACACATCAGGATTTTCGCCGACGTACTGACGGGCAATTTGCACTGCAATCGCAGGGTTACCCTGTGCGGTCTTATAATCAAATTCTAGATTTTTGCCTTCTTCGTAGCCTTTCGCTTTCAAACCATCAAGCAATCCTTGGCGCGTCGCGTCTAACGCCGGGTGTTCGACAATTTGTGAAACTGCAACGGTTGCAGTGGCGGCCAGTACATTGGCAGAAGAGAAAATAGCAGTAGCAGATAGAACGGCAGTGGCTAATAAACGTTTCGTTTTCATCATAACTCCTTGATGTGACTTCGTCCTTGTTTCGCGAGCATTCAACATGAATATCGACTCGTGAATTCAAATGTTTGAAGGGGGTAATGTTGTGTTCGTATAACTGTGCACTTCTTGCGCATCTTGTTTTTATTATTACTACTAAGTCTTAGTAAAGAAAAGAAAGATTTAACACTAAAGCAACATTTGTGATCGGGGGACTTCTTCATCCGGAAAGAATCTTTGGTAAACAAAGCTTCGCTCGCTTCATCAACGACCGTCAAAGTAGGTAATAGAGGCAGGATCAAAAATGGAGCGGCTAATGCACACTCCATTTCAAAAAACTTAGATTAGAACCAACGCTCTAGTGAGGACTTATCAAGCTGACGAAACGCTCGATTCAGTATTATCGCAAGCTCTTTATAACGAGGGCGAGCTTTAACAGGCTCTAGTGCAAAACCTGTTTCCACAATCTTTTGATGTAGCTCCCGATACCAAGACGCCAGAGAAGGCGGCAATTTCGTGTTGGATCGAGCACCAAGCCACCAAATGCCTTGAAGTGGCAAGCTAATCGCAAACAAGGCAACAACAATGGATTGAGGTAACGCGTGGTAATTGTTGAATGCCATTTGAGTGAGTACGCTGATCGCAGCAACGGCTGGCATGACTTTAATGCCAAAGCGAGTCGCCTTAATGATACGCTGTTCCGGAAATATGGCGCTTAGCTCTTTACGAACCGGCCAGATCTCCATGTAATTCTGGCCATCTTTCAGGCTATGGATCAATCCGACTTTATTACTCATACCGCTCTCTCACTAAAAAATAGTTGAACATTTCAACTGAAGGTACAAAAAATTGATGAAAGTTAATATTCTTTCAAATTTTTTTTGTTATCATTGCTTATTATCGCTATCCTTTGCAGACCCTCAATCTCATTGTTGCTGTTATTTACAATTTAAGCAACTCCGAGATATCTATCTGCACGGATCGCATCATAGTGATGGATGGGTTCATCACTATTTCTTTATATGGAATTAGAACAATTTTTGACCAGGATTAGTACGCAGCCTTCTGGGTATCGGCTATTCTTGTGATTAATTTTTCATTCTTTAACTGATTTTTTATCAGACGAATAACAGGTAGTCATACATGTCTAAGCTAGTTTTAGTTTTAAACTGCGGTAGTTCTTCTCTTAAATTTGCCGTTGTTGATGCCGAGAACGGCGACGAGCACTTATCAGGTCTTGCTGAGTGTCTTCACCTTCCTGAAGCTCGCATCAAGTGGAAACTTGATGGCAAGCACGAAGCTCAACTAGGCAATGGTGCAGCTCACGAAGAAGCACTAGCGTTTATGGTAGAAACTATTCTTGCTTCTAAGCCAGAGCTTAAAGCTAACCTAGGCGCAATCGGTCACCGTATCGTTCACGGCGGCGAGCAGTTCACTCAATCTGCACTAATCACTGATGAAGTTCTAAAAGGTATTCAAGACGCTGCAACATTTGCACCTCTTCATAACCCTGCTCACATCATCGGTATCGAAGCGGCTAAGAAAAACTTCCCAGAGCTGAAAAACGTTGCTGTATTTGACACTGCGTTCCACCAAACTATGCCTGAAGAGTCTTACCTATACGCTCTTCCATACAACCTATACAAAGAACACGGTATCCGTCGTTACGGTATGCACGGTACTTCTCACTTGTTCATCACTCGTGAAGTTGCTGGCCTACTAAACAAACCAGTTGAAGAAGTAAACATCATCAACTGTCACCTAGGTAACGGCGCGTCTGTATGTGCAATCAAGAACGGTCAATCTGTAGACACTTCTATGGGTCTTACTCCACTTGAAGGTCTAGTAATGGGTACTCGCTGTGGCGACATCGACCCTGCGATCATCTTCCACCTACACGACGCTCTAGGTTACTCTGTTGATCAAATCAACACGATGCTAACTAAAGAGTCTGGTCTTCAAGGTCTAACTGAAGTGACTTCTGACTGTCGTTTCGTTGAAGACAACTACGGTGAGAAAGAAGAAGCAACACGCGCAATGGACGTGTTCTGCCACCGTCTAGCTAAGTACGTAGCTGGCTACACTGCTTCAATGGACGGTCGTCTAGACGCAATCACTTTCACTGGCGGTATCGGCGAGAACTCTGGCCCTATCCGTGAAATGGTTCTAAACCGTCTTGGCATCTTCGGTATCGAAGTAGATAGCGAAGCTAACCTTAAAGCTCGCTTCGGCGGCGAAGGCGTTATCACGACTGAAAACAGCCGTATCCCTGCAATGGTTATCTCTACTAACGAAGAGCTAGTCATCGCTGAAGACACTGCACGCCTGACAGGTCTTTAATTGAATTACTGGCTAGCCACTCGGCTAGCCAGATTTTCATTCAAACGAATTTCTTAGGGGCTCAACTCCTATTCTTCGAGCTTCATGGAATAAGAGTTGAGCTTTTATCCCCCAAATAGCTAAAGGTACTCTACGAATGTCTCGTACTATTATGCTTATCCCTACTAGCGCAGGCGTTGGCCTAACAAGCGTTAGCATGGGTGTTCTTCGCGCTATGGAGCGTAAAGGCGTTAAAGTTTCTTTCTACAAGCCAATCTGTCAGCCACGTTCAGGTGGTGATCAGCCAGATCTGACTTCAACTATCGTTGGCCACAACAGCGATATGAAGATCGGTGAACCAATGGCGATGTCTGTTGCTGAAAGCCTAATCGGTAACGACAACATGGACGAGCTGCTAGAAACCGTTGTTGAACGTTACAACCAAATCAACAAAGACGCAGACGTTACGCTAATCGAAGGTCTTGTACCTACTCGTAAGCACCCATTTGCAAACCAAGTAAACGCGGAAATCGCGGCAACACTTGGTGCAGAAATCGTGCTAGTTGCGACTCCAGGTACTGATAACCCAGCGCAACTGAAAGAGCGTATCGAAGTAGCATGTTCTAACTTCGGCGGCACTAAGAACAAAAACATCTCTGGCGTTATCATCAACAAGCTAAACGCTCCTGTTGACGAAGCTGGCCGTACTCGCCCTGACCTATCTGAAATCTTTGACGATGCAGATAGCGCGAAACAAAACGAATTGAAAGTGATGGAAATCTTCAACACTTCTCCAATTCGTGTACTAGGTTGCGTGCCATGGAGCATTGATCTGATTGCGACTCGTGCAATCGACATGGCTAAGCACCTGAAAGCAGATATCATCAACGAAGGTGACATCAACACTCGTCGCATCAAGAGCATCACTTTCTGTGCACGTTCTCTGCCAAACATGATTGAGCATTTCAAACCTGGCTCTCTACTTGTTACTTCTGCAGACCGTCCTGATGTTATCGTTGCTGCTTCTCTTGCTGCAATGAACGGTGTGGATATTGGTGCTGTACTGCTAACTGGCGGTTACGACATCCCTCGCGAAATCGAAGGTCTATGTAAACCAGCGTTCGACACTGGTCTACCTATCTTCAAAGCACAAGGTAACACTTGGCAGACATCTCTAAACCTACAGAGCTTCAGCATCGAAGTACCTGCAGACGATAAAGAGCGTATCGAGTTCATCAACGAGCACGTTGCTGGTCACATCGACGGTAACTGGATCGAGTCAATGACTGAAGGTACTCAGAAGTCTCGTCGTCTAAGCCCACCAGCGTTCCGTTACCAGCTAACTGAACTTGCTCGTAAAGCAGGCAAGCGTATCGTTCTTCCAGAAGGTGACGAACCTCGTACAGTTAAAGCAGCAGCAATCTGTGCTGAACGCGGTATTGCAGACTGTGTGCTTCTAGGTAACCCAGATGAAATCCGTCGCGTAGCAGCTCAACAAGGCGTTGAGCTAGGTACTGGCGTAACCATCATCGATGCCGATGCTGTTCGTGAAAACTACGTTGCTCGTCTAGTTGAGCTGCGCGGTGCGAAAGGCATGACTGAAGTTGTGGCTCGTGAGAAGCTACAAGATTCAGTATTCCTAGGCACAATGATGCTTGAGAACGACGAAGTTGACGGCCTAGTTTCTGGTGCTGTTCATACTACGGCGAACACTATCGTTCCTCCGTTCCAAATCATCAAGACTGCACCAAATGCGTCTATCGTATCTTCAGTATTCTTCATGCTTCTGCCTGATCAAGTACTGGTTTACGGTGACTGTGCGATCAACCCAGATCCAACCGCTGAACAGCTTGCTGAAATCGCTATCCAATCTGCTGACTCTGCAGCAGCATTCGGTATCGACCCTCGCGTTGCTATGATCTCTTACTCTACTGGTGAATCTGGTAAGGGTGCAGACGTTGATAAAGTACGTGAAGCAACTCGCATCGCGAAAGAGAAGCGTCCTGATCTAGTGATCGACGGTCCTCTACAGTACGACGCAGCTATCATGGAAAACGTGGCAGCGTCTAAAGCGCCTAACTCTCCAGTAGCAGGTAAAGCGACAGTATTCGTATTCCCAGACCTAAACACGGGTAACACGACTTACAAAGCGGTACAACGTTCAGCTGACCTAGTTTCTATCGGTCCAATGCTGCAAGGTATGCGCAAGCCTGTAAACGACTTGTCTCGTGGCGCGCTAGTAGACGATATCGTGTATACAATCGCTCTAACAGCAATCCAAGCAGACCAAGAAGCTAAATAATCGCTTCTGACATCTAGTTGGACAACTATCCAAAGCCCTCGATTCGTCGAGGGCTTTTTCTATTGTTGGCCACACAGCAAAGAGGCTATTAGCTATAGCACTAATACGCTCTTACGAATACAGCGCCATAAATACCCCAGCCCCAACCACAACACAACCTGTCATCACTGGTGCGATTCGGCGCCAAAGCTTCTTATCCCCTATCGCGATGACCATCCCCATTTTCACAATGGTATTAACCGAAGCGGCAATCAAAATGCCTAACGCAGCAGTGGTCACGCTCAATGTTTGCGTACTTTGACGCCCGAGGGTTAACGAGATCGCATCAACGTCAGTAATCCCTGATAAAGCAGAAAGGATCAACACACCCGCGTTGCCGAACCAGTCAGACAAAGCATGAGCAAGCAGCATAATCACCGCCAACACGAGGCCAAAGAACAGTGCCGACTGCAAAGCAAGAGGGTTCGTTTGCTTATTTGATTGCTCAATCTGCTCAACTTCACTTCTGCGCCAAATCCACCATGCCGGAATGTACAGCGCAACCATCATCGCCATCACAATTGGCCAAAGCAGTTTCACTAATTGTGGATTGATAACGGACAGTACGATAAGTAAACGAGGGAACATGGTTCCGCAGCTCAAAAGAATACCACTAGCGAGTAACGGGCTGATGCTCGCTTGCTCACGAGAAAGATGGGAAAACTGCAACGTTAATGCTGTCGAAGAGCTAAGCCCCGCAAATACAGACGTAAACAAAATACCTCGCTTCGCCCCGCCGATTTTTATCGCAAAATAACCGACAAAAGAGATACTAGCGATCAACACAACCATCCACCAAATCTCATACGGGTTAAGTGCATTCCAAGGGCCGTAAGATTGATTTGGTAACAGGGGTAACATGACTATCGAGATAAGTAATAAACGCAGTGCTGCGTCTAACTCATACTCTTGCAGTTTTTGTAGCGCTTGATGTAGCTCTCTTTTGTTATCAAGCACCACCGCGGTAATAACGGCCGCTGCTGCAGCCAAAACAGCCTCACCCGACACGGTAAGGTTACCCAGAACAAACACCACCATGATACTAACCACGCCAGTGATGCTCACATCTCCGCTCTTTTTCTGCTGTATAACAAAAGCGATGCAAGTGAGGATGACTAAAGCGATAAGCGCAAAACCAATGAGTAAAGGTGTATAGATGTTGGCGAGAATGCCAACTAAACCACCGAGTAAACCGACTAAAGAAAAAGTACGAATGCCTGCTACACGACTGCCTTCTACGCTATTGCGCATCACCCAGCCACGTTGGGTGCCAACAATTGCCCCTAGTAATAGAGCAATAAGCAGATTCCAAATTAGATGCTCGCCACTGACAAACTCATTGATATCCATGCATCACCCCGTTAAAAAGCGGTTGTTATATCATTAGTTTATTTGAATATGGGTAAGAAGCTGTGACGATGAGAGGATAATCAGAAAATGGCCCCGGTTCCCTGCTTACCATTGCGTCTTATAATTTCATTATTCTTTTATCTACCACCAAAACGTAATAGAACGAAGCGGCCCTCCCTGTTCAATTTATCAGCATTATTTACATTTCAACTGAACTTTCTTACTCGAACTACGTAACGAAGATGGACTGCTATTAAGCAAACTCACACATAATTAAGGAATACATATGAACAACTCCATCAACAACTCACTGCTAAAGCTTGGTTTAGCTGCAATTCTGTTCAGTTTTTCTTCATTCAGCTTTTCTGCCCCAAGCATTAAAGGCGTTGATCAAGATATGTCCGGAGGAACGGTAACCGCAAAAATGGCTCATGCTGACGACAACGGATGGATGGTCGTCCACCGAACGGACGAATCAATGAAGCCTGGCCCTGTTATCGGCTATGCCCCACTAAAGATGGGACAGAATGAGAACGTGAATGCAATTTTGATGGAACCGGTTGAGTCTGGCGACATGCTGATGCTAATGGTCCACGGAGAAAAAGGGGGAATGAAGACTGGCGTATTTGAATATACACTCGGAGCCAAAGAAGATGGCCCTGTAAAAGTCGACGGAAAATTAGTGATGGACGTCGTACGCGCTAAGTAGACGAGCGCACACTTAAGAGTCACTCTCCTGCTCCTAGTATTTAGTTGGCATCAAAGTACTTAACGATATTGCTAACCGTTAAGTACTTTTTCATTTCTGATGGAGGCAGCAAACTAGCTAATTATTTCTCTTCCATGAGGAGAGTTTAAGTCTAAATCAGGCCCTTTGGGTACAACTTGCGTCGGGTTAATACCAGTGTGGCTGAAATAGTAGTGACGTTTAATATGGTAGAAATCCGTGGTTTCTTCGACGCCTTCGACTTGATACAACTCTTTTAAGTATCCTTGAATATTTTCGTAGTCTGCGATGCGCTGCTTGTTACATTTGAAGTGACCCACATACACGACATCGAAACGGATCAGAGTCGTAAACAAACGCCAATCAGCCTCAGTAATAGTATTCCCCGCTAAATAACGATGCGTCGCTAGGTGCGAATCGATTTTATCTAGCGCAGCAAATAAAGAATCGAATGCTTCTTCATATGCCTCTTGTGTGGTCGCAAAACCACAGCGATACACTCCATTGTTGACGTTTGGATAAACAAAATCGTTCCACTCGTCAATAACATGCTTTAGCTGTTCTGGATAATAGTCATCGTGGTTTCCTGTTAACTCATCGAACTCCGAGTTAAACATACGAATAATTTCTGACGACTCATTCGACACAATCGTATTGGTCTTTTTATCCCAAAGCACAGGCACAGTTACACGGCCTGTGTAATCTGGTTTGGCCTGCGTGTAGATTTGGTGCATACGAGTGTGACCAAATAGTGGCTCAGGAAGCCCCATTTGCCAGCCTTGGCTTAACATATCAGGGCAAACAACCGTGACATCAATATGTGGTTCTAAGCCTTTCAGCTTGCGGAAGATGAGCGTTCGGTGTGCCCAAGGACAAGCAAGAGAGACATACAAATGGTATCGACCAGACTCTGGTTTAAACTCCGCATCAGGTTCGTTTTTAACCCAGTTACGGAATCCGGCATCTTCACGCACAAATTTGCCACCATTTGATTTTGTGTCATACCAGACGTCATGCCAAACACCTTCGACCAACTTACCCATGATTGCGCTCCTCTCATTCTGTTTATGTCTATATTAGCGTTTCCTATCAAACAGAAAATCACTGAACTTAGGACATCATGTTCAAGAAATTCGAATGTATAAATCAGATGCATAAAAAAAGCGCGACCCGATGAAGGTGTCGCGCTTAAGCCCGTCACAGGCTGAATTTATACACTAACGTGCAAA
Source organism: Vibrio sp. JZG120 (assembly GCF_053890955.1). Lineage (NCBI taxonomy): Bacteria > Pseudomonadati > Pseudomonadota > Gammaproteobacteria > Vibrionales > Vibrionaceae > Vibrio > Vibrio sp. JZG120. The sequence continues at coordinate 285,173 of NZ_JBSRRK010000006.1, forward strand.
CAAGATACCGCGTGAACGTCGTTGCCTTGAATCGTTGGCTTCGTCTTCGCACACTCTTCGGTTGCTTGTGGGCAACGAGTGCGGAACACACAACCCGATGGTGGACTGATCGGCGAAGGAAGGTCGCCTTCCAGCATTTGGATTTTCTTACTGCGCTCAATGTTCGGGTCCGGAATCGGAACCGCTGACATCAATGCGCGTGTATATGGGTGCTTAGGATCAGCAAACAGCGCCTCCGCCTCACCGAGCTCGACAGCATTACCCAAGTACATGACCAAAACACGATCTGAGATGTGTTTAACCACTGACAAATCATGCGCAATGAATACCAGAGAAAGGCCTAGTTCTTTTTGAATCTCTTTAAGCAGGTTAACAACCTGAGCTTGAATAGATACATCAAGCGCCGATACGGGTTCATCACAGATGATCATCTTAGGCTTAAGGATAAGCGCACGCGCAATACCGATACGCTGGCACTGACCACCCGAGAATTCATGCGGATAACGGTTGATCACATTTGGTAGTAGACCCACTTTCGCCATCATTTCTTTAACGCGGTCTTTCACTTCCTGCTTAGACAGTTCTGGGTAGAACGTTTCAAGAGGCTCAGCAATAATGTCGCCAACCGTCATACGTGGGTTAAGAGATGCCAAAGGATCTTGGAAAATCATTTGGATTTCTTTACGCGTTTCACGACGTTGGACGTCTTTCATCTTAGTTAGATCTTGACCCAACCAAACTACTTCGCCATCCGTCGCTTCAACAAGACCGATGATGGCGCGCGCAAACGTCGATTTACCACAACCTGACTCGCCTACTACACCAAGTGTTTCCCCTTCGTATAGTCGAACGTTCACCCCATCAACCGCTTTTAGGCTTGAAGGCTTTGACCAAGGCCATGCCGATTTTGACGCAATGCTGAAGTGAACTTTCAGCTCTGAAATGTCCAGAATTAGCTTTTTATCTACTTCGTTCATTTGTTCCAAGCCTCCCATTCAGAAAAACATGCGCGCTGACGGCCATCACCAAATGGAGTCAGAATTGGCGCTTCACGCTTACAACGATCCATCACTCGGTGACAACGCTCTTGATAAGGGCAGCCCGGTGGTAGACGAAGCAAGTTTGGTGGATTACCAGGAATGGTTGGCAGAATTTCACCTTCCGTATCAAGGCGAGGAATCGCCTTCAGCAGACCCTCTGCATAAGGGTGGCTTGGATTATAGAAGATTTCGTTTACGTTGCCGTACTCCATCGTACGACCTGCATACATCACCAGCACTTTGTCACACGAACCTGCAACAACACCAAGGTCGTGCGTGATCATGATGATCGCAGTGTTGAACTCGTCTTTAAGCTCATTAAGCAGGTCCATTATCTGTGCTTGAACCGTCACATCAAGTGCTGTTGTTGGCTCATCGGCAATAAGCAGTTTAGGACGACATAACAACGCCATCGCGATCATTACACGCTGACGCATACCGCCTGAAAACTCATGCGGGTACATCGTGATACGCTTACGCGCTTCAGGGATTTTCACCGCTTCCAGCATGCGTACTGATTCTTCAAATGCTTCCGCTTTGCCCATGCCTTTGTGCAGCATAAGCACTTCCATCAACTGATCACTTACTTTCATGTAAGGGTTCAGTGATGTCATTGGGTCTTGGAAGATCATTGCGATCTGTTCCGCACGCACTTTGTTCAGTTCTTTTTCTGGTAAGTTTAGGATTTCTTTGCCTTCAAACTTTGCGCTACCAGAAATAATACCGTTCTTAGCCAACAGGCCCATGATTGCGAATACGGTTTGAGATTTACCTGATCCCGATTCTCCAACGATACCTAAGGTTTCGCCTTGGTTGAGAGAGAAGTTCAAATCGTTTACTGCGGTTACGATACCATCTTGCGTGGTGAATTCGACGCGCAGATCTTTGACATCTAATAAGCTCATCATTGCTTCCTTAATCTTATCTTTTAATTATCTGTCTTTTGGATCCAGCGCATCGCGCAGGCCGTCACCAACGTAGTTGAAGCAGAATAGCGTCACAACCATGAACACTGCTGGGAATGCCAGCTGCCAGATTGCTACTTCCATTGTCTGTGCACCTTCTTGTAGAAGCGCGCCCCAACTTGTCATTGGTTCCTGAACACCAAGACCAAGGAATGATAGGAATGATTCAGTTAGAATCATACTTGGGATAAGCAGCGTAGAGTAAACCGCTACGATACCCAGTACGTTCGGCACGATATGACGAGTAATGATTTTCCAGTTGCTAACACCACACACATGCGCCGCTTCGATGAACTCTTTGCTACGTAAGCTGAGTGTTTGACCACGTACGATACGCGCCATATCTAGCCATGCGATAGCACCAATCGCGACAAAGATCAGCATGATGTTACGACCGAAGAATGTTACCAGTACGATTACCAGGAACATAAACGGTACCGCGTACAAAATCTCTAGAATACGCATCATCACACGGTCAACTTTACCACCGATAAAACCAGATGCTGCGCCATAGAGCGTACCAATCAGTACGGCTACAAAAGCACCCATGACCCCCACCATTAAAGAAATACGGCCACCGATTAACGTACGCACGTATAAGTCACGGCCTAAGCTGTCGGTACCAAACCAATGGTCAGCATTCGGTGCAACGTGCATCGCGTACCAGTCAGTATCATCAAAGGTGTGCGGTGCGATCATTGGCAGAATAATCACCGCCAACGTCATTAGAACAAGAAGGAATAAGCTCACCATTGCCGCTTTGTTGCGCATAAAACGGATACGAGCATCTTGCCAAAGACTGCGACCTTCAATCTCCAAGTTTTCGGAGAATTTCTCAATCGCTTCTAGGTTTTCTTTTTTCGTTAACATAACCAAACGTCCCTGTTAGTAGCGAATTTTCGGGTCAATCATTGCAAGTAGAATATCTACAATCGCGTTGAATAAAATGAATAGGAAACCAATCAGGATGGTTACACCCATTACTAGCGAGTAGTCACGGTTAAACGCAGCGTTAACGAATAGCTTACCAATACCTGGTAGACCAAAAATGGTTTCGATAACAACAGAACCGGTGATGATACCTACGAAAGCAGGACCCATGTAAGAAACAACAGGAAGAAGTGCCGGCTTAAGGGCGTGCTTGATGATGATGTAACGGTAGCTTAGACCTTTAGCACGAGCCGTACGAATAAAGTTACTGTTCAATGTCTCTATCATCGAACCACGCGTAATACGAGCGAAGGTTGCAACATACAGTAGTGACATACCAATGACAGGAAGCACTAAATACTGCCAGCTACCATCTTGCCAACCGCCCGCAGGGAAGATATTCCAGTGAAGCGAGAACAGATAGATAAGAGCAGGTGCCAATACAAAAGAAGGCATTACCACGCCGAGCATCGCTGTCGACATGATGGTGTAATCAATCCAAGTATTCTGCTTGAGCGCAGCAATGGTGCCGACGGTAACCCCCATAATCAGGGTAAAGATAAAGGCGATAAAGCCTACTTTAGCCGAAACAGGTAAGGCAACCGCGATCAGCTCGTTAACCGAGTAATCAAGGTATTTAAATGACGGCCCGAAATCCCCTTGGATAACATTGGTCAAATACGTGGTGTATTGTTCAAATACAGGTTTATCTAAGCCATATTTAGCTTCAATATTTGCCATTACTTCGGGTGGCAATGGACGCTCTGTCGAGAAAGGGTTTCCCGGTGCAAAGCGCATAAGAAAGAAAGATACGGTGATCAAAACCAACATTGTTGGGATCGCCTCAAATATCCTTTTTGCGATGAATTTAAGCATAAACTCACTCTTTCAGTCTGTGACAGTTAAATTAAAGAAGTCGTCCAATTCTTTTGGACTAAAGATAGGCGCTACATGCAATTTCTCACATGTAGAGCCTCATTTTTATAGTTCTATCGAGTTACGAATTACTCTGTGATGTAGAGATCTTTAGAGTAAATCTTGTCTTCCGCGTTATTGACTGGGAAGCCACCAACTTTCGGTGATAGTAGACGTGATTTCACGTACTGGTAGATAGGTGCGATTGGCATATCTTTTGCCATCAACTTCTCTGCTTCTAGGTAAAGCGCTTGACGCTCTTCGTCAGAAGTTGAAGCAAATGCTTTGTTCATGATTGCATCGTACTCTTTGCTGTCGTAGTGAATACCACCAGTAGTGTTATTACTCATCATCAGCGTTAGGAAAGATGAAGCTTCGTTGTAGTCGCCACACCAACCTGCACGAGCAACTTCAAAGTTGCCAGAATCTTTGGTAGATAGGTAAGTTTTCCACTCTTGGTTTTCTAGCGTAACGTCTAGACCAAGCGTCTTCTTCCACATTGAACCCAGTGCAACCGCAAGTTTCTTGTGATTCTCTGACGTGTTGTATAGAAGGTTAAATTCAAGAGGGTTGTCTGCGCCGTAACCAGCTTCTTCCAACAGACGCGCCGCTTCAGCGTTACGTTCTTCTTGCGTCATTTTGCCGTATGCAGGAATTTCTGGGTTGAAACCCGCCGTGATTTCAGGCGTTAGGAAATAAGCTGGCTTTTGACCTTGTGCTAGGATCGCATCAGTCACGATATTACGGTCAATCGCATAAGAAATCGCTTTACGTACGCGAACATCATCAAACGGCTTTTTCTTCGTGTTGAAGATGTAGTAGTAAGTACACAAGTTACCCGACACAGACACGTCTTCTGGATGCTCTTGCTTCAAACGCTTGAAGTGCTCTGTAGGCAGTTCATTCGTGAAGTCAATTTCACCTGCTAGGAAGCGGTTCATTTCCGCTACTTGGTTTTCGATTGGCAGGAAAGTAACTTGATCAAGCGTCGTGTTTTCGTTGTCCCAGTATTGTTCGTTACGTTTTAGAACTAAACGCTCGTTTACAACCCAGTTGTCAACAACATAAGCACCGTTACCTACAAAGTTCTCAGGCTTCGTCCATTGATCGCCGAACTTTTCAACGGTTGCTTGGTGAACAGGCTTCACTGTTGTGTGGCCCATCATCATCACAAAGTATGGTACAGCAGTGTCTAGCTCAACCACTAACGTGTGGTCGTCAACCGCTTTAACACCCAACTCACTCTTGTCTTTTTTACCCGCAACAATGTCTTTTGCGTTCTTCATCTTGGTGTATTCCATGTACCAAGCGTATGGAGAAGCGGTTGCTGGGTCGACTGCGCGTTGGAAGCTGTATACAAAATCACCTGCAGTAACAGGATCACCGTTAGACCATTTTGCGTCTTCACGTAGGTGGAAAGTGTATGTTTTGTTGTCTTCAGTTTCCCAAGATTCTGCAACACCAGGGATAGTGTTACCGTCCGCATCTTGGTTTACTAGGCCTTCAAGAAGATCGCGAATCACGTGGGATTCTGGAACACCTTGAGATTTATGAGGGTCTATTGTCGCAACTTCTGTACCGTTACCACGCACCAATTCTTGAACAGCAGCAAGTTTTGGCTCTTTAGAATCAGATTTAGCTTCAGGGGCTGGAGCCGGAGCAGGCTCAGCAGCTTGTTTCTCTGCAGGCTTTTCGCCACAACCAGCTAAAGCGAGAGAAAGACCAGCACCAATAAATAAAGCGCGCGTGATTTTATTCTTATACATGCGTAAAACTCCAAATTTTTTCGTTAGCATCCATGACTTCTTTGTAAGGGCCTGGAACGGTCAGAGTTTTAGATTTTTTTAGTGCATTTTCTGAGCACAAAAGCCTAAAACCTTACAAAGACTGCGGCACACATTAGCAATCATTGAAGTAATTTGCCATAAAAATGTAGCAAAAAAACCAATAATCCTGACTAAACCACACATATCTAGCAGTAAACTCTAATCAAAAAGTATTCACCAGCCAAATGGAGACCAGAAGCGACATTCCACAGACAAAACTTTCGATTAATCTACATTTAAACCATTTGATAGCATCTTATGCTAGATATTTACATATTATTTAACATTTATGACAAATGAAGTCTAACAAATAATTGTTTATATATTGGGCTAAAAACTTTTATTGTGAAGAATATCACCAGAGCGAGTACGGGTTGTGTTGAAGTCAAATGAGCAGAATTATGAAGATAAGTACAAAAAAAGCTAAGAGCCATTGACACTTAGCTTTTTTCACTAGAATGAGGCGTGGGTTCTATTTTTCCCAACGCTGTGCAGCTTGGTGATCAGTATCGCGCGACTCAATCCAACGATCTTCACTCGTCGTGCGTTCTTTCTTCCAAAATGGTGCTTTGGTTTTCAAGTAGTCCATAATGAACTCGCAAGCATCAAATGCTGCTCCGCGGTGTGCACTTGAAACACCAACAAAGACGATTTGATCACCGCTATCCATATCACCAACGCGATGAATCACGCGTACGCCCAATAATGGCCAACGTGATTCAGCTTGATCGCAAATGTCGCTCAAGCTCTTCTCAGTCATGCCTGGGTAGTGTTCCAAGTGCAAACCAACAACATTATCGCCAAGGTTCATATCTCGAACTTTACCAATGAATGTTACGACAGCACCAGCAGCCGTACCTTCGGATAAACGTTGATATTCGTGATCAACGGAAAAATCTTCAACTTGTACAGAGACGCGAGGGTCCATCTTAACCTCCGGTTACCGGTGGGAAAAATGCAACTTCATCCCCCGCTTTTACTTCGGTATCAAGTGGGACAATAGATTGATTAACAGCAGCAAGTAGCTTTCCTGGCTCTAAAGCCAAATCCCACTTGCCATTTTTATCAGCGCCCTCTTCCACGAGATGCGCGCGAATCGCTTCAACCGTTTCAAATTGATCATCTAATTCGACACTGTCGATACCAATCAGCTCACGAGTCTGAGCAAAAAAAAGTACTTTAATCATGATTCCGCCTTGAAGTGTCCAGATTTTCCACCCGTCTTTTCTAGGAGACGAACTTGACCGATAACCATATCTTTTTGCACCGCTTTACACATATCGTAAATCGTCAGTGCAGCAACAGAAGCCGCCGTGAGCGCTTCCATTTCTACGCCCGTTTTACCTGCAAGCTTACAAACAGATTCAATACGAACTTTGTTTTCTGACTCAATAGCCTCCAACTGAACTTCGACTTTAGAAAGCAACAGAGGATGACAAAGTGGAATCAAATCCCACGTTTTCTTTGCAGCTTGGATACCAGCAATTCGAGCCGTCGCGAACACATCACCTTTGTGATGCTGCCCGGAAACAATCAGTTGCAAGGTTTCTGGGGCCATGTGAACAAATGCTTCTGCACGTGCTTCACGAACCGTTTCAGCTTTTGCAGACACGTCGACCATGTTAGCTTCGCCAGACGCGTTGATATGGGTAAATTGAGTCATTGTTTTTCCTTCGCTTTTAGGAAAGGGGTTATACAGATAGGTGCGGCATGAAGTTACAAGGGCGATGGCTTGCATCTAACTGCTGCTTGATGATCTTCGTCCAGCCAGTGCGGCACGCGCCTGTTGAACCAGGCATTGCGAAGATAACTGTATGGTTAGCAAAACCTGCAATTGCACGCGATTGGATCGTTGACGTACCAATTTCTTCGTAAGACACCATGCGGAATAACTCACCAAAACCTTCTACTTCTTTATCAAACAGAGGCTTCAGCGCTTCTGGCGTGCTGTCACGTGACGTGAACCCTGTACCACCAGTAATCATGATCGCTTGAACATTGTCGTCCGCAATCCACTGAGAAACAATTGCGCGAATTTTGTACATGTCATCAATAACAATTTGCTTATCGACAACATTGTGACCCGCTTCTTGAGCGTGTTCAACAAGGTAGCGACCAGAGGTATCGTTTTCTTCGGTACGAGTGTCAGATACCGTTAGAACGGCAATATTTGCAGGTTGAAATTTGCTTTCAGCGTGACCCATGTGTTCACCTATTCTCTTTTAACTTTGATACGTTTGGTATCGATTCTAGAAAAGCGAGGGAAAGCTAGCCTATAAATAAGCTTTCCCTACAAAATTTGAGTTGATTTAGCCGCCGATAGACGCCAGATGTGGCGTCATACCCGTATTACCATCGTGCAAGAAGTGGCTCACCGACTTAGTTTGTAACTGCGCTTGGATGCGTTCAATAAGCTCACTTTCTTGCTCATCACATTCCAGTAGATCACGCAGTTCTACACCGTGATCTCCAAACAAACACAGATGCAGCTTACCCATCGCAGAGACGCGTAGTCGGTTGCAGCTCTCACAAAAGTCTTTTTCATAAGGCATGATCAGGCCAATTTCACCCTTGTAATCTGGATGAACAAACACTTGCGCGGGGCCGTCATTATGAGAGCGCACTTTAAGCAGCCAACCGTTTGCAATCAACTGATTACGAATTGCTACGCCTGACACATGATGCTTATTGAATAAATCATCCATCTCACCCGTTTGCATCAATTCGATGAAGCGCAGTTGGATTGGACGATCTTTTATCCAGTTGAGAAACGCTGGCAGTTCTTGATGGTTAAGATCTTTCATCAACACCACATTAACTTTGACTTGCTCATAACCAACTTCAAACGCACGCTCGATACCATTCATCACCTCAGTGAACTTATTTTCACCCGTGATTTGATGGAACATACGCGGATCAAGGCTGTCCACGCTAACGTTGATGTGAGTTAAGCCCGCTTCACGCCAGTCTGCGACTTGCTTCGCCATGCGGTAACCATTGGTCGTCGTTGCAACTTTTTGGATACCAGGCGTCGTCGCCACTGAGTGGATAATGTCGGTAAAATCTTTGCGTAAACTTGGTTCACCGCCAGTAATGCGCACTTTTGACGTGCCACAATCAGCAAACGCTTTTACGACCCGTTTGATTTCAGGAAGAGATAAAAAAGACGAGTTTTTATTGCCCGAAGGCTTATAGCCATCAGGAAGGCAATAGGTACATTTGAAATTACATACGTCGGTCACAGACAGACGCAAGTAATAGAACTTACGATGAAATTTGTCTTCGAATTGTTGCGCCACGGAACACCTTTCCAAACACGGGAGGCATGGCCATTTCCAATCATGCCCTTGTGACAGTACGCCACTGGCTCAAAACGCTTATCCTCGGACTTAGCAATAGTGAGCTCGGAGTTATGGCAACCAGAGATATGAAACCTCTGATAGCTTTGCGGTGTAAAATACTTAATATTTGTACTGGAATCCAGACTTGAGTGATAAAAAACTCTCTAGAGACACAATTTACCGCTAAGTGAGTACCTTTCAAGCACTCCTTAAGATAAATTGTAGCCGTTTTTTACAAGATTATTAGAAGAACGTAATGAATATCTACACGGATAAAAAAGTGGTCGCTGTTGGCGGTGGTCATGGCTTAGGTCGAATGTTGGCCGCACTACGAGATTTTGGCGGCAATGCAACTGGCATTGTCGCCACAACAGACAATGGTGGCTCAACAGGAAGAATTCGTCACTGCCAAGGTGGAATCGCTTGGGGTGACACACGGAACTGCATTAATCAGCTGATCACAGAACCGTCGATCAGTTCAATGATGTTTGAATATCGCTTCAAAGGTACAGGTGAGCTTGATGGTCATAACCTCGGTAACTTGATGCTTACGGCGCTCGATAACTTATCGGTCAGACCGTTAGATGCCATCAATCTGATTCGAAACATGTTAAAAGTCGACGTTAACATTCTTCCTATGTCTGAACACCCTTCCGATCTTTCCGCGTTATCCGTGGATGGAAAGTGGGTCACGGGAGAAACAAATGTAGACGAGATGGACACCGATTTACGCCGTCTCGATCTATCACCAGAAGTTCCTGCAACTAAAGAAGCAGTAACTGCACTGGCAGAGGCAGACGCTATTATTCTTGGTCCTGGCAGCTTTTTAACCAGCATCATGCCTCCTTTGCTGTTGCCTGAGCTCGGCAAAGCCATTGCCGCCAATGAGAAAGCAAAAGTCATTTTCGTTGCCAACTTGAGTCCAGAGTACGGCCCAGCCGGACGAATGACCATGGCACAAAAATTAGAATGGTGTGAGCGTGCCTGCCAAGGTAGGAAGATAGACGTGGTTCTAGCAGAGGAAACCGAGCAAGAAGTCTTGAGCCAGTGGAATGTAGTGACCGAGTCGTTAGCTTCGTCGAACCGAGATTGGCGTCACGACCGAGATAAACTCAAGCTCGCTATTGAAAGCCAGCTAGGGCTTTCGATTTAAAAAACGCCCTCTAAAGCTAGGGGATAGCTTCAAGTTTACTCGCTGTCAACAATGAAAAAACCCTTCACGTACGTGAAGGGTTTTGTGTAAGAGCCTCATCAGAACAATGCATTACTGCTGCCAATCACGATAAGCGTCGCGTGTTTCGTGCAAAAGATCGAACATCGTTTTTAACTCGTCTGACTCTTCAGCTAACTCACCTGCTTTGGCTTTTTTATCTATCGACATCGCCAATTGACAAAGACGGTCTGCTCCAAAGCTCGCTGCACTGCTTTTTAACGCGTGACTGATTTCTTTTAGGTAACGCAATCGCTCTGTCCCTTGAAACTGAGATAAATTCTCGATGTAGGTATCCATCTCCCCTAAGAAAATATCGAGTAAAACAGGAACATTATCACTGCCAATCTCCATCGACAGTTCATCAATTTTTTGCTGATTTAATACATTCACACTCATACTTTTTGCCGCTCTTCCTTGCCATTCCAAGCCTGTAACTTGCGGTAAATCGTCGACGGACTGACATCAAGGTATCCCGCCGCTCGGGGGATATTGCCATCACACGCTTCAATCGCTTGCTCTATCGCCATTTTTTCTGTCATCCACAACGGCATAATCTCAGACGCAGTCATCACTTTCGGCTCAATGAATTTCGCCACAGAAGACGGACGGTCAAGCGGTTGATTCAGCGGTGGCGGTAACATATCCAACGTGATTTCTTTACCGTTGTTTAGAACAACGATATTGCGCAGCACGTTTTGTAACTGACGAACGTTGCCTGGCCACTCATAGCTATTAAATCGGTCGATTACATCAGGCGCAAAACGCACGAAGTTTTTTCCTTCCTCGTGCGACATATAGCCTAACAGTGAGTATGCAATTTCAATGACATCTTCACCTCGTTCACGTAAAGGCGGCAAATGCAAAGGAATGACATACAAACGATAGTACAAATCTTCACGGAATCGACCTTCTTGTACCTCTTTCCATGGGTCACGGTTAGTTGCACAAACAAAGCGAACATCCACGCTCTTCATTTTTGATGAGCCCACTTTTTGGAACGTGCCGGTTTGAATAAATCGTAGCAATTTGGTTTGCAAATCTAAATCCATCTCACACAATTCATCAAGGAAAAGTGTGCCACCATCCGCTAATTCCGCTGCACCCTGACGATCATTTGCTGCACCGGTAAAAGCACCTTTCACGTGACCAAACAGTTCACTCTCAATCAAATCTTTTGGAATTGCAGCACAGTTAATCGCAATAAAAGGCTTGTCACCACGCTTGCTTGCCGCATGGATTGCCTCGGCACATACCTCTTTACCCGTACCACTTTCACCAGTGATGAAGATACTCGCTTTACTGCTCGCTGCTGAATCAATCGTGCGGTAAACCTGTTGCATTGTTTGACTACTGCCAATAAAGCCTTGATAACTTTGATTTCCCGGGTTATCAGCCTCGTTTTTTAGCTTAGTCGCTTTACGAATCGCATTGTTAACCGTGACACGTAAGCGGTCAGCTTCACACGGTTTGATCAAAAAGTCTTGAGAACCATGACGCATTGCTTCTACCGCGGTATCGATAGAACCGTGAGCAGTCATAAAAATAATAGGTACGTCTGGATGACTCTTTTTTACAGAGTGTAAAACGTCCATCCCCGTCATATCTGGCAAACGAAGATCGAGCAGAATAAGATCTGGAATTCTATGGTTGAGACTTTCAATGGCATCCCTACCTGTACCGACAATATTGATATCTATACCAAGCGGTGTCAGGTATGAGCGGTACAGTGCCGCAACAGATGCGGTATCCTCAACCATTAAAAGGTAACGAGATTTAGGACCTTCAGATTTTTGTTGCATAACCTAGCTAATATTTTGTTGTGTTTTAAACAATAATCGCATTACGCTTTGCATTTTGCAAATAACATTAGCTAAATTATGGGTAAGAGAAAGGATTCAAAAATAATATCAATTATTTAAAAAATGGCATAAACCATGCTGATAGTTTAGTGACCCCTCGGGTCACCTAGCCAACTGACGTTGTTAGTGAACGAGATGTTCACAAAACAAGCCAATAGACCCGACTGCCTATTGGCTTCTTTTTTTTCTGCAAGCAATCTAAAACACTTGGCTAAGCTAGATCATTAAGCTTATTTTTAACTATTTGCGATGAACTGCGCTCTTAGTTTTTCAATCTCGTCACGCTTTTGCGCCGCCAATTCAAACTCTAAATCTTGCGCGTGCTGATACATTGCCGCCTCAAGTCGACTGATTTCTTTTTCCAACTGCTGAGGAGACATGACCTCGTATGTTTGCGAAGGCTCCGCCACTTTCGACAACGGTACCTGTTTAGTATTACGCTGACGTTTAGACTTGGTAATATCGCCCAATTCCATAATATCTTTGATATTTCGTTTGAGCGCTTGCGGCGAAATGCCCATTTCTTCGTTGTACGCTTTCTGCTTCTCGCGGCGGCGGTTGGTTTCATCCATCGCCTTTTTCATGGAGTTGGTGATTCGGTCAGCATACAAGATCGCCTTACCTTCAAGATTTCGCGCAGCACGACCAATGGTCTGAATCAGTGAACGCTCGGAGCGCAAGAAGCCCTCTTTATCTGCATCCAATATTGCAACCAGCGAAACTTCAGGCATGTCCAAGCCTTCTCGTAGCAAGTTAATTCCCACCAGCACGTCAAACTCGCCAAGACGAAGATCACGGATGATCTCCACACGTTCTACGGTATCAATATCTGAGTGTAAGTAACGTACCCTAACATCATGTTCGTGCAAGTACTCGGTGAGATCTTCGGCCATTCGTTTGGTCAATGTTGTCACTAGAACTCGCTCATCTTTAGCAGAACGGAGGCGAATTTCAGACAACAAGTCGTCTACTTGGGTCGCTACTGGGCGAACTTCCAATTCTGGGTCAAGCAAGCCTGTTGGACGAACAACTTGATCCGCTACATCGCCTGAAGATTTTTCTAGTTCATAACTTCCTGGCGTCGCAGAGACAAAAATCGTCTGCGGTGCTAACGCTTCAAACTCTTCAAACTTGAGGGGACGATTATCTAACGCAGAAGGTAAGCGAAAACCAAACTCTACCAGCGTTTCTTTACGAGAGCGGTCACCTTTATACATGGCACCAATCTGCGGCACCGTCACGTGGGATTCATCGATGATCAACAAACCGTCATGAGGCAAATAATCAAACAATGTCGGTGGCGGCTCGCCTTCCGATCGTCCGCTGAGATAGCGAGAATAGTTTTCGATACCTGAGCAAAAACCTAACTCATTCATCATCTCGATATCGAATTGAGTCCGCTGGCTAATACGCTGTTCTTCCAGTAGCTTGTTGTTGTCTAGAAGCTGTTTTTTGCGTACTTCTAATTCAACCTTAATATTTTCAATCGCTTCAAGAATACGATCTCTTGGTGTCACGTAGTGCGTCTTAGGATAAATGGTGTAGCGTGGTAAATCTCGCTGTTTCACCACACCAGTCAATGGATCAAAAACACTGATGCAGTCAATTTCATCATCAAACATTTCGACACGAACTGCGTCTTGGTCAGATTCCGCTGGAAAGATATCAATCACTTCGCCACGAACCCGGAACTGTCCTCGCTCAAATGCCACGTCATTTCTTGAATATTGTAGCTCTGCCAAACGTCGTAGCATGTTCCGTTGATCAATCACGTCACCACGACGTAAATGCAACATCATTTGCAAGTAAGATTCTGGGTCTCCCAAACCATAGATAGCAGAAACAGACGCAACGATAATCGCGTCTTTACGTTCCAATAGTGCTTTCGTTGCGGAAAGGCGCATTTGCTCTATGTGAGCGTTAACCGATGCGTCTTTTTCAATGAAAGTATCCGTCGTCGGGACATAAGCTTCAGGCTGGTAGTAATCGTAGTAGGAAACAAAGTACTCCACCGCATTATTAGGAAAGAATGATTTCATCTCGCCATATAATTGCGCTGCGAGAGTTTTGTTTGGAGCAAGTAATATTGCAGGTCGCTGGGCTTGAGCGATAACATTCGCTAGTGTGAACGTTTTACCCGATCCCGTTACCCCCAATAGTGTTTGATGTGCCAGTCCAGCATCGAGCCCCTCAAGCAGCTGCTTGATCGCTCCCGGCTGGTCACCCGATGGCTGATAATCGGAGACCAATTCATAGACTTTACTCATACCCTTCCTCAAATTTACTGCGCTTTGGCTGTATATATATACACCTTAGCCAATGAAATCTACGTCTATTGAAAATTTACCCACCATTGTTAATAAATTTTCTTGTTTGTCTAGAATGCTATAGCCATACAAAACCTACTCTGATATAGTACTTCGCCCTAGCTGAAGAGCCACACCCATTCTTCACATTGCAGTTTCCACAACTTTTCCCCAAAAATTAGCCTAAACACTCTTTATCCCCAAAAGCTAGATTTTTATCCACCTTGAATACATTTTGCTTAACATCAATAAATCTATGTTTTAATTGCATATTCTCTGTATAGCTCTGATTAAAAATTCACTAAATAAAAACCAGGTTGCATATAAAAGATCTTTACTCAGATCTCATCAACATAGTTATCCACAAAATTAGTGGATAACTAACCTCACCCCTTTACTGACAAGCAGTACAGAAAAGTAAAGCCCTTCCCCCAATATTTTTTGCTAAAAATGTATTTTTTTACTGTTGACAGTAGTTTGGCTGCTCGGTAAGATTCGTTCCGCTTTCAAGCAAAGCAATTCCTCCTTAGCTCAGTTGGTAGAGCGACGGACTGTTAATCCGCAGGTCGCTGGTTCGAGCCCAGCAGGAGGAGCCAAATTCCAGAAAAGTCGTGTCGCAAGACACGGCTTTTTTCGTTTTGAAATCAAAAACTTCTTTCACCATCAATATCTCAAGTGACGACTTAAAATTACTCGCTAAGTGTAATTCCCACCTTCTGAGCAAAAGATTCTTTGAGGAAAGACAGCACCAGCGTCTTTGTAAAATCCATTCAGCAAGCTGTTCAATTTCTTATTGATTCATCAAAATACCTCACATAGACGACTATTTTTCCATCGTGTATGTAAAACCACATCGTTCACTGGTTGTTATTGGTGTCACAAAACACGATAATATCAAGATCGGATTTTAAGAACGTAATAACTATGACCGAATATGTTTTGTTGTTGGTCGGCACTGTGCTGGTGAACAACTTTGTACTGGTGAAGTTTTTGGGCCTATGTCCTTTCATGGGTGTGTCCAAAAAACTGGAAACAGCAATAGGTATGGGCTTAGCGACAACTTTTGTGCTAACGCTCGCGTCAGTGTGTGCGTATTTAGTGGAAAGCTACATTCTTCGTCCACTGGGTATTGAGTACCTTCGAACCATGAGTTTTATTTTGGTGATAGCCGTTGTGGTGCAGTTCACCGAAATGGTTGTGCACAAAACAAGTCCAACACTTTATCGCTTGCTTGGTATTTTCTTACCGCTGATCACTACAAACTGCGCGGTATTAGGCGTCGCGCTTCTTAATATTAATGAGAACCATAACTTTATCGAATCGATTATCTACGGCTTCGGCGCCGCTGTTGGTTTCTCATTGGTGTTGATACTTTTTGCATCCATGCGTGAGCGCATAGCTGCCGCCGACGTACCAGTGCCTTTTAAAGGTGCATCGATTGCAATGATTACAGCGGGTTTAATGTCACTAGCCTTTATGGGCTTTACAGGTTTGGTGAAGTAAACAATGAGTACGATTTTAATTGCGATCATCGCGTTAGCGGTTCTTGCTGCGATTTTCGGCGCGATACTTGGTTTTGCTTCTATTCGCTTCAAAGTCGAGGCAGACCCAATTGTGGATCAAATCGACGCAATCTTACCTCAAACTCAATGCGGTCAATGTGGCTATCCTGGTTGCCGCCCTTATGCTGAAGCGATTGCAAATGGCGACCACATCAACAAATGTCCACCTGGCGGTCAGGCAACAATCGAAAAGCTCGCCGACTTAATGGGTGTTGAGCCAGAAGAATCTGCGCACGATCTCGACAGCAAAATTCCAACCGTTGCGTTTATCCATGAAGATATGTGCATTGGCTGTACTAAGTGTATTCAAGCGTGTCCAGTGGATGCAATTGTAGGCGGTACAAAAGCGGTCCATACCGTAATTAAAGACGAATGTACGGGGTGTGACTTATGTGTTGCACCATGTCCAACTGATTGTATTGAAATGATTCCTGTGGCAACCACCACGGAAAGCTGGAAGTGGCAACTTAACTCCATTCCAGTACTCAACATTACGGATGCTGCCGACGATGCAGCGAACGTGAAAGATTCAATTAAGTAAGGTTTCGCATGTTGTCTTTGATTGAACAAATTCGTACAGGCTCGCTTTGGGATTTCCCTGGTGGTGTGCATCCGGCAGAAAACAAAAAGCAGTCCAACAAAACTGAGCTCGTTCACGCGGCTATCCCATCAGAAATTGTATTACCGCTAAAACAACACATTGGTAAGGCTGGTAACTTATTGGTTGCCGAAGGTGACCACGTATTAAAAGGTCAGCCATTAACGCAATCCGAAACTGGTTTTACCGTTCCAGTGCATGCTCCTACATCGGGTACGATCACCGCAATTGAGCCTAGAACCGTTGCTCACCCTTCAGGTCTGAGTGAACTCTGTGCGGTCATTACACCTGATGGTAACGATACATGGTGTGACAGAAAACCCGTCGCGGATTACAAACAAGAAACACCTGACGCACTGATCGATATTATTCGTCTCGCAGGCATTTCAGGTATGGGTGGCGCAGGTTTCCCTACCGCAAAAAAAATCCAATCAGGTTTTGCTCGCACAGAGATTCTTATCGTCAACGCAGCTGAGTGTGAGCCATACATCACATCAGATGACAAGCTCATGCAAGAGCATGCCGAAGAGCTCATCCAAGGTATCGAGATTGTCGAACATATCCTGACACCAAAGCTCACGATTATTGGTATTGAAGATAACAAACCAGAGGCAATTAAAGCGTTAGAAGCTGCGGCTCTAAACAAAGATATCGTCATTCGCGTTATCCCGACTAAATACCCTTCTGGTGGTGAAAAACAGCTGATCAAAATTTTGACCAATAAAGAAGTACCAAGCGGCGCAATTCCAGCCGATATTGGTATTTTGGTTCAAAATGTCGGTTCTCTTTACTCAATCAAACGCGCAATCATCGATGGTGAACCGATGATAAAACGCGTGGTGACTCTCACCGGTAAAACATTCAAACAACCACGCAATGTTTGGGCATTATTAGGTACACCAGTACAGGCGTTATTGGATGAGTTTGGCTATAAAGCCGATAAGAAGTTACAACGTTTAATCATGGGTGGACCAATGATGGGCTTCACCCTTCCCCACTCTCAAGTGCCGATTACCAAGACAGCAAACTGTATCCTTGCCCCGACTCGTCGTGAGATCTCTCCACACCAACATGAGATGGAATGTATTCGCTGTAGCCAATGTGCTGAAGCTTGCCCTGCTTCACTGCTACCTCAGCAACTGCAATGGCATGCAAAAGCTGAAGAGTATGACAAACTCGAAGAACTAAACTTAAAGGATTGTATCGAGTGCGGTGCTTGTGCGTTTGTGTGTCCAAGTGAAATTCCTCTCGTACAGTACTACCGCCAAGCAAAAGCGGAAATTCGCACCAGAACACAAGAAGCGGAAGCTGCTGAGCGAGCGAAGCTGCGTTTTGAAGAGAAGAAAGCGCGCATGGAGCGCGAAAAAGCAGAACGTGAAAGTCGCTTTAAGAAAGCAGCCGATCAGCGCCGTAAAGACATGAAATCTTCTGGTGGTGATGATGCGATTGCAGCAGCGATCGCACGAGTGAAAGCTCAGAAGACAGAAACAACAGAAAAAGCAGAGCCAGCCGTGAAACCTGCCGTCGCAGCAGCCATTGCCAAAGCGAAGGCAAAACAGGCCGCAGCCGCTAAAGCAGGCTCTAGTGAACCTGATAACTCAGAAATGGCAAAACTGCGCGAAGAACGCAAACGTCTAGCCCGCGAACGTAAAGCACAAAAAGAGCAAGGCGAAACACCAGACAACAACGCTGATGATAAGAAATCGGCAGTTGCAGCAGCCATCGCCCGAGCTAAAGCGAAAAAAGCTCAACAAGAAGAACCAACCGAAACGTTAGAAGCTCAAGCACCTGCTGAGCAAACCGACGATCCGAAGAAAGCCGCGGTTGCTGCTGCCATTGCACGTGCCAAAGCACGTAAAGCGAAACAAGCAGACTCAACTGAAACTGAAGAAGCTGAAACGCCTACTGAGAAAACCGAAGATCCGAAGAAAGCCGCGGTTGCTGCTGCTATTGCTCGCGCTAAGGCTCGTAAAGCGAAACAAGCAGACTCAGCTGAAACGGTAGAAGCAGAAGCGCCTACTGAGCCAACCGACGATCCGAAAAAAGCCGCGGTTGCTGCTGCCATTGCGCGTGCCAAAGCGCGTAAAGCGAAACAAGCAGACTCAACTGAAACGGAAGAAACTGAAGCGCCTGCTGAGAAAGCTGAGGATCCGAAGAAAGCCGCGGTTGCTGCTGCCATTGCACGCGCCAAAGCGCGTAAAGCTAGGCAAGAAGAACCAGCCAAAACGGTAGAAGCTGAAACGCCTGCTGAACAAGCTGAAGATCCGAAAAAAGCGGCTGTCGCTGCGGCTATTGCGCGTGCCAAAGCGCGTAAAGCTAAGCAAGAAGAACCAGCCGAAACGGTAGAAGCTGAAACGCCTGCTGAACAAACTGAAGATCCGAAAAAAGCGGCTGTCGCTGCGGCCATTGCGCGTGCCAAAGCGCGTAAAGCTAAGCAAGAAGAACCAGCCGAAACGGTAGAAGCTGAAACGCCTGCTGAACA
>NZ_JBSRRK010000007.1:0-151930 GCF_053890955.1 Vibrio sp. JZG120
AACTGAAGATCCGAAAAAAGCGGCTGTCGCTGCTGCTATTGCGCGCGCGAAGGCTCGCAAAGCGCAGCAAAAAGCTAATAAAAATAATACTGAGGAGAACGAGTAGTGTCGTTTTTTATTGCCAGTTCACCGCATACCCACAGCCGTCGTAGCACACCTGACTTAATGAAATGGGTGGCACTTTGTGCTCTCCCAGGTTTAGCGGCTCAGACCTACTTCTTTGGGTGGGGAACGCTTATTCAACTGATTTTTGCCATCGCAGTCGCTGTATCACTTGAAGCCTTAGTTATGGTATTCCGTAAACGTTCGCCGATGCGAGCACTACGTGATAACAGTGCGATCGTTACCGCTTGGTTATTAGCCGTTGCTATCCCACCATGGTCTCCGTGGTGGATTATGGTGATCGGACTTATTTTCGCGATTGTAATCGCTAAACACCTATATGGTGGCCTTGGTCAAAACTTATTCAATCCTGCCATGGTCGCTTATGTGGTCTTGTTGATCTCATTCCCAGTGCAAATGACGAGTTGGAGTGCCCCGACGTCACTCATACCTGATCACGTAAATTTTGCAGATACACTCTCTTTAATTTTTACGGGCTATGATTACGACGGCTTATCGCTTCAGCAAGTTCGAACGGGGGTTGACGGTGTGACAATGGCGACGCCACTTGATGCATTTAAGACCGGCATTCATACAGGTGCAACCCCAAGCGAAGTACTGTCGCAGCCAATATTCGATGGATTAGCTGGCATTGGTTGGCAATGGGTAAATCTTGCCTACTTACTTGGTGGTTTAGTGATGATCAAAAAACGCATCATCCAATGGTATATCCCCGTAGGCTTCCTAGCGAGCCTGACGCTATTTAGCCTCGTGTTCAGCTTGCTGACCCCAGGGGAAACTGCGTCGCCAATCTTCCACTTGTTATCAGGTGCAACCATGCTTGGCGCATTCTTTATTGCAACCGATCCCGTGTCGGCGTCTACCACCGTTAAAGGACGTTTGATCTTTGGCGCGCTTATTGGTGCTTTGGTCTTTATCATTCGCAGTTGGGGCGGCTTCCCTGATGGTGTTGCATTCGCAGTGTTACTTGCAAATATGTGTGTGCCACTGATCGATTACTACACCAAACCTAGAACTTACGGTCACTGAGGTAAACATGTTAACCGCTATTAGAAAAAATGGTCTGACACTTGCGATCTTTGCCTGTGCAACAACCGGATTAGTCGCCTTTACTCAGTACCTAACAAAAGACCAAATCAAGATACAAGAACAACAACAATTGCTTTCTGTTTTGAATCAAGTCATTCCAGAAAATATGCATGACAACGCACTCACGCAAGCCTGCACTATGGTCACGTCACCAGAACTGGGGACATTGCGTGCGATGCCAGCCTACCTCGCCACAAAGAATGGTGAACCGACAGCAATCGCAATAGAATCCATCGCGCCAGATGGCTACAATGGTGAGATAAAAGTTATTACTGGGATTGACAATCAGGGCAATATTTTGGGGACACGCGTCTTAAGCCATCAAGAAACCCCTGGCCTGGGCGACAAAATTGATCTTCGTGTCACCGACTGGATCCTGAGCTTTACGGACAAACAAGTCACGGAAAGTAACTGGAACTCATGGAAAGTTCGTAAAGATGGTGGTGATTTCGATCAATTTACTGGTGCAACGATCACGCCTAGAGCCGTCGTAAAAGTGGTGCGAAATACCGTTAACTACGTAAACCAATCTCGTGAAGACATTCTTAGCCAGCCTTTGGGCTGTGAAGGAGAGCAGTAATGAATGAGAATAAATTGCTGATGAAAAACGGTATGTGGAGTAATAACCCTGCTCTCGTACAGCTGCTGGGTCTGTGTCCACTACTAGCGGTTTCTTCCACAATAACCAATGCCTTAGGTCTTGGTATTGCAACCTTATTAGTGCTGGTCGGCTCCAACGTCACGGTTTCTCTTATTCGTAATTACGTACCAAAAGAGATCCGCATTCCTGTATTCGTGATGATTATTGCCTCACTTGTTACCTGCGTTCAGTTATTGATGAATGCCTATGCGTATGGTTTATACCTGTCTCTTGGTATCTTTATTCCTCTGATTGTAACGAACTGCATCATTATTGGTCGAGCTGAAGCATACGCTTCAAAAAATGATGTTGCGCCTGCAGCATTAGACGGTTTATGGATGGGTCTTGGTATGACAAGCGTTTTGGTCGTGCTAGGTGCCATGCGTGAGTTAATTGGTAATGGCACGCTATTCGACGGGGCAGATCTGCTATTAGGAGACTGGGCATCCGCTCTCCGCATTCAAGTTTTCCAATTTGACAACAGCTTTCTGCTAGCGCTTCTTCCACCCGGTGCATTTATCGGTGTTGGTCTGTTGATAGCGCTTAAAAATGTCATCGATAATTCAGTCCAGGCACGTCAACCAAAAGAAGAAAAACCAACCATAGAACGTGCTCGCGTCACCAACGCATAACAAAATAAGGCTCTGTCATAGGAGCCTTTTTCATAAACCGCAGAGACGGTATTGGAAGTCAGCAATGAACAAAATAAAAAGAATCGAAATTCTTGAGCGATTACGAGAAAACAATCCGAATCCTCAAACTGAGCTTAACTGGAGCTCCCCTTTTGAACTGCTAATCGCGGTATTACTATCAGCGCAAGCAACCGATGTAAGTGTCAATAAAGCCACCGACAAGCTTTTCCCTGTCGCTAATACACCGAAAAGTATTCTCGATTTGGGAGTTGATGGCTTAAAAGAATACATAAAGACCATCGGTTTATTTAACTCAAAAGCAGAAAACACTATCAAGACTTGTAAGATCTTGTTGGAAAAACACAATGGTGAAGTTCCTGAAGATCGTGCAGCGTTAGAAGCGCTACCAGGCGTAGGTCGCAAGACCGCAAACGTCGTGCTCAACACCGCTTTTGGTTGGCCAACCATTGCCGTCGATACGCACATTTATCGCGTGTCGAATCGTACTAAGTTTGCAATCGGCAAAACGGTTGATGATGTCGAGCAAAAGCTATTAAAAGTTGTGCCAAAAGAGTTCAAACTCGATGTGCACCACTGGCTCATTCTTCATGGCCGCTACACGTGCTTGGCGAGAAAGCCTCGCTGCGGTAGCTGCATTATTGAAGATTTGTGCGAATATAAAGAGAAAGTATATCCAGATAGCTAACGCTATTTGAAAATCAAAGCTAGGAGCAAAAAATGTCAAATGGTCGAATTCTCCACACTATGCTTCGCGTAGGTGATCTAGACAAATCCATCAAGTTTTACACTGAAGTTATGGGCATGCAGTTGCTTCGTACGAACGAGAATAAAGAGTACGAATACACACTGGCGTTTCTTGGCTACGGTGACGAATCCCAAGGTGCTGTGATCGAGCTAACTTACAACTGGGGTAAAACTGAATATGACCTAGGTACTGCTTTTGGTCATATCGCCATTGGTGTTGATGATATCTACACAACTTGCGACGCTATCAAAGCGGCGGGCGGTAATGTGACGCGTGAACCAGGTCCAGTAAAAGGCGGAAGCACGCACATTGCATTCGTAAAAGACCCAGATGGTTATATGATTGAGCTTATCCAAAACAAGCAAGCTTCAGCAGGTCTTGAAGGCTAAGCGGCACTTCTAATAATCACTTGTACTGCAAGTTGAACATCGATTACAGGCAGGTCTGCGATCTGCCTGTTCTTTTATAAACAAAACACTTTACTTGATAATAATTATCGTTTAGATTTATTCGCAACTTCGATATGCGGGATTACGATAATGATCAGTGAATGGGAAAAACACACACTTCTAGCCGATACGGCACTTCAACTAGATGACCCTGTTCGCAGCATTCTTCATTACCAGCAAGCCCTAAGCCTGAGTGAAGATATTAGCGAATGTGTGGAAATTGAAGCAGACGAGCGATTATTAATTTCTGTGATTTCTTGTCATAACTTAGCTCAGTTCTGGCGTTGGGCCGGAGACACTGACTATGAACTCAAATACCTTCAGCTGGCTTCAGAGAAAGTCTTAACACTCATCCCACAATGCCCAAATAAAGAATGTGCAAGCTTTATCGACTCAATAGGATGTTGCACTAAAGCATTAATAGACTTCATGAAACGTCACCCTAATCCGGCTATTGCCAAACAGGTTGAAAAAATCGATACCGCAACAAATTGCGAAGTCATTGCCAAATTCCGCTTAAACTAACATTCAAATTATACAGCCGGAATCACCGAAAGGTACTTAGCAAAATCCTATTAAAATATTATTAACAACGTCAGTAAATTAAAAACGCCGAAGCTTTCAGCTTCGGCGTTTTTATATTCGTTACACTTGGGTTCGCCCGAGTGATATTACGACTCGGCGGTTTTTGTCTTTTCCTATTGGCGAGCCATTATCTGCAATAGGACGACGCTTGCCGTACCCTTGCACTTGAATTCGATCTTCCGGTAGCCCTAGAGACTGAAAATAATCACGAAGTGACTCTGCACGTCGCTCAGATAAACTTTGGCTCGCACTTTTGCCATCGGTTGAATCGGTGTACGTCGCCACCAGCACGAGATCGATATCTTGATTATGTCGGATATAATCTGCAATTTGTGATAAACGCTTTTTGGAAGCCTTGGTTAACTGATCGCCTTGTCTTTCGTAGTGCAAAATCGTAAAGGCAATGTCTTCAAAACTGTATTTCAATAAATTGGAAATACAGTCGCTAAACGCGTTGTACTTATTTTGAAACAGCACGGATGACAATGCGACTTCAATTCTCTGATCTCGGCTCTGCCAATCCTGATAACTAAAGGTCGGATAACGCCCTTTTTCCAGCTCAGACAAAATGCCCCATGCTGTTTGCCCTCCGACATAACCATCAAACTGTTTAAAAAACTTTAGGTTTGTAATTCGATCGGCGTGTTCACCTGGCCGCCAAGGTGGCGGCATAGAGATGAGACTGACGTTACGTGTTTCTCCCATCGGACGACGCATTTTTAACTCAAAGTCTAAATTGATTTTTTTATTCGCACGAGATGAAAATACCGCATCTCCAAAACTTGGAATAGGGTGAACAAGTTGGCATTCTAACGGTGTGTTGACCACCATTTCCCATTGAGATTGCTGTGGAGTGGCAACATAACGTTTACCCATCACAGCAAAACTGCTTGTGCTAAACAACGAAAATATAACGCCACTAGTAATCAGCCATTTCTTCATCTAAGTACTGTCTCTTAAACGGCAGTCTGTTGCCGTCAATTTGAATCAATAAAACCACTTCACCCGGCATGCAAGAACCTCGCCAACGTGCGAAATATCGTAACATTACGATTAACGTTAATCATGGTAACTCAATCACACGAAATGCGATCGAGCGTATTGATGAGATGCAAAATAGAATTCCGTTTTTCTCCTAAATTGCGGTTTTTCTCGTCGGTATAATCTGCAATAATGCAGCCTTCGTCACACAAAAATAAGCCGACATGACAATAGAAAATGAAGCTCTGACCTTGAAAAAACGCTTTCGTGGTTATTTCCCTGTGGTAGTAGACGTTGAGACCGCAGGTTTCAATGCTCAAACTGATGCACTTTTAGAAATTTGCGCCGTTACGTTAAAAATGGACGAAGATGGCGTGTTGCATCCGGCCTCCACCATTCATTTTCATGTTGAGCCATTTGAGGGCGCTAACTTAGAAAAAGAAGCGCTAGAATTCAATGGTATTCGTGACCCATATAGCCCTCTTCGTGGTGCAGTTTCTGAGCAAGAAGCGTTAAAAGAGATTTATAAACTTATTCGCAAAGAACAAAAAGCCGCAGATTGCTCGCGCGCAATTATGGTTGCCCATAACGCAGCATTCGACTTAGGTTTTGTAAATGCAGCCAATGAGCGCTGTAAACTAAAAAGAGTCCCTTTTCATCCCTTTGCTACTTTTGACACGGCAACATTGAGTGGCCTTGCTTATGGTCAAACGGTTCTCGCGAAAGCATGCAAAACGGCCGGGATGGAATTCGATAATCGTGAAGCACACTCAGCGCTTTACGATACACAAAAAACAGCAGAATTATTCTGCGGTATTGTCAACAAATGGAAGGCCCTCGGCGGTTGGCCGCTTGCTGACGAAGAATAATAAGTAAACACAACATATTAGGAAAAGTATGAATCCTGTCGTTATATCAGTGTGCGTCATGCTCGTGTTAGCATTGATGCGCGTAAACGTGGTGGTTGCCCTCACGTTTAGTGCCATCGTTGGTGGCCTTGTCGCAGGCATGAGCCTTGGAGACACAGTTGCCGCGTTCGAAAGTGGTTTAGGTGGCGGTGCGACTATCGCTCTGAGCTACGCAATGTTAGGTACTTTCGCCGTTGCCATCTCTAAATCTGGCATCACGGACCTACTGGCAAAAAGTGTTATCAAGCGCTTAAACGGTAAAGAAAACTCGGCGTCAACTACCGGGTTAAAGTACGCGGTGTTAGTCGCGCTCGTTCTTGTCACTATGTCATCTCAGAACGTAATTCCGGTCCATATCGCCTTTATTCCAATTTTGATTCCACCTCTTTTGGGCGTATTTGCGAAACTTAAGCTCGATCGACGTTTGGTCGCGTGTGTTCTTACCTTTGGTTTGATCACACCTTACATGATCTTACCTGTTGGTTTCGGCGGCATTTTCTTAAACAACATTCTATTAAAGAACCTACATGACAACGGTTTGGAGAACGTGGTTGCAAGCCAAGTTCCAACTGCAATGTTACTGCCAGGTGCTGGTATGTTGTTTGGTCTATTGCTGGCGATCTTTGTTAGCTACCGTAAACCGCGCATCTACGAAGAAACGGAGTTGACTGTCGTTCACGAGACAGATCATGCTATCAATAAAAAGCACATTTTGGTGGCTGCTCTTGGTATTGTCGCCGCATTGGGTGTTCAGCTTTACACTGGCTCAATGATTATTGGTGCTCTAGCTGGCTTTATGGTGTTTACTTTTGGCGGTGTGATAGCTTGGAAAGAAACGCACGATGTCTTCACAAAAGGCGTGCATATGATGGCTATGATTGGTTTCATCATGATCGCTGCCGCAGGTTTTGCTGCGGTAATGAAGCAAACAGGTGGCGTTGAGACATTAGTACAGTCTCTCTCTACGAGCATTGGTGATAATAAGCCGCTTGCAGCACTACTGATGCTGATCGTTGGCCTGCTAGTAACAATGGGCATTGGTTCATCGTTTTCAACCATTCCAATCTTGGCGACAATCTACGTTCCACTCGCGTTGGCATTTGGTTTTTCGCCAATGGCAACCATCGCACTTGTTGGTACTGCTGCCGCTTTGGGTGATGCTGGTTCTCCAGCGTCCGACTCGACATTAGGCCCTACATCTGGTCTAAATGCCGACGGTCAGCATGAGCACATTTGGGAAACGGTTGTTCCAACCTTTATCCACTACAACATTCCACTGATCATCTTTGGTTGGATTGCTGCAATGGTGCTTTAGTACCTTTGTTTGATGGATATACTTAGTTACGAAAAAGCCGCTCATTGAGCGGCTTTTTGTTATTTGAAATCGCGATTATTGCGCTGACATATTGTCAATAATACGCTCACGTATCAGTTTCAAGGTAGGCTCTGTTGACAGATAATCCACGGCAATCGGGAAATAAGCGTCGTTAATTTGAAGAACCAAGCTAGGGTAAGAATCCACGCCTAGGCTCTTTGCAAGACTCAGTTGATCTTGGAACACACCTTCTAAGAAAGAGCCGTCCATATCGTTCTTGAACTGCTGAACATTCAAACCAATTTCTTTAGCTAGCTGCAAGTGAGTCGCTTCTTCATGAGGAGGCATCGCACGTAAGTAATACGCATGTTGAATCGCTTCTAGCATCTGCTCATAAGAATCTTGAAAGCCCGCTGCGATAACTGCGCGACAAGATTGGTAAGTGCTTCTTACTGGCGTACAAAGCTTCCAAAAATCGTAGTTAAACTTGGTGCCCAACTGACGCTCAATCTGCTTCCAAATACCTTCGAGTTTTTGTTGCATCTCTGGTGGCATCGGCAAACTAGTATCTGGCGCAAGACCACCCACCACATACTCAAACTGAATAACGCCTGGCAGTTGCTGTTTCAATTTATCAAGCGTCGGTTTGTAACCCCAACACCAACTGCACATTGGGTCATGCACGTAGTAAAGCTTTATGTTCATTCCACTAACCTAAAAAGAAAAAGGAGCCAGTACGGCTCCTTCGTATTCTATCGCTAAATGTGAGTATTTACGAATTACTCAGCTTGATCTTCAGCGCGCGCTGCAGCTTCTTTGATTAGAGGCTGAAGTTCACCTTTTTGGAACATTTCTAGAATGATATCGCAACCGCCGATAAGCTCGCCTTCAACCCATAGTTGAGGGAATGTTGGCCATTGTGCGTACTTTGGTAGCTCAGCACGGATATCTGGGTTTTGCAGAATGTCTACGTAAGCGAACTTCTCACCACATGCCATTAGAGCCTGTGACGCTTGAGAAGAGAAACCACAGCTTGGCAGTTTCGGTGATCCTTTCATGTACAGCAGGATTGAGTTTTCAGAGATCTGCTGTTTGATTTTGTCGATAGTTTCCATCGCTTCCTCATTCATGGGTTTGAACTTTGTTTATTTGCCACATTCTACTCAATAACGACAGAATAAAAACCATATAATTAATAAGGCTTAAATTCAGGTTGCTTGATGGCGAACAATTGAGCACTTCACAGCCGCTAACCCCTTAAAATATTTTCATATCGGGGTTTTAATAAAGTAAAAACTTGCTAAAATACTTAGCAAGTCAGCCTTAAAGGCTACATAGCTATAAAAAACACTGGAAGCAATCGAAAGGTCATCCTTTCAAATCAATGGAGAATCGAGTAATGGCATTTGAACTACCAGCTCTTCCTTACGCGAAAGACGCACTAGAACCACACATCTCAGCAGAGACTCTAGACTACCACCACGGTAAGCACCACAACACTTACGTTGTTAAGCTAAATGGTCTTATCCCTGGCACTGAGTTCGAAGGCAAAACTCTAGAAGAGATCATCAAGACTTCTACTGGTGGCGTATTCAACAACGCAGCGCAAATCTGGAACCACACGTTCTACTGGCACTGTCTTGCTCCAAACGCGGGCGGCGAACCAACAGGCGCAGTTGCTGACGCAATCAACGCAGCATTCGGTTCTTTCGAAGAATTCAAAGCGAAGTTTACTGATTCAGCAATCAACAACTTCGGTTCTTCATGGACTTGGCTTGTTAAGAAAGCTGACGGCTCTCTAGAGATCGTTAACACTTCTAACGCTGCTACTCCTCTAACAGAAGAAGGCACAACACCACTTCTAACTGTTGACCTGTGGGAACACGCATACTACATCGATTACCGCAACGTACGTCCTGATTACATGAACGGCTTCTGGGCACTTGTAAACTGGGACTTCGTAGCTGAGAACCTAGCGAAGTAATTTTACTTCCCCCTAAGTTCAATTTAGTCTTATTTTAAAAGCTCGCTGAACCAGCGAGCTTTTTATTTTTCGCTTAAAAACTCCAATTTAATCTCTTCTTTTTCCTAAAGTTCTTCTCAGACACGCCGTTAAAATGGCATCGAGCGAGGAACATCATGCAAATTCATACTTTAGACAAAGCGGCAATTATTAACGAACTTCAGTTCGGCAATGGTATAAACCATGCTGTCCACGAAGGACGTCGTGCCGATTTTGCACTGATTTTGTCGATGTTTTCTAACGATGTACGCGACGTTGTACCTGTAGAGGAAATCAAAGAAGTAGCCACCAGCGAAGATATACTCCGTCAACAACTTGAATTGTCAACGCCTCAAGCTCTTCGTTCTGATAGCAGCAGCTATGAGCTAGCAGCACAGCAAGCAAAACAATTCCACGGTGCAGGTCTACCCTCAGCGAAACTGAGTCACTACTTGAAACCAGACGCCCTGACCTACTTGCCGGAAGATACGTTTAATCTTCCTGAAGACGTTTATCACAACCTATCCGGTCATGAGCGACGCAAATTGGGCGAGCGCAACAAAAACCTCATCCCAGATGCAGGGCTATACAATCAACTAGTGACGGCTCAACGTCAGTATCAAATTCAACTGCAAGTATAGAGATCATTGTTCAACCAACAGCTTGCAGTATCCACAGTCAGAAATGTGACGCCTTACAAATTACCGCACAATAGTCCTCATCCAAAAGCGTTAGTTTGAAGTCTTTCACACTGAGCCTTTCTAATTTCAACCATGCTAATAGCACAAACCACTGGTGTATTTTTTTCACACAGGGATACAGTGAAGGTGTTATGGATATTAAAGAATCAATTATTCTCGTCACGTCTGCAGGTTCTGTTATAGGAAGGACTTGTGCTAGTCACTTTGCTCACCTTGGAGCGACGTTGATTCTTTGTGACCAAAACTCTAGCGCTCTAAAAGCGAGCTATGAGCAGATTAGTGCCTTCACAGATAAAGTCTATGCGATGAATGTGTGCAGTGATAACACAACGTCCATTAACTTACTGTTTGATCAAATAGAATCGCAGCTGCGTGCGACACCAGACGTGATAGTCAATTGCTGGACGAGCTCTCCCATGCCAGGCTTGATGGCTCCCGAACCTATGAGTACTTACATTGATCACTTGTCTTCTGCTGCACGCTTCCTCTACACCTATGGCCAGGTGGGAGCCGAACGATTTCGCGCTAGAAATAAGAAAGGGGTAATAGTTAACGTCATTTCCCATGACAGCCATGAAGATTTAACGGGAGTCGAAAGCATGGCTGCTTTGGTGTCAGGTTTTACTCACAGTTGGGCAAAAGAGCTCACTCCATTTAATATTCGGGTGGGTGGCGTCATTCCTTCGGTAAACCATACAAGAGAAGAACTTAACGAAAGACACTGGGCCGAGATCCAAGATGAATTGGTTCGCAATACTGCATATATCGTATCAAATGAGTATTTTAGTGGCAGAGTGGTTGCTACAGAAGTATGAATGGACAACGTGTTTGTTGCGTCAATGGATCGCTATTACTCAACTTTCTCAACAAAAAAGCCCCAGTCAAATGACTGGGGTTTTTACTTTTTCCCGGTTAAGGTTTCGTGCTAGCGAAAACCTTACTCACACGACTCTTGATTACGCGTCAGCTTTTTCTTTCTTTGCTTTAGGCGCCGCTTTCGCTGCTTCTTGGTCTGCTTTCTTCTTGATAACTGTTGTACCTTCGAAAGTTTCACCTTCAACGAATGCTTTACCGTAGTAAGAAGCCATTAACACATCTTTAAGTTCGCTAATTAGTGGGTAGCGAGGGTTCGCACCAGTACATTGGTCATCGAACGCTTCAACTGCTAGCTCATCAAGTTTCGCGATAAAGTCTGCTTCAGCTACGCCTGCCGCTTGGATAGACATTGGGATGTCTAGGTTCACTTTTAGCTCATCCAACCATGCTAGTAGACGTTCAATTTTCTGAGCAGTACGGTCACCAGCTTGGCTTAGACCTAAGTGGTCAGCAACTTCAGCGTAACGACGACGTGCTTGTGGGCGGTCGTATTGAGAGAACGCTGTTTGTTTAGTTGGGTTATCGTTCGCGTTGTAACGTACAACGTTAGAGATAAGTAGTGCGTTTGCTAGGCCATGTGGAATGTGGAACTCAGCACCTAGTTTGTGCGCCATTGAGTGACAAACACCTAGGAATGCGTTAGCAAATGCCACACCAGCGATAGTTGCTGCGTTGTGTACTTTCTCACGAGCGATTGGGTCGTTAGCGCCGTTCGCGTAGCTTGAAGGTAGGTATTCTTTTAGCATCTTAAGTGCTTGTAGAGCCTGACCGTCAGAGTATTCATTCGCAAGAACAGATACGTAAGCTTCTAGAGCGTGAGTTACTGCATCGTAACCACCAAATGCTGTTAGAGACTTAGGCATGTTCATCACTAGGTTCGCATCAACGATAGCCATGTTTGGCGTGATTTCGTAGTCAGCTAGTGGGTATTTAGCGCCAGTCTTGTCGTCAGTAACAACCGCAAATGGCGTAACTTCTGAACCAGTACCTGAAGTTGTAGTGATACATACAAGCTCAGCTTTTTGACCCATTTTAGGGAACTTGTAAATACGTTTACGGATGTCCATAAAGCGCATTGCTAGTTCTTCGAAGTGAGTTTCTGGGTGCTCGTACATTACCCACATGATCTTCGCAGCATCCATTGGTGAACCACCACCTAGCGCTAAGATAACGTCTGGTTGGTAGCTAGCCATTTGAGCCGCACCTTTCTCTACTACAGAAAGCGTTGGGTCAGCTTCAACATCGAAGAATGTTTGAACTTCCATGCCTTGAGCTTTCAGTAGGCTTACTACGTCATCTGCGTAACCGTTGTTGAATAGGAAACGGTCAGTTACTAAGAATGCGCGTTTCTTACCTTCTAGGTCGCCTAGAGCAATTGGAAGGCTACCACGACGGAAGTAGATTGACTTAGGTAGTTTATGCCACAACATGTTTTCAGCTCGCTTCGCTACAGTTTTCTTGTTGATTAGGTGTTTAGGACCTACGTTCTCAGAGATAGAGTTACCACCCCATGAACCACAACCTAGAGTTAGAGAAGGCGCAACGTTGAAGTTGTACAAGTCACCGATACCACCGTGAGTAGTCGGGATGTTGATTAGGATACGAGCTGTCTTCATCTTGTCACCGAAGTAACGGATACGGTCAGCGTTAGTATCTTGGTTAGTGTAAAGACCAGATGTGTGGCCGATACCACCAATCTCAACCATAGTTACCGCTTGAGCAACCGCGTCTTCGAAGTTGTCAGCACGGAATAGACCTAGAGTTGGAGATAGTTTCTCGTGAGCGAATGCGTCATCGTGAGACACTTTACCTAGACCTTCACCAACAAGGACTTTCGTGTCTGCTGGAACTTTAACGCCTGCCATTTCAGCGATTGCCGCTGCTGGCTGACCTACGATTTTCGCGTTTAGCGCGCCATCGATAAGAAGAACTTTACGAACTTTTTCAGCTTCTGCTTTGCTTAGTACGTAAGCTTTGTGAGAAGCAAAACGCTCTTTCACTTCATCGTAAACTTCATCAACGACGATTGCAGCCTGCTCAGAAGCACATACTACGCCGTTGTCGAAAGTCTTAGACATCAGGATAGAAGCCACTGCACGTTTGATGTCAGCAGTTTCGTCGATAACAACAGGAACGTTACCTGCACCTACACCGATTGCTGGTTTACCAGAAGAGTAAGCTGCTTTAACCATGCCTGGGCCACCAGTTGCAAGGATAAGAGCAATGTCATCGTGTTTCATAAGAGCGTTAGAAAGCTCAACAGAAGGTTGGTCGATCCAACCGATGATGTCTTTTGGTGCACCCGCTGCTACTGCTGCGTCTAGAACCAGTTTCGCTGCGTCGTTAGTCGAGTTTTTCGCACGTGGGTGTGGTGAGAAGATGATACCGTTACGAGTCTTCAGAGAGATTAGAGATTTGAAGATCGCTGTAGATGTAGGGTTAGTCGTTGGTACGATACCGCAGATGATACCTACAGGTTCAGCGATAGTCATAGTACCTAGGTTGTCATCCTCTTCTAGGATGCCACACGTTTGTTCGTCTTTGTATTTGTTGTAGATAAACTCAGAAGCGAAGTGGTTCTTGATTACTTTATCTTCAACAATACCCATACCAGATTCTTCAACCGCTTGTTGAGCTAGCGGGATACGGGCTTGGTTAGCTGCAAGCGATGCTGCACGGAAGATTTTGTCTACTTGCTCTTGAGAGTAAGTAGCGAACTCTTCTTGCGCTTTCTTAACGCGAGCAATCATTGCATCTAGTTCAGCCATATTAGTTACAGGCATAGGGAATCTCCTAAAATTAACAAATATTAAAAACTTTTTACTAAGGCTATTACTTATCGTTTTTACTGTTTATCAGTCACTTAGAAAACAAACGTCTTAGTAAATTGCTTTCAGGACTGAGTATAATATTTCAGAGTGTGAAAAAAATTGACTTGGATCAGTTCTCACGACCTAAATACCACCAAAGTGGTGCCCCATCACACCAAAACGACATAACTCACTGATAAACAAATAAATTAATCTTCACTTTTTATTGAACAAAAAAGAAGCAAATAGACAAATAAATAAAAGAAACTACAACAACCTGTAAAAAAGTTTCATTTTTAGCCAACAAAATTACATGTAGGCCCAATTCCTTGTGCTACTGAGAGTATATCGAACCGAATACATCTCTCTACAAACCACCTTATTTTTTATCAAAAGTGTGCGAATGTTAACGTTTATGTAAAACAGCACGCTTTGACAGCAACTTTATACGCAACAATTCTTTTCCAGATTAGATACAGTTTATTAAAGAATTAGTTTTTCTCACTAAAACAGTAGGAAATGCGTTAGTTTTTTTCATTTCTTCCAACCCAACTTTTGCCTTACATTACGCCCAAATTACCCCTTCTCCTTTTCACTAATGTGAACTTTAATGAGTACGCAACATGCAAACTTTTGAACTTGCTATCTTCTTGCAGTTTTTTCTTGGTTTGGTCGCCGCAGTAAACCCTGTTGGTATCATGCCTGTGTTTGTGTCACTAACCGGACATATGACACCAGACGAAAAGCGCAATACGGCAACCACAGCGAACGTGGCTGTTGCGATCATCCTGATCATTTCGCTCTTTGCTGGCCAGTTACTATTAGATATGTTCAGCATTTCTCTGGATTCGTTTCGTGTTGCAGGTGGGCTACTGCTGCTTAGCATCGCGTTCTCGATGATGAGCGGTAAACTGGGGGAAGATAAACAAAACAAACAGGAAAAATCAGAATACGTGAGTCGCGAGCAGATCGGTGTTGTTCCTCTTGCGATGCCGCTAATGGCAGGACCAGGCGCAATCAGTTCGACTATTGTTTACGGTGCACGCTACCCAAGCATGTTTGATACGGTAGGCATCAGCATTACAATTGGCTTGTTCTGTCTATGCTCGTGGCTGTTGTTCCGCTCTGCCCCACTGATCGTGCGATTTTTGGGCCAAACTGGTATCAACGTGATTACCCGTATCATGGGTTTGATATTAGGCGCATTGGGTATTGAGTTTATCGCCAATGGTTTACGCAACTTATTTCCAGGATTAGCCTGAGTTTCTATAAAATTGTATGATAGAGCGATTCAACAATGGATCGCTTTGTCATGACGACTGACTCTCTCAAACATACTCTATATGTCACCATTTTTGGTACTCATACCAAAGCTGGTCGAACCTTCGATATTGCACTCATTATCGCGATTATCAGTTCTCTAATCGTACTGGTCTTAGACTCAATACCATCCGTGCGCGCCGAATGGGCAAAAGAGCTAAAATACTTGGAGTACACTTTTACCGGTTTATTCACTATTGAGTATTTTCTCCGACTTTACTGCTCTCCAAAACCAGCGGCCTATGCGAAGAGCTTTTATGGCGTCGTTGATTTACTCGCGATTTTACCTACTTACTTAGCACTGTTTTTCCCTTCTGCCTCCTTTATGGGCGTAATAAGAGCACTGCGAGTCATGCGAATATTCCGCATACTCAAGTTGGTCCGCTATCTTCAAGAGTCCAACATCCTCTTACGCTCTCTACTGATGGCGCGTAGAAAGATTTTTATCTTCTTTAGCTCTGTCGCCATTATGGTCACGATCTTTGGGTCACTGATTTTTGTCATTGAGGGGCCTGAAAACGGATTTACTAGCATTCCGAAAAGTATTTATTGGGCTATTGTGACCATCACAACGGTTGGATATGGTGACTTGGTACCTCAAACAGATCTCGGAAAAGGGCTTGCCTCACTCACTATGTTGTTGGGTTATTCAATTTTGGCGGTCCCTACTGGTATTTTCACAGCAGAGCTTCACCAAGAAATGCAATCGCACAAAGTATTAGTGAAGTGTCCGAACTGTTCTCACGCCGGGCACGACTCTGATGCGACTTACTGTAAACACTGTGGTAGTGAACTGGCCGATCCTGACAAACGCGTTGTTCGTGGAGAAGACGAAGCATAAAAAAGAGCTCCCTAGGGAGCTCTTTTATTTTGTCATCAAACAAAGATTGATGTGATTATGCTTTCTCAGAAAGAATAATGCGTAACGTACGACGCAATGGTTCTGCTGCGCCCCAAAGTAGTTGGTCACCAACAGTGAAAGCATTTAGGAAGTCATCACCCATTGCCATCTTACGTAGACGACCTACTGGTACGGACATAGTGCCTGTTACTTTTGCAGGTGTAAGTTCTTGCGCAGTAATGTCACGATCGTTAGGAATCACTTTAACCCAGTCGTTATGAGTGGCGATGATTTCTTCGATTTCATCCATTGGGACATTTTGCTTAAGCTTGATAGTGAGAGCTTGAGAGTGACAGCGCATCGCACCAATACGGACACAAGTACCATCAATTGGCACAGGCGAGCTTTGTGAGCCCAAGATTTTGTTTGCCTCTGCGCCCGCTTTCCACTCTTCTTTACTCTGACCGTTATCACGTTTCACATCGATCCACGGAATAAGCGAGCCAGCTAGTGGTACACCGAATTTATCGGTAGGGAAAGAACCGCTGCGCATTGTGTCTGCAACTTTTTTATCAATATCTAGGATAGAGCTTGATGGGTTTGCAAGTTCGGAACTTACAGAGTCATTGATAACGCCCATTTGCGAGATCAGTTCACGCATGTTTTGCGCGCCAGCACCAGAAGCGGCTTGGTACGTCATTGCGCTTGTCCACTCAACAAGGCCTTTCTCGAATAAGCCACCTAGACCCATTAGCATTAAACTAACCGTACAGTTACCACCAACAAATGTGTTCGTGCCACCGTGGATGCCTTGTTGGATTTGCTTTAAGTTCACAGGATCAAGCGTGATGATGGAATCTTCCGCCATACGTAACGTAGATGCGGCGTCAATCCAGTAGCCTTTCCAACCGGCTTGTCGAAGTGCTGGGTAAACTTTTTCTGTGTAGCTACCACCTTGACATGTAATTACCGCATCAAGCTGTTTTAAGCTTTCAATATCATACGCGTCTTGCAGTAAGCCTGCGTCTTTTCCTAAGTTAGGAGCAGGAATACCAACTTGAGAAGTACTGTAGAATACTGGTTCGATTAGGTCGAAGTCTTTCTCTTCAACCATACGCTGCATAAGGACTGAACCAACCATACCGCGCCAACCAACTAAACCAACTCTCATCGTATTAACTCTCCATGTATTAAAAAACCTACCCCATAGTTAATTTTTCGCATCAAAATCTCAACCCCTATTTTGTAAATAAGCCTATTTTTTAACCTTTTCCTATGAAAATTCGTGTTAAACGAGATTTTTTAGTGTTTGGTTTGCGATTTCGGCCATTTTTCAAGTAGGGAAAGCCCTGTTACTCCAAATTGGTCTTACCACTCAGTGATAAAATAACACATGAAGCACAATAATTTCACATTGCACAACATTTAAAACCAAAAAAGTTAAAACAAACTAACAGTTAATTTCACAAGCAAACGTTTTTGCCGACGAACATCAAGATAAAACACCAAATATTCGAAATATAATTTTTGTTAATGTATGTTATGCGCGATTACAACAAGGAGCGCCTTCCTCTATTGCTCCAAGATTGACAGAGGCACATATGAAGCAAGTTACACCACGCCTACCAAGCTTGATACAGGTATTTATCTCGCTCGGTTTATTTCTACTGCTGGCATTTTCGTTCACTGCCAAGCTAGACCTACCGATCCAGCTAGCGCTGTACATCGGTTGGTTCATTATCATGATATTAGGCATTAAGCTTGGTCATCAGTACAAAGATCTGGAAAAAGCTGCACTAAATGGCATTTCCAATGGACTTGGAGCCGTCTTAATTCTTCTTGCCGTTGGCGCGCTTGTTGGTACGTGGATCTCTGGTGGTATTGTTCCAACCATCATTTACTACGGCCTTAAAGCAATTCACCCTTCTATCTTTTTGCTCGCAACCATGATCATCTGTTCATTGACTGCGCTAGCGACTGGCACCTCTTGGGGCGCTGCTGGTACTGCTGGTATTGCGATGATGGGTATTGGCCAAGGCCTTGGCGTTCCTGCACCAATTACAGCTGGTGCGGTGCTTTCAGGTTGTTACTTTGGTGACAAAATGTCGCCTCTATCGGATTCCGTCATCCTTGCTTCATCTATGTCTAACGTTGAAGTAATGGAACATATTAAAGGCATGCTGCCGATCGCACTCATTAGCTACATTATTACAGGCATTATGTTTACTGCATTTGGTTTCCACTACGCAGGTCAAGTTGACATGAGCCAGGTAGACTCTGTAATTAAAGCGATGGAGCAGCAATTCTACATCACCCCTTACTCATTTGTTCCTGTGATCATCGTATTGTCACTTCTAGCAATGCGTATGCCTTCATTCCCAGTGATCAGTTTTGGTTCTCTGCTCGGTATTATTTGGGCAGTAATGATTCAAGATGTGGACTTCCTAACCGCGTTCAACACCGCTTGGGCTCCGTTTGCGATTTCTTCAGGCGTAGATTTCATTGACTCAATTCTTAACCGTGGCGGCATGTCTTCAATGCTTGGCTCGGTTGCTGTCATCGTATTCGGCCTTGGCTTTGGTGGTCTACTAGATAAAGTGGGTGTGTTAGAAACTATCGCTAAGCTGTTTGAAAAACGCGTTCAAAGTGCAGGTTCACTGGCAACAAGTACAATCGGTACAGCCTTTATGGGGAACGTATTTGGTTCAGCGATGTACGTTTCACTTATCCTGACACCAAAAATCTGTGCGAAGAACTACGATCGCCTAGGCTACAAACGTAAGAACTTGTCTCGTAACGCAGAGTTCGGCGGCACATTAACATCTGGTATGGTTCCATGGAGTGACAACGGTATCTACATGGCAAGTATTCTGGGTGTTGCGACACTGTCTTATGCACCGTTCATGTGGCTAAGTTTTGTATGTATCATTGTGACCATCATCAGTTCCTACATGGGTTGGTTTGTTGATAAATGCGAACCAACGGCGGAAGCAGTTGAACAAGCAGAAGGTGAACTGAAGCAGCAAACCGCTTGAGTTCGCATAGATAGGAAGAATCTCTCTTCCGAGTGAAAGACAAAGAAAAAGAGCGCATTAGCGCTCTTTTTTATATCTCAACCAAACGTTAACTTTGTTTGGCTTGCGTTTTCACTGCTGCACGCTTACCAAACCAATAGCCCAAGCCAAGTGGTGCAAAGAATATAACGGCAATGAACAAGATGAAGTAGATAATGGTACTTTTAACGAGATCAATCAGCTTGGTCATCGCTAAACTGACCACTTCCTGCGAGACTCGGTCCATATCTTGAGCAAACTTCTCACGCTCATGGGTAATGATCTGCGCAATTTCTTGACGCTCTCTGGCTACCATCAGCTCTAAAGCTTGGCGCTCCTCACCCAATTGAGATAAACGCGCTTGCGTTTTTTGGTCAATATCGTCAACCAAAGGTTGTAACTCTACCGCCATTTGCTCTGCCAAATAGCGCATGTACTCTGGATTGTTATCAATAAAGTCCTTCATCGAATCAGCCGTAACTTGTAGGCTATTTAGCGCAGCATTAACTTTTTCGATGCTGGCAGAGCTATTTAATGCTAATAACTGCGCCTTCCAAGTCATAATTTTGGGGGTCTGTTCTGATACAAGGCTTAGACGATCCGAGACATCCCCTAATGCTTCTGGCATTGTACCTAGCGTAGTCACTGCCTCTTCCTCGCTAATTTGATTCGCATCTAACCACCCACGGTAAGCTGGCGTCCTGATCATACTTAAGTCAGCGAATGGATGTTGCTTAACGAACTCTGCAACAAACGCTTGTGTCTTGATGTACGCTTCTTGTTTCAACAGAGATTGAGCCAGTTTATCCACCTCTTTCGCTAAGTGAGCAGAAACTAACTTTGCCTCATCTGTCGCAAATAGTTCATTACCAGGGCCAGTCGTAAAGAATTGATCCATCTGTAGCGTAAAAGTCCAAGTATCAATCAGTGCTGCCATTGGCGAGACTTGGTATGCTGCGGCTTGAAGACCTTCTTCAGCATTTATCTTCCAAAGCAAAATATAAGATTGATGGACTTTATCATGCGGCTCATATTGATCGTGCAATGCATCAGCAGCTTGCTCTACCTGAGCAAAAAACTGTTGCGCATACTCACGAGTCAGGAGACGCATATTAAGCTCTTGTTTGGTAAGAGGGACGGTTTGACTCTCGATTTTCACTTCTAACAGGGAGCACCCTGAAAGCATCACCACCAACCCTATCAACATCATTGAAGACAATCGACGAACGGACATGAAAGTACCCTTAACAAATTGTATGGAACAGGAATAAAGCGAACTAAGTCATATAGTTCGGGCCTTTAATACCCCAACTCTGATGATTGTAAGTCAGAGCAATATCAATCTGTTAGCGCTTCTTGTATCTTTTCACTATTGAGAACGTGGTTAGCGAAAAGTATGGTTTGCTTTAGGACATCATCTAAACGTGTCAGTTTCTCTTCCGGCACTTTTTGCCCTTGTTTAATCAACAGTTCAATATCACCCGAAATGCAGTGCAATGGCATTGCCCCTAAACTTCCCGAGACCCCTTTAAGACTATGAGCCGCTCTTTGCGCTTGCTCTTTATCCTCTTCTAATAGCCGATGCATTTTTGAACCATCGCCAGAGTGATCCTGAATAAAGACTTCAAGTAACATTCGCACCGCGCTTTCATCTCCCGATAGCGAGTCCAGCATCTTATTGATATCTATATACGGCTCACGTTCCACGACTTCCACTTGCGATGTGTTCGGCTCATTAGGGCTCTGTTCGTTAACTTGGCTGCTTTGAGAGATTTCGGACTGAGCAGAAAAAACAACGTAAGACCCACCAACTTGCTCAGACTCTTTATCCTCTGCTCTTGATGGTATTAGCGGCTGAACGGTTCTTTGGGAGAAAAGCCCCCATGAAATAAGAGAAAGAAATAAACCACTGATTACTGACGACCAAGTAACAAAGGTCATCAACTTTTGTTCCAACTGGTCATTTATCGAAGTTAACTGGTTCGGGAAATCAGGATTAAGCAGTTGATTAACTAGATAGCTGCCTTGCGCCTTGGCAGATAGCGCGCTTGAAGTCTGGGCTAGTTGACGCTGAAAAGCACTTCGCTCTTGAGGAGAAAGCGTGTCCGACTCGATAAAGAGTCGGTCTAAATCACGATAAGTATCGCTATTCGTTGCTGAGTCACTAAAAATAGACTCCAAAACAAGTGCGCCTAAGCGATAGTACATTGATTGAATTTGCTCAGAGTTTTCATCTCGGGCGCGGCTTCTTCGCAACTGCTCGGCTAATGAGACTAGCTCACTGTCACTTCCTACAAAGGCTCGAGCACTTTCTAAAAATCGATCGGTCGCATAAAGCAATTGAGTAATATCTGGTGTGATTTTTCCTTCAGAAAACTCACTTTCAAGCTGTAAGCGAACTGCATAGGCTAACTGAAGTTTTAGTGAAACTTGGTCGACGTGCTTAACACGATAAGGCAGATCGAAGTTAAAAAAATGTCTGACTTCTTCGACTTTGCTTCCTAGCTCATTCACTGTTGAAATGGTTTGAATCGTTTGTTTGGCTTGCAACCAAATCCCTAGCGCTAAAACACACCATAAAACGAACCAGAACCAAACAAACCGCCTCATTCCTTCTTTTAGCTTCAGCAACACTCGCCCCTCGCATATCTCCATTAATTACAAGCATATACTATGGATGTTTCTTATTCACATAAAAAAAGAGAGCCATTGGCTCTCTTAATTTGACGATATGGTTTTAGTTGCGACTCAACTGATCTTTTAGATTTGGTGGCGTACCTTTAATCGTTAAGGTATCCGTCTCTGGGTCATAAAAAATACGCTCGCCAAGCAATAGGCTATCAAAGCTAATATTCAAGCCACCGCCAGCGCCAACAAATTTAGTCAGCTTGCGAACCGTCGCACGGTCACCTGGGAAAGATTCTTCAAGTTCGTACCCTTGCTCTTTGGTGAAATCCATAAAGCTTGTGCCATCTTGGCTTGGAGGAAGCTCTCCAGAAAGCTCTGAGATTTGAACCTCATCACCGGATTTAATTTGCTCATTGCAGTAATCGTAAACTTGTTTCTTGTACTCGTTCACTTCTTGCTTTTCTAGCTTCGAGTCAGCACAAAAATCATCCACTGCCTGCATCAACACTAAGTTTTGTTGTTTAGTATCTAAGCCGATGTCCGCTTGCAGGAAATCTAGGAAGAAATCCGCCACTTTACGGCCGACGCGTCCCTTGATGTATTGCAAGTAACGATTAGATTCCTTGTCAGTGTCGTAGCTCGACAAGTCAATGCGGGCCGCAATATCCATTTTGGTGATATCTAGGTAATCCGTCGCACTGATGTCCAAACCTTCGGTCACTTTTAAACTTTGGTTCATTGGTAAGATACCGATGAACAAATAGTCCGTTGCTAAACTCTGATACTCAGCGAAAACCAAAATACCTTCATCCGCAAATGGGTACTTAATCAACTCTTCTTTCAAGCGATTTGCACTAATTTGTGAGAAGTCGTAAAAATCTCGCTCTCCTTTGCGCATTTCTTGAAGCCAAAATTGAAATTCGCTGTCTGACTGGAAAGAGCCAAAACCTTTACCAGCTTTAGAATGGAATACTCGGTGAAGCTCAGCGACTAAGTTTTCAGTAGATGCATCGTTCTCTAATGATGCTGGACGTAAGTTTACAACTAGCTCGTCCTGATCGTTTTTGCACAGTTGATGCAGAATAACGTTTGAAAGATGAAGGCTCATAGTGATTTTATCTTGCTACAAGGTTTTAGTTGATGGGCATTGTAGGTTATCATAAGCCGCTTTTACTATCATTATTAGAGTCTTTATGCCGATTACATCTAAATATACTGACGAGCAAGTAGAGAAAATTCTTGCTGAAGTAGCAACAGTTCTTGAAAAACACGCTGCTTCTCCTGAGTTGACGCTAATGATTGCCGGAAATATCGCAACCAATGTCTTAAATCAACGTGTTGCTGCTTCACAACGCAAAGCGATTGCTGAAAAATTTGCTCAGGCGCTGATGTCTTCTTTAGAAACACCAAAAACACACTAATAACGGACAATAGAACACATACATGGTAGACAGCGGAAACTCATACGGCGAACGTGTATCTCGACTGGTTGGTTGGGGTCACTGGTTTGCATTCTTCAATATCGTTGCATCGATGTTGATAGGCACACGCTACATTGTTCAGTCTCCTTGGCCCGAGACGTTACTTGGTCAGTTTTATCTGGCGGTTTCTTGGGTTGGTCACTTTGGCTTTCTAGTTTTCGCGCTTTACTTGCTCGTTCTATTCCCGTTAACGTTTATCCTGCCATCGCGGAAATTGTTCCGTTTGGTGGCAGTGATTTTCGCGACCGTTGGGCAAACCATATTATTGATTGATACCCAAGCGTATCAGTCGATCAATTTGCACTTAACTCCTGTCGTTTGGGAGTTACTATTCAGCGAAGATAAAAGTGCACTCAGCACTGATCTTCAACATCTGTTTGTTGTAATGCCGCTGATCTTCCTTATTCAGCTCGCTCTATCCGAATGGGTATGGCGAAAACAGCGCAAACTTTCTCATAAGCACGTAGGACGTCCTCTAGCAGCTGTATTTTTCCTCAGTTTTATGACCAGCCATTTGGTTTATATTTGGGCAGATGCATACTTCTACAACCCAATTACCAGTCAGCGTTCAAACTTCCCATTGTCTTACCCGATGACGGCAAAGAGTTTTATGGAAAAACATGGTCTACTTGACCGTGAGGAATACCTAAAACGCTTAGCGGAAAATGAAGGCAACGTAGAGTTAGTCAATTACCCTCTAGAAAAGCTAGAGTTTAACCGTCGAGTCAATAAGCTCAACGTGTTGATGATCAGCGTAAATAACCTGCGTGCAGACGCGCTGAATCCAGAAGAGATGCCTAACCTCTATGAGTTTGCCGAAAACAATCAGAACTTCCGTAATCATTACAGTTCAAGTAATGATACTTACGGGGCTTTCGGTTTGTTCTACGGCTTACCAACCAGTTACGCCTCAAGCATCAAGGCGCAAGGTGCTTCGCCGGTGTTACTCGATGTACTGAAAGATCAGGGTTACAACTTCGGCTTATTCAGTGGCAGCGGGTTTGAAGATGATCTCTACTCAGAGATTATTTTCCGCGACTTAAAACTAGCGGAAGACCTCGATGGCACACAAGCTCATACCGATAAGCAATCTATCGCGAACTGGAATACATGGTTAACAGAGAAAGCGAGTCAACCATGGTTTAGTTACATCGAAGTCACCACCGTTGATAATTTTGAATCGATCCCTTCCAATAATGACGAAGAAATGTCCGCAAGTGATCGCTTCAAAAAAGCTTATGAATATGCGGTAAAATCAGCGGATAAAACCATCGCTAGCATTATTGCTGAGCTTGACAAAAATGGACTATTAACAAATACCATCGTGATTATCACTTCTAATCACGGTAGTGAGTTTAATGAAACAAACACGAACAGCTGGGGCGCAAACAGCAACTACAGCCGTTATCAGTTACAAGTTCCTATGGTAATCCAATGGCCAGGAATGTTGGCTGGTGAATTTAATCACAGCACAAGCCACTTGGACCTTTCGGTCACGTTGTTGCAGGATATGCTCGGTGTATCTTCCAACCCATATGATTACAGTAGTGGTCGTAACCTATTTGACGAAAGTCGTCGCCGTTGGATCCTAGCGGGTGACACTCGTGAGCTTGCCTTAATTACTAGCTCACAAACCACAGTGATCGATAAGTTTGGCAACTACAAGTTGTATGACAAAAATTACAAACGACTTCGAGATGATGCACCGAAGTTGCCAGTTTTGATGCAAGGTTTAACTGAGTTACAGCGTTTTTATTCTAAAAACGATTAATACCTAGCAATCCATATACTATTCAAACTCCCCTTTTTGGGGAGTTTTTGTTTATTTAAACAACACAAACCACAAATTTGCGCAGTAAACATCCAATCAGTTCAACTAGGGGTTTACAACATTTTCAAAGCCTTATATTATGCGCCTCAACAACGGAGAGATGGCTGAGTGGTTGAAAGCACCGGTCTTGAAAACCGGCATACGTTAATAGCGTATCTAGGGTTCAAATCCCTATCTCTCCGCCACATTTAGAAAAAGCCCGCTAAGAAATTAGCGGGCTTTTTCGTATATCCAGATTTGAAAAGATTTGTACAAATCCCTCCTTGAATACAAGCCCAGCAATCGCCACATTCAAAAAGAGCACGCTTAGAAATTAACGACCTTTTCGTTTCAGTGTCCCGTTTTGAATCAGGTTGATACTCACGTCTAGTTGTATTTACTTACCAACAAAGACTTCTTTAGCGGCATTAATGAGCTGCAAATGAATTGGGACAAGGTCTGCATGATTCGTTCGATATCCACCTCCGACGACAGCTGCGACAGGGATACCTCGCGATTTCATTGTTTGCATTAAAAATCTATCACG
The DNA here is from genome assembly GCF_053890955.1 of Vibrio sp. JZG120. NCBI lineage: Bacteria > Pseudomonadati > Pseudomonadota > Gammaproteobacteria > Vibrionales > Vibrionaceae > Vibrio > Vibrio sp. JZG120. The sequence goes on from NZ_JBSRRK010000007.1 coordinate 25,558, forward strand.
TTCTAAAATCCCTTGCGTCGAAACATCAAAATATCCCAACTCATCGTCTTGATGTATATCAACACCAGCATCGTAGATAACCAAATCAGGACGATGAAGATTAAGCGCCATATCGACCACTTCCTTAAACGCCATTAAAAAATCCTCATCACCGGTCCCTCGTACCAAAGGCACATCTAGATCAGACTGAGGCTTTCTAGCCGGGAAGTTTTTGTCACAGTGGAAAGAAAGCGTGATGATATCTGGCTCATCGTGACACAAAGTTGCTGTTCCATCCCCATGGTGAACATCACTATCAATGATCAATACTTTATCGACATGCTCGACTTCGAGCGCTTGCCTGGCCGCGATCACTAAGTCATTAAATAAACAAAAACCACTGCCAAACTCTTTGTGTGCGTGGTGATACCCGCCACTCAAATGAATGGCAACACCATACTCAAGTGCTTTATTTGCGGTCAAAGCCGTGCCCGCTGCTGAAGTTAACGTTCTGGTAATGAGAGACTCACTCCAAGGAAAACCTATTCGGCGCATTTTCGCAGCTTGCATGTTTCCATTCACTAGCAAGTCGACGTATTCCTGGTCATGAACACGTTTTACCTCCTCAACAGTCAGTGCTTCTGGCTGGAAAAACTGCACATGCTCTTTCCAGTCATCTTTCTCCATATGCACCAATACCGATTCATAGAGGTACTGGTATTTCATAATTGGGTAACGATGCCCCTCTGGCAACTCAAGTTGAGAATAAATCGGGTGGTAGATAAATGGCAGCATGAGAAATTCTTAATAACAATGGTAACGAAATAGTATCAACTTCAAGGGTTGAATAAAACGCAATTTAATTGATAATGATTTTCAATATCAATTAAATTTAATATACATATGAATTCTACTTTCTTTGCTATTCTCGGCGCACTGTTTGGCTCTCTTTGTGCTCTGTCCCTATTTTCATCTCTCGTTGTTGGTACGTGGTGGCTGGTTGATTTTATTGCGCTTAGCTAACACAATGACTTCCAACTGAAATCAAAAAATATAGGTGTTTGTATGAGTCAAACCGTCTTTATTACCGGAGCAAATCGCGGCATTGGCCTTAGCTTAACTGAGCTGTACCTGAAGCAAGGCCACCAAGTACATGCTACCAGTCGTTCCTTGGAGAACAGTTCAGAACTACAAACTCTAGCCTCACAATTCAGCAATCTGGTTTTGCACGAACTGGATGTCACTCACTACGAACAAGTCGCTAAGCTTGCCGATAAACTCCCTGCCATCGACTTACTCATCAATAATGCAGGATATTACGGCCCCAAGGGATATGGCTTTGGAAACACTGACGTAGAAGAATGGCGTAAAGTCTTCGAAGTAAACACCATTGCACCGTTAAAACTGGTTGAGCACTGTTACCCTCGCTTACAACAAGGCAAGATGAAAAAGATTGCTTGTATCTCATCAAAAGTGGGGAGCATGACCGAAAATACGTCCGGTGGCGGTTATATTTATCGTTCATCGAAAGCGGCGCTAAACTCGGTTGTTAAAAGCTTGAGCAATGATTTAACACCTGAAGGATTTACCGTTTTAGCGCTTCATCCTGGTTGGGTAAAAACGGCAATGGGCGGACCAAATGCATTGATAGATACGCAAACCTCCGCACAGGGCCTAGCGAACGTGATAGAGCTGAGTACACCGCAACTTTCAGGTCGATTTATTAACTACGATGGTACTGAGCTACCTTGGTAGCGGCGTTAAGAAACAACCATCAATAAAATCAAATAACATCTAAGCTAGGCTTCATAATCATGACTTGGTTGGCAAACATAATGTTCACCGGTGATCCACCAGCATAATTCGCGCAATCTAACTTGAATTTATCTATATCCAATCCAGACTTATGAAAAAGTAGAACAATTAAGGAGAAGGCACGATGGCAGCAGATAGGGATTTGGTTAATTTTAGCGAAGAGCACGAGCTAAACTACTGCTTGAGAAGTGCTGGTAAACGCCAAACTCAAGCGAATCGAGATACATTAGTTGACTTGGGCAAGCAGGTGAAAGAGGTACTGGACAAACGCGTGTTAACTCAAGGAGAAGTAAGAGGCGCGATCCAAAACCACGGTGACCTGTTCGAGTAATCTATTTTCAAGCATGCGCGGTGTTTAATTACGCCGCGCTTGTCCTATGCCCGCTTACCTTTGGTTGCACGAGATTTAGCCGCGCCACCACTCTTTGAATAACTACGCTTTTTACGTTTAAACGCTGGACGTTCCACCTTGGGTAGATGACGTAATGAATCAGGGATCGGCCCTGCTTTTACTTGTGCCATCAAACCATCAATGCGTTGCTCTAGTGCTTGCATAAACGGCTGATATGCCTGATTTCTCTCTGCCATACCTTGTAACTGGTGCTCCCAATGAGCCGTCATATCTGGGTACGTTGAATCCTGTGGCAAGGCATGAATGAGACCTCTTCCCGCAGGAGAGCTGAGAATTGATTTACCTTGACGCGTGAGCAGTTGGCGTTTGAACAGCGTGTCCAAAATACCAGCGCGAGTCGCTTCCGTACCTAGCCCATCAGTATCACGAAGGATTTTTTTCAGTTCTTTATCCGCAACGTAACGGGCGATCCCGGTCATCGCTTGCAACAGCGATGCTTCGGTAAAGTGCTTTGGTGGCTCGGTTTTTCGGTCTTTTATTTCCCCTTCACGACAAGTTAACACGGTGCCTTCGGGTAACGGTGGAACGGCATCAATACCTTCATCTTCCTTGTCAGTTTTGCCCATTAGCGCTTTCCAACCCGGCGAAACTAACTGACGACCTTTCGCGATAAACGTACCACCAGCGATATCGAAAACCAATTTCGCTTCTGCGTAAACCGCCGCCGGATAAAACTGCATGAGATACTGGCGCGCAATCAATTGATACACTTTCATCTCATTACCCGAAAGCGCATTCACATTAGCTTGTTTTGGTGTAGGGATAATCGCATGGTGCGCATCCACTTTTTTATCATTCCAAGCTTTGGACTTTAATGTTAAGTCTGCTCCCTGAACGGCACCTTGCAGCTCTTTTGCGTTATTCGCAATAGCAGTTGTCACTGTCCCTGCTTGCGAGTAGTGTTCCATCGGTAAATAGCGACAATCTGAACGCGGGTAAGTGATCAGCTTGTGCTTTTCATACAATGCCTGACAAGTATCTAGTACTTGTTGCGCACTCATACCATAGCGCTTCGCTGCATCGATCTGTAAAGCAGATAATGAATAAGGTAATGGTGCTGATTGCTTGGTTTGCTTTTGTTCCGACTCCGTCACTTTAGCGGGTTGATTTGCAATACGGTTTGCAACGTTTTCCACTAACTTACGGTTTAACACTCGCCCTTCTTCATCCTGCCAAGGCTTGCATGCCTCACTTGGCTTCCAACGAGCACGAATATCAAAAGTACCATTGGCATCTTGATATGGGATCAGAGCATGTAGGGTAAAATAGTCTTTCGGGACAAAGTTTTCGATTTCTTCATCACGACGCACCACTAAGCCAAGAACTGGCGTTTGCACTCGCCCTACCGAGAGAACACCTTGATACCCTGCTTTTTGACCAAGCAAGGTATAAGCACGAGACATGTTCATACCATACAGCCAATCAGCCCGAGAGCGGGCCAATGCAGAAACTGAAAGTGGGATAAACTCGCGATTACTGCGCATAGAACTGAGTGCGCGTTTAACCGCAGGTAAGTTCAAGTCGGAAATCAGCAAACGCTGTGTGGATTCCTTCTTGGTTTTAGATAACTTGCAATAGTCGAGAACTTCATCAACTAACAGCTGACCCTCTCGGTCTGGGTCTCCTGCATGAATGACTTCGTTAGCTTCTTTGAGCAATTTACGAATCACTTTTAATTGCTTACTTGCGCTTTTCCTCGGTCTGAGCTGCCATTGCTGCGGAACAATTGGTAAATCTGCCATATTCCACTTTTTATAACGCTCATCGTAAGCGTCAGGTTCGACTTGTTCGAGCAAATGGCCGATACACCAAGTAACGATATCCCCGTTCCCACAGCGGATAAATCCTTGATCTTTCTTTTGAGGGTTTGGCAGTGCAGCGGCAATCGCACGGCCTAAGCTTGGTTTTTCAGCAATAAACAGACGAGACATAACGTTTTGGAAATAAATATAATTAGGGCCACATTAACGAATGTAGCCCTAATAAATCAAGAAAAACTGTATAAATAAACAGTCAATTTACCTAGATGCTCAGTTATAGAAACTCAACAAACTGAGAAAGGTCACGCTCAGGAACTTTCATCGGTGTGCAACCAGGCGTACCTAGGTACAAGAAACCAACAATCTCATCGTCGCCTTCTAAACCAAACGCTTGATGAACTTCTGGATGGAACATCCACTTACCTGAGCGCCAAAATCCTTGAAAGCCTTGCGCTACCGCTGCCATCTGCATGGATTGTACGGCACATCCCGCAGATAAGTGTTGCTCTAGTGCAGGCACTTTCTCATGTTCCGTTACTTTAGCAATCACCGTGATCACCATTGGCGCACGAAATGGCGCATTTTTCACCTTTTCGACCACCGCTTCATCACTATTTTCAGCTTCTGCGGCTTTTACCAAGATATCTGACAGTTTTTTCAAACCATCGCCCTGTGCGATAACGAAACGCCAAGGGGTTAATCCCGCATGGTCAGGCGCACGAAGGCCTGCACGAATGATGTTCTCAAGCGCTTTACCTTCTGGTGCAGGCGCAGATAACTTCGCGATAGATCGGCGATTGAGCAAAAGATCGAGAGCGTCCATGAAAGAATCCTTATCGAATATCGTTGTTATTTTGTTTACGCCACTTTAGCACAATCTGTTCCTACGAATAACAACCGGTTTTCTGTGGGCTTGATAACGTGCTTCACTTAACATCAAACTGGATTTAATGTTAATTTATTCGCGAAATGAATAAGTTGAACATAGGCAGGTTGATGAACAAGGATAAACAAAACAGCATTTACGAAAAGATCGTTAATGACGAAGATGCCCGTGCCTGTAAGGCGATTCCTGAATCAGCTTGTCATCAAGTTCCCGGCAACTTTCTTAAAATCATTCTTGCTCAGTTTTTAACGAAAGTCGGCGATGCGTTAATCAACCCCAAAGTCACGTTGCCGTGGATACTACAAAGTCTCGGGGCACCGGTTTACTTAATTGGTTGGCTCGTTCCTATTCGTGAATCAGGTTCCCTTATCCCACAACTTAGCATCGCGCACTACATCCGACGCATTCCAGTAAGAAAATGGGTCTGGGTAATTGGCAGCATCTTGCAGGCTCTTTCCATATTTGCAATCGGAGTGGTCGCATTAACTCTGACAGGAGCTGCTGCGGGTTATGGTGTAATTGCATGTCTTGTGATCTTCAGCCTCTCACGCGGTTTAAATTCCGTCGCATCAAAAGATGTATTGGGCAAAACCATCCCTAAAAACCAACGAGGTCAAGTCAACGGCTGGTCTTCAAGCGCTGCTGGCCTTGTTACACTACTTTTCGCTAGCCTTCTGGCACTAGCCTGGTTATGGGATGTAGAGCCGACAGAGCGCTTTTACAGTCTGAGTTTAGGGTTAGCGGGCGCCATATGGCTTATTGCGGCATTAGTTTATGCACGAATTAATGAGTATGCCGGTGAGGTAGACGGTGGTCGAAATGGCGTCCTTGAGGCATTTAAACAACTCGCGTTACTTAAAACCGACGTGACCTTTCGTCGATTCGTTATCACGCGGACACTATTTTTATGTTCTGCGCTGAGTGCACCGTACTACGTTGTGCTGGCACAGCAATCTCTCGGTGGACAGCTCTGGGTTCTAGCTCTCTTTATGTTTGCAAGTGGCTTGGCCTCCTTTGTGTCAGGTCCTTTCTGGGGAAGAATGTCCGATCGCTCTAGCCGCAGTGTTATGGTCATCGGCGCAACGATGAGCGCGCTACTTGGCGTTGTTTTATTTGTTTACGATACGTGGGTCACCGCTAGCCAAAGCTTCCTATTCGTGATTCCTCTGCTCTACTTTTGTGTGTGCATTGCCCACGACGGAATACGAGTCGGACGAAAAACCTACTTAGTTGATATCGCAGAAGGTGACAAACGGACAAGCTATGTAGCCGTGAGTAACACGGTGGTTGGGATAATGCTGCTTCTAATGAGTTCTCTTGGTGTCATGTCGAACTTTTTGAGCCTTTCAGCTGTGGTGTTAGTGTTCTCTTTTATTACTCTTTCTGGCGTGGTAATGGCCAAACAACTGCCAGAAATCAGTGACTAGTTCTATACAAAAAAGCTGCGCTCAAAGCGCAGCTTTCATAGTAAACACACCTTGAAAGACTAGAGTTTTACCGCCAATTTAACGCCTTGACGAATCGCACGCACAGCATCAAGTTCACCCGCATGGTCAGCTCCGCCAATGATATGAATCTTCTCTCCAAGTTCAGACCATTTATCTTCAAATGGACGAACAGACTCTTGCCCCGCACAAATGACGACTTTGTCCGCGTTCAATAATTGTTCTTTTCCATCTACATGAATGTGCAAACCTTGATCATCAATTTTATCGTAAGACACGCCACCGACTAAATGTACGCCCCGTTTTTCAAGGGTACGTTTATGGATCCAACCTGTTGTTTTACCCGGACCTTTACCTACACGACCTTTACGACGCTGAAGCACCCAGACTTCTTTATCGCTGACCGCATCAGGGTAAGGGTATAAACCACCCGGTTGGGACATCTCTTTGTCGATTCCCCATTCATGCAACCAGTCATCCAACGTTTGTCCAACTGGCTCTGTGAGCATGGTCGCGACATCTACGCCAATACCACCAGCACCAACGATAGCCACTTTCTCACCGACTGGCGTTTTGTCTCGAATGAGTGTTTGATAGTCGACGACTTTTTCTGGGTTCTCAATTCCATCAATATTGACTTTACGTGGCTCGACACCCGATGCCATCACTATCTCATCGTATTCTGTGAGTAAGTCATAGTTCGCTTCCGTCGATAAGTGCAGATTCACGCCTGTTTCATCAATACGGTTAGCGAAATATCGTATCGTCTCTCGAAACTCCTCCTTACCAGGGATCTGCATCGCAAGACGGAACTGACCGCCGATGCGGTCGTTCTTTTCGAACAAATCAACCTTATGGCCACGTTCAGCCAGTGTAGTCGCACAAGCCAAGCCCGCAGGACCAGCTCCGACAACGGCAATGTTTTTCTTCTTAAAGGCTGGTTCAACAACAATTTCGGTTTCATAGCACGCAAGTGGGTTCACTAAGCAACTGGCGCGCTTACCTTTAAACACGTTATCTAGACACGCCTGATTACAACCAATACACGTATTGATAAACTGCGCTTTTTCCTGTTCGGCTTTAGCAACAAAGTAAGGATCGGCCAAGAATGGGCGCGCCATCGAAACCATGTCAGCATGACCTGAAGATAGAATACGTTCTGCTTCGTCTGGCGTATTTATTCGGTTACAAGTGATGATAGGAACCGAAACGTGAGGCTTAACTTTTTCCGTAACCCACGTAAACGCACCGCGTGGTACTTGAGTCGCAATGGTAGGAATTCGAGCCTCGTGCCAACCGATACCCGTATTGATAATCGTGACGCCAGCCTCTTCAAGCGCTTTCGCCAATTCGATAACGTCTTCAAATGTGCTGCCCTGCTCGACAAGATCCAGCATAGAGAGACGGAAAATGATGATGAACTTGTCACCCACCGCCTTACGAACCGCTTTGACAATTTCTAGCGGAAAACGCATACGTTTTTTGTAACTGCCACCCCATTCGTCGTAACGCATGTTCGTGCGCTTACATAAGAATTGGTTTATCAGGTAACCTTCCGAGCCCATTAACTCGACGCCATCATAACCAGCAAGCTGGGCTAACTCAGCGCTGTTCGCAAAGGCATCAATGGTTTTCTTAATCTGGCGGTCGCTCATTTCACTCGGAGCAAACTTTGCAATTGGCGCTTTAATGCCAGACGCACTTTGCGAGAATGGATGCATGGCATAACGCCCAGCATGGAGAATTTGTAGGGCAATTTTGCCACCGTGCTTGTGCACCGCTTCTGTCACAACTTTGTGGGCCTTGGCATGCTTTGGCTTGCTGAACTCAGCACTCAACGGGTGCAAACGACCGCGTAAGTTAGGAGAAAAACCTCCGGTTACAATCAGTCCAACACCGCCTTTCACGCGTTCTTCATAGAAAGCGGCGAGCTTCTGTAATCCTTCTTTGTGCTCTTCTAAGCCCGTGTGCATTGATCCCATCAGGACTCGGTTTCGTAATTGTGTAAAACCGAGATCCAGTGGCTTTAATAGGTTTGGGTACATGGCAGACATCACTTAACATCCATTGTTATTATCATGGTCTGACCAGATTAAGCCCGCTCAACCAAAAAATCAAACAAGCGTTTACATTTTTGTAACACCGATCAATCTCGCGTGAAAATATGCCAATTGTTGAGTGGTCGTGATAAGCTAAAAAAATGTTATCTTTTGAGATCTTAGAGATAAGAACCCATACTTTGTTAGACTCGGCGTAACTATCTCGTTATGGAGACAAGATGAAAAAACTCTTCAAATTTATTGGTTTGATATTTAAAGGGATATGGAAGAGCATCACCTTTATCAGACTCGCACTGGCAAACCTGATCTTCTTGCTGATGATTGCCGTTTTCTACTTTGCTTTTACTTATACCGGAGACGGTCAACCCGTCGTCGAAAAAGAGTCGGCATTGGTGATGAACCTTTCAGGTCCGATTGTCGAACAAAGACGCTATGTAAATCCAATGGACTCTTTTGCTGGTTCCCTTTTGGGCAATGAGTTACCGAAAGAAAACGTTCTTTTCGATATCGTTGATACTATTCGCTACGCGAAAGACGATCCTAAAGTGTCTGGATTAGTGCTAGCACTGCGAGACATGCCAGAAACAAATCTCACGAAATTACGTTACATCGCGAAAGCGTTGAACGAATTTAAAGCGTCAGGTAAACCCGTTTACGCCGTAGGTGATTTCTACAACCAAAGCCAATATTACTTGGCAAGTTACGCTGATAAAGTTTACCTGGCACCTGATGGTGGTGTATTGATTAAAGGTTATAGTGCCTATTCAATGTACTACAAAACGTTACTTGAAAAGCTTGACGTTTCTACTCATGTTTTTCGCGTAGGTACTTATAAATCCGCTATCGAACCGTTTATTCGTGATGACATGTCCGATGCGGCGAAAGAGTCTGCAACACGCTGGGTTACTCAATTGTGGAGTGCTTTTGTTGATGACGTAACGACAAACCGAAATATTGATGCGAAAGTGCTTAACCCAACCATGGATGAGCTGATTGACGAAATGAAGTCAGTGGACGGTGATCTTGCTCAGCTAGCGGTTAAACTGGGCTTGGTTGATGAACTCGCGACACGCCAAGACATTCGCACTCTATTTGCAAAGCAGTTTGGTAGTGACGGCAAAGACAGCTACAACGCGATTGGTTACTACGACTACCTCGCCACGATTCGCCCTGATTACACACTACCTCAGCACGATATCGCCGTTGTTCTAGCAAGTGGCGCGATTATGGATGGTCAACAACCTCGTGGTACTGTCGGTGGTGATACCGTCGCAAGCTTGTTGCGTCAAGCACGCAATGATGAAAAGGTGAAAGCGGTCGTGTTGCGAGTAGATAGCCCTGGGGGTAGTGCCTTTGCCTCTGAGGTGATTCGCAACGAAGTAGAAGCACTAAAACAAGCAGGCAAGCCAGTTGTTGTATCCATGTCGAGTTTGGCTGCCTCTGGTGGTTATTGGATTTCAATGAGCGCAGACAAGATCGTTGCTCAGCCAACAACCCTGACGGGTTCCATTGGTATCTTTAGCGTCATCACCACGTTTGAAAAAGGCTTTAGTAAGTTAGGCATTAATACTGATGGCGTTGGCACATCGCCGTTCTCTGGTGACGGTATTACCACTGGCCTTTCTGACGGCGCGTCTCAAGTATTCCAATTAGGTATCGAGCACGGTTATAAGCGCTTTATTTCTTTGGTTGGCGAGAATCGAGATATGTCTCTAGAGGAAGTTGACAACGTCGCTCAAGGTCGAGTTTGGACTGGTCAAGATGCACTATCCTTTGGTCTTGTCGACCAGATGGGTGACTTTGATGATGCTGTAGAGCTAGCGGCGAAACTTGCGAACGTGACCGATTACGGCATTTACTGGGTAGAAGAACCTCTTTCTCCTACTGAACTATTTTTACAAGAGTTCATGAAACAGGTGAAAGTCTCTCTAGGTATCGATGCAACCAGCTTGCTACCAAAAAGTCTTCAACCCGTAGCTCAACAGTTCGAACAAGACGCAAGCTTGCTACAAAGCTTTAACGATCCTAAAGGTCAATACGCATTTTGTTTGAACTGCCAAGTGCAGTAGCTTTTTCATTAATATTACAAAGGGTATCTCTACTTGAGGTGCCCTTTTTATTACGCTCAACATCTCCTCAGATGACTTTCTGATGCTGTGCGCATAGCCTCGCATCTCAAGGTTATTTAGGTATATAATCCCCGCCTCTGTTCCCCTACATGAAAGAAAAAACGATGACTAGAAAACACATCTACATCGCTTACACCGGTGGCACCATCGGAATGCAAAAATCGGATCACGGCTATGTGCCTGTTGCTGGCTTTATGGAAAAGCAACTAGCAAGCATGCCAGAGTTTCACCGTCCTGAAATGCCGGATTACACTATCCACGAATACGATCCTCTGATTGACTCATCAGATATGACGCCTGCCGACTGGCAGCAGATTGCGGATGATATTCGTGACAACTATGACAAATACGATGGTTTCGTCATCCTACATGGTACTGACACCATGGCATACACAGCATCTGCATTGTCTTTCATGCTTGAAAACCTTGGCAAGCCAGTGATTGTTACGGGTTCACAGATCCCTCTCGCAGAGCTGCGTTCTGACGGTCAAGCAAACCTATTGAATGCTCTGCATATTGCCGCAAACTACCCGATCAACGAAGTTACTTTGTTCTTCAATAATCAGTTGATGCGTGGTAACCGCAGCACAAAATCTCATGCGGACGGTTTTAATGCCTTTACTTCACCAAACCTTCCTCCACTACTGGAAGCCGGGATCAATATTCAAGTAAGCAACAGCGTAACCGTTGGTGCACAACCAGAAGGTGAATTTAAGGTTCACAACATCACACCACAACCAATCGGTGTGATCACCATGTACCCAGGCATTTCACACGAAGTTATCCGAAACACGCTTCGTCAGCCCGTGAATGCGATGATTCTTCTGACTTTTGGTGTGGGCAACGCGCCTCAAAACCCTGAGCTACTGGGCCACCTAAAAGAAGCCTCTGAGCGCGGCGTTATTGTCGTGAACCTAACTCAATGTTTGGCAGGTAAGGTGAATATGGGCGGCTACGCCACGGGTTGTGCACTGGCAGACTCTGGAGTTATCAGCGGCTTTGACATGACGCCAGAAGCGGCACTAGCAAAACTGCATTACCTTCTAAGCCAAAACCTTTCTTACGAAGAAGTGAAAGAGAGAATGCAGCAAGTACTGCGTGGTGAGATGAGCCTGTAAATTCAAGCTTACTACGATCTAAAAAGCCCAATAGAGATTGGGCTTTTTTCTTTTAAAGTCAAAGTAGTAGCGGTAAACGACACCCTGTAAAAATCAAAGGTTCACTTAATCAATGTTTGGATTGACACGAACAATGTCGCTCTCTTCTCCGCTAAATTGTTTTTTAAGTTCTTGCTTCGATTTAAAGCTGATTTCACCGCCGGCTGCAACCGTCATATGCTGCGCATCAGTATTATGTTTTGATTGATACAACATCACAGCTTGCATACACGAATCTCGCTGCTCTTTAGAAAGTGTTGTACCCTCAGGCCATCTTCCCGTTTCTACTGCATAGACTAAGCGATCATAAACTTCTGGAGTCATCGCTTGTAATAGTTGTTCTGCGTCCATAATGTACCTTCTTATTACATTCTATTTACAGAACATAACGGGTTAAGAAACTGAGTCAAGAATACGAAAATGAATTGGTGTAACGGATCACAAGCAAAGCCATGAAAAGAACACACTGGTTACTTCTCGGCCTCACAAGTCTCGCACTAACGGGCTGTTTCGAAGGTAACGTGACAACCGAAGAGTTGTGCCAAAAAACACCAGAGCTGCGCTGCGAACAGCTCAATATGGATGACGGGCAATGTCGAGTTCCCAGAACAAACTTAGTATGGCATCGGTTTGAGCAACTGAAACATCCATCAGAAGCCAGTCAAATTATCGAATACGGTCTGGTCGCTGAATATAGGAAATGCTTAGAACTCGCCTCTCAGATCACACCTATTGATCAAAGTGCTCTCAAGAGACAGCGTTTTAACGCTTTGGTACACAGTATTGATGAGCTAGAACGCATCGTAAACGAGTTAAAAGGCTCAGAAGACCCCGCTACTTTGTATTTTTTGTGGTCTCAAACGGGTGACATCCAAGCTCGTCGCGCATTTTTACAAATGGAAGGCTCACCCAAGTTAAATACTGCTGAGATGCAATATGCATTAGCTACTTTCTATACTAATCGAGATGCCAAGAAAACGTTAATACTGCTGAATAAAGCGTTGTCTTTATCGGATGAAGACAACCTTAATCCGATCATTCTCAAATCAATGGCAAGCATTCATCAAGGGCTTGGAGAAAAAGAGCGCGCATATCTGTGGGCAATGGTTGCAAAAAGATTCGACGTCCCGCTTGCTGATGAAAAGCAGCTCAAGCGTATGTTTAATTTTAGTCATGTAGAGCAATATCAGCAGCTAGATGAATTAGCTAAATCGGTGGCAAAAGCCATAGAGAGAGGGAACTACTCTCCAGCAATGATACCCAAAGAGATATAAACGAAAGAACTCCCGCAATTGGCGGGAGTTTTTCTTTGGGTCAAACTACACTCTGTTTTCTACTTACAACAAATCGTGTTGAAAGGATAAAACACTATCGAGCACAATTTTGTCGTTATTGTTCTGATTTGTTGAAAATTAACGACACTGAATTAACACAAAAACGCTCACCCGTGGTCTGTGGGCCATCTTCAAAAACGTGCCCTAGATGGCTATCACATGTGGCACAACGAATCTCTGTACGTACCATTCCGTGACTCAGATCTTCTAAATAGCGCACCGCTTGATCATTGATGGGCGCATCAAAACTTGGCCAACCACAGCCAGAGTCATACTTGTTATCAGAGACAAAGAGAGGGGTATTGCAACAGGTACAAGCATAAACACCCGTCTCTTTATTATGCAGTAGTTTACCGCTGAAAGGCGGTTCTGTACCTTGCTCTCGGCAGACACGAAACTCTTCTTCAGAAAGTTGCTCACGCCACTGCTCATCTGACTTCGCCACTTTTTTCCCGTTTTGTTCCACGACTTTCTGCTCCTTCTTTACTGTTTTTGGTATTGACTTTTTTAGCAAAAAACTTGCTTCTCTTAACAGTTGTAGCACATACTTTCTCACCAGGACACCATGCGTAATTAATTTGATAAGAGCACTTATCTCACCAGTTATATTACGCCAACTGGACTACAGAAGAATCAGTTAAAAGTTTAAAAAACGAACATTTGCGAAGAATTGTTAAAAAAAGCGTCGCTTTTTTTTGACTTTAAACAAGTTAAGTCCGATTATCACTTGCAGATGTTTACTGGATTCTGTAATTTTACTACCAGTTATCTTTAATCAGAAATTAAGTTGTGGAGCAACTATAATGACTATCAAAGTAGGTATTAACGGTTTTGGCCGTATCGGTCGTTTCGTATTCCGTGCAGCGCAAGAGCGTGCTGACATCGAAGTTGTAGGTATCAACGACCTTATCGACGTAGATTACATGGCATACATGCTTAAGTACGACTCAACTCACGGCCGTTTCAACGGTACTGTTGAAGTTGAAGGCGGTAACCTAATCGTTAACGGTAAAACTGTACGTGTTACTGCAGAGCGCAACCCAGCGGACCTTAAGTGGGACGAAATCGGTGTTGACGTTGTTGCAGAAGCAACTGGTCTTTTCCTAACTGACGAGACTGCACGTAAGCACATCGAAGCTGGCGCGAAGAAAGTTGTTCTAACTGGTCCTTCAAAAGACGCTACTCCAATGTTCGTAATGGGCGTTAACCACGCGACTTACACTGGTCAAGACATCGTTTCTAACGCTTCTTGTACTACTAACTGTCTAGCGCCTATCGCTAAAGTTCTTAACGACAAGTTCGGTATCGAATCTGGTCTTATGACTACAGTTCACGCTACTACAGCAACTCAAAAAACTGTAGACGGTCCTTCTGCTAAAGACTGGCGCGGTGGTCGTGGTGCTTCTCAAAACATCATCCCATCTTCAACTGGTGCTGCTAAAGCTGTAGGCGTTGTTCTTCCAGAACTAAACGGCAAACTAACTGGTATGGCTTTCCGCGTTCCAACAGCTAACGTTTCTGTAGTTGACCTAACAGTTAACCTAAAAGAAGGCGCATCTTACGAAGCTATCTGTGCAGCAATGAAAGAAGCTTCTGAAGGCGAGCTAAAAGGTGTTCTAGGTTACACTGAAGATGCAGTAGTATCTCAAGACTTCATCGGTGAAGTTCAAACTTCTGTATTCGATGCTAAAGCTGGTATCGCTCTAACTGATAACTTCGTTAAAGTTGTATCTTGGTACGACAACGAAATCGGTTACTCAAACAAAGTTCTAGACCTAATCGCTCACATCTCTAAGTAATTAGATAGTTAGCAATTAGCGAATAACTTCGTTAAAGAAAAGGCGGCTCTAGAGTCGCCTTTTTTGTATCTGGAATTTGAGAGAATACCTCGGCGCTGTTGCATTGTATTTGCGACGGATGTCGAAACCCTACTTTCCCCAATGATAGGAAACAGCACATGGATTTAAAAACTCTCCCAGCTCTAACCGTGTTATCTGATAACGTTACTGTCGTTGAAATTGATCAGGTCAAAGTAGTACGTGTTATTCATGAGAAAGCGACAGCAGGCATCTCCTTACATGGTGGTCACGTTGTTTCGTTCACTCCTGCTGGTCATGAAGATTTGATTTGGATGAGCGAGAAGGCGATTTTCGACGGGAAAAAAGCCCTGCGAGGCGGCATTCCCGTTTGCTGGCCATGGTTTGGCCGTATTGCAGCACCGGCTCATGGTTTCGCACGTACTGCTGAATGGGAGCTGGTTGAACATCGCGAGAACGATAACGGCGTGATTGTTGAACTTGCTCTGTTCCCGACAGAAGAAATCCACGATATTTGGCCACATATGTTTGACGTTCGTTTGGTGGTTGAAGTTGGCGATGAGCTAAAAGTGACACTCAAAGTCATGAACATCGATGACGAAGCTTGGACCTTCTCTGGCGCGTTACATACTTACCTAAACGTTGGAGACATTAAGCAAACACAAACGACAGGCATGGGTGCCGAGTACATTGATAGCTTGAAAGCTGATGCGGTATGCCAAGGTGGTGATGTTCTGCAACTCACTGACACCATTGATCGCGTTTACACGCAACCAGAAGCGAAAATTTTGGTAAAAGATCCGGAACTGAATCGTACATTAAGCGTGGAAAACCATGGTCATAACTCCGCGGTACTTTGGAACCCTTGGGCAGAAGGTGCACAAGGTATGGCAGATATGGCTGACGATGGTTACCAAACCATGCTGTGTGTTGAGTCTACTGTTCACGCTCCAAGTATCGAGCAAGGTAAAACGCTCCAGCCAGGTGAGACTCATGAACTTGTCACTGTAATTTCAGTGCAGTAGTTGTAACCAGCTCAAAGGTCGGGAATACCCGGCCTTTTTTGTAATCAAAGCCCCACTTAGATGGTCCTCTCTCAACTAACTTATTGGTTATTAGTCACTTTTGACTATTTCATTAATAAATATCAAAAAATTCGATCATATAAACCGATAGCATGCCGATACAAAACTCATAAATAATAAAAATATCAGGAACTAATCTATGTTAGAGAGATACCGAAATCAAAGTGTCGGATTCCAGTTAAAGCTGGTTATCACTTTGTGTCTATTCATTGCTTTCAGCAGTATTGCTGCGCTTGTTTACCGTAACGCTTCCGATGTTCTATTGGAAAGCACCCTTAAAGAGCACCAATCTAAAGTAGAGTCGATGGCTAAAACCATTGCTGGCCAATTCGATGCTTATCTGCATACCGCTAAAGTGCTCGAGTCCACTTTTCGTAATGGTTACCTTGCCGGTGTTTATGTCGAAAACTATACCGTTGATTTCATGGGTCATGAAATACCAAACATCACTCAATACAGTGAAAGCTTAATTAACGACACAAAGCTGGTCGATAGCTTCACACGTGATACCGGTGCTATCGCGACTTTATTCGCGCCTTTGGGAGATGACTTTATCCGTGTATCTACCTCACTAAAAGATCCTCAAGGTCAACGAGCAGTGGGAACCACACTAGGTCTCGACCACCCAGGTTATCAGCAACTAAAAGCTGGTCAGCCATATTACGCTCAAATAAAGTTGTACGGCGAACGCTACATTACCTATTACTCTCCAATTAAAGATGCAACAGGAAAAGTTGCAGGGTTATCGTTTATTGGTTTACCCGTAGATCAAGCAACACAAACGCTATTCGATGCGCTAGAAGAGATTAAATGGGGCGATACTGGCTATACCATCATTGTCGACAACGACGACAACAATCTTGGTAAGTACCTACTCCATCCGACCAAAAGTGCAACCGACCCTTCAATCACGGAAGTTCGTGACTACGAGGGTAATAAGCCTTTCCATAAAATTTTTGAACAAAAGAGCGGATTAATTCTCTACCCTTACCAATTCGGCTCAACAGTCGGCGAAAAGTACTTAGTGTTTACCGAAGTACCAGGCTGGAACTGGAAACTACTGGGTGGTACGTTCATCAAAGAAGTGACCAAAGGCAGTGATACACTACTCAAACTTATCGCCATCATTTCTTCGGTAGCGGCAATCATTACTTTTGTTGTACTGACACTTTTCTTGAATCGCAGCTTACAACCTCTGACCGTTCTAAACTCCTATATGACTCGCTTGGCGGGCGGCGAGGTCAGCTTGAACGTCCCATCGTCTCGTAAGGCATCAAAAAATGAAATTACGAACCTGAATACGGGTGTCGCCAGTATGGCAAGTCAACTCAATGAACTTGTTGGTAAGATCCGTTCCACAAGCGACTTAGTAGAGAGCAACTCCACCAGCGTTGCCAATGATGCCCATAGCAATTTAACCCAAGCTGACCGCCAACAAGAAGAAGTAGAACAAGTGGTAACAGCAATCGAAGAGATGGCCTCTTCTGCTCAATCGGTTGCCCAACAAGTCGAGAGTATTGCGGAAAACGTACGCTCAGCGAATACCGATAGTCAATCTGGTCTCGCGATTGTTGAAGGCGTATGTATCGATGTTGCTCAACTTAACGATCAATTGGATCAATCAGCAGCGGCTATCGAGCAAGTCAATCGCGATAGTGAGAGTATTCAAACCGTCACGAAGATGATTGATGAGATTGCAGAGCAAACCAACCTACTTGCGTTGAATGCAGCCATTGAAGCCGCACGAGCAGGTGAGCAAGGTCGTGGCTTCGCAGTTGTAGCAGATGAAGTGCGTACACTTGCGCACCGTACACAAAGCTCAGTTCAGGATGTAGTTGAAATTATTGAGAAGCTAAAAGGCTCTACTCATAATGCAGTTAATATGATGACCGACAGCCAACGCAGTGCCAATCAGGTCTTAGACAAAGCACAAGACGCGGGTACAGCATTAGAAGCCATCGCAGTACAAGTCCAGTCGATAGCATCTCAAGCCGACGCCATTGCTGCGACCTCAGAAGAGCAAGCGCAAGTATCCCAAGAAATTGCTGCAAATGCCCATTCTATCAGTGAGCTAAACCGAGAAAGCCGCGACACCAGCGCGAAAACCTCGCAAAGTGCCATTGAACTGCAACAACAAGCGCGGAACTTGAAAGAGCAAGTCGACTTCTTTCACTAATACTTAATAAGAGCCGATTCCATCGGCTCTTTTTGTTTCACTTGAGACCACGCTTTTTGATAGAATTTGCCGCCCTACTTTCTGTTCGAGATCGTCATGAACTATCAATGCCCTTTATGCCATCAAGCTCTAGCATTAAATGAAAAAACGTTTAAGTGCGAAAACAATCATCAGTTTGACTTAGCAAAAGAAGGCTACGTTAACTTGATGCCAGCGCACCACAAACGCTCTAAAGATCCTGGTGACAATAAAGAGATGATGCAAGCTCGTCGTCGATTCCTTGAGGGGAATTACTACAACCCAATGCGCCAAGAGGTTGCGCAGCTGTGTGCGAAATACACAGAGGGAACCGATCATCAATTATTAGATATTGGTTGCGGCGAGGGTTACTACACGGATCAAGTGCAGAAGACGATACAAACGCAAACGGACGATGCGACGATATATGGATTGGACATTTCAAAAGTTGCGATTCGTTATGCGGCGAAGCGCTACACACAGTGTCACTTTAGCGTCGCTTCTAGCCATCGGCTTCCTTTCGCGAATGAATCCTTAGATACTATTTTGCGCATTTATGCCCCTTGCAAGGCAGAAGAGCTTCAGCGCGTTGTAAAAGAGAACGGTGTGGTCATCACGGTGACACCTGCAAGCCGTCACTTATACCAACTACGTGAACGCATTTATCAAGATGTTCGTCTTCACAGTGAAGAGCCAGAACATATTGAAGGATATGAATTAGAGCATCAACAACATCTTAACTATGTTATGAATTTGAAGGACGGGGCCGCATTCGATTTATTGCAAATGACGCCATTCGCATGGAAAGCAACCGATGCACTTCGTGAAGAGTTGAAGTCCGCTACACTCTATCAGTGTGAGGCTGATTTTATGCTGCGCGTATATCGCAAAAAGTCCACTCAGTAATAATAGTGGCAACCAACAAACGCAAATAGTTATCATTTATATTGATTCATTGCTCAGCCTCCATTAATATCATCCGGACATTTTTGGAGGCTTTTCAATGCGCTTTTCTATTTTAAGCTTGCTCTTTGCTGGCTTACTTACTGGTTGTTCTTCTGTTCCATCAATCAACTCTCACCCTACCTCTGCGGAAGTCACTACTTTTTACGACTACCAACTTTACACTCCTTCTGGTGAGCACATCGCTCTAAGCGAACTACCAAAAGAGCTGCGACAAGCAGATGTTATTCTTATTGGCGAATGGCACACACATGCCGGCGTTCATCGCTTTCAAACCGATATGCTCAAACAACTTTCATCTTATGACCGCCCACTCGCGTTATCAATGGAACAATTTACCCGCGACAAACAACCTGTTGTTGACGCTTACCTGCGTGGGGAAATCGGTGAACAGTACTTGATGAAACAAGCCAATGCTTGGCCCAATTATGAGAGCGACTATCGCCCTCTCGTTGAGTTTGCTAAGCAGAAAAATCTCCCGGTGATTGCTGCGAATGCACCAAAGGGCATTGTCCGATGTATTGGTCGTCAGGGGATAGACTACGTTAACAAGCTCGATGATGAGCAGCGAACGTTTATTGCAGAATCCATCAACACGGCCAGTAGTCCATACAAAGAGAAGTTTATGGCATCCATGCATCATGGGAAGCCAGAACAAACCGAGAAACAGTTTGCAGCTCAAGTAACTTGGGATGAAACCATGGCAGAGTCTATCGTTAACTACCTAACCGCCACACCAGGTGCCCAGGTTGTTCATGTTGCAGGCAAGTTTCATATCGAACAAGGACTAGGTACAGCTGCATCCATCTTAAGCCGCAACCCGAGCTTAAGAGTGGTTGTAATTAGCCCAACAGATAATGTGCTTGCTGATAATACTGACTATCAGTTAGAGGTTCTTGCACCACCAGTACGGTATGTACAAGATGCTCACCGCATGGCGGCATATCAACACCTCACTAAGCGCAATAGCGATCTTCAATGTAAGTAGCTGGTCTCCAATTTAAGTTACTACCTTGTCGTTGCGTTGCATCATCACACTGCTCCGAGTTCATAGAGTGACAACGGTCTGCTTCCTGCTGGTCTATTTTTTGCTAATGATCACGAATAGAAACCAGAAGCGGCAAAAGCAGACCTGTTTTTATCCAAATAGCTTCAGAAATAGACTTTGCCGCCGATAGTAATATAACTGCTTTTTACCCGCACTCAGTGACCGAGTGTCGATGTTCCAAGGAGTATTCGATGAATCCAGTAGGAAGCACTTCTGTTAATAGCTATGCCAAACAATCTGTCGCCTCTAAGCAAACAAGTATTGCACAAGAGGAAGGCAACGCTTCGCCGCTAAAAGTCGAACACAATAAGGTGACACTGTCTACGGAGGGCAAAGCACTCCTCGCCGCTCTGCAGCAAATCGAACACGACAGTAAGAGAGTAGAAGCAGAAGATAAATCTGTTGGTGAAAAAGTGGAGTCCTTTACACATGGCGCACTTGGCATGGATCACCCTGACAAAATCGAGGAAGAAGAAGACGGCTCATACTCTGCGGGTCAATACCTTTCTGCGGCCCTCACTGTCGGTGGCATCATATTAGCGTTGGTCTAATAATCGTTACGACAATAAATCCTATTTGAATAAATCACTAACTGCAGCCCATAATTTGATACGTCAAAGAACGATATGTCGTAAACGTAGGTTATATACTCCTCAATTCGACCGCTCTTATGACCTTAGAACGCATACTCGTTTATTGCTCCCTAAACTAGGTTTCTTGTGAAGGCACTGAATGGATAACTTTAGTCCATGCTTTCAACTCCTAAGCGTAATCCAAGCCCACGTTTGTGGGCTTTCTTCTTTCTAAATTCACAAACGTTAAAGGTTGATTCACTTTTTCTACAAACCCAAGCAAAGACGACAATTTAGTTAAACTTTTATTACCGACACAAAATCGTCATAAATCATTGTTTTAATGCCAGCGCTTTCAATAAACAAGGAAAATATAATGAAGCGCTTAGTATCTCCAATCGTTACCGCAGTGGCAGCATCAACCCTCTCTTTTAATGCACTCTCGGCCGAAATCAAAAACGTTATTTTGATGATCGGCGATGGCATGGGGCCTCAACAAGTTGGTCTACTAGAGACCTACGCCAAACACGCACCTAACTCGATTTACAAAGGCGAAACTACCGCTTTGTATAAACTCGCTCAAGAAGGTGTGATTGGATCATCACTGACTAATCCAGAAGACGCGATTGTCGTCGACTCTGCGTGCTCCGCAACGATGCTAGCAACAGGAATACCTACCGCTTCTGAAGTCATTGGCATTGATAGCCAAGGCAACCACGTTGAAACCATTTTGGAAAAAGCCAAAAGCAAAGGTAAGGCTACGGGTCTCGTCTCTGATACACGTATGACTCATGCAACGCCAGCCGCATTTGCCGCTCATCAACCACACCGTTCTCTAGAAAACAGTATTGCGGCGGACATGCTAGAAACTGGCGTTGACGTGATGATGTCTGGCGGACTTCGTCATTGGATTCCAAAGTCGACAAACGACAAGGGAGAGACATACGAGCAACTTGAAAAGCTCACTGAAGGTAATGTCTACCTAAAGTCGAAACGTAAAGATGAGCGCAACTTGCTTACTGAGGCGCAAGACCAAGGTTACAACCTGGCTTTCAGCCGCGATATGCTCACACAAGCTAAAGGTGACAAATTACTTGGACTTTTTGCTTACTCTGGCATGAACGATGGTATTGCCTACAGTCAAAGCAAAAACGATCCAAAACGTACGCAGCCATCACTGGAAGAAATGACCACCAAAGCAATCGACATTCTTTCAAAAGACAAAGACGGCTTTTTCTTAATGGTTGAAGGCGGTCAAATTGACTGGGCTGGCCACAGTAACGATGCGGGTACGATGCTGCATGAAATGATCAAGTTCGACGAAGCGGTAGACTCGGTTTATGAGTGGGCAAAAGGCCGTGATGACACACTGATCATTGTTACCGCTGACCACGAGACCGGTTCTTTCGGCTTTAGTTACTCATCAGCAAACTTGCCTAAACCGCAAAAACGCGACGGCGAAGCATTCAAAAATCAAGATTACGCGCCAAACTTCAACTTTGGTCAGTTCGAAATCCTCGATGGTTTATACAACCAGAAGAAAAGCTACTACGGTATGATCAGCGAATTCCAAGCGCTTGATAAGAAAGCTCAAACACCAGAGAAGTTTGCAGAAATTGTGAATGCAAATAGCGCTTTTTCGATTACGCCTGAGCAAGCAGAACGCGTATTAGCAAGTAAACCAAATCCATACCGACTCGCTGGACACAAATACTTAAGCGAAGAGAACGTTCCTACAATCAATGACTTTGATGCGTTCTTTCCTTACAACGACCGTGGCAACTTGCTAGCGCGTGAGCATGCAACAAAGCAAAACACAGTATGGGGAACGGGTACTCATACGCATACCCCAGTCAACGTATTTGCTTGGGGGCCGGCAGAAACTATCCTTCCGGTATCAAAAATCATGCACCACTCTCAGTTAGGTGAGTACTTAAAGCAACAAATCAAATAATCGGCTTGCACTTACTTCACGACTCGTGATGTTCAAACGCTCTCGTAAGGGAGCGTTTTTTTATGCATGAAAATAGTTGACGTTTTAAACAATAAACCTCAATAATTATAGGTCTTTGATTATATGAATGAAGAAAATGTGCGAAATATTTGCTAAGCAGCCCCAAGACAACTATCAGTTCATCACCCGCTCTATCCGTATTGATGGTCACGCCACAAGTGTAAAACTTGAAGCGAGCTTTTGGACGATTCTTGAGGAAATTGCTAACGCTCAAAACATGACTGTTCCTAAGTTTATTAGTACGGTCTATCAAGAAGCGCTCGAATACAATGGTGAAGTAAACAACTTTGCCTCCCTACTCCGCTGCGCCTGTCTCACTTACGCTCGCCAGCCTAAAGAGACGATTCGTCAAGCACTGACACAACTAAACACTTAATAACAACCAACCTCTGACCAACCTACCAATAACCCTCATAGGCTATGCAACAGAGTTGTAAGCCATTGAGCATGTTCTAATTTGTCGTACTAGAGTACTACCCAGACTCCTTTTGAACTCGCTAACCTATGCGGACTATCAAGGAGTACCCATGACAAAAATGATTCACACCATGATCCGAGTCTGCGATCTGGACCGTTCTCTACAATTTTACCGCGACGTACTTGAGCTAGAAATCAAAGACCAATACATCTTTGATGGTTTTTCTCTGACCTATCTAGCCAACGAAGAAACTGGCTTTGAATTAGAGCTAACACACAATCACGCTCAAACTGAGCCTTACACTCACGGCTCAGGCTACGGTCACCTTGCTGTCAGCGTAGAGGACATCGAACAAACTCACAAACGCATTAAATCTCTCGGTATTGAAGCGGGTGACATCAAAGCTTTTGATCACCAACAAAAGCATTTGGCAACGTTCTTTTTTGTGACTGATCCTGATGGTTACAAAATTGAGTTCTTACAACGCCAAGGGCGTTACCTATAACAAAAAGAGTAAACATCATGATTCACTTGACTGCTACCTTTCACGCACAACCGGGAAAAGAACAAGAACTGAAAGCAGTGCTCACCCGAGCACTTGAACCCACTCGCAATGAAGAAGGTTGTGTTCGTTATCAGTTATTCCAAGATAAAGACAATGCGTGCCACTTCGTTTTTCAAGAGCAATTTAAAGACCAACAAGCGTTCGATCTTCATGGTAAAACAGAACACTTTTCTCTTTTGATTAGCCAAATCGACAACTTGTTAGAATGCGAACCGAAATTGGCGTTCTTTAACGAACTGTAAAAACACCGCTTAATGCAAATAAAAAGGCACTCTTTACTAGAGTGCCTTTTCGTACTGTTGTGGCTGTGATTACGCGTCTTGCTTCTCTACCATGTGCAAATGCACATCTTGTTGTGGGAAAGGAATCGAAATGCCTTCTCGGTCAAAGCGCAGTTTCACTTCTTTTGTCACATCCCAATACACGTCCCAATAATCATCAGTTTTTACCCAAGGACGAACAATAAAGTCTACAGATGATGTGTTTAACGTATGCACTTTGATCATCGGCTCGGGTGTACGAAGTACTGCAGGGTGAGAAGTAATGATATCAGACAGCACTGACTCGGCTTTCAGCAAGTCATCCGCATAGCCAATGCCAAACACCATATCCACACGGCGAATGCGCTCGTGTGTGACGTTCTTAATGACATCTCCCCAAATTTTACTGTTAGGTACAATAATAATTTGGTTATCAAACGTACGGATTGTGGTGTTCACCAAACTCATATGGCTTACCTTACCATCCACGCCACCAGCATACACAAAGTCACCAACATCAAATGGGCGGTAAATAAGCAACATCATACCCGCCGCGAAGTTGGACAAGGTGTCTTGCAAAGCGAAGCCGATAATCACACCAGCAATACCAAAACCGGTTAGGATCGGTGCTAGGTTCAATCCGATCTGAGATAGGCCCACCATGATACCAATCACCCACACGAACTTGCCGGACATTGAGATAAAGAAATCCTGCATCAAGTGTGAGAGTTTTAAGTTTTTCGATGAAACCGCCTTGCTGACCACTTTGCGCGTTAACTTCGCAAGCCCACGAGCTATCAATAAAATCAGCGCAAATACAAACAACTGGAAAATGTGCTGTGGCGCATTTTCGGCAAACCAGTCTAGTGCCGAGTTGGACCAATGGCTCAGTATTGACCACACTACTTTAGTATTCAGTAAATCGTGGGTGATATTTCCTGTCACTTCGAAAATTTGGCGTTTGTATTCGGACGTTTCTAAACCGACTTTATCGCCAATCGAAATTAAATTGCGTAGGCTTTCTGTCGCAATATTCAGTCTTTGCTTAGTAATAAGCTGACTTAACTGCAGTGACGCTTTTTCCGATTCAGGGCTTGACGAAAGTTGAGAGCCGATGATCTCACTTTGCTGACTCAAGTACTCAATTGAGGCAGACAGCAAACGCATGCGTTTATCAACTTTATCCTTTAGTTCCGCTTCTGCGCGCTCATTTTGAGCCCCTAACTCTTTCAGCCAAGCAAGGTTTTGCCAGCTTGAATCGAAGCTGACATCGAGGTAATGCTGTAACTCTCGGTAATCATTAACAAGAGCAAGTTTCTCTTCATCCTTGGCTTTATTTAAATCTTCAACGACTTTCTTTATTTTTTCCGACAGATAGTTTGTGGCGTCCTCAGAGTATTTTTCCTGCTTTTTAACCAAGGAGATCAATTTGTCACGAGGGATAGTTTCACGTTCAATCGCTGATGCTAACTGACTTCTTAACTCTTCATTTTTTTGGAACAGCTGTAGTTGAAGCGCGTCGCGCTCATCACCACTCGCTTGCGAGAGACCTTGGGATAAATCCACAATTTCTCGATTCAAGTTATCAATAGAAGTTTCGGCAGCAGAGGGCTCTGGCGTATCCTGAATATCTTTCGCATTGATGACCATAGGGGCCATCATACCGAGGATGAGCGTGAATAATGCCACCCAAGATGTCAGGCGTATTTTCTGGGGGAAATGAAACGTCATGTTTACCTCTTAGGGAACAGTTCTGATCAAAACGACCAAGAATAGAAGTGTAAAGCCTTGAAATTATATACCTAAGTTTACAACACTAAATAATAAACTGAGCAGCATTTCGTTAGTTGGGCGTCAAAGTTGAGAAACCCAATAACAAACAAGCCTTTCATTATTAGATGAAAGGCTTGTGTAAATTTAACTACGGGCGATTGGGGTGATTCAGAATATGGTCTTCCCAATCCACCACATCAATCTCGTATACCACTTTATTGCGGACACTTTCGCCCGCCGCGTGCATCGCAGATTTCGAGCCCGTAATCAACGGATGCCATTCTGGTAAAGGCTGCTTTTCAGCCAACAGGCGGTAAGCGCACGTATGCGGCAGCCAAGTAAAATCGTCGATGTCTTCGCGCGTCAGCTTGGTGCACTCTTCACCCGAAGTAAAACGATTTGGGTAATCCTTACAAGAACACGTTTTGCTATTTAGCCAGCTACAGGCCACATTGGTGTAATAGATTTCATCGGTATCTTCGTCCATTAGCTTATGCAGGCAACATTTACCACAACCATCACAGAGAGATTCCCATTCCTCTTCTGTCATCTGCTCTAACGATTTACTTTGCCAAAATGGAGTGCTCATACTTCAGGTCTCACCAAGGGAATTTAGGGGGCGATTTATACCCCTCTCGACGCAAAAGTTCAAGTTTTGAGAAGATCTCGAATCATTCACACATAACAGTAGAGATATTCAACTACTTTCGCTTTACTGTTCTATCCTTAAACGAGTTTCCATTACTCAATTGATCAAGAAGGCATTAAGGAGTTTTCATGGGTATTATTTCTTGGATTATTTTGGGCTTAATCGCCGGTGCACTCGCAAAATGGCTCATGCCAGGAAAAGATGGGGGTGGCTGGATTGCGACAATGCTACTCGGTATTGCTGGGGCGTTTGTCGGCGGCTTTCTTGGCGGTATTCTGGGTTTCGGCGGGGCAACTGGCGTAAATATCGGTAGCATCATCACCGCAACGCTAGGCGCATTTATTCTGCTGTTTGTTTACAACCGCTTCTTGAGATGATCACAACGGTTTAGAAGCCAAAAGGAGCACTCTATTGAGTGCTCCTTTTTATTTTTTCTTAGGCGACTCTTCCAATCCACGTCAAAATGACCATAATTGCCCCTCAATTTTTAAGAGGTTTACATTATGGATTGTCGACTAGGATGCGGAGCTTGCTGTATTGCGCCAAGTATCTCTTCACCGATACCTGGAATGCCCAAGGGCAAACCAGCAGGTGTTCGTTGCGTACAACTCAACGATGATAATTTGTGTAAGCTGTTTGGTAAGCCTGAGCGCCCTAACGTTTGTCACGATTTTAAACCGTGTCCGGTTGTGTGTGGCAAAACCAACCAAGAAGCGCTCGACAACATCACTGAGCTAGAGCAACTTACTTAATCTATTCAGAGCCCCCGTTTAGTCGTTACCAAGCTCTCGCAAATACAAGTAGATGGTATCGCGCGAAATGCCGAGATGGTTTGCAACCATTAAAACAGCATCTTTGTATTTAAAAATGCCTAAGCCGTGCAGTCGCGTCACCAGTTCACGGTTACGTTTAGAAGGCGCAATGGCTTCATTTTCCCACACTTCTGTTTGCACGGTTTCTATCGTACTGATGATGGTTTCATCGATATTACGCGCAAACGTTTCTGGTGATCGAGCGCCACCAACACAACACTCGGTGTGTTGCTGAGGCAGCATTGCCTTTAAAAACGCCTGCATCGGTGCATCCATATCCACGTTGATACACAGCAAACCAATCGGTTTGTTTTTTGGATTTCTGACAATTGTCGTAATGGAGTGCAAGGTCTTTCCGTTCGACGTTTTCGTCAGGTACGAATCAGAAACGTCCTTGCCCTCTCTTAACTTCATTCTCGCTAAGTTGGTAATTGGGGCACCTTCACTGCGTTCCGTCACGTGCCCATTTGCGATTTTGATGATTTCCGGCGCTTCGGCATCTAAGCTGTGGAGAACCACTTCAGTGTGTTCACCATACATACGTGCAATGCCATCCACGACGTTTTTCATAGAGTTCAAAATATCGAGATCACTCTTGGTGATTTTCTTTAGTAGCAATGTTACTTCCCTTAGCAAAAACTGGAGGTTAGGCCGACATAATATCGATAATAGATTTGTCAGTATACGGCATACCGAAACGAACCATTGAGCCAACATTTCTTATCGTTTGCTCAACTTCTTCGCCTACTATACCTTGATTCTTAACACTGTGGTTACCCATCGCCATCAAATATGAGCGCACCGCCGTTGTCGACGAAGTACACACTTTCATCGCACAAGAGGACTTCGCACCATCGCACACCATGCCTGAACTATCGCTGATGACGTTTTGAATGGCGTAGCATGATTGCTCGAATGTACCACCAGCTAAATACACCAGCGCCATAGATGCCGCCGCACTGGTAACAGTGTTGCCACAAAATGCGGATAACGGTGGGTAATAAGATTTGATGTAAATAGCCCCTAAATGACTCATGATCAACGCGCGAGCCAGCTGTTCTTCGTCGTTTTGAAATGCTTCTGCGGCAACTACAACTGGCATTGTAGCGGCAATACCTTGGTTCCCACTGCCGAAATTGCTCATGGCTGGCAACGTCGCCCCTCCCATGCGAGCATCAGACGCCGCGGATGTCATCATCTGTATACGACTCATTAAGTCATTGCCCAATAAGCCTTGCTCGATGTTGCCTTTTAGCGTGCGTCCAATTTCTAGGCCGTAACCTCGGTCGATACCCTCTTGAGCCAGCAAGGTATTAAGCTCTGCAGCTTGGAGAATAAATTTGATCTCTTCAAAAGGCGCCTGAGTGGCAAACTCATAGATTTGTTTGATCGAAATATCCACACCTTCACAAACAGAAGCGGTTGCAACGCGTTGCTGCGGTGGAGCATCAAAAATCACGTCGCCATTGCGCATGATCTGGATAATGTTGGTGTGACCGCCACTGATCGTGACCGAAACAACATCGTCACCAGAGGTGAGCGTTACGCTGCAATAAATGAATTCTTGCGTATCCATGCGCGCTACAGTTACCCGCTCTTCATCTATCAATTGTTGCGCAGCAGCAACATCCTGCTTATTAATCCGAGCCAACACTTCCAGTTCTGCTGTTGGGTCACCGGCTAATGCACCAACTGAGGCGGCAATTTTGAGGCCTATCTTGCCCGTTCCGGGTACGAAAACACCCATCGAGTTTTTAAATAGGTTGTCTGAAACACGCACCTCTATCGCATCAATATCGGATGCGCCCAACTCTTTTCTAGCAACTGCTGCCGCGTACGCAGCAGCAATGGGTTCTGTACATCCTAATGCAGGTTTCACGACTTGCTTAATGATTTGGATATATTGTGTCCATTGCTGGTTCATGCTCTGTTCTCCGTATTACTTTTTATGAGCAATCGCTTCGACTTCAATTAACACGCCAAGAGGTAAATCTTTCACTGCGAAGCAACTGCGTGCTGGACAATCTTGTTGGAAAAACTCTGCGTAGACCTTGTTAAACTCGGCAAAGTCATTAATATTCGATAGGTAACACGTTGTTTTTAAAACAGTATCGATACTGCCACCACCAGCCTCTAAAACGTGCTTCAAGTTAGTAAGAGATTGATGACTTTGTGCACTGATGCCGCCTTCAACGACTTTTCCTGTTGCCTTATCAACGGGTAATTGGCCAGAAGTAAAAATCAAATCACCATAGCTAGTGCCATGTGAATAAGGTCCGATAGCAGCAGGCGCGTGTTCAGATGAAATCAATTTTTTCATTTTTAAATCCTCACATAAATTTTATTTTTTTATTAAGAAGTTTCTAATTCAACTTCCGTATTAGCGTTATTTTTTCAATTAAATATGAATCAAACAACTAGATTAGATCACAAAACTCGTTAAAAACTCCAATTTATTTGAACTTCCTCGCCAAGATCTCAAATTTATCTGAATTTTCCACAAAAAAATTGGTGATATACATTTTCTCAATTAAATTTGAGAAAAATTCATACTAACAAGAGAAACAATAAAATGAGCGTGACAGCACCTACACAAACCTTACCCATCGGTAAAGAGCCACCGCACGTAAAAGCAGGCATGGCCCTAGATGAGTGGAAAGCCGCGATCAAGTTTGATAGCACAGACTGGGGATGGGTGATCATGAGTATCGGCATGGCAATCGGCGCCGGTATTGTTTTTTTACCAGTAAAAGTTGGCGTATTGGGCCTTTGGGTATTCTTGGCCTCTGCCGTAATCGGCTACCCAGCGATGTACTTGTTCCAACGCCTTTTCATCAACACTCTCTCAAGTTCACCAAAGTGCCAAGATTACGCTGGCGTCATTTCCGGCTACCTTGGTAACAAATGGGGGGCGTTATTAGGTGTGCTCTACTTCATCATGTTGGTGATTTGGGTCTTTGTTTACTCAACAGCTATCAACAATGACTCGGCATCTTTCCTACATAGTTTTGGCATCACGGAAGGTTTATTGTCTGAAAACCCGCTATATGGTCTGGCTTTAGTGTGCGCGCTGGTCGCTATTGCATCTCGTGGTGAAAAGATTTTGTTTAAGGTCAGTACTGGTCTTGTACTGATTAAACTTTGTACCGTTGCATTACTTGGCGTCATGATGATCGAAAAATGGGATGTAGCGAATGTCGGTGCAATTCCAGAAACAGGCGCTGGTTTGAAAGATGCAATTGAGCTACTGCCGTTTACTCTAACGTCTATTCTCTTCATTCAAAGCTTGAGCCCAATGGTGATCTCGTACCGATCAAAAGAAAAATCGATTGAGGTTGCTCGCTTTAAAGCCATGCGCGCAATGAAAATTGCTTTCGGTATCTTGTTTGTGACCGTCTTCTTCTACGCGATTTCCTTTACGCTTGCGATGTCACATGAACAAGCGGTTAAAGCAGCAGAAGAGAACATCTCTGCTCTTGCGATGGTTGCGCAAGGCATGGACGGCACGACGCTAAAACTAATGAGTTTGATGCTGAATATTTTCTCAGTAATGACTGCGTTTTTTGGCGTGTACTTAGGTTTCCGCGATTCTTGCCAAGGTCTAGCGATGCTGGCTCTAAAAAAGGTCATGCCTGAAGATAAGATCAATAAAGACTTAGTCACCAAGGGAATCATTCTCTTTGCGATTCTCATGGCGTGGGGTGCAATTGTATTGAATCTACCAGTTCTGAGCTTCACATCAGTATGTAGCCCTATCTTTGGTTTGATTGGCTGTTTGATTCCAGCTTACCTTGTCTACCAAGTGCCTTCTTTACACAAATACAAAGGCGCGTCGCTTTACTTGATTATTGCGACTGGTATTTTGTTGTGCGTATCACCTTTCGTCGCATTTAGCTAAAACCTACTTTGCCTTGGCTGTTACTCAGGTAGTGATGGCCAAGGCAACCTTAAGATTCAACCTCTCCTCTCCCTGCTTTTCTCTCATCCTTGAGAACTCTTGCCACATACCGTCCCATTTGCAGTCTTTACGCGATCTCCCTCACACTTAATTGACAATTCTCAACTATGTTCAGCGGGTCATTTAAGTAGAAATTAGGAAATAACATGAACAAGTATTTAGCAGAGGCTTTTGGTACGTTCTGGCTAGTATTAGGCGGTTGCGGTAGCGCAGTGTTGGCCGCAGGTTTCCCAGATGTGGGTATTGGTCTGCTGGGCGTTGCTCTGGCCTTTGGTTTAACCGTTTTAACCATGGCATTTGCAATCGGTCATATTTCAGGTTGTCACTTGAACCCGGCAGTGACGGTTGGTCTTTGGGCTGGCGGTCGTTTTGAGACAAAAGACGTTGCGCCTTACATCATCGCACAAGTGCTCGGCGGGCTGATCGCTGGTGGCATTCTTTATGTCATCGCGACAGGACAAGCTGGATTCGATGTTGTGGGTTCTGGTTTTGCCGCCAATGGTTATGGTGAACACTCGCCGGGTCAGTACTCCATGCTCGCTGCGCTAGTTTCTGAAGTTATAATGACGATGATGTTCCTTATCGTAATCATGGGGGCGACAGA
The DNA here is from genome assembly GCF_053890955.1 of Vibrio sp. JZG120. Lineage (NCBI taxonomy): Bacteria > Pseudomonadati > Pseudomonadota > Gammaproteobacteria > Vibrionales > Vibrionaceae > Vibrio > Vibrio sp. JZG120. The sequence goes on from NZ_JBSRRK010000007.1 coordinate 57,267, forward strand.
CAAACGTGCACCTCAAGGTTTTGCACCTATAGCGATTGGTTTGTGTCTGACTCTTATTCACCTGATAAGCATTCCTGTCACAAATACCTCAGTAAACCCGGCTCGTAGTACAGCAGTCGCAATGTATGTGGGTGACTGGGCAGTTTCTCAATTATGGCTGTTCTGGGTTGCACCTATTTTGGGTGGTGTACTTGGTGCAGTCATCTACAAAAACCTTCTTGGTAAAGAATCGAACGATTAATCGTTCTCAACTCCCAAAATCAAAAAAGCCGCTGAATTCAGCGGCTTTTGTCTTTTACCTAATCCCCTAACTGCGAATAAGGATAAATAGGATATGGTGCGACTAGTGCACCACCTGTATATATTGCAGCAGGCAGCATCCCAGAGAAACTATAAGCTTGAAACAAGTGGTTATACATTGTCCCTCCTTCTAACCAAAATCCAGTTATCTGGTCATATCCATGGAAGCCAAACAATCTCGAAACATCAGAGTTAAAGTAATCATGAACTTTAGATACTTTGTTAACGAAACGTCCTATGAGCCCATTCTCATTGTAAAGATGTGCGCCAGAAGCCTCTCGCGCCATACCTCCTTCCGTGAACAAAGTTTGCGTCGGTTTCTCGTTCCACATAGGCTTGCTACCACGAGTACCGTCAGTCAATAGCTCACCATCAACATTGTTCTTACAGACTGAGCCTGAGTTAGCAACTTCACAAGACCTAATCTTATAGCGATCTGTAACATTTTTCATGTACTCAAAGCTAAGCACAACAACTTGTGATAATGCGGCAAATTTTGCACCTTTTTCACATGAACCACCCGCGATCTCACCTGTAGCACAACCACCAGCTGCTGCGACACTTACTTTCGTGGCTGCATGTGCAAATCCTCTCGTTGGCTTAAAGCTATTGTAACCTCCGATAGCGCCTGTAATTGCACCAATCGCAGCCCCTTTGCCAACTCCGTTCCAGCTTTCACTAATGATCCCACCGGTTACAGCCCCACCAGTGGCGCCACCAAGTGCACCGGCAGCAATGGCATTAGTAAGAGACCCTGCAGAGAAGAAACTTGCACCAGCATCGGCTAGCAACACACTGTACGTACCACCACTGGCGACAGTGACGACGATCCCCACAACGATACCGACGATTTCTCTCGAGTAACGAGAGGTGAACTCTCGTACGTCGTTCCATTGACGTTTAAGTTCTTTTTTAATTCTCTTAAAGAAATGGCCAGAAGGATCGTTGTATTTAAGAGGATTATTGAGAACGTAGCTGTATCGATTGAATGATTGACTATTATCAGGAGCTTGTATGTAAACGTCAGCGCTGATAAATCGTGCTAATGTTGCATCATATAAACGACCGTTCATATGGATTAAGTCAACTTCATTAAGCATCTCATGCCCTGTAAATGCACGATTCAACAATACAGGTTGAGGCAACAACACATTGTCAGCTTTCCAAGTAAACGCTCTCTCTTTGCCCCAAGGGTCATATAGCTTACGGTCAACAATATTCCCCCACATATCACTTACCATATCAACCGATTTAAGCGCATCTGTATGGCTATAACGAATTTGGCGATCTACAGATGCATAGCTTCCTTGTCCATCAGTCTTCAATGAGTTCACATTTATAGCGACCAGACCATTCCCAGCATAAATGTACTGAGTTTGTTGAATGTCCCCGGATGCTAGCTCTTTTAACTCGTAGGACTTACCGAGGTACCAAGTTCTGCTTCCATCGCTACTACGCTTGCTGACTCGCTGATTCGACTCATCATATTTAAAGTCAACCCAGCCTTGTTCTTGCTGAATACGTGAAGGCTTGTTGAAGCCTGTCCATTCAATTGTTCTCCCTCCGCCAGATAGCATATTTCCGTTTTCATCGTAGCGATATGTATTATCCCCAGCTTGAGTTACCGCATGCTTGTGTAACGGATCTGCGTAGATATAATGACCAACGTCAGACTTATATTTGATATTGCCATTCGCAGCATAAGACATGGAATACTTTTTGTTAAATAACGGATTCTCAGCATGTGCTGCACCAATACCAGACAAATGGTAGTCTGTTAGTCGGTCTTGATCGTCGTAGTAGAAATTTTCTTGTATATCATTAACAAGATCTCGGCGACTCTGCACATTATCCATTCTGTCGTAGGTGTAATGAACGCCACGCAGCAGCTTGGAACCTTGCCTAGTGTATATATTGAGTAGTTGACCATTACTCTCATGATAATCGAAACTATTAACTAAGCCATTTCCTAAAACCTCTGATGTAATTCGACCTTCGGCGTCCATATCGTTGAGCTTCCAGTACGAAATCCGTCCATCAGCTGGGTTATCATCTTTGAGGGAACGTAGTGCATCTGACTCATTTTCAGATTCCACAGCTAGGTTATTGTACTTCTGTGAAACAAGCTTGACTTGCTTAACTAATTTTACTAGTTGTTCTGCAGCTAAAAGATAGCTATTTACACGTAATTCCGTTGTATCTTGCACATATTCAAGCCTATCTACTTCTTTTGAGAGTGAATTGAGTTCATCAAACATTTGACGCATTCTTTGATCATATAGCGGATCGTCCCTTTCCAAATCAAATGTCGCTAAACTTATACTTCCGCCATCAGAATAGTTGCCGTAGTACGCAGTTTGGTTTTGATTGATCAAACCTGCTTCAAAAGCAGCCCATTCATCAAGGCTTACCTCTCTTAGTAAGTTACCTTCAATCTTAAGATGGAAGTTAGGTTGCTGAACTACAGGTATCAAACCATTTCCAGAGACCACCACTGTCCTTGGGGAAACTTTGAAATAACGCTCGCCATATTCATTTGTGTACATATGTAATGGTCTAGTATGTAGCTCCGCCCTCATTTGGCGCGCAAATGCCTCATTTTCAGCCACTCCGTCAAATGAGATAAGCTGATCTTTAAGCTTCTGATACTCTTCCTTGCGTCGCTTGTAGAAGAATTGCTGCTCTTGTAAATCTTTTACTTTAACTAAATAATCTTTCGCTTTATTTAGGGCTTCATTGATTAGAGGCTCAATCACGTTGCGATATTCAGCTGCAGTGTAATTAACTTGAGCTTGAGAAATATCTCCCCAGACTTCCGTATTAATACCCGTTAAAGCATCTCGGGTGTAGTTTAGAGTAAACTTGTTAGGTCTATGTTCTCGAATTAGTTGCCCGTTAGAGTCATACTCTAAATCTCGTGCGAATGTGTGCTCTGGAGTAATCGTCTCTTCGCGTCTCAGTAAACCCAGACCGTTGTAGAAGTAGTTCTTAACCAGTTCTCCATCTACAGTTGCTTTTAGTAGCCCTCCTAACCAGACGCGTCCATCCACTTTGTCGTAAAACCATGCCTTTGTGGTGATGTGTGTTACTTCTTTCTCACTTTGCTTAACTTTGGATTCTACTTTCTCAGCGACTTTGCGACCTAAGTTGTCGTAAGCGAAATGAGTACTTTGACCTTTAGCATCAGTTTGATTAACGAGTTGACCAAAACCGTCATATTCATAAGTCCACAAACCTAGATCTGGATCATCTACTAAAGATTTATTGCCTTGAATATTGTACTCGGTACGAACTGTTTCTCCTTCTGACGCAATAGCAGATTTCAACATTCCATTGGCATAGAAGTCGTAGATAACTTTGCCACCATTCGGCTCCTGTTTCTCAATCTCCCAACCTAATACGTTGGTAAAAGTTTTAGAAACTCGACCTTTGGCGTCCGTTTTGGTTACTGTGAAAGGACCGTAAGAATAAGAAATCCAGCTGTCTTCTTTACCTGCAGGACCAGGTTCTTTTATCGAAATGACTCTTCCTAATTTGTCGTACTGAGTGACAATATACTGAGGAATATCACCTTGGTAATAAGGTTTTGAAGCAGAGACTAAATTGCCAAATGCATCATAGCCAGAATCAACGAAAACCCACTTACCGTTTACCGATAAAGAGGCTCTTCTCACTTCTCTTTCTAAAAAGTCAAAAAAGCTGATCTTCTTGCCTGAGTTTTTCGATTGATTGATAACACAGTAACTCGCATTGTTAACATTGAATAAGCAACGACTGTCTCCCGCAGGAAAGCGACTGATCTCAGATTTTACAGAAGTGTTTACAACAGACACCTCGGCTTCTCTACCAAAACCATCGAGTTTTGTCGAAGTAGAAAGACCGTTTTCATCAACTTTTACAATTAGCCCTGACAATAGATCAACAGTTTGAGACGAGACGTGTCCTGCAGGGTTTGTCACCTCGGTTACAACACTATTCCCTACGTAGGAATGTTTAAAGGAAGTAGAGCGAGTTTCTAATCTCCCCCCGTTAGTCGCAGTAACGCTTTCTTTAGTAACAATACCGTTTCCATCTCGCTCTTTGATGGTAACCATGGAATATGGCGTATTTGGTAGCGTCGTGTGCTCACGCAACAAACCGGTTTCATTGTCATATTTAAAAGTAGCCTCTTGAGAGATCCTGCTACCATCGCTGTGAATGTAAGTTGTTTTAGTCGAATCGAGCAACCCGATTAACCAAGAATCTACCTTATTTACATACGCGTTTTGGGTAATTTCAACAAACGTGTCACTATAACCGGTGACCGGATTAAGTCCGGTTGTTGTCGTTGTAATTTTACCAACATTCAGAAATGTATCGACATCACTCTGCTCTACGGTAACTGTACTAAGAAGTTCACCACTTTCAGAGTATTGGTAGTCCTTTCGTTCTGAGGTATAAAATGCAAAGGTGTTACCGACTGTTGGAGTTTCAACCCATTCGACGATTTCATCGTATTCTGTAGCTGTGATCGCCTTCACGAATCGAGCTTGACCAGATAATGCAGATAGCTCGCGATTCAAATCATCCGATACTGGCGTCATGAGCCACACTGGTATTTGATCTTCTAGTACCGTTGTTCGCTCCTCAACCAAAGAAAACTCTGTGGCAGGAATCATGATTGGCATCAGTGTTGAACCGCCAACAGGAACAAATTTGTCAGCGCTTGCTGCGTATTTTTGATCTTTGTATTCGATAAGCTTATAACCCTTTAAATGCTTATCTGCTGCAGAAGACAGCTGTTGGAAACTTTTAACGATTTGCGTAGCACTGAACTCTTTTTTTAGCGTCTTAAATTCAAATTCAGATTCGGAACTTTTACTAAGCTCTCTAAAGTTCCAAAAGTCATTCGATCTACAATCACCGCAACCATTTAACCACTTTTGTCCATTCGCAAAATAGTCGGTTTGCTTTTTCAATGTGCCTGAGTAAGGAAATTCTGTATTAAATTGAAACTCTTGGTTGAGAGTGTTTTTTTCATTAACAAAGCTTCGCTGTCGAATCCATTCGAAACCATTGTGTTTTAGACCATCTTTAGAGCGCTTTGCAGGACCATATTGGAATAAGTAGTTATTTTTTCCATGTCCGTTGTCGGTCTCAAGACGATAAGCTACAGGGAAAGAGCCTGGTAAGTTAAAAAGACCAGAATCATCAGACTTAAAAGAGTCAGAAGGCGTGTGATTACCGTATGGGCCAAACCATACTGAAGAAATATGTCCTAGACCATTTGTCACTTTTTCAAGCAATAATGGAGAATGGTTGCTCTGAGCAGTGGTTTGACATTCTAGACGGTTAGATCTCTTCTTACAGAGCTCAAACTTACCATCTTGGTTCAAATCAATGAATGAGTTAAAACCAGTCCCCCAATTATCAACATCAAATTCATATTGGTACTTATAAGCGTTGACACATTGGACCTTGTTACCGACGCCACGGCAGAAATCTATAACACCATCCTGATCCAAATCGAGCCACCAACGTTTATCTACGCTCCCGAGCTCGCCTGTCCAATCATCACTTTTAACAAACTCTATATCGTCTTCGAATTTATGCAACGAACCAAGAGAGCCAAGAGAACAAGTTAGATTAACTGTTTTGCTAGCATCGTTATCCGTCATGCGACAAAAGTCGATGGCATTATCGCCATTCAAATCCACCCACCAACGGGAATCTGGCTGACCTACAGAACTAATTGGAAAACTAATATTTTTTTGAACTAGATATTTACCCGAAAAAGACGTGCACTTAATCGTTTGCCCTTCGACAGAACAAAGTTCACTACCACCATCGCCATTTATATCGGTCCAATAAGTGTCTTTAATTTGCCCCCATTCTATGCCACGAACGTGTACTGAATCAGACCACTCGCCATCTTCTTTGGGTTCACTGCATAAAAGTTCATCACCTATACGACGACAGTACTCTGGTACGCCATTACCATCCATGTCCCTCCACCAACGGAAGTCCTTCATCCCGGAGTTCAACACAATCCAAGAAAGTTGTGTCGTTGTATTATTTGAATGAAAAGCATCACAAAGTAATTTGCCATCATCTATACGACAAAACTCTGTTTTACTATCACCATTTATATCTAACCACCAATGGCTATGAGCGTCTCCCCACTGACTTATATTGTAGGTGCGAGCGACACTAGATTGAGACACATCCATGTGGCAAGTAAATCCATGGGCATCAGTCTTACAGAAGTCACCTACGCTATTCCCATCAATATCAACCCACCAACTTCTATTAGCATTTCCCCAATCACTAGGGATAGTGTTTTTCCCCCAATGACCTAAGTCAATATTAGCGATTTTCTCATCAAAGAATATCTGGCCTTTCATTGGGCTTTTATGTTCCTTCCAATCAAATTGAGTGGCAGGTAAACAATCATCCTTCGCATCGCAATATGTAATACTATCAATAAAGGAGGCACCAAGACCTTCGATTACCTCCTTATAACCCAGTCGGTAATAATTTTTTATTTTATTGTTTATACTTATATCAATTCTTGTCAGCTTTGATTCATACCTATGAACATTTCCGTCTATCTTATAATGTTTTGTAGGAATACCACTATTGATAGGAAGATAATTAAAGACAACACTGAAAGAATCGTAATGTATCGATGATATCTGGCCTAAATTATCATAGTTATAAGAGATACTCTCTGAACTTGGGTTGCTTTTATAGGAGCTCAACAACCAACTCTTCGAAAGGTTATTATAATGATATTCTTCAACAGCACCGCTTTTATCATGCTTAATGAAGTAACTTGATGCTGCATTTGAATCACCATTCAGAATAATTTTTGACTGGTTATCTACGTGTAAACGGTATTCAGAGCCATCTTTGCCAGTTACACCTTTTTCACCAATTAAACGCGTGCCATTTAAGCAAAAATTATCAGTAAAACTATAAGTCACTGAGCTTACTTGCCCTTCAATCGCTTGATGGTCACCACACCTTTTTATGGCAGACAGGCCGCTAAGCGAGAAGCCGCCCCCTAGTTCAGACCTTACGGGCCCAGAGCTTGAGTAGCTTAGCGCTAGATTAGGAGCTATACCCCCTTTCCCAGCTGGTAGTGTTATCGGTATTTGATAATATGCGACACCCTTGTCGATCGATAGCTCTCCGGGCAAAGTACCGATCGTTTGTGCTATTGCAGGAATAGACAACCCCGCAAAGATTACACCTAGCCAATTTTTCATTTAACTGCCTTTCAATTAGATAGTTCTGATATTTGATTTTCTAAATTAGTAATTCTTTTATTTATATTTTCGGACTGTTCTTCTGAATCACCTTCCAAAATCCGACTCTTTAACAGTTCAGTTCTCAGCATTTTTATAGAGTTATCATACTTTGAAAAGCTAGTTACATTCAAAGTATCCATCTTCTTATTTTCCTTTAGATTTTCATCATTATTCTTATATGAGAAGTTGAGCCTAAAAACGTAGCCAACAGTCGCAATAATTATGACCAACAAAAATGCACACAAGGATAACTTGGTTTTAACAGGCATGTATATGACACTAAATTGACAAAACCAGGCAATATAATAAAAAAAACCAAACTTCATATATCAAAAACAAAAATGCGTGATAGACATCACAAACAAATTAATATCTTAATATTTAAGTTTATTAATAATATTCAGTGAATATTATAGCTAAAATCTAATATCAACATGGCTAGAAAGATGAAAAAAAAACTAATTGGCATACTCACTATTCTATTATCGTTTAGCTCACTTGCTGAAACTAATGCTGGCTCAGGGCAGAAGTGGTATGGACCATTCACGATTGATAAGGTAGCTCGTTACTGGGATGGTGGACACAAGATGTCAGTTCATGTTAATGAAACACCAGAGACTCCCTGTGAAGTGTCGAATAGCGAGAAGAAGTTTACTTATCTACCAGATAGCCAACCGACCTCTATGGACTTATTCTCAGCTGTAGCAACTGCTCAAGCTCAAAACAAAAAGGTTATGCTTCTTATTGATAAAAGTTGTCATAATGTTTTGGGACTGAACGTTCATGGTGTAGAAATACTAAGCAACTAACTTACCCCAAACTCCCAAAATCAAAAAAGCCGCTGAATTCAGCGGCTATTTATTAAATTCTGTGTCGACCTAACAGCGAGTGTGACAACGTCGTGCCATCGACAAGCTCAAGTTCTCCACCGACAGGCACACCATGCGCGATGCGGCTGGCATCAACTTGGTGTTCTTTACATAGCTCTGCGATGTAATGTGCAGTGGCTTCGCCTTCAACCGTCGGGTTTGTTGCTAAAATCACTTCGGCTATATCACCGCGACGTAAGCGGTAATCAAGCACATCCAGTCCAATATCACTTGGACCAATACCGTCTAGTGGTGACAAATGTCCCATAAGAACAAAGTATCGACCAGAATACTGGCCCGTTGCTTCGACTGCAGCAATGTCTGCCGGGCTTTCTACCACACAAATTTGACCATTTTCTTGGCGTTTTGGGTTAGTACAAATATGACAGACTTCTTCTTCGGTGAAGGTTCGACACTCAGTACAATGACCGATTTCTGTCATTGCCTGGCTAAGCGCATCTGCAAGTTGCAAACCGCCTTTTCTATCGCGCTGTAACAAATGAAAGGCCATACGCTGCGCCGACTTGGGGCCAACCCCAGGTAGACAACGTAAGGCCTCCATCAATTGCTCCAGCATATGACTGGTACGCATTAAAAGTCCGCTTAATTAAATATCAGCAGATTAGAATGGCATTTTCATACCTGGTGGTAGTTGCATACCGCCAGTTACAGAAGCCATTTTCTCTTTTTGAGTTTCTTCAACACGACGAGCCGCATCGTTGAACGCCGCAGCGATCAAATCTTCAAGCATTTCTTTGTCGTCTTCCATCAAACTTTCATCGATGTCAACACGACGTACGCTGTGACTACCAGTGATAGTAACTTTAACTAGGCCAGCACCAGACTCGCCAGTTACTTCCATATTCGCGATTTCTTCTTGAAGCTTTTGCATGCGATCTTGCATTTGCTGGGCTTGCTTCATTAGGTTGCCCATACCGCCTTTACCAAACATGTTTATCTCTCTGGTTTAATGAGGTGTTGCATCAATTAATGGGGTTATACCTTTGGGTTTTCAACCCCATTCCATTCGATTATTAGATAGGGCGCACACTATCTTTATCAAGCTCTGCAGCAAAACGACGTTCAATAAATTGAACATTTGGATCGTTTTCTAAACTATTCAGAGCTTGCTGTAATTTCTCTTGATAGAGCCTATCTCTAAGTTCAAGTGGTGTTTCTCCACTCTCCCCTATTTCGATGCTCATGTGGCACTCTTCACCTAACACGGTATTAAGTGCTTTAAGCAATTCGGCTTGAGCTCTATCAGTATTCAAATGAGCTTGGCTGCTTCTCAATAGTAACGAAACGGTTGTTCCTTCCTTACTATAATGAGAGTTTAGCGCAAGTTGCTCTACCAGCTTAGGGATCTCCATTAAGCTGATTAGCTTCGCCCATTCATTATGTTCTAACGATTCATCGATGAGCTTTTGTGCCATTTCAGGCGTTTTCTCATGCTCAAGTGCCTGCTTGAGCTGCGTAGGTGTCAGTTTTGTATTCACTTTTGTCTCAACAGGCTTGCTTGGACGCCAGCGATACGCTTCCTCAACTTGTGGCTCCGTCGACTTCGGAGCTGAGTTTGGCGACACCTGCGCGGAATTGCCATGCAATTGCGCTACTCGGTCGATAACCGATTCTGGTTGTGCAGATGCCGCTTTAGGCTTTTTTGAGCCACCATTTTGAGGAGTGTTCTGTTGTAGGCCTTGACGCTGAGAACGTAATTGGTGACGTAAACCGCTTAGACCACCGCGCGCCGGTGTTGAAACGCTCTCTTGCACTTGTTGAGGTGGCGTTTCATGCTGCGGCGCTGGGTTTTCGCTCATCGGCGGCGCCATATCATACTGTGGCGGAACCGTCTCATATCCACTCGCGTGATACTCAGGTTGTGAATTGGATGAAGGTTGAGGCGCCACTTGTGGTGTGCTTTGCGCTGGACTCGGCTGCTGAGTTCGAGGAGCAGCTACTGTCTGAGCTGGTGCAGTCTTTGGCTGACTGGCACTTTGAGCTGGGGCTGAAGCTGGTTCGCAGTTACTAGAAACAACATTTGCCCCACTGTTATTTGATGGGCGGAACGCCATCATACGCAGCACAATCATTTCCAGACCGACTCGCCCATTTGGCGAGAGAGTCAAATCTTCACGACCTTTCAATGCAATTTGGTAGTAAAGCTGAACGTCTTGCGGACTTAGTGCTTTACTCAACAACTCTATTTTTTCTGCATCTGGCTGCGCTCGGTCTAGCGACGCTGGCAGCGCTTGATACATCGCAATTCGATGAAGCTGTGTTGCGACTTGCTGCAACAAACCATCCCACTCAACACCATTTGCTGCTAATTGCTGGATTTTATCCATGGCTTGTTGAGGTTGCTTGCTGCTGATTGACTCCAGTAAGTGAATCGCTTGGTCGGTATCAATCGTCCCCAACATGTGGCTGACAATATCGGTTTGCACCGCACCGTTACCTAACGCAATTGCTTGATCGGTCAAGCTGAGAGCATCACGCATACTGCCATCTGCAGCATGTGAAATCATACCCAGTGCTTTTGGTTCTGCCGATACTTGCTCTTGACCCAAAATGTAGTCAAGTTGCTGATGAACATCATCAACGCTGATCGGTTTGAGATGGAACTGTAGACAACGCGACAATATAGTAACTGGCAGCTTTTGTGGATCGGTTGTCGCGAGTAAGAACTTCACATACTCTGGCGGCTCTTCCAGGGTTTTCAACAACGCATTGAAAGAGTGACGCGATAGCATGTGTACCTCATCGATGAGGTACACTTTAAAACGTCCACGAGCAGGTTTGTATTGAACGTTGTCTAACAGTTCGCGAGTGTCTTCAACTTTAGTACGTGATGCCGCATCGATTTCAAGAAGATCGACAAAGCGACCTTCATCAATTTCACGACAAGTATCGCACTTACCACAAGGTGTCGCGGTAATACCGGTTTCGCAGTTCAAGCCTTTGGCAAACAACCTACCGATACTCGTTTTACCCACACCACGAGTCCCGCTGAACAGATAAGCATGGTGTAAACGGTTTTGCGCCAGTGCGTTTTCCAACGCCGTCAGGACATGTTTTTGTCCGACAACTTGGTCAAACTGATTAGGACGCCATTTTCGCGCTAAAGCTAAATAACTCATTGAATGTATTAATGTCCTTCAAAATCGCAAATGCTGTATACGTTTAGACCTAGTGCTTCTAAACGTTTATCACCACCGATTTCTGGTAGGTTGATAACGAACGCAGCGTGCTCAACTTCACCGCCCAGTTGGCGAATCAGCTTAGTCGTCGCTTCAATAGTACCGCCCGTTGCCAATAAATCGTCGACAACCAGTACTTTGTCACCTTCAACGATGGCATCTGTATGGATTTCTAGTGTATCAACGCCGTATTCAAGCTCATAAGATTGAGCAACAGTAGGACGTGGTAGCTTGCCTGGTTTACGCACTGGTACAAAACCAACACCTAGCTCAAGCGCTAAAGGCGCACCAAATAAAAAGCCACGAGCTTCCGTACCCACAACCTTGGTAAAGCCCATATCTTTGTAACGTTCAACAAGTAAGTTGATCGTTGCTTGGTATGCTTTTGCGTCTTCAAGAAGGCTCGTCACATCACGAAATAGAATGCCTGGCTTTGGGTAGTCTTGGATGCTTTTGATGCTAGATTTGATCAGTGAAATTGTTTCTGTAGTCATAATACCGATTTACTTAGATTGGCTCATCGCCCTCTCTAATCGCAGTATCACGAGGGCAACGAACAATAGGTTTTCACCACTATGTGCTTATTTTCGTAAGAGTCACAGGCGCTGAAAATACAAACGCCCACTCGAAGAGCGGGCACACTATTCTCTACAATCTTAGTGATTTTCTTCTCTGTCAGCAACCAACTCAATCACAGGCAGACGCATAAACCAGCCGAGTAAAACGATTAGCATCACTAAAAGACCAGTTTTCACCCAAACAAGGGGAACAACAACGATTGAAACCATGAAACTAAGTGCAATAAAAATGACGCCGCGCTGTTTTACTTTTGAAGTAACAGCCCGGTGCTTATGCCAATTATCGAGAATCGGCCCAAACGTTTTGTGGTTATGTAGCCAATGATGAAATGCGGGGCTACCACGCATAAAACATGCACTAGCAAGTAGAATGAAAGGAGTGGTGGGTAAAAGCGGAAGGGCTATGCCGGCAATGCCGAGCACAATACAGAGTCCACCAACGGTATTGAAAAAGTAACGCTTAATACGAATGGTGAACTCCGGTACAAAATAGCTAGATTAAAAGCCTGCGTAACCATTCATTACACGAAGCCAGGTTAGCGTTGCAGGTAGTGTTGGAATTAAAAGTACTGCAATGAAACCTAAAAAGTAAAAAATATTATAAGGCTCTTTAAAATCTTTGTCTGCCATGATGTATCTTCTCACTAGTTGACTTTGCTTCTCCCAAGGCACAGCGTTAAATTATCGTTGCACAAATGGGTCATTATTGTTTTAGGCGTTGACTATACCTTAAACAGCCAAATCTAAATACCAGCAAAAAGTAAGGTTATTGTTCGGGCATTTGTTGTTTTTTGTGGTTCTAAAAAGACAATAAGCAGCGCCGAGACGCTGCTTATTGTGTTATGAAGTCAGAATTATACCAGTCTTGATTTCCGGGCAATATTTAAGCTAAAACTTGAAGAGCCTAAACAACCGATGGATAACTGACCAGCAACACCTAGCGGTAAATCTCGGGTTATGAAGTTTTTCATACTTCCTGCCCCTAAACAATTACCTGCCGCGATATGTTGATTAGTATTTCCGTCAGACCAATGGCTATCTAAACCCGCAGGCAGGATAGAAACGGAGGACGAAGCCAGATCAGCGACACCAAATACAGCATTAACCGCACCAGCGCACTCTGAACACTCGATTCCTTTTTCAATGATCCCTACCATATCCTTCAGATCAGCACTGAAACTCTTCAAATTACGCAGGTAATCGTCAAACAAAGCCCTAACAAGCAATGTCGTCGCGACACCATCATTACTCTGGGAAGCAGAGTCAACGAGATAGAACGCAAATTGCCCGTTCATTAACCAACGATAATCGAACACCAGTGGCATAACGTCCGTCGATTGCAATAAACGGTATGAGCAGCGCCAATCACCTTGAGAAGCATCTTTCTCTGGCAATAAAGCATGCAGTAAATCTCTTGCAGCACTCGGGTTCTGCTGCAAATACTCTAGATGCCAGTGAAGCTCTTGCTCATCTGGGATTTCGCCACCGTCATCGACTCGGAACCACTGACTTGAAAAGTCTCGCTGTTCGGAGAAATGGCTATCGGTATCTTCGAGCGTATTGTCTATCGCCTGAGATAGGTGCTCATAATTACCTATCGGTTTAGGAAGAAAATCTTTAATACCAAATCGCAACGCTTTCGCGACATCGGACATTTCATCCGTGCCGGATACCACGATAAGCGGCAAGTATGGATATTCAAGACTGACTTCTTCGACGAATTCAATGCCATCTAACACCGGCATCGATAAATCACACAAGATAAGATCGGGTTGGCATTCCCTGAGTTGTTGAAGCGCCTCTAGGCCGTTTTCAGCTTCTACTACTTTAAAACCCTGACTTTCTAAATAAGCATTGGTTACTTTACGAAATATTGGATCATCATCCACCAACATAATTAGTTTTTGATTAACCACTTCCTGTGCCGAGACCATTGCCGTTTGACTGTGAGTCTTAAACATACCTTTACACCTCACAAAGCTAAGTCAAAAAACAGATTTATTATTAAGTCATTATTTTTGTTGTGTTTACATCCGGCGAAACGTTGCGCAGCAAGACTTGAGGCCGTTCCACCTTGTTATAAAACGTAGCTTGAAAACGGCGTTTATACAAATATTACGGGGTATAACAGTATTTACTCAAACAGGGTTGCTGTGTTCAAATGATGCAACATGTTGACTTAAAGCAAGCTTTGATCACAAAGTTAATTATAAATTAGCCGTAATCGGTAATTTAATGTGTCTGGAAATATGAAATTAGATGACTTAAACCTGTTTCGACTGGTTGTCGAAAATGGGAGCTACACCGCAACTTCGCGAAAAACCATGATCCCGGTTGCGACCATCACCCGACGCATTCAAGCGCTAGAAGACTCTGTCAATCTTCGACTGTTGAACCGTCACGCTCGCAAACTCTCGCTTACAGAAGCCGGGGAACGTTTTTACCATGAGTGCTCTCCTTTGCTACAAAGGCTAACCACGGCAGCAGAGGAAATCACTGACGACTGCCGAGGAGCATCAGGCAAGATTAAGATATCGGCGCCTTATAACTTAACTAAGCGCATGATGATGCCGATGTTCAACAGCTTTATGAAGCAGTATCCGGACATCAATATCGAACTAACGACAGAAAATAATGCAGACAAGCTTGACCCAACTGAATGGGATGTCATTTTTCGAGTGGGGCCCCAACGTGATTCTAGCCTGATCGCACGTAAGATTGGCGAAGTGAAGGATATTCTTGTCGCAAGTCCTGACTACCTTGCCTCGAATCCGGCACCAAACCACGCAGAAGAGCTCTCTAACCATTCATTGCTAAAAGGCTACCCTCTTATCAAGTGGACCTTAATTAATAGCAAAGGCGAGTCTGTAGTAAACGTTGATCGTGGTCGCTTTCAGGCGAATGCACTAAATGTAGTACGCAGTGCTTGTTCCGAAGGTTTAGGCATCACGCTAATGCCAGATGTCATGATCAAAGAATACATCGAAAGCGGCGATTTGGTACGCATACTGCCAGATTGGAGTGCAAACCCGCGCGACATTTATATGCTTTACAACCACAAAGATCACCTGCCAGAGAAAGTTCGTCTCTTTATCGACTTTGTGATCGCTTACAACATTCACTAATTCGATAGCGAATACAAAAAACCAGAGCCGGAGCTCTGGTTTTTTTACGCCTCAAGAAACGCCTATTATGCGCCTTCGTTATGCAGCTCTAGGTTTGCTAAATCCTGTTGGATTTCAAGTTGTGTTTTCGCATCATCGTTACGAAGACCATCTAAGAAGTCTAGGTATTGTTGGTCAATATCACCCGTTACGTATTCGCCGTTAAACACGGATGTATCGAACTGAGTAATATCTTGGTTTCCAAGGCCGACAGCCTCAACCAAGTCTTCTAGACGTTGATAAATCAATGCATCAGCACCAATCTGCTTACAAATTGTATCGTTGTCGCGGCCATGAGCAATAAGCTCGGTAGCACTTGGCATATCAATGCCGTACACGTTCGGGAATCGAACTTCTGGTGCTGCTGATACCATGTACACTTTCTTCGCACCAGAATCACGTGCCATTTCGATGATTTGTTCTGACGTAGTACCGCGAACGATAGAGTCGTCCACCAGCAACACATTCTTATCTTTGAACTCCGAACGAATTGCATTCAACTTGCGACGTACAGATTTCTTACGTTGTTGCTGACCAGGCATGATAAACGTACGTCCCACGTAACGGTTTTTCACGAAGCCTTGGCGGTAAGGGATATCGATCGCTTGAGCGATTTGAAGTGCGATATCGCACGACGTTTCAGGGATAGGAATAACGACATCAATATCAAGATTTGCGTAGTCTTCACGAATACGTTCGCCTAGCTTTTTACCCATTTCAACGCGAGCACTGTATACCGAAATTTTATCGATGAACGAGTCTGGACGAGCAAAATACACGAACTCAAAAATACAAGGGTTCAGCTTAGGATTGTCTGCACACTGTTTCGTGTACAGTTCACCGTCAAACGTTGCGTAGATCGCCTCACCAGGTGCAACATCACGAACAAAATCAAAACCGACGGCATCCAATGCTACCGATTCAGACGCAACCATGTACTCCGCTCTGCCATTAACTTCACGCTTACCTAAACATAGGGGGCGAATACCGTGTGGGTCACGAAACGCAATCATACCATGACCGATAATCATGGCAGTCACAGCGTAAGCACCACGAATTGTGCGATGCACATTGGTGACTGCGCGGAATACGTCTTCTGTCGTGACATTTCCTTTTACTGAGTCAATTTCGTGTGCCAGTACATTTAGTAATACTTCGGAGTCTGAAGTGGTATTGATATGACGGCGATCTTTTTCAAACAGCTTTTGACGAACTTCGTTAGCGTTGGTCAAGTTGCCATTGTGGGCAAGTGTAATACCGAAAGGAGAGTTTACGTAGAAAGGTTGAGCTTCTGAAGCGCTTGAGCTGCCTGCTGTTGGGTAACGAACATGACCAATTCCGACCTCGCCTTGCAGGCGCTGCATATGTCTTGCTTCAAATACATCCTTGACTAAACCGTTCGCCTTGCGCAGACGAAAACGATTGCTTTCTATGGTACAAATACCAGCGGCATCTTGGCCACGATGCTGTAACACCGTTAACGCGTCATAAATAGACTGGTTTACAGGCGTTGTGCCCACGATTCCAACAATACCACACATGTCCTAATCCTCGATTTGCGACAGTAGCTGGCACTACTAGATAGTGCCAGACAGAAAACTTGATGTTGCTTGTAAATGCTCGAAGAATGGGGCGATGATACGGCTGAACTCAGGGATCAACTGTGAATCTTTCCACCAATCCGAGCTTGGGAATGCAGTAAACGCATCCATAAAAAACAGCACCGCAGAAACAATTAAGACTCCGCGTAGACCACCAAATACAATCCCAAGAATTCGATCCGTACCTGATAGCCCTGTTTTTTGTACCAGTTGACCAATGACGTAATTCACCACTGCACCAACTACCAAGGTCGCGACAAATAAAGCCGCAATCGCCGCTCCGTTACGAAACATGTCATCTTCGATGTTGGTGAAGTACACCGCCAATTTGGCGTAGTAGTTGCTGGAGATAAAAAACGCTCCAAACCAAATCACCAAAGACAAAGCTTCTTTAGCAAAACCGCGAACTAAACTGATCAGAGCTGAAAATCCGATCACACCTAAAATGATAAAATCTATCCAATTCATGTTTTCTTCATCTTAAGTTGGCGCGCATTTTAACAGAAAAAATGCTGACGCAAACGTTTTCTTATGGATTTAATGGCTTAAATTTAAGCAATTGACCTTTTGAGCCTGTAATTTTTTGTAATTCCTTGACTTGTCGTTCAAGTTTACTTTTTGACACATCAGGACCAACAATCACTCTCGTAAACTCGTTTTCTTTCTTTGTATGAGCTTGATAGCCACGCTTTTGCAAATCAGCGACAAGCGCGACCGCATTTTCGTGATTCTTAAGCGCCATCAACTGAATGATCCAAGCAGAATCTTCATATTGATTTTTTTCTTGCACAGGACGAGCGGCCACCTCAACTTGCTCTGGCTGTTTGATGACCTCTGGTTTAGGCGTTGGGTCAGGCTCAGAAGCAGGCACTTGGGCGCCCTCTTGCTCCTGCACCACCGCTTCAACTGGAGAGTCCGGTAACGCTATGTCGTCTTCCACTGGCTCTAATATTTCGAAGTTTTCCACATCACTATCAAGTTCAGGTTTGATAGGAATACTGGCAAATTCTTCTTTGTAGTGCAGTTTCTTACCATCTAGCACATCGGGAAGAACAATCACTCCGACTGCGACTAGAATGATGGTGCCGACTAAACGACTTTGGAATTTACTTGCCATCAAAATACCTTTACTTATTTATTATTTGATTGCCAATGTTCCAATACCTCTCCGACGGTATGGAATGAGCCAACCACCAGAATAACGTCTCCTGTCTTTGCGTGGCTTCTCGCACTCTCGAAGGCGTCAACAGGGTTTTCAAAATGAACTTGCCCATCAGGTAAGTATTGGCACAATTCATCAGCTGTCGCCGCTCTCGGTCCAGTAAGCGACGCTGGATACCATTGTGTTGCAACTGGAGTTAGCGCTTCAATGGTTGCTTTAATGTCTTTGTCATGCAGCATTGCAACCACAATATGGATATTCTTACCCAGATATTGTTGCTTCACTCTCTCTACCAAATACTCAGCAGAGTGCGGGTTATGAGCGACATCAAGGACTATTTCAGGTTCGTGATGCAGTACCTGCATACGCCCTGCCAGGCGAGCATTATTCAAGCCATTGACAATGTTTATGTCAGTGATTTGCAATTCCGATGCTCCCAACGCCATCAATGCTGTTGCCGCGTTTTGTAGCGGTAACGATGGGACAGGTAAATCCTCTAACGCAAATGCGCCACTGCTCCACTTCCAACCATTATTAGTTAGTTGGTAATCATACTGAATACCAACTTGGAAGAACTCAGAGCCAATATCGTCAGCATGAGCTGCCACGGTCGCCGGTGGCGTTGGTTGACCACAAATTGCTGGCTTCCCTGGACGGTAAATGCCTGCCTTTTCAAAACCAATGACATTGATGTCATCACCAAGCCAATCCACATGATCGATCGCTAAGCTCGTAATAACAGAAACATCATGGTCAACAACGTTGGTGGCGTCTAGACGGCCGCCAAGTCCTACTTCAAGCAACACAACGTCGACTTTCTCTGCTTGGAAAATACGTAGCGCAGCAAGCGTACCGAATTCAAAGAGGCTAAGGCTGATATCACCACGCTGCTTTTCTACATAGTCGAATGCTTCACAGTGCTTTGCATCTACAACGTCGACGCCATTAATGCGTACACGCTCGTTGTAACGAATCAGGTGCGGAGAGCTGTAAACACCGACTGAATAGCCAGCATCGAGTAAAATGGCTTCCATTAACGCACACGTTGAGCCTTTGCCATTGGTGCCGGCAACGGTGATTACGGTTGGAGCTGGTTTGGTAAGATTGGCTTTGTTTGCTACCGCTTGGACACGGTCTAAGCCTAGATCAATTGCTGAGGAATGAATATTTGCTAAATAATCAAGCCACATCTCTAATGAAGATGTGGCTTGAGGAATTGGGTTTTGGGTCATCTAACTTTAACCATTAAATTCTTTGGTTTTTATGTTAGTTGATACTTTACCCTTTTTCGTCCACTTCTGGTACAGAATATGGTTCTTCATTTGGAGATTCGTTAACCGAAACCACCAAAGGAGACTTGTGGTTAGTCATCTTAGCGATTAGACCACCCACACGCTGACGCATTTCACGACGGTCAACGATCATATCAATCGCACCGTGATCAAGCAGGAACTCACTACGCTGGAAACCTTCAGGAAGATCTTCACGCACTGTTTGCTCGATAACACGACGACCAGCAAAGCCAATCAGCGCCTTAGGTTCACCGATGTTGATATCACCCAACATAGCCAAACTTGCTGATACACCACCCATTGTAGGGTCAGTTAGAACTGAAATAAACGGCAGACCTTTTTCTGATAGACGCTCAAGCGCAGCACTGGTTTTTGCCATTTGCATAAGAGACATCAATGCCTCTTGCATACGAGCGCCACCACTTGCTGAGAAACAAACAAGTGCACAGTTGTTTTCAATTGCTGCATCCACCGCTTTTACAAAGCGAGCACCAACAACTGAACCCATTGAACCGCCCATAAAGGAGAATTCAAACGCACACGCCACAAGCGGTAGACCAAGCAGTTCACCCTGCATCACAACTAGCGCATCTTTCTCTCCGCTATTTTTTTGTGCTGCAGAGATACGCTCTTTGTATCGCTTAGAATCTTTAAATTTCAGTTTATCCTGTGGCTCAAGTTCGGTACCTAATTCAACTCGATTGCCTTCATCTAAAAACGTTTCCAAACGACGACGCGCTTTCATGCGCATGTGATGGTTACACTTTGGACAAACTTCTAGGTTACGCTCTAGTTCAGCATGGTATAAAACCTGTTCACAAGAGGTACATTTAGTCCACACACCTTCTGGGATAGAAGCTTTGCGTGAACTTACTAGGTTGCTTTTCTCTAAAATCTTTTCAAGCCAACTCATGGAAGACCTTTTCTCTCAACTCTTCCGCTTCATTGCGAAAGATATAAATTCGACATAATACCGACGGATTAAACCATATCTTGCAGCTACTGTAGATAAAAAACTGGTTGTACCTATTTTTGATATCATAAATAGCGTATGTTTTCCGCTCACGTTCAATGTAAACACTACCGATATTTTGAAATAAGTTTGTAAAATTAGTTCAAATTATCTGGCAAAAACAGTGGACCGATCGGCACTTCAGGTAACCCAAATTCTTCTGGATAGTCTACATCTACCAGGTACAGACCTTCCGCTTTCGCTGTCGCACCCGCTAGTTTGCGATCTTTAGCCTCTAGCAACCATTTGATCCATTCAGGGCTCTCTTCACCACGTCCAACCTTTATCAAGCTACCCGTGATGTTACGAACCATATGATGCACGAACGCATTAGCTTTAATATCAATAACCACATAGTTCCCATGGCGCGTAACGTTCAGATGCATCAAGTTTCGAAATGGGCTACGAGACTGACAATGCGCCGCACGAAACGACGTAAAATCATTTTCACCAAGCAGATACTGCCCTGCCTCATGCATTTTTTTCTCGTCGAGCTCACCATGATAGTGGCTCACACCAGAGTTTAAGATACCAGGTCGTAAAGCATGATTGAAAATAATGTAGCGATAACGGCGCGCTGTCGCTGAGAATCGTGCATGGAAATCATCTGGGACTTCCTTAGCCCAACGAACCGCTATATCACTCGGCATGTTCGCGTTTGCGCCCATAGTCCAAGCTACCATTTTTCGAGTAACGTTGGTATCAAAGTGCACAACTTGTCCTGTGCCATGCACGCCAGCGTCTGTCCGACCAGCACACTGCACTTCAACTGGGTGATTAGCAACAACGGACAATGCTTTCTCTAGCTCTTCTTGGACACTTTTCACTTCTCTTTGGCGCTGCCAACCAAAGTAGTTTGTACCGTTGTACTCGATACCTAATGCGATTCTCATCTTAACCTTCGAACTCTAAAATGGGGCGGGAAGTATATACTCAAGTCACCTCAAGTTGCCAGTTTCAACAAGGATGACGTAGAGGTAGCATCATACTAGCGAGACACAAAAAGGGTAGCCAACGCTACCCTTTTCGATTTATCGGCCATTAATGGCATCAATCAGGCTCTTTGCTTCGCGGCGAATATCATCTTCACCGTAAACAATCGCCTCTTCTAGTAATTTTATCGCCCCTTGAGAATCGTTCATCTCGAGATAGATTTTAGCAAGGTCCAGTTTTCCAGCAGCTTCAGCGTTGCTATCTACGTCAACATCGCCGATCTCACCGATAACATCTGGAAACTCGTTCAATCCGACATCAAGCTTCAGATCTTCCTCTTCGAACTCACCACCTTCTTTATCGACCTGAGCCATCAATTCATCAATCGTCATAAATTGATTTTTCTTCGGGTCGAAGTCATCCAAGTCGCTTTGCTCTGCCCAGTTTTCTTGCGCGATCTCTGGCTGACTTAGTGCATCACTTGAATTCCAGACATCACGCTGGTCCTCGGGCACTTCGTCCGCAGAACTTACGCTATCGGCAACTGGTTTAAAGCCATCCCAATCATCTCCAACATCAAGCATGGTTTCAAAATCCATACCTGCGCTTGCGATGGTGTCACTGTCTAACTGACCTTCAAATACCTCTGAACTTGCGTCTTCAGCAAGAAGGTTAGCCATTGAAGATTCATCATCTAAGTCACTTAGCGGCTCACCCTCTGTCGCCGTTGGCTGCACTTCTGGTTCAGTATCAAAACCGTTTTGCTGCGCAAAGACTTCAAACAAAGCATCATGATCGTTATCGGCTTGAAGACTTGGTCTCGATGTCTCAGCTTCAACATTAGGAGTCTCTGGCGCACTCTCATTCATTGATGCGAGAACATCTTCCTCATTGAACTCAGGAAGATCTTGGTCGTCAAAACTTAGCTCTTCACCCTCACCGGAGATTGGTTCTATATCTACGGTTTCAGAACTCGGTAATTCTGGCTCTTCTTCCATAGACGCCAATGCGTCTTCTTCACTGAATTCTGGCAGTTCGAGTTCATCAAAATCGAACTCTTCTGCTTCAGTAGCAGACTCAGCTTCAGAGCGCTCAGGCTCGATAAATTCTGGTTCATCTAACGTAGGTTCGCCCGCCATAGACGCCAATGCGTCCTCTTCGCTGAACTCTGGTAGATCGAGTTCATCGAAATCGAACTCTTCTTCTGCTTCAGTCGCCGACTCAACTTCAGAGCGCTCAGGCTCGATAGATTCTGGTTCATCTAACGTAGGTTCGCCGGCCATGGAAGCCAATGCATCCTCTTCACTGAACTCTGGCAGTTCGAGTTCATCGAAATCGAACTCTTCTTCTGCTTCAGTAGCCGACTCAGCTTCAGAGCGCTCAGGCTCGATAGACTCTGGGTCATCAAACGCAGGTTTGCCCGCCATGGACGCCAATGCATCCTCTTCACTAAACTCTGGCAGTTCGAGTTCATCGAAATCGAACTCTTCTGCTTCAGTAGCAGACTCAGCTTCAGAGCGCTCAGGCTCGATAGATTCTGATTCATCTAACGTAGGTTCGCCTGCCATGGACGCCAGTGCGTCTTCTTCGCTGAACTCTGGTAGTTCGAGTTCATCAAAATTGAATTCATCTTCTGCTTCAGTCGCCAACTCAACTTCAGAGCGCTCAGGCTCGACAGGCTCTGGTTCATCAAACGCAGGTTCGTCGGCCATGGATGCCAGTGCATCTTCTTCACTGAACTCTGGTAGTTCGAGTTCATCAAAATTGAACTCTTCTTCTGCATTGGTGGCCGAATCAGTTTCTGATGCTAGTTCTGAACTTTCTGGCTCACTTTTGTTACCCGAGTTTTGTTCTTGTTCTGGTTGAGTTTCACTTTCTAGTTCAGGCTCATCCAGTAGCCAATCTTCTTCTTGTGGAACACCAAATTCATTTTCTACTGTATTTGGTGTCGGAGTGAACGCTGGAGCGTCTTCTTCTGTCTCAACTTGAGGCGGCACTTTAGCATCAGGCTCTACGGATGCATCTTGCGTTGACTTAGAATTGGCATCCTCTTCTTGTTGTGGCGAAGGTTCCTCTATCTCAGCTTGCGACTCTTCAACTTGTTGTTGCGCTAAATCATCTTCAGTATCAAATAGCGCATCCAGTTCAGCAGAAAAGTCCGCTTTTTCTTGCTCTGTAGGCTGAAGCTCTTCACTGTCTGACTCAAACAAGTCGTCTAGCTCGCTCATTAAAGGATCGTTCTCTGGTGAGAGGTCCTCTAAATCACCAAGAAACTCATCGCTGCTAAATGGCTCTGAAGCAGTTTCTGGCTCGGTTAATGGTTGCTCTGGCGCTGTTTGTTGTGGGTCTGGTTGACTGTCACTTAATAAAGCGTCGATGTCCAAACCAGACTCAATTTCCGGCTCTTCATGAGCGGGCTCTGACTCGGCTATTGAAGATGGTTTTTCGTCGCCGTCTGGTTCGCCAAAACCAAGTGAAGCGAGTAACTCTTCCTCCTCCGATTTATTCTGTGCAGGGCTTTCGTCCTCTCGAATCAGATCATCAAACGGATCTAACTCAGTCTCAGTTTCTGTCTCTTCATCAAGTTCGGATGTGACGTCATCAATGAGTTCATCCAGTAAATCTGTGCTATCTGCATCTAACTCTTCAATCGAGTCATCACCTTCAAAACCAGAGAGTGCTTCTAGCTCATTCAGTGGGTCAAACTCGTCGTCTGTTTCATCTTCGTCAAAATCGATCAGTTCATCGAGTAAGTCCGTACTGTTTTCATCTAGAACGGCGTCTTCGCTGGCGTCACCTTCAACTTCTGTCGGCTCAGTAACAGGCTGCTCGTATTGAGCTAATAGCTTATCGATATCGTCATCAGATGCCTCTCCTGCGCTGAAATCATCATCCGATACGGGCTGTTTTAGTTCAGGTTCATCGGTATCTAGGTCGAAGTCGTCATTGCCAAGTTCCGCAAACAAGTCATCAAGCATATCCTGATCGACAGTGTCACTTGGTAACTCTTCTGACGGCTCATCTGCTGCAAGTAGTTCCGCAAACGCGTCGTCTGAAAGCGAGTCTGCTTTCTCGTTCGTATCATCTGAAAGATCGAAGCCAGCCTCATCGTCATCGAGCACTTCTAGTTCTGGAGCAACCTCATCTAAGGCTCGCTCCATCTCTTCTAAACCAAGCGCTTTTTCTTCGCCGTTAACTTGGATACCATTGTTCGATGACTCAAACTCATCCAGACCAACATCCAGGTCGCCGTCATCACCGATACCCGCAAATGGGTCATCGTCCCCTTCTAGGTTGAAATCAAGTTCTTCATCGTCAAGGTTGGCAAAGACGTCTTCTTCTAAATCTGGCTTCTCTTCTTGTGTAGCCTGAGTATTTATATCTTCATCTGCGAACAACTCATCATCAAGCGTGAGTTCTTCATCCAGCTCGTCCGTCGCCGCTAAACCAATTGGCGCAGCTAATGGATCGGTTTCCTGCGGCGATTGCGCAGCAGGCTCTTCCTCTTTGTTTTTAGAACGGCGACCAAGCAACATCACAACCAACAGTGCCAGCAATGCACCTGGAATAAGCGCCGCTAAGCCGACAAGCCAACCATTAGACAAAATCTTGTCAATCGTACTTGGCTGCATGCGTTGTTGCTCAGCAAGGCGCTGGCGCTCTTCAGCAAGCAGTTTCTCGACTTCCGAGCGAATGCGTTCTTCGTCATTCAGCTCATTTTTCAAGGTTTCAACTTCGCTTTGCACTTCTGACAACATTAAGCGAAGACGATGGTTCTTCTCTTCCAATGACTCTAATTCACTTTGTGAGCCTTGAAGTTTGTCTTTTAACGCACTGACCTGCTTTTCACCCTGCGGAGAGGTGTTCACAGGTGGCGCAGGAATAACTGGTATTGTTTTTTGAACCGGTTTTGGTTCCGCAGCTACAGTGGTTTCTGGTTTAGGAGCAACAGGCTTGGGTTCTACTTTTATTTGTGGCTTTGGTTGCTCGGTGACGCGTTGCGCTGGCGTGGCTCTATTTGTCGGCTTCGGCTGTTTTAACTTAGCCTCGTGCGCCTTCATAATCGCAACAGCTTGCTCTGTAGTCGCGCTTTGCACTTGCTCTAGAGACGGTACTCGTAGTCGACTCCCTGGGATCAACTCATGAATGTTTTGGTTCTCAAACGCTTGAGGGTTAATTCGATAAATGGCAAGAAGCGTTTGTTGAACGGTAACACCGCGTGAAGGTCGTAACTCTGAAGCGATCGACCATAGTGTTTGATTTTCACCAGTCGGACCAAAGAAACGTGACGGCTGAGTATTTGCAGGAGGAGCAGGTAATGCTCGCTCAATATCTTCAGCATAGCTCGGAGATGATTGCACTTCACCAGACGGTCCAACAAGACGAATTCCTTCGGCTTGAACCACTGATAATGTCTGAGTCGCGCTCATCAACACAAGGGCTGCTAACAAACGCTTATAATTTTGACGCATAGAAGGCTCAGTTTTGTGCTAAATACAATTTGAAATGGTGATCGGTTAAATATATCGGATATCACATGCAAAACTATAGCGTTGAGAATAAAAAATGTGTGGCTCTCGCCATATTCGTACTAATCTCACACTATTTTGTTCCGTTCGTACAAAAAAGCCTCGCACAGTGCGAGGCTTTGAAATGAACTGGTAAGTGACTTAGTAGTAATCGCGGATCAGAACTTCAGCGATTTGTACCGCGTTAGTTGCTGCGCCTTTACGCACGTTATCCGCCACAACCCACAAGTTTACACCACTGTGGTGGCTGATATCGTTGCGGATTCGACCAACCATAACATGATCTTTACCGCCCGCATCACGCACTTGTGTCGGGAAGTCATCACCGTGGAAGACTTCAATGCCTTCTGTTTGCTCAAGCAAGTTAACAACTTCTTGTGCATCGATTGGAGAGCGAGTCTCAATGTGAAGCGCTTCAGCATGACCATAGAATACCGGCACACGCACACACGTTGGGTTTACTGTGATTGATGGATCGTTAAAGATCTTCTGTGTTTCCCACACCATTTTCATTTCTTCTTTGGTGTAGCCATTTTCCATCATCTGATCGATTTGCGGAATACAGTTAAACGCAATCTGTTGAGAGAATTGCTTCTTATCCGCAGGCAGACCGTTTAGAAGCTTAGCCGTTTGACCTGCTAGTTCGTCAATGCCCGCTTTACCCGCACCAGATACGGATTGGTATGTAGATACGTTAATACGCTCAATACCCACTGCATCGTGAATTGGTTTTAGTGCCACCAGCATTTGAATGGTCGAACAGTTTGGGTTCGCAATAATGTTACGGTTACGAAACTCTGCAATCGCTTCTGGGTTTACTTCTGGCACAACAAGAGGAATGTCGTACTCGTAACGGAAGTGTGAAGTGTTGTCGATAACGATAACACCTTCATCTGCCGCGATTGGCGCCCATTTTTCAGATAGCTCACCACCAGCAGAGAACAACGCAATATGAGCTTGAGACCAATCAAACTCTTCAACGTTCTGTACACGAACCGTTTTGCCATTAAAGCGATAAGTCTTGCCTTCGCTACGCTCACTTGCCAATAAGTGAATGTCACCCACTGGGAATTTACGTTCTTGAAGCACTTCTAAAATTGTTTCACCGACCGCACCGGTCGCACCTAAAATGGCAACATTATATTGCTGGCTCATTGACTTACCTCAATCTGAAAACCTAGTTCTGCTAATGGAGCAAGGTTACATGTTTTGTTACCCACTAGCGTGACAGCGCTGTATTCACGGCGATCCCAGTAGTTTTTACGCATCAGGTCAAAAGCACCTGGCTTACTGATCTCACGACGGAAAAGAGCGTCATCTCTACGCACATCATAGATTAACTGCGTGATGTTATGCAGTGTTGCTTCATCCCAAGCTCTGTCCAATACCATAGTAGGAACAGGCGCGGTTGGCAGTAAATCGCTGGCATGCGCACGTAATTCGTTATTTAAGAACTCACAGTAGCTGTTGAAAATCATCGTCGTACCGCGAGCTTTCCCTTCCAAGCCATAGCCTGCAACGTGAGGGGTTGCGAATGCTAGCAGAGGCAGAAGCTCCATATCAACCTCTGGTTCAAATTCAAATACGTCAAGCGCTGCGGTAAAACCGTCGTTTTTCAAAAGACGTTGCTTCAATGCCTCGTTATCAACGATTGGACCTCGCGCGGCGTTAATCAAAATCTGATCACTACGAAGCGAGTTTAAAACCGTTTCATCAATTAAATGATGAGTTGGATATGGGCCATCTTTGGTGATTGGCGTATGTAGTGTAATGATGTCTGAGCTTTCAATCAGTTCTGTCAACGGAGTAAAGCTACGAGGATCACCAGCCTCTTGTTTGAATGGGTCATTGATGAGAACTTTAATCCCCATGCCTTTCAAACATTTCTCTAGGTAGCTACCTACTTGGCCTGCACCAATAATACCTACCGTCTTGTCAAATACCGAGAAGCCTTGTTGCTGAGCGAGCACCATCATTACGCTGAACGCATACTCCGCCACACCCACTTTGTTACAACCCGGCGCAGCGGTGAAGAATATACCTTTCTCTTTTAAAAGCGCTTGGTCGACATGATCCATACCTGCTGTTGCGGTACCAACAAACTTTAGCTTGTTTGCTTTGCTGATTAGCTCGGCATTCACTTTGGTTACCGAGCGAATCATTAGGGCATCAACATCCACTAAATCATCAGCCGTCAGTGTACGACCTGGTTTTAGAATCACTTCACCGAGTTGGCTGAATAGCTCTTCAGCGTACGGCATATTTTCATCAACAATAATTTTCATAGCGCCAGCGTTTTAACATCCATTTGTATGAGTTCGTTTATTCGCAAGATGCGAAACTAAAACGATTGTGCCCTTTTCCCGAAAAATCTCAAGAAATAACCCTAATAAACCTCAAGGAGATTGGCTCCAAAGAAATCGTTTAACGGGAAGCAACGTAAAAAGCAGAAATTGAGAAAAGAAAAAGCCCGGCTAAATAGCCGGGCAAAGTTCCAGAACAAAAGGATCCTATCCCGCTCTCCATGGGATAGAGTCTGCGTCTGTTCGATCAGTATGACTGATCAAGCTCTGGAAACTGGATTGTTGACGCTGTTCTCACTCACGTGGCGCGCCAACAAATTCAGTTAACCTTGGTACTTTTTAATAACCAAAGTTGCGTTTGTGCCGCCAAAGCCAAAGCTGTTTGACATTACGGTTGTTAACTCTGCATCACGTGCTTCTGTCACGATGTCTAGACCTTGAGCTGCTTCGTCCAAGTTTTCAATATTGATGCTTGGAGCAATGAAGTTTTTGTCTAGCATAAGTGTTGAGTAAATCGCTTCGTGCACACCAGCGGCGCCTAGTGCGTGACCAGTCATTGCTTTTGTTGCAGAGATTGCTGGGCTGTTCTCACCAAACAATTGTTGGATCGCACCAAGCTCTTTCACGTCACCAACTGGTGTCGACGTGCCGTGCGTGTTGATGTAATCCACACAGTCAACGTCTTGCATCGCCATCTTCATACAACGGATCGCGCCTTCACCTGATGGTGCTACCATGTCATAGCCATCTGAAGTCGCACCGTAACCTACGATCTCACCGTAGATTTTCGCGCCACGTGCTAGAGCGTGCTCAAGTTCTTCGATAACCAGCATGCCGCCACCGCCAGAGATAACGAAACCATCACGGTCCGCATCATATGTACGAGATGCTTTGTCTGGAGTGTCGTTGTATTTCGTTGACAGCGCACCCATAGCGTCAAACATCATGGTTTGAGACCAATCAAGCTCTTCACCGCCACCAGCAAAAACAATGTCTTGTTTACCAAGTTGAATAAGCTCCATCGCGTGACCGATACAGTGTGCAGAAGTAGCACATGCAGAGCTCATTGAGTAGTTCACACCACGAATCTTAAATGGCGTAGCAAGACAAGCGGAAACCGTAGAAGACATAGTACGAGGAACCATGTAAGGGCCAACTCGTTTTACGCCTTTTGCGCGCATCGTGTCTGTCGCTACCGTTTGGTTATATGCAGAAGCACCGCCAGAACCCGCAACGATACCGGTACGATCGTTTGAAACCTGATCCTCTGTAAGACCAGCGTCTGCGATTGCCTGCTCCATTGATAGGTATGCATAAGCAGCCGCATCACCCATAAAGCGCATCTGCTTACGGTCGATGTGTTCCGCCGGGTTGATTTTTAGGTCACCCCATACTTGCGAACGAAGACCGTGTTCTTTGAACTGCTCAGATGCAGTGATGCCAGATTTGCCCGCTTTAAGAGACGCTAGAACTTCTTCGACGTTGTTACCGATACTTGAAACAATACCCATACCGGTGATTACGACTCGTTTCATTATGACATTCCTATAATTCAAAAATCCGCTAGATGATAACTAAGATAGTCAACAAAAGTGGTCAGCTTTCCCATAAATTCGTACAATCGCCCCATTCTTACCGCGCCAAATCACAAATTTGCACCATTATGACTTCAATAAAAAACGCAGAACTTGGTTGGAACGAAGCTGGTACTCCGGTTTCAGACCAATTTGATGATGTTTACTTCTCTAACGTAAACGGTCTTGAAGAGACACGCTACGTTTTCTTAAAACAAAATCATCTCCCAGAAAGATGGCAGGAATTTGACCAAAGACGTTTTGTCATTGGTGAAACAGGATTTGGCACGGGATTAAACTTCTTAGCAGTATGCCAGTGGTTTAGTGAGTTTCGTCGTCAGCATCCAAACGCAGTATTGAAAGAGCTGCATTTTATTAGCTTTGAAAAATACCCGCTAAGCCAAGCGGATTTAAAGAAGGCGCATGAAGCTTGGCCTGAGCTAGCTGAGTACGCGGAAAAGTTACAAAAGCACTACCCTGTCGCCGTACCTGAGTGTCACCGCATTGTGCTTGAAGATGGCGCAATTACACTCGACCTTTGGTTTGGCGACATCAAAGACTGCATGCCGCAAGTCCCATACAACGAACAAGGTTTGATTGACGCTTGGTTTTTAGATGGATTCGCGCCAAGTAAAAACCCAGAAATGTGGAACCAAAATCTGTTCAACAACATGGCTAAGTTAGCCAAGCAAGACTGTACAGTCGCCACTTTTACCGCAGCGGGCTTTGTGCGTCGAGGGTTGAACGAAGCAGGCTTTGCAATGAAAAAGGTCAAAGGCTTTGGCACCAAGCGAGAAATGATCGCAGGTTCGATGGAACAACGTGAAAAGCAGTCGAACCATCTCCCTTGGTTCAATCGCACGGCGTCCAGCAATCTTGATTCGATTGCTATCATTGGTGGTGGTATAGCCAGCGCGGCGTTAGCGAAAACGTTAGTTCGTCGTGGCCAAAACGTCACGCTTTACTGCAAAGACACTCAACCAGCCGAAGGAGCGTCGGGTAATCGTCAAGGGGCCGTGTATCCATTGTTGAACGGTCCCCATACTGGCGTTTCGCGTGTGTTTGCTCCTGCATTTTTGTTTGCAAGACAATTTATTGAACAAGCTGCGGAGTCGGTTACATTCGATCACGATTGGTGTGGTGTAACTCAGCTAATGTGGGATGAAAAATCTGCTGATAAGCTGGAAAAGATGCTTGCGGGTAATTTTCCTTCTGAATTGATTCAAAAACTGTCCGCCGAGGAAACTGCGAATACTATCGGATTACCTATCGATATGTCGTCTGTGTACTACCCAATGGGAGGGTGGTTGTGCCCTGCCGAGCTAACGCGTGGGTTAATCAAACAATTAGAACAGACATCGTTACTCTCAACGAAGTTTGAACATCACGTTGAAGCATTAAACTGGGATGAAGAGCATCAGCTTTGGACACTAACGGTCAATGGTCAAACATTTGAGCACTCAACCGTTGTGATTGCGAATGGTCATGAGTTCCAGACATTGAGCCAAACCGCTTCCCTGCCGATGGGACAGGTGAAAGGGCAAGTCAGTCATGCTCCAGCAACCGAAACGCTGAGTCAATTGAAAACGGTATTGTGTTACGACGGCTACATGACGCCTGTTAACCCAAACAATCAGCACCTGTGCATAGGCGCAAGCTACGATCGCAGTCACCTAGACTACGAATTTGATGAAAACGCTCAGAAGGATAACGCAGAAAAGTTAGTTAAGTGCGTACCGAACCAAGAATGGCCAAAAGAGGTAGATATCAGTGGCAATCGATCTCGTCAAGGTATTCGCTGCGTGAGCCGAGATCACTTACCATTTGTCGGAAATGTGGGTGACTTTGAGACGATCAAAACGCAATACGCCAACTTACAAAATCAAAAAGCAGAAGAGGTAGAAACCGTTCATCAGTTCACTAACCTATTCTGCTTCTTAGGTTTAGGATCTCGTGGGCTGAGCTCTGCACCATTGTTAGCTGAAGTGTTGGCCTCGCAAATCTGTGGAGACCCGCTGCCATTACCTGTTGATGTATTGACCGAACTTCATCCAAGTCGAATGTGGGTTCGTAAACTAAAAAAAGGCAAAGCCATTACTGAGCTGTAAGAGTATTCTCTCGTTTACATTCCCGACGCAGGTATGTGTCGGGAATCGCTAACTCATTAAGTCACTCGTGTTGAAATTACTTCAGCTGTGCAATTGCCTGTTTCACTTGCTCTGCTACTTCCGGATTTACCGCCTCACCAGACTCCACATCAAAGTTCTCGTAGAAGCTCGGCACAGATAGCGATGCTTTCACATCTGCTCCGAAAAATTGCGCGGAACCTGTTGCCGCCGCAAGAACGCTCTGTGCGCCACCCGGGCCAGGAGAAGTTGCTAAGTAAACGACCGGCTTGTTTTGAAATACGTTGCGCTCAATGCGCGTCGCCCAATCAAACAGGTTTTTATACGCTGCTGGGTATGAGCCGTTATGCTCTGCGAAGGAAACAACAATAGCGTCAGCCTCAGCCAAATCACGTAAAAATGCGACAGCACCTTCAGCTTGACCAATTTCTTTCTCTTTGTCTTCGCTAAACATCGGTACTTGATAATTGTTTAAGTCTAAAACGTTCACTTGAGCGTCTTCGACTTGGTTTGCTGCGTAAGTAGCAAGTAGTTTATTGATTGAGGTAGAGCTGGTAGAAGCACCAAATGCGACAATTTTCATGGTTGTAATCCTTTGTTCACGTTTTATGCTAACCAGAATAAAAGTTGAACAGTTTCGCTACAACCACAAAAATTTTATGGAGAGGTTCGAATTTTTCGAAGTAGTAAATGACTTGGACTAATAAACGGAGAACGACGTTCGGAGATTAAGCCTGAGCCTGCAGTTCTTGCCACAAGTCACTGACGATCGCGCGATCAGCTGGGCTTAATTCGGTACGAGCGTCTTCCAAACTGCTCTCAATGCGTGACTTCAGTTCAGTAATATCGCTAATGCCTTCTTCTTCACAAGATGCCGCAGACAAAGAGATGTGACCACGTAGATAACCACCAGCAAACAATTCATCGTCAGATGCTGTTTCAATTCGAGCATCAATCAGTTCCAGTAGTTTTTCTTCAAATTCAATAATCATGGTGTATCTCTGAGGTTATTTGAGGTTATTTAACGCAAAAGTCTGACGCTTCCAGCGGCTTGGTTTGGTAAAACGCACGCAGAGCATCCGAAAGCATTCTCACTCGCAAAGGCAAGCCAGCTTCCAAAATACCCAACACTTCTTTATGCACTTTCTGCATAAAGCCGAGCCTATCTGGTTCAAAATCGCCGTGTAGATTGTCACAACTCACCGTAAAAGGGAAGCCAGCACTTTGTGCCAGAATCCATTCATAAGCTTGCGGACGCACTTCAACTTTCTCAAACTCCGCTTGAACTTCTTCCGTGCGCCCATCGGGTTCATACCAATAGCCAAAATCTTCCAGCAAACGACGCTCAGGCCCTGCCACACACCAATGCGAGATTTCGTGTAATGCGGAGGCATAAAAACCCCGAGCAAAAATAATCCGATGATGAGGATGCTCATCATCAGCAGGAAGATAAATAGGCTCATCACCACCTAACTCCAATTTCGTATTAAATTGGTCTAAAAAGGTGTCATTGAAAATGGTGATAAGGTCTTGGTATTCGTGGGTCATCGTCGAGTTTGTACTTCAGTTTGACATGCGCTGCGTATTGTCGCTGTTTTTATCTATAAGGTAAAGATGCTCCCACAGTTTTGGTTATTAGTTGAATTTATCTGAACATCGCTTTCTCCATATAATTTCTCATTCGTCAGCGTACTCATTTGCTACTACACTCTCGCCTTATTTTGATGCTGCTCAAACTGCTGTTTTTTAAGCGGTTTGATTACAGGCATGTTGCTGGTTTTAATCACTTTTTAAGAATGATAAAACCTTTTGTAAGTATTGTTGCTGCGCCTACGATGATTCATGTAGAACGTAGTAACTTTTTACGTTGAGTGTCTCTCTATGTTGCTAAGTGTGTTGTATATCATTGGTATCACGGCTGAAGCCATGACAGGTGCGTTGAGTGCTGGTAGAAGAAAAATGGACTGGTTTGGTGTTATGTTGGTGGCCAGTGCAACGGCCATTGGTGGTGGCACCGTACGTGACATTTTACTGGGGCACTACCCTCTTGGTTGGGTAAAAAACCCAGAGTTCCTAGCAATCACGTGTGTTGCGGGTGTACTTACCACAGGCTTAGCTAAATGGGTGATTAAGCTAAAAGGTCTATTCATCCGCCTTGATGCGTTAGGTTTGATCGTGTTCAGCATCATCGGAACTAAGATTGCGATGGGCATGGGCTTACACCCTGGAATTTGTATGGTTTCAGCGCTAGTAACGGGTGTATTCGGTGGTCTACTCCGCGACTTAATCTGTCGCCAAACACCGTTGGTACTGCATGAAGAACTTTACGCTTCTGTCGCTCTTATCGCATCAGGAATGTACTTAGCGCTATTAGAATTTAATATTCCCGATGTAACAGCCACTATCATTACGCTGATCACCGGTTATATGCTGCGTATGGCTGCGGTACGTTTTAAGTGGCGTCTCCCTTCTTTCAATTTGGAAACGGAAGGCTCACTCCATTAACTTATCTAAACGCGTAATGAAAACACATTAAAAAGGCTGCCCATTGAGCAGCCTTTTGTCTCTTTATCAAGCTTATTTTTAAGCTTAAATCTTCGGTGTTTCAGTTGTTACGCCATGGTTCTGACCACGATGACGCAGCAAATGATCCATCACCACAATCGCTAGCATCGCTTCAGCTATTGGTACGGCACGAATACCCACACAAGGATCATGACGGCCTTTGGTGATCAACTGAGTTGGCTCACCTTCTTTTGTGATGGTCTCACCCGGAACTGTGATGCTTGATGTTGGCTTAAGCGCAATGTTAGCCACAATGTCTTGACCAGTTGAGATACCGCCAAGAATACCGCCCGCGTGATTACTGCCAAAACCTTCAGGAGCAAGCGTATCACGGTGTTGACTGCCTTTTTGGTTTACCACATCAAAGCCATCACCAATCTCAACGCCTTTCACCGCATTAATGCTCATTAGCGCGTGTGCAATGTCGGCATCAAGACGATCAAATACAGGCTCACCAAGACCAACAGGCACGTTAGTTGCCACAACCTGAATTTTCGCGCCAATAGAGTCACCTTCTTTTTTCAGGTCACGGATAAGTTGGTCAAACGCTTCTACTTTGTCCACATCTGGGCAAAAGAACGCATTGTTTTCGATTTCGTTCCAATCTACCTTGTCGATAGAGACATCACCCATTTGTGACAAATACGCGCGAATCTCAACACCAAACTCATCTTTCAAGTATTTCTTCGCGATTGCACCCGCCGCCACACGCATTGCGGTTTCACGAGCAGACGAACGGCCGCCACCTCGATAGTCACGGATGCCATACTTTTGGTGGTAAGTATAATCAGCATGACCCGGACGGAATTTATCTTTGATGTCCGAGTAATCTTTTGAGCGCTGATCGGTGTTTTCAATTAGCAAACCGATCGATGTGCCTGTGGTTTTGCCTTCAAAAACACCAGAAAGAATTTTAACTTCATCCGGTTCACGACGTTGTGTGGTGTAACGTGATGTGCCTGGACGACGGCGGTCGAGATCGATTTGCAGATCTGCTTCTGTAATTTCTAACCCCGGAGGACATCCGTCTACGATACATCCCAGTGCGATACCGTGACTTTCCCCGAATGTCGTCACTCGGAAATGTTGTCCGATACTGTTTCCTGCCATTACTTCCTCAAGTTTTTATCGCTACGCCCTCTCAAACCAGAGCGCAACTGCTTTCCAATTCTTCGTGGATTCATAGTGGCTTTATTACGTTTTGATGTAAAGAGTTAATATCGGCGAGTTATGCATAAAAAAACACCGAGCATAAAGCTCGGTGTTTTGACGTTTAGTGCAAGACCCTATTAGTCTTTGTACAGTTTGAACTCTTCGGCACACTCAACCAGCTGGTCACGCGTTAGCATGAATACGCCGTGACCACCGTTCTCAAACTCAATCCAAGTGAACGGAATCTGTGGGTACTGTTCCATCATATGAATCATTGAGTTGCCAACTTCACAGATAAGAATGCCGTTATCTGTTAGGTAGTCTGGTGCGTTTGCAAGAATACGACGCACAAGTTTTAGGCCATCCGTACCGGCGGCTAAACCAAGCTCAGGTTCGTGTGTGAACTCGTCTGGCAGGCTGTTCATGTCTTCTTCATCCACATATGGGGGGTTAGACACGATCAGGTTGTACTTCTCTTTTGGTAGATCGCGGAACAAGTCAGAGCGAATTGGGAACACTTGTTGCTCCATGCCATGATCTTGTACGTTTTGCTCAGCCACTTGTAGAGCATCTGTAGAGATGTCGATCGCATCCACTTCAGCTTCAGGGAACGCGTGAGCACATGCAATTGCGATACAGCCGCTGCCTGTGCATAGGTCCATGATGCGCGCAGGCTCTTCCACCAACCAAGGTTGGAATTCTGCTTGAATCAACTCACCGATTGGAGAACGTGGCACAAGTACGCGCTCATCAACGAAGAATTCAAGACCGCAGAACCAAGCTTTGTTGGTTAGGTATGCAGTTGGTGTACGTTCATTGATACGTTTTACTACACGCTCAACAATACGCAGACGCTCGCTGGTCGTTAGGCGAGAGTTTAATACGTGCGGAGGCACATCAATCGGCAAGTATAAGGTTGGCAGGATAAGCTGAACCGCTTCATCCCACGCATTATCAGTACCATGACCGTAAAACAGGTTCGCTGCGTTAAAGCGGCTTACCGTCCAACGAATCATATCTTGAAGGGTATGCAGCTCCGATACCGCTTCTTCTACAAAAATCTTATCCAAAATTGCCTCCGAAAAGCGCTACAATACTGCCAATAAAAGTTTATTAATGAAATTGTTTACCTAATGAGCAAAAAAGACACCGAACACGATGACGATTTCGCCTTGTTTCAGGAAGCAGTACAGGGCGTAAAAAAGTTGCGACAGGATACCATAATCCAGCAACCAAAAAAAAATACTAAGCAAAAAGAAATCAAGCGCTCCAACCGTGAAGCGAGTGATTCTGAGTTTTACTTCTCCGACGAGTTTGTCCCTCTCTTAAATGAAGATGGCCCAACTCGTTATGCACGTGACGACGTCTCCACTTATGAAGTTAAACGTCTGCGTCGCGGCGTGTATGTACCGGACGTATTCCTCGATATGCACGGCATGACACAACAAGAAGCTAAACGCGAACTTGGTGCGATGATCGCCTACTGCGTCAAAAACGAGATTCACTGTGCGTGTGTGCAACATGGCATTGGTAAACACATCCTGAAACAGAAAGCGCCACTTTGGTTAGCACAACACCCAGACGTAATGGCTTTCCACCAAGCGCCACTAGAATTCGGCGGTGATGGTGCGTTGTTAGTTTTGCTCTCGATTCCAGAAAAGTAACTAGCTCACTGTAGAAGCAATTAAACAAAAAGGCAGGAAATTTCCTGCCTTTCTTAACTCTGGATATCTAATGTTTAAATGCTTATTTGGTTTCGATGCTTATGGCGTAATATGCCACAGCACTTCACCGTTTTGCGTTTGTAGATCGTATTCAATACACACTAGACCTGATGTAGGAAACATCGGTGGTGCCATGTCTTTTACAAACTCTGAAGTGAGATAGCCAACCAAAGGCAAGTGAGAGACAAGCAGAAGCGAGTCTAGTTTTTCCACTTCAATCAATGCACTTGCAAAATCAAATACATGCTCAGATTGACCGTAAGGTGTAATATCTTCACAAGTTTCGATGCTTTTTGCAGCAAAATACTCGCTGACCTCTTGCCAAGTTTGTTGAGCTCTAATGTACGGACTCACCAACACTTTATCGAATTGCGCAAAACCTTGTTCTTTACAGGCTCTCGCAACCGCTTCTGATTCGACTCGGCCTCTTGGGGTCAATTGTCGGGCTGCGTCTGAATCTGCAAAATGCTCGGCTTCGCCGTGACGCATGATGAATATTTTCATGTTATTTCCTAGGGATAGCTAACGCTACCAAAAGGTTGACTGCTATCTTTATTAGATAGACGGGGCTAACTTTAATAATGACGAAACAAAAATACTGATATAATTATCTGTTCATTATACCAATTCGCTTGCTAAAGATAGCGACTTTCTTAACAATCTATTAAAAAGAATGTACTCAGTTCATCACAGTATTTAACTGTGCTATGAGTTCAGAGCATTCATTCAAACAGTTCTTCCCCATACGCAAACGCGATGGGCCTGTGCAGAAGTCTACGAATAACAAAAATACGGCAAGCAGTATTTGTCGAAACGCAAACTTTGCGCCCCCTAGCTAGGGGTTCATAATTACTGTAATGCGAAATCTGGAGACGCATCGTGCATCTAAGTCCTAACGATTCAAATCAATACCGCTACAT
The DNA here is from genome assembly GCF_053890955.1 of Vibrio sp. JZG120. Classification (NCBI taxonomy): domain Bacteria; kingdom Pseudomonadati; phylum Pseudomonadota; class Gammaproteobacteria; order Vibrionales; family Vibrionaceae; genus Vibrio; species Vibrio sp. JZG120. The sequence continues at coordinate 95,563 of NZ_JBSRRK010000007.1, forward strand.
TACCTTGAGCAATGATCTGCGTGTACTGCTGATTCATTCCGAGACAGCTCAACAGTCAGCAGCAGCTCTAGCAGTGAACGTTGGACACTTCGACGACCCAAAAGATCGCCAAGGTCTGGCACACTATTTAGAACATATGCTTTTTTTGGGTACGGAAAAATACCCTAAAGTGGGCGAGTTTCAAAGTTATATTAGCCAGCATGGAGGAACAAATAACGCTTGGACGGGTACTGAACACACTTGTTTCTTTTTTGATGTTACTCCGAATGCCTTTGAAAATGCCTTAGATCGATTTAGCCAATTCTTTACCGCACCATTGTTTAACGAAGAAGCTTTAGACAAAGAACGCCAGGCTGTCGACTCCGAATACAAACTCAAACTTAATGACGATTCTCGCCGCCTGTATCAAGTCAATAAAGAAGTCATCAATCCAGAGCACCCTTTCTCTAAGTTCTCAGTCGGCAACCTAGATACATTAGGTGACCGAGAGGGTAAGTCCATCCGCGACGAAATTGTCGAGTTTCACCACTCTCAATACTCTGCCGATCTCATGACGTTGACGCTCTTTGGGCCACAGTCGCTCGATGATCAGCAAGCGTGGGTAGAAGCCATGTTTGCCAATATCCCAAATCACCACCTTCGTGGAAAATCGATTGATGTCCCCATTAGCACCAAAGAAAGTACCGGGATTTTAGTTCAAGTTGAACCAATCAAAGAATTTCGAAAACTCATTCTCACCTTCCCAATGCCAGGGATGGATAAGCACTACGGCTTGAAACCACTCTCTTACTTCGCGCATTTACTCGGCTATGAAGGCGAAGGCAGCTTAATGCTCCAGCTAAAAAATGAAGGCTGGATTACGTCGCTTTCTGCGGGAGGCGGCGCTAGTGGTAGCAACTATCGAGATTTTACGGTTAGCTGCACACTCACCCCGCTGGGTCTCAACCACGTTGACGACATCATCCAAGCGGTTTTTCAATACCTCTCGATGATCAAACAAGACGGGCTAGATGAATGGCGCTATCTCGAAAAACAAGCGGTGCTTGAGTCGGCGTTTCGTTTCCAGGAACCATCTCGACCAATGGATTTGGTTAGCCATCTTGTTATCAATATGCAGCATTATCAGCCAGACGATACCATTTATGGCGACTACAAAATGGCGGGCTATGATGAACAACTGCAGCGTTCGTTGCTGCAATACTTAACCATCGATAATGTCCGCGTAACCCTGATTGCAAAAGGACTGGAATACAATCGTACTGCCGAATGGTACTTTACTCCGTATTCCGTCACGCCTTTTAGTGATGAGCAACGCCGCTTCTATCAACAAATCGATCCAAGCTGGCAGTTCGTCTTACCAGAAAAGAACCCTTATATTTGCTACGATCTCGATCCCATGCCGTTCGAAAATGGTGGTTCACTACCAGAGTTAATTGAAGATCTCGAAGGCTTCCGACTTTGGCATTTACAAGATGATGAATTTCGCGTGCCAAAAGGCGTTGTATATGTCGCTATCGACAGCTCTCATGCTGTTGCATCGCCGAAGAACATTGTCAAAACTCGCCTATGTGTCGAGATGTTCCTCGACTCGCTAGCAAAAGAAACCTATCAAGCTGAAATCGCAGGGATGGGTTACAACATGTACGCTCACCAAGGCGGGGTTACCTTAACCCTCTCAGGGTTCAGCCAAAAACTGCCTCAATTGTTGGAAATGATCCTGCACCGTTTTGCTTCTCGAGATTTCAGCCCTGCACGCTTTGAAACCATCAAGCAGCAACTGTTACGTAACTGGAGAAATGCTTCACAAGATCGTCCTATTTCGCAGCTGTTTAACGCACTTACAGGGCTACTTCAACCCAATAACCCGCCTTTCGCAACCTTAGTCGAAGCGCTAGAAGAAATCGAAGTCGATGAACTCTCAGTATTCGTAGAATCAATTCTTGCAGAGCTGCACGTTGAAATGTTTGTTTACGGAGATTGGCAGCGTCAACAAGCGCATGACATGGCGACAACCTTAAAGGATGCCCTAAGAGTAAAAGAGCAGCGTTATGAAGAGGCGCTCCGCCCACTCATCATGCTGGGAAAAAACGGCAGTTTTCAACGTGAAGTACATTGCAACCAGCAAGATTCGGCGGTCGTTATTTACCACCAGTGTGAGGATATTGAGCCTCGTAGCATTGCTCTATACTCATTGGCGAACCATCTCATGTCGGCAACATTTTTCCACGAGATCCGCACAAAACAGCAATTAGGTTACATGGTGGGCACTGGCAATATGCCACTTAATCGTCATCCGGGTATTGTGCTTTATGTGCAGTCACCCAATGCAGCACCTGCCGAGCTGGTTACCTCAATCGATGAGTTCTTAAATGCCTTTTATATGGTGCTGTTAGAACTGAACGATTACCAGTGGCATAGCAGTAAGCGCGGCTTGTGGAATCAAATAGCGACGCCGGACACCACACTGCGAGGTCGTGCTCAGCGTCTTTGGGTTGCAATAGGAAACAAAGACACCGAGTTTAACCAACGTGACAAGGTACTTTCTGAACTGAAGAAATTGACCCGAGCAGACATGATTCGCTTTGTCGTTAATGAGTTGAAACCTCGCACGGCAAACCGATTGGTCATGCACTCTCAAGGACAATCGCATTCGGACGCTCCGCGCATCCACTTAGGGCAAGAAATTGGATCGATTGAAGAGTTCCAACTTAGGCCAAAAGATTGCGGCTTAGGATGATCTAATTGCGCAGTAATAAAATTATCGATTAGTAAGTATATACCTACAAACCAATGAGGTTGTGGGTCTCATAAATAGAATCGACACCATAATTGGCAGAAAATTGAAATTACGCCATTGCGGCTTATGCTCTAATTACCACACTAAAAATAAATTAATGAGGTAATCATGAAAAAAGCACTACTACTTGCGGCTATTTTACTGCCACTGGCATCTGCACACGCTGAAATCTCGGTGAAAGGTGATGGCTTTGAGCTAAGTAACGACTGTGTCCGCCTAAGCGGAGACAATGTTTCTATCAAATCAGATGATTGCTCTTCAAAACAGTGGAAAGATAAAGACAACAAAGGCAACAGCAGCGTTCACGGGGACGACAACCCAGGTAAAGGCCACAATAAAGATAAGAAAGACAAGAAGAAGTAACTATTTCTTATTTATGAAAAAGGCTTGCCACTGGCAAGCCTTTTTCTTTACCGAAGCAACGTTTAATAGAATGTGGTTCCTTCTCCAGCTCGAGTAAGCAAACCATCACACGGTGCGTAACGATCGCCATACTTCGATGCAAACTCATTCATTTTCTCAACCAGTTCTTTAATGCCAAACTGATCCATATAACGGAATGGACCGCCCAAGAATGGAGGGAAACCAATGCCAAATATTGCACCAATATCACCATCACGTGGCGAGCGAATGATGCCGTCATCCAAACAACGTACCGCTTCATTCAGCATTGGTAGTACACAGCGCAACGCAATATCGTTATCGCTCAGCTTAGATTCAGGATCGAGCTTAAGCAGCTTGTAGATAGATTTATCGACTTCTTTCTTCTTACCTTTGTAAGTGTAGAAACCTTTCCCGCTCTTACGTCCTTTGCGACCGTCATTCAATAAGATATCGAACACGTCAGGGCCTTTGAATCGCTCACCTAACTCGTTGACTAGAATCGGCATGATCTTCGCGCCAATGTCGACACCGACTTCATCCAGTAAGGTAATCGGGCCGACAGGGAAACCAAAATCAAGCAACGCCGTATCAATCTTTTCGATCGGTTCGTTAGCCAGCAGAATATGCGCCGCTTCGTTCATGTATGGCGCAAGAATGCGGTTCACGTAAAAGCCCGCTTTGTCTTTCACTACGATCGGGGTTTTACCTTGCTTTTTAGCAAGTGCAACGACTGTTGAAATGGTTTCATCTGATGTCGTTTCATGCGGAATCACTTCCACCAACGGCATTTTTTCTACCGGGCTGAAGTAATGCAAACCCACTACGTTTTCTGGACGCTCCGCTTTTTCTGCAATTTTGTGGATTGGTAACGAAGAAGTATTGGTCGCAAAGATGGTTTCCGGCTTGGCATTCGCTTCGATATCCGCCACCATTTTTTGTTTAAGATCTAAGTCTTCAAAAACGGCTTCAATTACGACATCAATATGATTAAAGCTGGTAAAGTCGACACCGCCAGACAGTTGCAACATTTTCGCTTGCAGATCGGCTTTTGATAGAATGCGACGTTTACGCTGTTTCTCAAATAACTTGTAGTTATAGTTGAGTGCGTTTAGAACGCCATCGTTGCTGACGTCTTTGATGCGGACAGGCACCTTCGCTTTTGCAACAGACACATGGCTGATTCCTGCGCCCATCAAGCCACCGCCAAGCACGCCAACTTTATGAACTGGCGCGGGTTTCGCATCCGTACCATTTTCTTTCTTCATTTCCGTTGTCGCAAAGAAGATAGAACGAAGCGCTTTTGACTCTGAGCTCATCACAAGCTCACCGAAGCGTTTCGCTTCAAGCTCTTGTCCTTGGGCGAAACCTTTCTCTAAACCATGCTGAATAACGTCTAAAATCGCGACCGTTGCAGGATAGTTACCACGGGTTTTCTGATTGGTTTTCTTCGCTGCCTGTTCAAACACAAACTTGCGCCCTAACCCGCTACCCGACATCACTTTTTCTTTCGTCGATAGCTTTTTCGTACCCTTGTTTTTACCTTTGTCGATAAACTGTTTTGCTACGTCGAGCAAAATGGTGTCAGGGACACAGGCGTCAACCACACCCAGCTTTTTAGCTTTCTTTGCGCGAAGCTGTTTACCCGTCAGGATCAAGTCCAACGACGGTAATAGGCCAATCAAACGTGGCAGACGCTGAGTACCACCAGAACCTGGCAATAAACCAAGTTGTACTTCTGGCAGGCCTAAACGCGTTTTATCTGAATCCGTACAAACACGATAATCACATGCAAGAGCAAGCTCTAAGCCACCGCCCAAACATGGACCGTGAATAGCGGCAACCACAGGATATGGTAAGTCCGATAGCTGCTGGAATAGCTCTTGACCTTGCCTCGCTAATGCTTCTGCTTCACTTGCGGTCGTGCACGCTTCTAGCATGCGCACATCGGCCCCCGCGACAAAGTTGTCCGGTTTTAGGGAATGAATGATCATCCCTTTGATGCCACTGGCGTCTTTTAGCTGAGCAAAGATTTCTTTCATTTCATCAGCAAAAGCCGCCTGTAGCGTATTCATTTTTTCATTAGGTACGTCAATCGCTAACCAAGCAATATTCTGCTCATCAACTTTTAGACTAAATGCTTTTTGCTCGCTCATTACTCAACCTCCAGAATCATTGCTGCGCCAAGACCGCCAGCTGCACATGCGGTATTCAACGCAATACCGCCGCCACGGCGTTTCAGTTCACGTAGAGTTTGCGTCATCATTCGTGCACCTGTCGCCGCGAATGGGTGACCGTAAGCGATTGAGCCACCAAGCACGTTAAACTTATCCATGTCGATTTCACCGATCGCTTTCGAACGACCTAGATTTTCTTGAGCAAACTTATCTGAAGCAAACATCTTCACATTCGCCAATGCTTGCGCAGCAAACGCTTCGTGCATGTCGATCAACGTCAGATCAGACAGTTCCAAGCCTGTATTTTCTAGCACTTTCGCTGTGGCATAAGTCGGTCCCATCAGCATGTCCTTTTCCACACCGATCGCTGAAAATGCGTAGCCGCGGATGTAGCCAAGAATCTCCATGCCAAGCTCTTTCGCTTTACCTTCGCGCATCAACATCACTGCCGCACCACCATCAGTCAGTGGCGTACTGTTAGCTGCCGTAACACTGCCATACTGGCGATCAAAGGCAGGTCGAAGTTTCGCGTACCCTTCTACGGTTGAGTCGTGACGGACATTGTTGTCTTCCGAAATCCATTTTTTGTATGGTTCGGGAAAAGCCGTCATCACTTCACCTTGGATCTTGCCTTCTTTCCAAGCTTGGGAAGCCAGCGTATGAGAGCGATGTGCTAGCGCATCCTGCTCTGCACGAGAAATACCATGCGTCTTTGCCATTTGCTCCGCAGTTTGTCCCATGGATAAACCCGTAGAGTACTCGGCTACTGCTGGTGGCACTGGCATCAGGTCTTTAAAGCTCAAGTTTTTGAGGATGCTAAGCTTCTGACCCATTGTTTTTGTCTTACTAAGAGCAAGCAGATTAGCAGCCAGTTTCTTTGATACGCCAATAGGCAGGACGGAAGAAGAATCTGCACCGCCAGCAATACCAATATCGATGGTTCCCGCCATGATGCTTTCTGCGACATTGACCGCCGCTTGAAAACTCGTTGCGCACGCACGAGTCACACTGTAAGCATCAGTATGGATGTTCATACCGGTGCCTAACACGATTTCTCGTGCGATGTTTGGCGCTTCAGGCATTTGTACTACTTGTCCAAATACCACTTGTTCGATTAACTTCGGATCAATATCTGTTCGAGCAAGCATTTCGCTTACTACCATTTTCCCTAAATCGACCGCTGGCACTTGGCTAAATTCCGTGCTTTGACGAGCAAAGGGAGTTCGAAGCCCCGCGACAATAGCGACACGCTCACCATTGCGTGTTTTTACTTCCTGCTTGCCCATTGTTTCTCCTTAAATACAAGAGGTCTGACCTGACGCATTGTAATGAATTTGTTAAATTTATCAAACGTGCGTTTAAATAAACGTGAAGCAAGTAGATCAATTACTCTACTTCTTTGATTCTTATGCGATTAATAATGATTAACTATAGAGAGTTAAAACGGTAAGAGGTATATGGAAGGTAAAATCGAAGCAAAAAAAAACCACACATAACTGTGTGGTCGGAATATCTATAAAACAATTAACTTACGCCAATTGAAAATTAATCAGTTTCCTGATTAGGAGAAAGTAAAGTCAGCCTTCAAAAGGAAGTGTCATCTTGCTCAACATGTTAGTCGCAATGACTAACGAGATGACAAGATGTACTATAACCCCTTCACTGCTTGATATTTTGAAATAGATCAATTTTATAGTGATTTTACGAGCTTTAAGCACATCTAAAAGGCTCAGCGATGCAAACCGATTCAAAAATTCACCGCTAGCAGTCTCTTTTTATGTCCCATCGAATGAACTTATCCAAACCATTGATTACTAATGATGATATTGTTAACAATCTTTACCAATTCATGTTCGATGATATTTGGCATTTGCGTATACACTTTTAAGTAACCACATAGCTTATTGTGTCAGAAGTTATCTACGACACACGCTCAACCGAAACCGCGAGGCTATTGAAAAGTAAAGTCATGCTCAGAACAAATAAGAAACTCACAGAGCGAGGATGGAGGCTCCTGTGGCCATATTAAAAATGTTTGGAAAGAAAAATTCCAACAGTCCGGTCAACTCTGATATGGACAAGCAAAGAAAATACGAAGCGCTCGTCCGAGGGTACCATCGTGACTTATATCGCTACGCATACTGGTTGTGCAAAGATAAAGCGATAGCGGAAGATCTAGTTCAGGAAACCTGCCTTAGAGCTTGGAAGTCACTCGATAGTCTCCAGGATGAAAAAGCAGCCAAGTCTTGGCTCATCACCATATTGAGACGAGAAAATGCGCGCCGCTTCGAACGTAAACAATTTGATTTAGTTGATATCGATGATTACGGCAATGATGCTAAAGTCAGCGATGACCCACATCATCAGCAAGAATGGCTGCAAGCGCAGATCATGAAACTCGATGTTGAATACCGCGAACCTTTATTTCTCCAAGTTGTCGGTGGTTTCAGCGGAGAAGAGATTGGCGACATTCTTGATTTAAATAAAAATACAGTGATGACTCGATTATTTCGCGCTCGTAATCAACTCAAAGAGATGTTGGATTCTCAAGATACTAAGAGAGGACAAAAGAATGGATGATTTAGAATTTCGTCGTCGTATTTTGTCGGATCCAAAACAAAAGGATGAAGAGATTCTGCAAGCTTTAGCTGGTAGCGACGCCAACAATAAGTTTGTTGATGACGTTTTGGATCTCGACGTAAAAATTAAACAAGCCATGAATGTGGATGTACCTGAAGATCTCGCTGATAAGATTTTATTTAGTCAGACGTCGAGTGCACTTGATGAAGAGAAGGTCGTCAGACCAAACTTTGTGCGCAAAGCAATGGCACTTGCCGCTTCTATTGCGTTCACCGCAGGATTATTAGTTGGTCAAGTAAACTGGGGAAATGTTTTGGTTTCTCCAGCACAAGCCAGTTTAGCTGATACCGCGATGAAACACGTTATTCATGAAGAACCTTTTGTTCGTCATCTTGATGAGGATGTACCGAGCTCGCAAATTAATGCGAAAATGTCGCCATTTCATTACCAGTTTAGTGAAAGCTTTCCATATCACGTTTACTACCTAAACCACTGCGGTTTTGGCGAATCCAATGCGGTGCATATGGTATTCCAAGGTCCAAAAGGTAAAGTAACGTTATTTATTACTGGTATTCCTAGCGAACAAAGTACCGACTTTAATAAGGATGGCATGACCGGAATCGTTCAGCCCGTCGGGAGTTCAAGCTTGATTTTAGTCGGAGAAGAAGGTGAAAATATTGATGCTATCGCTACGACTCTTGCATCAATGATTAAACCGATGTAATAACTTCGACGATTTCCAGCCTTCAAAAGGTTAAATGCCGCTAAATGATCTTATTTAGCGGCATTTTTGTATAAATAGAACACAAAACATTCACCCTTGCTATAGCATTTAGAGCTTAAACTCTAAATTATGCATTTTAAGTGCAATTTCCCGTCTTTTAGATATCATTTCTGCAATTTTTATTCAATTTTATCCAATGGTCGGATTTGTCCAAGCAACTATTGATACTACTATCTGCGCCACTGAGCAAAAGCTCAATTTATCGTCCAAAGAGACGAATCTAATAAGGAAAAACAAATGACTCAGAACACGCGTCTGTTTAAAAAGACTCTCCTAGCAGTAACGGTAGCTTTTGCCTCAGGTCAATCGATGGCAGCGGGTTTCCAAATCAACGCTCAATCAGCAACTGGCATCGGCCGTGCATTTGCTGGTGATGCAGTAATCGCAGATAACGCCGCAGTAATGGCTCGTAACCCAGCAGCAATGGCTCTATTTGATAAAATGGAGCTTTCGCTAGGTTTCGAAAGCATTACTTCAATGATTGAAGTGAAAGATGCGAAATATAACGTTAATACTCCTTTGGGTTCTAGTACTGTAAATGTTGCTGACACTGATGATGTGGGTGATACGTCAATAGCTCCAAACATTCACCTAATCGTTCCAGTAAATGACAAGTTTGCATGGGGCGTAAACGCATACTCTAATTTCGGCACTAAAACTGAATTTTCAGATAACTATACCGCAACCGAGTACGGTGGTCTTACGGATGTAAAAAGCTTCAACTTTGGCTTTGCGGGTTCTTACCGTTTAAACGAACAATGGAGCTTTGGTGCTGGTTTAGATTTAATCTACGGCCAAGGCACAATGAAGCGTACAACTAGCTCTTCAGTCCCACGGGTTGGCGGTCAAAAAATTCTGGACGTAGATAAAGCTGATGGTTGGGCTGTTGGTTTCAACGTTGGTACTGTGTACGAACTAGATGAAAACAACCGTTTTGGTCTAGCGTATCGTTACAGCCCTGAATTTACAGCAAAAGACGACAAAGGTCAGGAAATCACGCTACCTCTACCAGATATGGCCGAGTTTTCTGGTTTCCACAAAATCCAAGACACTAAGTTTGCTGTACACTACAGCATCCAATACATCGGTTGGAAAGATTTCGACCAAATTGATTTTGAGAACCTAAATCAGGGTTTACTTAAAGGTGGTTACTCGAAAGACTATCAATGGCAAGATGGCTGGCACTACGCAATTGGTGGTACTTACTACCTAAACAACAACTGGACACTTCGTGCTGGTTACATGTACGACACAAGCGCTCAAGATAAAGTAACGTCTATCTCGGTACCAGATTCAGATCGCCAGTGGTTCTCAACAGGTTTCTCTTACCATATTGATAATAGCTCAAACATCGATTTTGGCTTCACATACTTGTTAGGTGAAGATGTAAAAGTTAATGAGAATACTCAATTAGCTCCTGGTCTTTCTACCGGTGTAACAGCAACAACTCATGCTGACGCAATTCTATTCGGCTTACAATACAGCCGTAGCTTCTAAGCGCTTCGCTGTTAGTTAGTAGAAAAATACTTTATATAAAAGGCTGGATTTCCAGCCTTTTTTCATATCTGCGATTTATTGCCCACTCAATTTGAGTGAACACGTGTATCTAAATCTCACAATTAGGACGCACAGCTGTTCGCTGAATTCCATTTACAAGCCCTTCACAGTTAGATTATTAAACCAGCCAAACAACACTTGAAAGCATAATATTCCAAATGACTGCTTGTGCTGGATTTTCATTTCTAAAGTAAAAACTCTACCTTTAAACTTTCGTCCCACGTTATAAACAAATCAGCGAACATTCGAATGAAAACCAACAAGACTCTTCTATCAACAGCAGTGGCATTAAGCCTACTTGGCACAACGGGCATGGCTAACGCAGCAGGTTTCCAACTTGCTGAATATTCTGCAACAGGCCTAGGTCGAGCATATGCTGGTGAAGCAGCAATGGCTGACAACGCAAGTGCACAATGGCGTAACCCAGCAATGCTAACTTATTTGGAAGGCACTCAAGTGTCCGTTGGTGCAATCTATGTGAACCCAAATATTGATATTGAAGGTGATGTAAACTTCCACGGTAGTACTTCTTCTGCATCTTCAGATGATTTCGCACATGATGCAATCATTCCAAACTTCTACCTATCACACCAATACAATGAGAAATTCGCGATTGGTTTGGCATTTGGCACCAACTACGGTATGGAAACCGATTTAGGTAAAGGCTTTGGTGCATCACACTTCGGTAACGAAGCAAGCGTAACGACAATGGAAGCGAACTTAAACGCAGCTTACAAAGTCAATGAATCAATCAGCGTTGGTGGTGGTATCCGTTACATCATCGGCGAAGGCAGCTTTGGCGCAGCAGCTCCTAAGAATAACGTTGTAGGAAAGCACCCTTTAACTGGCGATCCTATCAGTGTTCCTCAAGGTACCGCTCTAAAATACATGGAAGGTGACGATACCGCTTGGGGCTGGCAAGTTGGTACTGCATGGCAGATCAATGAAAATAACCGTATCGGCTTCGCGTACAAATCTGAAGTTGAACTGAAGCTTGAAGGCCATGCTGAAGGTCTAGGTTTTGGCTTCGGTACTTCTGAGCTTCCACAACTACGTGACAACGGCTATATGTACCTAAACCTGCCTGCAACAGCTGAGCTGGCAAGTTTCCACCAAGTAACAGACCAACTTGCGTTACACGCAAGCTTTAACTGGACGGATTGGAGCTCTTTCGAGAAATTGGAAGCACGCCTAGATACCGCTGGCACGCATATGGTTAAAGTAGAAAGCTGGGAAGATAACTACCGCTTTGCTGTTGGTGCCACTTACCAGCTTGATCCTAAGCTAGCGCTACGTACTGGTATTGCATACGATACTTCAGCGGTAAGCGACAAAAACCGTACGATCACTATTCCAGAAACTGACCGTACTTGGCTAAGTATTGGCGCAACGTACGATTGGACGAAAGACTTCAGCCTAGACGCTGGCTTCACCTATATTTTCGCGAAAGACGCACCAATCGTTGAGTCTCGTGGTTACAAGTCAGACGACGCTGCAGAACAAGTCGGCGGCCAATTCGTAGGCGAAACTACGGGTAATGTTTGGCTAATCGGTGTTCAAGCAAACTACCGTTTCTAACCAAACAGCAAAAATACAAAAAAGGCTTAGCATCAGCTAAGCCTTTTTTATTTGTATATTGTAAAGAACAGCGCTTAAAAGTCTTCTAGGTATTCGTCTAAATACTCTTCTTCTTCGATGTTCACTTCTTCAACGGTTTCAACTTCTGCTTTAAAGTTTTGACGCTGAATATAAACATCGCGAGTAAGAATATATGGATCCGGCGACGAGTCTAACTGTGCTTCTTGCGGTACTAATAAAGCACGCTTCTCCATGCCTTCAAACGCCCACTTACCCAAACTCGCCCAGAAGTTGAGGTAAGAGAGGGGTAAATACGTACTATCTACGGTATCTGTCACTTCACGTAAGGTATACGGGCCATAACCTGGAATCATGAAGTAAGGGCCATTTCCAACACCATAGTGGCCTACTGCATCACTGAACGCTTTCTCGTCGTATTTCGTAATACCCGCGGCACTTGCAATATCGAATAAACCGAAAATACCAAACGTCGAGTTAATCCAAAAACGGTTAAAGTGGTCTACGGCTTTCGTGCCGTTACCCATGACTAAGTTATTAACCATGCTGGCTGGCTCATCTAAGTTCGACAAGAAGTTAGCGATACCGGAACGAATAGGAACTGGCGTGTATTCCACATACGCAAGTGATACAGGACGAACCAAATACGGATCTAAATATTCGTAGTTGATTTCCCACATGGTTCGGTTAAAGCCTTCCAACGGGTCATACACATCAGAAGTCGTTTGATTTGTTTCTTGTCCTGTTACTGCTTCATCAGGCGCACTTGAACAGCCAACCAGTCCAACTGCAAGCAGTAACAAGAAGGTAGATTTACCCTTGTTATACATTTTATTTTCCATAACGACTATTAATGTACCTAAGTCATCCAATGAACAGTTGTACGTATGTTGAGCAGTATACGTAGTAAAGATGACTCAGATATGGGAATAAATAAAGGCCAGCAGTCGCTGGCCTTCGGTATTCTACTCGATCGTTTAGAGTCATACCACTAAAGGCAACAGACTCTACCCCGTTGTCATATTTCAGAGACAGACGCTAACGATTAATATTGCTGGTCAATGGTCACTTCAACCGGCGTGCCAAATTCAACGACGTCACTCTCTCCGTGCCAATCTTGGTCACGCGTTGCTACGTTACCGTCAGAGTCCACACGCACACGGACGATTAACTTGTCGAGTGAAGATAGTTTTTGCCCCTGCATCATGGCATTACCATCATCTAATACGACTGTACGAGGGAAAGTACCCAGCGGATAGCGAGCTGCCGCAACAGGCATTGGTGAGCCATCTGCACGATGTACCGATACAATCAGAACTGCGTTTGGATCCAACTGAGCATTTGGTGCCACATTAATTGTCACAGCTACACTCTTATCCGGTGAAACCGCTTCGCCCATTTGCTTACGAGCACTCTCAATACTGCGTGACAACATCTCGTAGCGGCTATCTTCTGGACCAATCATTTGCTGCATGATTCCCCAGTACTTGATCGCTGCCGGAAAGTCTTGACGCTCAAACGCATCGAACGCTAACAAAGAAAACACACGCAGATCGACATAGTCTTGCTGCATCAGCTTGCCAAGTAATGAGCGAGCCGTCGCTTGATCCATTTCCTCTTGAGACAGCATCAGAGCTTGTGCATAACCCAACATCACATCAGGATCTTTGGGCTCTAGGCGATATGACTTTTCCATCGCATCGATAGCAGTCGTGACATCACGATTTGCTAACGCAATACGACCTAGCAGTAACCAACCTGTCGAGTCTTCCGGCTGGTAATGTAAGCGAGTTCGGAGGGCAAGGGTCAAATCCGCCATTTCATCGTCACTCAACGGCTCAGAAGAAGCCGACATCAGCTTTTTCGATAACTCAGGTAGATTTGCAGACACTTCTTGCCATTGAACAATATCGTCTGACGCGCCAAATTTGTAATACAAGCCATAGCTCAACGCCACCGTCAGAATTACCGATGGAACTAAAACCGCGATTGGTGAAACCTTGGTTTCTTTTTGCGCTTTATCACCCGGAATATCGTCAAGGAGAGACTGCTTTAGATCAGAAATCAGTTCGTCTTCGCTTTCAACCAGCCCTTCGTCGGTTTCTTCTGCAAGCTCAGATAGACGGTCTTTATAAAATGCCTTGTTGAGCTCATCGCGTAACACATCATCATTGTTCGCTTTTTGTTTAAGCAGCGGCAAAGCCACCAGCGCACAAGCAATAAGCGTAAGAGCAACGGTGGAAATCCAAAATAGTGTCATTACTTCTTATCTCCGTTGTTCTCTTCTTCAAGCAATGCTTTTAAACGAGCCTCTTTTTGCTCATCCCATTGCTCGTCACTGCTCGCTTTTGCCTTAACTTTAGATTTACGGCTACGCAGCACAATCAAACCAAAACCACCCAGTACTACAGCGAGTGGCCCTAGCCACAAAATCGCAGTCGCAACCGTAAATGGTGGGTTGTAAGTCACGAAGTTACCGTAACGGGCGATCATGTAATCAACAATCTCATCTTTGGACTTACCTTCTTTGGTCATTTCGTACACCTTATGGCGTAAGTCTTGAGCAAGTTCAGCGTTAGAATCCGAGATCGTGTTGTTCTGACATTTAGGGCAACGGAGCGTATGGCTTAACTCTTTGAACTGCTGTTCTTGTTCCAAGTTATCGAACTCGTACACTTCAATGGCAGCGTGAGCAGCAAGAGATAATGTCATGGCAGCAAAAACTGCAAGGATCAGCTTTCTCATTGCTTCGCCTCCTCAACCAATTTGTTGTAAAGCGGCTCCAGTGTTTCTGACCAATTACGTGGGTTTACATCCCCCACATGGCGATAGCGAATCACACCATTTGCATCAATAATGAATGTTTCTGGTGCTCCATAAACGCCAAGGTCAAGACCAAGCATACCACTACCATCAAATAGGCTAATTAAGTACGGGTTGCCGAGATCATTCAACCAGCCTACCGCTTTGTTACGATCATCTTTGTAATTCATACCGATGATCTTAACGCCCTTACCCGCCAATTCGTTTAGGTATTTATGCTCTGCATAACATGTTGGACACCACGTTGCCCAAACGTTCAAGAGCAACGGCTCACCTTTAAAAATTGACTGGTCGTATTGTTTTCCAGGTTCAGCTAAGTCTTCTAAGTGAAACTCAGGAACTGGCTTACCAACCAAAACCGACTCCAATTTCGTTGGATCATCGCCCTCTTGGTTGCGCATTAACTGGGTTGCGAAAATGCCCGCCAAAATCATGAAAGCGACGAGCGGAATAAATAAGACTTTCTTATTCATGTTATGCCTCCTGCTCTTTTGACTTCGCGTTTTTCTTTGAAGATTTACGGAAGCGATAACGCTTATCTGAAATCGCTAGTGCACCGCCTAACGCCATAATCAAAGAGCCAGCCCAAATCCAACGAACGAACGGTTTATAGTAAATACGAACAGCCCAAGATCGGTTGTCGTCTAAACGTTCACCCATTGCAATGTATAAGTCACGACTAATTCCACGGTCAATGGCAGCTTCGGTCATCATAGACTTAGCCGTACGGTAGAAGCGCTTCTCAGCGTGAAGCGTATTCACGTATTTGCCATCATGTGTGATCTCAAAATCCGCGATGTAGCCATCGTAGTTTGGACCATCTTTATCACGCAGGCCTGAGAAGTAGAAATCATAACCTTGAATTTGGAAGTGTTCGCCAGGTGCTAAACGCACATCACGCTCGATGCTGTAGTTCTGTACCATCGCAATACCGATAACAGATACCGCCAGACCAACATGACCCAACATCATTGCCCAGTGGCTACGTTGCAGCTTGCGAACGCCTTCACTAAAGCTATGACGGTGCGTTGCACGCTCATATAGTTCAAAGCCATGCATTGCAATAATCCAAATCGCCATTACCCAGCCAATGTAAGCCATGGTTGAGAAGAAGTCGGCAAACAGGAACACGCATACCGCAGCCAAGGCGAAAGCAAGCACACCTGAAATGAGCATTGGTTTCACAAGTTTAGATAAATTGTCTCGCTTCCAACGGATAAGTGGACCAATACCAAGTAGGAAAGCAAATGGCATCATCAACCAAGCAAACAGCATGTCGAAGAATGGCGCACCGATAGAAACCGACCCCAAACCAAGCTGCTTGTGTACGAGCGGCAACAGTGTCCCCACTAACACCACAACAAGTGCTGCGATAAGTAATACGTTGTTGGCTAAGAGCGCGTTTTCACGAGAGACTAAGTCGAAGTTACCACGTACACGTACTGCTGCCCCTTTTACAGCAAACAGCAATAAAGAGCCGCCGATAACGAAAACGAGGAAGCCTAGAATAAACATACCGCGCGACGGGTCAGACGCGAACGCGTGCACCGATACTAAAATACCGGAACGGACTAAGAATGTGCCCAACAAACTCAACGAAAATGCAGAGATTGCCAATAGTACCGTCCACGCTTTAAATGTGCCGCGTTTTTCTGTCACGGCAAGAGAGTGCATTAATGCGGTACCCGCTAACCAAGGCATGAATGATGCGTTTTCTACTGGGTCCCAGAACCACCAGCCACCCCAGCCAAGTTCGTAGTAAGCCCACCAAGAGCCTAGTGCGATACCGAGTGTTAAAAATACCCATGCAGCGGTTGTCCAAGGACGAGACCAACGAGCCCAAGCCGTATCAAGGCGTCCGGTCATTAGGGATGCGATCGCAAAAGAGAAGGCAACCGAGAAACCAACGTAGCCCATGTAAAGCATTGGCGGGTGAACAATCAAACCGGGGTCTTGAAGCAGAGGGTTCAAGTCACGCCCGTCAACCGGGAAGAAAGGCAACGTACGTAAGAATGGGTTTGACGTTAAGATGATAAACAGTAGGAAACCCACTGAGATCATGCCCATTACGGCAAGTACACGTGCAACCGACTCTTGCGGCATACCACGACTAAACGTCGCTACAGCGACAGTCCAAGCAGCTTGGATTAAAACCCATAGCAACAGTGAACCTTCGTGTGCACCCCATACTGCGGTTAAACGGTAGTACCAAGGAAGCTGACTATTCGAGTTGCTCGCTACATACTGTAACGTGAAGTCGTTGGTATAAAATCCCCAACATAAAATGGCGAAAGAGAACAACAGCATCAGGAACATAGACCAAGATAGCGGTCGCGCTGTGTTCATGAGCATTGTGTTATTATTCGATGCTCCCCACAATGGCAATACGCTCAGCAGCACTGCCATTGCAAGCGAAAGAATGAGAGCAAAGTGACCGATTTCAGCAATCATTGGCCGCTTCCTTGTTTCTGTTCGGTGCTGTATTGAAGCGGTTCATGCGTTTTCTTCATCGCTTCCGCAATTTCTGGTGGCATGTATTCTTCATCGTGCTTCGCTAGGACCTCAAATGCCTCAACTGTCGTGGCATCTTTCAGTACACCTTGAGCCACAATACCCTGCCCTTCACGGAACAAGTCAGGAAGAATACCATCATAAGTAATCGTCACTTTAGGACCGACATCGTGCAGGTCAAAACTCACTTTCAAAGAATTAGGATCTCGACGAACCGAGCCCACAACCACCATACCACCAATACGCAGACGCTGGCCTACTTCTGGCTTGGTGCCATCTGGCTTACCATTAACCAACTCCGTTGGAGTGTAGAAAAGGTCCATATTTTGGTTAAGCGCATAAAGTATCAAACCAATGGTGGCACTAATACCGATAAAGATCGCTAGTACGATACCTAGCCTCTTTTTACGTCTCGGGTTCATAAGGTGTTCTCCATGTTCTTCGCTGCGTCGATACGAGCTTGACGGTCAATTTTTGCTTTCACTTCTTTCAATAATGCATCACCGCGGCGAAGGCTAGTGATCAGAAGAATCAGCATGGATAAGAAAGTAATACCAAACGCACTCCATACGTATGATGCGTAGCCACCCATGGCAAAAAAGTCGCTCAGAGATTCAAAATGCATAATAAATTACCTCACTGAGTTTGTTCTGTTGCGAGTTTGCGCACCCAAGGGCGGTGACTTTCTTTACTGATGATTTCGTTACGGAAACGGACCATCGTCACTGCACCAAAGAAGAACGCAAAGCCAAAGATGTTTAGCAATAACGGCCAAAGCATGTCGGATGAAATAGAAGGTTGTTCAAATTTCGTGATCGTCGCGCCTTGGTGAAGCGTGTTCCACCATTCTACGGAAAAGTGAATGATAGGTAGGTTCACGACGCCTACGATCGCTAAAATACCCGCCGCTTTTGCGGCTGTTTTCTGATCGTCAAACGCGTGATAAAGCGCAATAACACCAAGGTAGAGAAATAGAAGAATCAATTCTGAAGTAAGACGGGCGTCCCATACCCACCAAGTGCCCCACATTGGCTTACCCCAAACGGCACCAGTAAGTAGAGCAATAAAGGTAAATACCGCACCAATCGGCGCCATCGCAAGTGCCGCCATATCAGATAGACGTACTTGCCATACTAAGCCAATAAATGCCGCAATCGCCATCGACATATAAACGCCCATAGACCAAATAGCTGATGGGACGTGAATGTAGATGATTCGGAAACTGTCACCTTGTTGGTAATCTGAAGGCGCAAATGCAAGCCCCCAAACCGTACCAACCGATAAGCATACGAGGGCCAATACAGAAAACCAAGGCAGAAACTTACCACTCAAACGGTAAGCGGTTTCTGGCTTGGCATAAGGATGTAGCCATTTCCACATGTTTTGTTCTCACTCTTACTTCAGGGACACTGTCTAAAGGGTTGAGACCGTAGCAGTGCTTTAATAATAATTCTTTGATCAAGCGCCGCTTCATTGGCACTTTATTGAGTTAGTTAACACTAACTCTCAATGCGGCACTAATGGCAAAAGGCGTTAACGTCATCGCTCCCATTAGCATCGCACCTAAAATTGCTAGTTGACCGTTATACGCCATACCAAGCGCGGCGGCATCAATTGCTGATGTTGCGAAAATCAAAATTGGGATGTAGAGCGGAAGAATAAGCAAACTCAAAAGAACGCCACCCTTTTGCAACCCAACCGTCAAAGCCACACCAATAGCTCCAATAAAACTTAGTGTCGGTGTACCGATCATCAAGGTTAGTACAACAGATAGCCAAGTATTGAAATCGAGCGAAAGTAAAACCGCCAATAATGGGCTAATTAGGATCAGAGGTAACCCTGTTAACAACCAATGTGCTATGACCTTTGAAACCACTACAAGTTGCAATGGAATCGGCATTAGCATCATTTGTTCCAATGCACCGTCTTGAAAATCATCACGAAATAGACGCTCTAATGATAATAAGGCGGATAGCAATGCGGCAACCCAAACAATGCCTGCTGCAATACGTGCTAACAAATTTGGTTCAGGCCCGATACTAAGAGGAAACAGAGTAATAACAATAATAAAGAACCAAAGCGGGTTCAGAATGTCTGCCTGACGGCGAAATGCTATCAATAGCTCGCGGCGAATGATGGTGGTCATAGATGGAATCATATCAATCACCCAACTTTATTTTTCTAAGTTTCGGGCTGTCCGAAAACATATCTTGATGCGTCGTCAACACGACAATACCGCCATTATCAGCGTGACTTGCGAACAAAGATTCAAGCACTTTGACGCCTTGCTTATCGATGGCGGTCAACGGTTCATCTAAAATCCATAAAATTTGCTTACTGAGCCATAACCTTGCTAGTGCCACTCGTCGTTGCTGACCTGCGGAAAGCTGTGCTACAGGCACATCTTCTCGACCGGCTAAACCAACTTGAGTTAAAGCAGTGAAGATTTCTTCGTCAGAAGAGCGGTTATTTTGAATAGATTGGTAAAAACGTAAGTTTTCTAGTGCGGTAAGCTCTCGTTTCACTCCAGTTTGATGCCCTAAGAACAGCAGATCTTGATGGAAAACATCACGAGATTTTTCAACCTCTTCTCCTTTCCACTTAATGATGCCTTCTTCTCTATCACCTAAACCTGTCACAATACGTAGTAACGTAGTTTTGCCAGTACCATTGCGCCCTTCTATCTGGACCAATTCACCAGGCTTAATTTCAAACTGCAGGTTTTCAAACAGGACCCTCTCATCACGGATCGCTGTCAGGTTAGATACTTCTAACATAGAGCTTCAACTAAAAAATGAACGAAGCGCTATATTAGCACAGCTTAGTTATGACAAAACAGGATAAGAGGGCTGGGATGTATGTAAGTTCATGTATTTTTGTTAATTAATCGTCACACTTTAATAAAATTAACTATAAGTAGTTATAAGCTCTCATTTTAACTTGGGGAGCGAGTGCTAAGAATGAAAAGAGCTTAAGGTAATCTAGGGCTGTATTGCAAAAAGATAATTAGTAACCGAACACAAAAAAAAGAGGCTTATCGCCTCTTTTTATCGCTTTAAAACCTTTAGCGTCGACGACGTCCACGCGCCGGGTATTCTGCATCATCTGATGGCTGACCGCTTAGTGGTGGAATTTTCTCTTTTCCCGCCAGTTTTTTCTGTAGTGAAAGCATCAATTCCGCTTCAGCTTTTGGCAGTTCACACTCTTCAATGAGCTCATTGATATCTGCACCAAGCTGTACCATTTTAGAAGCTCGACTGTACAAGCGACCATCAGTATCAGCGTGTTCGAGTTCACGAATTCTCTCGTTTAGGTGCTGAATAATGTCTTGTTGTTCCGTTACTTTTTGTCCAAGACCAACGACAACCGAACGCACTTCGAGTAACTGCTTACTCAACTTTTGTACTTCTTTATCTACATGTCGAGACTGTGCTCGTTGCTGGTCTACTTGCTTTTGCAACCCCGAGCGAATGCGCAGTTGCAAAACAACCAACACCAACACGATAAAAGCGACGCCACCCGCAAGGAATGGAACAGATAAAAGAGTCTCTTCAGCCATCATTATTCAGCCCATTATAGGTGAGCCATCTCGTCCCATTCGTCATCCGTTAGGAGCTTGTTCAAATCCACAAGGATAAGAAGCTTGCCGTCACGGTTGCTCACACCTTGGATGAACTTCGCGCTTTCATCAGTACCAACAGAAGGCGTCGTGTCAATTTCAGAAGAACGTAGGTAAACCACTTCTGCCACACTATCTACCAAAATACCAATCACTTGACGCTCTGACTCGATCACAATAATACGAGTATTATCTGTAACTTCGCCTTCCATCAGGCCGAAACGCGAACGCGTGTCGATAACAGTAACCACGTTACCACGCAGGTTGATGATACCCAGAACATAATCTGGCGCACCTGGAACGGGTGCAATTTCAGTATAACGAAGTACTTCACGAACTTGCATTACGTTGATGCCGTACGTTTCTTCTTCTAGCTGGAACGTCACCCACTGAAGAACTTCGTCATTCGATGCATCTTTCTTCACTTCTACTTCAAAAGCTTGAGACATAGTTAATCCTCGTTAATGTCGTTCCCGACTTAAATCTAATTCAGTGATTTGACATCTAAACCGGCGTTTAGCATGTCAATGAGCGCCTGGACATGAATTAAGGCGCACATTTTTTCTTTTACCATGCCCGCTAGCCAAGGGCGCTTACCCGCCTGTTCACGCCAGCGAACCTTGTCGATATTGAGCGTTTCCGTCCCCATTAGTTGGTTACTGGCCAGCCCCCACATGCTCTCTCCAAGCATGACAACGTATTGGTAATTATCTTTGTAACTGTCATCGCGAAGCTTATCTGCCATCACCCATTTCGCGGTATCGACGACATCAAACTGTTGCTCACGATTTGTTTGTAGCCCCAAATACCAGGCGGGCTTTCCTATCAAATGGTTAAGCTCGCTGATGCGATGAATACCACCTAACTCATCAAGCGGTACGGCAAACGTGACATCATTCACATCAAAGTAAAGCACTTGAAAATCTTCACTTCGCTTCGTGCTTTCCCAGTCAGTTGGTATTTCGGAACCTGTTTGTGTCTCGAGCTCGGTATCAACGTTCGATTCTATATTGACATCATGCTCAATCACCGATTGAGGTTCAACCAGTTCTGGCTGAGTTTCCTCAAAAACTGGCGCATCAATCACCCAGTCTTGTATCTCTTCAACTGTTTGTAACTCGGGCGCCTCACTAACGGTTTGTACGTCTGGCTCAGCCGCTTTTATTTCTGCTGCAATATCAATCGTATTTTGTTCAAGAATACTATCAATATCTAACTCAGCTACAGGGTTGCTTGCTTCAAGCTGACTTAATAACCTTTGCACATCTTCCAGATTTGGGGCTTCCAATTCTGGCGGATACGCTTCTTGAAACTGGTAAGTTTCCGGCTCCGAGTATTGAAACTGCAATTCTGGCTCTGGCTCTGGCTCTGGCTCTGGCTCTGGCTCTGGCTCTGGCTCTGGCTCTGGCTCTGCAGATGATATTTCTTGAGCCAGCAAGTCAAGCTCTTCCTCAAGAGTCGTTGCTTCAGCCTCATCACCCAGTAGCGCATTAAAGTAGTCATCAAGCGCTTGTTCACTGGAAAGCACGTCGTTACTGCTCATCGAACGCTAACCTCTCCAGGTAAATCAGTAACTGTTTATACGCAAACACACCACGACTACCAGATGCAAAATGTGATGCTGGCAAATGCTTTAAACTAGCATCACGGAACTTGGTATCAATCGGCACCGCAGAGGTCCATACTTGATTTGGGTAATCTTTCTTCAGTTGCATCAATGTCTGCAAAGACGCTTTGGTGCGCTTGTCATACATCGTTGGAACGATAGTCACTTTGAAACCACCCGGACGAGACTTTTGCATAATGGTTAACGTGCGCATCATGCGTTCCAAGCCTTTCATCGCCAAAAACTCGGTTTGAACGGGAATCAAAATTCGGTCACTGGCGGCCAGTGCGTTCACCATCATCACACCAAGAATTGGCGGGCAGTCAATCAACACATAATCATAGTCTTGTGAGACCGCTTGTAGAGCTCGTTTTAAGATCAGCCCCATCCCACTGCGATTCCCCATGACACGATCAAGCGTCGCAAGGGACATATGCGCGGGAATGATATCCATCCCTTCCAGTTTTGTCTCTAGGATTAACGGCCTCACCGTTTCACGAGAGAATGTCTTCAACTGGAATAAATCAAACAGGCTCGAAGTTACTGCGTCAGGATCATAACCAAGATAGGTAGTCAGTGATGCGTGAGGGTCAGTATCGACCATCAGTACGCGATGACCTTTTTGACTCAGCAAACCCGCTAATGTCACTGTTGAGGTGGTTTTACCCACGCCACCTTTCTGGTTAGCTACACTCCAAACAATCATGATGAATCCTACGCTAGGCCAACTTCCACCAACATGCGTTCTGCAATGCGGTCAAGCGGTAAATCTTCTGAAGAAATGCCTGCTTTAGCAACAGCTTGGGGCATACCATAAACAACACAACTTTCTTCATCTTGAGCCCAAATAGTTGAGCCTGCAGACTTCAACATACGAGCACCTTCACGACCGTCTGCACCCATGCCAGTCAGCACTAAAGAGAGTACTTTGTCACCGTATACTTTGGCTGCAGAACCAAAAGTCACATCCACACATGGTTTGTAGTTCATGCGGTCGCCGCCATCAATGATACGAAGACGAGCAGCCCCCGCTCGACCATCCACCATCATTTGCTTACCACCTGGAGCAAGGTATGCCACACCAGGCTGTAAGACATCACCGTCTTGTGCTTCTTTCACTTGAATCTTACACAAGGTATTCAAACGGCTGGCAAATGCAGCAGTAAAGGTTGCTGGCATATGTTGGATCAATACGATCGGATGCGGGTAGTTCATCGGTAAACGCGTCAGAATTTTTTGCAAAGCAACCGGACCACCAGTCGACGTGCCAATTGCGGTCAGTTGATACTTCTTACCAGAGGCTCGGAACTTTGCTGCAGCCGGTCGAGCAGGAGCTGGAGTCGCTGGCGAAGCCGTTCTTGAACCTAGTGGACGAGCTGCCGCATTGGTACTCGCAGCAACGCGAGTGATTGGTCGACGCATAAAAGCGCGCTTCGAAGCAATCTGAATAACTCGTTGCTGAAGCAGTGATACCGCTTCTTCGCGGTTACGTGCGATGTCTTCAAACTTTTTCGGTAAGAAATCCAATGCGCCCGCATCTAGCGCATCAAGTGTGGCTTTCGCCCCGTCATGAGTCAGGGACGAAAACATTAGGATTGGCGTTGGAGCCGCTGCCATGATTTCACGCACAGCGGTAATGCCATCCATCACTGGCATTTCAATATCCATCGTGATGACGTCCGGTTTAAGAGATTTGGCTTTCTCAACCGCCTCTCTGCCATTTACCGCAACGTCAATCACTTCTAGGCGCGATTCTGAGTTGATGATTTCGCTCACGCGACGTCGAAAAAAACTCGAATCATCAACGACTAGTACTTTAATCGCCATCTTATTCCTTTTAATAACGTCAGCTTTGCTTAAAGGCGTGAAGCCGCAGCATATCGCTTAAGTAAATCAGGCACATCTAGAATTAATGCAATATGGCCATCGCTAGTGATTGTTGCACCAGCCATGCCCGGAGTGCCTTGCAATAGATTATCGAGTGGCTTAATAACCACTTCTTCTTGACCAATAAGCGTATCCACAACAAAACCAACGCGCTGGTTACCGATCTGTACAATAACCACATGACCGTGACCAGTACGCTCTTCGACGTTTTGTGATTTGGATGCTAACCAGTTCTGTAGGTAAAATAGCGGGATAGATTTTTCACGCACAATGATCGTCAACTGACCATCTACCACGTTTGTGCGACTCAGATCCAAGTGGAAGATTTCGCTCACCGAAGCCAGTGGTAGTGCAAACGGATGACCGCCAACACCAACCATCAATGTTGGTAGGATCGCAAGCGTCAGTGGTACTTTGATGGTGATCTTAGTGCCCTTACCTAGCTCAGAATCGATATCGATTGAACCATTTAAGGTGTTGATCGCCGTCTTAACCACATCCATGCCAACGCCACGGCCAGAGATGTCAGAAATTTTATCTTTACTTGAGAAACCTGGCGCAAAGATAAGGTTGAAGCACTCTTTGTCTGTTAAACGGGCCGCCGCATCTTCGTCCATCATGCCGCGCTTAACCGCGATACCACGCAGTTTGTTCGGGTCCATACCGCCGCCATCATCTACGATGGATAGCTCAATGTGATCCCCTTCTTGTGATGCAGACAAAATCACTTTACCTGTGCGTGATTTACCTGCTTTCGCGCGGTCGTCTGGCATTTCAATACCGTGGTCAACCGAGTTACGAACCAAGTGAATCAATGGATCAGCCAATGCTTCTACAAGGTTTTTATCGAGATCGGTTTCTTCACCGCGCATTTCCAACACAATGTCTTTATTTAGGTTGCGCGCCAAGTCACGGACAACGCGTGGGAAACGGCCAAATACTTTCTTGATTGGCTGCATACGCGTTTTCATTACCGCGCCTTGCAGATCCGCCGTTACGACATCAAGGTTGGCGACCGCTTTGGACATTTCTTCATTGTCGCTGTTCAAACCAAGGCTTAATAGACGGTTTCGGACCAATACAAGCTCACCTACCATGTTCATGATGGTATCAAGCGTCGAGGTATCGACACGAACGGTTGCCTCGGCCTGAGGCTTTTTAACCGCTGGCGCTTTCGCCTCTTCTTTCACCGCGACAGGTTTAGATTCTGGTTTTGGTGCTGGAGCCGGAGTTGGAGCTGCTGGTGCTGGCTTAACCGCAGGCTCAGGTTTCGCAGGGCTTTCCTCTACGTTTGCTGATGCCGGCTTCGTTGCCATATCCAGTTCTTCTAGCGTAGGACCTTTGCCCGCACCATGTAGCTCATCGAGTAACTTTTCGAACTCTTCGTCCGTCATTAAGTCACTATCTTGATTTGCTGACGATGCAACTGGCGCAGCTGGTTCTGCCGCTTTAGGAGGTTCTGCTGGTGCAGATGCTGCAGCCTCTGCCGCTGATGGACTTTTGCCAACGCCGTGAAGTTCGTCAAGTAGACGCTCAAATTCATCGTCAGTGATATCGCCACTTTCAACTGATGGCGCACTTGATTGAGGGGGCTCTGATGGCGTTGTTGGTGTCGCAGGTTCTGAAGCGCCTGGAGCTGAGCCTTTACCATGAAGTTCATCCAGCAGCTTTTCGAATTCGTCTTGGGTAATTTCATCGACAGAGCCGACACTTGACGCTGGCGCGGCAGGTTCTTCAATAACAGGCTCAGGAATGACAGGTTCAGGAGTAACCACTGGTTCTTCAACCACGGTTGCAGCGACTTCATCTTCTGATTCAGGTTTACATAGACGATGAAGTTCTTCAAGAAGGGCAGGATCCGCAGCTTCCAATGGTTCACGATCTTGAACGGCTTGGAACTGGGTATTGACCGTATCCAACGCTTTTAGCATCGTATCCATTAAGTTTTGCGTGACCGTGCGTTGGCCGTTTCGTAAAACGTCGAACACGTTCTCCGCACCATGACAAGTATCGACTAGCTCTGCCAAAGACAGGAAGCCAGCACCGCCTTTTACGGTGTGAAACCCGCGGAAAATTGCATTAAGTAAGTCTTTGTCTTCTGGGTTATTTTCCAATTCAACCAACTGCTCAGAAAGCAGTTCGAGAATTTCCCCAGCCTCAATGAGAAAGTCCTGAAGAATATCTTCGTCTAAATCGTAGCTCATACGTTACCTTTAAAATCCAAGACTGGACAACAAGTCATCGACTTCGTCCTGCGATGAAACCGCATCTTCTCTCAGTTCTGGATGAAGAATCGGGCCTTCGGCTTCGCTTGTTTGTGTATTCTTTTTATCTGCCGGTTCTGACAAAACTTGAATGTGTTCTTCAGGTTTATTTCCAGAGAATACGGTTAGGATTTCCACTAAGCGGCCTTCTACTTCATTTACCAACGTAATTACGCGGCGAATAATTTGGCCAGTTAGGTCTTGGAAGTCTTGCGCCATGAGAATTTCGGTCAATTGACCACGCAACTCAGTGCTGTCACCTTCGACTTGAACTAATAGCTCGTCGATTCGGTGACAAAGTGCTTTGAATTCGCTTAATTCGATGCGCCCGTGCATGAGTTCATTCCATTGAGGACGAACTTTCTGAAGGCAATCATGCAGGTTGTCAGCGATAGGAAGGCAGCAGTCGACTGCATCCATCGTTTTGTTGGCTGCTAGCTCTGTCTTCTCGATCACATAATTAAGACGATCCCTTGCGTTAGGGATTTCGTCTTTCGCAATTTCGGTCATGCGCTGATCGAGACTGAACTGCTTGAGTGATTCGTGAAGGTCTCGAGTTAAGGCTCCAATTTCTTGCAGCATTGGATTCTCGGCACCTTCGTAGATCGAGGCAACAAGCATATTGGCTTGGTCTTGTTCCCCGTTTTCTAGCATTTGAACGAGTGACTTCGCCTGCTCTAGTGAGATCATTCTGAATAGACCCTTTTACGTTTAGTTCTTCTTATCACTTTAAAAACGCTAAACGAGTCATTTAATAGGTATTTAATAATTGGTATGAATGACTCGAATAACAAAGAGAAAAAGAGAGAGTTATAAACGCTCGAAAATTTTATCTAATTTTTCTTTTAATGTTGCAGCAGTAAATGGCTTAACAATGTAGCCGTTTACGCCTGCTTGAGCAGCTTCAATGATCTGCTCACGCTTCGCTTCAGCCGTGATCATTAGAACTGGCAAATGCTTAAGTTCTGCATCCGCGCGGATGTGTTTAAGCAAATCGATGCCTTGCATACCTGGCATGTTCCAGTCAGTTACAACAAAATCGAAGTCACCTTTTTTCAGCATTGGTAATGCGGTTAAACCATCGTCCGCTTCTTGAGTGTTATTGAACCCCAAGTCACGAAGCAGGTTTTTAACAATACGGCGCATTGTTGAGAAATCATCAACAATAAGGATCTTCATGTTTTTATTCAAAATTGCCTCCACTGAATCGTAAAATCAGTGTTTTTAGTCATTTTGTGTCCACGCACTGAGCTTGGTGCGCAAACGTTGCATCGCTTGACTCAGTATTTGACTTACGCGAGATTCGCTTACGCCTAACACATCGCCAATTTCTTTCAAATTGAGTTCTTCATCATAATAAAGCGAAAGTACCAAAGCTTCACGCTCTGGAAGCTGTTTTATTGATTCAACCAGTGCTTTTCGAAATGATTCATCGGCAACCCCTTTGAACGGGTTACTGTCATCAGTTTCATCTGCAGGTGAAATCACATCATCAGAAACGCCTAAATCTTCAATACCGACTAATTTTGAGCAGTTGATATCGGTCAGAGCACTATGATATTGATCCAGTGTCATACCGAGATGCGTGGCTACTTCAGAATCAGTAGGATCTCGATTTAATTCGCCTTCCAGTTCCGCAATCGCTTGGTTAATCTCTCGATTATTTTTATGAACAGAACGCGGTACCCAATCGCCTTTGCGCATGTCATCTAACATTGCACCGCGAATACGGATACCTGCATAAGTTTCAAAGCTCGCACCTTTAGAACCATCATAATTCTGCTGAGCTTCGATAAGACCGATCATGCCGGCCTGAATTAAATCCTCTACCTGAACACTCGGCGGTAAACGGCCTAATAGGTGGTGAGCAATGCGCTTAACCAACACTGAGTAGCGCTCTATAAACGCTTGCTGGCTATTAAACTTGCCATGTTGGTCATAGGTTATCGCTTTATTCACCAAAAGGGTCCTCTGCGAATTCGGTACGATTTAGCAACCTTTCCACAAAAAATTCCAAGTGTCCACTTGGTGTTTTCGGTAGTGGCCACGTTAACGCTTTGTTTGCTAGTGAGCTGATAGCTAAAGCGGCAGGTGAGCGAGGGAACGCATCAACGACAATTTTTTGTCTTTTTACAGCCTGTCGTACTTTATCATCTAATGGAATACATGCTACGAGTTCAAGGCTGACATTCAAGAATCGCTCTGTGACTAGCGTCAACTTTGCAAACAATTCTCGCCCTTCACGGTAGCTTCTGACCATATTTGCTACAACTTTAAAGCGTTGGACCTGGTGTTCTTTACTTAACAGCTTAATTAACGCATATGCATCTGTGATTGAAGTTGGTTCATCACACACAACCACAACGACGTCTTGAGCTGCTCGCGAAAAACTGATTACCATGTCAGAAATGCCTGCGGCGGTATCTATCAGCAGGACGTCCATTTCGTCTTCAAGACTACCAAATGCTCGAATGAGTCCAGCATGTTGAGCGTGAGAAAGCTCAGTCATGCTCTGTGTGCCAGAAGTTGCAGGGATTATCTTTATACCATAAGGCCCTTCGACAATCGCATCTTTTAGCTCACATTCACCCGCTAAGACATGTCCTAGATTACGTTTTGCACGAATTCCGAGCATCACGTCCACATTGGCCAGACCTAAATCAGCGTCGAGAACCATCACCTTCTTGCCTTGGCGAGCCATACAAATCGCCAGACCCAGTGTTACGTTTGATTTCCCCACACCACCTTTGCCGCCAGTAACAGCAATCACTTTGGTCAACGATGGTTGTGTTAAGCGACGGAGGCCGCTTGCTTGATCGTGTATCATATTCTCAGTCATAGTAGTCCGCCGCCTTAGAGTCCTTCACTGTCACTGTTCCAAAAGTGAGGTTCGTTCTCTGTCGACTTCTCTAACAGTTCATTTGCTTTCGCAAGCATATATTTTGGTTGCGCTATCACAATGTCTTCTGGCACGCGCTGGCCATTAGCTATGTAAGCCACTGGCATTGCGTTTTGAATCACTACACTGATGAATTCGCCTAGACTTAATGACTCATCAAGCTTCGTCATAATACAACCCGAAAGTGGTATGCGTCGGAAGTGATCCAGCGTTTCTTGTAGAACGCGACGTTGTGCGGTAGCTGGCAAAACAAGGTAGCTGTGAATCACTTCTCCGCTCTCTTGCATTAGAGTATCGAGCTGCTCAGAAAGCCTGACATCTCGTTGTCCCATCCCTGCCGTATCGACCAAAATCAGTCTTCTGTTTCTTAGCTGATATATAACATCGGCTAACTCGTTAGAATCTTTAGCAACTCTTACGGGACAACCCATGATTCTTCCGTAAATTGAGAGCTGCTCATGTGCACCTATGCGATATGTATCTGTTGTCACAAGGGCCACATTGTCGGCACCGTATTCCATGGCGGCACGTGCTGCGAGCTTCGCAACGGTGGTTGTTTTTCCAACCCCCGTCGGACCTAACAGTGCGACCACACCACCACGTTTTAAAATGTCCTGTTTAGGAATATTGATTTGATCCGCCACCAGCGACAACAACGCTTTCCACGCTCGCGCTGGTTTTGTATCTTCCGGGATATAGCAAGCCATTTGGTCTGCTAACTCCGGAGAAACACCCATACGCTCTAAGCGCTTAATCAGCATTGCTCTGAGCGGCTCACGACGTTCCACTTCCTGCCACATTAGGCCAGAGACTTGATGCTCTAGAAGACGACGAATTGACGTCATCTCTTCGCGCATACTCTCCAGCTCATCTGCAGACTCTTCTCGCTCATCACTTGGACGGCGGCGATCATAGCGTGTCGGATCCAACTTCGGCGTTGGACGCTCAAATCGATTATCTTGTGCGATTAACTTCGCCAAAGGTGAATCTGGTTGATATGGCGCTGGCTTTTCTTGGTTGTAGCCGTCGCGATGCTTATTCTGGCGTTGCAATAAAGCAGAGAGCGAATCTTCATTTTCCGCTACATGATCATCAGCATCTGCTGCACCACCACTATATTGCTTAAGCATGTTAGCGAATCGCTGCGTCATCGAGCCTGTTTTTTCGTTGTTACTGTTATTACTGTTCAGGCTAATTTTATCTTCATCTAAATGACGATCTTGATAACGATCAGCAGAAGACGATGACATTTGACGATGTTCGTTATAGCGATTCGATTGAGAAGCACCGCGATTTTGTTGTGACGCTGCGCTTGCTTGAGACGGGTTAGATTCACTATCTATCGCCGCAACAATCGCCACCCCACCAGCCACTTTCTTGTTTGACATGATCACCGCTTCCGCGCCTAACTCCTCTTTCACTTGGAGCAGCGCCGTTCTCATGTCTTTGGCAAAAAATCGCTTTATTTTCAAACTATGAATCCATTAATGATGCGTGAGATCAGTTACCCACGGCTTGCACAATTCTGATCTGTTTTTCATCCGGGATTTCTTGGTAAGACAGTACCCGGAGATTAGGTATTGTGTTCTTCACAAATTTCGCCAACGTCGAGCGTAATACACCGGAAGTAAGCAGAACGGCAGGTTCGCCTTTCAATTCTTGTTCCTGTGTCGCTTGGCTTAGTGAAGACTGCAATCGTTCAGCGAGCCCCGGTTCAATCCCCGCGGATTCGCCTCCTGATGCTTGCATAGTTTGATGCAATATTTGTTCCAGTTCAGGTATCAAAGTAATCACTGGCAGCTCAGGCTCTATACCATTGATTTCTTGAACAATTAGACGTTTTAGACTAATTCGAACTGCTGCCGTCAATATGTCAGCTTCTTGACTCTTACTTGAGTACTCAGCCAAAGTTTGAACAATCGTGCGAATATCGCGGATTGGGATGGCCTCGTTTAACAAGTTTTGTAGGACTTTCACCACCACACCTAATGGTAATTGGTCAGGAACAAAGTTCTCAACCAACTTAGGCGCGCTGCGTCCTAACATTTCTAATAAATTCTCTACTTCTTCATGACCGATCAACTGCGATGCGTTATTAGTCAATAACTGGCTCAGGTGCGTCGCTAATACTGTCGATGAGTCTACAACCGTATAACCTAACGCCTGAGCATGCTCACGCTGATCTTCGCGAATCCATACAGCTTCCAGTCCAAATGCAGGGTCAATGGTTGGCTCGCCATCAATCATGCCATACACCTGACCTGGGTTAATCGCTAGCTCTTGATCCGGACGAATCTCAGCTTCGCCGACCGCAACCCCCATTAATGTGATTCGATAGCTGTTTGGCGTCAGTTCAAGGTTGTCACGTATGTGAACCGCAGGGATTAAGAACCCAAAATCTTGCGATAGCTTTTTACGCACACCTTTTACGCGCTCTAACAGTTCTCCACCTTGGTCTCGGTCCACTAGCGGAATCAAGCGGTAACCCACTTCTAGGCCAATAATATCGACTGGCTGGACGTCGTCCCAAGATAGTTCGCGTTGTGATGAAGGCTCTGCACCTTCGTCAGCTTTCGCTGGTAAAGCCGGTTCTTTCGCTTTCTGCTTTTGGCGTTTATCGATGAAATACGCCGCCGCGCCAGCTGCGACCGCCAGACTCAAAAACGCAAAGTGTGGCATGCCCGGTACGATGCCCATCACACCGAGAATAGCTGCGGTAATCATCAGTGCTTTTGGGTTGTCGAACATCTGGAAGACCAGCTGTTCACCCATGTCTTCATCGGTGTTTTGACGTGTCACCATCATCGCCGCTGCAATCGACAGCAATAGCGATGGAATCTGTGCAACTAGGCCGTCACCAATCGTCAGCAAAGTATAGATTTCAATTGCCTCACCGAAACCCAATCCATACTGCGCCATACCGATCGACAGACCGCCGATGATGTTGATAAACAGAATCAAAATACCGGCAATCGCGTCACCTTTTACGAACTTCGAGGCACCATCCATCGAGCCGTAGAAATCCGCTTCTTTGGTCACTTCAAAACGACGAACTCTTGCCTGTTCTTGGTCTATCAATCCGGCATTTAAGTCCGCATCAATCGCCATCTGCTTACCTGGCAACGCATCAAGGGTGAAGCGAGCACTTACCTCAGAGATACGACCCGCACCTTTGGTCACCACCATAAAGTTGATGATCATTAAGATAAGGAAAACCACTAAGCCGACCGCGTAGTTACCACCAATAACGACATTACCAAACGCTTCAATTACGTTACCTGCCGCGTTGCCGCCTTCATGACCATGCAGTAAGACGACACGTGTCGAGGCAACGTTCAGTGCCAAACGCAACAAAGTCGCGATCAGCAGTACCGTCGGAAAAGCGGCAAAGTCCAACGGACGACGTGTGTAAACGGTCACTAACAACACCACCATCGACAACGCGATGTTAAAGGTGAAGAACATATCCAGCAAAAAGGCTGGAATAGGCAGCACCACCATCGCTAAGGTGGCCAAAACCATCACCGGCGCGCCAATAGCTGGCATTTCACGCTGAGGGATTCGTGGCAATTTATCTGCAAATGGCAGGCTTAACTTCATACTACGAGAGATCTCAATCGATTGAAGCGTCACGTTAGCTCTTACTATTAATACGCGACCGCTTTGGCCTAAAAGTTTAGGTATGGTTGATAATTAAGGCGTTTTAAGCAAGCTATGTACCATAATTAACGCCAAAATAATGACTAAACACTCAAGTAGAGCTTAATATCTGATTAAATTAGCCTTTTTAGAATTAGGCTTCTTTTAGCATTAGTGCCGGTGTTCTGGCGGGATTGGCAAATCGTAATCCTGAATTTTGGGGCGCTGACCACCTCGCTTTCGGTATTGCTTCAACTGGAATACAAATGCCAAAACCTGAGCCACCGCAGTAAACAATCCATCGGGGATCTCTTGTTCTAGCTCGGTAGTATGGTACAGCGCACGAGCAAGTGGCGGAGCAGGTACAATTGTGATGTCATGCTCTCGGGCGACTTCTCGAATCTTCATTGCCATGTGATCGGTGCCTTTAGCGATCACTACCGGCGCACGGTCTGTCTTCTGTTTATAACGAAGCGCAACCGAAAAGTGCTCTGGGTTGGTAACAATAACATCAGCCTGAGGAACATCTGCCATCATACGACGTTGAGCCGCTTCTCTTTGCAGCATACGAATGCGTCCTTTGACCTCTGGCTTACCCTCGGTTTCTTTATATTCGTCTTTGACTTCTTGCTTGGTCATTTTTAACTGATCAGCGTGCTGCCAGATTTGAAATGGAATATCGATGGCAACCACGATCAACAGTGAACAGCTGATCAACAAGATAAAGTTCAGCAGAATATCTAAAGCATGGAAGATGTTTTGCGGATACACATCCATACTTAATTGAATTAGATCCGCCTGCGATGCTTGGATCAAATAGATCGCGACACCAGTAACCAAAACCACTTTAAGAATTGATTTGATCAACTCTACCCAGCTTTGCATTCCCACCATCCGCTTTAAACCGCTAAGCGGATTCATTTTCGACAGCTTTGGCATGGCCGCTTGAGCAGAAAAACTAATTCCTCCCACACCCGCAGCACCAATCATGGCGGCAGTAAACAACGTAGCTAGCACCAAAAATAGAGGGAACAACAAATCGGTCATCGCCCCTAAAGCAATGTCAAATAGCTTTGCCGTATCAAAAATCTCTTCTCGTTGAAGATCAAATAAACGGCTCATGATGGAAAACAGTGAGCGTGCTAACGCCTCGCCAAACCACATCAGTGAAATGGCGCCAACGATCAGTACAGATGCTGATGCAAGTTCTTTAGACCGAGCAACCTGCCCCTTTTCTCTGGCTTGTTGTAACCGTCGGGGCGTGGCTTCTTCGGTGCGTTCCTGACCGTCTGATTCTGCCAATTCTTAGCACTCCAAGCGAATGAGTCGACAAATCTGCGCCTCACCCACTGTCCAGAACATTTCATAATGACTATAAAGGCCAGCCAATATGTACCAACAAAGTAATAGGCCCACCATCAAAGCAAAAGCAAAACCAAGCGAGAAGATATTCAGCTGTGGTGCGGCACGGGTCATTACACCAAACGACAAGTTAATGGTAAGTAGTGCAATAATGCCAGATAGAGACATACTCAGTGCCGTTTGGAACATAATACCAAGCCAGCCTGCCATTTCACGGAAATCAACCGCGTTGAGCGAGCCGGAGCCAATCGGCAGTGTTTTAAAGCTGAACACGACCAGTTGCAGCATTTTCAAGTGCCCATCGGTGGCAAGGAAAAACATTGTCGTCAAAAACATGAATAGCTGACCAAGCAATGGCGTGTTCTGACCATTTGCGGGATCAACCATAGAAGCGAAACCCAAACTTGATTGCATACCCAATATTTGTCCCAACAAGACAAAGGTTTGAATCATAAATTGAGTGACCATGCCCATCGCAATACCGATGATCATTTGCTCGGCAATGGTCATAAAACCCCGAAACGAGAGCAACTCAATGTCTTGAGGCACTGCAGGGATCGCTGGCATGACGGCAAAAGTAATGGCTAACCCGAGGTAAAGGCGGATTCGTGGTGAGACAAATCGAGCCCCAGTTACCGTCATCACCATCAGCATGGAAGAGATACGAACGTAAGGCCAGAAATAGTTTGCGATCCAATCTAAGACAACGCTAGTGGGGTACTCCATAGGCGCCTCTAATAAAGCACCTGAGGTAAGCGCTCAATCAAGCCATAGAAATATTCCATCAACATTTGCGTCATCCAGTGACCAAATAGCATTAGAGCCAAAAGAGTGACAATCAAACGCGGCAAGAAGCTCAATGTTTGTTCGTTGATGGAAGTCGCAGCTTGGAAAATCGCAACAATAAGGCCGATAAGCAAACTTGGGATGATAATGGCGCAGACCATGATAAGCACCATCCAAAGTGCTTCACGGAAAAGCTCGACAAACATTTCTGGTGTCATGTCTTATCCTCTATCTGCGCTTATCTAAAGGGCGAAACTGCCCGCGAGTGTCGAAAGTATCAAGTTCCAACCATCGACCAATACGAACAGCATCAACTTGAACGGCAACGAAACAATCATTGGTGACAACATCATCATACCCATTGCCATCAGTACCGACGCTACCACGAGGTCAATAATCAAAAACGGCAAGAAGAGCATAAAACCAATTTGGAATGCAGTTTTTAACTCCGAGGTGATGAAAGCCGGAATCAACACCGCCATCGACACATCTTCTGGGTTCTCAACTTGCTCTCCTGACATGGTTACAAATGTCTCCAAATCTTTGATTCGGGTCTGTTTAAGCATAAATGCTTTCATTGGTGCTTGTGCAGCATCAAACGCTTCTCTCGCAGTGACTTGCTCATTCAAATAAGGCTGAACGGCTTTATCGTTGATTTCGTTCAGGACAGGAGACATAACAAAAAAGGTCAAAAAAAGCGCTATACCAATGATGACCTGATTAGACGGCGTTTGTTGCAAACCCATTGCCTGACGCAATATCGACATCACCACCACAATTCGAGTAAACGACGTCATTAGAATCACCATAGCAGGCAAGAAGCCAAGCATGGTCATTAACGCTAGGATTTGTAGCGTAACCGAGTAATCTTCACTGCCATCTGGGTTTGTGGTCATGGTAAACGCAGGGATGCCACCACCACTAGAAACGGACATAGCACGACTGGCGCCAGTATCACTTTGCATCGCCTGAACAGTGACGCTACTTCCATCGGCCAAGTTGTCAGGCAGAGCAGACTCCTCTGCCTCAGCAAACGAAAATGAAGAAAACAGCACGCCGACGAAAAGCAACAACGTGCTCAGGAGCAAACGAATCGGGTTACCCTTTGTCATGTTTTTTGATCAGTTGGCTAAATTGAGTCGCAAAAGCATTGGTCGCCAACTCTTCCTCTTTCAGTGGCTTATCTAACTTGGCTAACGTTTGGATTGATTGGCTGGTAATTCCAACCAAAAACTGCTCTTCACCCACTTGAACTACGGCGATTCTTTCTTTGGTGCCCACTGGCAACTGACTCACAATACGCAAGCCTTTTTGTTGTCCCATCGCCGGCACTTGCATACGTTTAAGTAGCCAAGCCAACAAAAGAATCACGCCGATCACAAGCACAAGCGAGCCCAGTGTCGTCGCAAGATCCAGATTATTTGGTGCGGCAGCAAATGCATAAGGAGCACTCAGCATTAAGCTCAGTGCTCCAGTGATTTGCTTCAATCGCGTTTTGATTGAGCGGCTCATCTTAACGTAGCTTCTTAATTCGTTCAGTTTGGCTGATCACATCCGTCAAACGGATACCAAACTTATCGTTCACGACCACGACTTCGCCATGCGCAATCAGTGTACCGTTGACTAATACGTCCAATGACTCGCCCGCTAGACGATCCAACTCAACAACCGAACCTTGGTTCAACTGCAATAAGTTCCGAATGCTGATTTGTGAACGACCGACTTCCATCGAAATCGTCACCGGAATATCCATGATGGTGTCGAGTTTACGACGCTCATCTTCGGTAATTGGGCTTGAAGTGTCTTTTAGCTCTTCCAGTGGCGCGGCCAATACTTCATCTACGTCAACAGAAGGTGCAGACGGGTCTTCGCCAAGAGCGGCTGCCCATTCATCTGCTAGCTTTTGATCGTCACTTGGTTCCATTTTTCTATCCTGTGTTAAGCCTTATTTAATGCCAAAGCATGTCTGTTCAATAAGGTATCTTAATCGTCTATATCGTCTTCATTCTCAAGCTCAGACATGATGTCTTTGCCCAAGAAAGCTAAATCTGTTTTGACTACATGTGGGCGCTCAATTTCCTCAGAAATTTGCACCGCTAATTTGTCTTCCGAACGGCCCATTTTTACGCGATAGGTCGGCAGGTCTTCCACAAACATTGTCGCATGTTCTGGCATTTCAATCGGGATGATGTCACCCGGTTGCAATTCCATGAGGTCACGCAAAGAGATGTCTTTTTCAAGCAAGTTAACGCGGAAGTTAACCGGACAATCCATAATCTCTTCACGTAATGCTGAGCTCCAACGGACGTCTGTCTCCATCTTGTCGGACTGAACACCTGCATCCAACAGTTCACGAATCGGCTCAACCATGGAGTAAGGCATAACGACATGAAAATCGCCGCCGCCACCATCGACCTCAATGTGGAAAGAACTCACGACAATCACTTCTGTCGGGCTGACAATGTTAGCCATACTTGGGTTTACTTCAGAGTCGAGATATTCGAACTCCACCCCCATCACTGGCGACCACGCTTCTTTGTAGTCTTCAAATACAATCTTCAGCAGCAGCTGAATGATGCGGCGTTCCGTTGGGGTAAATTCGCGCCCTTCGATTTTTGCATGGAATCGACCATCCCCACCAAAGAAGTTTTCTACCAGAATAAAGACTAAGCGAGCCTCCATGGTGATCAACGCTGTACCTTTTAACGGACGAAAACGCACCATGTTCAAACTGGTTGGCACGTACAATGTGTTTTGGTATTCGCCAAACTTCATCATCTGCACGCCATTGATC
Source organism: Vibrio sp. JZG120 (assembly GCF_053890955.1). Classification (NCBI taxonomy): domain Bacteria; kingdom Pseudomonadati; phylum Pseudomonadota; class Gammaproteobacteria; order Vibrionales; family Vibrionaceae; genus Vibrio; species Vibrio sp. JZG120. The sequence continues at coordinate 133,625 of NZ_JBSRRK010000007.1, forward strand.
GACACTTCTGCCGTTTTACGCAGCATATTAAACAGACTAATACGCATGTGTCGTGCAAAGCGCTCGTTGATAAGTTCGAGCGTCGGCATTCGACCACGTACAATCCTGTCTTGCGACGAGAAATCAAAATTGACGGCACCTTCGTTGTCGTTTTCTATCGGTTCATCGACGTCATCAACATCGTCAACCCCGTGCAATAGCGCATCAATTTCGTCTTGGCTTAATAGATCGGTCACGTTTTACCTATTGAATAACAAAATCTGTAAACAGTACTTTTTCAATCACTGGCTTACCGACCGCAGCGTTTAGCGCTGCTTTGATATCTTCGGAAGCACGATCGCGCAATTCCACTCGTCCCGTTGGAGAACGCAATTGATCAACCGTCGCCGAAGCAAACGTTGATAACAAAGAGCTCTCAATTAGTGGCGAATGGTACCGCGCCAACTCTTCATTCTCTGCGCCGCGAACCATTAACTGCGCTTTAATTTGTACCAGTCTGTCGCGACGGTCCCCAGTAACGTTAAATACAAATGCCTGAGGAAGATTCACGTAGGCAATGGGCGAGGCATCTGATGCCTTCGCTTGAACCTGTTGAGACGCTTCAGCCTGAGCTGGTTCATCAGAGCCCATGAGAAAGAATGCTGCTGCACCACCGCCAAGTAGCAATACCACAACAGCGATTATGATGATAAGTAACTTACCTTTTCCTTTCGGCGCATCGGCCCCTTGTAACTGTTCTTCTGCCATTGTTGTCTCTTATTGTTCTTTTAGGTTACCGAGATGCTTAAGGAAGTCGTTTGGTAACCTTGTATTATTGCCTTTAAACGGCCTGTTATGCGTAAAAACTAATTCCATCACGCTTTGAAGCCACATTCAAATCCAGATTGACGTCAGCATCAAAGCTCTCTTCTGATTGTCCAGAAAAACCGCTGCCTTGAGCACTTTGACCATGTTGCTCAGCAGTATACCTACCTTGCTGCTGCCCGCTGTTTTGTTGCTGAACAGAAGAATCAGCCAGTTGCATGCCCTGCTGCGCCAACATCTCTCTCAAGCGAGGAAGCGTCTGTTCAATGATGTCACGCGCTTGCGGGTTGTTCACCGTAAAATGCACATTAGCCACATCGTTGTTCATCGTCATACGAATTTGCATACGACCTAATTCTGGTGGATCAAGACGAATATCGAGGTTTTTTAGGTTCTTCGACATCATCATTTGCACTTTTTCCGCCACTTGCTCATTGGCCAACTCTTTGGTCAGTTGCAACGGAAGCTGAGCTTGCTGCGCGGCATCAATACGCGCTTGTTGCTGCACGTTTGTTCCTTGTTGACCCGCCATCGCCTGAAGCTGCCCCGCTAAACCATGTTGAAGTTCTGGTTTATCTTGCTTATCCGCTGTCGCTTTAAGTGCACCAGCAGTCAATGCGGCATTCACAACTTTCTGGTTAACCTCTCCGTCCTTTACGCCTTGAAGCGCCGTCGGAAAATGAGCTGCGGCCAACGCATCTGGCATCGGAGACAATGCGACTTTATCTGTACTCTGAACAGCTTGTGGCTGAGCTGATTGAGGCGCAAAATTAAGGGCTTGCTGAGACATCCCCATAGGCGCAGCCTGGCGAGCCAAATGATGTTGTACTTGCTGCTCGGCGAGAACCTGTTTAACGTCAGTAGGAAGCGCAACAAACTGGGCAAGATCTTGCTCAGGAATATCGGCAATGACCGTCCCTTTTTTCAACCCTTCTATGATCTCAGCTTCTTGCTGAGTCAGTGGTTTTCCCTGCGCCAGTTTGGTATCTATGAGTTCGAGTTCATCCAAGGAAACATGCTGAAGCGCATCAATTTTAGAGCCATCCAAACCCACCTCCAGTGGCGATAGTTCATTGGCAACGTCACCACTGACCATGCCCTTCTCGGTTGGGTGACTGACTTGTTTAGCCAGACCTTGCCAAGTAGCAAACTCAGACGAGAGCTTATCGACATCGATAGGTTGACCATGCTTATCTAAAATTGGCTCTAAGCCTTGCCCGGCCATTGCCTGCACTTGTTCAAGCGATTGAGCTGATGGCATGTCATTCAAAGCAAGTTCATCAATGTCTGTTGTTTGCTCGTTAAACGAGTGCTCTAAACCCGCTCGTTGAGGCAAAACTTTGCCACTATCGATGGATGCATTATTCGCTTTCAAGGTTTGATTCGCTTGTTCAATACGACCAAGCAGCTGTTGTCCTTCACCCATCGCGCTTTTTGCGCCATTAGCAGCTGAAGGGGCGTTCGAGAGTGAACCGACTTTCTCAGTGACATCAGCATCATTTTGCGAGTGCTCGCCTAGTTTGGCTTCCAGTAGGCTTGCTTCATCACTTTGAATGGTGTTCGCATGCTCTGTCAGCATGTCGCCAGAGCGGTTTTGCTCTTGATGGCTTTCTTGCGCCAGAAACTCTTCGGCGTCGTTACTGCTCTCTTGAGCCACGTCTGTGACCGTATCTTGGCTATCAGCGTCGCCAGACGAAAGCTTGTTAACCTCGGCACTGTTTTGGTCTTCACCGTTTTGTGATTTCGTTGCTACTTTTTCTGACTTTTGTGAACCTGAAAATGCATCCGTCAAGGTTTCCAAAAATCCCTTGTTCTCCGCGTTTTCTGTAGGTGCTTGTGCGGCAGAGTCAGAAACTGACGTCTTGCTCGTCGCAGAAACATTGGACAAATTCACATTCATATAGAAATTCTCATTATCAGCAGCTTCGAGCGCTAGGCCGCTGCTAAATTGCACACGGTGGCAAATTTAGGTTATTGGGATGATCATCTACAAAGTTATCTGCAAAAATTACGCCAATAACAAGCTCATTGCCGCAGTGACAAATCGAGCGCTATAAGTGGAAGCAACATCAACTTTTAAACATTAAAAAGGCTTCGCTCGACGGCTGTAAAGCAACGTTGAAAACTCATCCATTTGCTTTTGTTCCCGTTTGGCTTCCGCAAGCTGCTTCTCTTTCTCTCGCTTTTCGATCATCCACTCATAGGATTTGCGTTCTTTGCGTACTGTTAACCAGTATTCTTGACAGTTTTCTACCTGTTCTTTGAAATGACTTTCCGCTTGTTTCTGCTTAGATAACGTTTCGTCTAGCTGGGTGAGAAAGCGATTTAAATGCCCATATTCGCTTGCCGTTAAGCCCGCCTGGCCACGGTCGATAAGCTGTTGGCAATAATCAAGGCGATACTTTTCGATTTGCTCAACCTGACGGTAATAATCTTCAAGTTCAGAGCGCGCTTTGTTCAGCGCAAGTACGGCTTGATCTTCACGCTCTTTAGTCTGCTCAAGTAGGAACTCCATCGCATTGTTCATGCGCTATCACCCGCCCAAAATGTTTCTAAGCATGTTGACGCACATATCGTATGGCACCGATTCTTTCATGCTCTGCTGTAAGTATTCGTCTAACTTTGGCTTCAATGTAAACGCGCCATCGATAGCAGGATCGGTGCCCGGCTTGTACGCCCCAATCGAGACCAAATCTTGGTTCTTGCGGCAAATCGACAAGACCTGACGTACCGCTTTCGACATCAGAACATGTTCTTCAGTGGTGATTTGCGGCATAACACGGCTAACCGACTTTTCGACGTCAATCGCAGGATAATGGCCTGCATCCGCCATTTCACGGGACAGCACAATGTGACCATCAAGAATTGCCCGCGATGCATCCGCAATCGGGTCTTGTAAATCATCGCCCTCGGTCAACACGGTAAAGAACGCCGTAATTGAGCCTTGTTCGGCGCTTCCGTTACCCGCACGCTCAACCAAAGCAGGTAGCTTGGCGAACACAGATGGCGGATAGCCTTTTGTCGCTGGCGGCTCACCAACAGAAAGGGCGATTTCACGCTGTGCTTGCGCAAAACGCGTCAAGGAATCCATCAATAACAGAACGTCCAAACCTTGATCGCGAAAGTACTCTGCAATGGTTAAGGCGGTTTGACAGCCTTTCAAACGCATCAATGGTGAAGCATCGGCAGGCGCAGCCACCACGACAGAGCGACGTCGTCCATCCTCACCTAAAATCTCTTCGATAAACTCTTTAACTTCGCGTCCACGCTCACCTATCAGACCGACCACAACAACTTGTGCGGTTGTACCTCGCGTCATCATGCCAAGCGTGACCGATTTACCCACACCAGAGCCAGCAAACAGACCGATACGCTGACCTTTACCTACCGTCAATAATCCGTTAATCGCTTTCAAACCCACATCAAGTGGCTCTGAAATTGGCTTTCGAGCCAGCGGGTTGATTGGCTCAGCATTAAAAGAGGCGCGATGATCGGTATACAACGGGCCAAGTCCATCAAGCGGATTACCAACCCCGTCAATCACGCGACCAAGTAACTCCATGCCAACAGGCAAGCCAGCGTCACTGGTTAATGGCGTCACTCTAGCGCCAGGCAAAATGCCCGTAATTTGCTCGCTTGGCATCAAAAATAGGTTATCACCTGAAAAACCGACGACCTCGGCTTCCATCTGACCGGACATGGTTTCCACTAAGCATAAACTGCCAATTGGTGCGCGACAGCCTGTCGCTTCCAACGTTAACCCAACCACTCGAACCAGTTTGCCAGAGGCAACTGGGCGCGTCGTTAAGCCTTCAACTTTGTAGTTTTTTAAACGGTCAGCCAATGCTTGCATGGATTACTCACCCTCTTGATGACGGTTTGCACCACAAAAACTGTGCAACACGCTTTTGACGCGCTCTTCCATACGGTAGTTAATGCTTGATTCACCCGCTTCAATTTGGACGTCGCCTCGATTGAGTGATGGCTCAGCAACCAACGTCCAGTTGCGGCAATCAAGGTCTTCTTCGCCGTAAGCTGAGCGAATAATCGCAACGTCTTCTGGATTCAGGTGCAAGGTAATGGGATGACCTGATATTGGCAGCGCTTCAACCGACTGCTTAACCGTGTCTAAAATAATTTGAGGGTTGGTTTGTACTTCGACATGCACGACTTCTTTGACTAAACAGAGCACCATATCCACCAGCTGCTTTTCAACCTGAGCATTCATCAACTCCAAAGGTTGAGTAAACTGATTGGCCAAGTTCATAAAGGTTTCGACTTGCTGCTGAATATATTCTTGACCTGCGGTCACGCCTTCGGCTTTTCCAAGCTCCAGCCCTTCAGCATGGCCCGCTTGCAGGCCTTCTTCTTTGCCTTTTTCATAACCTTGCTTAAAGCCGGCTTCTTGACCTTGATACAAACCTTCCTGATAAGCGCCTTGCTTGATCAGCTCTATCTGCTCTTCGGTTAGCTCAAGTGCTTGCTCTTCTTCTGGCTCTTCAAGATTCGGTACCCAACCCGGGTCATAGTTAAACGCGGTTTGTTTTGCTTGCTTGGCTTTGGGCTCGCCGTAATCAGGCAACCCCCAACGTTGTGGTTCGATCATCGAATCATCTTCATCAGGACGGATAAATCCACGTTTTCTTTCGCCAGCCATGGGTTACCTATTATGTATTCGATTAAGAAGTGAGGGCGCTCCGCAATAGGATAATCACGGAGCAATAGAGATTATAAGAATTCGTCCGCACCGCCAGACAACATGAGTTCGCCTGCATCGGCCATGCGACGAGCGATCGCCAGGATTTCTTTCTGTGCCGCTTCGACATCCGCCACGCGAACTGGCGGCATCGCTTCGATGTCATCACGCATCATCTCAGCCGCTCGTTTCGACATGTTCTTAAATACCTTCTCACGCAGAGAATCGTCGGCACCTTTAAGTGCTTTTTGCAACACGTCTTGTGGTACATCACGCAGCAATTTCTGAATACCTTGATCGTCCACTTCGACTAAGTTTTCGAAGACAAACATCAAGTCTTGAATTTGCGTCGCCATGTCTTCGTCTTGATCGCGAATCTGTTCCATCAATAAACCTTCGACGTTGTTGTCTAGATAGTTCATGATCTCCGCTGCCGCTTTCAGGCCGCCAATCTTGGCTGCTTGAGCGCCAGCTTGACCCGCGAACTGTTTCTCCATGATTTCGTTCAGCTCTGCCAGTGCCGATGGCTGAACTTCTTCAAGGTTGGCAATACGCATCATCAGGTCCAAACGCACGCGCTCAGGGAACTGAGACAAAATCTCCGCGGATTGGTCTGCTTCTAAATAAGACAATACGATGGTTTGGATCTGCGGGTGTTCGTTGACAATGATGCTCGCCACTTGTCGTGGGTCCATCCATTTCAGCGAATCCAAGCCTTTTGAACCCGTACCAAGCAGGATCTGGTCAACCAAGTTGTTGGCTTTGTCTTCACCAAGAGCCGCTACCAGTGCATTACGCATGAAGTCTTCGCTGCCCATGCCGATGTTGGTGTATTTCTGGATGTCCTCCAAAAACGCACGGTGAACGGCTGACACCTTGTCTTGGCTGAGATCTTTCGCCTTAGCCATCGCACTACCCACACGCTGGACCTGTTTTGGCTCTAGGTGACGAATAATGCCAGCGGCATCTTGTTCATTGAGGCTCAGTAGCAAAATTGCTGCTTTTTCTTCGCCAGTAATGGTTGAGACATCCAGCTCAACTGGCATTCCCGCGGCGTTGTCATCTTGAGGTACGATATCGTTAGCCATTGTCATTCATCCAGTTTTTCACTACTTGAGCAGCAAGTTCAGGTTCATTCGCAACCAGAGCGCGAACCGCTTTCAATACATCTTCATCTTTATGAAGGTTTGGCAAATCAATACTTGAACCAAACTCAAACAGTTCGCTGCTTTCAATGTCGCTGCCAATCAGGCTAGTTTCACCATCCGCACCAATCGGCAAGCCGTCTGGTCCGTACATTTCGTCTTCGTCATCACTGGTAGGGTTAAGCAATTTCTTCATTGCTGGGCGAACCAGAACCAACACGACAACGATGATCACCAATGCACTTGCGAACCAACGAACCCAATCACTGAAGTTAGGGTGCTCCCAAATTGGTGGTTCTTCCAGCTGTTCAGCCTCAGGCTCTGCAAACTTCACACTCAGTACATTCAACAAATCACCACGGCCTTGGTCAAAACCGACCGTACCAATTAAGACTTGGCGAATAGCATTAATTTCCGATTCGGACATAGGGGTATAGGTCACTTCTCCCGTATCTGGGTTGACCTGACGACGGTCCTTAATCGCAACAGAAACTGTCTGACGAGCAACCGTCCCCGTCTGCTTGCGCTCATGGCTGATGGTGGTATCAAGCTCAAAGTTACGCGTGGATTCTTTACGCACCGAACCCTGCCCCATGACAGAACCGTCTTTCATCTGAGCCACATCTTGCGGAATAGAGGCATCCGCTGGAGGCTGATTACTTAACGCCCCCGGAATACCCGCTACCATATTGCCGTTATTGTAATCTTCTAATGCGTACTCACTGCGGGTTGCAGGGGTATTGGGATCAAAGCGTTTGCGAGTTTGTTCAACCGCGCTGAAATCCATTTGGATATCGACCTGCGCCGTGTAGTTGCCATAACCTAAAATAGGTAATAGCACTGAATCAATTTTTTCACGCAGCGCCTGTTCCTGACTACGCTCTAATTCTTGCTCTTTGCGTCGCGCTGCAGAAGCAGGGTCTTGAGAGCCTGAACTGAGCAAACGGCCATGCTGATCTGTGACGGTAATTCGGGAGGTTTTCATTCCCGGAACGGCACTCGCCACCATGTCAACGATAGAATCAACTTCTTGCTGTTTGAGGTTCGTGCCAGTCGACAGTGTCAAAAATACGGACGCAGATGCTTCTTGATTGTGACGTACAAACACACTGTGCTTTGGCAGCGCCAATAAGACTCGTGCTTTACGAACTTGCTTCATTTCCTCAATCGCTTGAGCCAATTGACGTTCTCGACTGAGTTTAAGGCGCTCTTGCTCTAAACGTTGTGATACGCCAAAGCCCATATCTTGCAGCAAAATATCATCGCCCGCCTCTGTGGCTTGGTTTACGCCCGAGCGAACCATGCCAAGTTTGATCGAGTTGTATTCGCTCGATTCAACAGAAATGGTATTACCATCAAGCTTGTAATTGATTTTTTGCTGGTCCAGATAATCCAAAACGGGGATCAACTCTTCGGTCTCATACGCTCCAAGCGGGCGCATCTCCGGCTCTTTGACCCAAAAGAACAGCATCACGATCAATGCAACACAGATGGAGATTGACAGCACAAGTACAACTTGACGAAGTAAATCAAGGTCACCCACTGCCATATCAAATTTTGACGCACTGCGCTCCTCTAGATCTGGATTTTGACTCTCCACATCTACGTCGGAACTTGCTACCAGTGCACCATCTGAGCCGCCTTCAGTGACGGTTAAATCTGTAGACTTGTCTGCCACACTTATTACCTAAATTACACTGGCATGTTCATGAGGTCTTTATACGCCTCAACGAGTTTATTGCGAATTTGAACCGTCGCATCAAAAGCGACACTAGACTTGTTACGAGCAATCATAACGTCAGAAAGGGAAACATCGGCATCACCACGATCAAAACGGGTTTGTAAATCACCGGATGCTTTTTGAAGTGTGTTCACGTTATTGATGGCTTTAGTTAGGAGATCATTAAAATCTGCTCCAACTTTCGCCCCACTTGCAGTAGGAGCTGTATTGGTTGCTTCTACCATCATGGCGCGCATTTCTGCCTGAATACCATCAACTTTCATTAGCACCTCTAAGCCAAAAGATTGACTATTAACAAAACTGATTATTAACACAGCAATTAACGTGCCATAAGACATTAGTTAGCGGTTTGCTTACACTTTTTGTCTTATGGCGATTGCACATGTTAATTTGGGATATCTATACCAGCATCACGCATTTTGGCAAGTTTGTAGCGCAAGGTTCGTGGGCTTATGCCCAGTTTCTCCGCCATTTCTTTGCGTCGGCCGTTACACTCCACCAAGGTTTCCAAAATAATGGCGTATTCTTGGTCACGCAGCTCGCTGCCCAAGCCCTCCCCGCCAGATACCGGACGGTTCACACTCTCAGGTTGAGCGACTGGCTTAACATTAGGTACAACCATCTCTGCATTTTGAACCACATGCTGCAAGCTGTTGGCATCTTGCCAATCCACCCCTTCTAGTAAGATGTGCTCAGCGTCGATATCACCATTCTCACTTAAGATAAGAGCTCGTTGCACCACGTTATCCAGCTCACGAACGTTACCTGGCCAAGGGTATTGCAGCAGTTTTTCTACCGCAACGGCTGAAAATTGAGGCACTGGCATCCCCATCTTGCTGCAATGACGCTCAGCAAGATGCTTGGCAAGTGGCGCAATATCGCCTTTGCGTTCGTTCAGTGCTGGCCACGCAATTGGGAACACATTCAGGCGGTAGTATAAATCTTCACGGAAGTTGCCTTCTGAGACGTACTGCTTGAGATCACGGTTACTGGTCGCAAGCACACGTACATCCAGCTTGATGCTCTTACGACTGCCAAGGCGCTCCACTTCACGCTCTTGCAAAACACGTAATAGTTTCGCTTGCAGGTTTAAGTCCATTTCGCTGATTTCATCCAGCAAGATTGTGCCGCCTTGCGCTTGTTCAAACTTACCCGGACACGCTTGAACCGCGCCAGTGAACGCGCCTTTCTCATAACCAAATAGTGTCGCTTCCAGCATGTTGTCTGGAATCGCCGCACAGTTGATCGCAACGAATGGACCATCTTTACGGTTTGATGCGTTGTGAATATAACGCGACATCACTTCTTTACCTGAGCCACTCGGACCTAGCACCATAACATTCGCATCTGTACGTGCCACTTTATCGGCCAAAGCAAGTAGACGCAGACTTTTTTCATCTGCCACGACCGCGTCACCATTGTCATCGCTTTTGATCGGTGCGTATCGACTGACCATGTTCAGCAATACTTCTGGTGCAAATGGTTTCGCCATGTAGTCAATCGCGCCGTCTTTCATTGCCGACACGGCATCTTCAATGTTGGCGTACGCCGTCATTAACAGTACTGGTAAGTTAGGCCAATTCTGCTTGATGTTTTTGAGCAGAGCCAATCCGCCCATACCTGCCATTTGCACGTCAGAAACGACGATATCGACAGTATTCGATTTGAGTTTTAGTAGTGCGTCTTCCGCACAGTCAGCTTCTAACCACTCATACCCTGCCAGAGCCAGAGTATCCACTAGGGCTTCACGAAGACCTTCATCGTCTTCTACGATCAGCACTTTGCTTTGCGCCATTCTGATTCTCCAGTAATTGTTATTACCAGAAGCTGCTTACTGCGCTTCTGGTTGCACTCGCTCTAGCGGAATGCACATGGTAAAGCAGGCTCCATCACCCTGCTCTGAAATAAGTTCCAATCGACCGTCATGGGCACGGCAAACCATTTGAACAACAGCCAGCCCTAACCCGGTTCCTTGAGAACGCGTGGTAAAAAATGGCTCCATAATTTTGGCTTGTAGTTCTTCAGGTACACCCGGTCCGCTGTCTTGCACTGAAATGCGCAACTCGCCATTTACCGGGCGGAAAAATATATCGACTTGCGACTCTTTACCAGACATCTGAATCGCATTCATGACAAGGTTGCTCAACGCGGATGCAATCGCATTCGCATTGCCTAGCAACTCAGTTTGTTCTTCTTCCACTTCTAGGCAGTAATCAATACCGTTATTTTTTAGCGCGGTTTCGACCATCGGCTGATATTCCGCCACCAACTGAGCAATCGTAAATGGCTTAATGACTTTATTATCACCACCTTTAGCAAAAAGCAGCATATCATTAACCTGCTTTTCCAAATCGTGCAGTCGATCCATTAATTTGGTTTGAAAGCGCTCCCTTGTCGCTGGTGGAAGGTTTGGCGCTCCCAAATTGGATGCATATAGCATGGCGCTCGATAGCGGCGTTCTTACCTGATGAGCAAGTGACGCTACCATACGCCCTAACGACGACAAGCGTTGTAAATCACTCACACGAGCTTGAAGTAAGCGAGTTTCGGTTAAATCGGTAATCAGGATCAATTGACCTGTCGTAGAAGCCGAAATGGCTAATCGAACTTTACGACCATTCCGCAGGGAAACTTCGTGACCATCATCCTCACGAGGATCAAACACCGCCTGAATAATGTTGAACCATTTTTCATTAACCAGTGGAATCTCAAGAATTCGGTGCGCCTCTGGGTTTGCTTCACGCACTATGCCGAACGTGTCGAGCAGAATCACGCCGGCAGGCATCACATCAAGCACCTGCTTATAGCGCTCAACCTGATTTTCTACGGAATCTAAATGGGATTGGTTGGTGTTGTTATCCATTACTGCCTGTCGAAATATCGCCGCTAAAACTAAAATAGCTTGGTAAGCAATTAGCGTACCAAGCTATTTTTTATATTTATCATGACGTTAAGTCATCGACAATAAGTTGACACCCTCAGATAACGGTTTTTGGTGTCAGAAAAACGATGCTAAATAGCCCAAATGATTTAGATATCGTCTTAAATCTCAACGTTGCCTAGCGTTGTAAGTTGTACTTACGCATTTTTTCCACCAACGTTGTGCGTCGCATACCCAGCATATCAGCGGCTCGTGCCACGACTCCACCTTGTGCTTCTAACGCTTGGCTGATCATATTAACTTCTAAATCAGCCAACAGCTCTTTCAGATTTACACCTTCAGGCGGCAGCGCTTGCGGAGCGTTCATGCTGTGGTCAAGATCGTCTTGATCATCAAAGCTAAAGTCTTCTGAGAAGATGTCTTGGAACACATCACGCTCTTGTTCTTCAACCGAAATAAACGGATTACTTTCTGGTTGGAACTCCGGAATATCACTGTAGCGATATTTGGTTGGTAAGTGGTTTACATCGACCAAGCTATTTGGGTACAGAATGATCATTCGCTCAACAAGGTTGGCTAACTCACGCACGTTACCCGGCCAGTTGTGCTCCATCAATGAATTGATCGCACGAGGGGTAAAACAGATAGGCTGGCCACCCTCCGCTTCCAGACGCGTCATCAACTCTTGCAGCAGCAATGGAATATCTTGTTTGCGCTCTTTCAGCGCAGGCATCTCGATTGGAAACACGTTCAAACGATAGAACAAGTCTTCTCGGAACGTGCCTTCTTCAATCATACTTTCTAGATTACGGTGTGTTGCCGCGACAACTCGAACATTGACCTTGATGGTGCTATTGCCACCCACACGTTCGAAACAGCGCTCTTGTAATACGCGAAGTAACTTTACTTGCATCGACATCGGCATATCGCCAATCTCATCAAGAAAGATCGTGCCACCGTCTGCGAGCTCAAATCGACCTTTACGTGCCGTTAACGCACCAGTAAACGCGCCTTTTTCGTGGCCAAACAATTCACTTTCTAGAAGCTCCGGTGGAATGGCACCACAGTTAATGGGCACAAAGGCACCACTGCTGTACGACGAATGATAGTGAATGTTACGCGCAACGACTTCTTTACCGGTACCAGATTCACCCAAGATCAACACGTTTGCCTCAGTGTCTGAGACTTGCTCGATCAGGTGACGAACTTCTTGAATACCTCTGCTTTGACCAACTAAGCTGCGAAAAAGTGTGTTTTTTCGTGCACTGGCAACGACATTGACCCCTTTTCGACCCAGAAAATCTTTGCAGTGGCGTAACGCCTCACTAAGCTGTGGGTAATTAAGAGGTAGTTCTAGCTCACCTACAAAATTTGGAAGATCATCCACGGGCAACGGAAATCGGCCCATGACTAAAAGTGGGATGTGGTAGGCGCTGTTTAAATGAGAGATAACCGTATTCGCCGCTTGACCTGCTGGAATGTTACCAACAATACAGCACGACCATACGCTAGACCAATCAACATCGCTGAGCTGATCAGAACTGACCGCTTCGCAATTTTCTCCAACAAATTCCAATATATTGCTTAAATTTAAACGACTTGATGCGTCATCATCAATTACAAGCAGCTTTGCCAAACCTTGCATAAGTAAGAATGATTGCCTTTATTTTAGGTGCGTTGCGGCCAAACCTTGATTTGCGCAATTGGGTGCTAAAAGAAGGCAGAACCACCACACTCAATTTACGATAGACAAAATAGGAAAATCAGCAACAAAAAAAGCCATTAGGGCTACTAATGGCTTCTATTTTATTTGAATATAAAAATAAGGCAACCAAGCAATAAAGAGGTGTGAGCTTGATAGAAACTTTGCTACACAACTCGTTGCGCAATTGACAAATATATTCCTCTAATATCTTAACGCGTTGTTTTGGTTATTAAATACCGACTTCAGCTGCTGTAAGATTATGAAACTCTGTAGGGATTTGGTCCCAAGCGGATTTGATCTCACGGATAATGTCGATAACGTCGTCGATCAGTTGAGGATCATTTTGATGGTTAGCAGCTGAAATTTGCGTGATCATAAACTCATAGAGTGAATCTAAGTTTGAAGCAATATCACCACCGTCATCCATCGATAGACAGCTACGTAGCGCAATGATGATGTCTAGCGCTTTACCTAAACGCTCACCTTTTGCTGGAATATTGCCTGCTTGCATGGCCGCTTTACCTTGAATAAGGCGCTCAATCGCACCAGCCATAAGCATTTGAATGACTTTGTGCGGAGAAGCCGCGCTTAGCTGGCTGTCGACTGATACCTTTTTGTATGCTTGCAAAGAACCGCGCATAGTAATCCTCTTTTAAATAAATTTTTTGTACTGCTGAAGCGAACGCTGGCCATAACGAAACTTATGAAGTTCTTTTCCGACCTTTGACGTTTCCGATTGCATCAGCTCGACAATTCTTTTGGTACGAGTAAGCAACGCTTGCCACTCTGCATCCTGCTTAACCAAAGGATTTTGATGAATAATTGGTAACAGGTTTTGCAATAACCGTTCCCTGATATCGACCAAGCGAAGAATTTCTTCAGTACTAAAGTCGACTTTTTCCAATTCTTGCGTAATTAGTTGATCTATATCACTAATATCTATGAGTTCTTTTTGCATTTATTAACCCAACGCACTCATTAAGGCACCTAACTGACCTTGCATTTTGCCAGTCGCATCTTGCATGGCGGTAAACTTCGCGTGAGTGCGTTTTTCTAGGCTTTCCATGCGGCGATCTAATGCCGCTTGATCATCACTCAAACGATAATTTTGTTCTGTGAGACTTTTTTCTCGAGTACGAATGCTGCCTGTAATGCCTGTAATACCATGAATCGCATCTTCGACTCGTTTAGCAAAACCTGTGTTGCCACCGAAGAACTTTTCTAGCTCGTTGAAGTTGTTGTTCAACTGACGATCTAACATGTCATAGTTGATTTCTAAGGTACCTTGACGCGTGGTAGTAATGCCAAATTCAGTTAATGACTTTAGGTTTTCAGGCGCTTTATCAATTTGAGTGGAAAATACCGATTTTAATCGTGAGTCTGCACTGCGTACGGTACTGTCACCCGACAACGGTCCTTTTTGACCAGTGACCGGATCCACACTCGCCAACGCTTGAGACGTTTGATAAAACGAGTTGTACGCCGCAACAAAGTTTTCGATGTCGTTACGCACACTCTGACGGTCGTATTCGACGCCAATTTCAGCAGGTGGCTTGTTCGGTTCTGATTTGCCTTTAAGTGTTAAATCAACACCTTCTATGGCATCTTCAATCACATTGTTGTGACTAGATAGCTTTGCTACTCCATCAAGCAGAACTTCTGAATCTTGCCCTGCTTGTACCTCTGTCATACCAAGGTATTCTTCAAAAGCAGATTGCGCTTTTGCGATTTTCGCTTCTGCTTCATCAATTTTTTCTAAACGTTCACGCTCTTGAGGATCCAGCTTAGCGCGATGAATTTGTTTCGCTTGCTCTTCGGTCAATTCACCACGTTCAACTTTTGCGTCTAACGCTTGTTTTTCACTCGCAATTTTTTGCTCAATTTCAGCTTTTTCTTGCTCAAGAAGCTGCTTGGCCTCTTTCGTCGTAACGTAAGAGTCGGTTAATGTGCCTGATGCCGCATTGCTCCAACCCGGTACATCTGGTGCCTTCTCTATTGCTTTCTCGTCGAGTTCAAGCTCTGGTTCTTCATAAGAATCCAGCAAAGTGCCTGACGCAGTTTCTGTCCACCCTGGAATTCGGTCTTCAGGGCGCAAACTCGCGCGTCGGTTGGCTTCATCAATCGCTTCCTGCCCAGCTTTAGCAGCTTCTGCACCCGCAGCATAGATTGGCTCTTGGGAGCCATCATCTTGTCCATTTTCTGCCGCTTTTTGCTCTTCTGGAGGTAGAGGATTGCCGTTTGCATCCAGTTCTACTGGTTGCTCGGGGAATTGAAGAGGACCTAACACTTCTTCCGCCGCTGAACGAGCTTCTTCAAGCGCGTTAACACGGTCTTCAAGTGTTTGATATTCGAAATACTTTAGAGGGTTGCCTTTGTCGGCCTCCACACTGACTCTGATTTGATGATCCTTACCAGAGAGATTTGAGGCAAGGATAAGGCGTGGTCCTTCAACGTCGTTAATGAGAGATGCTCGAACACCGGGATTGTCTTTTGAGCCGTTGATGCCGCGTACGACATCTGCGAGCTTGGAGCTCGAACGAACGTTCACGTTGAAGGTGTCATCACCAAGCGAAATCTGCAGCTTACCAGGGCCAAACTTTGTGTCTTCTGGCAGTACGTCAGAAGCGACTTTGTGGCTCTGGGCAAGCTGCAACACATCGATAGCATATTTGCCAGCGATAGCATCTGTAGTTGCAGTAGCAGATACGATATTGTCGTCTGTCGTTTCAACAGTACGAACGGCAAACGCTTTCTCTTGACGAAAGTTCGCCATGAGATTTTTCATCGTATCCAGTGATTCTCTGAGTCGCCCATAGGCACTGATACTGGCATTAATTGTCGTGCGCTCGTTGTCAATGCGTTGCTGCTTTGGTACGCGTTCGGCATCCACAATTTTGCTGACCATGGAATTGATATCCATGCCGCCAGACATCCCCAAAGGGCCTAAACTCATCAAATCACCTCTAAAAACGACTTACACTTTTTCAGTCAACAACCCGCTGTTGGCTGTGTGCTCAGCTAGGCGACGCAATACCACTAGCATCTCTTCATCAGGAATTTGACGAATCACGTCGCCCGTTTTGGCTTCGTAAATCGTCACCACATCTCTCCCGGATTCCTCATCCACTCGAAACGCGACTCCTTTGTTTATGGACGTCACAAACTCATTCATTTGCGCGACCAATTTTTCACGTTCTTCTTTGTTCAGCTCTTGACGGCTTTCCGCCATCTCGATCGCAGCTTGAACAGAGAAGTCGTATTCGGTGTCTTTCGCTTTTTGCGGCGAAACCTCACCATTTGAATTTGCTGGGCTAGACGTGCCTATATCATTGCCATTTTTATTTGCAAACTTTGTGCCACTTGGCGTGCCGTAAGGCTGGATGTTCGATGCGTAGGAGGATATATCCATTACAATCTCCCTTCCACCTTATGGGCTAACGATAGAACCTATCGCTTTGGTGCCCCAGCACTAAGGTATTTACCTCAGGCTGGGTCAACCACTTAGCCCAACAAGCTTAGCGCTGCAGATGGAGACTGCTTCGCTTGAGCCAGGATTGAAGTACTTGCTTGCTGAAGAATTTGCGACTTAGTCATCGCAGTGGTTTCTTTCGCGTAATCAGTATCTTTAATACGGCTGTTAGACGCATTAACGTTCTCGTTAATGTTGTCTAAGTTGCTGATTGCGTGGTTGAAGCGGTTTTGGAAAGCACCAAGTGACGCACGTTGGCTGTCTACTGACTTCAGGGCACCGTCGATAACAGCCACAGCTTCTTGAGAGCCTGCTACTGTTGTTACGTCGATGTCTTTCACTGTTACGTCTTTCGGGCCGCCAAAGCCGATCTCGTCCGCTAGGTTGCCAGAGAACTCAACATCACCTTGAACTTTTTGAGAAGAAGCAAATACTTGTAGCTTGCCATCTTCACCAACAGACGCTTTTACATCATCGTTTTGACCGTTGATGTACGTTGCTAGCTGCTCAATGTCGTCGCCTTGTTTTGCGCTGATCGATAACTCTTTCTCTTCACCTTGTTTGTTGGTGTAGCTCATTTTGAACTCAGTTTTCTCACCAACAGTCCAAGATGCATCTTTACCCTCTTCTGCTGCGTAGCTCTTGCCACCCATTGCAGAAGTGTCTGAGCGCAAGCTACCCATAGAAAGCATCACTGCTTCACCTGAGTCTGCACCGATTTGGAAAGATTGCGTACCGTATGTACCGTTCAGCAACTTGTTACCACCGAAAGAGGTAGTTTCAGCAATACGGTTTAGCTCGTCATTTAGCGCTGTTACTTCTTCTTGGATCGCAACACGTTCTGCTTTTGAGTTAGAACCATTCGCAGATTGAAGCGATAGGTCACGCATACGTTGTAGGATGTTGGTAGATTCATTCATTGCACCTTCAGCAACCTGTGCAATAGAAATACCGTCGTTTGCGTTTTTCACCGCCATGTCTAGGCCACGGCTTTGTGCATTCAAGCGGTTTGAAATCTGTAGACCTGCAGCATCGTCTTTCGCGCTATTGATTTTATAACCCGAAGACAAACGCTCCATTGATTTTTGTTGACCGTCAGCTGCCTGGTTTAGGTAACGCTGTGCAGTCATCGCAGAAACGTTAGTATTAACGTTAATCGCCATAATTGATCTCCTTAAGGCTTTAGTGAATGTACCGTCGTGTCTCTCACCTCACTTAGGTACATCTCATTTCTCTCAGTCCCTTTAACGGCGACCGATGAATATCCTTTAGAAGAAATTTTCAATTTTTTGCGATTATTTTCTTTGGCTTACTGAAATGTGATGAAGCTCTAATGTCGTGATTCGCAGAAATCCTGAGTCCCCAAAAGACAGAAAAAAACCCAGCCGAAGCTGGGTTTACTCGCTCATCTCTCACCACGAGCCAATGAGGTTCTCGTCTTAGGTTTGAAATTAACCTAGCAGACTTAGCGCTGAGTTTGGCGCTTGTTTCGCTTGCGCAAGGATTGAGCTTGACGCTTGCGATAGAATTTGTGACTTGGTCATTTGAGTCGTTTCTTTCGCGAAGTCAGTATCTTTGATACGGCTCTTCGACGCATTCACGTTCTCGTTGATGTTGTCCAAGTTGCTGATTGCATGGTTGAAACGGTTCTGGAATGCACCCAGCTCTGCGCGGTGGCTGTCTACGTATTTCAGTGCCGCATCGATGATAGCAACAGATTCTTGTGCGCCACCAACTGAGGTTACGTCGATAGTATCTACCGTTACTTTTTTACCTTCGCCCAAACCCAGCTCGCCAGATAGGCCGCCTGAAAACTCGACTTCGCCTTCGACTTTGTTGTTGCCAGCAAAGATTTGCAGTTTACC
>NZ_JBSRRK010000008.1:0-321367 GCF_053890955.1 Vibrio sp. JZG120
TGGTGATTTCTCCAATTGATTTTCCGGTATAGCGGTTTCCGACGTCTCGGAAAACCAAGTAGTTCTCTCAAAGTTACTTTTATTAACGGCGCTCAAACTGATTTCTTTAGGGAATTTTTTGGATTTTTTTGGAAAAAGTTCATTTGGAGAAGGAATCGTGATGAAGCAGATAAAAAAGCAAAAAAACGTCAAATTTTCGCTAAAGCTTCTTTTCGAGTTGTCGATACAGGCAGGTTTTACGTTAAATTCGAGCGAGATCGATCATTAGCCAAGTAAGGTTAATGCTAGGTTGGGCGCTTGTTTTGCTTGTGCAAGAATAGAAGTACTGACCTGCTGCAAAATCTGCTGCTTCACCATTTGCGTGGTTTCTTTCGCGTAGTCAGTGTCTTGGATACGACTGTTGGAAGCGGCTAAGTTTTCGTGGATGTTATCGAGATTATTGATCGCGTGATTAAAGCGGTTTTGATACGCGCCTAACTCAGCACGATGGCTATCAACGTACTTCATCGCAGTATCTAGGACGGCCACGGCTTGTTGCGCACCACCGACAGACGTAATGTCGATGTTATCAACCGCATCGTAACCTTTTAGCTGTAACCCCAGTTCACTCGCTAAGTCACCTGAAAACGATAAAGTGCCTGAAGTTTCTTCTCCAGCCATAAATAGCTGTAACTGACCTTCTTCATTCACCGATGCCGTGACTTTGTCAGTTTGACCATTGATATAAGTCGCAAGCTCTTCGATATCATCGCCAGCTTTGGCATTAATTTGAATGGTTTCCGTCTCACCAAAACGATTCGTAAATGACATACTAAGATCATTCGCACCGTCTTTTACTTTCCAATCAGAGCTTGCACGTCCGTTTGCAATGTAACTAAAGCCGCCCATATCAATGCCATCACTGCGCATCGACTTTAATTCAACTTGCACAGCTTCACCTGACGCTGCACCGATTTGAAATGCCGACTTACCAAAGCTGCCATTGAGCAGTTTACGCCCACCAAAGGAGGTCGTTTCGGCAATGCGGTTTAGCTCATCGTTAAGTGCCGTCACTTCTTCTTGCAGTGCAGTGCGTTCCGCTTTGCTGTTTGAGCCATTGGCTGACTGAAGCGACAAATCACGCATACGCTGCATGATATTAGTCACCTCATTCATCGCGCCTTCCGCAGTTTGCATGATGGAAATACCGTCATTCGCGTTACGTACCGCGACATCCAAACCGCGCATTTGCGATTGCAGACGGTTGGAGATTTGCAGACCCGCAGCGTCATCCTTTGCGCTGTTAATACGCTTCCCTGAAGACAAACGCTCCATGGATTGGTTCAGCATGTCAGTTGCACTGGTCAAATGACGTTGTGCGACAAGTGCTGCAACATTGGTATTAACGGTGATAGCCAAGAGACACAGACTCCAAATAAATTAAGGCTTTGGATACTTATCGACCAAATAATCGAAAGGTTTAGTCTTTTTTGAAAAAGTCTGTGGAATAGAAAAGAAGAAAATAAAAGCCCTCCAATTGGAGGGCTTAAGAAATAAAGTCTGAGAACTTACTTGATGGCTAGCTCTGCTAGCATTTCTTGTGATGGAGCGAAGAAGTACGCACCAGTTACCGCTTTTGTGAAACGAAGCATTTGGTCTGTTTTACCATCTGTCACGCCGTACATACTTTCTAGCATCACTTTAATGTTATGAAGTGTATTGCAGTAAGAAATAAACAGCAGGCCATGAGGCCCTGTTACCGTCCCGTATGGCAAGCTATGACGAACAATCTTGAGACCTTTTCCTTCTTCTTTAATATCAACGCGACCAACGTGTGATGCAGCAGGAACGTCTTCTAGCTCGATAGAGTCTGGTTTGGTACGACCAATCACTTTTTCTTGCGCTTTGACATTCAAGCGATTCCAAGCGGCAAGGTTATGTTCGAAGCGTTGAGCCATGACATAACTACCTCCAGCAAATGGGCCCTCTTTTACTAGAGCCACATCAGCGCGAGCCTCCCCTTTCGGGTTTTCTGTCCCATCAATAAAGTCTGTCATATCACGAGCATCAAGGTAACGGTACCCATACGTTTCGTCCACAATGGTGACATCTTCTGCCGTCTCTTCTAGAAACTTACGCAGAACATAAAAGTGCAAGTCGTGACGAGTAGAGTGACAGTGAATCAGCACATCAACATCCGTTGCAGGCGCTACGATGTCTCCTTCGCCAAGTTGAGTAAAATCAATAAGCTCTTCTGGCGCGTCTACATTGAGGTGTTGCCAAAACGATTTTGTGAATGCGATAGAAAGGGTCAGCGCCGCGCCTGGCTGGGTAATATTTAACTCTTCCACTAACTTTGGTAGTGCTTTCAGCTTATCCAATACGTTTTCACGGTTTTGGTTCACTTTAAGTTGAGTGTACAGTGCAAATGGCCCTGCTTCTGGCACGATCGCCGTTTGAGCTTGTGACATTGAGGTTTCCTCTATACTTTGCCCCGGTGTGGGAAGTTATTGTTTTTAATTCTTCGAAGGCTGCTCTTCATTGCGCTCCAATTGTGGCACATGAAAACAGTCTTTTACCCATCTTCCATTTAGAAGATAGATCATAAACCAAGCTAATAAGGTAATGGTAAGGGCGTTTGCCCAGTTGAATACACCATGTTCCAGATACACATGATACATGGTCTGAGCCAGTTGGATACCGCACAAGATCAAAGTGATCTCTCGACCATAGCGAGTAATTCTGTTTACCCATCCTCTATCGGGGTGACGGAGCCCCATCAACCACATGAGAAGCAGGCTTGGAATGCCCATAGCCAAACCCAAATACAGCGTACTTGAGTCTGGATAAACAATAGCGAGTAGCTTACTGCCACTATCACGACTTACGCCTGCCATCGCAAACACAACCCATGAACGTACAAGAAACATCCATCCAAACCATAAAATAATCGGCGCTTTTAAAAATCCATGGGCGTCATATTGGTCAAACGAGTAGCGCACAACATCTTCTTCTTAATGTGATAAAACGCCACTTTAACCTATCATTTCAGAGTTGCAAGCCAGCAAAGATGAGAACTAAAGTTCATTTCATCATCTTACACAGGTAAACTAAACAAAGATTTACAATGACGTTGATGAGAAACATGAAAAAAAGAACTCCAGCTACCCCAGCGCCTTCTCAAGAAACTCAAGCCGAAGCGATGAGAATTGCCAAATCCACGCAGAAACCGGGGCAAACCAAAGAGCAAACCAAGCTTATCGCTCAAGGTATCGAAAAAGGCATCGCTCAATATAAGAAGCAGCAAAAAGAGCGCAATCGTCAAGCCGATAAAGCGAAGAAAAAACAGCAACGTGAAAAGCAACGTCAGCATGAAGAAGCTATCGAACAAGACAACATTACCAACGATGTGCCAAACTATGCATCAAGCAAACAGCCTTGGATACTGCTCGCTCTGAGCTGGATTGGCTTTGCTGCTTACATAGTATTGGGGAAATAGCTGATGAGACGCCTGTTACTTGGACTTTTTGTCGTACTTCTCTCTGGTTGCACGATGCCTTCTCACCTTACTCATGCTCAAAGCCAAGATGTTCATATTCGCATTGACGCTCAGTTCAACCCTGATCGATGCGAATACAAAGGCGAAGTCACCGGAAGCGAGGGTCATTGGTATAACTACATTTTCATGACCAATGACGCGATGATGCAAGGCGCGATGAACGATTTAAAAAACAATGCAGCGGCTATCGATGCGGACACCGTTTTTATGGTCTCCCCACAAGATTTTATCACTTCATTTAGCGTGCTGGGTTCCGCCTACCGCTGCAATGGATGAGGCCTGAATATGAAAAAAGCCAGCAATTGCTGGCTTATGCACGAAATCCAAGACTGCTAGCGATATCTCTCTCCCGCTCTAGAACCCATTGGCTATCAAAAGGCCCCCAATCTGAAAGTTGATAATAGCCGTCATTATGACGTCGGCCATCTTGAACGAATATGAGTTCAATGCCGATCCCAGGTAACGCCTTGAGTACATCTTGAATTGTACGACGAGGCCACCCCGTTTTTTCGATCAACTTTGGCACATTCGGCCTTTCTAGGTTTTCCACCAACAAGGCCAAATATAGCCGCCTTGCAAAAACAGGACTCAATTCCATTGACACCTCCTAAAATTGTGCTGATTCATTATTTCGTTTTTGCTCAGCGAGATGTTGCGTTTGATCAATAACTCGACTTTTCCATTTGATTTAGACGATTTTTTATTCGATTTATAGTGCATTCATCGTAAATAAGTTACGTAACATCAGTTATCTCAATCTATCTGAAAATATTTTCCACCGCATTTTGTCAGTTTGATTGCTTCTTGATAGGATG
This sequence comes from Vibrio sp. JZG120, assembly GCF_053890955.1. Taxonomy (NCBI): domain Bacteria; kingdom Pseudomonadati; phylum Pseudomonadota; class Gammaproteobacteria; order Vibrionales; family Vibrionaceae; genus Vibrio; species Vibrio sp. JZG120. Next base: position 4,354 of record NZ_JBSRRK010000008.1, read on the forward strand.
CTATAGCAGCCCAAATCACTTAAGTGCGTCTTAACCGCGCCAGTGAAAAATAGAACAAAGAAAAAAGGAAACACTATGTCGATTACCATGTTTGGTATTCCCAACTGCGATACGATCAAAAAAGCCAAAAAATGGTTAGAAGCTGAGGATATTGCTTACGACTTCCATGACTACCGTAAGCAAGGCGTTGATGTAGCTATGGTAAGCGAATTTTGTCGCGCTTTAGGTTGGGAACAGGTGCTCAACAAACGTGGCACGACCTACCGCCAACTGACACAAGAACAAAAAGACACGCTTAACGAAGAAAACGCGATCGCTCTTTTGGTAGAAAACCCTGCGATGATCAAGCGCCCAATTTTAAAAGTGAATGATCAACTTCATATCGGTTTTAAAGCTGATCAATACGCTACCATTTTCAACTCTTAAATAAAGGAATACTCAAGGATGACAGACAGTCCAGTATTGGCACTTGCTAAAGATCTGATCAGTAGACAATCTGTAACGCCGGAAGACGCAGGTTGTCAGGATTTGATGATCGAACGCTTAAAAGCACTCGGGTTTGAAATTGAAGTGATGGTATTTGAAGACACCACGAACTTCTGGGCTCGCCGTGGTTCAGAAGCGCCACTATTTGCGTTCGCTGGCCACACCGATGTGGTACCTGCTGGCAAACTGGAGCACTGGGATACACATCCGTTTGAACCAACTATTATTGATGGTTACCTACACGGTCGCGGTGCAGCGGACATGAAAGGGTCGCTAGCTGCTATGGTCGTTGCTGTCGAACGCTTCATTGAAGAAAACCCAGACCACAAAGGCTCAATCGGCTTTCTAATTACGTCGGATGAAGAAGGACCATTTATCAATGGTACCGTTCGTGTTGTAGAAACGTTGATGGCACGTGGCGAAAATATCGACATGTGTATCGTCGGTGAACCATCCAGCACCGAAGTGGTTGGCGATGTGGTGAAAAATGGACGTCGCGGTTCTATCACGGGCGATTTAACGGTAAAAGGAACACAAGGCCACGTGGCCTATCCTCACCTAGCCAATAACCCAGTGCACGAGTCTCTACTCGCGATTCATGAACTCGCAACAACCGAGTGGGACAAAGGGAATGATTATTTCCCACCAACCAGCTTCCAGATCCCGAACGTATCGGCTGGCACTGGTGCGTCTAACGTCATTCCTGGCGAGTTCCATGTTCAGTTCAACCTGCGTTTTAGTACTGAGCTTAACAATGACGCAATTGTTCAGCGTGTTACCGAAACACTAGACAAGCATGAGCTGGACTACGACCTAAAATGGACATTCAACGGCGACCCATTCCTGACCGATACAGGCGCGCTGCTAGATGCAGTTGTTGCTGCTGTTGCCGACGTGAATGATACGAAGCCAGCACTACTTACAACTGGCGGTACGTCTGATGGTCGCTTTATCGCTCGAATGGGTGGTCAAGTCGTAGAGTTAGGCCCTGTTAATGCTACGATTCATAAAGTGAACGAATGCGTGAAAGTGGACGATCTAGAAAAGTTGACTGACATGTACGAGAACACGTTGAAACACCTGTTAGCGAAGTAATCAGCGAGAACACCATGACACCAGAGCAACTCACCGGCACCACAGATTCTCATCTGCAATCCACTTTAGTGGGTCAAAAAGCGTTTCTACTCCACCCTGAAGTAGCTGACGATCTGCTAAAGATGATTGAAGCGGCAACAGAAGCAGGTTTTAAAATGGAAATCGCCAGTGGTTTTCGTGACTTCAACCGCCAAAAAGCGATCTGGAACGGGAAGTTTTCTGGTGAGTTGCCAATTCTCGACGTCAACTCCCGCCCTTTAAACAAAGCAGAGTTAAATGACGAAGAGAAGTTGATGGCCATTTTGCGCTGGTCGGCACTGCCCGGAGGAAGTCGTCATCATTGGGGTTGCGATTTTGATGTCTATGCGCGCAATTTATTGCCTACTGACACCAAACTCAAGCTGGAGCCTTGGGAGTACCTTGAAGGCCACCAGCAAGCGTTCTACCAATGGTTAAAAGCCAACCTTGGTCGATTCGGCTTCTTCTTCCCTTATCAGCAAGATTTAGGTGGCGTTTCGATTGAGCCTTGGCACATTAGCCACCGCACTGTCGGGCAACAGTGCCTCGCGCAATTGACGCCTGATGTGCTCAGAAACCAGCTGATTCAGCAAAATCAGACCGACAACATTGCAGGGATTGACGTCATACTGAATAATTTGGATAACGTCGTTGCCAAATTTATTCACAATATCACGCCGCCGGAGGCTCTATGATAGAAATACTCACCAATCCTTGGGTCATTATCATTGTAGTGTTGAGCGTGGTCATTGGTAACATTGCCGCACTCAAATACACCGCAAAAATGAAGTTTGGTCAGATGGATAAAAGCCGTAAGAACGATTTATATAAGCTGAACACGTTGGATAAACAGCGCTCCGCTGACGAGGAGAGCAACAAAGACGAGCCTCGTTAGTTAAACACCTACTTTATCCCGACACGCCGAATATAAGCATCAAAAAAGGGACCACTGGGTCCCTTTTCAATTATTGTGTAAACGTATCGCGTTAAGTTCGCTTTGGTTACTGCTTCACCGTCGCAGCCAATACAGGCGCTAGTGATTTCAAAAACTCTTCTTCTACTGGCTTACCAGAGGAATCCGTAATATTGATAGACGTACGGTTGCCTAAATCACCAAGTAAGAATGTGTACTTACCAGCGTCTAACTCCACTGGTTTAACGCCGATATCGTTCCAGAATTCATCATCCGGAGACGCATATTTCGCAGTGATTGTGCCCTGAGACTGGCTACGCTCTTCAATCTTAAAGCCCATCTTAGGTAGAATATTAGGCAGACGTTGCCAAAGCATGTTGTATTGCGCACGCGCGACAATCACAGGAAGCCCGCTGCGGTCTTTACCCATTGTAATTGGGATCTGTTTAACCAACTCTTGCGCTTTACGCTGTGCTTCTTCACGCACTTCTTGATCGTAGCGAGCGGTTACCAAGTTCGTCATGAACACATTGTAGCGCTCACGGTTGGTCGCCGTTACTTCTTTCACTTGATTGCCTTCACGCCAGTCAATAAGACTCACTTTAAAGCCGTGTCGACCATTTGCTTCAGCACGTACGATCTCATATCGGCTACCAATTTCCAGCTCTTCGTCTGGCGAATCCCACGTCACCCAACCTGTCTCGATACGAGAATCCGTTTGGCTTTCAACTGGAATCTCGTTGGCCGCGACCATGTTTTGTACCGTTTGCCAAACTTTATCCAGTTCATCTTTACGAAGTAGCCAAAGTGTCACTTCACCATCACTACTGCGGTCCAGACGTGCACCAGGAATAAGCTCTAGGACTTGTTGAGGTGGACGAATGTCGACATCTTTACCTACTCCACCAACATAGTTACCCTGAGGGATCTCATAGTTCGGATAAAACTGTGGCTGTGCGCCTTGTGGGACATTCCACTCACCCAAATTGGGGGAGTTCAAATACTCGAAGTCATCTTTTGCTTGACGACGTTGATTGGCACCACCTGAACAGGCAGTCAATACGAATACAGCTAATGAACTTAACACTAACTGGCTTGAAAGCTTCATCTATACTCCTAAAACACCGAGGGCGCTTTGGCCCCCAGTATGAACTTCAATCCTAGTAACTCAATCTTAATAGCTCAATTTTAATAAATACCGGCGTCGGTTAACGCCTGTTCAACGATCGGCTGCGATTTTTCAGAAAGTGTGGTTAAAGGAAGACGCAAACCACCTTCTTCAATCAAACCAAGCTTTTGCGCTGCCCATTTTACTGGGATAGGGCTTGCTTCAATGAAAAGGTTTTTGTGTAGAGTCATCAAGCGTTGGTTAATCGCTTCTGCTTCTTCGTACTTACCTTCACTTGCCAAATGGAACATGTCTGCCATGTCTTTAGCTGCAATATTGTTCGTTACTGAGATAACACCATTGCCGCCAAGTTTCACAAAATCGAGACCCGTCGCATCATCGCCACTTAGTAAGATAAAATCTTCGCCACAAAGTTCACGGTGAATTGCAATTCGGTCCAAATCGCCCGTTGCATCTTTTAAAGCCACGATATTATCAAGCTTTGACAAGCGTGCCACTGTTTCTGGCTGCATATCAACAGCAGTACGGCCTGGTACGTTGTATAAAATTAGAGGCACATCACTCGCTTCAGCAATTGCCTTGTAGTGCAAGAACAAACCTTCTTGAGTTGGTTTGTTGTAATACGGTGTCACACTCAGGAAGCCAGCAATACCAGAATCAGCCAGTAATTTGCTAAATGTTACTGCCTCGTGGGTTGCGTTTGCACCCGTGCCAGCAATCACAGGGATGCGACCGTCGGCAAACTCAACAGTTTTATTAACGACCTTTACATGCTCTTCAATGGTCAGTGTCGCTGACTCACCTGTTGTGCCTACTGCCACAATACCGTCTGTACCCGCTTCAACGTGGTACTCTACTAGCTTTTGCAGACTGTCAAAGTCTACTTCGCCATCTGCTTTGAATGGTGTAATCAGCGCTACGATACTTCCTGAAAACATGTTTATCTCCCTCATTTAACTCTTTCTGCATGGTACTGTAATGCGATTGAAAAACACAAGAGCGTAAACTCGCTTACAAAGTACAAATGAATGAATAATTATCAGTTGTTAGAGGTCTAGCAACTTAATTGCTCTATTTGGTTTGATTAGCGGCAATATTGATAATCGTGTTGGGCTTTCGAGTGACTTTAGAATCTATCAGTGATTTGGAAAATACTGAAGTGCACAAGCCAGGAAAATATACTCTTGGGTTGCGCTCACCAAGTCAGACCTGAGTGAATAAAAAGACCAAACAATACGCAAGCACATCATGCAAACGTTTTATTCCCCCGACTCCCTCGTTGACTGCTTGCCCCCAATCGTTCACCTCAAGAGCCAACCTGCTTTTTTGTAAACTAAAAAAAGAACTGACTCGATATTTCTCCGCAATATCTGTGCTAACATCTCTCTATTGAAGAAAGGACAAGAAGCTCATTTATGAAGCAACATCTGGTACTTACAGCAGTTGGAACGGACCGTCCAGGCATTTGTAACCAAGTCGTACACCTCGTTACTCAAGCCGGTTGTAACATAGTCGATAGCCGCATCGCTATCTTTGGAAGTGAATTTACGCTGATCATGCTCCTAACTGGGAACGCCAGTAGTGTGACTCGAGTAGAAACGCAATTGCCCCTACTTGGCCAAGAGCATGACCTGATTACGATTATGAAGCGTACGTCGGCGCACGAATTGCTCGACAACAGCTACACAATGGAAGTGTTTATTGAGTCTGAAGACCGCCCAGGTCTGACTGAAAAGTTTACTAAGTTCTTCGCGGATCAACAGATTGGTTTGGACTCTCTTAGCGCCCAAACTATCAGTAAGTCGAAAATTCAACTTGATGCCGACCAATTCCACATTGCGATTACCGCATCAGTAAGTGCGGATTGTAACTTAATGCAATTACAAGAAGATTTCGATGAACTTTGTCAGTCGCTCAACGTACAAGGTTCTCTGAATTTCATTAAAAACACACTATAAAGTAAAGGAAATCACCATGAATACGCTGACAGCAGGCTCGCCAGCGCCAGCCTTCTCTTTGCTCGACCAAGACGGAAATACCGTTTCTCTCGAAGACTTTAAAGGCAAGAAAGTACTTTTCTACTTTTACCCTAAGGCGATGACGCCGGGTTGTACTACACAAGCAAAAGGTCTTCGTGACATCAAAGCTGAACTCGATGCACACAACGTGGTGGTACTTGGCGTAAGCATCGACCCTGTAAAACGCCTAGGCAAATTCATCGAGCGTGATGATTTAAACTTCACCCTGCTTTCTGACGAAGATCATGCCGTTGCAGACCAATTTGGCGTTTGGGGCGAAAAGAAATTCATGGGTAAAGTATACGATGGTCTTCACCGCATTAGCTTCCTGATCAATGAAGAAGGCGTGATTGAACACGTGTTCAACAAGTTCAAAACCAAAGATCACCACGAAGTCGTATTAAATTACCTGAACGAAAACGCATAAGCGCGATCCGTTCTCAAATAACAAAAAGCCCAGCCAACTGCTGGGCTTTCTTTTGAGCATTGTACTTTGGTAACGCCTACTCTTGTTCGACTGGTTCGTTTTCTTCCGTACTTGGTAAGGCATGCCATACGGCTTTAACTAGTGTCGCCAACGGAATGGCGAAGAATACGCCCCAAAAACCCCACAAGCCACCGAAGACTAACACTGCCACAATGATGGCAACTGGGTGTAGATTTACCGCCTCAGAAAACAGAACAGGAACCAACACATTACCATCCAGCGCTTGGATAATACCGTAAGCAAGCAGCAACCAATAAAACGGAGGCGCAAGACCCCATTGGAACAGACCAACGATGGCGACAGGCACAGTTACAGCTGCCGCGCCGATATAAGGAATTAACACAGATAGACCGACAGCTACGGCAAGCAGCGCCGAATAGCGAAGATCTAAAATGGCAAAAGTCACGTAACTCACGCCACCCACGATTAAAATCTCTAACACTTTACCGCGAATGTAATTTGATATCTGCTCGTTCATTTCATGCCAAACTTTATTCGCCAATTTACGGTTTTTCGGCAGAATACCGCTTGCGATTCTCAGCATTTCTTCTTTGTCTTTAAGCAAAAAGAAGATAAGTAGTGGCACTAAAATCAGGTATACCGCTAGCGTCGCAATACTGACTAATGACGCAAGTGAGCCTTTTACTACACTCTCACCAAGTCCCAACGCTTGGTTTTTGGCATTTGTCACCACGGTTTCTACAATTTCTAAGTTTGCTAACTCAGGATGACGTTCTGGTAACGTGACAATAAACTTTTGTAACCCGTTGTACATGTTTGGAATATCGTTAATTAGATTACCGACCTGAGTCCAAATCGTCGGAACCAAACCAAACAAAGCGATCAACATCAATCCGACGAACATTAAGATCACGATGATGACCGACAAAGTGCGCGGCACGCCCATGCGACACATTTTTACGACTGGCCATTCAAGTAAATAAGCCAAAACGATCGCGACAAGCAATGGCGCAATCAAATGCCCAAAGAAGTAAATGGTGATAAAACCAAACAGCAAGATCGCGACGAGACTTACTGCATGAGGGTCTGAGAAACGTCGTTTATACCAACGACTAACCATTTCAAACATCTTATGCGGATTCCTTATTGAATACAGTCAATGTGTAGTGCTCTGATGTAGATTGGCAATCAACTGAGTACCCTTGGGCACTGAGATAGTACACAATGTCTCGTTTAGAGCTCTTATCCACCACTTGAATAACAAGTTGATGATACTGCTGCGTTTCTCCTTGAAAGACTTCAGCAGCGTGACGCTTTGCAAGTAACAGTGCCATAGGGCAACGTTGTTCACGCAAATCAAGTAACATGGATTCCATTGTATTGCTCTGCACTTATGATAGGGTTGTATTGTAACGGCTTTTTGAGCTGGTGCTAGCACTTCTGACATGATTTAACCACATGCTGAAATGACTCGGATATAAAATAATTTACGAAACCAATTCATTTATTTCCGGTCTTATTGCTAGCTTATATCCTCGCGGATAACCAAAACGCATGTGGCGCTGTTAAGAGGTTCTCAGCCTCTAACCACATGCTTATGTATTTTGGAGAACCTTTTAAACGTATGTTAAAACGCACTCGCTCGCTAGTTTGCTTATGTCTTGCAGCTGCAATCAGTTCGCCGACAACTTATGCCAATAGCATTGACTTGCCAGACATTGGCACGGCTGCTGGTGGCACGCTCTCAATAGACCAAGAGTTGATTTACGGCGACGCCTATATGCGTATGCTCAGAGCCAGTAAACCTATCGTTAATGATCCTGTTATCAATGAGTATATTGACGCTCTCGGGCACAGATTAGTAGCCAATGCGAACGATGTAAAAACGCCGTTTCACTTCTTTATGATTCGCGACCGCAATATTAACGCGTTCGCGTTTTTTGGTGGTTACGTAGCGTTGCACTCTGGGTTGTTTCTTCATGCGCGTTCAGAAAGTGAGTTGGCCTCTGTTGTTGCTCACGAGATTGCGCACGTCACACAACGCCACCTTGCGCGCAGCATGGAAGAGCAAGCACGTCGCTCTCCGGCCACATTAGCTGCACTCGCTGGCGCATTACTGCTTTCGATTGCCTCACCAGAAGCGGGGATGGCTGCAATTACGGCGGCAACCGCAGGTAACATGCAAAGCCAAATCAACTACACTCGCGCAAATGAGAAAGAAGCGGACCGCTTTGGTATTTCGACACTGGCAAAAGCTGGTTTTGATGTTCAAGCAATGCCACGTTTTTTTGGCCGTCTTGCAGATGAATATCGTTATGCGAGTAAACCGCCGCCAATGCTACTGACTCACCCACTACCTGAAGATCGAATTACCGATAGCCGTGCACGAGCAAGGACCTATCCACCAATGCGTGTTGTGCCTTCAATAGACTATCACCTAGCGCGTGCGCGCATTGTGGCTCGTTACGCTGGCATTGATGGACAAGCTGCTTTGGGCTGGTTTGAACGAACTCAAAAGAAAGCCTCTGCGGACATCACACCTGCTTTTGACTATGGGCGAGCACTCGTACATTTAGACAGCAAACGCTTGTCTCAAGCGGAACCTATTTTGAAAAAGTTGCTGGAGCAGGACCCAAGTAACCCGTTCTACCTGGATGCTATGACGGATTTATATATCGAGAAGAAGCAGCCAGAAAAAGCAACCGAGATGCTCCGTAAAGCGTTATCTCGGAACCCTCAAAATAAAGTATTGACCATTAACTATGCCAATGCACTACTTGAGGACAATAAAAACGATCAAGCCACGCGAGTTCTTCAAAGATACACTCATGATTATCCTGAAGATACAAATGGCTGGCACCTAATATCGAAGAGCTACCACGCGCTAGGACGTAGTGATGAAGAGTTGGCTGCGCGAGCGGAAATTTTGGCGTTGCGAGCAAACTGGAATAAAGCGATTCAATATTATAGTGAAGCAAGTAAAATGGCCAAGTTGGGCAGCTTAGAGCAAGCTCGATACGATGCCCGTATTGACCAACTCATGATCCAAAGAGATCGATTCATGGCATTACAATAACGAAATGGAGAAAACCATGTCAGTCGTGATTTATCACAACCCTCGTTGCTCAAAGAGCCGTCAAACACTTGAACTGCTTGAGCAAAATGGTGTTACACCGGAAGTCGTCAAATACCTAGACACACCACTTAACGTAGATGAGCTAAAAGCGCTGTACGCACAACTTGGCTTTTCATCTGTACGTGAAATGATGCGCACCAAAGAAAGCGAATACAAAGAACTTGGCCTAGGCGAAGACTCTGTTAGCGATGAGCAATTGTTCGAAGCAATGGCGAAAAATCCAAAATTATTTGAGCGTCCGGTGGTAGTTGCCAACGGCAAAGCGAAAATTGGTCGACCACCAGAGCAAGTGTTGGATATTCTATAAATGGATTGCCAGATCCTTATTTTGTATTTCAGCCGTCACGGCTCGACAAAACAACTGGCAAGACAGATAGCAAGAGGAGTCGAATCGACTCCTCAATGCCAAGCAATTTTGCGTACAGTTGAAGAATTGTCACCTCACTCACACTCCCCTTCTGATCCAATTGTTACTCTAGAGGAACTGAAAACGTGCGACGGTCTAGCGTTTGGCAGTCCCGTCTGGTTTGGCAACATGGCTGCGCCTTTAAAGCACTTCTGGGATCAGACTACATCTTTATGGGTCAGTGGTGACTTAATCGATAAGCCAGCTTGTGTCTTTACCTCTTCCTCTTCGATGCATGGTGGTCAAGAAACAACGTTACAAAGCATGATGACCCCTTTATTGCATCACGGGATGATGGTTTTGGGCATTCCTTATGCCGAACCAGAGCTACACACTACGCAGTCCGGAGGCACTCCGTATGGCGCCAGCAGTGTAGGCCATGAGGCAACCCTCAGCAGTGAAGAGATTCGTCTGGCACAACAATTAGGCAAAAGGCTGGCAACTGCAGCGTTAAAACTAAAAGTCTGTTAGTAAAATCAAGGATAGTTAATCGATGTCTGACTCTTTAGACCAAACACCACTCGGTACACAGGCTAAAACCTATCGTTACCTAGCTTTATTTGGCAACTTAGCCTTATTAGCCTGGGTCGCAATTTGGCAGCTTGCGTTGTCCCCTCACCCTCACCTTAGCAGCACAACACTTGCTATTGCTTGGTGTATTCCGCTATTACTTCCGTTGCCTGGTATTTTGGCTGGTAAGCCTTACACTCATGCTTGGGCTAACTTTGTTCTTATGCTGTATTTCTTGCATGCGCTGACCATCCTTTATGTGGATGGTGGAGAACGTTGGCTTGCGGCAGTAGAGTTGCTCCTGACTTCACTCGGTTTCGCTGGCAATATTTTGTTTGCTAGAGCGAGAGGCAAAGAGCTAGGTCTTAAGTTGAAGCGCCTCTCTCAAGTAGAAAAAGAAGAAAAAGCGAAATTCAATAAATAACGCCAATCGCAATCAATCACTGAGCATTGGTTCGAATACGAATTTAGAAAACAAAAAGAGTCGCTATTGCGACTCTTTTTTACGCTTACCACATTGGTGTTTGATCCTTGCGCTTTACGCCTGGAAAGCTATCAATGCGATTACGATGCCGAGCGCCACTCGTAGATCAAGTCATACTGTTCTCGGACAGGCTCCACAATCATCGGCTGAGTTGGGTGCGTTTCGTCCTTTGCTTCCGCCGCGATATCCGCAGGCACTTCGGACTGCACTTTTTCTACCATAGCTGTATCTTTAGCTTCATTCATCGGAGCAATTGGCTCTGCTTCTTGAGTTAAAGCTGGGGCATCAACTTCACCCAAAGGATCTTCAAAAACCATTAATTGAGAAATAGAAGAAGCTTCTTTCTCAAAAGCTTGTTGAGATGCCAAAAGATGGATGTTGAGCGTCAGCTCATCACCTTGGACACGCTTAATTTCCGTACCCGCAACCGAATTAAGTTGTTTTAACGCATTCTCTAAACGGAAGAAGTCCGTGGCAGACGTTACATTAAGGACTTTCACCGCCAACGCTTTTGAAGATTTTCCAGATACTACCACTGCGCTCTTACTCGCGTAGTAGTCAGCGATGCCATCAACCATCTCAGCAATGGCATTGGCGCCTGATGCGGAACCGTTACGCGGAGAGCGCTGTGCTTCAACAATTCTCATTGGTGATTGATCGTATAACGTCCAGCGAATTTGTTCACCTTGAGCGCGCACAACTAAAACGGCATCCGCTGGGTAGCGCTGGCTCGCTTGGCCAATTGGCTCAATAAAGCCGCCCCAAAGATCAGAAACATTAACACCAGTTACATCATCAAAATCACCAACCGGGATCGTGATCGGCAAGCCTCTCGATTTCGCAGCACTGCGAAGTGCTACAACGTTTGAAGAGTCGGAATGCTCCCAAGCAATATTACGATCGTAGCTCTGCTCTTCCACCATCCAAACCAAAATATTGGCGCGATTTGGCGACCAAGATGGCAATTGTGCTTGTGTTAAAAGCGAGCTGATTTGGTCACTGTTAAACAACATTTTTAAGCTCGCTTTTCCATCAACCTGCCCATAGCTCAGTTGGGAAATGTAACGCGCACTTGAACCAAGTGCCTTTTTAATCACTGGATTGCTTAAAGAGGATTGAGAACCGGTCGCTCGAACAATCACATCCTGCATACCTTGTTGACGAGCCAGAGACTCACCGTCGTTCTGCTCACTGTCGATAACCACTTCGGCACGATAGATATCCACCTGAGTTAATGCATATACTGGTAGGGACAACCAACCTATCAGTAAGAGAGCTAAATAGCGCATAGTTTTTATAATCCTCTGAACAAGAACCCGAATAATAAGCAACTATCAAATCTTGAGCAAGGTAAGTACTGAGTAAATTGTCTGTATTATGACCAGCTTTGTTAACTCGGGTCTCAACGAGCACTCTAGCGTTGTTTTTCATAATAAACTCATTGCTTATCCAGCTATCTCAACAAGTTAGACAGTTCATTTTTCATCGTCACGCAAGACTCGTAAAAGAGGCCAATTTGCAAGCAACTAACTCGCAAAAACGCTATTTATGGGAAAGATTCAATCGAAAGTTTGATCCATGCAACGTTGCAAACGATTGCTGGATGATAGTATTCGCCGGATTTGTCTGCGTATCTTGAAAATAGGGAATTATTATGAAAAACGCGTTACAAGGCGCTCAAATGCTCTTTGTCGCTTTTGGTGCTTTGGTGCTTGTGCCGCTGCTAACTGGCCTTGATCCAAATGTCGCCCTCTTTGGTGCCGGTGTCGGTACTCTCCTCTTCCAATTAATGACTAAACGTTCTGTTCCCATCTTCCTTGCCTCTTCTTTTGCGTTTATTGCTCCTATTATGTTCGGTATCCAAACTTGGGGTATCGGCGCAACGATGGGCGGCTTAATGGCAGCGGGCCTGGTTTATGTGGCTCTAGGGGCGATGATCAAAGTGCGTGGTGTTGGATTTATCCATAAAATTCTCCCGCCTGTTGTCGTTGGTCCTGTGATCATGGTGATTGGTCTTGGCCTTGCTCCAACAGCAGTGAACATGGCGGTAGGGAAAACCGGTGATGGTGCTGCACAGCTTGTTAATGGTGATGCTGCGATCATCATCTCGGCGGTCTCACTGCTCACAACCATTGTACTAAGCGTGTTTGCAAAAGGCTTTTTGAAGCTCGTTCCAATTGTCGGTGGTATTCTTGCAGGTTACTCTGTTTCTCTATTCTACGGGGTGGTTGATTTCACTCCAGTAGCACAAGCGGCTTGGCTAGCTATGCCAAACTTCACCGCGCCAGAGTTCAACATAAACGCAATCTTGTTCATGATTCCTGTCGCTATCGCACCTGCGGTAGAGCACGTAGGTGACATGCTTGCTATCTCAAACGTCACAGGTAAAAACTACCTGAAAAAACCTGGCCTTCATCGCACAATCGCAGGTGACGGGGTGGCAACTATCGTAGCCTCGATGGTGGGTGCTCCACCAAACACCACTTACAGTGAAGTTACAGGAGCGGTAATGCTAACCAAAGCATTTAACCCTGTGATCATGACTTGGGCTGCGATCACTGCAATCGTACTTGCATTGGTAGGTAAGCTAGGCGCGGTTCTTCAAACGATTCCAGTACCTGTCATGGGCGGTATCATGATTCTGTTGTTCGGCTCTATCGCCACAGTAGGCCTCAACACACTGATCAAGAATAACGTTGATTTACATAAGTCTCGCAACCTAGTGATCGTTGCCGTAACACTTGTATTTGGTATTGGCGGTATGGCTTTCGGTATTGGTGAGTTCAGCCTACAAGGTGTGAGCCTATGCGGTATCGTGGCAATTATTCTTAACCTTGTGTTACCAAACGATTTAGGTGAAAACCACGTTGTAGATAACGCACAAATGGAAGAAGAGAACGCGAAATAGTGCGTCTGCGCTGCTTTACTGAGTGGCGCATTTTATTCTTCTCGTATTATAGATATAAAAAAAGGCTTGGTTTTCACCAAGCCTTTGTTTTTTCTGTTCAGTCGTAGTAATACATTAAAGAATTACTTAGTACCGAAGATCTTATCACCTGCATCACCTAGACCCGGTACGATGTAGCCTTTGTCATTTAGCTTCTCATCGATTGCCGCAGTGTATAGCTCCACATCTGGGTGTGCTTTTTCTAGCGCTTCAATACCTTCTGGTGCAGCAACAAGTACCAACACTTTGATTTGGTTACAACCTTTCTCTTTTAGAAGATCAATCGTAGCAATCATAGAACCACCCGTTGCAAGCATTGGGTCAACAACAAGCGCAATACGCTCATCGATGTTAGAAGCAAGCTTGTTGAAGTAAGGAACTGGCTCAAGTGTTTCTTCATCACGGTAAATACCAACAACACTGATACGTGCGCTTGGCATGTGCTCAAGAACACCGTCCATCATGCCTAGACCTGCACGTAGGATTGGTACTACGGTTACTTTTTTACCTTTAATTTGGTCTACTTCTACCGGACCGTTCCAACCATCAATGGTCACTTTTTCTGTTTCAAAGTCTGACGTTGCTTCGTAAGTAAGTAGGCTACCGACCTCAGTCGCTAACTCACGAAAACGTTTTGTGCTGATGTCACCTTCTCTCATTAGACCAATTTTATGTTTTACTAGAGGGTGCTTTACTTCAACAACTTTCATGTCCATCTCCGGCTATAGTTGGCAATATTTAAACAAACCTTCAGATTATACATGATTTTTACAGGGATATCAGGATAAATCACTAAAGAAAAAAACAGACGCAAACGTTTGCTATCTATGTTTAAGCACTGTTAGAATAGCGCCGTTTTCATATCCAACTTAATACCGAGGACTTCCCTGTGAGTGGTAACAACTCTTCTCTTAGCTATAAAGACGCTGGTGTAGATATTGATGCAGGCAACGCGCTTGTGGATCGTATTAAGGGTGCGGTAAAACGTACTCGTCGCCCTGAAGTTATGGGTAGTATCGGTGGTTTTGGCGCGCTATGCGAATTGCCAACCAAATACAAACAACCTGTACTGGTTTCTGGTACTGATGGCGTAGGTACTAAGCTTCGCCTAGCACTGGATATGAACAAGCACGACACTATCGGCATCGACCTTGTTGCGATGTGTGTAAATGATCTTATCGTGCAAGGCGCAGAGCCACTGTTCTTCCTAGATTATTACGCAACAGGCAAACTAGACGTTGATACCGCAGCGGATGTTGTTTCAGGTATCGCTGAAGGGTGTGTTCAAGCAGGTTGCGCCCTAATTGGTGGCGAAACTGCGGAGATGCCTGGCATGTATGAAGGCGAAGACTACGACGTTGCTGGTTTCTGTGTTGGCGTAGTCGAAAAAGAAGACGTGATCGACGGCACGAAAGTCGCTGCTGGTGATGCACTTATCGCTGTTGGCTCAAGCGGCCCACACTCAAACGGTTACTCCCTTATCCGTAAAATCCTAGAAGTATCTGGTGCAGATAAGAACGAAGAACTAGCAGGTCGCACTATCGGTGAGCACCTACTAGAACCAACTAAGATTTACATCAAATCAGCACTTAAGATGATTGAGAAACACGACATCCATGCGATTTCTCATATCACTGGTGGTGGTTTCTGGGAAAACATCCCACGTGTGCTGCCTGAAGGCACAAAAGCAGTTATCGATGGTAACAGCTGGGAATGGCCAGTGATCTTCAAGTGGCTACAAGAGAAAGGCAACGTCGACACACACGAAATGTACCGTACGTTCAACTGTGGTGTGGGTCTAATCGTTGCACTACCTAAAGACCAAGCGGAAGCCGCGGTTGCTCTTCTTCAAGAAGAAGGTGAAAACGCATGGGTGATTGGTCAAATCGCGCAAGCAGACGCGAATGAAGAGCAAGTTGAAATCCAATAATTTGCAAATCGAGCCCACAAGATAAAAAGAATGAGGACACTAGATGACTAGGTCCTCATTTTGCTATCTAGAACAATAAAAACCATTCTATTAGTAGGTAGTTTAGAAGCTACATAACTCTAACCTACAATACCAAGGCACTCTCGACATCATGAAAAACCATACCCTAAAAAACATTGTGGTCCTCATCTCGGGTAACGGAAGTAACCTGCAAGCTATCTTGGAAGCTTGCGAAAACAGCATGCCAAACGCACGAGTAGCAGCCGTGTTCTCTAACAAAGCCGATGCTTTTGGTTTAGAACGTGCAAAAAACTTTGATGTAGACGGTCACTTTGTCGACCCTAAAGCATTCGACTCGCGTGAAAGCTTTGATGCAGAGCTAATGAGTCAAATCGATGAATACCAACCAGACGTGATTATTCTGGCGGGCTACATGCGTATTCTGAGCAGCGAGTTTGTTTCTCATTACATGGGTAAGATGATCAATATCCACCCTTCTCTTCTACCAAAATATCCTGGGCTACACACACACCAGAGAGCAATTGATGCTGGCGACAAAGAACATGGTACGAGTGTGCACTTTGTAACGGAAGAGCTTGATGGTGGCCCTGTCATACTGCAAGCAAAAGTTCCGGTGTTCGAAGACGATAATGCTAGTGTACTTGCAGCACGTGTTCAGGCTCAGGAGCACCGAATCTACCCTATGGTGGCTAAGTGGCTGGTAGACGAGCGGTTGATCATGAAGGATGGTAAAGCCTATTTAGATGGCGCAGAACTTGGCGCACACGGTTACGCCTCCGATGAGTAGTCCTGAAACCAAACTCCAAACACAAAAGAGCAGCCTGAGAGCTGCCTTTTGTTGTTTTGAAACTTATAAACTTGATTCAAGAAAGCCGCAGTGCGACTAGAAACCTAAAACCCAACATTCTAAAAAATCCCATAACCACTTGAGTAACACAACACTCGGAAAGTAAATTCTGAATCTGGTTCGTTCCTCACCGTTCAGAATGACGTGGTGTTTTATGAGAAATTTCTATCCATTTACGTCTTTCCGGCAAGCCTTAGCAAGACTAGGAAGCTAGAAAGTATGAGAGTTCACCAGTATCCGCATTCGGTTGAAAACGTATAAAAATAAAGCTCGCGATTAAGCGAGCTTTACGAGTTGTTCCGAATTAACCGCTATTCTAACGGCTCAGTTGGCGCCTGATTGCCCGGTTTCGCCGCTGCAAACGGCACATTCACCAGTTCAGAGGCATTGTTTTTCACTAGTTCACCTAGGTGAAACAAGCCGTACTCGCCAGGTTTCATCCGCTGCCAAGCTTCGTTACCCGTTAAAGGTTGAGTCGCGATCACAGAAACAATGTCATGTGGCGTTGTTTCTTCTTGGAAGTTAATTTCCACATCTTCATCAAGCAAAGCGGCTTTACCAAACGGTGCGCGTCTCGTGATCCAATACAAGTGATTGGTGCAATACGTCATTACATACTCACCATCACTCAGAAGCATGTTAAATACACCCTTCTCTCTTAGCTCATCACAACATTTAGCAACATATAAGAATACCGATTCCATGTCCTTTGGCGGCTCAGGATATCGATCTTCCATTTGCTTCAGTAACCAACAAAAGGCCAGTTCGCTATCTGTCTCGCCGACAGGTCGGTGTCGACCCGTATGTAAGTCTTGATAACCTGAGAGCTGACCGTTGTGCGCAAACGTCCAATACCTCCCCCACAGCTCACGTGTAAAAGGGTGAGTATTTTCTAAATTAACGCCGCCACGATTCGCCTGTCGGATATGGCTAACGACAGCGCGACTTTTGATAGGATAATTTTGCACTAACTCTGCAATTTGCGACTCACAACTTGGCTTGGGATCTTTGAAAGTTCGAAAACCTTTCCCTTCGTAGAAGGTAATTCCCCATCCGTCACGATGTGGGCCAGTTCGACCTCCACGCTGCATGAGCCCGGTAAAACTGAAACAAATATCCGTCGGAACATTAGCGCTCATACCGAGCAATTCACACATGATTTAAAAAACTCCCTAACAACACAGCTCGAAAAGGTGGCCGTGAAACGACTATTCCATCTCTTTTTCAATCAACTGAATGATGATATGAATAATCTTAATATGAATTTCCTGAATGCGGTCCGCATAACCAAAGTGTGGCACGCGGATTTCAATATCGGCAAGCCCTGCCATTTTGCCGCCATCTTTGCCTGTTAGTGCAATCGTCTTCATGCCTTTCGCTTGCGCCGCTTCAATCGCTTTCAGGATGTTACCTGAGTTACCTGAAGTCGACAGACCAAACAGTACGTCACCTTTTCGACCAACGGCTTCTACATAACGGGAAAACACGAAGTCATAACCAAAGTCATTACTCACGCAAGAAAGGTGACTTGGATCTGAAATAGCAATACCAGCATAGCCAGGACGGTTTTCTCGGTAACGGCCTGTTAACTCTTCGGCAAAGTGCATCGAATCACAGTGAGAACCACCGTTACCACATGACAGTACTTTACCATCTTGCTTGAATGAGTCAGCAATCATTTTCGCCGCTGCTTCGATTTGCGCAATGTTATGGTCATCGCTTAAAAATTTGTTGAGCACTTCAGCAGCTTCGTTTAATTCACTTCTAATCAGATCATGGTACATAAGACGTTCTCTTTATTATTTCGGCTTCAGTCAGTCCTAGATTCACTGAGCAAATTGTTCTGATACCAATTTGGTATCGGACATTTCATAAACCTGAACTCGGGTTTGATTACTCTGAGTTTACCCACAAACGAGAATTAGTGTCGATAGTGAACCAACAGATTTAGATTGGTGATGGTAATAAACTTGTCAACTTGCTCATGAAACCATCACTCAAATCGCAACTTTAGAACTTTAACTCTACTTAGATCACTTTTTATCCAATCTTATGTTTTACATTTCCTTAATATTTTGATTACACTTAAACCAACTGGTTAGACCTCTTACCTAACATACAGACGTACAACACTTATAAAGTCTGAAAAGGAAAATACATATGGACATCTTGCTCACAATCATCACGATGACGGTCGTGCTAGGCATTACGCTCTACCACCGCATGTCTCTCGTGAAATCTATTAGTTTACTCACAGCAGCTATGTTAGCGCTCACAGTAATAGGCGCGGTTGGCGTTACTGGTTGGACGATTTACATTCTTACTGCCGCTGTATTCGCGGTTCCTGGCGTACGTCAGTCTTTGATAAGCCGCAAAGCATTAACGCTTTTCAAGAAAGTGCTGCCAGCTATGTCTCAAACCGAAAAAGAAGCGTTAGACGCAGGTACCGTCTGGTGGGAAGCCGAGCTATTTAAAGGCAAACCAGAGTGGCAAAAGCTTCACGCAATTCAAGCACCTAAATTAAGTGCAGAAGAACAAGCCTTTTTAGACGGTCCAGTGAATGAAGTGTGTGCCATGGTGAGCGATTTCCAAGTGACTCACGAACTCGCAGACTTACCGCCAGAAGTATGGCAATACCTGAAAGATCACAAATTCTTCGCCATGATCATTAAGAAAAAGTACGGTGGTCTTGAGTTCTCAGCATACGCTCAATCACTAGTACTACAAAAACTAACGGGTGTTTCTGGCGTTCTATCGTCTACCGTTGGTGTTCCTAACTCTTTGGGCCCTGGTGAGCTACTGCAACACTACGGTACTGAAGATCAGAAAAATCATTACTTACCGCGCCTAGCTGAAGGTAAGGAAATCCCTTGTTTCGCCCTAACGAGTCCAGAAGCAGGCTCTGACGCTGGCTCTATTCCAGATTACGGTGTGGTTTGTAAAGGCGAATGGGAAGGAAAAGAAGTACTGGGTATGCGCCTGACTTGGAACAAGCGCTACATCACCCTAGCGCCAGTCGCAACGGTACTAGGCTTAGCATTTAAACTTCGAGATCCTGAAGGTTTGCTAGGCGACAAAGAAGATCTTGGCATCACTTGTGCGCTTATCCCAACTGATGTCAAAGGTGTTGAGATTGGTAACCGACACTTCCCGCTCAATGTGCCTTTCCAAAATGGCCCAACGCGCGGTAAAGACATCTTTGTTCCTATCGATTTCATTATCGGTGGTGAAAAAATGGCGGGCCAAGGTTGGCGTATGCTGGTTGAGTGTCTATCGGTTGGTCGTGGTATCACGCTACCTTCAAACTCAACAGGTGGCATCAAAACTGCGGCAATGGCAACGGGCGCTTACTCACGCATTCGTCGCCAGTTCAAACAACCTATCGGTCACATGGAAGGCGTAGAAGAGCCATTGGCACGTCTTGGTGGTAATGCTTACGTGATGGATGCAGCAAGCAACTTAACCGTGGCAGGTATCGACTTAGGTGAAAAGCCATCAGTAATCTCAGCTATCGTGAAGTACCACTGTACTCATCGCGGTCAGCAAAGCATCATCGACGCAATGGACATCGTAGGCGGTAAAGGTATCTGTATGGGACCTTCTAACTTCCTAGCGCGTGGTTACCAAGGTGCGCCAATCGCGGTAACGGTTGAGGGTGCAAACATTTTAACACGCTCAATGATCATCTTTGGTCAAGGTGCGATTCGCTGTCATCCATACGTTCTTGAAGAAATGAACGCCGCGTACTCTGATGCCAGTGATGCTGTAGAGAAGTTCGATAAAGCGCTTGCTGGTCACGTGAGCTTTACCATGAGTAACCTCGTGCGCAGTATCTGGTTTGGTTTGAGCGACGGTTTAGGTTCTTCATCACCAACCAAAGATGCAACCAAGCGTTACTACCAACAATTGAACCGTTACAGCGCAAACCTTGCTCTGCTATCGGATATCTCAATGGCAGTGCTAGGTGGCTCTTTGAAGCGTAAAGAGCGTCTATCAGCGCGTCTTGGTGACATTCTAAGCCAGCTATATTTGAGCTCTGCGACGTTGAAACGTTTTGAGCAAGATGGCCGCCCAGTCGAAGATTTACCATTAGTACACTGGGGTCTACAAGACAGTTTGAAACAAGCGGAAGTGGCGGTAGACGAATTCTTAGCAAACTTCCCGAACAAAGTGATTGGTCGTGCACTGCGCGTGTTAATCATGCCATTCGGTCGTGTACGCAAAGCGCCAAGCGATAAACTAGACAGCAAAGTGGCGCGCATTCTACAAACGCCTAGTGCAACGCGCTCACGCATTGGTCGCGGTCAGTACCTTGAACCAACCGAGCACAACGCAGCAGGTAAGATTGAGCTTGCCCTGTCAGTCATTCTTCAAGCTGAGCCAGTGTTCGACAAAGTATGTAAAGCGCAAGGCAAACGTCGTCCATTCCTACGTTTGGATATGATTGCTCAGGAAGGGCTAGAGCAAGGCTTGATCACGCAAGAAGAAGCCGACCTACTAAGAGAAGCTGAACAGCATCGTCTGGATACAATCAACGTTGACGACTTCGAGCCGGAATTGCTCGCCGCAAAGCCGCTATACCCTCAGATGGATAGCGTTGCTTAACTCTCTAATCTGAAACCATACAACGGGAGTGACAACTCCCGTTTTTTATTGCTACCAGAATAGCCTTCATAACACCTCACACCACGAAGAACCTCTGCGCAAGCGCAATAAAATCCACGCACTCCGACCCTTCCCCCGATTTCCAGTGATAACTAACTCACAGACGTTCCAAGCAAGCGGTGTATACTTTTAAGTAACTCACTCACATATATGGTAAATCCGTTGGCTAAAATATTATTCGCACAGTGGTTCCCAGGGCTTGTTCAGCTTAAGCATTATCAAAAAGAATGGTTTGTTAACGACTTTAGAGCCGCCTTTTCTGTTGTCGCGGTTGCCCTGCCAGTTGCCATAGCTTATGCACAGCTAACCGGTGTATCCGCAATTGTCGGTCTGTACTCGTGTGTACTGCCAATGTTGGTATACGCCATGATGGGCACATCTCGACAACTCATTGTCGGACCTGATGCAGCAACCTGTGCAGTGATTGCCGCCGTTGTTACGCCGCTTGCCGCGGGTGATCCTACAAAACATTGGCAGTTAGTTATGACCATGACAGCGATGACTGGTATTTGGTGTGTACTGGCCAGTCGTTTCAAGTTAGGGGTGTTTGCAGACTTCCTTTCTCGCCCGATTCTTTTGGGTCTACTCAACGGTGTCGCTCTCACAATTATCGTTGGTCAGTTTGCCAAAGTGGTCGGTTTGAAATACGAACAACGTTATTTGCTGGAACGCTTATGGGAGGCTCCACAACGATTAACCGAGCTTCATTGGCCTACCGTAACTCTGAGTATCGTGACGGTTGTCGTTTATTTACTCACCAAACGCTACCGACCAACTTGGCCTGCTGCCATGCTGGCGATACTCGTGACTACCGCGTCAGTTTGGTTTTTCCATTTACAAGAGATGGGCGTATCCGTAGTTGGGCTCACTCAAGGTGGTTTCCCTCAGTTTCAAACGCCGGAGTTTGAGCTAGGTGAAGTTCGTGAGCTAGTGGTCCCGGCGCTCAACCTTGCGATTGTCAGCTTTGTTAGCATGATGCTCACCGCGCGCAGTTTCGCCGCTAAAAACGGTTATGATATTGATGCAAATAAAGAGTTTCAGGCGTTGGGCTTTGCCAACATTGCCTCAGCGTTTTCGCAAGGTTTCGCGATAAGTGGAGCTGACTCACGCACAGCGGTAAATGATGCCAATGGCGGTAAATCTCAATTAGTTTCGATTGTCGCCGCAATCACCATTGCCATTATTGCGGTATTTATTTATGAGCCTTTACAGTTTATTCCCATCGCATCACTTGGTGTCGTGTTGATCATCGCATCCTTGTCTCTGCTCGATCTCAAAGCCATTTGGAAATTAAAATCTCGTGACAAAGATGCGTTCTATCTAGCAATCATCACTTTTATTTCTGTTTTGATCGTAGGCGTAATACCGGGGATCACTTTGGCGGTACTGCTAGGGCTGTTTCAATTTTTACGTATTGTCATGCGACCGAGTGATCAGCTACTTGGCTTGGATGAAAAAGGCACCATTCGGACCATCGACGACTCAGGAAAAGCTTCGCCTATTCCTGGAATGGTGATTTACCGCTTTAACTCGCCGCTGACTTACTTCAACGCACCTTACTTTAAACGCCGAGTGTTAGAGCAAGTAGAACATCACAAAGACGCAAGTTGCGTTGTCATCGACGCCGTATCGAGCTTTACTCACTTGGATCTCAGTGTGATGGCAACACTGGCAGATATTCACAATACTTTAAAAAAGAGAGGCGTACGCTTAATCCTCGCAGGAAGGAAACGACGCTTACGTCAATGGTGTGAGCTTACTGGTATCAGCACCAGTGAAGGAGGCATCTTACTGCGAGCCGATATGTACCTTGCCATTAAACTTAGTGGCTGTTACATCAGTGCTGTGGGTGAGGGACAAATTCCTACTGTTCAAAAAGAGCCTGATTTAGAGCAGCCACCCAAACCAATTCCAGAAGTGGCTTAAATGGAAATTCAATATAGAAAACAGGAGATTAAACTCCTATTTTCAAGTACTTATCTTCACAGCTGAATACGTATTACGCCTTCGGCTTAAACTTTTTTGTCATCCCTTGGCTTTTAGGAGCCACCAGCCTATAACCAAGCTTTTCGTAAAAGACCGGTTCATCAGCAATCATAGAAACGTAAGAGCCTTCAAGTGCAACAGAAGAAAGATAACCGTCGATGTATTCCATGACTTTTCTACCTAAACCGTTACCTTGATAATCAGAATCAACGGCAACGTCGACAATTTCGAAGTTACACGCCCCGTCACCAACAACCCGACCCATTGCAATGAGCTTTCCTTCATCCCGGACAGATACGCCATACAACGAATTGGGTAGACCAATTTCAGCAGCTTTCAACGATTTGGGTGATAGCCCGGCTTTGACACGCATATCACAGTATTCTTTCGGGCTTGGCACATGCTCTTCATATCTTATTGTCATTATGTACGACTCCTTTATATCATCTTGGAGCTTACACAACCAAACTGTATAAATAAACAGTTAAACATTGGAAAGATGTTCCCGTTAAGCACACAAAGTATCGGGTCTGGAAAAGAAGCCACCGACAACTCTGACGCCATAATAGATATAAGTTGCTCTGAAGCTAGACATTCCTTTTTCTAAACATATTTCTCTCAGCAACATATCCGCATGCTTTCGAGCACTTTGAGGCAACACCTCTTCCCTCATGAGTTGGTAAAGAGCATCATGCACTAAAGAAGCTTTCATAATGTTTTTTGTGTCTAACGCTGGCCCACTCGCTCCATCCCATGCATAGCCCTTTTTAATCGTTAACACGCCTTGTTTGGACAAACTAAGAAAAGGGCTGTCATACGCGTTACTCACTGAAATGTGAGCCTCAATCTTTTCTTCAGAATGGAGAGTGTATTTGTACTTCTGACGCTTTTTGTATTTCATAACCTAACCGCCTAACTAACTTGAGTGGGAGGAACGGGGATAACTCTCAAATTAGAGTTTCTCAGAGAGTTTTTTCAAGTAGGACTTTGCAAGATCATGGTTATCTCTGCTCAACCACTTAATACAATCAAAGAGTTCCCAAATCAGGCCTTGATCACCACTGGTATAAACTGGGAAATCTTCATGTTTTGGCGCAGGTTCATCAGTAACCATGCCAGCAGTCACATCAGCTTTATCAAATAAAACCTTAAATGGCTTAGAAAGTTTGAAAGGCTCACAGATATCTAAACAATGAATCTCCGCACTGGTTAGGTCATTAAAAATATATTTTTTGAAGCACGCATTTTCGTTGTGCTCTCCCTCAAGACGATAAAAAATGTCTTTATTTGCTTCAAAGTGGGTAAAGCAAGGCTCTGAGGCTTTATGGAAGTTGTTTTGAGTAAAGACAACAACATCAGCGTCCGAAATACGGTCACCTTTTCCTGATGACAATGAACCAAGCAATACCGCAGCAACAACGTCTTTTTCAGAATAAAAGGCATCATAAGCAGACTCAACCAAGGCCTTTTGTCGTGGTAGATGTTCTAGTTCTAACGCTCCAATTGTCATAACTCACTCCGTCGATACGCACTAAAATCAAGTCGAAACGTAAAGAGTATCATGCGAGCTTTATTATGATTAATCAACGTTAAATCATGGTGTTACTTTAAAATAAAATGATTAATGACCATGAGAAACATCAAATTCTGTCTCAAACTTAAACTGAAAAAAAAACGGAGCCGATTGGCTCCGTTTCTCGCTTTATGTGTTACTACTATTTCTTTGGCACCTCTAACTGCATCTCTGGCATGGCATCGCGCTTCGCTTTAATTTTGCGCCAGACTATCCATGCAATGATCACAATCAGCAGCATTATCACGTTACCCACCGCGATAATAATCATGCTGCGCTTACGCTCAGCCTCCCGCTCAGCAATAATTTGCTTTTCCATTTCAATACGGCGCTGCTCGGCTAATTCAGCTTCTTTTGCAATTCGAGCGGCTTCTAGATCAACTTCATCAACAACACTGAAGGTTTGCTCTGGAATAGGAAACACCAGTGGACGTTGCGTCGCAAAATCAGTGGCAAAGATCTCGCCGCGCCATGCGTATTTACCAAGCTCAGCGTCGTTATTGAGGTTCAGCGTGGTTCTCATTCCATCTTTAGAAACCTGGCCTTGGCTGTAGCTAACAAAGCCATCGGGTGCATCTTGTTCCACCGTGACTGCGATTGAGCCTGGCGCGATCATACCTTGCTCACCACTCACCACCAATTGGTGTGGTTTGTCAGGATTGCGCGCCTGAATAAAAGTACGAGAAATGGGGTTCGGATAAACCAAGATGACTTGCTCTTGCGCTCGTAAGAATACGCCATTACCAGAGGTGATTCGCGCACGGTACTTACCGGGCTCAACATCTATTGGTAGTTGGACAGTGAACACACCATCCCCTGCTTTTTCATCCAAGCCGCGGCCATCATCAGCAAACTCACCCACAACCATCGGCACTGGACGTGCTTCTTTGATCAACTCATCTTCATTTTCGACAAACTTGGTAAATGTCACGCGCAAATTCACGCGGTCAAGGAAGTCGCGCAGTACAAGAGGTTTGTCGTCGGAGGTTAGGCGAGCTGTAAACTTAAGCGCTTCCCCATTATATAATCGGTTTGGGAACACATCCGTGCTGAGCTTTAAGTGAGAAATTAAGCGGATGTTATTTTTAGGAGTGACTTTCCCCACAGCCTGCCATGGGCCTGGCATAGGGTTGTCAACGGAGATAATATCGAGTGAGGCATCTTGGTACCAACGTACATTGTCGTAGGCGTCCCAAGCATAGTACTTTTTACCGTCAGGGCGGACTAAAACAACTGGCTGAGAACTTTGCTCACGATAAACTAAAAAAGTGATCTGCTCGATGGTTGGATCCACTCGAAAGCGATTGTCTAACAAAGACATAGCAGATTCACTCGATGCACTCGAGAGACTACTCCATATCGCTAAAAACGCGACCAACAAAGCCCTCAGCATAGCTTCTCCTATTGATGCCAAATACAGTCGTTCACCAACTCTAATCTTTTTTGGTGAGCTTCTAGTTCATCGGCACTTGCGCGCAAAACCTTTAGCGCTTTTCTTCCTTCAATACGGCGAATGGTTTCTACCCCACCCTCTTGTTTATTCGCGTTAAACTCTAGACTCGTTTGACCACCCGTCATAAAGAGGTAAACGTCGGCTAGAATCTCCGCATCGAGCAAAGCTCCGTGGAGTGTACGGTGCGAGTTATCAATACCGTAACGTTCACATAAGATATCAAGGTTGTTTCGCTTACCTGGGAAGATTTTCTTCGCCATAGCAAGGGTGTCGGTCACCTTGCAGTAGTCGTCCGTTTTGCCGATGTTAGGATCGAGCATGCCAAACTCGTAATCCATAAAGCCCGTATCGAAGGGCGCATTGTGGGCAACAAGTTCGGCGCCTTTAATAAACTCAAGAAACTCTTGGTGCACGCTCGCGTATTCCGGTTTATCAACCAAGAATTCATCCGTAATACCGTGAACTTCAACCGCTTCTGGTTGGATTTCACGATCGGGTTTTAAATAAACGTGGAAGTGACGACCAGTCAGCTTACGGTTGATGATCTCCACGGCACCGATTTCAATAATGCGGTGTCCCATGTAGTGAGGACCACCCTCGCGGTTCATACCTGTGGTTTCGGTATCGAGAACGACAATGCGGTTATATTCAGAATTGCTGCTGGTATTCATAAGGTTATGTATGTCAGACTATGCTTTATTAAATGTTTCGGCTAATAGTACCAAAAAATATGACCAAACACGTTGAGATTTTCACTGACGGTTCTTGTTTAGGTAACCCAGGACCAGGTGGTTACGGCATTGTATTGCGTTACAAAGACGTAGAAAAGACGCTTTCCAAAGGCTACACGTTAACCACCAACAACCGTATGGAAATGTTGGCGGCTGTCGTCGCGCTGCAGACGTTAAAACAACCTTGCAAAGTCACTTTAACGACTGACAGCCAATATGTGCGCCAAGGTATTACTCAGTGGATCCATAACTGGAAGAAGCGTGGCTGGAAAACAGCGGATAAAAAACCCGTGAAGAATGCCGATCTATGGCAAGCTCTAGACAAAGAAACTGCACGCCATCAAGTTGAATGGCACTGGGTAAAAGGCCACGCTGGTCATCGTGAGAATGAAATTTGTGATGAGCTAGCCCGTACCGCCGCAGAAAACCCAACCGAGGAAGATACTGGTTACCAACCCTCTTAACGAGATTCTTTCCTCATAGTATTGCCCTCTCGATTCATCACCCCTAGTGGTGTGAGCTTTTTCTTCAAACGCCAATGCGGTTTGATAGGCTTGAGAGGGTATGTTCGTTTCCTTGCCACAATGTAATACAAACTCCCTGCAGGTGACGCCCAATCACCGAGACTGTTTTCCAACCATGTCCACATCGTGCGGTAACGCTTCATCGGAAACAGCGCGTAACGATCGCAATGAATCACTTGATAATTAAGTAACCCTAACCAGTCGTTGATGCGGTTCGACGTAAACATTCGTCCACTCCAAGGCAAATTATGTTTACGCCATGGAAGCAAACTCGCTAATCCAGTCAAACTTAGTGGGTTAAATCCAGTGATTATCAAATAACCATCATCCATCATCACTCTATCGACTTCCCGTAGCAAACGGTGTGGATCGCTTGCATAGTCGAGCTGATGAGCGAGTATCACAACATCAAAGCTTTTTTCCAAAAAGGGCAATTCGTAACCATCTGCAATCACATTATGCAACGGGTTCTGGATATCTACGTTGACTTGGTGTTGAATGTTACAATTACAGCTGGTTAGCTCACAGCTCAACCCGCCCAGTTTGAGCATATGGTAACCGAAGAGTTTCGGACACCATTCATCAAGTCGGGTCTGGATTGACTCAAGCACCCACGGACCGTTGTTCATTGCTGACCAAGTCGACGGGTGTGGTATAGTTTTGTTGCTGAGTGCTGGTTTCATTAACCACCTGACTAAAATGGGTGACGGAGAACGAATCGTGTTAGAGATCAAAAGCATACCCGCATTTAATGATAATTACATCTGGCTGATACAAAATAGCGATAAGCGTTGCGCAGTCGTTGATCCGGGCGATGCGAAGCCAGTGTTAGAATACTTGCAGGCTAACGAATTAACTTTAGAAGCGATTTTAATTACGCACCACCACAACGATCACATTGGTGGCGTTCCAGACTTAGTGCGTGCCTTTCCTGAAGTCGCCGTTGTGGGCCCGAAATCTGAGCCAATTCCAACCCTAACCACCCCCATGGAAGAAGGCGACAAACTGGAGTTATTTGGCGAAATCTTTTTGGTGCTAGGTTTACCAGGCCATACCTTAGGTCATATCGGTTACGTTGGAGACGGAAAACTGTTTTGCGGTGACGTGTTGTTTTCCGCAGGCTGCGGTCGTATTTTTGAAGGTACGCCAGAGCAAATGTTTGAGTCACTAAACAAGCTAACGTCTCTACCAGAAGAAACTCAAGTCTTCTGCGCGCATGAATACACCGCGAGTAACGTGGCGTTTGCTTTAGCGGTTGAGCCTGATAATGAGCAGCTCCGTCAATATCGCGATGATGTAAACCGACTGCGAGCTCTAAACATTCCGACACTTCCAACAACAATACGCAAAGAAAAGTGGATTAATCCGTTCTTGCGAACCACCAATCCTGACGTGGTTCAATCTGTTGCTAGTCGCATTAAAAATAGCGATCCATGCTCGGTTTTTACGGCTTTGCGTGAGTGGAAGAACGAATTTTAACCATTTTCTGCTTGTAAGTTTGCAAGACCCCAGTATTATCAGGGGCTGATTTTTCGAGAAGCGCCACTGGCGCTTCTCTTACGTTTGGGGTTGATATAAATCTATTTGAATTTCTCCCCATTGCATAATTTAGAAGCTCTTTGCCTCTATTAATTAGTTAGTGTTTAAAAGATGTCTATTATCTTGCGACTGCCACGCACATTGTGTTGCGCGACAGGCAGGTGAAGATAAAAAGGCCCTAAATAGGCTGAATCCATGCGTTTGAAGTATACCTGGGCGTTGGCGTTGTTATTATCTGGCTGTCAATTGACTCAGTCAGACTCAACGTCTTCTACACCAGAAACCAATAAATCTGAGCAGACTGCAAAACAAAATGCAGCGAAGGCTCAACCGGGCAACACATCGTCTTTAGCAAAAAAATCCGCTAACGACGCGCCTAAAGTTCTTTCCCCTCAGGAACAAGAAGATGTATGGCAACGTATCGCCATGCAACTTGAAATGGATATCCCAAACCATAAGAAAGTGGACTACTACCGTACGTGGTATCTAAAGCACCCGAATCACCTTTACACGGTGTCTAAGCGTGCGACTCCTTTTCTATACATGATCACAAAACGTATCGAAGAGCGTGGACTTCCAATGGAGCTTGCTTTGCTTCCTGTGGTGGAAAGCTCATTCGATGCCTTTGCCTACTCACACGGTAGTGCAGCTGGATTGTGGCAATTTGTCCCTGGCACCGGAAAGATGATGGGACTAGAGCAAAACTACTGGTATGACGGTCGCCGAGATGTGGCAGCAGCAACGGATGCCGCGCTGGACTACCTTGTACAACTAAACGAGCGTTTTGATGGTAGCTGGGAGCATGCAATTGCCGCTTACAATAGTGGTGGTGGCCGTGTTTCTAGCGCAATTCGTAAGAATAAAAAGCTCGGTAAACCTATCGATTTCTTCTCATTGGACTTACCAAAAGAGACCAGCAGTTACGTTCCTAAGCTGCTAGCTTTGGCTGACGTCATCGCAAACCAAGACAAGTACGGACTTAATATTCCTGCGATTCCAAACAAACCTGTTCTAACGCTTGTCGATCCGAAAGAACAGCTTGATCTGGCCATTGCAGCAGATTATGCCGGCATTGGTGTGAAAGAGTTACAAAGTTACAACCCTGCATACAACCAATGGTCAACGGCGCCTGAAGGTCCGCACCAACTTTTGATTCCGGTAGAGAAAAAAGAGGCTTTTCTCACTAAGGTGGAGAAAAACCGTGGTAAAGGTATGAAGGTCGCTCGCTACAAGGTGAAGTCTGGTGACTCTTTAAGTGTGCTAGCTAATAAATACGGCACAACCACAAAAGTGATTCGACGTGCAAACGGTCTGTCGAATAACAATATTCGTATTGGCCAATACCTACTGATTCCGACGTCAACAAAAGACGATGCGAAATACGCACTAACGGCACAAAATCGATTAAGCAAGACTCAATCACGTGCTCGTGGACAACTCAAGCTCACTCACGTCGTTCAGTCTGGAGAAAGTTTGTGGTCAATCGCACGTGAAAATAAAGTGTCGTATAAATCGTTAGCAAAATGGAATGGCATGGGCCCTAAAGATCCATTGCGTGTGGGTCAAAAGCTCGTGATTTGGAAGGACTCAGACAAAGGTGCTGTGATCCGTACCGTTTTCTACAACGTTCGCTCCGGTGACACCATTAGCGGCATTGCAAGCAAGTTCAAAGTAAAAACAAACGACATCGTAAAATGGAACTCGCTACACAACAAAAAATACTTACAACCAGGTCAAAAACTTAAGTTGTACGTTGACGTAACGAAGGTAAGTGTATGAACCCATCAAGCAACCCACTTGTGATGCTGTTGGACATTTTTCGTTCTCCAACATCTTGCTTTCTAGCGCTTTACCAACGCGGCGGATGGGGATGGCAACCGTTCATCTTCTTGATGCTTAGTCCGTTTTTATTCTGGGGCGCTTACTTTTCGAATGTCGATTTCACGTGGCTTAGTGACCAACTAGCCGCGCAGTTTCAGCAAATCGACCCAAAGCAGATTGAGCTATTAGAGCCAAACACGCTAATGGCAAGTGCGATCATCAATGATGTATTCAACCGCTTTGCCACCTTACTGTTGCTTGCGCTTTGGTTCTTTCTTGCAACGAAGGCAAGCAAGCAACAATATGGTTACTGGAAGTGGTTTGCCGCGTCGTGTGCAATCTTATTCCCAGCAGTATTGGGCGATATCGCAAGCTACGCGAGCCTATTGCTCAAGCATGGCCAGGTGATGACTTACGCAGCAGATTTAAACAGCCTCAATGGTCTATTAAAACTGCCGCTTACCAGTGAGTGGTCTCAGTTCGCTAGCTCACTACCACTACTGCTGCCTTGGTATATTGTATTGGGCTACGGTGTTGTGCTTACTTGGACTGAGTTTGAACGTGGGCAAGCCTTGGTGATTGCAAGCCTGCCATGGGTATTCTTCTACGTTATTTGGGCGCTTTATATTGTGGTGACCTAAGCTAATCATCTAACGTAAATGACAGTAACAATGGGTTATGATCGGAAGCGTCGCTCTGCGGCGCTTTCGCGTATTTGAGGGTCAGTCCTCGGTAAAATACGTGATCCAACGGTAATCCCGTTATAAATTGGACTCGATGATCAGGCGAGAACGTCACTTCTTGCAAGTCCGCGGCTTTTAAGGCCTGTCGCATCGCATTAACGCGAGATTCACTCCAACTATTGAAGTCTCCAGCGAATAGGATCGGCCCTGTATGATGCTTTAAAAGCATTTCAAGAGCCGTTAACTGAGAGACATACTCTTGCGTGCCAACCGTGAAGTTAATTGCATGTACATTCACCACAGCGAGTCTCTCGCCATTGCTTAATTGATATTGGCTGTATAGTGCAGACTTGGGTAAACGCAGCCAAGGCTCTTTAGACGTATAAGCACAGGCTTTTTCTGGTTGCCCTTGAGCGATACTAATCACACCCGCACCGCTGCCCAGCGCCTTAAAGGCACTCACTTGGTTGCTGACCCAGTTGCCATCCACCAACCATTGCTTAAAAGATGGTGTCATGCTGGCTTCTTGCAATAACAGCAGCTGCTTATCAGCAGAGAATTCATTGAGTGCGCTTTGCCAATTATTCCGGTTCTGTTTGTAGATATTCCAGACAAGTACATTGATTTCACCGCCCTGATCCAGAGCTTTTGAGCCGCTAAATTCGATACACCTAATATCCTGCGTCAGCTCTGAACCTGTTTGAGTAATGATTTGCGGCTGATCTGGTACGGTGAAAATAACCTGGAAGCCGACCAATACCGCCATAATAAGAAAAGCTAACGCCAGAAAAAAACGCTTAAACATACGACAAACCTGAATATACGCACCCTAAAACTGGAACAACCAACCTCGGGTTATTTGATTTCACTGAAAGTAAAAAACAAAAAAGGAGCCACTTGGCTCCCTTTTAGCATAATAAATACGAGACAGGTAACAAGAAACCTTAGATCGCGTCTTCGTCTTCTTCACCAGTACGGATACGAACCACACGCTCAACATCAGTAACAAAGATTTTACCATCACCAATTTTGCCGGTTTGCGCGGTTTCAATGATCGTCTCTACGCATTTATCAGCCACATCTTCCGTTACAACGATTTCGAGCTTCACTTTAGGCAGAAAGTCCACCATGTACTCTGCACCACGGTAAAGCTCGGTGTGACCTTTTTGGCGACCAAAGCCTTTCACTTCAGAGACGGTCATCCCTGTAATGCCAACTTCAGCTAGCGCTTCTCGAACATCATCCAATTTAAATGGCTTGATAATCGCTTCAATTTTTTTCATGTTCATCCCTTAAGCTTCAATCGATTGCGCTTATTATCGTTTAGCGTTTCGCAACATTCAATGTTTGTCTCTGATCCACCAGCGAAAATCCAGATTGAGCAAATTAACATAGCGAATATCGTGAGTTGATAAAACCCCAGTGAGGACTGCTCAATGCCCAATCGTCCAAGCTTTTTCAGACTCGCGTTTACTTCAAACTTGCGTAGTAAGCCGCTAGATTAGCGATGTCTTCATCAGACAACAGTGAAGCTTGAGCTTGCATAACAGCAGCAAGACCACCTGTTCGCTCTTTGTTTTTATAGGCTTTAATTGAACTGATAATGTATTGCTCGTTTTGCCCTTTCAGGTTTGGGTAACCCGGAATGACAGCAATGCCGTCGGCGCCATGACATGCTGCGCATACTCCTGCCTTTGCTTGACCAGCTGTGGCATCTCCCGCTGCTAGAGCATGACCACAGAATATGGTTAGCGCCACCATTGCGCCCATGATTGTTTTTTTCATTGCTTCACCTAATCAATTATTATTTAAGGATTTTTATATTTTATAATCGACATTGTGGCATGAATTTTCATTACCTGCGCCAAATAAGTTCACAATCTTGACCATTAAACGCCTGATCAACGAACAGATCTGCCACTGCAACGACTCGGTCTTGATACATCAAAATCGGAATTTGACGACGCAGCCAGCTTGGCACATTGTATTCTTGGAACAACTTCTTCAGCTTTCGACTGTGATTACGCGTGGTTGGATGCGCTGATAAGCCTTCCGGATTGAAGGTCACGCGAAGCAATTCTGGCTGACTCGGAAGCGCAATCGTTGCGTTGCTAGAACTCGTCGTTAAGGTCAGCTCCCCTAGCCGCTCTGGAAGCGATAAAACGGTATCGACTTGAATCCTACTTTGCCACTCAGTGACGTCAGCTATTTCCGTTACCCAATAGAGACGATTTCGAAAACGGCGCACTTCACCTTGTTTAAGTTGTAGTTTGGGGTTGGCATCTTGCTGAGCTAATGCGACTTCATTCCAGATAAGATTGAGTTGTACCTGAGTCGGCATACTAGTATTAAGCTTAGCCAGCCACATACGAATCAAGCGCGCACGCGCTAATTCACTGTGCTTAGCCAGTTCTTTAATACTTAAACTTAGATCCGTTTGTAAAGCGTGTTCAAACACCGCGCTCAATAGTTCATCCAATAGCGCTTCTTGTTGAGCACATAAGCTTGCACTGCGCTGAACCGCTTGATGGATACTCGGCCAGCGACCAGACAATTCAGGAATAACACAATGACGAAGAAAGTTACGATCATAACGGGTATCTTGGTTGCTTTCGTCTTCCACCCACTCCAAGCCTAATTTAGTAGCCGCGTCTTCGATGGTCTTCCGCTTGATAGTAAGCAATGGTCGAACTAGGGAGCCGCCAGAAAACGGCATACTCTCCGCCATCGAAGATAACCCTTTTGGCCCGCTGCCTCGCTTAAGAGCAAGGAGAAAAGTCTCTAGTTGATCATCAGCATGTTGGCCGGTCAACAGTATATCGCCTTCTTGAATGTACTTAGTTAAGGCTTGATAGCGAGCTTCACGAGCAAGAAGTTCAATACTTTCACCATTGCTGATGTCTAAGCTCACTCGCTCAATCGAGCATGATATGCCCACTTGTTTTGCCCAAAGTAAGCATTTATCGGCCCAATCATCGGCATTCGAGCTCAAACCATGGTGCACATATACGGCGTGGCACTCTATCGAATGCGCTTGTTGATAGCGACTGAGTAATTCGAGTAAAAGACGTGAATCCACTCCTCCGCTAAACGCCAAGACAACCTTAGTGCCTGATTGATAGTAGCGGCCGAGAACTTGAGCAAAATGCGGGTAAAGCGATTCCATAAGCGATCCGATAGGTACAAAAAAGGGCTGGACTCTCATCCAACCCTTTCTATTTTAACTGTTATCACTTGAGATATCAGCTAACGCTTAATTGCAATCACCGAAATTAACAGTAACCGTAGCTCATTAGGCGCTGGTAACGACGTTCACGTAGCGTCTCTTCATCCAATTGTTCTAGATCTTCTAGCTGACGAAGTAGTGTCGCTTTCATATTCGCTGCCATTTGAACATGATCGCGATGAGCGCCGCCTAGTGGCTCTTCAATGATTTCGTCGATCAGTTCAAGCTCTTTAAGACGAGGAGCAGTTAGACCCATCGCTTCTGCCGCTTGCGGCGCTTTGTCAGAATCACGCCATAGGATTGAAGCACAACCTTCAGGAGAGATTACTGAGTACGTAGAATACTGAAGCATGTTCACGTAGTCACCTACACCAATTGCTAGTGCGCCGCCTGAACCACCTTCACCAACAACGTTACAGATTACTGGCACTTTAAGACCAGACATCACTTTTAGGTTTTTCGCGATAGCTTCAGATTGACCACGCTCTTCTGCGCCCACACCTGGATACGCACCAGCCGTATCGATAAATGTGATGATCGGCATGTTGAAACGCTCAGCCATTTCCATCAAACGTAGCGCTTTACGGTAACCTTCTGGTTTTGGCATACCAAAGTTACGTTTCACTTTCTCTTTGGTTTCACGACCTTTTTGATGACCGATGATCATCACAGGACGGCCTTCAAGGCGAGCCATGCCACCCACAATCGCTTTGTCGTCTGCAAACGCGCGGTCACCCGCTAATTCATCAAACTCCTCAAAAGCGTGTTGGATGTAATCCAGCGTGTAAGGACGTAGTGGGTGACGAGCCAGTTGAGCTGTTTCCCATGCGCCTAGGTCGCTGAAGGTTTTTTTCTTCAGCTCTAAGCTTTTCTTCTCAAGCTGTTCGATTTCTTTATCCAGGTCAATCGCAGAATCACCACCGTGACGAGAGACATCACGTAATGCTTCAATTTTCGCTTCTAGTTCTGCAATTGGCTTTTCAAATTCAAGAAAGTTTAGGCTCATCTATGAATCCTTGTTTACTCAGCGTCTAACACATTGCGCTGAATTTTTAGTTAAATTCGAGTTCTACCTGGCTTTTGCCAAGTAACTGTTTTAAATCGTCGAGTAATGTATCACTTGGCGTTACTCGCCACTCGGTGCCCAATGTTAACCGCGCTCTGGCGTCGGCACGCTGGTAGTATACATTGACGGGTACGGTTCCAGCTTTGTGCGGTTCTAAAATACGGCTGAACTGCTCAAAAAACTGATCGTTGATCTGATTTGCATCTATCGATACCGACAAACCACGAGCGTATTTCTCGCGCGCACTGCCGAGATCCATAACTTCACGCGCCGACATTTTAAGGCCACCGTTGAAGTCATCAAAGCTGACCTGTCCAGAAACGACCAAAATTCTGTCTTTTTCGAGAAGTTCAGCGTATCGATCCAGCGCATCGGAGAACAACATCACTTCCATACGACCACTTCGGTCATCCAGTGTCATAATACCAATTCGTGTACCACGCTTGGTCGTCATTACACGAGCGGCAATAACCAGGCCGGCTACCGTGACAGATTGATCGCGGCGAGTGGGCGTTGCGTCTTTTAGTCGACAACTGGTGTATTTGTTTAGTTCCTTTACGTAGGCGTTAATTGGGTGCCCTGTCAAATATAGACCTAGGGTATCACGCTCGCCCTCTAACCACACTTTTTCTGGCCAAGGCGGAACCTGCGTATACTTATGCTCTACTTCTTCAGGCGCATCCGTTAGCACACCAAACATATCCGTTTGACCAAACGCCTCAGCTTGGTGATGTTGACTTGCTGCTTTTACCGCATCATTGAGTGACGCCATCATCGCCGCGCGGTGTGGGCCTAGTCGATCCAACGCGCCCGCGTAAATCAGCTTCTCTATCACTCGTTTATTGACGCGTTTTAGATCAACTCGAGCACAGAAATCAAATAGGTCTTTAAAGTGACCACCTTTATTTCTTGCCTCAAGAATCGCATCGATAGGGCCCTCACCTACCCCTTTTATCGCACCAATACCGTAAACAATTGCGCCATTTTCATCAACATTAAAGCGATATAGGCCAGAGTTGATGTCTGGTGGCAGCACGGTGAGCTTCATACGGAAACACTCATCGACCAAGCCAACGACTTTTTCCGTGTTATCCATATCAGCTGTCATTACCGCGGCCATAAATTCGGCAGGATAATGGGTTTTCAGCCAAAGAGTCTGATAAGAAACCAATGCATAAGCAGCAGAGTGCGATTTGTTAAAACCATAACCAGCGAACTTCTCTACCAAGTCGAAGATTTTCATCGCCAACTCGCCATCGATACCGTTCTTTATCGCACCTTCTTCAAAGATAGCACGTTGTTTTGCCATCTCTTCTGGCTTTTTCTTACCCATTGCACGACGGAGCATGTCCGCACCACCTAGCGTGTAACCCGCTAAGATCTGCGCAATCTGCATTACCTGCTCTTGGTACAGGATGATGCCGTAGGTTGGATCAAGCGTCTCTTTTAGCGACTCGTGTTGCCACTTTTCATCTGGATAAGAGATCGCTTCTCGACCATGTTTACGGTCGATAAAGTTATCTACCATGCCCGATTGCAAAGGACCCGGACGGAAGAGTGCTACCAATGCGATAATGTCTTCGAAACAGTCAGGCTGAAGTCGTTTGATCAGCTCTTTCATGCCCCGAGATTCAAGCTGGAATACTGCTGTCGTTTCAGAGTTTTGCAACAAACGGAAAGAGGCAGGGTCTTCTAACGGTATGGATTCAATTTGAACTGGTTCTTTACCTTCTCGCTCTAGACGTGGGTTAATCAGCCCTAACGCCCAGTCAATAATGGTTAAGGTACGTAAACCCAAGAAGTCAAACTTAACTAGGCCAGCGGTCTCAACATCGTTTTTATCAAATTGAGTAACCGGGAAGTGACCTTCAGCGTCTGCATAAATTGGCGCAAAATCGGTAATTGTTGTAGGTGAAATTACAACACCACCAGCGTGTTTACCGGCGTTTCGCGTACAGCCTTCCAAAATATGACACATGTCGATGAGTTCTTTAACTTCCTCATCGGCCTCATACAATTCAGGTAGCGCAGGTTCAGCTTTAAACGCCTTATCTAGCGTCATGCCTGGATCAGGCGGGATCAGCTTTGAAATACGATCAACAAAACCAAATGGATGACCCAATACGCGGCCAACGTCACGGATTACCGCTTTTGCCGCCATCGTACCAAACGTGATGATCTGAGATACCGCGTCGCGACCGTACATTTCCGCAACGTGGTCAATAACCTGGTCACGTTTATCCATACAGAAATCGACGTCGAAATCGGGCATCGAAACACGTTCTGGGTTCAAGAAACGTTCGAATAGCAAATCGTATTCTAATGGATCCAGATCGGTGATTTTTAGTGCGTAAGCCACCAAAGAACCAGCACCGGAACCACGTCCAGGACCTACAGGAATTCCATTATCTTTTGACCACTGGATGAACTCCATTACGATCAAGAAGTAACCAGGAAATCCCATTTGGTTGATAACATCTAGCTCTATCTGAAGACGTTCATCATATTCAGGGCGGCGACGTTTCCTCTCTTCCTCATCTGGAAATAGGAACTCTAAACGCTCTTCCAAGCCCTCTCGGGATTTCATGACTAAGAACTCAGTCTCTTTCATCCCTTCAGTTGGGAAGGCTGGTAGGAAGTACTCCCCTAAGCGCACAGTCACGTTACAACGCTTCGCTATCTCGACACTGTTTTCTAACGCTTCAGGAATATCAGCAAACAGCTCGCACATTTCTTCTTCTGTACGAAGATATTGCTGCGGACTGTAGTTTTTTGGCCTGCGCGGATCTTCTAATGTGTAACCATCGTGAATCGCTACGCGTATTTCATGAGCATCAAATAGGTCTGGACTCAGGAATACAACTTCATTGGTCGCCACTACTGGCAAGTCTTGCTGCTCTGCCAATTCAACTGCAAAGTGAAGATAAGTTTCTTCATCTGGACGACCGGTACGAAGTAACTCAAGATAAAAGCGATCTGGAAAATGCTGTTTATAAAAATCAACACACCCTTGCACTATTTGACGGTTGCCTTTCAAAAGGCCGCGACCAATTTCCCCGCTTTTACCGCCGGATAATACAATCAGGCCTTCAGACATTTCAGCCAACCAGGCTTTATCAATCACAGGGTGGTGTTGAACATGTCCACGTAAGTACGCTTTTGATATCAATAACGTCAGGTTCTTATAACCCACATTATCCGCCGCAAGCAAAGTCACTTGAGTCAGCTCTTCACCAAACTCGTCCGACTGCATTTTAAAGTCAGCACCAATGATCGGTTTAACACCACTGCCATGTGCTGTACCGTAAAACTTCACCAAACCACATAGGTTGGTAAAGTCGGTCAACGCCATTGCGGGCATACCGAGTTCAGCAACTTTCTTTACGATTGGCGGAACTTTGTTGAGGCCATCCACCATCGAGAAGTCACTATGAACACGCAGGTGGATGAATTTGGGATCTGACATTAACAGGTACCGTGTAACTCTATTTTATTGGGGATTCTAACCTAAAGAGGTTGGGTTTATAACACCAATTAGATCGTTTGATTATTCTATGCCTAACGCTTTTTTTACTGGCTTGAAACTCTTGCGGTGTTCACTAATCACTCCGTGTTGCTCAATCGCTTCAAAGTGCGCTTTAGTTGGGTAACCTTTGTGCTTCGCGAAGCCAAATTGTGGATGAAGTTTATCCAACTCTTCCATCTCTTGGTCACGCACGACTTTGGCAATAATGGAAGCCGCACTGATTTCGGCAACACGTAGATCGCCTTTTACTACAGCTTGAGCATCCATTGGCAGCTCCGGACAACGGTTACCGTCAATCAACACCAAATCAGGTTGAACCTGTAACCCCGCCACTGCGCGCTGCATCGCAACCATAGTCGCCTGCAAAATATTCAGTTGATCGATTTCTTCAGGAGAACAACGTCCGACCGCCCACGCCAAAGCTTTTTCTTTGATTTCAGGAAGCAGCGCCATGCGTTTCTTTTCGGTCAATTTTTTCGAATCGTTCAAACCTTCAATAGGATTGTTAGGATCAAGGATAACCGCAGCGGTGACGACGTCTCCCACCAAAGGGCCACGTCCTACCTCGTCGACTCCGGCCACAAACTGATAACCTTGTGGATATTCAAACGGAGGGAGTTCAACTTTGGTTTTGGTCGCTTTTGGTTTAACAGCCATGATAAATCTCTATTTTTCAATCAGTTTTAGAACCGCGTTTGCGGCTTGTTGATCCGCATCTTTACGGATCCAATGATGCATTTCCGTAAACTTATCTAACATCGGTTTATTGTCGCTTTCCAATAAGCGAGAAACCTCAGTAAACAAATTGTCTGGTGTGCACTCATCTTGTAGATATTCTTTGACGAGCTCATCATCCGCCAAGATATTCGGCAATGACACATACTTCGTTTTCAATAGACGTTTAGCTAAGAAAGCGGTAAATGCATTCACACGATAACCCACCACCATTGGACGCTTGAGAAGCATACACTCCAACGCTACGGTACCAGAGGCCAGCATCACTGCATCGGATGCGGTGATGACGTTACGTGCGGTGTCATCAACTAACTTGAAGTCCAACTCTGGTGCGAGCTCTTTCCATGCTTGTTCAAACTGCTCACGGCGTTTTTGATTAACAAGTGCGACAACAAACCCCAGTTCTGGAAATTTTTTATGAAGTAACTTGCAGGTTTCAATAAATGGCTCAGAGAGCATTTTTAACTCGCTACCACGACTGCCTGGCAGGACAGCAAGCCACTTTTTATCTTGTTCTAAACCAAGCAACTCACGTGCAGGCACTTGTTCTGATTCAAGTGGGATGGAATCAGCCAAGGTATGACCAATGAACTCGCAAGGCACATTAAATTTGTCGTAGAACGCTTTTTCAAAAGGAAGAAATGCTAACACCAAGTTCGTTGCCGCTTCTATTTTAAAGATGCGCTTCTGACGCCAAGCCCAAACAGACGGACTCACGTAATGAACGGTTTTAATGCCCGCTTGCTTGAGGTCAAGTTCTAGACGTAAGTTGAAGTCAGGAGCATCGATCCCGATGAAAACATCAGGCGGATTCTGAGTAAAATACTGAACGAGCTCAGCTTTCACTTTAAGAAGTCTCGGTAAGCGGCCTAAAACCTCGACTAACCCCATCACCGCAAGCTCTTCCATATCAAACAGAGACTCGCAACCTTGGGCTATCATTTTCGGACCGCCAATGCCTACAAACTCTGCGTCTGGATATTGTTGCTTTACTGCTTTGATAAAGCCTTCACCTAGCGTATCGCCAGACAATTCTCCGGCAATGATGCCAATACGTAATGGTCTTTCCATATCTACTTCGCTATTTTTCCTGTGCGCTATGGATAACGGTTTGCCTTATCCATAAAACACAAAAAGATCGTAACCTCAAATTCGGTCACGATCTTTTTATTTATTGGTTCATTCGCCAATTAACGAATAATGCCACGTTCCGTCGTTTCCAGAATATCTGAGAAACGCTTCACAGCCGGCCAATCTTGAGCCATTTCAGCCAGAATAGGCTTCACTTCTTCTAGCGTCTTACCTGAACGGTAGATTTCTTTATACGCTTTTTGCAGCGCACGAATCTCTGGTTTCTCAAAACCATTACGCTTCAAGCCAACAAGGTTCAAGCCGAAAGGAGTCGCGTGGTTACCTTGCGCGAGTACGTAAGCTGGGACATCTTGCACCACTGCTGAGCAGCCGCCAATGTACGCGTAAGCGCCCACTGTACAAAACGGGTGAATCGCAGACAGTGCCATCACACCAGCATAATCATCAACAGTAACGTGACCACCAAGAATCGAGTTATTACCGATATGAGTGTGGTTACCAATAACAACATCATGCGCAACGTGTGCATTCACACACAATAAGTTGTCATCACCAATGATCGTGGTTGCTTTGTCCTGCACTGTGCCGCGGTGAACTTGGACCGCTTCACGAATGACGTTACGATCACCGATAACCACAGTTGTGTCTTCACCACCGTATTTTTTGTCTTGGTTTTCTTCGCCAATGACAGCATGCGGGAAAATACGGTTATCTTTGCCAATAGTCGTGTGACCTTTGATCACAACGTGAGACATCACTTCTGTGCCTTCACCAATTTCAACCGTAGAGGTGATGTACGTAAAAGGACCGACAGTTACGTTAGCACCAATTTTGGCGCCCTCTTCTACCACCGCTGCCGGGTGGATTTTAGCGGTTTCATGAATCATATTAAAACTCTCGACGAGCACACTTCAGTTCTGCAGAACATACCACTTCGCCGTCAACTTTTGCTACACCGCTAAATGCAGCAATGCCGCGACGTTCTTTCAGAAATTCTACCTCAATAACCAATTGGTCGCCCGGAACCACTGGTTTACGGAATTTCGCGCCGTCTACGCTTGCAAAGTAGTACAGTTCATTTTCTGTTGGTGCACCAAATGATTTAAATGCAAGTAAGCCTGTTGCCTGAGCCATTGCTTCTAAAATCAAAACACCTGGGAATACTGGTAGTTGAGGAAAGTGACCTGTGAACTGAGGTTCGTTAACCGACACGTTTTTAATCGCGTGAAGGTACTTCTCTTCTTGGAAGTCTATCACTCGGTCGATCAATAAGAATGGGTAGCGATGAGGTAGTAGCTCTTGAATTTCAGAGATGTTCATCGTTTTCTTTTCAGTAGTCAAAGTCGTCTTCCTATATCAATTTTTTGCCGCCAAGATGGCAAACGTGGCAACAGGTCGTAAAGCCGAATCGCTTTGCAATATACTAGCAAAATACGCACCATCTTGGAGTTAAATCTACTTAGAGCGCGTCATTATAGAAGAAAAAGACCCGCATTTCGCGAGTCTTCGTACAGAATATGGAACTAGAGCCTGTTAGCTTTCACGTTAAATACAGAGCGAAAGATAACTTGTTCTAAATTTCTTCTTTCTGTTCCAGCTGTTTTTCAACCGCTTTCAGGCGCTTATTCATCTCATCAATACGGTGAACTCGAGTTGCAGTTTTACGCCACTCTCTGTTCGTTTGTAGTGGAATACCTGATGAGTAAAGGCCTTTTTCTTCGATACTGCGCATTACCATGCCCATACCTGTAATCGCCACACCATCTGCGATAGTGATATGGCCATTCAGAACAGACGCGCCGCCAATCTGGCAGTACTTACCAATTTTTGTACTGCCCGCGACAATAGTACCACCAGGCATCACGGTACCATATCCGATCTGCACGTTGTGCGCGATTTGAAGTTGGTTATCCAGAATGACATTGTCTTCAATGATAGTATCTTCGAGTGCACCGCGGTCAATCGTAGTACAAGCACCAATCTCAACGCGGTTACCGATACGCACTGAACCAAGCTGAGGAATTTTAATCCACTCGCCTTTGTCATTCGCATAACCGAAGCCATCAGAGCCAATGACGGTGCCCGATTGAACAAGACAGTCATCACCCAATGACACTTCATGATAGATAGTGACATTAGCCCAAAGCTTGGTGTTATTCCCTAGCTTGGCGTTCTTACCGATAAAACAACCAGCGCCAACACTTACGTTGTCGCCGAGTTCCACGCCCGTTTCAATCACGGCGTTAGCGCCGATTGTAACGTTCTCACCCATCTTAACGTCAGCGGCAATCACAGCACTTGGTGCAATATCGTCTGCCGGTTTTGGTGTGGTATCCATCGCTTGGACCACACGAGCAAATGCGACATAAGGGTCTGAAACCACTAGCGCATTTCCAACGCATTGATCTTTATGCTCAGCCTTTACCATAACAACGGTAGCTTGGCACTCAGAAAGGTGTTTTGCGTATTTTGGGTTAGACAAGAAGGTTACGTCACCTTCTTGTGCTTTATCCATTGGGGCAACACGGCTTACAACGAGAGACTCGTCACCAAACAGCTCACCCCCGGTAATTGTCGCCAATTCGGCTAATGTTAATGTCTTCATAACTTCTTATTTTAGAGCTTTAATTACGTCTTCAGAAATATTGTATTCTGGCTTGCCGTACTGCAAAGCAGAGATATCAATCACAAGATCGTAACCATTTTTGTCTGCGACTTTCTTAACTGCATCTTGAATCGTTTTGAAAAGCTTCGCTTTTTCTTCAGCTTCACGACGCGCACTTGCTTTTTCAAGTGCTTGTGCTTTCACTTTGTACTCGCTGTCTAGCTTCGCGATATCGATACGTAGCTTTTCAACTTCGTCTTGACCCAAAAGCTCGCCGTCACGTTGTAGCTTTTCGATCTTTGTTTTAGCTTGTG
The DNA here is from genome assembly GCF_053890955.1 of Vibrio sp. JZG120. Classification (NCBI taxonomy): domain Bacteria; kingdom Pseudomonadati; phylum Pseudomonadota; class Gammaproteobacteria; order Vibrionales; family Vibrionaceae; genus Vibrio; species Vibrio sp. JZG120. Next base: position 48,281 of record NZ_JBSRRK010000008.1, read on the forward strand.
CTTGGATTGACTTCAGTTCATCAGCTTTGCTTTTGAAGTCTTTTTGCATTTTTTGTAGTACAACTTCACGTTGAGGAAGAGCTTGGAAAACTTGAGCTGTATTTACGTAAGCAATTTTCTGTGCAGCTTCTGCCGCATTTGCAAACATTGAAGAGCTCAGTACAAGAAGGCCAATCCCAGCCGCTTTGATCATTTTATTCAAAATATTTTCCTCTTTAGAAAGTTCTACCGATAGTGAATGTGAAGAACTCTTCATCATCGCCATCAAATTTCTTAATTGGTTTCGCTAGTGAGAATACTAGTGGCCCCATTGGAGACATCCACTGCAACGCCGCACCGTAAGAAGAGCGGTAGTTGGTTGGATCTGAGTAATCGTAGTAGTAACGGTCACCATATTCCGCACCTGAATCGCGGTAGTCAAACTCCGTATCCCAAACACTTGCCATATCAAAGAAGATACTGGTACGAATTTGGTTTTGTACTTCTTCTGATGCAAATGGTGTTGGGACAATCAACTCAACACTTGCTAGCGCTACGGCGTTACCACCAACAGAGTCATCTGTTGCTGTATCTGCGCCATTGTTTGAACCAGATGTATCACGGTAAACCGCTTTAGGACCAACAGAGTTTGAGCCAAAGCCACGAAGCGATGTAAAGCCACCTGCGTAGTAGTTTTCGTAGAATGGGAACAAGTTATCGTTACCATCTGTTTGACCGTAACCATTACCGTAACCTAAGCGGCCACGGAACAAGAGGGTAAACTCGTGCTTTTTAGTCAATGGCACATACTGACGAACATCGTACTGCATTTTGAAGTATTGAACGTCAGAGCCAGGTACGGTCATTTTATAGAATGCACGCTGATGGTTACCTGCCGTAGGGAAGTAGCCACGGTTTAAGTTATTACGTGTCCAAGAGATATTGAAATCGAAGTCGTTCGTGTTCAACGCTCCACTAGAATCAATGTTGTCTGCTTGTGCTCGTAAGAACTGCTCTACCTGCAAGTAAGGCGATAAGTTACCGATCTTGTTGTGCGTATAACCGACACCGAATTCAAAACGGTTCAGCTCATCGAATGGGAAGCCCCACGTTAAGCTCGCACCATAGCTTTCGTTGGTATAGTCAACGATATTAGCTTCTTTCGCTTCAAATTCGTTGTAGAAGACCTTACCACCTAAGCTAACACCGTCTAAGTTCCAGTACGGGTCTCGGTAATCTAGACTGATGTTTTTCTGGTAGTCATTCATCATCGCGTTGATACCAACACGGTTACCGCTACCAATAAAGTTATCTTGTTGCAGGCCAACCTGGAAGCTCACACCCGATTCTGTACCGTAGCCAACACCGAAGTTAACGCTACCAGAGTTCGCTTCTTTGACAGAGTAAACTAGGTCAACTTGATCATCACTACCAGGAACTCGAACCGTCTGTACTTCAACATTTTCAAAGTAGCCCAAACGGTTTAGACGAGTTTTACCCGTTTCAATCGATTTCGAGTTTAACCAACTGCCTTCCATCTGACGCATTTCACGACGAAGGACTTCATCTTTGGTTGAGTTGTTACCCGTGAAGCGGATATCACGAACGTAAATTCGGTTACCTGGATCGACGTTAACGACCAAAGATACTTCTTGATTCTCATCGTCAAACTCAGGAATGGTATTCACTTGAGGATAAGCGTAGCCGGACTCACCAAGCACACGTTTAATACCCTCTTCCATTGAAGTGACCAACGAGCCGTTGTACGTCTCATTGTCTTCAAATGGTACAAGTCGTTCGAACGTCGCTTCCTCACCAATCAAATCACCACGGAACTTTACGTCCTTGACGGTATAAACCTTTCCCTCTTCTAAGCCAAGAGTAATGTATACCCCTTTCTTGTCAGGAGAGATTGCAACTTGTGTCGAATCAACGTTAAATTTTAAGTAACCGCGGTCCAGATAGAATGATTTGAGCGCTTCAATATCACCTGCAAGCACTTGTTTTTGGTACTTTTCGTCAGACAGGAAATTCCACCACGGCACATCAACATTCAAGTTAAAACGAGAAAGAAGGTCCTCATCGCTGAAAACTTCATTGCCGATAAAATTGATTTGCTGAATTTTTGCCGACACGCCTTCAGTAAAGACAAACTTTAGGTCAGAACGGTTACGTGGCAGTGGAGTCACCACAGCTTTTACTGTGGCGTTGTATTTACCTACGCTGTAGTAAAAGTCTTCTAAGCCTTTTTCAATGTTGCTTAGCGTGGTGCGGTCAAGCGCTTCGCCTTCACGAACACCAGATGCGTTCAGGTTTTCTTGTAGCTGCTCGTCCTTGATTGCTTTGTTACCAGAAAATGAGATGCTGGCAATGGTAGGACGTTCTTTGACTTGAACCATCAGAACGCCGCCGTCACGTAACACTTTCACATCTTCAAAGTTACCAGATGCATACAGTGCACGGATAATCTCTGCAACATCGCCTTGGCCAATGGTATCACCGACACGTACAGGCATTTTCAACAACGCAGCACCCAGTGCTACACGCTGCAATCCATCGATTTCAATATCTTGAACTACGAAGTTCTCTGCTCCATTTGCAGATACACTGGTCGCCAGTAAACTTGCAAATAGAATTCGCTTAATCGCCATACTTGTTCTAATTATTCCTTGCTACTGCTTTTGTCTCTGAACTATCACAGACGAGTAAAATCATTAAATAGCGCTAACGCCATGAGCGAGAAGATGATCGCACCACCAATTCTAAAGCCCATTTCCTGCACTCTCTCAGAAACGGGACGTCGAATGACTGCTTCAATTGCAAAAAACAACAAATGACCGCCATCCAACATTGGTAAAGGAACGAGATTAATAATACCTAGGTTAACACTAATTAGAGCGAGAAAACCTAAAAAGTAGACCAAGCCATAATCAGCCGTCGCACCTGCGCCTTTGGCTATTGATATTGGACCACTCAGATTATTCAGACCAACGTCACCAACAATCAGTTTCTTAAGCATGCTGATTGTCAAGCCAATGACTTGGCCGGTTTTGTCTACCGCCTTACCTACTGACTCGAATACACCAAACTGAAGGTCGAAGCGATAACTTTCTGGCCATTCTGCGACTTTAGGTGCAATACCTGCAAAACCAACGACTTCTTTGTTAGCTAGCTCACGGCTACCAGGCGTCAGCGTTAATGTTTGCTCATAGCCCTGACGCAATACCGTTAATTCAATCGGTGTATCAGGATTAGAGCGAACCGCTTCAACAACCTGCTTCCACTCCGTGACGCGTTGTTCACCAATAGCGACAATCTCATCACCTGGAAGCACACCTGCTTTTTCCGCCGCTCCACCTTGCGAAACCTGTTCGATAACGCGATATACCTCCGGTGTATACGGCGCAAAACCTAACGACTGCATCGCAGACTGAGTTTCAGGGTCGAACTCCCATTCGCGCAGATCGAGAGTTTTCGTTACTTCTGAACCAACTTCATTCGCTGACGTCAGTGTTACTGTCATCAAATCATCGCCAATATGAGAAATCAATCCCATATTTACCGATTCCCAATCCGGAGTTTTGATACCAGATATCGATTTAAGTTCCATTCCAGATTCAATTCCGGCTTCTGCGACGATCGAATTGGGCGTAACTTCACCAATTACTGGCTTAACTGCTGGGATACCAATAAGAAATACGAGCCAATAGGCGAAAATTGCGAAAAGGAAGTTAAAGATAGGGCCTGCCGCAACAATAGAGGTTCGCTTCCATAGCGGCTTCTTATCAAACGCTAAGTGCTTCTCATGTTCTGGCACCTCATCAACACGGCTATCAACCATTTTTACATAGCCGCCGAGAGGGATCATTGAGATGCTGTACTCCGTTCCGTCTTTGCCTACCTTACTCCAGATAGACTTGCCGAAACCGATTGAAAACTTTTCAACTTTCACGCCGCAACGGCGAGCAACCCAAAAGTGCCCAAACTCGTGCACAGCGACAAGAATGCCCAGTGCGACGATAAAAGAAATGAGATTCCACAATATACCAGTCATCAGATACGCTCGCGTATGGTTTCTAGGGCAATAGTTCGTGCCATTCTATCTAGCTCTAACAAGCTTTCCAAGCTATTCGCATTCTCAGCTTTGCAGCTTGCATTGATTTTATTCAACACAGACTCATTGATGCGAGCGATATCCGTAAAACCTAGGCTGTTATTTAAAAATGCATCAACAGCGACTTCATTCGCTGCATTCAGTGCCGTTGTTGCATGTTGACCTTCATAACAAGCGTCAATTGCTAGTTTTAGACATGGGTAACGAGCAAAATCAGGTTGCAAAAACGTCAATTCGCCAATTTGCGTGAAGTCTAGTGGCTTAACCCCAGCTTCAACCCTTGATGGGTATGACATAGTCAGTGCAATAGGAGTCGCCATATCCGGCTCACCCATTTGTGCCAAAACCGAACCATCGCGGTATTGAACCATTGAATGAATAACAGACTGCGGATGAATAATAACCTTTAGCTGCTCGCGAGCCGCATTAAACAACCATTTAGCTTCGATATACTCTAAGCCTTTGTTCATCATCGTGGCTGAGTCAACGGAAATCTTTGGTCCCATCGACCAGTTTGGATGGGCGATCGCCTGTTCAGGAGTCACCTTTTCCAGTTCTGCGATGTCAGTGTAACGGAAAGGACCACCAGAACCAGTCAGCAAAATATGAGAAATGCCATGTTCTTGTAAATTACAACGACCTAAATTGGTTTGTACTTGCTGTGGTAAGCACTGGAAAATAGCATTGTGTTCACTATCGACGGGAAGTAGCTCCGCACCAAACTCTTCTACGGCATCAATAAATAACTGGCCTGACATGACCAGTGCTTCTTTATTTGCCAACAATACTCGCTTACCAGCTTTCACAGCAGCCATGGTAGGCAGTAGACCAGCCGCTCCGACAATAGCAGCCATCACACTGTCAACTTCGTCCAATGATGCAATATGGCATAGAGCATCCACACCACCTAATACTTCGGTGTTTGGCGAAACCAAATGTAACTCAGATTGGAGTTGAATCGCTGCGGCTTTGTCCGCCATTACCGCGTATTTAGGTTGCCACTGACGACATAGCCCGATCATCTTTTCAACGTTGGTGCTTGCCGCTAAGGCAACGACAGAAAACAGCTCTGGGTTTTGTTCGACCACTTTAAGCGTGCTTGCACCAATAGATCCAGTAGCACCAAGAATCGTTAACTTTTGCATGTTGTAAGACCGTTAGAAAGCTCAGGAGCGACAATGCCGCTCCTGATAAATTAGAATACGTAGTAAAGAAGAGCAAAAACTGGGAATGCTGCGGTTAGGCTGTCAATACGATCGAGCACACCGCCATGTCCTGGGATAATGTTGCTGCTGTCTTTAATGCCTGAGACACGCTTGAACATACTTTCCACCAGATCGCCGAGCACTGATATAACAACAGTAACCAACGTAATCAACACCATATGGACAGGACTGGAGAACTGAATATCAAACCAATCAGCAAATGCCCACGCCACGATCAATGCCGTGATAATGCCGCCAATAAGCCCTTCAATGGTTTTATTCGGACTGACATGTGGCGCCATTTTACGTTTGCCTAAGCTTTTGCCTGCAAAGTAAGCACCGCTATCTGCAGCCCATACCAAGAAACAAACGTATAACACGAGCTTTGCTCCGTGGTATGGATCTACCGTAATGTCATGAGCTCTAAGAATAACTACACTCCAAAGGAATGGAATTAATGTCAGAAAACCAAACACATGGCGTAAAACAAAATTATTTTGCCAAGATTTCGTTGTTTTGGGATAAGTAATCGCCATTAAGCTAGCAATAATCCACCAAACAAAACCAAGGCCCAGCACAACATAATGAGGCGTTGCTAAATGGTTGAGGCTATGTGCGTCAGGCGAAATATATAGAAAACTAAGTCCGGTAACAATGACTGCCGGAACGAGGGCAGCAAAGCGAGAGTTGCTTCCTGTAAATTGAGTCCACTCCCAAAAACCTAATAGGGTAATTGCAGTTAAAGCGGCAATAAAGCCCATTAGGGGTAATTTAAAAATGCCTAAAATAACCAGGGGAGCTAAAATTAGTGCTGTTATTATTCTCTGTTTCAAACTAACTAGTCCTTATTGAGCTGCCATCAATGCCTTTATTTGTTCACCTGTACAGCCAAAACGACGTTCTCGATTGATAAACCAAGTTACAGCTTCAACTAAGCTGTCTTCGTCGAATTCCGGCCAATACTCGGGTGTAAAGTACATTTCTGCATAAGCCATTTGCCACAACATAAAGTTGCTGATGCGACACTCTCCACTGGTACGAATCAAAAGATCCACTTCAGGTAAGTCTGCCATGGTCAAATGCTCAGTGATTAGCTGCTCATTGATATCCTCTACACGAATCTCACCGTTGCGTGCTTTTAACGCTAACGTTTTGGCCGCTTCTGTGATGTCCCACTTACCGCCATAATTGGCTGCAATGTTGATCACCATCCCCGTGTTACCTGCCGTTAGATTTTCAGCTTCTACAATCTTCTTTTGTAGACGCTCACTAAATCGACTGGTATCACCGATCACGCGCAACCGTAAATTATTTTTGTGTAGTTTTTTTACTTCACTAGACAGGACCGTGATAAACAGTTCCATCAAAAGACCCACTTCTTCCTCCGGACGACGCCAGTTTTCACTACTAAAAGCAAATAGCGTCATGGCTTTAATGCCAAGCTTTGAAGCAGCAGCCACGGTCTTACGAACGGCATTAACGCCTTTTTTGTGACCAAATACGCGAGGTTTTCCTTTGGACTTAGCCCAACGGCCATTACCGTCCATAATGATGGCAATATGCTTAGGAAGGGAATCAGAGAAGGCTTGAGAATTTTGCATAGGGAGTTAATTGAGTTCCATCAGTTGGATAGACTAACATAAAAAAACGCTGAGCTGTGAGCACAGCGTTTTCCAACAGTGATGTGTGTGGGAGTATTAAACTTCCATCAACTCTTTTTCTTTTGCAGCAAGAACTTCATCGATCTTCTTAACTGCAACGTCAGTTAGTTTTTGAATTTCGTCTTGTGCTTTACGGTCTTCATCTTCAGAGATTTCTTTATCTTTTAGAAGCGCTTTAAGATCGTTGTTTGCGTCACGACGGATGTTACGAACAGCAACACGACCACCTTCAGCTTCACCACGAACGATCTTAACTAGGTCTTTACGACGTTCTTCCGTTAGCGGTGGAAGTGGAACGCGGATGATAGTGCCAGCTGACATAGGGTTTAGACCAAGGTCAGACGTCATGATCGCTTTTTCTACTTTCGGCGTCAGCTCTTTATCGAAAACCGTGATTGCAAGTGTACGTGCATCTTCAGCAATAACGTTTGCTACTTGGTTTAGAGGTGTTGCTGCACCGTAGTATTCTACAGAAATACCAGATAGTAGGCTTGGGTGTGCACGACCTGTACGAATTTTAGAAAGGTTGTTCTTAAGCGCTTCAACGCTTTTATCCATGCGCTCTTGCGCGTCTTTTTTGATTTCGTTAATCACAGTTTCACCTTAAAAATGTCATCTTTCCTGAAGAAAGCCTAAAACGGTTGAGCAAAGCAAACGCCACCCTAACGCTTTGGGTGGCACCTTAGGACAAGCTTATTCGTTGATTAGCGTGCCTTCTGCTTCGCCCATAACCACGCGACGTAGTGCGCCTGGCTTGTTCATGTTAAATACGCGGATTGGCATTTTGTGGTCACGAGCTAGCGTAAACGCCGCCAAGTCCATCACTTTCAGCTCTTTATCCAGAACTTCTGCGTAAGATAGCTTATCATACAGCTCTGCGTCTGGGTTTGCTACAGGGTCAGCAGTAAATACACCATCAACTTTCGTCGCTTTTAGTACAACATCCGCTTCGATTTCAATACCACGTAGGCAAGCAGCAGAATCCGTTGTAAAGAACGGGTTACCCGTACCAGCAGAGAAGATGACAACACGGCCTTGGCGAAGCTCACGGATCGCATCAGCCCAATTATAGTCGTCACATACGCCTTTTAGAGGAATGGCAGACATAACGCGCGCATTCACGTATGCACGGTGAAGAGCATCGCGCATCGCTAGGCCATTCATTACTGTAGCAAGCATACCCATGTGGTCACCAACTACGCGGTTCATACCAGCTTCAGCAAGGCCTGCACCACGGAACAAGTTACCGCCACCGATAACTACACCAACCTGAACACCCAGTTCAACCAGTTCTTTAACTTCTTGTGCCATGCGATCAAGGACCGCAGGATCAATACCAAAACCGTCTTCACCTTGAAGAGCTTCACCACTCAGTTTTAATAGAATACGTTGATACGCTGGTTTAGGGTTCGTAGTCATGGAGTTTACCTTCCAAAGAGAGTTGTTGATTAACAGTCATGAATAGACACAAATTCAGTTATGGCTATTCATCACGGCTAATCGTTCACTGCTCATAAAAAGACCGCAGCCAAGGCTACGGTCTAATCTTTATACAGTCTCTAAGGATTAACCTTTTTGAGCTGCAGCAACTTCTTCAGCGAAGCTCATTTCTTCTTTCTTCTCGATACCTTCACCTACTTCTAGGCGAACGAATGTAGAAACTGAAGCGCCTTTTTCTTTCAGCATTTCACCTACAGTTTTCTTAGGTTCCATGATGAAAGCTTGACCTGTTAGAGAGATCTCGCCAGTGAATTTCTTCATGCGGCCAACAACCATCTTCTCAGCGATTTCAGCAGGCTTGCCTTCGTTCATTGCGATTTCAACTTGAACCGCTTTCTCTTTTTCTACTACGTCAGCTGGTACGTCTTCTGGGTTAACGAACTCAGGCTTAGAAGCAGCAACGTGCATTGCAACGTGCTTAAGAGTTTCTGCGTCGCCTTCACCAGCAACAACAACACCGATTTTCTCACCGTGACGGTAAGAAGCAATTGCAGTGCCTTGAACGTATTCTACGCGACGGATAGTGATGTTTTCACCGATTTTAGCTACAAGAGCTACACGTGCGTCTTCGAATTGTGCTTGTAGCTCTTCAACAGTCGCTTTTGAAGCTAGAGCTGCAGCTGCAACTTCTTCTGCGAATGCAGTGAAGTTACCGTCTTTAGCAACGAAGTCAGTTTGGCAGTTAACTTCAAGAAGAACAGCAACGCCGTTTTCTTCTTTGATGATGATTGCGCCTTCAGCTGCAACGTTACCAGCTTTCTTAGCTGCTTTCGCTGCGCCAGATTTACGCATGTTTTCAATTGCTAGTTCGATGTCAGCGTTTGCTTCTACAAGCGCTTTCTTACATTCCATCATGCCAGCGCCAGTACGCTCGCGAAGTTCTTTAACTAGAGCAGCAGTTACAGTTGCCATTCTGTATTCCTCGTTTGATTCGAAATAAGGTAAAAAACAGGGGCCTAACATTGTCGGCCCCCATTGCTAACTATAACTTAGTTTATGCTACACAAAGGTTTCACATAGACCAAGTGTGACACAGAGCCGCTATTATTCAGCTTCTACGAAACCGTCTTTTTCAGCAACTGCAGCTACGTCTTTGTTACGACCTTCAGATACTGCTGAAGCAGCAGCGTTCAGGTATAGCTGTACAGCGCGGATCGCGTCGTCGTTACCTGGGATTACGTAGTCAACGCCGTCTGGGTTAGAGTTAGTATCTACCACAGCGTATACTGGAATACCTAGGTTGTTAGCTTCTTTAATTGCAATGTGTTCGTGATCAGCGTCGATTACGAATAGAGCGTCTGGTAGGCCGCCCATGTCTTTGATACCACCAAGAGATTTCTCTAGCTTCTCCATTTCGCGAGTACGCATTAGAGCTTCTTTCTTAGTTAGTTTGTCAAAAGTACCGTCTTGAGATTGAGTCTCTAGATCTTTTAGACGCTTGATAGACTGACGAACTGTTTTGTAGTTTGTAAGCATACCGCCTAACCAGCGGTTGTTTACGTAAAACTGGTTGCTTGCGATTGCAGCTTCTTTAACAGCTTCAGATGCAGCGCGCTTAGTACCTACGAATAGAACTTTACCTTTCTTCTCGCCAACTTTAGCTAGTTCAGCTAGAGCGTCGTTGAACATTGGTACAGTTTTTTCTAGGTTGATGATATGAACTTTGTTACGAGCGCCAAAGATGAATGGCTTCATTTTTGGGTTCCAGTAACGAGTCTGGTGACCGAAGTGAACACCAGCTTTTAGCATATCGCGCATTGATACAGTTGCCATTTTAAATTCCTCTATGGGGTTAGGCCTCCACATTCCCCATAACTCCGACCAAGCTTCTGCTCAGCACCCCGGAATATGTGACGGAATGTGTGTGATTTAAAGATAAAAGGTTATTCGGATGAAGCTTGCTTCGCCGCTTAGCTTTGCTAAACGAAGAGAACAGTCCTCTATTCCGGCGCGCTTTATACCATATTTTAGCTCACTGTGGCTAGTAAAAATTATTTCTTCACCGTGCCACTTTCTCCTATTTATAAGCAAAACTTTAAACATACGATCGAATTAAGAATGATGCATATTCCTATCTAACTTGGGTTAACGCCCCGATGTCTGATAGAATGCGGCCATTCGCACGTTTACGTGCTTAGGAATAAGTAGAGAAAGCCAATGTCAATCAAGATTAAAACTGCTGAAGAAATAGAACGCATGCGCATTGCGGGCAAGCTGGCCGCAGAGATTCTAGAAATGATCGAACCACACATCAAAGTTGGTGTGACGACAGAAGAGTTGAACAAAATCTGTCATGAGTACGCTCTAGAAAAAGGCGCATACTCTGCTCCGCTTGATTACCATGGTTTCCCTAAGTCGATTTGTACTTCAATCAACCATATCGTATGCCACGGTATTCCAGCAGAAAAAGACGAAATCGGTAGCAACGGTCAAATGAAGCCAGCGGTACTAAAAGATGGCGACATCTTAAACGTTGATATTACCGTAATCGTTCCAAATGACGAAAATGCGGATCTGAGCGTGCGTCCTCAAGGTTACCATGGTGACACTTCTAAGATGTTCCTAGTCGGTGATGTTTCACCTGCAAACAAACGTCTATGCATGGTTGCTCAAGAAGCACTGTATGTTGGTATGCGTACCGTAAAGCCAGGTTCAACGGTTGGTGACATCGGCACAGCTATCGAGAAATACATCAAAGAGAACAACAAAAACAACCCTCGCAACAAGTTTTCTATTGTGAAAGACTTCTGTGGCCACGGTATCGGCGATGAGTTCCATGAAGAACCACAAGTGGTTCATTACAAGAACAAAGACCGCCGCGTACTAAAAGAAGGCATGTGCTTTACTATTGAGCCGATGATTAATGCAGGTAAATTTGGTTGCTCTGTTGACGCTCAAGACGATTGGACCGTTTACACAGGCGACGGCAAGAACTCTGCTCAATGGGAACATACCATTGTTGTAACAAAAGAAGGTTGTGAAGTACTGACGCTTCGTAGTGACGATACGATTCCTCGCCTAATGAAAAACGCGTAAAGCTGACGACCACTCGTTGTTTACTATATCCCTGCTTCGGCGGGGATATTTTTTATCTGCCACAAATTTGTTAGATTGTAATTAGATTAGCTTGCACGGATGGCAAATATGACACTTCAGTCCCCTCTTACCTTTTCCGATGAACAAATCAATATCGGAGAACTCAAACAAGAGTTAGAGAAATTTAGCTCCGATCAAAACCAAGAGTTTCTCAATCATCATCCGGTAACAAGCTTGGTTTTAGCCAGAGCAGAATACATGGATCTGCTTCTGAATCGTTTGTGGCAACATTTTGGCTTCAAAGATATTTACAACATTTCCCTAGTTGCCGTGGGTGGCTATGGGCGTGGCGAGCTGCATCCGCTCTCCGATATCGATATTTTGATTCTGTCGAACAATAAGCTGCCGACCGCGCTAGAAGCAAAAATCAGCGAATTCATTACGCTGTTGTGGGATTTAAAACTCGAGGTCGGACACGCAGTTCGCACCGTTAACGAATGTGCGGAAATTGGTAAAGCCGATCTGACCGTCGCGACAAATCTTCAAGAAGCGCGTCTACTGTGTGGCAGCGAGGATACCTTTCAGGCACTGAAGAAAGTTGTATTATCAGACTCCTTTTGGCCAAGTGAAACGTTTTATCGCGCTAAAATTCAAGAGCAGCGCGAACGCCATGCCCGTTACCACGATACGACCTACAACTTAGAACCAGACATTAAGTCGACCCCTGGCGGGCTGCGCGATATTCATACATTAAGCTGGGTCGCACGACGTCACTTTGGTGCCACGTCATTGCTGGAAATGAGCCGATACGGATTTTTAACTGACGCAGAATACCGAGAATTGGTTGAATGTCAGGACTTCCTTTGGCGAGTGCGTTTCGCTCTGCACATGGAGCTTCGCCGCTATGACAACCGCTTGACCTTTGCTCATCAAGCACAAGTTGCGGAAAATCTAGGCTACGTCGGAGAAGGCAACCGAGGCGTAGAAATGATGATGAAAGAGTTCTACCGCACGCTTCGTCGTGTGGCAGAGCTCAATAAAATGCTACTCAAACTCTTTGACCAAGCGATCATTAATGGTGGGGCGACAGAAAGTGCCGAGATTCTCGATACGGACTTTCAACGTCGCGGTTCTTTAATTGAAGCGCGGAAACCCGCATTGTTCCAAGCTCGCCCAGAAACTATTCTGGATATGTTCTTACATATTGCTAACGACTCAACTATTGAAGGGGTGAGCCCACCAACGCTGCGTCAACTGCGCACCGCTCGCCGTCGGCTCAACAAGTTTTTGCACACCATTCCTGCTGCGCGTGAAAAGTTCATGGCGTTATGTCGTCACCCTAATGCTCTGCACAAAGCATTCAGCCTCATGCACCGATTAGGGGTTATGGCGGCCTATTTACCGCAATGGAGTCAGATTGTTGGTCAAATGCAATTTGACTTATTCCATGCCTACACAGTTGATGAACACAGTATTCGCTTACTTAAACACATCAACACTTTTAGTGACCCAGAAAATCATGCGAAGCACCCTATTTGCTGTGACGTCTACCCACGGATGCAAAAGAAAGAGCTGCTGATTATTGCCGCTATTTTCCACGATATCGGGAAAGGTCGTGGCGGCGATCACTCAATTATCGGTGAAGGAGAAGCGTACGACTTCTGCATTGAGCATGGTTTATCGAAGCCCGAAGCGAAACTTGTCGCTTGGTTGGTAAGACATCATCTATTAATGTCTGTCACCGCACAGCGCCGAGACATTTATGATCCCGATGTCATTACCGAATTTGCCAAAAAAGTCAGAGACGAAGAATCTCTCGATTATCTTGTATGCCTGACAGTTGCAGATATTTGTGCAACCAACCCAGAACTTTGGAATGCTTGGAAACGAACTTTACTTGCGGAGCTGTATTACTCCACGCAACGTGCTTTACGCAGAGGGCTAGAGAATCCTGTCGATGTGCGTGAGCGAATTCGCCACAATCAACAAATGGCCTCTGCAATGCTGCGCAAAGAGGGGTTTGCCGCGCGCGAAATTGAAGTATTGTGGCAGCGCTTTAAAGCTGACTATTTCCTTCGTCATACCCATACGCAAATCGCGTGGCACTGCGAACACTTACTTCGCATGGAAGATCCGACTAAGCCTTTAGTCTTGATCAGTAAAAAAGCCACTCGTGGCGGCACTGAGGTATTTGTATATACGAAAGACCAGCCAGCTTTATTTGCGACGGTCGTGGCGGAGTTAGATAGGCGTAATTTTAATGTACACGACGCGCAAATCATGACCAGCAAAGATGGGCACGTGATTGATACCTTTATGGTTCTCGATCAACATGGCGAAGCGATTGATGAGTCTCGTCACGCCGCGGTGATTAAACACCTCACCCATGTACTGGAGGCTGGCCGACCAACCAAGATTAAAACGCGCCGTACTCCGAACAAACTTCAGCACTTTAATGTGAAAACCAAAGTCGACTTCTTACCAACCAAAGGTAAAAAACACACTTTAATGGAGTTTGTCGCGCTAGACACACCAGGGCTGTTGGCCAAAGTAGGCCGTACGTTTGCTGATTTAAATATCAACCTTCATGGTGCAAAAATCACCACCATTGGTGAGCGAGCAGAAGACTTGTTTATTTTAACCAGTGATGCAGGGGGAAGATTAAGTGAAGAACAACAGGATGAGCTAAGAGAGAGATTGATCGAAAAGTTATCTGATGAGGTCGCTGCTTAGATCAAACCTGCCAATCTTTTCGGTTCAGGGCGAGAGCGATCTTGCCCACAAGTTAAGCATTTTGGCTAAATATCAGCTATCTAGCTCATACATAGGCTGCTACAGTTATATCAATATCAATTCGATGTAATAGAGGTAGCCTATGTATCCCCACCTCACTGGTTTGGGTATTCACGACCCTAAGCAGATTGAACGTTATTCCCTACGCCAAGAAGCACACAAAGACGTGCTCAAGATCTATTTCCACAAGCAAAAAGGCGAGCTGTTCGCCAAAAGCGTTAAATTCAAATACCCGCGCCAAATCAAAAATGTTCTTGTGGACAGTGGCAGTCACAAATATAAAGAAGTAACGGAAATCAACCGTAACCTCACATTGGTCATTGATGAACTGAATAAAATCACTAAGCCAACGAAACAACCTGAGGTTGATGTCAAAGAGAAAATTCTTTCAGACCTTCGTCATTTAGAAAAAGTCGTTTCGAGCAAGATCGCAGAGATCGAAGCGGATCTCGAAAAACTAAAGTAAAACGTTAAGTCTTAAATATTAAAAAAGGGTTAGCATTGATGCTAACCCTTTTTATTTGTACTCAATCATTATCTAGATCTAACTAATCCCATTATCGGTTGATCATTGATTCATCCCACTCAAAACGAGTAAACAATTGCAGCCAAGTCTCATCAATATTGGCAGTCATGACAACCTCTTGATCGGTAAATGGGTGGACAAACCGTAACTCTGAAGCGTGCAGTAGCAAGCGATGAGAATCAAACTCTGTGCGATAAAGCTTGTTGTGCTTGCCGTCTCCGTGCGTTGTATCACCCACAATAGGATGGCGTAGATGCGCCATATGACGACGAAGTTGGTGCTTACGCCCCGTTTTAGGTTTCATCTCAACTAAGCAATAACGCGTTGTAGGAAATTTACCCGTCGAATAGGGAACTTCCACTTTAGCCAACGGTTTATATTCCGTCACCGCTTCTTGCGCTTCTTTTTCTTGTGAAGCGAACTTATCTGCAATCTTGTCTAACTCGACTTTGAGTGCGTAATCCAAGACGCCCTCTTCCTCAATCCAACCGCGTACTATCGCGTGGTACGTCTTTTCCATTTTATGTTCAGCAAACATCGGCATGACTTGTGACGCGACTTCACTCGACAACGCAAACACGAGCACACCCGATGTTGGACGGTCCAGACGATGCAGTGGGAAAACATGCTGACCAATTTGATCGCGCAAAGTTTGCATGACAAATTGAGTTTCATGCTTATCTAACCAACTGCGGTGCACCAGCATGCCAGCAGGCTTGTTAACCGCAACAAAATATTCATCCTGATAAACGATCTCCAGTTCCACTGGTTCTGAAGATCGCGCTATTTCTTGTTCTAACATTTGGTTACTTACATAGTTCATCAATGGTTCGGATTGTAACAAGCAGCTCTGCGAACTGCGGTTCCTGCTTCCACGCTTCTGAAAAATAGGGCTCGAGAGAAAACTCTCTTGGCAATGGTTGGTTGTTTTCCACTAGCACATGCATTCTGTCTATAAAGATCCACTGCAACCACTCATGAGGATGCAGTGTATCAATCGCAAATGGCTCCACACTTTGTAAGGCTTGCTCTGAAGGCCTAGTGTGTTGCCACAACTTATGTTCTTTAAGCTGCGCTTCAAGTTGGTGAAGTAAGTCGACCAATTGAGTATTTGTTACCATTAATTCTATCTCGAACCTTGAATTAGCCGAGAATGATACCATTTCTTGTGAAAAGAACGTTAGGACGTCGTATTTAATGGAAAACATTCAAACCCTCACTCAACTGTTGAACAACAGCCGCTGTGATTATCAAATCTTCGATCTTGGTCGTCGTATCAAAACCATCGCTAAGAAAGAGTTTGCCGATGTAGAAAAAGGTCAAGCACCGTACCCATTCCCAATGCAGCGTAGAGCACACCTTGCCATCGCTTATTGGAATGAACAAAAGCAACCTTGGATTTGGTTTCTAAAGTTTGAATTGGACGAGCGCGGTTTGTTAAAGCAAGCGGATATCGGTAATTTCATTAAATACGTAGTGGAAGCTATGGGAACACGCCTCAATGATGATATCTCTGAAGAGCAACAGCAAAAGCTGTCTAATAACCCATACACTTTCAAACCTTCCGAAGATAAAATGGCCGTGTTTCATAGCCAGGTCCGCGCGAACCTCGATCTTCCTACCAGCCAATATTACGAGCACACTCAACATTACTTTTCAGGCGGTTTAGGCTGGGACAATTGGCAAACCGTAGGTCTGCAAGGGATCACCGACATGGCCGCTCGTTTGGACAAAGAGCAAAACGGGGTAATGATACGCAAAGCGTTGAACCACCTACCGAATGAGCCACTTTATGCTCTGTTGGGTGCGCTTGAGCATGTAGAGTTACAAGAGCGTTTAGCAGAACGTATCGCGGAAAAAGCACAACAAGAAATCGCAAGTAGCGAGCCTGATCTCTTCCTACTTTCAGCGCTTATCCGAGCTTTGGCTGGCGCACCAACAGCCATTGCCTCTCCAGTGTTAGAAGCGATATTACAAAGCCCTCGTTTAAGCCATCAGGAAGTACTGATTGGCGTGGCTGGCCGAGCTTGGCACTTACTAGCCAATGAAAAGGTAGCAGAACAGTTTTTGCTGCGTTTAGCTCAAACCGGTAATCAAGCCCTATTTAATCAGTTATTTGCCGATTTAGTGATGCTACCAGAGTTAAGAATGGTGCTATTGCCCTTGCTACATTCAAATCCATCCGAAGAACTAGCAAACGCGCTAGTAAGCTTACAACAAGCAACAAAGGGATAATAAAGGTTCAGGGATGATTGGTGATCTTTTAGCAATTTTAGGGCTATGCTTTTTCTGTTATCTGTTTTGGCAACAACGTCGTCAAGCCGAACTCGCAAAAGTGGCAATCACGCGTAAATGTGAGCAATTGGATCTCCAATTAATCAGCATCGCCTTTGGTGCCCACAAACTAAAAACGCCAGACGGAGTCTGGCGTTGGCATACGGTGTATCAATTTGAGTTTTCATCGCTTGGTGACGATTGCTACCAAGGGGAGTTAACCATGGTCGGTTTCAGGCCGCAGAACTTTCACCTACCACCGCATCGCTTGTAAATTCCATTTCAAAGTAAGGGCCATATAGATCCTTACTTTCTTTTGTTTCAACAAATCCCAGTTTTTTCAGCACCGCCATAGAAGCTTGATGGTTGCTATTCACGTTAGCTTTAACCTTATGTAGCCCCAGCTCACGGCACGCCTTGGGGAAAAATGCTTTTAGAGCTTCTGTCGCTAACCCTTTACCCCAATAAGATTTATCAAAAATAAACCCTAACTCAGGCTCGGAATCGAGATGGGAAATGAACACGTGCCCCATATAGTCACGACTGGTGCTTTCTAGCACCGCCATACTATAAATATTTTCATCATCCAGTATTTTCTCAAACATCTGTTTGGCAGACGCGACAGTATACGGACCGTTCATTTCAGCACGGTTTTTCGCACAGCAATTCAGCATGACGAACTCTAGTTGCAACGACTCATTGTAGGGTAGAAGAAGCATTCTTCTGGTTACTATGGCCACATCTGTTCCTTGATTACAACAAACTTTATTTATCCGCAGATCGCAAACTGATGAGCTTGAATATGCTCAATAACTGCGGGGCATAACACCTTGTAGAGAAGCCGAAAGTTAAACCAACTGATTGGAAAGGATATTGATCTGGATTGTTTTTTATTAAGTGTTATTAGGAATTTATAAATTTTGTGATATTGATATACCCAAGTCACCTCGAGGTGCTTAATTCAACGAGAACGACTAGGTATCTTTTTATATAAGAAAGACCCCGACACATAAGTATCGGGGTCATGGTCTTACTCGCAGCAGTCCGGCTACTAAAAGTGCTCCATGCATCATCCATAATAGTGGCTGATTCCGTCAGCTTATTCCTTACGTCGCCGTCCTAGCGGTGTCCTTATCATCCTGATAGCTAACATTCCCCGTTAGCACACATCACTTGTTCCTTGAGCGGTGTCCCTTGCATCTTCCTGACGCTGTCCATAACCTCTATCCTAGAGGGGTCCATTGTCTATCCTTAGTCATCAACATCCTATTGATGATAGTGTCCTTACAATGTCCTACGCTCCATGCTTGATTAATCATCCTGACCAACCAAATCATCTTCCTGACGATAACCAAATCCTTGGTGCTTTCCTGTTCCATGTCTGCTTCCTGCTGACAACTCTCAATTTACGCCTTTCCTAAAAATTGACAATCTATCCTAGATAAATATTTATACACCACATTGGTTAAATAGTTGTTAAATCATTATTTATCAATAAGTTGATGATTGTAATTTCTATTTTTCCGCTCACGAAATCGTTTTCTCTCACAACCCATGTAAGAGATCTCTCACACCACACATTCCAAATTGCTATTCGCCAAATTAGGGGACTCAACGTATGATGATAGATATATCGTTGTTAAGGATTAAAAATGTTAACTCAAGACGTTACTAAAGAATTAGAAGCGGTAATGGAACAACTGCAACAACAAGGAAAAGAGCCAACCGTAGCGTTAGTGAAAGCACGCTTGAAAACGCCCGTCCCAATGCCTGCATTAATCACCGCAATAAAAAGTTGGAAAAGTGCTCAGCGTGTTCCCAAGGTTGAAGTCGCAGCGCAAGCGCATACCGATAATGATCGTCTTGCAGCGCTAGAAAGCACGGTGAAAAAACTAGTCGCTCGCATTGAAGAGCTAGAAGCCAAGCTAAGTGGGAAGTCATCATGAAGTTATGGGTAGATGCAGATGCGTGTCCGAAAGTCATCCGCGAAACCATTGTGCGTGCCGCCGAACGCACGGGGATTGAATGTACGTTTGTCGCCAACCACGTTGTCCCGGTGCCCAAAAGAGACAACATCCACTCGCTGCAAGTTCCAGCTGGATTTGACATCGCTGACAACGAAATCGTCAAGCGTGTGGAGGCCAACGATTTGGTGATCACATCAGACATTCCGCTTGCAGATGAGGTCATCTCTAAAGGTGCTCAAGCCCTCAGTTCACGTGGCGAGCTTTATACAAAAGATACTATCAAAGCTCGTCTAAATATCCGCGACTTCATGGAAACCATGCGCTCAAGCGGAATTCAGACAGGTGGACCCGCTGCGCTTTCCCAAACCGATCGCCGCGAATTTGCGAACCATTTAGATCGTATTTTGGCTAAATTTAAGAAGTAATACTCACTCTATTCATATTGAGCCAGCAAATCAAAGCCTGGCTCATTACTGAAAATTCATTTTCAATATTGCACCCAAAGCGTGCTCTTACTCCCATTTGTTTTGTTCTGTTTATTTTTCATCTCGCTCGCCATAGCTTCAATATGCAACGTGGTTTATTTTGAACGACGTTTTTAATAAATGTATAGAGAATAATGGGCTTTAACATCGTTTCCAGTGGAAGCTACCTGCCAACGAATCAATGGTCAGATCGAGAGATGGATCGCTTCCTAAAATTGGCGCCTGGGACCTGCCGAAATAAATTCGACGTTGAATATCGTCATGTAGCCAATACAAAAGAGACCGCTATTTACATGGCGGTGCAGGCGATAGAGCAGTGTTTAGGAAACATATATACCTTGGGCTCCATTGATCTCCTTATCTACGCTAGCGGCACTCACCACCAGTCTCTGCCCTACGACGCTTCAGCGGTTCTCGCCGCGTTAGACGCTCCAACATGGCTAGAAAGCTTTGATTTGAACAGCACCTGTTTATCATTTCTTTCTGCGCTTGACCTTGCTCAGAGTCTATTCTTAGCAAAACGGTACCGTCGGATTCTCATTGTCACCAGCGAACTCGCTACTGGCATCACACTGAATCGAAATTTTACGCTCAAACCAGAAGTTGCAACCCTATTCGCAGACGGTGCCGCCGCATTTTTGCTCGAAGAACACAACGGTGATGGATTACTCACCAGTCACTTTGAAACGCATCATACCGGGTATTCATTTTGTCAAATTAAGGGCGGAGGTAGTCATGTCAACCCTCACACCTCAGAGCATCAAGCCTATTTAAAAAGCTGCCAGTTTGAGATGGAGGGCAAAGCACTCTTTAAACATGTGCGTAAAACCTTACCGGCGTTTCTAAAAAAAGGCTTTGACGCCTCTCCGGTAACACTCAGCGATATTGGTTATTTTCTTCCGCATCAAGCCAGTGCGCACGGATTAAAAAAACTGCCATCACTCACCGGGTTACCAACCGAGAAAACAGTTAATCACTTTTCGACTTTGGGAAACCAAGTCGCCGCCTCACTCCCAATTAACTTACACTGGCTGCGTAATCAGCCAGAAACAGCAGGAAAACATGTGTTATTAGCTGGCACCGCCGCAGGGTTGTCACTAGGTATGGGAGTGCTAAAACTATGAAGATATTAGTCACTGGCGGCAGTGGGATGTTGGGTAGCGCAATTCTAAGAATGTTTCACCAGCAGCATGAACTGCATTTTACAGCACGAAACACAGTCATCGCTAAACAACTCGCCGAGCAATTCGATGTTATCCCACATATAGTCGATTTAAGAGACCACTCAGCAGTTCATGCGGTATGCCAAGGTATGGATGCAATCATCCATTGTGCCGCTCTCTCAAGCCCATGGGGCAAGTGGGAAGCGTTTTATCAAGCCAATGTAGATGCCACCAAAAACCTCGTCAATGCGGCTAATTCGCATCAAATATCGTGTTTTATTCATATTTCCTCCACCAGCGTCTATTTTGACCACCAAGACCGTTGGAATATTAGAGAAACCGACGCCATTGCTTCACACTGGTGTAATGATTACGCACACACCAAATACCTATCTGAACTTGAAGCCGTAAAAGGCCAAAGCAAAGCGATCATTTTAAGACCGCGTGGCATTTTTGGTCCCAACGATCGCGCGATTATCCCAAGAGTGCTTAAGGCGATAAAAAACAACACTCTGCTTCTGCCATCGGGTAGAAACCCAGTGGTTGATCTAACTTATGTCGACAACGTTGCCCATGCGGCGATGCTCGCTTGCACTCAGGCAGACCGGCTTCAGCATGGTGATGTCTTCAATATTTCCAACAACGAACCAATGCCAATTGAGACTGTTCTACAAGCTTTATGTGTGGGGTTGAACCTAAAAGTAACGTTACAATCATTACCATACGGTGTGGTATCACCATTATTAAAGCTCAGTGAGCAAATACGAAGGCGCTTACCACATCAGCCAGAGCCAAGGCTCACTTCATACAGCGCAGGATTGTTTAACTATCATCAAACTCTGGATATCAGCAAGGCGATAAAAAACCTGAATTACCAACCGCTTTTTTCAATTCAAGAAGGAATACAGCAGTATGCAAACTGGTCTAAAAATAAAAATCTTTGAGGCTGGACACTGCGTACACCCAGGCTTTGTTGTCAAACCAGGCTCTGGTATAAAGCCTAGAGCATTTCCTGCAGCCGTTGCGTTAATTCAGCATCCGACACAAGGCAACATCCTGTTTGATACGGGATATCACGAGCACTTTTTTAGCGCGACTCGTCCCTTCCCTGAACGTTTTTATGCTTGGACAACACCTTGCCGCTATCAACAAGAACATGGGATTGTTGCGCAGTTAGCAAAAGAAAATCTCAAACCTCATGATATTGAGCATTTAGTGCTCTCCCACTTTCACGCTGATCACATTGCCGCCGTGTCTGAGTTTTCTCACTCTCAATTGCATTGCCAACAAAAAGGGGTAGATGCGATTACTAAAAGTGGTCGAATTGGAGGCGTAAGAAAAGGCTACCTAAAAGCTCTGCTCCCTCCACAACTAGAATCTAACTTCATCATTCATGGTGATTTTTCTGTGCCAATCAGTCAAATTCTTCCTCAGTGCCAAGGGGTTAACTTGCTCTGTAAAGACATGTTCGACGATGGACTTATTTATATGGTTAGCTTGCCAGGCCATGCAGCTGGCCAAGTGGGCTTGCTGGTTAAAAGAGACCAAGGTTGGCTATTCTTACTCGCCGATGCATGCTGGTTAATCGAGAGCTTGAGTGAAAATATCGATCAGCATTGGCTGGCGAACATGCTTTGCGATGACACAAAGGCCTATAAAAACACCCTCTCCGAATTGAGAAGTTGCTACCAACAAACCCACCACTTTGTTCGCTTCGTGCCTTCACATTGTCAGGAAACTATCCAGCAGCTAATCAAAGAAGGATGGATGAAGTGAGAACGCTTATCTCAGAATTCTGGCGAACCCGCTACCGCCCCTTCGGCTCAAGGGAACAAATCGAAACGTG
Organism: Vibrio sp. JZG120; assembly: GCF_053890955.1. Taxonomy (NCBI): domain Bacteria; kingdom Pseudomonadati; phylum Pseudomonadota; class Gammaproteobacteria; order Vibrionales; family Vibrionaceae; genus Vibrio; species Vibrio sp. JZG120. Next base: position 70,830 of record NZ_JBSRRK010000008.1, read on the forward strand.
GCAACAACAACACTTAACGCAACACTTGGATTGGGTATGCCGTCATTCACCGTATTACCGCTCTTTTCAAGGTGCACCACTCAATGATTTCCCTATCATGAATAAGCAAACCATGATGGAGAACCTTTCAGAGTTAAATACGAAGGGCTTAGATGCTGAACAGTTAATGCAGCAGGCACTCAAAGCAGAGCAGTCACGCAACTTTGCCGCTTCGAAAGTTGGCGATGTTACGGTTGGGCTTTCTTCGGGCACATCAGGCATGCGCGGGTTGTTTCTTGCTGACAAGCAGGAAACACAACTGTGGGCCGGCAATATATTGGCTCGCCTTTTGCCCAACCTATGGCAAAAGCACCGAATTGCACTAGCCTTGCGAGCCAACAGCCCACTGTATAAATCCGTCGCGAAAGGGCCTGTCACATTCTTTTATGCCGATTTAACCAAACCTTACCAAGAGTGGATAAAAGAGCTGGATAAGTTCCAACCCACGCTTTTGGTTGGTAGTGCGCAAGCTCTTCAGCTCTGCGCCCAGTTCAGCGGTCAATTTGGTCAACCCGCAATTCAACCACAACGGATCATTTCTGGGGCAGAGGTTCTAACCGAGAGTGACCGTCACTATATTTCTCAACGGTTCGACAGCGAACTCCATGAAGTCTACCAATGTACTGAAGGTTTTCTTGCATGTACTGATCAGCATGGACAAATGCGCTGGAATCAAGATGTTGTTTATATCGAAAAACACTGGCTGAATACCGAACGTACTCACTACAGCCCAATCATCTCCGATTTTCGTCGTAAAACTCAGCCAATTATTCGTTATCAGCTCGACGATATTATTGAGAATAAACAGGATAATGGCGTATTTGAACCTCTTGGGGCGATTGCCGGACGATGTGGTGATCGCCTCACGCTAAACGCAAACCACACCCCAGTGACGGTGTTACCAGATCTCATCTACCGCGCTATAACACTATCTGCCCAAGGTCGCGTGGATTACCGAATCACCCAAACAGGGTCACAAACCATTCAAATTGAAGCGGATGTTCACCACCATAGGGTTATACATCAAGCCTTGATAAAGTTGTTTGACCAATTACGGCTTGATCCTGTCAGATTTAGTTACCGCCCTGCGCCTATTTGGACGCCAATGAATAAACAACGACGTGTGGTGAACATATGCGGGTCTTAATCACCGGAGCCCGAGCACCAGTTGCACTAGAGTGGGCAACCATGTGTATGCATCATGGACATGAAGTAATTCTCACCGATTCGCTAAAAAAGCCTATGGGATCATTTTTGCGAGGCATCGAGTCTTATATACCCACCGCTTCACCTCGATTTGCGTTTCCCACCTACCAACAGCAGATCCTAAAAATCATTACTCAGATGCGTATTGATATGGTGATACCCACTTGTGAAGAAGTGTATTACTTGGCTCATGTTGCCAAGCAATGCACAGAAGTAGATTTTTTTCTGCCCAATGTGGGACTACTCAATGCCCTACACAACAAGTTGACCGTCTTTGAACAGCTTCAAGGCTTACCAGAAATTACACTTCCAAAAACTCGTTTGGTCGCTGATAAAAGTGAGGTTGAAACTAATGAAAGAACCGTTCTAAAACCAGTTTACTCTCGGTTTGGCGGGCAAGTAATAAGAGATGTGACAACTCAGTCTATTTCTGCCGTCACGATATCGCCACTTTATCCTTGGGTTCAGCAACAAAAAATCCATGGGACTCCGGTGTGTAACTATGCGATTTTTGAACATGGTGACCTTAAAGCACACCAAGCTTATGTGCCGAAATACTGTGTAAACGGATCGGCCGCCAGTGCTTTTCAGCCGCTCTCATGCGAACGACTAGATACATTTATCGCAGCTTTTGGTAAACGTCATACTTATCATGGGCAAGTGTCGTTTGACTTCATCCAATCACAAAATGATCTCTACGTGATTGAGTGTAACCCAAGAGCCACCAGTGGTTTGCACCTACTCTCGTCTCGATGCAATCAACTGCTTCCTAATATGGAGTTTACCAGTCCTTCCAAACAGCGATTGCATCATTTAGGGCCAATAACACTCATCGCTGAAGGTGGGTTATCCCTGTTCAAGGCTCGAACTTGGCAAGATTGGTGGTCTGGAGTGAATGTTATGCAACAGCATAACTTACCGGTCGGGAGCCAAATCCGGAGTGTGTTTGAATTACTCCGGTTAGCTAGGCAGAACAAGGCAAAATGGAGCGCCGCTTCTACCGTTGATATTGAGTGGAATGGAGAAGCGTTGCGATCATGACACTTTCCTCTCAAGAATGGCATCAAACCTTTATCACTCTTATGCAGTCGAATCCTATTGATGAATGCACAGCAAGCTTTGGTTGCTACTATATCGATGATGTTGCCATTCCCTACTCCGTAACACCAAAAATACCAAACAACTGTTATGCCGTGTCCCCTATGACACTGCTTAGTGGCTACGCCGAAGAAGAGCTTCACAAAGTCAAAAATGTGGCTGTTCGATGGGTATGTAAGCTACTTATTAATATGACTAAACCAATCTTATCATTGGCTGGATTGGATCAAGTCCAAACGCTCAACAATCAGTGCTTGTCCACCAATATGTATAGCGAACAATGGGAATCCTTAAACCTTGATGAGCTGCGCCGCGTGGCACTCGATCAATACCCCACCTTTCCCTTGGTGCTTCGCTCCCTCAACCAACTTCAGTACTCACACTTAATTCAGCGATTAGAACAGCAACAATGGCAAAGCTTGGTAACACGACAAGTGTATTTACTTGAGGATTGGCAAGCATTCAGCTTCAACCGAGATTTAACAAAAGACTTCAAGCTGTTTAATGATAAAGATTGGCAGTTTAAGCCTCTGGCTACTGATGAAGAGTTTCAGTGCGCCAAAGTGTTATATGACATGCTTTACCTTGATAAATACAGCCGGAATAACATCCAGTTTTCAACCCAATATTTAAAACAGGCTAGCCAGAATAACTTAGTGCATTTAGTGGGACTCTTTTATCAAGGAGAGATGCTGGCTACGTTAGGCATAGTAGAAATTGATAACGACATGACTTGCCCAATTTTTGGCTACGATACCAATAAGCCGCAGAGTTTTGCGCTGTATAGAAGAATATCTGCTTATACCATCCGCCATGCAATGATATGCCAGCGTCGCTTTAATATGAGCTCAGGGGCTCCAGCTTTTAAACGCAACCGAAAAGCCCAGCCAGAAATTGAATTTAGCTATGTTTATATTGCGCACTTACCTTGGTACAAACGCGTAATTTGGAAAAGCTTGTGCTGGCTCACTCAGCACTTTTATCGCCCTTTGTTGATGCGTTTTCAGCTATAAACCGACATCTATAATCAGGTAAGCCTGCGTACACAGTCTCAATCGATAAAAAAGCCTGCGACGTTCGCAGGCTTTTTATAATGGAGCTGTGTGAGGTAACCGTTTTTTACGGTGTGTAGTATGTTGCTGCGCCAGGGCCTACTGGTAAACCAAATACGAATACCCATAGGTAGAACAGCACACTCCAACCTACAATGAAGCAGATTGAGTAGGGTAGCATGGTCGCGATCAGCGTACCGATACCTAAGTTCTTCATGTAACGAGTCGCTACAGCAAGAATCAAACCAAAGTAGCTCATCATTGGAGTAATGATGTTTGTCGTCGAGTCACCAATTCGGTAAGCAGCCTGAATCGTTTCCGGTGCATAACCAACAAGCATCAACATAGGAACAAAAATCGGTGCCGTCACTGCCCACTGTGCCGATGCCGAACCAATCATTAGGTTGATAAAGCCACACATGAGGATGAAGGCAAAGAACAACATCGGGCCAGTTAAACCAATTTCTTGCAGGAAGCTTGCACCAGCAACCGCAAATACCTGACCGAAGTTAGTCCATTTAAAGAAAGCAACGAACTGAGCAGCAAAGAAAACCAATACAATGTACATGCCCATAGAAGACATAGATTTCGCCATTGCATCAATCACATCGCGATCCGTCTTCATCGTGCCAACAACTTTACCAAACACAAAGCCTGGGATAGCAAAGAACACAAAGATGAATGCCACGATACTTTTCAGGAATGGAGAACCTGCAATTGTACCTGCATCAGAACGTAGAATGCCGTCTGCTGGAACAACCGTCCAAGCAAGCAACGCGGAAACAACCAGTACAGCAACACCTGCTAGTTTTAGACCTTTCTTCTCAATGTCTGTTAAGCCGCCCATTTTGTCGTTCGACAAATCTTCTGAGGCTTCTTCTTCACTGTATTTGCCAAGCTTTGGCTCAACAATTTTTTCAGTAACAAACGCACCAGTGATTGCAATGAAGAACGTCGAAACAAACATGAAGTACCAGTTAACTTCTGGACCAACAGTGTAAGTTGGGTCAATCATTTGCGCTGCTGTTTCAGTAATACCTGACAGTAGCGGGTCAACCGTACCGATAAGTAGGTTTGCTGAATAACCACCAGATACACCAGCGAATGCCGCAGCGAGGCCTGCAAGTGGGTGACGACCTAGAGAATGGAACAGCATTGCTGCCAGTGGAATAAGTACCACATACCCCAGCTCTGATGCCGTATTTGAAATGATACCAGCGAAAACAACAGTCACTGTTACCATGCGTTGAGATGCGCCCATGACCAAGCCACGCATAGCTGCAGATAGCAAACCAGAGTACTCAGCAATAGCAACACCCAACATCGCAACCAAAACCGTGCCTAAAGGTGCAAAGCCAACAAAGTTTTTCACTAAGTTAGTAACGATAAGTTCGAGTCCATCAGCGTTAAGTAAGCTGACGACATGAATCATGCCATCTGCGGCACGACCTTTTGCGCCCTCAGGACGAGGGTCTACAACGGAAACTTCGAAGTATCCTGCAATGCCCGACATCACCAGAATGGCTAAACAGAAAATGGCAAATAGTGTGATCGGGTGAGGTAATAAGTTCCCCAAATATTCGACAGTATCCAAAAAGCGCGTAAACAGCGGCTTCTTAGGCGAGTTTTGTTTAATTGAATCAGATGAACTCATCTGTTCCCTCCTTGTTTTTATTCCTGTGCAAATGTGACAAAAATGTCAAAAAAGCGAGCGAAGGGTACTTGAGTAGAAGGTTAAAGAAAAGCCCTAAATGTTACAAACTGTGACCATTAGAGAGTTTTATAACCAATAATAAACAAAAACGTAGATATTTCATCCATGTAAAACAGTTAAGTCAAAATTATCAATTAAACAAAACCATAAGCCAGAAATATGCAGAACGATTACTTCTGCACTGCTTTAAACCTCGGATTCGCCTTACAAATGACATATAGACGCCCTCTTCGTTTTACGATCTGGCAATCCGGATGACGACTTTTTGCACTTTTTAATGATTTCAATACTTTCATGATTTATTCCTTTTCGCTCTTAAATTGACCAAAACGACGGTTGAAGTTCGCAATACGACCTTCTGTTTGAACCACTCGCTGTTTACCGGTGTAGTACGGATGGGATGCTGACGACACATCTAACGTAAAGTAAGGGTAGGTTTTGCCATCTTTCCATTCGATGGTTCTCTCTGTTTTCAACGTAGAACCAACAACGAAGTATTCATCTACGCTGGTGTCGTGGAACACCACTGGACGATATTCAGGGTGGATTCCTGATTTCATAATACTTTTCCTCTTAATTAAAGTGTTATGTTATAACATTTTAATTAATAATCATTATCAACAAGAAAAGCAAGAGAAATTTGTGATACTTTTCATCTCAATGAATTCTTAAAGATGTCCACCATGTATTCCATTGAACCCATCGGCGTCATTGAGACACCGTACAAAGAAAAGTTTGCAGTACCGCGCCAGCCTCGCTTAGTACCAACAGCGAAAGCACGCGTAAAACTGTTAGGCGCAGCGAATAGCCCTGAAGCAGTGCGTGGGCTAGAACAGTTCTCTCACGTTTGGCTGTTATTTTTGTTTGATCAAAATCTGGAAGCAGGTTGGAAGCCAACCGTCCGTCCGCCACGACTAGGCGGCAATGAACGAATAGGTGTCTTTGCCTCACGCTCGACTTTCCGCCCAAACGGAATCGGAATGTCAGCCGTTGAAGTGAAAGGAGTCACTAAGCAAGGCGATCAAATCTATCTTGATTTAGGCAGCGTTGATCTCGTGGATGGCACACCGATTGTGGACATTAAGCCCTATATACCCTATTCAGATTCTATTCCAGAAGCACAAGGCGGATACGCAGACCAAGAACCAGAAAAGTCACAAGTCAACTTTTCTGCTCAAGCATTAGCAACGATAGAAAATCGATCCGATACTGACTATGTAAGATCAGTCATTGAACAAGTTCTGGCCCAAGATCCTCGTCCTGCATACAAGAAAAACAAGCCGGACGATAAAGAATATGCGGTAAATTTGTTCGACTTGAACGTAAAGTTCACAGCAACAAGCAACTTAATAACGGTTACCGCTATTGAAAGCTTTTGACAAACGCAATTGGCTGATATTATAGACGGCTAATAAATTTCCCTTTCGGGAACTCCTATACTCCAGCTTGTTCAAGCTTGAGTATCTAACTTAAATAAACGGATAAATTTAATGCGTACCAGTAATTATCTTCTTTCTACTCTGAAGGAGACTCCAAACGACGCAGAAGTAGTGAGCCACCAGCTCATGCTACGTGCAGGTATGATCCGTAAGCTGGCTTCAGGTCTATACACCTGGCTACCTACTGGTCTACGTGTACTGCGTAAAGTCGAAAACATCGTTCGTCAAGAAATCGACAATGCAGGCGCAGTCGAAACTTTGATGCCCGTTGTTCAGCCGTTTGAACTATGGGAAGAGACAGGCCGCAGCGAAAAGATGGGTCCTGAGCTACTTCGCTTTACTGACCGTCATGTTCGTCCGTTTGTACTTAGCCCAACCGCTGAAGAAGTGATCACTAGCCTTGTTCGCAATGAAGTGAGCTCTTACAAACAGCTTCCGCTAAACCTGTACCAAATCCAAACCAAATTCCGTGACGAACGTCGTCCACGCTTCGGTGTAATGCGTTCACGTGAATTCTCAATGATGGATGCGTACAGCTTTGACATTGATAAAGACGGCCTACAAAAGTCATACGACGCAATGCACGATGCTTACTGCAAAGCATTCGATCGCATGGGTCTGGATTACCGTCCTGTACTAGCAGATAGCGGTGCTATCGGTGGTAGCGGCTCTCAAGAGTTCCACGTACTGGCTGAAAGTGGCGAAGACATCATCGCATTCTCTACCGAGTCAGATTACGCGGCAAACATCGAAAAAGCAGAAGCACTAGCTCCAGCCTCTGAAGCAGCTGCACCAACGCAAGAAATGACGTTGGTAGATACGCCAAACGCAAAAACAATCGCTGAATTGGTTGAACAGTTCGAGCTGCCAATTGAAAAAACAGTGAAAACTTTGTTTGTTAAAGCGTCTGACGAAGTTGATGCACCAATCATCGCGCTTATCATTCGTGGCGATCATGAGCTGAACGAAGTGAAAGCAGAGAACCTTCCTCAGGTTGCAGCTCCACTAGAGATGGCATCTGAAGAAGAAATTCGTGAGCTTATCGGTGCTGGTCCTGGTTCACTAGGCCCTGTTGGCCTTAAACTTCCGTTCATTGTTGACCGCAGCGTTGCGGTAATGAGCGACTTCGGTGCGGGCGCGAACATCGATGGCAAACACTACTTCGGCATTAACTGGGGTCGTGACGCAGAGCTTGGTCAAGTTGAAGACCTACGCAACGTGGTTGAAGGCGATCCAAGCCCATGTGGTAAAGGCACTATCCAGCTTAAGCGTGGTATCGAAGTTGGCCATATCTTCCAACTTGGCAACGCTTACTCCGCAGCGATGAACTGTGGTGTACTTGGTCCTGATGGTAAGAACGTCATCCTAGAAATGGGCTGTTACGGCATCGGTATCACTCGCGTCGTAGCGGCTGCTATTGAGCAAAACCATGACAAATACGGCATCATCTGGCCAGATGCAATCGCACCATTCCAGGTTGCGATCGTTCCAATGAACATGCACAAGTCAGAAGAAGTAAAAGAAGCCGCTGAGAAGTTGTACGCGGAGCTAACGGCAATGGGCATCGAAGTACTATTTGATGATCGTAAAGAACGCCCAGGTGTAATGTTCTCTGATATGGAGCTTATTGGTGTACCGCATACCATTATTATCGGTGACCGCTCGATGAAAGAAGGCAACTTCGAATACAAGAACCGTGCTACTGGTGAGAAAACGCCAGTCGCAATGACTGATATTATCGAGCACGTAAAAGCTCAACTAAAGTAAGCGCTCGACGAGTTCGCATTTGAAGTAATTTCAAATAATTAGAAAGGGTTGGCTTCGGTCAGCCCTTTTTTATTACTGGGCAACCTTACTACTCCCCTTTAGATCTATTCACTTTGTTAATCTTTGGTTCAGCTTCTTGCTATTAAACTGATTTCATCATCTAAAGGAGGTCAGTTATGGATTTAAAAAGTCTTCTAAACCAAGCACTCAAATCAGACTTACTCAAGCAAGGGGCTGATGCGTTAGGTAAACAAACTAACAACATCAAATCCTCATCAAACTCAAGTAGCCTGAAAACGCTAGGAGCAGGTGCCGTTGGCGGAGGCCTTATCGGTATGCTGATGGGCTCGAAGAAAAGTAAAAAAATGACCAAGAAAATAGGCTCGGGCGCATTAAAAGTCGGTGGCGCTGCTGCGCTTGGAGCATTAGCCTACAAAGTTTATAACGACTGGCAAGCCAAACAGTCCGGTCAAGGTGTTCATGAGACCTTTGACCCCGATGACAGCAAACACAGTGTACTAATTTTAAAAGCAATGATTGGAGCCGCAAAAGCCGATGGCCATGTCGATGAAGAGGAAATGGCCCGCATCGAGCAAGCCCTCGCGGATATGGGCGCAGATGAGCACGTACGTCAACTCGTTCAGCAAGAACTAAACAAACCGCTCGATCCTGCTGAAATTGCTAATCAGGCGACCTCTCCTCAACAAGCGTCAGAAATTTATCTCGCGTCTTTGATTGTTGCTGATGAGCAAAACTTCATGGAAAAAGCGTATTTGCAAGAACTGGCAAAACAGCTTCAGCTTTCACCAGAAGTCACTCAGCAGTTAGAAGTACAAGTGCAGTGATTAAATCTCGCTCAAGTAACTCCTCAACTTGAGCCAAAACAACTCTGCACTTTGAGTTTCAAATCTGCTGTGTGTATATTGAGATAAGTTATCATTTAGTGGAAAGAAAACATGCAAGTATACGGCTGTTGTGAACTGGTTCGTGAGCTTTATGCTCAAATTGGTAGTGGCGATCAAGCTTACATTCCTCAGGCAATTTCATGTGCTGTTAAAGCGCTGAACGATGTTGCGGCGGATGAGTCTCTGCCTAAAGAAGTGCGTGAAAAAGCGGCATTTGCTGCGGCAAACCTACTGATTTCAGATTTTGAGGATAAGTAATGAATCTAGCGAACTTTGAATCCATGGATCCTGTCATGCTCATGAGCATTGTAAATATGAAGCTACGCGACGACTTCGGTGGTGACTTAGATAAACTGGTAGCTTTCTTCGATATCGATCGCACAGCACTAGAAGCAAAACTGGCTTCTGCTGGTTTTGACTTTCTTCCAGAAGCAGGTCAATTCCGTTAACCCGCAGCAATCACCGCGGGTAACTGAAACGGGGAATAACCAACATGAAAAAGGGCTTGATGATCACTCATCAAGCCCTTCTCTTTTGTCCAATAGACGTTTCGATTAGCCAAATGAAGCCCAGATGACCGTAGCCACAAGAATTGGACATACAAACTTCACATACGCTGGCCATAACTTACCAAACCAACCTTGCGTAAACTCCGGGCAACCTTGCTCAAGCTCTTTGATTTTTGAGTTGCGATTCCATACCCAACCACCAAATAAGCAGAATAAGAGCGCAGCGGTTGGTTGTAGATACTGAGTAGCAACCGTCGCGACCATACCAAATAGAGCACCAAAGTTATAAACAATCACCACACTGAACAAGGCAATGATACCACCTAAAACCCAGCTCGTTGCGCTACGCTTGGTGTTGAAACGCTCACTCACTAACGCCACTGGACACTCTAACATTGAAATGGAAGACGTTAGCGCCGCAATCGTCAGCAATAAAAAGAACACAATAGAGAACAATTGACCAAGCAAACCTAAGCTATCAAACATCAATGGCAATACGGTAAATACCAACGTATCAGAGCTTAATAGAGAGCCATCTTCAGCATAGATTTGAACGCCTTTTTGCATCGCAACAAACATCGCTGGCATCACCACTAACCCTGCAATGAAAGCAACAGCAGTATCTACCATGGTCACGTTCATCGCCATCTTTGGTAGGTTCTCTTTCTTACTCAAGTAAGAGCCATAAATCAGCATTGAACAGCCACCGATCGTAAGCGAGAAGAAGCCCTGCCCCATTGCAGCAAGAATCAACTTGCGGTCCCATACCTTTTCGAAATCCGGTACCAAGTAATGCTTTAGCCCTTCCATCGCACCGTTTTGCGTCATGATGTAAGCAAACAGTAGAGCAAACAAAACAAACAATGCTGGCATCAAACGTGTGGACCACTTCTCAATACCTTGTTTTACGCCACCTTGTACGATGAGAATCGTTAGCACATAAAAAGTAATGGTTCCGAACAAGTTACGTTCAACGCTAAAGCCCTTTAGCCATTGAGTTGCGGCTTCTAACCCCATTAGATCTGTGATTGCACCCAGTAAAAAGCAGATCAACCAACCACCGACAATAGAGTAAAACGCTAAAACAGCGCTTGGTACGCTTAAACCAATCCAGCCCACAATACCGCCGAGCTTTTTACCTACCGGATGATTGGTAAGCGAACGCATACTATCCACCGGGTTGGCTTGACCATGACGACCAATCGCCATTTCAACCACCAGCATAGGAAATGCGACGATAAGAATCATCACCAAATAAACCAACAGGAAAGCACCGCCGCCATTACTGGCAGCTTGGGTTGGAAAGCCCCAAATATTGCCAAGGCCAACTGCGGCACCTGCGGCTGCTAAGATGAATCCGAGACGAGAGCCAAAATGCTCACGAGGCTGAGAAGAGGTTTGCTGTGTCATACTACTCACACAAAATATCATTGAACTAGCTAACTAGTACACTATAGCAATATTCACTATTCAACAAGAGCACTCCGGTTAAATACTCGACAGTTGAAACAATTCACAGTCATTCAGCTTGTAAATTTTAACGTACATCTCACATTCATCATTCTAAGACCTGGCGACTTTTGTCTTTTTCACACGCCTAGAATTTGTGATTCTCCCATCGTGAAGTGAGCCGAAAAATAATGAGCTTTGGTGTAAGGAACGAATAGTTCCTCGTGATACTGTGTCGAAAAGCAGAATATTGTGCTTCGCTTTTTCCCCCTTATGTCTATTTATCAGCTAGTTATTACTCTGTTCTCATTTATATCCATGACTCAAGGAGAGGAAAATGAAGGTCACTCTACTTCACGGAGCGATGGTTGCAGCACTCAGCGTCAGCTACCAAGCTCAAGCCTATAACTGCCAAAGCTTACCCGACTGGGACAGCACTGCGACTTATACATCGGGCACTTTAGTAAAAACGCAAGGAGCCGCTTACGAGGCAGCGTATTGGACGCAAGGCAATGACCCTGTTACCAATTCAGGGGCTTGGGAGGCATGGAAAGCGTTAGGGCAATGTGATGGTGGAAGCAACAACCTAGAGCCAACAGTGTCATTCTCCTCTCCAACAAACAACGCACAAATTCCCGAAGGCAGTGCGATCACCTTGCTAGCCAACGCAGCCGACGAAGATGGCCAAATCGCACAAGTTGAGTTTGTTGCAGGCAACCAAACGGTTGCTGTGGTAACTCAAGCACCATTCGAAGCATCTTGGACCGCTATTGAAGGTGTCTCGCAATTGACCGCAATTGCGACCGATAATGAGGGAGCCGTTACCACCACGACGATTTCTATCCAAGTTCAACCACAAGTCGAATTACCGCCACCAAGCATTTCATTGACAAGCCCAGTAGGCACAGAAGTGCTTAATGTAGGCGATAACCTAACCGTAGCCGCTCAAGCTGATGATATTGATGGTGTGGTCACACAAGTTGAGTTCTTCGTGAACAATCAATCCGTTGCGATTGATACCAGCGTACCTTACGAATATCAATGGACCGCGAATGCTGGTACACATTCGTTTAAAGCACAAGCGACTGATGACACATACCTCGCAACCATGAGCCAAGAAGTAACGCTTGTTGTTAGTAATTCAGAAACAGGGACTGGCGGATGTTCAGATGCAGTGCCTTACGCGGCGGGAACGAGTTATCAAGTTGGCGACCTGGTTTCTCACTTCAACCAAAAATATCGTTGTGACGTTGCGGGTTGGTGTTCCTCGGATGCGACATGGGCTTACGAACCAGGTGAAGGGCTATACTGGCAAGATGCTTGGAGTGGCCTAGGTGCTTGTTCGACGCCACCGCAAGTTACCATTACGGCACCAACGGATGGACAAGTTGTGCTCGCTGGCAGCAATAACGAAATCACGGCTAACGCAAGCGATGCTGATGGCACAGTCACGCAAGTTGAGTTTTTTGCGAACAACACCAGCTTAGGGGTCATCACTCAAGCACCATATTCCGTTACTTGGAACGCCACACTTATTGGCGCTAACCAGCTTAAAGCCGTCGCAACCGATAATGATAACAACACGTCAGAGTCCTTGGTTGGTGTGGAAGTCAGCGATAAAGATTTGGTCGTCTCACTGACTTCACCAAGTAGCGGTCAAACCGTCGGATTAGGCAAAAACCTCGCATTAAATGCCGATGCAACGTCTTTAACTTCAGGCATTAAGCACGTTGATTTCATGATCAACGGCTCTATTGTTGCAACCGATACCACGGCACCTTACACAGCCAACTGGACACCAACTGCACTTGGTAACTTTACAGTTAGCGCCCAAGCTGTGGATTTGTCAGGAAGCAATGCATTGTCTGACGCCGCAGCAATAACGGTGGTTGAGCAAGCAGAGAAACGTCATAAACTCATCGGTTACTGGCACAATTTTGTAAATGGAGCGGGCTGTCCAATTCGTCTAGCGGATATGGCTGATGCGTGGGATGTGATTGATATTGCCTTCGCCGAGAATGACCGTAACAGCGATGGTACCGTGCACTTTAATCTATATTCAGGCGATATTTACAGCGATTGTCCAGCGCTCGACCCAGCACAGTTCAAACAAGACATGGCAGCGCTTCAAGCTAAAGGTAAGAAGTTTGTTCTCTCTCTTGGCGGAGCAGAAGGCACGATTACGCTGAATACCGATCAAGACGAAGCCAACTTTGTCTCTAGCCTAACAGGTCTTATCGCTGAGTGGGGCTTTGATGGTCTTGATGTGGATTTAGAGAGTGGATCTAACTTGGTTCATGGCTCGCAAATTCAAGCTCGCCTTGGTCGTGCTTTGCTTCAAATAGAGCAAAACATGGGTGGCGATATGTACCTAACCATGGCACCTGAGCATCCTTATGTTCAAGGCGGCTATGTGGCTTACAGCGGTATTTGGGGAGCTTACATTCCTGTGATTAATGAGACACGCAGCACGCTCGACCTGCTTCACGTCCAGCTATATAACAACGGTGGTTTGCCAAACCCATATCTGCCAGGCAGTGCACCAGAAGGCTCTGTGGATATGATGGTAGCGCAATCTAAAATGCTTATCGAAGGCTTTGAATTGGCCGACGGCACTCAGTTTGCACCACTACGTGATGATCAAGTCGCAATCGGCTTACCTTCAGGTCCTAGCTCAGCAAATTCAGGGCAGGCTCCGACACAGAATATTATCAGCGCACTAGATTGTTTAACCAAAGGCACTTCATGTGGCACCGTTAAACCAGCGTTCAATTACCCGAATTATGCAGGGGTAATGACGTGGTCTATCAACTGGGATCAGCATGATGGTTTTAATTTCTCAAAACCTGTCGGCGATAAGCTCACCGAGATGAACGCGCAATAAGCTATCAAAGAACAAGCGGGTAAAACGGAAATATCGTCTTGCTTTCATTAATTGTTCAAGTATGTAAAAACGAAAAGAGAGCACAATTGTGCTCTCTTTCTTTATACCATTGAGTTCTACTTTTTGAAGGGTAATTAAATCGTAAATACTCGGTAATCTTTTAGCTCAGGGATTTTCTTCAACAAATCGTCTTCTTGCCCTGCCATGTCATCCAACGAGTCGCACAAGTCTTCTGCTTGTTGCTCTACCTCTTTCGAATGCTCAGCTAAACGCTCTTCTACTTTCGCGCTGAGTTCAGCCATACTCTCCGATAATGCAGTGAGGTTTATTCCCCCCTCTTCCTTCATTTTTTTCGATAAAGCATCCAACGAACTCGCTAAAAACTCTTTATTGAAGATCTCTTGTGCTTTTGCAAAGTCTTCAGTCCACCCTTGTGTCATGGACTCAAAGCTTTCCGCTGGTAGAATGAAATCACCATCTTTGTAGTAACGTGATTCAACATCAGCGAAAAAGTCCTGTACTGCGACTTTGACGTTATCAAACGCGCCAGGTGCGTCTAGGCTTTCCGCAACATCATCGATGATGTCATTTGCAAGCGCTAAACCATCACTCGCCAACTGCTTTGCTTGTGGAATATACGCGTTCATTTTTTCGCGATAGTCTTCAATTGCCGCTTTTTGGTCGGCATTGAGTTCAATTAGCTCACCTTTGATGAATAGGTTGTTATCCTCATCCACGACAGCTTTATCACCTGTCGTTTGGCGAATTTCCAAGCTTTGCCCATCCATACGGACTTCATTATTGATGTCCACACGACACTGCGCTGCATAACCAGTAGCACTGACCATCAGCAATGAGAGTGTAAAAAGCTTTTTCATGTCATTCTCTTTTATTTAACATTACTCGTGTTAAACATAACACTGAGTGATACATGAGATGTCAGCAAACCGTCACGACTTCGTAACAAGTTGTTTTTTCTCCTATTTTCACATCAATCTCATCACCTTCTTCTTTCCCGAATAACGCTCGACCAAGAGGAGATTTTGCTGTTAAGACAAAGACTTCCTGAGCCTGATATTTAACAGTCAGACCACCAGAACAAGGGCCTACAAAGAAGTGCTTTTCAAGCAAATTCTCATCTGCGAGAACGACGTAAGCACCTACACCAACAGGTGCGCCTTTAAACTCGCGAGTCACTAGAGCGCGATATTGACGCAGCTCGTCTTCACTCTCTTGGATTCGCATAGCTTGTCCATGAGCAAGATACGCGGCTTCAAGTGCTAACGTATCGTACTTATGCTCGGGAACAGTTTCTTCATCTGTCGCGGCATCAATGGCTAGTTGAGCCGATGCATGGGCCACTTGAAGTTTTTCTTCCAGATGTTGGATGATAATTTGGACTAAGTCAGCTTTGTTCATACTTTTAGGACGCGCGTTTGGCACTCAGGGTGTGTTAATGTACCTAAGTTTACCATCAAAGAAAGGTTTCCCTATTATGCAAAGTGACTCGCTGCATCAAACACTTCAATCCGTATTTGGTTTTGACTCATTACGCCAAGGTCAACAACCCGTAATTGAAGCGGTTATGAATGGTTACTCTGCTGCGGCCATCTTTCCTACAGGTTCGGGTAAGTCTCTCTGTTACCAATTGCCAGCAACCGTATTGCCCAATCTTACGTTGGTGATCTCGCCGTTGTTGGCGTTAATGAAAGATCAGCTGAACTTTTTGCAAAGTAAAGGGATCCCGGCCGCTTCTATCGATAGCAGTCAAAGCAGAGAAGAGTCACAACGCGTCATGGCAGGGGTAAAAAATGGACAGATCAAAATATTGATGATTTCTGTTGAGCGCCTAAAGAACGAGCGTTTTCGTGAGTTCATTCGCCAAGTACCGATCTCTTTGATGGTGGTTGATGAAGCGCACTGTATTTCCGAATGGGGACATAACTTCCGCCCTGATTATCTCAAGCTACCGCAATATCAACGTGAACTGAACATTCCACAATCTTTGCTTCTCACTGCAACAGCAACGCCCGCAGTTATTGAAGACATGCAACAAAAGTTCGATATTGCCAGTGAACATATTACCGTTACAGGCTTCTACCGCCCCAATCTGGATATCTCGGTGATCCCATGCGAGGAAGCAACGAAACAAGAAAGGCTAAGTGAGATCATCGCCTCTTCTCCTAAGCTTCCGACTATCGTATACGTGACACAACAGCAGACAGCAGAGCAAGTAGCACAGTCACTAATCCATATTGGCATTAATGCTCACGCGTACCATGCTGGTATGAAAAGCGACATCCGTGAACAAATCCAACAGCAGTTCATGGATAGCCAAATTGACTGTATTGTTGCAACGATTGCATTTGGTATGGGGGTCGATAAATCTGATATCCGCCGCGTCATTCACTTCGACTTACCCAAATCAATCGAGAACTACGCACAAGAGATTGGGCGTGCAGGCAGGGACGGGCAACGTTCTGAGTGCATTCTGCTAGGCAATACGTCCGGCTTAACGGTGTTGGAGAACTTTGTCTATGGTGACACACCTGAACTAACCTCGATTAACTATGTAGTCGAGCAAGCGAAAGAACATGCTCCACAATGGGAGGTAGTGCCACTGCGTTTATCGCGTGAAAGTAATATCCGCCAATTGCCACTCAAAACCTTGTTGGTTTATTTGGAGCTACATAAACTCATTGAAGCAAAATACAGTTACTTTGCGGAATATCGCTTTAAGTTTTTGCACGATCAGCAATTTATTGTGAATCAATTTCAAGGCGAGCGACGTCAATTCGTGGAGGCTATTTTCTCCTGCTCGCAAAAAGCCAAAGTGTGGTGCCAAGTTGACCTAGAAGCGTTATGGATGAACTATCAATCGGAACGCAGCCGAGTTGTCGCAGCCCTCGACTATTTTCACCAGAATGGTTGGATAGAGCTAGAGAGCAAACAACTGACCGACGTGTACTCTGTTTTGCCAACCACACAGAGTTCTGATGTTTTAATCCAACAACTGTATGAACTGTTCCAATCCAAAGAAAGCAAAGATATCGAAAGAATTCACACCATGCTGCGCTTGTTCCAGTCAGAGCACTGTTTGAGCTCACAATTGGCGAACTACTTTGCTGATCACAATGCACCAGAGCAATGTGGTCACTGCTCCGTGTGTCGTGGTCAAGTTGCTTCGTTCCCAACACCACAAGGTGAGGATATTGAGCCACCTCAAGTAGCAATGTGGGTGCAGGAATTTATTCAGCTTTCCCCTTCAGCTATCAGCAATGATGCTGTCGCCCGCTTCTTGTGTGGAATTAGTACCCCTTTAATTAGCCAGCTAAAAGCTTCAAAACTGTCAGGTTATGGTGCGATGGCCAACACAAGCTTTGAGCAAGTATTAGATCAGGTAGAAGCAGTAAGAGCCTAGAAAAAGCTCAATTGACGCGCTTGGTTCTCGGGCTTGAGCATCACGTTCAAGCCTAAAAGGCGTATTTCCCGTCCGTTTTGGCGCTTAAGAATATCTCTTAACAAGATCTTGAAGTCCTCAAGCTCTAATTGCGGATGGATATGCTCAATTGTTGTCAGTTGAAAGTCGGCAAATTTAACTTTAATACCTTGTTTAATAATCGATTTATCTGGGCTTGCACGCTCTAAGCGTTTCTCGAGTTCAGGATAAAGTTTATCCTCGATCACTTGCCAACATTCATCACAGCTCGAGATATTCTGGCTGAATGTCCGTTCCACACCGACGGATTTTCTCTCTCGCTCAACGACGACCTCTCGATTATCAATTCCATGGCTACGCTGCCATAAAGATGCTCCCTGACGACCAAACTGTCTCAGCAATTCACGATAGTCGCTGTTTTTAATATCCTCACATCGATAAAAGCCCGCTTGATGTAGCTTCTCAAGACTCACCTTCCCAACGCCAGGAATGTTTTCCAGCGGAAGTGTATCGATAACTTCCTGAACCTTATCTGGCGGGATAACAAACTGACCGTTGGGTTTATTCATATCAGAGGCGACTTTGGCAAGAAACTTAATCGGTGCAATGCCCGCCGATGCCGTCAGTCCAAGCTCATTCCAAATGTCGCGTCGAATAGACTCTGCGATCAACGTTGCGGAGCCACGACAAGCTGTCGAGTCCGTGACATCGAGGTATGCTTCATCTAATGATAGAGGTTCAATGATAGGCGTATAACGCTCAAAAATAGCACGAATCTGCTGAGAGACTTGTTTGTACACGTGCATTCGACCGGGAACGACTAGTAAATGGGGGCAGAGTTGTAATGCACGCGCCGTTGACATTGCACTACGAACGCCATATTTGCGCGCCTCATAATTACAGGTGCTAATCACGCCACGCTGTTTTTCATGACCGCCAACGGCGAGTGCAATGCCACGGTAACTAGGATTATCTCTCATCTCAACGGCAGCATAAAAACAATCCATATCGACGTGAATGATTTTTCTGATTCGGTCTGACATAGCCATTAAACACTGTTCAAAAACACAGTATAAATTAAATCTGCCTTGATAGAAATGAGAGTTTGTAAACGTGCTTTAATCTCGTAACATCACATCAAGCTGATCGACCAACTCTGCCCAGTCTGCGTCTTCTTCAATGGCTTGTTTGAGAAATGTGGCCTGCGAACTTGTCCAAAAGCTGGCTTCATGCAGAGGGGCTGAAGCTCTTTTGTGCCGATGTTCGTTAATAAAGTCCTTTATCTCTTGAGGAGAGCTGCCGAGGCCTAGTTGTTGAAACAATTCAGCCATACCGTGTTGATGCATTTCCATATTTCCTCCTAAGTTAACGCGCTTTAGTTTGAGTATATAACCAAATAACAGTTAAGTACGGTGATTAAAGGGAAATGACTTGGCTGTGAAGTCTGCACCGACTTAAGCTTCCGGTCATCCTAGATTAAACGTAGCAAGCAAAGTATAAACTCTCAGAGAAGTAGAGCGAGAAATATAAAAAAACCCAGCTTTAGCTGGGTTATTTTGTATTACTCTTTGGACGATCGATACTTAAGCAATTCGATCTTTTTCCCATGCAGCCAATTTCTCAGCTCGCGCCGCTTCACGTGCTTCACGTTTCTTACGCGCGTCACATGGTTCTGGACAGTTACATACTTTCTCAATACCTACTGCACCAAGACCGCCACAGCTACCCTTCACTACTTTCTTCTGGAAGATGTAGCCAACAGCCATCGCTGCGATTACCGCAACAAAAACTGCAAACGTAATTAGAAATGTACTCATAAGAACATGCTCACTTCTGTTGTTATTTCTTCATGAACGGCTTGTATGCTTCCGAAGCCAGCTCTTTAAAACCATTTTCCGTCTTCACAATCATGAAAACAGGAATATTATTTTCGTTCGCAATTGCCATGCCTTTGTCTTCACCTAGCACCATAAGGCCAGTTGCAAGACCATCAGCAGTCATCGACGATTTATCTAATACCGTTACAGACACCACTTTATGATGAATAGGTTTGCCTGTTCTTGGATTAATAATATGAGAGTATCTCACACCATTACTCTCAAAGTAATTACGATAGTCACCACTTGTTGCAATTGCCATATCCCCTGGCTCAATAATTTCTTGAATTGAACGCTCATCAATAGTCGGCTTTTCAATCGCAATGCGCCACGGCACGCCTTCACGATTCACGCCTTTGAGGCGCATTTCACCGCCCACTTCTACCATGAAGTTATGAACCCCTTCAGATTGAAGGTAGTCAGCAACCACGTCAACCCCCCAACCTTTAGCAATAGTTGATAAATCGACATACAAGTTAGGAATATCTTTGGACAATTTATTGCCATCAATAGATAGATGATGAATGCCAGTATTGGCTTTGCGTGCCGCTAGCTCTTCATCTGTAGGAACGACATCAGGGCGAGCTTCTGGGCCAAAGCCCCACAGGTTAACTAAAGGACCGACTGTCACATCCAATGCGCCTAAAGTAAGACCGTTGAGACGAATCGCCTCTTTGACTACAGTTGCTGTTTGTGTCGATACAGTAAATGGCTCACTCGTTTGATGCTGGTTAAAGCGACTTAATTCTGAATCATCACGGTAGGTCGACATTTGGTCATTAACCTCTTCCAATAAGCGATCAATTTCCGTCTGCATCGCTTTTGGCGTTGGAATACCATCTTGCTCGATATATTTGATGTTATAAGAAGTCCCCATGGTAGGGCCACTTAGATGAATTTGATCTGCTGGCTGCTCACAGCCAGCCAAAATCAATAGAGAAGCGAATGCAACAAGCCACGTTTTCACTTGTTAACTCCCAATGTTGTTGAATTGATATGGGGAATGGGACCGATTACTTAAATCCAATTACCTATATCAACTGTTGAATATTATTTTTACTTCTACAAAAAATAATGGCTAGCTCTTAGAGAGCTAGCCATAGATTCAATCACTTGGAGGGATTAACCACCGAAGTCATCTAGTAGGATGTTTTCATCCTCTACACCTAGATCTTTTAGCATGCCGATAACAGCAGCGTTCATCATAGGTGGACCACACATGTAGTATTCACAGTCTTCTGGCGCTTCGTGATCACGTAGGTAGTTCTCGTAAAGAACGTTGTGAATAAAGCCAGTGTAACCATCCCAGTTATCTTCTGGAAGTGGATCAGACAGTGCACAGTGCCATACGAAGTTGTCATTCTCAGCTTGTAGCATATCGAAGTCTTCTACGTAGAACATTTCACGCTTAGAACGTGCGCCGTACCAGAAAGACATCTTACGCTTAGAGTGCAGACGCTTAAGTTGGTCGAAGATGTGTGAGCGCATTGGAGCCATACCAGCACCACCACCAACGAATACCATTTCTGCATCTGTATCTTTCGCAAAGAACTCACCAAATGGACCAGAAATAGTACACTTGTCGCCTTCTTTTAGAGACCAAATGTACGAAGACATGATGCCTGGTGGTACGTCTGGGTTGTTCGGCGGCGGAGTCGCGATACGAACGTTAAGCATGATGATACCGTGCTCTTCTGGGTAGTTAGCCATTGAGTATGCACGGATAGTCTCTTCGTTAACTTTAGACTCGTAACGGAAAAGGTTGAACTTCTCCCAGTCTTCACGGTATTCCTCAGGAATATCGTAGTCTGCGTATTTCACGTGGTGAGCAGGTGCTTCAATCTGGATGTAACCACCAGCACGGAAAGGTACTGATTCGCCATCTGGAATTTGTAGCTTAAGCTCTTTGATGAATGTCGCTTTGTTATCGTTAGAGATAACGGTACATTCCCACTTCTTAACGCCGAAGATTTCTTCAGGAAGCTCGATGTCCATGTCAGTTTTCATAGCAACCTGACACGCTAGACGCTCACCTTCACGTGCTTCACCTTTAGTAATATGGTCAAGCTCGGTTGGTAGGATGTCGCCACCACCTGATTTAACTTTTACGCGACACTGACCACATGAGCCACCGCCACCACAAGCAGAAGATACGAATACGCCAGCACCGGCTAGAGCACTCAGTAGCTTACCACCTGGTTGTGTAACGATCGCCAGAGAAGGGTCATCGTTCACAGAAATTGTAATGTCACCTGTTGGTACAAGCTTAGACTTAGCGAAAAGAATCACTAGTACTAGTGCAAGTACGATCAGAGTAAACATCACTACACCAAGAATAATGTCCATTGACTATTCCTTAATTGTTGCGGTTTACCCGACTTACAGTTGAACACCAGAGAAAGACATAAAGCCTAACGCCATAAGACCTACAGTGATAAATGTGATACCAAGACCACGTAGACCTGGAGGTACGTCAGAGTACTTCATCTTCTCACGGATACCTGCAAGAGCAACGATTGCCAGCATCCAGCCAACACCAGAGCCGAAACCGTAAACGATAGATTCAGCAAAGTTGTAGTCACGTTGTACCATGAAAGATACACCACCGAAGATTGCACAGTTTACTGTGATCAGCGGTAGGAAGATGCCTAGCGCGTTGTACAAAGGTGGGAAGAAACGGTCTAGAACCATCTCTAGAATCTGTACAAGTGCTGCAATTACACCGATAAAGGTGATGAAGTTTAGGAAGCTAAGGTCCACGCCCTCAACTAACGCGTTCTCTCTCAGAACTAGGTTGTATACTAGGTTGTTCACAGGAACAGCGATAGTCAGTACTACCACAACTGCAACACCTAGGCCGAAAGAGGTCTTAACCTTCTTAGATACGGCAAGGAAAGTACACATACCTAGGAAGAAAGACAGAGCCATGTTTTCGATGAAAATCGATTTAACTAACAGACTAATGTAATGTTCCATGACGTCCTTACTCCTTCGCTTCTACTTGTTCTGGTTTCAGAATACGGATTACCCAGATAAGGAAGCCGATTAGGAAGAATGCTGATGGTGCTAGTAGCATTAGGCCGTTAGGCTGGTACCAACCACCGTTGCTCACTAGAGGTAGAACTTCTAGGCCAAATAGTTTGCCTGAGCCAAATAGCTCACGGAAGAAACCTACAGTGATAAGAACGAAACCGTAACCTAGACCGTTACCAATACCGTCAATAAGAGATGGTACTGGCGCAGACTTCATTGCGAATGCTTCAGCACGACCCATTACGATACAGTTAGTGATAATCAGACCAACGAATACAGATAGCTGTTTAGAGATATCGTATAGGTAAGCTTTTAGCACCTGGTCTACCACGATTACTAGCGATGCGATAATTGCCATCTGAACGATGATACGCACACTGTTAGGAATGTGGTTACGGATCAATGAAACAGAGAAGTTAGACAGCGCAGTTACAAATGTTACCGCTAGCGTCATTACAAAAGCTGTTTCTAGTTTAGTTGTTACTGCAAGAGCAGAACATACACCAAGAACTTGTAGCGCGATTGGGTTGTTATCCAATACTGGCGCTAGAATGCTCTTTTTAACGTTTTGTGCACTAGACATTAGTTAAGTTCTCCGTCACGAACTTTTGCTAGGAAAGGACCAAAGCCCTTGTCACCTAACCAGAAGTCAAATGTGTGTTGAACACCATTACTAGTGAGCGTTGCTCCTGATAGACCATCAACACCGTGCTCAGAACCTTGCGGTGCGCCGCCTTTCACGACCTTAATCGCTGGCTGATGATCTTCATTGTACAATTTCTTGCCAATGAATTGATCGCGCCATGAAGGGTTCTCTACTTCACCACCAAGTCCAGGAGTTTCACCTTGCTCGTAGTAAGTAATAGCAGACACAGTGTTACCATCAGTTTCAACGGCTACAAAGGCATACATCATCGACCATAGTCCTTTACCGTGCATAGGCAAGATAACTTTTTGGACTTCATCTTGGTCTTTTACTAAGTACACCACTGCTGTATTCGCACGACGACGGATATCAGCGACGTCTTCTTCTGGTGTCAATGCGATTGAACGTTCTGCATCTTTTGATGCTTCACGCTGATCGTACGTAGATGCATTACCCTCAGTAAAGTTACCTGTTTCAAGGTCTACCAGACGAGGTTCGATGTACTCAGCAAATAGCTCTGGTACTTTCTTACCGTTCGCGTCAATGCCTGCAACTTCAACGATCTTTGATTGCTTATCTAGGACAGCGTTAGCTTTTTGCTTATCACGCAGACCTACTGCTGCTGTTGATACGATGATTGAACAAACAAGGCTCAACCCGATAACAACACCCAGCGTCTTTTTAATGCTGTCGTTATTACTTGCCATAGCGTGCTAGTCTCCGCTTGATGTTCTTCTCAATCACTACATGGTCGAACAGAGGTGCGAATAGGTTCGCGAATAGAATCGCCAGCATCATACCTTCTGGGTACGCCGGGTTAACTACGCGGATCATCACACACATTGCACCAATCAGGATGCCGTACCACCATTTACCTTTGTTAGTAAATGACGCTGATACTGGGTCCGTTGCCATGAAGAACATACCGAATGCAAAACCACCTAGAACTAGGTGCCAGTGCCATGGCATGTTGAACATTGGGTTAGTGTCAGAACCGATCACGTTAAACAGGGTCGATACTGCAATCATACCGATCATTACGCCCGCAATGATGCGCCATGAAGCGATTCGCATGTAAACGATCATCGCTGCACCGATCATTAGAGCTAGAGTCGATACTTCACCAATAGAGCCAGGGATGTTACCGATGAAAGCGTCCATCCAAGTGATAGGAGAACCAGTTACTGTGTTAACTAGAGCACCGTTACCACCTTGAGCCCATTGGCTAAGAGCAGTTGCACCAGAGAAGCCGTCAGCTGCAGTCCATACTACGTCACCCGAGATTTGCGCTGGGTAAGCGAAGAATAGGAATGCACGACCTGCAAGTGCAGGGTTAAGGAAGTTACGACCTGTACCACCGAAGATCTCCTTCGCAACAACAACACCAAATGTGATACCTAGTGCCGCTTGCCATAGAGGTAGCGTTGGTGGAACGATAAGTGCGAACAAGATAGAAGTAACAAAGAAGCCTTCGTTTACTTCGTGCTTACGCACCATACAGAAAAGCACTTCCCAGAAACCACCAACAAGGAATACTGTTGCGTAGATAGGTAGGAAGTAGGTCGCACCTAGTAGCATCTTGCTGCCAACCCCTGCATCAGCGGCAATCGTTCCGCCCAGCATTTCAGTTAGCCAGTAGTGCCAGTTACCAGAGATAACTGTCGCTAGTTGATCACCAGCGTACATGTGGTTAAGCGCTGCAATAGCTTGGCCACCTGCGTTGTACATACCCCAGAACATTGCTGGGAATACCGCAAACCAAACCATGATCATGATACGTTTTAGGTCAACGCTATCACGAACGTGCGAGCTTTTATTTGTTACGATACCTGGAGTGTAAAAAACTGTTGCTACAGCTTCGTACAGGGCAAACCATTTTTCGTGTTTACCACCAGGCTCAAAATGATGCTCGATGTCTTCAAGAAACTTTTTAAGAGCCATGAAAATTACCCTTCCTTCTCGATAGTATCTAGGCATTCACGAAGTAACGTACCGTACTCGTACTTACCTGGACATACAAAGGTACACAATGCTAGATCTTCTTCATCCAGTTCAAGCGCACCCAGTGCTTGAGCACTGTCTGTATCACCTGCACATAGATCACGAAGCAGCAGAGTAGGCTCCATATCTAGAGGCATTACGCGTTCGTAGTTGCCAATTGGAACCATTGAACGATCACTACCATTGGTCGTCGTTGTCATATTGAACAACTGACCTTTGAATACGTGACCAAGGAAAGAGCGAGTTACCGAGAACTTATTCTTACCAGGCATTGCCCAGCCAAATAGTTCTTTCTCACGGCCTTCACGTAATACAGAAACCTGTTGATGGTAACGGCCAAGATATGCGTGTGGACCAGTTGCATGTGTACCTGTCAGTACAGAACCAGAAATCACACGAACTTCGCCAGGCATCAGCTCGTTATCTGTTAGGTCATCTAAGCTTGCACCGATTACGGTACGAACTAGACGAGGGTTATTCACAACTGGACCAGCTAGAGACACAACACGATCTGTGTATAGCTCACCAGTTAGGAACAGCTTACCGAACGCGATAACGTCTTGGTAGTTGATGCTCCATGCCACATTTTCTGCATTCACTGGGTATAGGAAATGCATGTGGGTGCCAGCAAGACCTGCTGGGTGAGGGCCATCGAAGACGTGTTCTTCTACGTTAGACTGTGAAGAGCGTGGCAAACTAGTGCCAGATTTACATACGTAAACCTTGCCTTCTGTCAGGGCTGAAAGAATGTCTAGACCAGCAATGAATGCTTCTTGTTGCTCATTAATGATCAACTCAGGCTTAGCTGCTAATGGATTAGTATCCATTGCAGTTACGAAAATAGCCTTAGTAGAAGACTCGATTGCAGGAACCTTGCTAAACGGACGAGTACGTAAAGCGGTCCATAGGCCAGAGTCAACCAACTGAGTCTTGATCACTTCACGATCTAGACCTGAAAGTTGAGCGGCTTCGAACTTATCAAATGTCACCTGCTCTTCACCTGCCACTTCAATCACTACAGATTGAAGGACACGTTTAGCGCCACGGTTAACTTCGATCACTTTACCGGCTGCTGGTGCAGTAAATTTCACGCCAGGGTTCTTTTTATCTTCAAAAAGAACTTGCGCTTTTTTCACTTCATCACCAACGCGGACATGCATGGTAGGACGCATGCCAACGTACTCTTCGCCAAGCAAGGCGACTTTTTTGATGGTCTTACCATCATTAATCACCTGGGATGGAGTTCCTGCGATAGGAAGATCCAAGCCCTTCTTTATTGTAATCATACGCACTTGCACTACTTTTATCGGGAAAAAGATTCTTTTGATTGCGTAACTTTTAGACACGACATCAGTGTCCGGTTTTGATGTTGTTTTAAACATCAAAATCGCAACATCCTATTAAAAATCTCGTCACAAGGAATACGCGAGATTTATCAGGTGCCGTAGTCTAGCATTTTTTAGGAACTTGATGCCATGACCAATCATTAGAATAGAGGGGTTATTTCGGTAGAATCAGGTCTAAAAGGTCAAAGAATAGTCATAACTTTGACCGATCGCACAAATGCCATATTCCATACATATCTTATGGAAAAGTCATATTCATCGCCTGAAATATCCTGCAATTTCCATTCATTTGTTGAAACACTGTTAACACATTTTTTAACCAGAATTTGTGCCACATCAATGCCCCTAAAGAATGTAAAACGAAAAAAGATGGCCTTAGCCACCTTTTCTCTGCACCTTTATATTTTGCGTCTTTAGTGACCGCCACCCATACACATAGGGCTATCAGGAGCGCCATCTTGTTCTCGCTTCCACTCTTCATCAGTGTATGTATGAATAGCTAGTGCATGAATGTGGTTATCTAGCTCATCTGCCAAAATTTGATGAACTTGGCGATGGCGTCCAATCAAACGCTGTCCCGCGAACGAATCACTCACAACAATCACTTTGAAGTGACTCTCCGAGCCTGGTGGCACATTATGCATGTAGCTCTCATTAATCACTTTGAGATAGCTTGGTTGCAGCTCACTGTGTAGTTTCTTCTCTATGATTTCTTGGATCATATTCGTTCCTCATTGATGCGAATTCCATAAGTATATACCTAAGTAAAGCAGACGTGTATCACTCAAACATCACTCTCATTATTGATGCATTTTACGTTCAACTAATTTCAAAGCGCTTGACGCTATGAACATGCCTAGAGAGCGAGCACCACTGAACACGTAAAATTTGACAGCTTTTTGTATCTCGACACGTCATCATTTGCGACAATAACACTTAATTTCTAAATCAACTTACATTTAGCTATGAAAACCGAACTGAATCTTCACGAGCGAAGCTTAACACTTCATCGTTTCCCAAAACGCAGCAATGAAACTCTACAAGCGTGGGATGCCGGTGATGAGTATCTTATTAATCATGTTGAAGAACTTGCTTTGCCAGACAATCAAAACATCCTCGTGATTAATGACAGCTTTGGTGCCCTCTCCTGCTGGTTTTCAGAAAAGCACCGTGTAACGCTAATGAGTGATTCATTCATTTCTCATAAGGGTGTGCTGCAGAACCTTGAGCAAAACCAGTGCAATAAGGTAGCATTTGCAACCACGATGGACCCCGTACCTTCCAATACTGATCTCGTATTGCTGCAACTGCCAAAAAGTAACCGTCACCTCGTTTGGATACTCAGTCAGTTAAGAAAAGCACTGCCTGCATCCTGCCCCGTCATTGCAGTTAATAAAGCGAAAGACATTCATACTTCAACGCTAAAACTGTTTGAAAAATATTTGGGTGAGACAAAAACATCTCTGGCCTGGAAAAAGCACCGATTGGTATTTGCTCAAGCAACGGTTGACCCAACAATTGAAGTAAGCCCTTTCACGACTTGGCGCGTTGATGGCGAAGATATCGAACTCAAGAACATGCCAAATGTCTATTCAGGAGAAAGCTTAGATTTAGGTGCGCGTTTTATGCTTCAGCACCTACCTCAAGATCCATTGGTAGATAATGTTATCGATCTCGGTTGCGGTAATGGTGTTCTGTCTGTGAAGTTTGGTCAGCTGAATCCGAATGCTCGATTAACATGTGTTGATGAAAGCTTTATGGCGCTTGAGTCCGCGAAGCAGAACCTGCTAGATAACCTTGGTGAAGATAGAGACATAAAGTGTGTTGCAAACAATTGTTTGGACGGTTTTAAACACAACAGCTGCTCTATGATTATGTGTAACCCACCCTTTCACCAACAGCAGGCCATCACCGATCATATTGCTTGGCAAATGTTCTGTGATGCAAAGCAAGTATTGAGTGAAGGTGGTAAGTTACTGGTGATTGGAAATCGTCATCTTGGTTACGACGCAAAACTAAAACGGCTGTTTGGCGATAAGAATGTGAAACTTATCGCTTCCAACAATAAGTTTGTGATTTTACAGGCCACAAAAAATCCTGCTAAATTAAGCGCAAAATAAGCTTTAGCAAAATAGTTAAAAGGAATAATAAAATGAGAAAATTGGTACTTGCGGCTTCGGTTGCGTTGCTTGCTGCGTGTTCAGCGCCTCAACAGCCTCAGCTGAATTTGATGCCAGAAAGCACACTGAGCACCAATCCAATTGTTCAAGGCAAGACTTACAGTTTGACCAGCAAAGATGTACGTGCAGCGCAGTACGTGGCGTTGGTGGATAACGGCCGTTCGAACATTCTTCCTCTTCATGCTAAACAGAATTTACGTATTGCGTTAGAAGAAGCATTAGAGAAGCAGTTTTCATCTCAAGGCTTCCATGCCGATCTAAACAGCAACAATGCAATTGAATTAAACGTTCAAGAAGCATTAGTTAACGTAAAACATTCGGTGATGGAAAATGAGATGGATGCGAAAGTCGTGCTTGAAATCACCGCAGAAACACCAGAAGGTAAACTGGTCAAAACTTACACAGGCACTGCGAAGCGTTCTGGCACATTGAGTGCGTCTGATGCCGACATTGAGCAAACACTGAATGATGTAGTGACATTAACACTTAAAGAAATTGCCAATGATCCTGAGCTTCGTCAATACATGCAGGAGCGTTTCTAATGTTACGCAAGGCAATTCTTTCTCTCGCGCTACTCAGCTGCAGCGTTTGGGCTGGACCAAAAGTGGCGTTTGAAACAACATTAGGTTCATTTACTGTCGAACTGAATGAAGAGAAAGCGCCGATTACGGTAGCGAACTTCCTGAAATATGTAGAAGACGGTAGCTATGAAGGCACTATTTTTCACCGCGTTATTCCAGGCTTTATGGCGCAAGGAGGTGGCTTTAACCAAGATATGCAAATGGTGAAGACTTACGCTCCAATCAAAAACGAGGGTAACAACGGTTTAAATAACGACCGTGCGACGATTGCAATGGCGCGCACCAACGCGCCTGACTCTGCTACTCGTCAGTTTTTTATCAATTTAGTCGACAATGATTTTCTAAACTACGGCGCTCGTCCACCGGGTTATGCGGTATTTGGCAAGGTCACGGAAGGATTCGACATTATCCAAAAAATGGCAAAACAGCCAACTACGACGACTCGCGGTATGCGTGATGTTCCCGAGACTCAAATCGTCATCACTAAAGCAACACTACTTAAATAGCCAAAACGATAAGCCCTTTGAATAATCGAAGGGCTTTCTCTTTCAACGGCTTCATTTTATTGGATTGATTTATGTCTTCATTACCTTCCATCACTTGGTTGGAAACGGTAAAAAGTTACCTCGATAAACGACTCATGTGGGTTTTCATGTTGGGCTGCTCTAGCGGCTTTCCGTGGGTACTTATCGGTTCAAATATGTCTGGCTGGCTAAAAGACGCTGGTTTGACCCTATCCGCAATAGGTTACTTTGGTAGTGTCTTTGCGGTTTATGCAATTAACTTTCTCTGGGCGCCTCTCGTAGACCGGGTGAAGCTACCAGTGCTCTATCGACTACTTGGACAAAGGCGTAGCTGGATTTTCTTCTGTCAAAGTATTGTACTCGTCGCGACGGTATTTATTGCGGGCGTGAATCCAGCAGAGAACTTGGTGTTTGCGTCTCTACTCGCCTTGTGTATTGCAACCGCATCAGCCACACAAGACATTGCGATTGATGCTTTTCGTATTGATACTTTCCCAAAATCAGAAGAATCTAAGCTGCCACAAGCTTCTGCAATGGCGGTCATTGGCTGGTGGACAGGTTATTCACTACCGGGTTATTTAGCGTTTGTTAATGCTGATAGCGTCGGTTGGAATGGCGTGTATTACGGGATGGCGGTGATAGTCGGCATTCTAATGGTCTTTACGATTTTAGTCGGTGAACCGAAGACTCAACGCGAACAACTTCAGTCTGCCGCGGAACAACGCCACAAAGAAGTGGTTGGTTCAAAAGTCGTGGCTTGGTTTACTGTGACTGTTGTAGAACCTTTCCTTGACTTCTTTAATCGCAATGGCGTCCGTGTCGCGATTACTCTTTTGCTGTTCGTTTTCCTATTCAAAATTGGCGAAGCGTTTTTGGGCAGGATGTCGATCGCGTTCTATAAAGATATTGGTTTTAGCAATGAACAAATTGGCTATTACTCCAAACTGATTGGTTGGGGAGCCACTATCTTCTTTACCTTTGTCGGAAGCATGTTCAACGTTAGGTTTGGTATTGTACGTGGATTAATGATCGGCGGTATTGCTATGTCTGCCAGCAACTTGATGTTTGCTTGGATTGCATCGGTAGGCCCAAATGAGCACCTGTATTTAGCAACCATTATTGTCGATAACTTTACGACTGCTTTCTCAACTGTCGCTTTTGTTTCATTTTTGACGATTCTAACCGGACAAGCATTCTCGGCAACTCAGTATGCGTTGCTTGCCTCTTTGGGCAACTTCGGACGAACGACTCTTGCTTCTTTCAGTGGAGAACTGGTGGACTACCTCAATGACTGGAGCACGTTCTTTGTGCTTACCGCTGTTATGGTCGTGCCAAGCTTGATTATGTTGTACTCGCTACGACATTACTTTGATGCTCTATTGGAAAAAGCACGTCACAAACACTAAGAAGCGCATCAAAAAACCACCGAATTCGGTGGTTTTTGTTTTGCGAGATATAAGATAAGAGGTCTATGGGTATAGCCCTTTGCCAAACATATTAAATATACGTGCCACACCTTGAGTAAAGATCATCGGCTCAGTCAGTACGGTTAAACACAAGCAATCTTCTCCGGCCTTAGTGTAAGGGCTGTGCTTCACTGACGCGTCTCGAATCATCAAGTCGCCCTCTTCATATTGGCCGTCCTCATCACTAAACCCACCATGTAGGATCAATGTAGATTCTAAGCCTTTGTGCGTATGTTGAGGGATTTGCACATCTTCTCCGATGTACATTAAGCTAACACGAGCATCTTCCCCTAGATCAATCTGAGCACTGAAAACCTTGCCTCCGTAACTTCTCCATGACCCTACAAGGTCAGAGAAACGCGCTAAGGTTTTGGGAAGTTCAAAGCTCTTTCCTGCAACATTCACTGCGGCAGGATCTCGGATAACGATGTTATCTGTCGCTGGCTCCGCATTGATAATATCATTGAACATATCGTCGAATTCACGGACATATTCAGAGGGGATGTCGCTCACGATATTCGCTTGGCTGGCTTCGACTTGGTTCACATAAGCTCGGCACTTGGTGCATGTTTCTAAATGGGTTGCGACCACAAGACCAGAAACTGCATCAATGCTTCCCGAAGCGTATGCTTCTAACAAGCTGTTATCTGGGTGTTTGTTCATAGTTGCTCCGTATGCATTGAATGCCTTAGCTTTTCTACTGCAAGCCTCAGCCTGGATTTTACGGTACCGAGGGGGATATCAAATAATTCAGCGACCTGCTGATGAGGTAGCTCTTCAAGATACACCGCTTGTAAAACGTCTCTCTGATTTTTCGGTAAAATATCTAAAAATTTAACCACCTGTTCTTTCAACATGTCTTGCTCTGGTGAATAGTGATCAACAAGATCTGGTGGATAATATTCTGACGGCCAAATGTCATCAGAATGAATGTGTAACTCCTTACCTTTCTGCTTTCTCAACAGATCAAAGCATAGGTTTCGGATTATGGTGTATATCCAAGTCGATAACGCGCTCTTTTCCCCATCATAGAGGTGCGCTTTCTGCCAAACTGTCGCCATGGTCTCTTGCACCATCTCCATAGCAACTTGCTCATTACCAACATGTTTGTAAGCGAATTGCTTCAGCTTGGGTGCGTAAAAACGGAATACAAAAGCGAACGCGTCTTTATCTCGAGCTTTCACTTTGTCCATGTAATCGTTCCAATCACTGCGCCCCAGTTTTTTTGGGCTATCACTCATCATAATCGGCCTTAATTTTAGGGAGGAGTCATCTCCTCCCATTCGTCCTAATCGGTAACGTCATCAACCAACAAGTTGAAGCCACCGTTGTTCCCATCATCAATGGCAACCACTTGATACACAACACCATTCATCACATTGACTGGTGCTGAATCAATAGCAACCGTACTTGGATCGCCTGCCACTGTCACGGTTACATAATAGGTACCTTCAGCGACATATAATCCCTGAACGCTATCTTTGTACGCAAAATTAGCAATAGTTGGATCACTTCCATCTATTCCAGCACTTGTAGTGAGATAAATATCCACCATTTCCGCTACGGGATTCGCCGCCGCATGTGTCACATTCAGCGTCGCACTAGTTGCCACTGCACGTCTCATGTCTTCAACAACTAGAGGTTCGATATCAATCGCTGGGCTAACAACACCGACTGCGTAAACACTGTAATCCATTCCGCCCGCAACCATTAATCCGTCAACATCGATAATAGGATTGGTTGTTGTGCCATCCACGTAAACGTCAATATCGTAAGCGCCAGCATCGAGATCCAAATAACCACGAATCTCTTTGAACGCTAAGTCGGCAAGAGGACCGAAGGCCGCCCCGTTAACGTTGACATCGACGATCGGCGCTCCATCGACAAGATGTCCGACTCTGACTTCAGCTTGGCTGCCCATATCCTCGATTATAGAAGATCCTGAACCATCCAATACCAACAACTTAACCGGTGACGTGCTATTTGAATTTCCGGTACTGATAGCGGCAATCGTCAAGTTTGAATTAGCAGCAAGAGATATTGTGCCCGAATCAAAAGCAACGCTATCCCCAACAGCAAGTCGAACTTGGTACTCACCAGCGGGGATGTTCAATACGTCTGTAGATGCTTTATATGCAAGATTCATAAGCGGTGTCGCGCTAGCAAGATCAGCCCCTGGCTCAGTGACGTAGAGATCAACGGTAGGAACGCCAGACGCTGCATGAACAACTTGAACATCTAGACTATTGGCATCAGCCATTGAATCGGCGCTGCGAGTCACAACTAAAGGTTCTACTGGGTTTGGCGAACCATCGGCATCACCAACAACGAACACGTTGTAATTGAGGTCTGAATCAAGGTCTAGTTCTGTTTTAGGTATTACGGTCGCGGTTTCATCGCCTGGAAGTTGAACATCAACTTGAATTGAGTTCATGCCCTCACGTAACTTCATGTAACCAGAACCCGTACCATAATCAACACCTGTCAATGATGATTTATCGTTTATCCACACATTTGCAAGCGGCGCATCAGAAGACGCATGTACTGCTTGCAAATTGGAATACTCGATGGTGTCGCTGTCGGAGCCACACGCCGCCAGTCCTAATGCCGCCACCATAGTTAGCGCAGCTCTGCTAAATCCTTTCATATCCTTGCCTCTTTGTTAGTCGGGGCTTCTATGGCTTCTGTCAGAAATTGCAACGCAGGAATGCAGTTCTCTGCGCCAACGAGCTGTTCGAACAGATTGCAGTCTAAAGGAAGTAATTCAAGCCAGCGCTGGGTCACCCAAGCTGAGTCATCGTAAAAACGATGCTGGTAGAGGTTTCCAAGTTGAGGAAACTCTTCATAAACATGGGATAACTGCTGGCTTAAATAGAAGAAATCTGGTGAGTTGTCTGGATGTTGCCAATTGTCTAACCATTCGACCTCTGCATGGCGTAAGCCGTCCGCATCTGCACGAACTCGTTTGACAACAAAGCGTTTCTCACCAGCGACTGTAATACCAAGAAGACCATCACTGAGTGTTTCAAAATCAACGATCCTGACCAAAGTTCCGATAGATGAAACATTTCCCACGTCTTTAGGGTCACCTTCACTACCTACTAGGCAAACTCCAAAACCCACATTTTGTAGGCTGCATTCCTTTACCATTCGCTTATATCGTGGCTCAAAAATGCGCAGATTCATTTTACCTTCAGGGAGTACAACTGAAGTGAGTGGGAATAACATGACTTCTTTCATTCAAACGTCCTCTTTGATTCACCGATACATACGAATCCCTTATCACTCCGATCACTAACGATTTATGTTGGTTAATCGACTGGCTTAAAAAGTCATAAAATCGCTTACGCAAACGATCCAAATCACATATTTATTGCAATCAAATGCAACAAACAAAAAGTTCCGTAAATAAAGATAATTTCGTGACGCAACTCACCAAAAACGTTCAATTTTGCACCCTTTATCACTTTCATTTGGGATTTTTATCGCTATTATTCCCGCCAATTGGAAAGCGCAGCACAGATTGCGTGTTCTGAATCATTACAAACATAGAGAGTCCCCTTATGCGTAAATCACTTTTAGCTCTTAGCCTTCTAGCGGCTACTTCAGCTCCAGTATTGGCTGCAGATTACTCTGACGGCGATATCCACAAAAACGATTACAAGTGGATGCAATTTAACCTAATGGGTGCATTCAACGAGAAAGGTTATGCTGAATCTTCTCATGATTACCTAGAGATGGAATTTGGCGGTCGCTCTGGTATTTTCGATCTATACGGCTACGTTGACGTATTCAACCTAGCTTCTGATCCAGGCAGCGACAAAGCTGGTGGCGAGAAAATCTTCATGAAATTTGCTCCACGTATGTCTCTAGATGCGGTAACTGGTAAAGACCTATCTTTCGGTCCAGTTCAAGAGCTATACGTTGCAACTCTAATCGAGTGGGGTGGTAACTCTGATGTTAACTCTCAAAAAATCGGTCTAGGTTCTGACGTAATGGTACCTTGGTTCGGCAAAGTTGGCCTAAACCTTTACGGTACATACGATGGCAACAAAAAAGACTGGAACGGTTTCCAAGTTTCTACTAACTGGTTCAAACCATTCTACTTCTTCGAGAACGGCTCATTCATTTCTTACCAAGGTTACATTGATTACCAATTCGGTATGGATGACGACAAAGGCAATAAGTTCAACACTACAGCATCTAACGGCGGTGCTATGTTCAACGGCATCTACTGGCACTCTGACCGCTTTGCTGTTGGCTACGGTCTGAAGCTATACAAAGACGTATACGGCTTTAAAGATGGCGAAGCTCTACCATGGGGTCATAAGCCAGAGTCTTCTGGTGTAGGTCACTATGTAGCTGTAACTTACAAGTTCTAATTGAACCACTAAGTTTCATCAAAAATGGCGCCTTTCGGCGCCATTTTTATTTGCTTTCCTTTTTTCCCTCATTATCCTTGCAGCAAACCTTTTTAATGAGAGCGTTTGGTGAATATCCTTATCCTCGGTCCAGGTGCGGTGGGCTCACTCTGGGCAACAAAATTTCAGCTTGCCGGACACAATGTTTCATTGTGGGGAAGATGTTCAGAGAGACAACAATCACTTCAGTTGGATGACACACCCGCAACCGTATTCAGTAATCAAGATATTTCCTCCGTAAATAAAGCGGATCTCATTTTGATCACGGTAAAAGTTTGGCAAGTGGAAGACGCCATTCAGCCTTTACTGCCTCATATCAACGCTGACACGATTATCATGCTGATGCACAATGGTATGGGTACCGCCTCTGGCGTGGAGAAGGCTCTGCCAAACAATCCGATAGTGCTCGCCACAACGACGCACGGCGCATACAAACCAGATAACCAACACGTACTGCATACCGGTCACGGAACAACGCAAGTGGGTGGTTATAATGACAAAGGAATGCAGTGCGCTTTTCTGCAAGATGTTATGCATCATGCCCTTCCAGAGGCCATTTGGAATCCACACATCCAATCTGCGTTATGGACTAAGTTAGCAATTAACTGCGCGATTAACCCACTGACTGCGATTCACCAGTGTAAGAATGGTGAGCTTGCGCAGCCCGAGTTTAAGATACAACTCGAAAGCATCACTCAAGAACTGGTTGAAGTAATGAGTAAAGAAGGTATTGCTATCGAGTTTCGCTCTCTTTTCGATACGGTAATGCAAGTGGTGAACGCCACAGCTGAGAACTATTCTTCAATGAGACAAGACGTATTCCATCAGCGTCGAACGGAAATTGATTTTATAACCGGATACTTGTTAAAGGCTGCCGAGAAACATCACATCAATACGCCTGAGAATTTAAAACTTTACCAACGCATCAAACAAATAGAACAAAGCTGGACAGAACAATGAGTAAGAAAATCTTAGTGCCAATCGCTCCGGGCACCGAAGAAATGGAAGCCGTCACCGTTACCGACATGATGGTTCGCGCGGGTTATGACGTTACAGTAGCGAGTGCTGCTTTTGATGGCTCATTGACGATGAAAGCTTCTCGCGGAGTCACACTAACAGCCGATTGTAAGCTGGTCGATATCGCTGATGATGAGTTTGACGCCATAGCGCTTTCTGGTGGTGTTGGTGGTGCAGAAATTTTTCGTGATAGCACGGTGATGATAGAAATCCTTAAGCAGCACATCTACGAGGGAAAATTGGTCGCTGCTATCTGCGCAGCACCGGCGTTGGTATTGCAACACCATGATCTTTTCCCACAATCACTGATGACCTGTCACCCGAGCTTTCAGTCACATATCCCGGAAGAGAAGTGGCGCAGCAAACGCGTGACCTTTGATATCAATCACAACCTGATCACCAGTCAAGGTCCGGGCACTGCTTTAGAGTTCGCAATGGAAGTAATCATTCAACTCTCAGGTAAAAAACACGCATGGTCAGTTGCTGAACCAATGATCCCTCTGCCTACTCTGCATTACCATAAGCTTGGTGAAGAATAATGTTTGACGTAAATGCTGTACGTGAGCAATTTCCCGCTCTAAATCAATCCGTCAACGATACGCCCTTAGTGTATCTAGATAGCGCAGCGACAACGCAAAAACCGCAATGTGTGATTGATGTCATCAGTCATTACTACAGTGCGCAAAATGCCAATGTTCACCGTGGCAGTCATAGTTTGACGGCTAATGCCACCAGCCAATTTGAAGCGGCACGAGAACGAGTGGCAAACTTTATTGGTGCAAACAGCTCTAAAGAGATCATTTGGACACGGGGCGCAACCGAAGCACTGAACTTAATTGCTCAGACTTACGCCCGCAGCACGTTACAACCGGGTGATGAGATCTTGATTAGCGAGATGGAGCACCACGCTAACATCGTGCCTTGGCAAATCGTGGCAGAGCAAACGGGCGCCAAAGTCATAAAAGTTCCAATGACATCAGATTGCCAATTCGACATCAGTGCATTTGAGGCGCTTCTGTCTGACCGCTGTAAAATTGTTGCTTGTGCGCAAATCACCAACGTCACGGGCACACGACAACCTATCGAAAAAATCACTGAACTAGCGCACAGCGTTGGCGCGGTTGTTGTGATTGATGGCGCTCAAGGCATCGTCCATGAGCAGCTTGATTTATCGGTATCAGATATCGATTTTTACGTTTTCTCAGGTCACAAACTTTATGCGCCAGCAGGTATTGGCGTTTTATACGGCAAGCTTGAACTTTTGGAAGCCATGCCACCATGGCACGGCGGTGGTAAAATGGTTGAACGCGTTTCGTTCGAGAAAACGACGTTTTCTGCACTTCCTGGTAAATTTGAAGCGGGCACACCAAACGTTGCGGGCGCGATTGCTCTAGCGAAAGCCATTGAGTGGTACCAAGGTTTTGACCATCACGAAGTCGAGGATCATCTCCATGCGCTTCAGGATAAGGCCTACCAAGCACTAAGCGCGTTGGACGACATCCATATTCTAGGCTATCAACCGAATGCCTCTGTACTGACGTTCGTCATGGACGGCGTTCATCACCAAGACATGGCGACGCTGCTCGATCAACAAGGCATTGCGGTACGAGCAGGACACCACTGCGCTCACCCATTGATGGATGCGCTAAACGTTAAAGGCACGGTACGCGTTTCTTTTGGTATTTATAACACGGCTGAAGATGTGGATAGACTCATCGCCGCCGTAGAAAAAGCCGTCGACATGCTATAACGCCAACGGTTTGATTTGGAGTAACCAACAAGGTTACTCCATCTGCCTATCCAGAGTCGCCACGCAATTTCTGCCATTTCTTTTCGCAGCATAAAGCGCTTTATCTGCATGCGCATACAAACGTTTGGTGGTTTCATTTCTGCCTATTTCCACCACGCCTACACTCACCGTGACCGGAATTTCAATCTTTTCAAATTCGAACTGACAATTTTGAATGTGGGAACGTACTTCCTCTCCTACCTCTTTCGCCGCCGACAGAGAAGTTTCTGGCAAAATAATCGCAAACTCCTCCCCTCCGACTCTTGCGAAAATTTCGTCTTTGACGAGTAAGTGAGAAACCAAATCAGCTAACGTCTCTAAGACATAATCCCCCGCATCATGACCACGTTTATCATTGATAACTTTAAAAAAATCCAAATCAAATAATAACAACGCGGAGTGATAATCCGGAGCTTGGGATTTAATAACTTCTTCTGTGAGCTTTTCGAAAAAAACACGTCGATTGTAGATGTTGGTAAGAGCATCAATTTGGCTTTGATGGCGAAGAAGGGTTTCAACTCGGTGGCGATTGGAGATGTTGCGTGTAAGAATAAGGACAACGCGACGACCTCGGTATTTTATAGCGAGTGGGCAGATCTTGCCTTCGTAGTATAGGTCGCCTCTTGGCCCACTGTTAGCATCTATTCCCTGAATGCTGTCGGCGCACATCTTGTACTCGATCGTCACAATACTGTCTTGTTTCAGTGACCGATTTATCTGTTCGATAAACCAGTCAGCTTTATCTTTCTCAAGTACGCTGTGCAGCGTCTCACCTATCAAATTACTTCCATCGTGATAGGCTTTTTTATCTGTTCCTCCAAAAACATCAATATAGATACCATCTTCACTCAGAATAAAAGTGGGGTCTGGCATTCCGGATAACACGTCTTGCGCATGTTCCAAGGTGAATTGCATATAGGGAGGTTCCTAGCATTTGTATCTAAGTAACCCAATCGCTTCCAAGTGTGTTTCCACATTGGGGAATAGGAGCGAATGGGGCATATGTCTATTATCTAATATAGACAAATTTTAAATACAATTGAGTTTATAAAAACCAAGTGGGCAATATAATGAACCAGGATCAATAGAATGGTTAATTAGCGCTAAAATAGTCGACCATTTGTATACTTTTTATCCATATGCAAAAAACGCCAAACAGCTAGGCTATTCGGCGTTTTTTAAGAATTGGGAAAATGACTCGTTACACGGCGGTTTGCTTAATCTGCTCTACAATAGCTTTCAAGCCATTACCACGTGACGGGCTTAAATGGGAGACAAGCCCCAGTTGATCAAAATAAGCATCAATATCAAATGCTTGAATTTGATCGGCCGTTTTACCGTCATAAGCTGCTATTACCAGGGCAATCAACCCACGGACGATACGCGCATCGGAGTCCGCACAAAAATGCCAAACGCCATCTTGCTCTTGGCTCACTAACCACACCAAGCTTTCACAACCCGAAACGGTAACTTGTTCTGATTTCAGCTCTTCTGGCATTTGTGGCAGCTTTTTACCCCACTGAATAACCTGACGGTAACGATCTTCCCAGCCTTTAAATTGCTGCATAGTCGCTACAATGTCTTCGCTGGTGATATCTGTACCAAATGGAGATACGGGAAAATCTGTCATGATGCGCTCTTCTTCTAGTTTACTTCTTATATTTTGAAATCAACTTCTCAACGATTCGCGATACCGCGACAAAGCCAAACGTTGCAGTTACGACAGTCGCCGCACCAAAACCGCTAGCACAATCCATACGTTTTGGGCCTTCCGCTGTCGACTTCACACCACACACTGAACCGTCTGCTTGAGGGTACTTCAGCTGCTCGGTTGAAAACACGCAATCAATACCAAACTTACGAGCCGGATTCTTAGGGAAGTTATGATGACGACGCAAGGTGTCTTTGATTTTCTTCGCTAGAGGATCTTGGATCGTTTTCGTTAAATCAGCGACCATGATCTGCGTTGGGTCAACCTGACCACCAGCACCACCCGTGGTGATCACTTTGATCTTGTTGCTGCGGCAATACGCCAACAAAGACGCTTTCGCTTTTACGCTGTCAATCGCATCTAGCACGTAATCAAACTCTTTGCTTAAGTACTCATGTTGATTGTCTGGCGTGATGAAATCATCAATCAGGTTGACTTTACACTCTGGGTTGATCAATTTGACACGCTCGGCCATCACTTCAATTTTGCTTTGGCCAACGGTGCCCGTCATCGCATGAATTTGGCGGTTAATGTTCGTGACACAAACATCGTCCATATCAATCAGAGTTAGCTCACCGATCCCAGTACGAGCCAGCGCTTCCACCGCCCATGAACCTACGCCACCAATACCAATCACACAAACGTGTGCAGCGCGAAGAATGTCCACTTCGCTGTTGCCATAAAGACGACGAGTGCCGCCAAAGCGTTGATTGTAGCTGTCAGATGCTGGGGTATCGAGTTCACGCATATTGAAGTCCAGATGATCGATAGAAAAACAAAGAGTGCGATTTATACGCACTCTTTGATGAAATGTCTAGATAAGAGAGTGTTCCTCTCTCTTGGACGACTATTGTAGCTTTTCTGGCGGTAAAGCCCAAGGCGCTTGAGTTGGTGAGTTTTCTAACCCAAGTTTCCACACTCGACCAAAATGCTTGTAGTGCCCTGCTTCCGTTCCTGCTCTCGCACCAATGCCATGATACAGATCCAAATGGTTCTGTTTTACCGCACCACCAGTGTCTAAAACGATCAGCATTCGCAGTTGATGCGCACCACTCCACGTACCATCAGCATTCAACAGTGGCACTTCCGCCAAGATTGGCGTACCCATTGGTAAGATAGAACGGTCACCCGCGACAGCGGCCATTGGCAACAACGGAATACCAGCCGAGCCTGTTACTGGCGCTTCTGCTTTTGGCGCAAAGAAAACGTAAGAAGGATTTTGCTCCAACAACTCGCGTACTGTTGCATCGTCGTTGTCCATCACCCACTCTTTGATTGCTTTGAGGGACATTTTTTCACGCGGGACTTCACCACGTTCAATCAAAATGCGGCCAATGCTGACGTAAGCTTTGTTGTTTTTACCCGCGTACGCAAAGTACTCCAACGTATCATCATCTTCAAAATGCACATAGCCACTGCCCTGCACTTCCATCATAAATGGGTCGATACGATTAGGCGCGTAACCTAGCACCAAACCTTGTCCATCTAGTGCTCCATTATAGATCTCCGCGCGAGTCGGACAATCTGATGAGCAGTTTGGCTTGCCATAAACTGGGTACTTAAAAATGTCGTTTGGTGTATGACGCAGTTCCATCACGGGAGAAAAGTATCCGGTAAACAGCACATTACCTTTTTTATCACCACCACCCAATTGCGCGGCTTGAATGCCAAACACACTCAACGCACTGGTATCTCCGCTCTGTTGCGCCCACTCACTTAATCGTTGATATAGCGGTTGGTACATCTTCGCCATGGATGGTGACTTTATCACCACTTGCTCTGCTTGCTTGTTAAATTCAGTAAAATCGCGTGGTTTGTTAGACTCAACCACATCCACTTGATTGAGGATCTGAGGAAACTCACCATCAAGATATTGCTGAGCACGATCATTTTGTTGAGCACAGCCAAAGAGTAGGCTCAAAGAGATAATAGGAAGGAGTTTTTTTAACACGTGTCTTTTCCGTAAAAGAGAATAGCAAAAGGATGGCAAACAAATGCATACGGTGCAATTGAAAAGCAACGACAAAATGTTTCAACGCTAAGCCAATCCGTTTACTCGTTGTGAATTCATTCAGTTAATGCAACATGATAGCAGCGGAAGAATTACGGAATTGTCCGGATTATGTTTGAAAGTAAGATTTACTGATTGAGAGATGAAATTGTGATCATCCATGTGACTCACAGACGCAAGAGATCTCTGCTTAACAGACAATGATAAAAACGACTATCTTACCGCAATCCTTGCACGCCCCTCTAGACGGAATACAGGTAGATAATGCGCATTGGCATCCAGCTTCATTTCTGCATGCTGCTTACCCACAAAATTGAAGTGCCGCTCATTTGAACCCACTCGATACGAAAACGAATCCCCATCGAATTCAAAACTGGTCGCCACTGTAGAACCATTTACGGTAACACCGCGCTCACTCAACACAAATTCTTCACGAGCATAAGGCGCAACATCTTGCTCAACCCAGCGACCATAAATAGTCGATTTAGGAATAGGCGGATTAATGGTTCGAGTAATCAAATCACTATACAGCATGCACACGACAACGGTTCCAACTATCGCTATAAGCATGAGAGAACGCTCTAGCCACTTACGAAGCATTGATTTAGATGACGTTTTTGACAGATTTGAAGCAGTGATCGCAGCATTCTTATTAACAGCAGAAGACATGAGGTTCACGTATTGAGAAAAGACGCGCTCATTGTAACTCTCCCCTTCAACGGGACCAAGAACCTACCTCAATATGTTTGTGCTTTATTCCAAAATTTCACCTTGCCACCAAGTGAATAAAAAGGCATTATTTTGACATAATTAAACAAAGGAATGGCTGTAGTGAAAATTCGTAGTACTGCTCTCGTAAAAGGATTCCGTCAATCAACACCTTATGTCAATGCTCACCGCGGAAAAACCATGGTGATCATGCTGGGCGGAGAAGCCGTCGCACACAAAAATTTTGGCAATATTATTAATGATATCGCACTCATGCACAGCCTCGGAATTAAAGTCGTGGTGGTGTATGGTGCACGTCCTCAAATTAATCAGCTGCTAGAAAAACAAGACCTCACTACGCCTTACCACAAAAATATCCGCATTACGGATGAATCAGCTTTATCTGTTGTTATGCAAGCTGCCGGACAACTTCAGCTTGCGATTACTGCGCGCCTATCAATGAGCCTCAACAATACTCCGATGGCAGGTACCCAGCTCAATGTCGTTAGCGGAAACTACATCATTGCTCAGCCACTCGGCGTTGATGATGGTGTGGACTATTGCCATAGTGGACGCATTCGCCGCATTGACACCGACGCGATTAATCGCACGCTCGACCAAGGCTCTATTGTGCTACTTGGCCCCATTGCGAGCTCTGTGACTGGCGAGTGTTTTAACTTACTTTCTGAAGAAGTTGCGACACAACTGGCGATCAAATTAGGCGCAGACAAACTGATTGGTTTCTGTTCAGAACAAGGTGTCATTGATGACAACGGTAATGCTGTCGCCGAGTTGCTGCCAATTGAGGCGGAGCATGTTATCAAAACGCTCTCTGAAAATACGTCTCCTGACCTAGATTACAACACTGGGACACTGCGCTTTCTTAAAGGCTCTATTGCCGCTTGCCGTGCCGGAGTACCTCGTAGCCACTTGATCAGTTATAAAGTAGATGGCGCCTTAATTCAGGAGTTGTTCTCTTTCGACGGCATCGGAACCCAAGTTGTTATGGCAAGCGCTGAGCAAGTGAGGCAAGCTAATATTGATGATATTGGCGGTATCTTAGACCTCATTCGTCCTTTAGAAGAACAAGGTGTACTCGTTAGGCGCTCTCGAGAGCAGCTAGAACAAGAGATTGGAAAATTTACCATCATCGAAAAAGACGGCTTGATTATTGGCTGTGCTGCCCTTTATCCATACCCAGAAGAGCGTAAAGCTGAGATGGCTTGCGTAGCGATTCACCCTGACTATCGTGATGGAAACCGAGGTTTGTTACTGCTCAACTACATGAAACATCGTTCTAAATCCGAAACCATTGATCAGATTTTTGTCCTCACGACACACAGTCTGCATTGGTTCAGAGAGCAAGGTTTTTACGAAG
Organism: Vibrio sp. JZG120; assembly: GCF_053890955.1. Classification (NCBI taxonomy): domain Bacteria; kingdom Pseudomonadati; phylum Pseudomonadota; class Gammaproteobacteria; order Vibrionales; family Vibrionaceae; genus Vibrio; species Vibrio sp. JZG120. The sequence continues at coordinate 115,020 of NZ_JBSRRK010000008.1, forward strand.
TCAGTGTCGACTATTTGCCCGGAGCCAAACAAGGGCTATATAACTTCCAGCGTAAGTCAAAAATCTTAGCGCTAGATTTGTAGCTTAACCTTAAATCAGGAAGAGAAATTTAAGGTTCCGCTATACCAACACCTCAAGGTGCGGGATTCAGCTCATTGACGCTCAATCCCACACATCAAGTTTGTTTTGGAGTAAAGCCTCACATAAATCCTGCTTCGAGCTAGTGAGTCATCATGTAAACACCAACTTAGAAATGCGCAAACCATTGCTTAATTTTCGTTCCAATTTTATCTTTTAAATATACATTTGGTTGGCTATACTCTGCTCGCTAGTGATTGGTTTTTAACCAATACGAATGGATCTAGGTGATGTTATGTAGCCTTCACCCTAAAATACTGGGCAATTGAAAAACTAGTTAGCTCCGTATTGCACACCAAGGACAGTTGTTAATCTGACTTTAAATAAGCCGAGACGAGCACTGTTATGAGAACAATCATTTGTAATTCGCTTCAAAGCTTCTGGGATATGGCTGACAATCAGTTTTTAGAAGGCCTAGACGTCCACTGTGTTTTCCCCGTAAATGACGCTATCCGAGATTTTATTCTTGCTTATCAACAGCAATACAAAATACGCAGCGTGTCTTTTACCAACGCGTTTGCAAAACATGCATAAAAGAAGACCGAGCCATAAGCTCGGTCTTCTTGTTTTAGTTAGTAAGCCGCTGTACTAAACCACTCGCACGAGTGGTTTTCACTTTAATGCCTCGCTTCAGAACATTGAGTTCGGCGTAAAGAGCTAAACGCTTTTTCGCGCGGGTAATGCCTGTGTAAATCAACTCACGAGTTAATATCGGGCTAAAGTCTGGTGGCAAAATCATCAGGGTGTAATCAAATTCACTGCCTTGCGATTTGTGGATGGTCATGGCGTAAGCCGTTTCATGTTCAGGTACTCGGCTTGGCAAGACCGATTTCACACTGCCGTCAGGTAACTCGAAAAAGACTTTCAAACGCGGTTCTTCTTCACTGTCATCTCGCATGCAAATACCAATATCACCGTTATACAAACCTAGACCATGATCATTACGCGTAACCATGACAGGTCTACCGTGATACCAAATTTCATCCTGAACCTGAATGAACTTGCGCGCCGCGAGCGCTTTCTCGATGCGCTGGTTTAGCCCAGCAACACCAAAGTCACCTTCACGAATCGCGCAAAGCAGTCGGCATTGGTTGAAGGTATCTAATACCGCTTTGGCTTTACGCGTTAGCGACTCTGGCTCTCCGGTTTCAGGATCGGTTTCCTGTTGTCCAATGCGTTTGAGGTAACGACCGTATTCCTGCACCAACGTCTGCATCATTTGGTTGTAGTGCTGACTACTTAGCGCGAAATGTTCGATATCAGAAAAGTCACGCGCCCAGACGTTATCTACGCTCGCTGCAGAACCTGAGTTAACCGCTTTTGCCAACTGACCAATGCCTGAGCGAGCATCAAATCGGTAGCTCTTTTGCAGCATACATAAACTATCGGCAATGCTAGATGCACTGTTACCCGTATGGGCTAAAGTATCGAAACCCGTCAGTTTTGCGATGGCTGATGCCTGCTCTTTGCCATAGCCCAATGCATGGAACGAACAAATATCACCCAACACAGCCCCAGCTTCAACTGAAGCAAGTTGGTCTTTATCACCTAGCAAAATCAGCCGCGCATGTTTCGGTAAGGCATCGACCACTTTATACATCATTGGCAAGTCGACCATCGACGCTTCGTCGATAACTAAAATATCCAAATGAAGTGGATTTTGCTTGTTGTGACGGAATTCTGCGCTATTAGGAATCGCGCCCAGCAACCGATGTAAGGTGCTTGATTCAGTCGGAATTTTGGCTTTTAGCTCCAGAGAAACTGGCAGCTCTTGCACCGCTTTACCAATGGACTCGGTTAATCGCGCCGCCGCTTTCCCCGTCGGGGCCACCAGCTTGATGGTTAGATTTTTCTCGTGCGTCGCCTGTTCAATCAAAGCGGCAAGCAATTTGGTTACCGTCGTCGTTTTACCCGTACCTGGGCCACCAGAAATCACAGCAAATCGACGAGTTAACGCAACCGCCGCCGCGACTTTTTGCCAGTTCACACAAGCTGAGAGTGGTACGAGTTCATCCAGTATTTGCAAATCTTGAACTTTGCGCGCATTGCTAAGCACTGCATCAATCGCGGGCCAATCCAACGATTCGCTTGCGACCACATCAAGGTGATCACACACCAATTGTTGACGCAACACTTGGTTGCTGCTTCCCGCTTCTACTGCTTTGCCCAACGCGTTAAACAGAAAATGGTATTGGCGTGCGAACAGATGGTTGAGCAACTCCGATAATCGCGCAAACTCTTGTGCTTGCAAGTTAACTGCGGCGCCCAACTGATTGAGCTTTTCCGCCAGTGTCACTTCATAATGCCAATAGCGGTGCAGATACAGACGCTCGCCATCGAACATCAGCGGTAAGGCTTCTCCTTGCGCGCCGACCACGGTGGAATTTTTTAATACTTGAATCCAGTCTATGCCTTGCAACTGAGTATTAAGCGCCAATGCCGACTCACCAAACAGCCCTAGCTTACTGGCTAAATCCGTAGATTGCCCTTGTGCATCGAACAGAGACAGACAGATATGTCCTTTGCCAAGCTCACTACTGACAACACCAGCGATAAACGCCAGTGCTTGGCTATCCGACGATTCCTCATGCGTTTGAGAATCAATAAAACAGGCGAATTGGTAGTCGAGCTGACGAATAGCACCTTTGTGCGCCAAGCGTTCCAGCACTACCAATAGACTATCTTGGTCAGAATGAAGATTGTGATTTGTCGTCATTAAAGTAGCTCCATCTGCCCGGCTTGAGTTGAGCGCGTTTCAAGTACTTGACCATCAATCAAACGATCCATCTCTTGTAAGAACTCTAAGGTTGGTTTCGCGGCAAAAATGCCGTGGTCACTCTGCCCATCCATGCCGCGCAAGAACAAGTAATACACGCCACCGAAGTGCTGCTCATATTGATAATTCGCCAATCGGCTGCGTAGGAAACGATGCAGTGCTAACGCATAAATCTGATACTGCAAATCGTAGCGGTGATCCGCCATGGCCGATTTCAGAGCCTCACCATGGTAGCTCGTTACATCGTCGCCAAGATGATTCGATTTCCAGTCAAGCACGTAGTATTTACCTTGATGTTCAAACACCAAGTCGATAAAACCTTTGAGCATGCCTTGCACGGTTTGGAAACCTAAATCCCCCGCTTTCGCCGACAACGGATCGTGACGTTGAATGACTCGGTTTAACGCCGGTGCAGACAACACTTCAATCGGCAACAAAAATTCCATCTCCACCAAACGTTGCGACGGTGCTTTTTGATTCAGCAGCAAAGACTTACCATCCAACGGCGTTGCGAGTACGGTATCAATCAATTGTTGTAAAATGGGCAACCACTCTTCATCGAGCTGTTCGCTTTCCATCAAACCAAGGATGATTTGTGTATTCTCTTCAGTAGTGGCTGGCTGAGTAAATTCAATTTCCTCAAACAAGCTGTGCAGGAACGTACCCGGACGCGCACCACGAGGGAAGGTAAAAATAGAGCGCTCTGGCTCCACCAAATCCGCTTCGTCTTGCTCTTCAGATGAGTCGATATCAAAACCCGTAATCTCAATCGTGGCATCATGCTCGGCGTGATGAGAGCCTTGCTTGACCAAGCCAGAATAACTGGTGATGCGCCAGTTTCTGTCGATAGGGTTTTGCAGTTCTTTCGCGCTAAGATCGTGTATTTCTTCTTGTGGCGCTACGTACTTCTCTTCGAGTTGCTGCGGCGGTTCGGCCACAACGACACAATCAAGCTCGTCTTGTTGCTTTGTTAAACCTTGGTGCAAATCGTTAATGCCACCTTCTTGACCATTTTGAATCAAATAGCCAATTGCACTGCGGTGTACGCCGGTTGGCTCTTTGGTCGAACGGCCATTGCGCAAAGGCGAGGCACCGATAAAACACGCATACACAGCTCGCGTTAGTGCCACGTATATCAAGCGTAAGTCTTCCGCCAAACGCTCTTTATCCGCTTGCTTCATGGACGCATCGTTGCCAGTGATATCCAGTACCGTGCGGTCATTGGCTGCATCGTAATATTTTGCTTCGCTGGCTTCTCGATAGCTGAACACAAACGGCAGAAATACGAGGTCATACTCCAAGCCTTTTGATTTGTGAATAGTCACGATCTGCACTAAGTTACGTTCCGATTCTAAACGTTGGATTTGGTCGTCACTGCCGCCCAAACCGTTTTCCGCATCACTGATAGACTGAGCGAGCCAACGCAGCAGACCGTGGTCGCTATCCAGTTCATTACTGGCTTGTTGAAGCAGTTCACCGATGTGCATTAAATCGGTAAGTACTCGCTCACCATTCTCACCCTGTGAACTCGCACCTTCTTCTAGTAATCGCTCGGCAATATGGCGTTTGCTGATCACCGCGCGTAACATCGGCAGCACACCACGCTGAACCCAAAGTTTGCGATATTCTTTGAATTCGTTTACGGCATTTTCCCACACCACTTCATCGTTATTAAGCGCATCCAAACTTGCTGCATCGAGGGCAAATAGCTCAGAGGCAAGACTTGCACGCAGCGCACGGTCATTTTCTGGAGTCAGCACCGCTTGCAGCAAACGCTGTAAATCCTGCGCCACCGAACTGGTAAACACACTGTCTCGGTTAGACAGGTACACGCTGGCAATGCCTTGATCAGCCAACGCTTGTTTGATCATTCGACCTTCACTACCTGTTCGAACCAACACCGCAATATCGCCCGCTTGAACCGCTTTCTGTTTTTCACCATTCACCAGACACGCTTGCCCCTGTTGAGCCTGCGTCAAAATGGTTTGGATTTGGCTTGCGGTCGCCTCTGCCATTCGAGTCAAATACTCGCCTTTTGGTAGCGGTTTATCGTCCGCTTCTTGCAACCAATAGGTCAGCGCGGGTTGCTTTTGGCCACCCATAGTCCAAATGCGTTTTTCGGCATTGGGACTGTACTTAACGGGTAAGAACGGAATATCCGAATCATAGATAAATGGACTGTCTGGCAAAGCAAATACTTGGTTTACCGCCTGCACCATATCTGCGCTAGAACGCCAGTTGGTTCCTAACGTGTAGTGGGCACTTACTTGGTTACGTGCTTTGATATAAGTGAAAATGTCTGCGCCACGAAAGCCATAAATCGCCTGCTTGGGGTCACCGATCATAAACAAACCACATTCCGGGTTGTTCAGATAAATACGGCTGAAAATACTGTATTGAAGCGGATCGGTATCTTGGAACTCGTCAATCATTGCGACAGGGTACAAAGTACGAATACGCGCCGCTAAAAGCTCGCTTTCGTCCGTATCGATAGAAGCAGAAAGTTGTGTCAGCAAATCATCGAAAGAGAGCCACTGTTTTTGATTTTTCGCGTTGGCCAGCATCACACGACAATGCTCAATCGCATGCGCAAGCAGTGGCGCTTTTAAGCTGATTGGATTGGCAAGAAATGTTTCAATGGCTTCAAATACCGCATGCTGCGGCGCACTGCCTTTCGGTGTTTTTTCCAACAAGACGTTTTGCGCGAATTTCTCCAGCTTGTCTGGATAATCGTAACCTGTAGTTTCCGTTGCCGCCCAAGCGTTTACCGCCTCCAACCACGTCGGCAGAGACTTTTTGGTGTAGCTGCGTTTGTTAATATCTGAATCTGAAATCAGCGTTAAGAAGTCATCTTGGCTTTCTCGCCACTGTGCTTTTAATTCATCAATTTTTTTCAAATTTTCAGTATGAAGATCAGCCAAACTACCTTTCATTGCAGGAACAGAAAGGCTTAACAGCGCACCGGTTAAGTAATTGCTGATGTCAGACAACAACGCAGATGGAGAGCTCCATAGCTGGCGAATTTCTCCAGCCAAGGTAAATGGCAACGGGTAAAAGTTGCGGCGCCAGTAATCGGCTACAACTTGCGATTTTAGGTGACTTTCATCGGTCACAAACTCGTTATTAAATCGGCTGCCAGATTCAAACGCATTTTGCGTTAGCATACGTTGGCAAAAACCGTGAATGGTGTAGACCGCCGCCTCGTCCATCTGACGCTCTGCCTGCAATAAAATTTCTGCGGCTTGCTTGTGATCGTCAAACTCATTAAGCAAAGGTTGGATCACCGGATCGGAACTCTGTCCACGCGCAAACGCGATTCGCGCGTCATGGATCCTTGCCCTGATACGATCTCGTAATTCCGCAGTTGCCGCTTCGGTAAAGGTTACGACCAGAATTTGGTCGACTGTAAGCGGTACGCGATGTCGAGTTTCCTCGCAGCCGTGACCAAGCAAAAGGCGCAGATATAAACCTGCAATAGTGAAGGTTTTACCTGTACCTGCTGATGCCTCGATTAACCTCGTGCCATGCAGAGGAAACGTCATCGGTTCTAGTGGCGTTGGTTGAGGTTGCTCTGTGCGGTCTAACGTATGTAGAGGACACTCTGCACCTGACATTTGATCCATAACGCTGAATCTCTCCGGATTATTTACTAGGACGTATCACCTAATAAATGTGATCTATAGTTAAAAATTCTATTAATATGTTTAACAAGTTGGATAATTTAGAGCTTTGTGAGATCTTTCTCACGGTTATCCATAAGACGTACCGTTAGTATGCGCCCCACGAGATAAGCCAAACCTTTTTGGCGGCACAACTCAAATGAATTAAACAAAAGTATCATGGTCCCTCTGACCTTGTGGCCGTACAGCGAACGCCCTACAAAAAATAATGATTTTCTGGCGGCCACCCTACTCTTCCTTCTCTTTATCCAACTGTCTTTATTACGCTTTTACGTCATCAGCGTCTTGAATCGCTAAGCGCGCACCTTGCAAAACTAATGCTGTCAGCAAACGAACTTCTGAGGCCAACTCATCATTCCAAGCTGGCCAAATTCGAGAGATGTACGCATTATTGCCTTCGCCCGGGCTCATGAAGCCATCATTGAATGCGTCAGCCATTTTCTTCAAAGATTTCTCTTCGTCATCGACCCACTGACCGCGGCTAAAGCCCGCTTCAACACAAGCCAACGCCGTTTTCGGGAAATAAGGCAAAGGCTTAGTCATGCCTTCGAAGAATAAGCGAACTAATTCAGTCAGTAGCTGTTTGGCATACTGCGCATCGGCAATTTCTGGGTAGATTAAATGCAGCGCACCTTCTTTACGATCGTAACCAATGATGTGGGTTTTCTTAGCATGACCCGACGCCGACATGGCAAGGTGATCGATCCACGCAGCAAGGTAATCCTGAGCTCGAATCTTACCGCTTCGGTAGCGAATCAACCCAGATTGGTAACACTGGGTTAGCCAACCTGTTAGGCGAACGTTTTTCTCTTCGCCTTCATTTCGCTCAAATAAGGAGTCAAACGTCAGGTCGATTTCCAAATCGTCTTGAGGCGCACCAGATAAAAACGCCAGTTTATCCACCAGCTCTTCCGCCTGAACTCGGTTGGTTTCAAACTCGATATCACCAAACGCCCCCACCGGCAGTTTGCCTTGCGCGCGCTGTTGACTCATAAAGTGTTTAAGCACCTCTGTTTTTTTCTCTGGCTGCATCAATGTCGTTTCAAGCAAGGTTTCTAACAGCTCATCACGCATTTGATAACTTTCCAAACCACCTAAAACAAAGGGTTCGTCGTCTTCCATCACCGGCAGTGGCGGTTCAAAGATTACTTTTAAGCGACGATTGAAAAAATACTGCACCGGTAAGCGCCAGAAACGTTGCAATTCGACTAAGTCGAGCTCAAGTGGGAACGTCGCTCCTAACAGATAGTCGTCTAATGCACGGTTAAAATCACGACGAACATAGCCTTGCGATTGACTACTTTGAGTCAATGCCGCTGGAATCCACTCTTTCGCGTAGCTGGCGTGCATGCCTTGGAACGCACTTGGGCTAAACGGCACCATGGCGTGGGTATTCACCAACGCGTTTAACAAGTTGTCGCCAGACTCATCAACGGGCAACGCTTCATCACCACTTAAACAATAGTTTTGGTGGCAGTATTCCATCAGCTCAGAAACCAATACCGAGGGCACTCGCTCGGTGTTGTCTTGGATTGAACGGCCAACATAACTGATGTACAGCGTTTGCTGTGCAGACAACATCGCTTCGAGGAATAGGTAACGGTCATCATCTCGGCGTGAACGGTCGCCCGGCTTGGTTCTTCCCGTCATCAAGTCAAAGCCTTCTGGCGGCATGGAGCGTGGATACACGCCGTCATTCATCCCCAGTAGACAAACGGTTCTAAACGGAATAGAGCGCATCGGCATCAGGGTACAAAAGTTCACTTGACCAGCCAGGAAGCGCTGGCTGACTCGTGTGCCAGATAATTTGTTTTGAAGGTATTGGCTGATGATCGACGGCGACAACGCATCATCAAATGCGGCATCAGCTAATTGCTCTTTGAGTTGGCTGAGCGTATCGCGAATGGATTTGAGCGCCATTTCGCCCTCTAACTCAACTGAGAAGAAGTCATCCAGCAGTGAAACCAAAGTCTCTCGCCAACCATCAATAGTCTGAACATGAGAAAGTTTGCTTCGATAAGTGCTAATTTGTTGGATAAAGTGTGCCAACTTGCCCGCCAGCTCTGCGCCCATGCCTTGCACTTCGTTGTACGGAGATAAACTGCCTTGCTCGGTTTCAAACAAACCTGCGGATTCTGGCATCGCGTAGCCAAGCAACATGCGTTGAATACCAAATTGCCACGTGTTTTGACGGGTTTCCGGCAGTTCAAATTCGCGTCCGGTATTGGCATCCAACCCCCAGCGAATTCCCGATTCCTCAACCCATTGTTTGGCTTGTAAGAAATCATCTTCGCTGAGTTCAAAACGCTTTAATATCGCTGGAGTTTCCAGAAGTTCGAGTAGTTCTGATGCCAAACAGCGCGTATTGGGTAAGTTCACCAACTGCATAAATGCGGCCAGAATTGGGCTCTCTTGATCGGCGGTTCGGTCAGAAATCGAATATGGAATAAAACGCTCACCCGGTGCGTTACCAAAGACCGCCTGAATCGCAGGGCTGTAAGCGTTGATGTCCGCGACCATCACGATAATATCGCGCGGTTTTAACGTTGGGTCAGCATCGAACATCGCCAATAGTTGATCATGCAGCACTTCCACTTCACGCATCGGGCTGTGACAAGCGTGTAGGCTCAGTGATTTATCACCCAAGCTAACCACTTGTTTGTGATGACTGTTTTCAATCTGTTGGTCATCTTGATGTTCTTCAAGATTGAGAATATCCGCTTGCAATTGATGGAGCAGACTGTCGCGCTCAACATCAACAAAGGCTTCAATTTCATGAGATTCCAGCTGAGACAACAGATACATATTGTCACGCCCGAGTTTACCCATGGACGCCAACAGACTGTTTCCAACCACATCGGTGTGCAGCTCATCGATCACATTATCTTCCAATGAGCCTTTCAGTTGCTCAGTTTCACCTTGCACTTCCGAGTGATCGTCCTGCCACACAACGTGCTGACGATGTTTCGCCGCCAAACGAGCCAGATATTTGCGATCTCGAACTTCACCCCAGTAATAACGACACGGGTTGGTGAACATCAGATGCACGTCGATGTGTTCACCAATTGCTTTTAGCGCATCCATATAGCGAGGCGGCAACGACGAAATACCAAAAACAAACAAACGCTTGGGTAAATGGTCAAAATTGCCGTTAAAACTCGCTAATGTGTCGATAAAGTGCTCATAAAGGTTGGCACGGTGATAAGGAGACTGTCCTAATGACACAGTGTGATCGTACAACGCTTGCCACAGGATCGGCTGCCACGGATGCTCATCTTCCAGCTCTGGCACACTCTGCCCAGCTTCCCAACTTGCGATCCATTCCGGACGATACACCAAGTAACCATCGAAAATATCGGCAATTTTCTCAGCCAGCTGATACAGCTTAGAGTGGTCACTGTCATCTTTGAGGTACTGCGCTAACGGCGAAAACACCTCTTGGTTGAGAAGCCCCGGAAGCAGATGCATCAACTTCCACGTCATCGCTTCTTTGTTAAACGCACTGCGTTTTGGCACGTCTGGCAACACCTGCGTAAACATATCCCAAATGAAGGTAGCAGGAAGCGGAAAATCAATGTTCGCGGCAACACCAAACTCTTTGGCCAATTCCATTTTTAGCCACTGGGACATGCCCGGACTTTGAACCAGAATTTGTTCTTTTTCGAACGGGTTTTCCAGCGGACTGATTCGAATCAGTTCGACAAGGAGTGATTTGAGAACGTCAACTTGGTTGGAATGATAAACAGTAAACAAATTGGGAATACCGAGCGCCGATTGAAACTGTTAGCTAGCTTAGCACAGCCCCATTTAAACCCGCAGTGATCTCGCGTTCGGAAAAAACAAAAGGTTATATATCACTCAAATAGAGTATGAATCTTCTTAATTTTCACATGTCAATCAATTCTGACACCTCCATACAAAATGTGACATTCGTCGCAACTATTCCATAATAAAAAACACTGTTTTATAATCCCACTACCCATAATTTATAAACAAACAAAAAGTATGTTTCGCAAACTGTCTTTCAACAGCGCTTGGCTGATTGCTTTTTTTGCTTGCTTTGCAGTGTATCTGTCGATCGCTTGTTATCCTTTTGTGTTGTCTAACAATCAGAATGAACCACTAACCTTGTTGCAAGGTTACTATTTGGTTTCGACTCAATATGGCTGGCTGGGCTTGATCGCTCTTCCATTTATGTTGTTGAGTTTATTGCTCTCTTTTCTACCGACTCGAGCATTCAAAGGCATCGTGATCGCTATCGCGATCTGTCTATTGATCATGTTTAAAGTCGATATCCTCGTTTTTCAGCAATACAAACTTCACATCAACGCCCTATTAATCCGTATGTTTTTCGAAGGTGGCGGTGATGTCTTCGATATTTCTTGGATGAGTTGGCTGATCTTCATCAGTGAAGTTGCCGTTCTGGTGATCGGGCTCGCTTGTACCGTTTGGGTAAGTAATCAACTGGCACAAAGCCGAGCTAAGTTCGTTTTGATCAGCGTCTGGTTTGCTGTATTGCTCAGCACACAGATGATTCATGCGTACAAAAACGCGCTTTACGACGATGAAGTCAGTCAGTTTTCGAATAACTGGCCACTTTACTACCCGCTGACGGCTCGTAAATTTATTTACAAACACGACCTAGTGGATGAGAACATTGCATCGAAGAACCGCGTAGAGTTAACCAACATTGAACGTAGCTCACTCAACTACCCGCTTGCGCCCATTCAAGTGCAAAGCAAAGAGAAGCAGCCCAATGTTTTGTTTATCTTGGTTGACGCGTGGCGCTATAGTGATGCGACGCCGGAAGTCATGCCAAATGTCAGCAAGTTCGCCGAAAAAACGGTGAATTTCACACAACACATGAGCGGCGGCAACTCAACTCAAGCGGGTATTTTCAGCCTGTTTTACAGCTTGCCCGCGACCTACTGGGAAAGCTTTTACGCAAGCCAACGCTCTCCTGTTTTTATGGATACGCTGCAAGCAGAAGGCTACCGCATGGGCATTTTTGGCTCGGCACCGCTCACCAGCCCGCCACTTTCTCGCACGGTATTCAAAAAAGTGTCGGACTTGACTCTGAGACAAACTGGAGAAACAGCAGTCGAGCGCGATCAGCAGATCACAGACAAGTTCATCGAGTTCCAAAAGCAGGACAGCGACAAACCGTACTTTGGGTTTCTGTTCTACGATGCCGCCCACGGCACAGTATTTCCCGAACCTGAATTTGCGAAATTCAAACCATACTGGGAACGCGTTGACCACATTTTGCTCAACAACGATTTTGACGCTTCGCTTTACCACAATCGATACAAGAACTCGTTGTACTACATCGATAGCTTGATTGGTGATGTGCTGAAAAACGTCGACTTAGACAACACCATTGTGGTGATTTCATCAGATCATGGTGAAGAGTTTAACGACCATAAGATGAACTATTGGGGCCACACGGGTAACTACAGTGACGTTCAAGTACATGTGCCTCTTTACGTGTACATGCCAAATCGTCAACCAGAGCAAATTGATTACCGCACGACCCATTTTGACGTCGTGCCAACCATGATGAATACGCTGTTTGACGTTCAAGGCACAACGAGTTCATACAGCGTTGGTCATAACTTGTTTGATAGCTCTGCCCCTCGCGATTGGTATATTGCTGGCAGCTACTACAACTATGCATTGGTCGGCAAAGAACTGATGCTTGTGGTCAATCCTGGCGGGCACTCTCAGCAACTGAATCGCCAGTTAAAAGTCGAGAAAGAACAGAAAGTTCCTGTCGATATCATTCGTCATTCTCTGGATGAGATGTCGCGATTTTACAAAAAAGGCTAGTGTCCAACATCGACGCCGATTGAAATAAAAAAGCCTCTTGGCTGTAAGACCAAGAGGCTTTTCCCTATCTGCTATTTAAGCGTGATGAGCGTGCATCAAGCGTGGCTGAATCAATAAGTTGTTGATGTATTGTAAAGCCACATAAGAGACAACAAATGTTGCCACAATCAACTCAAGACCAGCTAAGCCTCGCACTTGTTGAACATAGTGCGCAGCCAATCCTTGCAACTCCATCCAATTCGCCATTTTAAACAGCGCCGTCGCACCGATCACCATCGGGAAAGTGAACGCCGCATAGCCTGGGCTAAATGGCAGTCTAAGCAATTTAAAGAATGCGAGGTAAATGATGGCTGTCATCAATACCGCGATACCAAATAGCATAGCGATGATCACTGGTGATGGTGTCGCAGTGACCGTTAAGTACCCTGCCAATGATAGACTTGCTGGCGCTGCCATGATTGCCATTGTTGGTTTCGCTGCATCCGGAATTTCATGGGTAAACATGAAACGGTAAATCATCATCGGCAACATGATCGCGTACGCCACCATCCCAAACATCAATGCACCTTGTGCTACTGGTGCTAACATCGGGTTTCCAGAGAAAGACACATCCGCAACGATGATACCCACTGGCGGTACAAACCAACTAGGAACCATGTGGTGCAATTCAAAATCTTTGGCGCGATGGTAAACAAAGCTCACCAAGAACACGATGTGCAGAACCACTGCAATCAGCCAAAGCACATCACCAGCCAATGGGTAAAAATGGCCGAGAGAGTTCGATACCACCATAGTGCCCATCGCAAATGTCGGAACCACGCTACCCACAACCGGATGAGCAAGATCTTCTCTCAATAAATGGTTATGTAGCAAAAACTTGGTTGCCAATATAACCAACAATACGCTCGCAATACCCGCACTAATCCACTGTCCGTAGCCATGTAATTCGGCGAAGTTTTCCCAACTCCAGCCTAAGCTTGCAATACCAAGAGCCAAACCCGCCATCGGAGTTGGTGCTCCCATTACTTTTGCTTTTGTTCTTTGAATCATGATGACCTCAACCAGACTCACTCTTGATGGAGCGTATAATACGCTTGCACTTCGTTCCGATATATCTAATTATTTAAAACAAACGTTCAAAATTACTTAACGGTGGGGTATGGCAAGTCACATTTCTCTTAAACAACTGAAAGTGTTTACGACGATCACGCAGCACAAAACGCTCACAGCGGCTTCTGATAGTCTCTTTTTATCGAAAGCGGCAGTGAGCATGGCACTCTCAGAATTAGAAAAACAGATCGGCCATCACTTGTTTGATCGTGTTAATAACCGACTAATTTTGAACCAAGAAGGTCAAAAACTGCTGCCACTGGCGGATGAATTACTCAACCGAGCCAAAGACATCGAGAGCATTTTCGATGGTGACCAAGCGCTATCGGGACAACTTCGCATTGGTGCCAGCGACACCATTGGCAACCAAGTCGCGCCCTATTTGCTTAGCGAATTTCGTCAGCAAACGAACCATCGTTCCCAAAGCCTGTTCATTTCTAACTCTGCACAAATCTGCGACATGCTGACCGATTACGAGTTAGACATTGCCCTCATTGAAGGCAAAACACTTCATCCTGAATTGCAGTCCACCCAGTTTAGCGAAGATGAAATGTGCGTGATTTGCGCGCCAGATTCCCCAGCCGCGCACGAAGGGCCAGTAAACTTAACCGAGCTAGAAAACAGCGAATGGATATTGCGAGAGGCGGGGTCTGGTTCACGCGAATTCTTTATGCGCGTTGTCGCGCCGCGCTTGGAACATTGGCATGAAGCTTTTCAGCTCAATACCACCGAAGCGTTGATCAACTCAGTATCTGCTGGGCTGGGCTTAGGTTGCTTGTCACGTTTGTCTGCAGAACCTGCTATTCGTGACGGCCGCGTAAAACTGCTCGACATGCCTTTAGATATGAAACGTCGCTTCTGGTTACTGGTTCATAAAGAGAAATATCAAAGCCCATTGCTCAAAACGTTTATCGAATTTTGCCAAGATTGGGAACGACCAAATAACCTTTATCTAGAGAATACGCCCTCCAAGTAAAACGGAGATAGTTTAAATGCTGGTCAGTTAGTTGTACGTGTCTCTCATTCTTAGGCTTGTCGCTAGACTTAACTGGTCAAAAACTGTATAAAAAGCCAGTATCAATACACCAAGTTAGGGGACCAACCATGGCTGTAATCGTCAAGTACGTGGTAGAACGCAATGGAGAAGAGAAAATGACTTTTACCTCTAAAGCGGAAGCTGACGCATACGATAAAATGCTAGACATGGCAGACGAACTATTCACGCTGCTAGGTAAAAGTGAACTTCTAGAAGACGAAGGTAAGCAAGAAGATCTTGCGATGTACCTCGCTCAAAACAAAGAAGAAGTGCTTTACGCACTGGGTGCAAAACGCAAACCGGCACCAAAGAAAGCAAAAAAGCTTGAATCTGTAGAAGAAGACAAGCAAGAAGACGCTGCATAAGCCTCTCATTTGTTAAAGAAACGCCGCATCATGTGGCGTTTTTTATATCTGAAGGCACACATCATCATGGAAAGATCGCCCTTTCTTTCGAGCACAGATACGACAAATCGCCTTCTTTCATTTCAACAAACACCTGCTAATTGACCACCTCACAACCACATTTCTCATCAGACAGACATATCTCCCAAAAGACAAAAGGTATCCATCTACAGACTTTATCTATTTCCCCTCTTTAAACTCCCTAGCACTCTCATTATGATGGCTGACAACTTAATTATTTCTTGTCAGTGAACAGACGAGACACAAGACTCAACACATGGAGATCAACTATGGCTTTCTTTTCTCTAGCCTTTGGTACAGCGACTAAAAACCGCGATGGCAAAATCATTGAAGCGTTTTTTCCAAACCCAGTTCTTAACCCAAATGAAGAGCTTGTTAACGCACTAGCAGCAGTAACAGGTTACGAACAAGGCAACCAAGCTATCGAGATCTCTGCAGCACAAAGCGCAGAACTTGCGGCGGCTTTCGAAGCAAACGGCGATGCAGCAAACGCATCTTTCGCAACCAAAGCAGCAGAATCAGCACAGCCGCTTGTACTGGTTATTCTAGCTACGGATGAACAGCCACAATCTGTTGCTGAAGGCTTCCTAAAACTTCAACTTATCTCTAACCGTCTAGTTAAGCCACACGGCACAGTACTGGATGGTATCTTCGGTCTGTTGCACAACATCGCATGGACAAACGAAGGCCCAATCGACCTACCTGAGCTGGCTGAGCGTCAAATCGAAGCTCGCCTAGCTGGCCGTACGCTAAGCGTAGATTGCGTAGACAAGTTCCCTAAAATGGTGGACTACGTGGTTCCAACTGGCGTTCGTATCGCAGACACTTCTCGCGTACGTCTTGGTGCACACGTTGGCGAAGGCACAACTGTTATGCACGAAGGCTTCATCAACTTCAACGCGGGTACTACTGGCGTGAGCATGGTTGAAGGCCGTATTTCTGCGGGTGTGGTTGTTGGTAACGGTTCAGACATCGGTGGCGGTGCATCTATCATGGGTACACTATCTGGCGGCGGAAAAGTGGTGGTTTCCATCGGTGAAAACTCTCTACTAGGCGCAAACGCAGGTCTTGGCTTCCCAATGGGTGACCGTTGTACTATCGAATCAGGTCTATACGTAACTGCTGGTTCAAAAGTGCGCATGCTAGATTCTGCTGGCCAAGAAGTAGAAGTAGTGAAAGCACGCGATCTTGCCGGTGTTTCTGACCTACTGTTCCGTCGTAACTCTGTAACAGGTCAAATCGAGTGTCTTGCAAACAAGAGCGCAGTTGAACTGAACAGCGAATTGCATAAAAACAACTAATAAATAGTTAAGAAAAATCCCCCAGCAGGAAACTGTTGGGGGATTTTTTAGCTTACAGCAAAATGCGTGATTACTGATTTAAAAAGCTGACCGCTTTATCTGGGAAGTCAGTAAACAAACCATCCACCTTCACTTGGTTGTAGTACACATCCATCATGCCTTCAAAACTGTCCGTGTACGCTGGAATGCGTCCTGGATCGGCACGGAACGTGTATGGATGCACTTGCAAGCCAGCGTCTTTTGCAGCCTTCATCAACGGCTTGATGATGATATTGTCTTTGGTTGACTTATCATCCACCAGCATCGGCTTCCAAGGTCCAATACCTTCGGCGTAACTCGCCACTTTCTTCATGCCGTCGGCTTCGAACATCCAATCATAGCTGTATGGCGTTGCTGTATCGCCTTTGTACACCATAGTTTCGTTCCAATCGGTGTAAGCCATGAGCTGAACGAGCTTTAAATCCATGTCCATTGCGGGCATCAACTCACTGTTAATGCGTTGCAGTTCGTTCGCATCAAAACACTGCAGGTAAACTTTGTCGTCTTGCGAGTCGTAACCGTACTGCTTCAAGACTTTAAGCACCGCTTTAGAAATGTCCTTACCTTCATGACGATGGAACCAAGGCGCTTTAATTTCTGGGTAAATACCGATGTCGTAACCCAACGTCTTGTTAAGTCCTTGGATCAGCTCAATCTCTTCAGCAAACGTCGGCACGGTAAAATCCGATTTCCACATTGGGAATCGTGTCGGATAACCAGCGACCTTATTACCTTTGTCATCGATATTAAAGCCTTCAGTTACTCGCAGCGATTTGATTTCCGCCAGTGTGAAATCAATCGCGTAGTAGCGACCGTCTTTGCGTGCGCGATCAGGAAAACGCTCCGCAACATCCGTTACACGATCTAGATAATGGTCATGCAACACGACCAACTGGTCGTCTTTCGTCATTACCACATCTTGCTCTATGTAGTCAGGTTTCATTGCGTAAGCAAGCGCTTTGGCTTCTAGCGTGTGCTCAGGCAAGTAACCCGATGCGCCACGGTGTGCAATTACAAGCGGTTTCGCAATCGCACCAGCTGAGAGGCTAAGTGCTAAAAAAGTAAGACATACTGACTTTGTTTTCATTGTTATTTCCTTGATAAAGCGAAGAGGCAGTATTCCACTGCCTCTTTAAATAAATATTACGCTAGCGCTTCCTTTTCGCGCTCTTTTTGCTCGTGGTGCGCACGCTCACCTAAGAAGGCGTACATCAAACACACAATAGAAGTAATACAAGAACCCACTAAGATGATAAAGCCACCATCCCAGCCAAAGTGGTCTACCGTGTAGCCCAGAATCGCGTTTGCGGCAACTGCCCCACCTAAGTATCCAAATAAACCAGTAAGACCAGCAGCAGTACCAGCGGCTTTCTTCGGAGCGAGTTCAAGTGCGTACAAGCCAATCAGCATAACCGGACCATAGATTAGGAAGCCAATTGCAATCAGTGCCATCATGTCCACCATTGGGTTACCAGCAGGGTTAAACCAGTAAACCATCACTGCAACGGTCACTAGCACCATAAATAAGATGCCAGCAGGTGCACGACGACCTTTGAACAATTTGTCTGAAATCCAACCACACAATAATGTGCCTGGAATGCCGGCCCATTCGTATAAAAAGTAAGCCCATGACGATTTATCTACCGAGAAATCCTTCGCTTCTTTTAGGTAAACAGGTGCCCAGTCCAGTACGCCGTAACGAATTAGGTAAACAAATGCGTTTGCAATTGCAATCGACCAAAGCAGCTTGTTGTTGAATACATACTTAAAGAAGATTTCCTTGGCTGTCATTTCTTGTTCGTGCGACTTGTCATAGTCATCAGGATAATCGTCTTTATACTCTTCGATCGGTGGCAAACCACAAGATTGAGGCGTATCGCGAACCGTCATCCAAACAAACACAGCAACCAACGTGGCGAAAAATGCAGGGACATAAAATGCAGTGCGCCAATCATCGTTAAATGCCCACAGGCCAAGAATAAATAGTGGACCAATCAAACCGCCACCCACGTTGTGTGCCACGTTCCAAACCGAAACGATCTCACCACGCTCTTTACGTGACCACCAGTGCACCATGGTTCGTCCACATGCGGGCCACCCCATGCCTTGGAACCAACCGTTCAAGAAAAGCAAAATGAACATCGCAGTGACGCTGCCAGTCGCCCATGGCATAAAGCCAAAGCAAAACATCACTAATGCAGACATCAGTAGGCCGCCACTAAGGAAATAGCGAGGGTTGGAGCGGTCAGAAACGCTGCCCATTAGAAATTTAGAGAGACCATATGCAATGGAAACAGCTGCCAGCGCGACACCTAAGTCACCGCGGCTAAAGCCTTGCTCGATAAGATAAGGCATCGCCAAACTGAAGTTTTTACGAACCAAATAGTAACCGGCGTAGCCAACAAATATACCGATAAAGAGTTGCCAACGGAGGCGAGAGTAGGTGCTATCGATACTGCCTGGGGACAGACGATCAATGTGCGCCTTAGGTTTGAATATTCCAAACATAGGAACCTCATTATTTTGTATGCGATGGTAAAAAAACACAAAAGGAGCGAACGAAACAAAAAAATCTTCGTTCGAAAGTTCATGAATTGTATTGAGTTAGGATTTTATTTCTGTGACAAATGTTGCACATGAATTAAATATAAGTAAATACAGTAAATTAGAGCGCATTAATTAGACCATCGTTCAACTTTACTCATAATTAGTTAATATGAAACTGATGTTTCAACCTCTCATTTGAGCATTCCAATTCGAAACCAATGAAACAAAGGCTCGAATAAGAACACAAATTAACCGTAAAAAGGGTGTTTCACATCCATCCTTGTTACGCGAAACCACTAAATAACTAAAAAGATGAAAAATGTTCGCGCTTAGTATCAAACGAAATAACAAAACTAATGTTATCTGAACTCAAACCTAGACAGTGATTCACGAACACAAGACATAAACCATATTTATTTTCCTCTCCATTTTCATAATTAACACTAATTTGGATAACAAGTTCCTCTCGAGATATAAACATAGCAACGCATTTTCTTATATCACCGCTAGTCCTTGATGTACTTGACCTCACCTTACCTCTTTAGGGTTAATTACTACGCAAAATCTGAGTAATAAATCCCCAAGCACGTAGCAGCTTCACAAAACTCCTCTTACCAGTTGTGCATTCTTTTTCACATCGGTAATTTGAGCGCTTCCAAAACACACTTCGTAGCAAAGAAGTTCTTTTCGTTGTTTTCTTTTTCGATTAAAAGATGCGCCATTTAACAAAAACGAAGACTTTGATTAACAATTTTATGCTCAAACGCTCATTTTTAACGCGCGTTTGTTTTCGCAAACGTTTATATGTGCACAATAGTATCGTGCTAGACAGGCAAAAATGATCAAAGGACTTTTAACATGACAACGAACAAACACCCCTCTCTGCTCGGAGAATGTTTGGCCGAGTTTATCGGTACAGGACTACTTATCTTCTTCGGCGTAGGCTGTGTCGCAGCCTTAGTTCTAACAGGCGCATCATTTGGACAATGGGAAATCAGTATTGTATGGGGCCTAGGTGTCGCCATCGCTATTTACTGTACTGCCGGCGTTTCAGGCGCGCACATCAACCCAGCGGTAACCATCGCACTCGCTATGTTCCATGGTTTTGATAAGGCGAAAGTGGTGCCATACATCATCGCCCAAATGCTTGGCGCATTCTGCTCTGCTGCGTTGGTTTACAGCTTATACAGCAACCTTTTCACCGACTACGAAATCGCACATAACTTCGTCCGCAGTAGCCAAGATGCACTAGCAACCGCTGGTATCTTCTCAACCTATCCACATGCTTCCCTCTCTTTCTTTGGCGCTTTTGCTGTGGAATTCGTTATCACTGCCGTGCTGATGTTTGCGATTTTGGCTTTGGGCGATGAAAATAACGGCGCAGCACGAGGCGCAATGAACCCGCTGTTAATCGGTATTTTGATTGCCGTGATCGGTGGTTCTCTTGGTCCACTAACTGGCTTCGCGATGAACCCTGCGCGCGACTTTGGACCGAAACTGTTCGCTTACTTCGCAGGCTGGGATTATGCTCTGACAGGTGCTAAAGACATTCCTTACTTTATCGTGCCTTTACTTGCTCCGATTGCAGGTGCGTGTTTTGGTGGTTGGTTGTATCCAAAAGCGATTGCGGCTTACCTTCCACAACAAGGCCACGGCTGTACAATTCCAAACCAATGTGAGACGGAAGAAGAAACAGAAGAAGCTAGAGCTTAAAACTGACGCAACTCGAACATTTACTAAAATATAAATAACGAAACAAAAGGATTCTTACCATGACTGAGCAAAAATACATTGTTGCCCTAGACCAAGGTACGACAAGCTCTCGCGCAGTAATTCTTGATCATGACGCGAACATCGTAAGCGTCGCACAGCGCGAATTTACTCAGATTTATCCAGAGGCAGGTTGGGTAGAACATGACCCAATGGAAATCTGGGCAACACAAAGCTCTACGTTGGTAGAAGCTCTAGCTAAGTCTGGCATCCGTAGCGACCAATTGGCGGCTATCGGTATTACTAACCAGCGTGAAACTACCATCGTCTGGAATAAAGAAACAGGCAAACCCGTTTACAATGCGATCGTATGGCAATGTCGCCGTACTGCTGACATCTGTGAAGATTTAAAAGCGCGTGGTCTAGAAAACTACGTACGTGACAACACTGGTTTGGTGCTTGACCCTTACTTCTCAGGTACCAAAGTGAAATGGATTCTGGACAACGTTGAAGGCGCGCGCGAAGACGCAGAAGCAGGCAAGCTGTTGTTCGGTACCGTCGATACTTGGTTAGTTTGGAAGATGACTCAAGGCCGCGTTCACGTGACCGACTACACTAACGCATCGCGTACCATGCTATTTAACATCAACGATCTATGTTGGGATCAGAAAATGTTAGATGAGCTTGGTATCCCAGCGTCTATGATGCCAGAAGTGAAACGCTCATCGGAAGTTTACGGTAAGACCAACATTGGTGGTAAAGGCGGTACTCGTATTCCTATTTCTGGTATTGCTGGTGACCAACAAGCTGCGCTTTACGGCCAAATGTGTGTTGAAGCGGGTCAGGCGAAAAACACTTACGGCACGGGTTGTTTCTTGCTAATGAATACGGGCCAAGAAAAAGTCACTTCGACGCACGGCCTACTTACAACTTTGGCTTGTGGTCCTAAAGGTGAGCCTGCTTATGCACTTGAAGGTGCCGTATTCATGGGTGGTGCTTCTATCCAATGGCTACGTGATGAATTGAAAATCCTAAACGGTGCAGAAGACTCTGAATACTTCGCAACCAAAGTGGATACCTCAAACGGCGTTTATGTCGTGCCTGCCTTTACTGGTTTAGGCGCACCATACTGGGATGCCTACGCACGTGGCACGATTGTCGGCCTTACTCGCGGCGTGAACTCAAACCACATTATCCGTGCGACTTTGGAAGGCATCGCTTACCAAACTCGTGACGTACTGGATGCGATGCAAGCCGACTCAGGTATTAAACTTGCGAATCTTCGCGTCGATGGCGGTGCGGTAGCGAATAACTTCCTAATGCAGTTCCAATCAGATGTATTGAATACAGAAGTACACCGCCCTCAAGTAACAGAGGTTACCGCTCTTGGTGCAGCCTACCTTGCAGGTCTTGCCGTGGGTTACTGGGACAGCATTGACGAGTTGCAGAATAAAGCGGTGCTTGATCGCACGTTTGAGCCGCACGATGATGAAGAAAAGCGCAATCGTCGTTACAAGGGTTGGAAACGCGCAGTGAAATGTGCGCAAACCTGGTCTGAGCTTCACGACGAAGAAGATTAATCTCACCTCCATACGAAAAAAGAGCGCCATTTGTGCGCTCTTTTTTGCGCTTTGCCCCTGATTCCTGAACTCGCTTACTTCTCACAACGCGCAAATTCGAGCACAATAGAGCTTCGAATTTGAAGCATTGGCCGTTACCAATGCACAAGGGAGTGGTAAGTGAAGCAAATACCTCGACACCAACAGATTGTTGAGTTGGTGAAAAAACAAGGCTATGTCAGCACGGATGAGTTGGTAGAAAGATTCAATGTCAGCCCACAAACCATCCGACGCGATCTTAATGAACTCGCCGACGACAACAAAATTCGTCGTTATCACGGTGGTGCAACCATCCCTCTCAGTTCTGAAAACACATCTTACAACACGCGTAAAGCGCTCAACTTCAATGAAAAAGATGTCATTGCAGACGAGGTGGTCAAGCACATTCCTGATGGCGCGACTCTATTTATTGATATCGGCACCACACCAGAAGCGGTTGCGCGAGCGCTCAATAAAAACCATAAACAGCTACGCGTGGTTACCAACAATATCAACGTGGCAACCATTCTCTTCCCCAACCCAGAGATCAAAGTCATCTTAGCAGGCGGTGAAGTTCGAAGTCGCGATGGCGGCATTGTTGGAGAAGCCACTCTCGACTTCGTTAAACAGTTCCGTCTCGACTTTGGCATTCTTGGCATCAGTGGTATCGACTTCGATGGTTCACTGCTGGATTTTGATTATCACGAAGTAAGAGTCAAACAAGCGATCATCGACAACAGCCGCAGTGTATTTCTTGCTGTCGACCACACCAAGTTCGGGCGCAATGCCATGGTGAAGCTAGGCAATATCGCTCAGCTCAACATGATCTTTACCAACAAGCAGCCACCAGAAGAAATCTTGTCGATTTTAAAAGAAGCTTCAATTCCACTTGAAGTCGTTGAAGCGAACGAGACAAACTTCGAAAACGAGTAGTTCCAATCATTAATTTGCCTCTCAAATGACCTCTGTCTTAATTAGGCAGAGGTTTTTTTGTGCCTAAATCACACAAAACGCTCACAAACGAAAATAATAGATGATCACAAACGAAACCTAAGCTAGGATTAGATCATGTTCTAAAATGCTCGTTCGCTCACCAAGAGGTCAAATTTATGAGTATACAAAAAAATGCTTCCACTACTAGCTCATCCACTACCTTAGACTTGATCGTAATTGGTGGCGGCATTAACGGGGCTGGTATTGCGGCAGACGCAGCTGGCCGCGGTTTGAGTGTTGGCTTATACGAAGCAAGTGACTTCGCGTCCGCTACTTCTTCGGCAAGTTCTAAACTGATCCACGGCGGTTTACGCTACCTTGAACACTACGAGTTTCGTTTGGTTTCGGAAGCGCTCGCAGAACGTGAAGTTATTCTTCGCAAAGCGCCTCACGTTGCACTACCAATGCGTTTCCGTTTGCCTCATCGCCCATTCCTACGCCCAGCTTGGATGATTCGCTGTGGTCTGTTCCTTTACGATAACTTGGGTAAACGTACGACTCTGCCAGGCAGCAAAACCGTCAACTTAGCGAAATCGGGCTTGCTAAAACCAGAAATGAAAACCGGTTTCGAATACTCTGACTGTTGGGTTGATGACGCGCGTTTAGTATTACTTAACGTTCTGGCTGCTCGTGAAAACCATGCAGAAGTACGTAACTACTGCCGCGTAGAAAAAGCACACCGTGAAGGTGGTATCTGGCATGTCACAATTCATGACGTGATGACAGACCAACGTTTCGAACGCAAAGCAAAAGCACTAGTAAACGCAGCTGGCCCTTGGGTAAAACAGTTCTTTGATGATGGATTAGAGCAAGCCTCTCCTCGTAACATTCGCTTAATCAAAGGCTCGCACATCGTTGTTCCTCGTATCCACAACGAACCGCAAGCCTACATTCTTCAAAACAAAGACAACCGCATCGTATTTATGATTCCTTACTTAGATAAGTTCTCAATCATTGGTACAACAGATGTGGAATACAAAGGTGACCCACGCGAAGTGGCAATCTCAGATGACGAAGTCGATTACCTCATCGACATCGTAAACCAACACTTTGTCCACCAGCTGACTCGCGAAGATGTGGTTTGGACATACAGCGGTGTTCGTCCTTTATGTGACGATGAATCTGACTCTCCGCAAGCGATCACACGAGACTACACGCTAGAACTCGATGCGGAGTACGACCATGCACCTCTGCTTTCTGTCTTTGGTGGTAAGCTGACGACCTACCGTAAGCTGGGTGAAGCGGCAATGAAAAAGCTGGCTCCTTTCCTACCAGAGATGGGAAGCGACTGGACGGCAAATCAAACCCTACCTGGTGGTAACTTCAGCTGTAGTCGTGAACAATTAGCTAAACAAATTCATGCTAAATACGCTTGGGCGCCAGAAGCATTGATTCTTCGTTACGTGACACAATTTGGTACCCAAACGTGGAACTTAATGGAAGGCACAGCAAGCGAAGCTGACCTTGGACACGCGTTCTCATCGCAAGCCGGCGGTGTTTACCAACGTGAGATCGACTACTTAATGAACCATGAAATGGCAATGACCGATGAAGACATTTTGTGGCGTCGTACCAAGCTTGGTCTGTACATGAACGACGAAGAAAAGCTGGCTTTATCGGACTATTTAAAAGAAAAGCTACAGCAGAAAGTGGTTAATCTTTCTCAAGTTGGCTAGCTGCTCCTCCCCTCCCCACTAGAAAGCCTGCCTCGCTGCAGGCTTTTTTATTTTGCTGTTTTTACACCACACTTTGGCTTGCTTCACTTGATTACAAATAAGAGCAACTATTCATAGACATTTAGCGTTAAATGCAATCATACTCATTTAAATAATTATCCCTGAATAACTTCATGGCGCTGGGTTCAGAACGTTATCACTGATGCACTTCCCGGAAAATAATGCAGCGGAAGAGCACAGGCTCTTTCCGAGTTATTTGGGGAAAGGCTCAGACAAGGAAAAAGAAAATGGGTTTTATGATTGAACATTGGGATTTTTCAACCCCAGAAGCAACTCAGCAATCCACAACGGCGGAGCAGATTCAAGCCAAACATTGGTACCATTGTGAGCGGCTGCATCCCGATATTCGGGGCTGGCTAGAACAAAACCAAGTGCCACGTGCCACTGTTGATCACCTGTTAGCCGACGAAAGCCGACCGTCTTTCCACCCTTTGGATGACGAGAACTTCATGTTGATTTTACGAGGCGTCAATATGAATGGCGATGCTTCACCAGAAGACATGCTCAGTATTCGAATTCTCTATTTTCAAGGGGCACTGATTTCAACACGTAAGATCCCATCGCGTGCCATCATGGAAATTCGTCAAGCATTGGCGGAACACAAAGGTCCGAAAAGCCTTGCTGGTTTACTTCATCAGATTATTGAAGGATTAAATAGCAAAATAGACGTTTACCTCGATACGATTGAAGAGACGTTAAACCAGTTTGATGTGAATGATGAATCGACGTACAAGCATATGGCGACTCAAAAAGCGCTTATCTCCATCAAACGTTTTATTCGCCCTCAGCAATATGCTATTCGTGATCTCGTTGAATCAGAGTCCGAGCTGGTGGCTTTAAGGCCCCATCAATATCGCTTCGCCCACAATAATATTACGCGCATAAATGAAACACTTGAGTTTTATCTTGGAGAAGTCGCTCTCTTTCAAGAAGAAATCAAACATCATCGTGACGAGAAAACTAATAAAAACAGTTATCTATTTACCTTGGTGGCGACTATTTTCTTGCCAACCAGCTTCCTAACAGGTTTGCTTGGCATCAACATTGGCGGTATGCCAGGCGTGGAATCCGCCATGGCGTTCACCTGGTTCTGTATCGCTTTAATTGTCATCTTTGCTCTAGAGTGGTGGCTATTCAAACGCTTGGGGTTCACGAATAAAACGGACGACGAAGACGAATAAGCGCTAATCCTATAAAGAACAAAAATCAAAAGAGGAGCGCGCGGCTCCTCTTTCTCTACTCACATTAGCGCCCTATCCGGGATGACCATCAACGCGAGGGGTAATAAGCATCACGCCAAAGCGCCAAACAAACAGGCCAAATGCGAAAATCCACAATCCGCCACTGATGTTAATCCACAGCATCATATTGGCAGGATCAAATATCACGGCAAAACTGCGAACCAAAGCTGCCGCGGTAATCGCCGCAAACGCAAGGCTCATGTTCGGACCTTTGTAGATCATGCGACCAGTATGTCCCATCGTCACGCGTGCGATCATCGCTAAAATCAAGCCGCCTAATGCACCTACCGCAAACAGGTGAATCAGGTTATGGCTGGCAAATGCATCTCCCCAAGTGCCTCGCAAAATTAAGCTTAGTGGCAAACACAAATACGCAGCATGCAGCGACCACACTAAAGGCTCGCTCAGCGTTAACCAAGGTTTCCAGCGAACAAAACGCACCAGCTGAGCAACACCTGCAAACAGCATCAAAGGATTACCTAGCTCTGCAAACGTCACAGGGAAAAAGCTCAGCACAAATAGCATTACCAACGGCAAGTTCGCGAACCATTCTAACCAAGCCAGTGGTTGCGCTTTTTCGAAATTAAATCGACGCGCAGTAAAGAATGGAATCACACGTCCGCCCATGACCGACAATAACAGCGTAAACCACCACAACATCGCCTGCCATACAGCAGAAGAACTAAACGGCGGCATGCCTTTTATTGTTGCGTAGCTTGCAAAGTTCGCAAAAATGGCCAAAAGAAACAGTGGTACAAAAAACAGATTACGCCAACCTTTGGCTCGATAAACACGAATGCCTACCTCATAGGCAACAAACAACAAAAATACCGCTTCAATGCTGCTGGTTAACCATAACGGCGCTGACGTCCAAAGCAATATTCGGGGCGCGATCCATAAGCCAAATAAGACCAAAAGCGTGTAATGCTTGGTGCCATTAATGCCAGTCCAGTTTTGTACCGCGGTCAGTACAAAACCAACCACAATCGCCATCGAAAAGCCGAACAACATTTCATGTACGTGCCACCATAATGCCGGTACAGCTAATGCGTTTGGCTGTCCGCTCTGGAACATCCACACCCACAACGCGATCGCAACAATGGCGTAAATCGACCCAAACATAAAAAACGGCCGAAAGCCTAATCGCAGCCATGCGGGGATTTTTTCTTCCACTTTTTTATCGGTGATATTCAGCATTATCTTGCCCTCAAGCGTCTCTTGATGCTGGTTAACTCAACTACAATATTGATGCTACCACAAACATGCATGAAAAATACATGTTAAGAGTTAAGATTATACTTAAGAGGTAAAGTTGTGCTTCAGAGGCGGGTTAGGTATAAACGGTGAGAGACACAACCATCAGTTAAGGGATGCAACGAAGATGTACATATTTGGCTATGGCAGTTTGATTAATTCTGCGTCACGTAAGTTAACCGGACAAACGGGAGAAGCCATTCCCGTCATTGCTCATGGACTGGTGCGCTACTGGGGAAAGATTGATGACAGCTACACTCTGTCTCCTCTGGTTGTAAACCAAGGCGATGGGCAGGTCAACGGCGTTTTACTCGAAGTGAATGAAGAGGCTCTCGCAGAATTCGATCGTCGTGAGCGTGGTTATCATCGTATTCAAATTCAGCCAGATCAAATCGAATCGGACGCGAACTTTAACCAAGAACATAGCATCTGGGTTTACGTAAAAGACGAGCCATTACCACCGTGCGTAAAAAGCCCAATCATGCAAAGCTATGTCGATACCGTGCTAGCAGGTTGCTTAGAAGTATCTCATGCGTTTGCAGAGCATTTCGTGCGTCACACCATTGGCTGGCAACACGCAAAAGAAAATGACCGCCACCAACCTAAATATGGCAACCTTGCAGGCGTGCAAGAGCATCATTACGAGTTGATTGATAATCTGATTGCCCAAAATTCGTAGCTCAATCCCATCTGTAAAAACAGCTCTAAACTAAGAGCTGTTTTTACAATAGAGCGACCAGTGAACTGATTAAACAATTCTCACCCCAGTCGGCATCGCTCTTTCTGGCGTTAGCAACACACTTTCGGACTCATCATCAGTTTCTGCGCACAACAACATACATTCTGAGGTTTCGCCGCGCATTTTGGCTTTGGCAAGATTACACAACACGACCACTTGTTTGCCCATCAACTCTTCCTCTGTGTAATGAGGTACTAAGCTGGTTACGGTTTGCAGTGTTTTTTCACCAATATCAATTTGCACAATGTACAGCTTGTCTGCATTTTGATGACGAGCCACTTCAATGATTTTTCCGATACGAATTTCCAGTTTGGCAAAATCAGAGTAAGCAATATTTTCCATAATTAAAACCTCAGTAAAATTTTACTAAAAAGATAACGTTTACACTATCAGTAAGCTTAATAAATACAAGTGGTAAAGATCTCATTTCCGAAAGCAAATTCCCTATCAAATTGCACTTATTACACAATGGGTGTTTAATACTTCCAGTCAAAATTTTTAGCCACTAAAGGTTCTATATGGCAACGATCAAGGATGTCGCGAAAGAAGCCGGTGTTTCGGTCGCAACGGTTTCTCGCGTGATCAACAAGTCCCCAAAAGCCAGTCAATCATCGGTAGAGTCGGTCACCAAAGCAATGAGCAAATTGGGTTACAGACCCAATGCCGCAGCTCGTGCACTGGTGAGCCAAAGCACAAATACCATGGGTGTGTTGGTGAGTGATGTGTCCGATCCTTTCTTCGGCACGCTGGTCAAATCCGTCGATAATATCGCGCGCGAAAATGGCAAACATATCTTGATTGGCAACGGGTATCACAATCCAGATGATGAGCGTCAAGCCCTAGAATTGCTGATCAACAGCCGTTGCGATGCAATAGTCATCCACTCGAAAGGATTATCTGATGAGGAGCTAATTGGCTACGCCCAAGAAGTAAAAGGTATGGTGCTTATCAATCGTCATATCCCAGAGCTGGCTGAACGCTGTATTTCCCTTGATAACCGCAAGGGGGCATTCCTCGCGACAGAATATTTGATTCGTCACGGGCATCGCAAAATCGCTTGCATTGCCTCATCCCACGATATCGAAGATACCGATGAGCGATTGCAAGGTTACCAAGCCGCATTGAAAGAACATGGTATTGAACTCTCCAAAAGCTACATCGAATACGGTGAGCCCAACAGTGATGGTGGCGAAGTTGCGATGACCAACCTGTTAACCAAATCTTTGGAGATTACTGGAGTGGTGGCCTACAACGACTACATGGCCGCTGGCGCACTGGCAGCGTTGGATCAAAATGGCATTGACGTACCAAGTAAGGTTTCTATGGTCGGGTTCGATGATGGTTTGATCGCCCGCTTTGTTCACCCTAGCTTGACTACTATTCGCTACCCAATCGAGATGATGGCAGAACGCGCCGCCCGTTTGGCTTTGGCTCTATCTCGTGACGAAAAAATTGAAGATGAAACCATTATTTTTAGCCCAACTTTAGTACGAAGAAATTCTGTTGAGCGTTGTTGATGGTGGATAACCTGTAAATTGAAAACGAAAAGCCCACTCAGGTTATTGAGCAGGCTTTTTCTTTGAGCACTTGTCGAGACGATATGGACTCTAGCTCAAGGCTTCGTTCGGTTTTGCAGACTTCACGTCAACGCCTTGCGCAAACTCACCACGCTGTAATTTTTCTCGTAAAATCGCGTGTTGGTCTTCGGTAAATGTGTAGCGAGACATAATAAAGATGCGCACTAAAGCTCCCAATGCGGGTAGCAACGCAATACAGAAGAACATGCCACTGAGCGCGGTTTCCGTTTGCACCGCATTTGGTACATAGCCAATCATCGTCAAGATAACCCCCGTTAAGCCACCCGCTACCGCAACAGAGAGTTTGCCTGTAAAGGTCTGTCCCGAGAACGTGATCGCCGCGGTACGTTTGCCGCTGTGGTAGTAAGAGTACTCAACTGTATCTGCAATCATGGCCGAGATAAGAGGGTTAGTCATCATAAAGATGCCTGTGATCACCGCTAACCACGCCATCACGACCGTTGGATTATCATAGCCAGTAAAATAGAACCCAATGCGAGCGATGATCTCTAAAACGCACAGCGCAATAAAGATGTCACGTTTTTTGAAACGCTTCGTCAGCACTGGCGTAGCCAAACACGCAATCGCACTTACCAAAGTGATGGTACCAATCAGAGAGACTAACCCTGCGTCCCCCATGTTGTATGTGAAGAAGAAAATGTACAGGCCATTCACTAGATTGAAAAACACATTCATGAAAAACGCTGCCAGAATAAAAAACAACGGCTTGTTTTTACGAACGGCTTGAAAGGTTTGTTTTAGCGTGACTTTTTCACAGCTCTTCGTCGAGATGCGTTCTTTGGTGTTATAAAAACCGTTCAGCATGAAGAACAAACCCGCGATCATCAACACAATCACAGCTGGTAAGTAACCCTGATCTGCTCGGCCATCAGCGAAGTAAGCGCTCAGTTTCGGGAACACAACCAAAGTTGCACCAATACCTGCATTCACCCCTAACATGGCACAAGTTGCCGCTTTTGCTCGCTCTTGCGGTTCATCCGTCATAACAGAAGACATAGACCAAAACGGCACATCAGAAATGGTGTAAAGCGTACCCCAAAGAATGTAAGTGATACCGGCATACATCACTTTTGTCGACGTATCAGCATCAATGTTATAGAACGCGGCAACCGTGACCAGAACAATCAGAATCGGCGTAAACAGCATGTAAGGGCGGAATTTACCAAAGCGAGAGTCTAGCGTGTCCATGTATCCGGCAATGAGCGGATCGTTCACCGCATCCCACACACGAGCAATCAAAAAAATCGTACTCGCCGCAATTGGAGAAATGCCCAAAATATCGGTATAGAAATAAAGAATAAAAGAGCCGACTAGACCAAAGCTAAAGCACTGGCCTACCCCATAGCCGAAGTAAGACATCAGCTCCTTATTGGTGAGTTTGTTTTGTAGAGTAGTCATTGTTCACGTCTCAATTGATTTTATTGTAAATAAGAAACCGACCCATTTCTCAGAGTCGGCTCACAGGCAATTAATCCACTTCTGCGAGTGTTTTGATCAATTGCACTTCGCTTGCGTCATACGGCTGTCCTTGCTCATCAAGCAAATCGTGGAACCATTGACTCGCATAGTTTGCATCGCTACGTTTTATCTCTGGCCAAGGCAGATGCGTTTGTGTTTTTCCTTTCACTAATCCCCACTGGTAGCAGCCAATGTTTTTCTGTTTAAAGACCGGAAGCTGTTCGTGCATGTACGATTGCGCATGACGAGCAAGCCACTCAGTACACATCATTGGTCGGTTGTAGCTTTCTACAATTTCAACGGCTTCATGGAACAGATCGAGTGGTAAGTAAGCGTGGAAAGTAATGATGTCCGATAGCTCCATCGCTTTGCGATCGGTTGGGTGTTCATAAATCGGTAGGCTTCGGTCAAGAATGCTTGGCGCATGCCAAGCGCCAACGGTGAGAGGCTGAGTTGGGTTTTCTTCACGTGCCCACTCAAACGCTTTTTCCATCAGCTCATGACTAAAGGTTTCCATTTCTTCGTCGTAAGCGATCTCACCCGTAGTGGTGAAAATCATGCGGTTGGTTGGCTCGTTATAGAGATCCCAAATAACGATTCGAGGGTCATTTTTGTAGGTAGAGATGATGTCGCGAATATACGCTTCGACCTCACCCCACATAGATTTGTCCATCACCACATTGCGACCAGGACTTGCTGCTGCTTGGCTGTTGTGCAAATCCGGTACGGGCGCTTTTTGTTCACCAAGATAAGGATGGTCGCCCGAGAAACCGCAGTCATCCATCGGCGTGAGCATCACTTTGATTTGATTGCGTTCGCAAATATCCAGAAAGCGCTCAATTCGCGCATGTAAACCATCGCGATCCGCTTGCCAAACTATAAATGGTAAGTTGGTACGTAAAGTGTTGTAACCCACATCATGCGCCCAAGCTAACTCTTGTTCCATCACCTCAGGTGCAAAAGATTCCGCTTGCCACATCTCATTCCAGTTAACCGCTGTGCGCGGTAAATAGTTAAAGCCACGTAGCCAGCCATGCTCTTTTTGCCATTGCCACGCTTTCTCTTCCGACCATCTTTTCATCTTACTCACCTTAAAACTAAATTATTAACTAATAATATTAGCTAATATATTAATTGATAATTTAATGACTAGGTGCTCAAAGAATAAACGTGGTGAAAATCACAGCTTTTAAGTTGCTCTGACTTACTTTTGTGATCTTTATCTTTAAAGGATGATCCGAACTTAATCTTTAGCTAATATCTTTAGCTAACGAAATTACGTAAAAGAGCAGAATGGCTAAAAAAATCACCATGAGTGACATTGCGGCGGCGGCTGGCGTCTCTCAGTCGACCGTATCGCTGGTATTGAATGGCTCAACTTCCGTAAAAATCGCGGAAGCGACCAAACGTAAAGTGCTCGAAACCGCAGAATCACTTGGCTACAAAAACAAAAAGGTTGCCCATGCTTTGGGACGCCCTAAAAAGATCGCATTGGTGATCAACGGCTTAACCAGTTATGACCCATTTATCGATGCCATCAATGCAGCGAGAGAAGAAGCGTGGTCGAACGACTACATATTGGTGACGTTCAATTACAGCCATGATGAAGTGTTGGCAAGCAAGATTGAGTCGGAGATCAACGGCGGTGATTACGCAGGCTTGGTTTACGCATCCAGTATGACGCGAGAGTTGGAGCAGCAACGCGTCACAACTTCCTTACCGACTGTACTGCTGAACTGCACCAACGAAGAACACACCGAAACGCCAAGTATTTTGCCGGCCGATATGATTGGAGCTTACAAAGCAGTTTCACACCTCACGACGCAAGGCTATCGTCGCATTGCCATGCTGTCTGGTGAAAGTTGGATGCTAGCCAGTAAGCAACGTGCCGATGGTTATCGTCAGGCTCTCATTGATGCAGACATCATTCCTAACTCAGAGTATTTAGTCGATGCAAACTGGTCGCTAAAAAAAGCGCACCAGCAAACACTGGCACTACTGAATATGGAGCAACCGCCAGAAGCGATTTTCTGTGGCAGCGACTATATGGCAATGGGGTGCTACCAAGCGATAGCGGAGTTGGGGTTGAAGATTCCTCAGGATGTTGCCGTTGTCGGTTACGATAATCAGCAAATCGCCTCTGAAAGCTTTCCAGCATTAACGTCGGTTGAACTGCCCTACTCAGACATGGGTAAACTCGCAATCGAATCGTTGATGGCACTGATTGAAGCGCAACCGTTGCTTTCTAACAAACGCAAAGTAGAGGGTGAGCTCATCGTTCGAACCTCTTCGACAAAAACAAAAAAGGTGGGCATGTAGCCCACCATAACACCCAAAGTCGTTGGAGTTGCAGCATCGCTGCCGCTGCAAGTTCAAAGGGCAGAAGTGCTATCTAAAATTCAAACTGATAAGTAGTTTGATGCTGATAGCAATCCCCAGAGATCAACACCCCATAGTTGAGTCCCCATTCTGGTTTGTTTGGCCCGTCTGGAAAGTACTGCGTTTCCAATGCTAGGCCGTCATAGCGTTCGTAAGTTTTACTTGCACCTGGCGTACCGGCTAAGAAATTACCTGAATAAAACTGGATGGCAGGCTTGGTGGTTTTCACCTTCATCACCACATCTTCTTTTGGTGCAATTAAAACCGCAGCGACAGATACGCCATCGGTCACTTCAGGCATGAATACAAAGGCGTGATCGTAGCCACCAGCAGTTTTCTGATCTTGCTCGGCAAGAAATTCTTGGCCAATCGATTTTGGCTCGGTGAAGTCGAAACTGGTACCCGAAACTGGCTTTTGTTCACCGGAAGGAATTAACCCCGCATCTGTTGGCAAGTAATACCCAGCGTTAAGCTGTAAAGTATGATCCAAACTTTTCGCGCGGCTCGCCTCACCAGCCAAATTAAAGTAGGCGTGATTGGTTAAATTCACTGGAGATGTTTTGTCGGTCTTAGCATCATAGGCGATAGCTAGTTCATTCTCGTCAGTGAGCGTGTACGTCACCTTCACATCGAGATTTCCCGGATAGCCTTGGTCACCGTTCGGGGAGCGAAGTGAAAAAGTGACCTGTTGATCATTTTGCTCTTCAACCTTCCAGCGGCGTTTATCAAACCCTTCCAGCCCACCGTGCAGTGAGTTTTCACCGTTATTGATACCAAGTTGATACTTCTCTCCGTCTATCTCAAACTGCCCTTTCGCAATTCGGTTAGCAAAGCGGCCAACAATGGAACCAAAGTAAGCGTCTTGCGTCATGTGTTCAGCCATATTTGGTGAGCGCAACAACACTTCACGGGTTTCACCATTTACCGGTAATGTGCAACTCAACCACGTCGCACCAATATCCATAAACGACGCCGTCATACCACTCGCGTTGGTCAAATGAATCAGATTCGCAGTTTGGCCATCAAACGACGGCGTTTGCGCCATCGCTTGTTCTAGTTGTTGAAAATAGGCTTTCATCATCATTCCTTACAGCACTTCAACCAAACCCGCACCATTTTTGGCTTGGCAAACATAAATCGACTCTTTTAAGCCCGTAGCTGCTTGGTACTTCACTTCAACTGCCGCTTTCACGTCATCAACCAGTGCTGGCGGTACAAGTGCCACGATGCAACCACCAAAGCCACCGCCAGTCATGCGCACGCCGCCTTGATCGCCGATCACCTCTTTGACTATCTCCACCAGCGTATCGATTTCTTTTACCGTGATTTCGAAATCATCGCGCATCGAGGCATGAGACTCGGCCATCAGCTCACCCATGCGCTTCATGTCGTGTGCTCGCAGCGCTTGCGCCGCTTCCACGGTACGATCGTTTTCTGTGATGACGTGACGGGCACGCTTGGCCACCATTTCATCCAGCTCAGCAACTTTCTCGTTGAACTGCTCAATTGTCACATCACGCAAAGCTTTCACACCGAAAATGCGCGCCGCTTCTTCACATTGCTGACGACGAGTGTTGTATTCACTGTCGACCAAACCACGTTTTTTATTCGAGTTGATGATCACGACTGCCATCTCTTCTGGCATGGAAACCGATTCCGTTTCTAGGCTACGGCAGTCCAATAGCATCGCGTGATTTTCACGCCCTTCCGCTGAAATCATTTGGTCCATGATACCGCAGTTACAACCGACGAATTCGTTCTCGGCTTGCTGACCGTTTAACGCGATTTCGGCTTGGCTGATCTCAAGATTGAACAGCACTTTAAAAGTTTGACCGATCACCACTTCCAATGCCGCCGATGAGCTCAAACCCGCGCCTTGAGGCACGTTGCCGCTGACTGAAATATCCGCCCCAGTAAACTGGTAGCCACGCGCCAGAAGACACTTCACCACGCCGCGAATGTAGTTCGCCCACATTTTGTCTTGCTGGAAGGTAATGGCTTGCGTGATATCGAACTCGTCCACTGCGTTGCCATAATCGACCGACACCACACGCACAATATTGTCTTCACGCTTTGCCGCCGCCACGACCGTTTGGTAGTTAATGGCACACGGTAGGACAAAACCATCGTTGTAATCGGTGTGCTCACCAATCAAGTTCACACGACCAGGCGCTTGGATAATATGGCTAGGTGCGTAGCCCAACACTTGCTCAAATGACGCTTTCACATTTTGGATAAGTTCAGACATAGGGACGTTCTCTTAAAATAGTAATTTGTGTGGGATAGCGCGTTGAGCCTAACTTTCTATCTGTAAAGTCGCGCTATCCCGTTATTCGTAATCAGTCCAATTTAAAGACTTAGCATTCTTTGTAGTGGACATCACTCACATCACGCAGACGCTGCGCCGCTTGCTCTGCGGTGAGATCGCGTTGGCTTTCTGCCAGCATTTCGTAGCCCACCATGAACTTACGAACCGTGGCACTGCGCAGTAGTGGCGGATAGAAAAGTGCATGAAGCTGCCAATGGTCGATGTCTGTACCTTGGTCAAAAAACGGCGCGTAGTGCCAGCCCATTGAGTATGGGAATGAGCACTGGAATAAATTGTCGTAACGGCTGGTCAGCTTCTTAATCGCTAGCGCTAAATCGTCTCGTTGCTCATCGCTGAGTTCGCTCATACGACGAATGTGCGTTTTCGGCAACAACATGGTTTCGAACGGCCAAGCAGCCCAGTAAGGCACCACCGCCAGCCAGTGTTCGGTTTCCACCACAATGCGTGAGCCGTCTTTGAGTTCCGCTTGCACGTAATCTACCAGCAAGTTGCTGCCGTGTTCTTGGTAGTACGCTTTTAGGTTGTGCTCTTTGCACTCGATCTCATTTGGTAAGAAGCTGTTCGCCCAGATTTGACCGTGTGGATGCGGCTGAGAACAGCCCATGGTTTCACCTTTGTTTTCGAACGCCTGAACCCAAACGTACTCTTTGCCGAGCTCTTCAATTTGCTCATTCCATGTATCAATCACGCCACGAATTTTATCCACTGGCAGCTCCGGTAAGGTTTTGCTGTGATCTGGCGAGAAGCAAATCACTCGGCTCAAACCACGCACGCCTTGCGTTTTGAATAGCGGGTTGTTTGACTCTGGTGCATCTGGTGAATCCACCATCAGCGCAGCAAAATCGTTGTTGAACACATAGGTGCCTTGGTAGTCTGGATTAACATCGCCAGAGATACGTTCGTTGGTTGGACAAAGGAAACATTTACCGTCATAGCTTGGTAGCTCATCCAATGCGGGCTTTTCATCTGCGCCGCTCCAAGGGCGTTTTGCACGGTGAGGTGAAACCAAAATCCATTGCCCAGTCAGAGGGTTGTAACGGCGGTGTGGATGATCCACTGGGTTAAATTCGACATTCGACATGTTACTTACTCAACTTTTAAGAATTCTTTCATCTGCATTTCTCAATGAAATTGGAAAGTGCAGACAATAATGCGGCGACGTAAACTACGCAGGGGAATAGCCATTGGGATTGTTTGACTGCCAGTTCCACGTATCGGCGGTCATTTCAGCCACCGTGCGTGTTGCTTTCCAACCTAGTTCACGCTCTGCTTTTTCCGTGCTTGCCCAACATTCAGCAATATCCCCAGGACGACGCGGGCATAACTCGTAAGGCACTGGTTTACCGCAAGCGGTAGCGAACGCATCCACCATCTCAAGTACGCTCGAGCCTTTACCTGTACCTAAGTTGTAAATGTGCAAACCCGATTTCTCACCCACCGATTTCAATGCGGCGATGTGGCCGTCGGCCAGATCCATCACATGGATGTAATCACGCACGCCAGTGCCGTCAGGGGTTGGATAGTCGCTACCGAATACCGAGAGTTTTTCTCGGCGACCAACAGCGACTTGGGCGATAAATGGCATCAGGTTATTGGGAATGCCTTGTGGGTCTTCCCCCATGCAGCCCGATGAGTGCGCGCCAACTGGGTTGAAGTAACGCAGTAAGGTGATGCTCCAGTCGTTTTCAGCATGGAACAGATCGCTTAAGCACTGCTCCACCATATATTTGCTGCGTCCGTATGGATTGGTGGTTGCGCCTGTTGGTGAATCTTCCGTAATCGGCACTATTTCTGGGTCACCGTAAACCGTTGCCGATGAACTGAATACGATGCTTTTCACGCCCGCTTTACGCATGCTGCGCGCCAACACCAATGAGCCATTGACGTTGTTGTCGTAGTACTCAAGTGGTTTTGCCACCGATTCGCCAACCGCTTTGAGGCCAGCAAAGTGGATCACAGCTTGGATGTCGTGCTGCGCGAATACCGTATCCAAAAAGGCTTCGTCACGGATGTCACCTTGGTGGAACGCAGGCTGTTTGCCAGTCAGCGCTTCAATACGGTTTAACACTTCCAGTTTGGCGTTACACAAGTTGTCGACGATGATAGGTTCTATTCCCGCTTCAATCATCTGAACGCAAGTGTGACTACCGATATATCCCATACCGCCTGTGACAAGAACTTTCACTTTTGCTTCTCCACGTTTGCTGCTTTCTGTTCATACCTCACTCTGATGCGCTAAAAGCCAATCGCCATTGCATCGAATCGGTACGCCCATTTCTTAACTGGCTAAAAGTCTAGCAACCAATCTCGATCCAGATCCGTGATCGAATTCAAATTGTGTAAACGTTTCCACGAGATTACACAAAAGCCTTATTTTAGATGCTAACTTTAGTTAAATTAAACCAGGAAGATGATGAGCAGTTAAGATGAGTCGAACAGATACCGCTCTCTTTCGTGGATCGCACGATTTTACTAAAAGTTTGTGCATCCCTAAGTAGCTGTTTACAATAGCCAGATTATTGAGTTCTCACTTGGACTGTGAGCAATGCCAACGGGAAATGTACATGGCAACACTAAAAGATATCGCCACTGAAGCGGGCGTCTCACTTGCAACCGTATCGCGAGTT
Organism: Vibrio sp. JZG120; assembly: GCF_053890955.1. Lineage (NCBI taxonomy): Bacteria > Pseudomonadati > Pseudomonadota > Gammaproteobacteria > Vibrionales > Vibrionaceae > Vibrio > Vibrio sp. JZG120. The sequence continues at coordinate 153,563 of NZ_JBSRRK010000008.1, forward strand.
TTGAATGACGATCCGACGTTGAGCGTTAAAGAAGAAACCAAACGCCGCATTTTAGAAATCGCAGAAAAGCTGGAGTACCGCACCAGCAGCTCGAAGAAAGCCACCAAAGAAGCCAAGCAAAAACATCACTTTTTGGCCTTGTACAATTACAAACAAGAAGCAGAAGTGAACGACCCGTACTACTTGTCGATTCGTCATGGGATTGAAACTCAGTGCGACAAACTCGGCATTACGCTAACCAATTGCTACAACAGCGAAATTGATGTTGAAACGCAAAAGATCACGGGTGTCCTTTTAGTCGGAAAAGTCGACCAAAAGGTGGTCAATAAGTTACCTAAACGCTTAGCCGATAGCATCTGTTACATCGACTTTTCAGATCCAACTAGTCCTTACGATTGCGTTGATATCGATCTTGTAAGAATCAGCAAGCAAGTGGTTGATTTCTTTGTACAACAAGGCTACGAGCGTATCGGATTTATTGGTGGACAAGACGAGCCCAACACCGCAGACATTCGTGAAAATGCGTTTGTGGACTACGGCAGTCTAAAAGGTGTGGTTTCTGAAGACGACATTTATCGTGGCGATTTCTCTAGCTTGTCCGGTTATGACTTAGCGAAAGAGATGCTGGCCAAAGGCGATTTCCCAAAAGCGATGTTCATTGCTTCGGACTCCATTGCGATTGGTGTGTTACGAGCAGTGCATGAGTTTGGTTTAAACATTCCTGATGATATTGCGCTGATCAGCGTGAACGACATCCCTACCGCGCGCTTTACCTTCCCACCTCTATCTACCGTTCGTATTCATTCTGAAATGATGGGTATTCAAGGCGTGAACTTGTTAGTAGAAAAATACCGTGACGGACGCGCACTGCCCCTTCAAGTGTACGTTCCAAGCAAGCTCAAGCTACGCGGCACAACTCGATAAAAACACCCTCAAAACTGCTCAAATAAGGCACTGAATTTTCAGTGCTTTTTTATTTCTTCTTTTATTTTCTACCGAATTTTTACTGTTTTTACTTTCCAAAACAATCTAGAACGCATTCCTTTACGCTGATCACATCTTGCTCAACATTGGTCATTTAAAACGTGACCAAGTTAAAGTAAAACGTTTTCACTAATTTATTTTAGTAAAACTTTTACTAATATCTTTCTCAGATTATTCATAAGCATTTTTCACAATACATCGGCCGTTATATTTGCACTGATGTTGAGCCGCGATGAAACCGTCCCGCACTCCAACATAAGCGCACCAAGCCGAGGGGAGATCAAAACGTGAACAATTGGGAAAACTTCCAACACTTACACGAGAATCGTATGGCACCGCGTGCGTACTTTTTCTCCTACGACTCTGTTCAGAGCGCACAAACCTTTCAACGTGAACTGAGTCGCCGCTTTATGTTGCTCAGCGGCCAATGGACATTCCGTTATTTCACCAACCCAATGTTGGTACCTGATGAGTTTTACTCACAAACAATGAACGACTGGGGACACATTACCGTCCCAAACATGTGGCAAATGGAAGGCCACGGCGATCTGCAATACACCGATGAAGGCTTCCCATTCCCGATCGACGTCCCGTTTGTACCAACCGACAACCCAACGGGCGCTTATCAACGCACATTTACACTTGGTCCACAGTGGGATAACCAACAAACCATCATCAAGTTCGATGGAGTGGAAACCTACTTTGAAGTGTACGTAAACGGCGAGTACGTCGGCTTTAGCAAAGGCAGCCGTCTTACTGCGGAGTTCGACATTTCTGCCTACGCACACCAAGGCGAAAACTTGCTCTCTGTACGCGTGATGCAGTGGGCCGATTCCACTTACATTGAAGACCAAGACATGTGGTGGACGGCGGGGATCTTCCGTGATGTTTACCTAATCGGAAAAGAGAACATTCACGTCCAAGACCTAACAATTCGCACCGATTTCGCCGACGATTACCAAAGTGCGACGCTCAGTGCTCAAATCGAATTGGAAAACCTTTCCACCGCTATCGCGTCTGGCTATACGCTGGAATACGCGCTGCATGACAAAGGCACTGTCGTAGCCAGTGGTCAATGCGATTCACTGACTATCCAAAACCACCACTCAACAAGCTTTGCGATTGATATGGTGAATCCAACGCATTGGACGGCTGAAAACCCTTACCTTTACCACTTGTTCATCACCTTAAAAGATCACCAAGACAACGTAGTGGAAGTGATCCCACAACGCGTGGGTTTCCGTGACATTAAAGTGCGCGATGGCCTGTTTTACATCAACAATCAATACGTGATGCTGCATGGTGTCAACCGTCATGACAACGACCACCTAAAAGGTCGCGCAGTGGGCATGGACCGCGTGGAAAAAGATCTGATTTTGATGAAGCAACACAACATCAACTCGGTTCGCACCGCACACTACCCGAACGACCCACGCTTCTACGAGTTATGTGATATTTACGGCCTGTTTGTGATGGCAGAAACCGATGTGGAAACCCACGGCTTTGCCAACGTTGGCGACCTGAGCCGCATCACCAATGATCCTGCTTGGGAAGCGGTGTTTGTCGATCGCGCAGTGCGTCATGTTCATGCGCAAAAGAACCACCCTTCTATCATCATGTGGTCACTCGGTAACGAATCGGGTTATGGCTGCAACATCCGTGCGATGTATACCGCGACCAAAGCCATTGATGACACCCGTTTGGTGCACTACGAAGAAGACCGCGATGCTGAAGTCGTCGATGTGATTTCGACGATGTACTCACGCGCTCAACTGATGAATTACTTTGGTGAACACCCACACGAGAAGCCACGCATTATCTGCGAATACGCCCACGCGATGGGTAACGGGCCGGGTGGTCTGACGGAATACCAAAACGTGTTCTATGCGCACGACCACATTCAAGGTCACTACGTTTGGGAATGGTGTGATCACGGCATTCTAGCGCGTGATGAACACGGTCAAGAGTTCTACAAATACGGCGGCGATTACGGCGACTACCCAAACAACTACAACTTCTGCATGGATGGTCTGATTTACCCAGATCAAACCCCGGGCCCAGGCCTGAAAGAATACAAACAAGTCATTGCACCGGTGAAAATCCGCGCCGTCGAAGGTTGCCATGATCGCTTCATCGTTGAGAACAAATTGTGGTTCTCCAACCTCGATGATTACACCATTACTGCTGATGTGCGTGCCGAAGGCGAAACCTTGCGTAGCGTGCAGTTTAAAGTCGAAGCACTGGCCGCAAACAGCGCTCGTGAAGTAAGCATCGACTTACCAGAATTGGATGAGCGCGAAGCCTTCATCAACTTCACCGTACGCAAAGACAGTCGCACGCTTTACAGCGAAGCCAACCATGAAATTGCGGTGTATCAGGTCCAACTGAAAGACAACACCGCGACGTTGCCTGCGCTGATCAACCACAATATTCAACCCTTGGTGCTTGAAGAAAGCCGCCTAGAGCACGTGATCACAGGTCATAACTTCACGCTCACTTTCTCGAAAGTAAACGGCAAACTGACCTCATGGCGTGTGAATGGTGAAGAGTTGATTCAATCAGAGCCAAGATTGAACTTCTTCAAACCAATGATTGATAACCACAAACAAGAGTACGAAGGGTTGTGGCACCCTGCGCATCTGCAAATCATGCAGGAACACTTCCGCACGCTGAGCGTGGAAGCGAGCGAAGATGCCATCCTGATCACCACCAGCAGCATTGTTGCGCCACCTGTGTTCGATTTTGGCATGCGTTGTACCTACCGCTACCAAATCAACGCGCAAGGCCATTTGAATGTGGAACTGAGTGGCGAGCGCTACGGCGACTACCCTCACGTGATTCCGGTCATTGGCTTGGATTTAGGCATTAACAGCAGCTTTGATCAAGTGAGTTACTACGGTCGCGGCCCTGAAGAGAACTATCAAGACAGCCGCCAAGCCAACATCATCGATCTGTACCACACCAACGTGGCGGACATGTTCGAGAACTACCCGTTCCCGCAAAACAATGGCAACCGCCAACACGTGCGATGGGCCTCACTCACCAACCGTCATGGCACAGGGTTATTGGTGAAACCTCAGCAAGAAATCAACTTCAGCGCGTGGTTCTACACCAACCAAAATCTGCATGAAGCGCAACATACGATCGAGCTAGAAAAGAGTGGCTACATCACCCTTAACCTTGACCATCAAGTGATGGGGTTAGGCTCGAACTCATGGGGCAGCGAAGTGCTCGACTCTTACCGCGTGTACATGGACGAGTTCCGTTACGGTTTGACGCTGATGCCACTGCAAGCAGGCGATTGCAACGCACACGTGATGGCAAACCATGATTTCGACAACGCGTTTTTCACTCAAACCAATACTCAACCAGTCAACGAGGCGTAACCCATGATCGTGTTAGACAGCTTAGAGCAATTCAAACAGGTATATCGCAACGGTCGTAAATGGAACCGCTGTGTGGAAGCCATTGGCAACATCGGCAACATCAAAGATGGCGTGATGCACTCGATTGGCGATTCACTGGTTTACATGGTTGAAGACGGCATCGCGAAACAAACCGAAACGTTCATCGGTAACCGTCGTTACTTCGATGTGCATTACTACCTCGAAGGCCTAGAAACCGTTGAGTTCGCGGATAAAACCGCGTTGACACTAGAACAAACTTATCGTGATGAAACCGACCGCGAATTTTTTTCTGGTCAGGGTGAAATACGTGAGCTTTGCGAAGGCCAAGTGGCGATTTTTGAAAACAATGAAGCGTACCGCTTCCATGGAGACAACCGCGTAAGAAAAGTGGTGCTCAAAGTGACCATCGAAGATGGCTACTTCCTAAATAAATAAAACAAGAGAAGGGCTGTGGTCACAGCATTACAAGCCCTTCCTCCCTACAATTCCAACGTGATTCACCGGAGATAGAACATGTCTGAATCCAAACGTAATACGATAGGCAAATTCGGGTTGTTGTCCCTCACCTTTGCTGCAGTATTTAGCTTTAATAACGTAATCAATAACAACATCGAGATCGGTCTAGCGTCTGCGCCAATGTTCTTTCTGGCGACCATTTTTTATTTCATCCCTTTCTGTTTGATCATCGCAGAATTCGTATCTCTGAATAAAGATTCTGAAGCGGGGGTCTACGCATGGGTAAAAAGCTCACTTGGCGGTCGCTGGGCGTTTATCTCTGCCTACACTTACTGGTTCGTTAACCTATTCTTCTTCACGTCCTTGCTGCCGCGTGTTATCGCTTATGCGTCTTACGCGTTCTTGGGCTATGAATACATTCTGACGCCATTCACCACTACCGTGCTCAGTATGATTTTGTTTGCGTTTGCGACCTACGTATCGACAAACGGCGCGAAAATGTTGGGGCCAATTACGTCGGTGACCTCCTCCCTCATGCTGCTACTGACAATGTCGTATATTTTACTGGCTGGCGCTGCGTTGATCGGCGGCGTAGAACCAGCTGACCCAATTACTGTAGAAGCGATGATCCCTGATTTCAGCTGGGCATTTTTAGGCATTACTACATGGATCTTTATGGCGGCAGGCGGTGCGGAATCGGTCGCGGTTTACGTAAACGATGTGAAAGGCGGCTCGAAATCGTTCGTTAAAGTCATCATCATCGCAGGTATCTTTATCGGTGTACTTTACTCAGTCGCGTCTGTTTTGATTAACGTGTTTGTTCCTAGCGAAACCCTAAAATACACGGGTGGCTCGGTACAAGTATTTGAAGGTTTGGCTGCGTACTTTGGTTTGCCAGAAGTATTGATGAACCGCTTTGTAGGCTTGGTATCCTTCACCGCTATGTTTGGCTCTCTACTGATGTGGACAGCAACGCCAGTGAAAATCTTCTTCTCTGAGATTCCAGAAGGCATTTTTGGTAAGAAAACCGTAGAGCTGAACGAAAACGGCGTACCAGCTCGCGCAGCTTGGTATCAGTTCCTTATCGTTATCCCACTGATGATCATCCCAACATTAGGTTCTAACACCGCTCAAGATCTGATGAACACGGTGATCAACATGACGGCAGCGGCATCCATGCTGCCACCATTGTTCATCATGTTGGCGTACCTGAATCTGCGCTTGAAACTGGATCACGTCGAGCGTGATTTCAAAATGGGCTCACGCAAAATGGGCATCGCTACCGTATCGGTACTGATCGCTATCTTTACGGTTGGTTTCTTAGCATCGACCTTCCCTACAGGGGCCGACATCATGACCATCATTTTCTACAACGTTGGCGGTATCGTGATTTTCCTTGGCTTTGCTTGGTGGAAGTACAGCCAATACGAAAAATCATTGAATCAGGAAGAGCGTATAAAAGAAGCCGCGCCAGCTTCGCAAGCGGTATAACAAAGACTCTCAATGACAAACATTCTGGGCACCCTTTGGTGCCCTTTTTATATGTGAGAGGTGATGGTCGAAGAAACCAAGTCGCGTAGCCAAATGCCTTTGTCTTCATTGTTTCGGCTGGAATGCCACAGCATGGCAATATCAAAATCCGCAACGGCGATCGGCGGCTTAACAGTAATGAGATCGTCCGAAAAGCCCTCCGCCAACGCCATTTTTTCTGGCACGATGGCAATGAGATCGCGCTTTTTCAATAAATGCCGAATAGTGAGAAAGTTGCGCGACGCCACGGTGACTTTACGGCTCAAGCCATGTTCTGCGAGCTTTTGGTCTACTTGTGTCTTTAAGCTCCCATCGGGACTTACCAGAGCTTGCTCTATGTTCGCGAACGCTTCCAGAGACAGCTGTGTTTCCCCTTTCAATACCTGTTTATCACACATACACACGTGTTTTTCCGTGTACAAGTACAAGCTCTCAAAATTGTCATCCAACACCGGCATGCTGCCAATAATGACATCGAGCTTTTCGTGCTCAGTTAATGCCACGTAGTTGCTACGATTGACGTTAATAAAACTGATCTGCGCCTCTGGTGCGCGCTGGCGTATTTCGTCATAAAGCCGAGGAGCAAAGATAAACTCGGCATAATCCGTTAACCCGATGCGATATACACCCGCGTAATTTTCAGGTTGGAAAGCAGACTTAGTGAGCAAGTCTTTGGCGATAGAATCCAACAAGTGATGCACAGTTGGCGCGATGTGGTGAGCGTGCTCGGTGGGCTCCATCTTGTGTCCTTTTCGCTCAAAAAGCGGGTCGTCAAACAACAACCTTAAACGAGACAAACTATGACTCATCGCCGACTGGCTAACGTAACTTTTCTCTGCCGCGACGCTAACGCTTCGATAGCGATACAAGTAGGAAAACGTCACCAATAAGTTCAAGTCAATGTTGCGCCACTGAATGTCCTCTTTCACCTCAACACCTTCATCCCATTTCATTCATAAATGAAATTAAATCTATCAATTTGAGTCATTTTAGAGCATCCGATAAATTAGCAACAATGCTTTTTAGATAAACAGGCTCAACATGTTCACCATCTTCAAAACTTTTTTCTGGCTGGGTTGGTTCAGCTTCGGCGGCCCTGCGGCTCATATTGGTTATTTTCGCCAAACCTTTGTTGAGAAACTGAAATGGCTTGATGACAGCGAGTACGCGCAAATTGTCGCGCTCAGTCAGTTTTTGCCGGGACCGGGCTCAAGCCAAGTCGGCTTTGCATTGGGTTATAAACGCGGCGGTTTAGGTGGCGCATGCGCAGCATTTGTCGGATTCACGCTTCCTTCGGTGATCATCATGTTGGCGCTGGCGATGGTGAGCAGCCAAATCACCGACACCGCAGTGTTCCAAAACATCGTTCACGGCCTAAAACTGCTCGCAGTCGTCGTCGTGGCGGATGCGGCTTGGGGCATGTACAAAAACTTCTGCCAAAGCAAACTGACCGCGGGTTTGTGCGTCGCTACTGCAATTGCGTTGCTGGTGGCACCAAGCATCATGACGCAAATGTTCGTGTTGATCGCAGCAGGTTTTGTCGGCATACGATATCTGAAGAAAGACTCCGCGCCATCAGCCGAGCCGTTTAAACCGTCTATCGCGCCATTGGCTCTATTTGCGGTGCTTTTACTCGGCTTACCATTAGTAGCTCATTCATTGCCTTTGCTTGGGCTGTTTAGTGATTTTTTCCAAGCTGGTAGCTTAGTGTTTGGTGGTGGTCATGTGGTGCTGCCGCTTCTGCAAAACATTGTTGGCGACCAGCTCAGCCAAGATGCATTTTTAACAGGCTACGCCGCTGCACAAGCTGTACCAGGGCCAATGTTCACCTTTGCGACTTTTATTGGTTATGAGCTTTCGGATACGCCAATTTTAGGTGCGCTGATCGCAACGCTTGGCGTATTCCTCCCAGGGTTTCTTTTACTGCTTGGCGTTCTTAAAAACTGGCAAGCACTGGCAGGCAAACCGCTGGTCTCCGGCGCCATCAACGGTGTCAATGCCTCGGTAGTAGGGTTGCTACTCGCGGCACTTTACCAGCCAGTATTTAGCAGCGCAGTTGTTACTCCCATCGACATGGCGTTAGTGGTTGCGGGTTTCTATCTACACAAAAAGCTCAACCTTTCGGTGCTATGGATGATCGTGTTTTTTGTGGCGGCAGGCCTTGTCACGGGCATGATGTAAAAATCTTAAACGACAAACTCTTAGCGGGCACTTAAATACAAGTGCCCGTTTTCTCAACTAAGCTTAATGACATTGGAAGGATAGAGATGACGGATCGTCGATGGAACAAGACAACAATTACCAGATCAACGTAAGTTGGCAGCAAAAAGCAGCGACTTGGCTCCAGTCTGTGAAGAACGAGTTATTGATCGATAAGATTTTCTACACCTATTGCTTTATCTCGACTGCTGTCATTTATCTTTGTTCTTTATATCTCGATTTCCCTATTGATTACTCTTTTACCACTTACCTTGAAACGCTCATGCAAGCTTTGTATGTCACAGGTTTAAGCTGGTGTATCTATTATTACTTCTATCTCATACTGCGCAAAGAAAAACAGCCAGCAAAGCGCTTCATACGAAAACTGAAACATCTTATTTTTCCACTGCACCGCCCTGTATCAGTGTTTGTTTCGATGATGGCACTTAACCTGATTTTCTCTAACCACACGTTTTTGAAATCGCTTATTCCAATCATCAATCCTTTTAAATGGGATCTAACCTTTGCGAATATTGATACGCTGTTGCACTTCGGCGTGGCACCTTGGGAATTGACCCATGCATTATTCTCCAATGCTTGGGCCTCACTGACGCTAAACGTTGCCTACAACGCATGGTTTTTTTGTATGTGGGGTATACTCATCTTTTTCCTTATCTACAAAAAATACCCGTTGGTAAGGCAACAATTTTTACTCACGTTCGCATTGTCTTGGATGATTTTTGGTGTCTTCTTCGCCACGTTACTCTCTTCAGCAGGTCCTTGCTACGTGGAGCTTATCACCGGAGATGAACAGTTTGTTCCTCTGATGAAAACGCTCGAAGCCCAAAGCCAATATCTTACCAATGTGGACGCTGGGCAATTGTGGGCATTGCCTACACAGCAATATCTTTGGGATGAGTACATCGCGAATGCCAATGGTATTGGCTCTGGCATTTCGGCAATGCCGAGTTTGCACGTTTCCATTGCTGTTTTGATGGCGCTATCAATTTATAGACTCAACAAAACCACCGGCTACTTTGCTTACGCTTTCGCCGTCATCATTCAAATCGGTTCGGTACATTTAGCCTGGCATTATGCTATTGATGGTTACCTCGCAACACTCTTAACGGTGATGTTATGGAAGATAGTTGGTTGGGCTTTGCGGCGCTATGCTTCTTACCCTGAAAGAAGCGAATGAACGGTTACTTGAACAAACACCTTTGCAACGGCACTACTCCCCAGAAATGAAAAAGTCCCCAAAAATGAAAAAGCCACTCCATCTTGCTGAGTGGCTTTATTTTTAAATAGACTGTGAAGTTATTGGAGAAGCGCGGTAGAGGTATCCCCTCGCTCTCTTACCATTGCTAATGCTCGCTCTAAGTTTTTATTTGCCAGTTCATAGTAGGCCGGATTCTTATCAATAGCCTGTTGTAGATAAGGAATCGCCTCGCCTGGTTTGCCTTGAAGGATCAAGAAGTAACCAACATTGTTGAGTGCTTCCGGCTCTGTCATGTGTCGACTAAAAATACTCAGCGCTTGTCGTGGTTGATCTTTTGCCAGTGCAATGAGACCCAAGTTATTGATTCCCTTTTCATCCCCCGGCTTAATGCTCAGCGCAGCTTGAGTAAAGTGCGCCGCTTTTGAATAAGCTTTTTCCATGTAGTAGGAATAGCCTAGGCTGACTAAAGCGTTGACGTTTCTTGAATCAATATCCAACGCTTTTCTAATTAATGCCTGCGCAATATCGTGGTCGCCACGAATGTCGTAAAGCACACCTAGACCGGAGTAAGCAGAGACAGGTGATTTATCATCATAGCGATATGTTGCAACGCTCTCTGCAGTAATGTTGTCTTTAGTGATAATCGGATCGCCATCCATGCGAATTTGGTCAGCATTCAAAGCGCGTATGTAGTAACTCTTCCCGACGTCCTTTTCGCCACGTTTCGTATACAGAGTGCCAAGTTCTGTGAGGGAACCAATGTGATCAGGGTTCTCTGCTAAAGATGCTCGAAATGATTTATCCGCAAGTTCTGAATTCTCTCTTGCCAAATGGATACGCCCCACGGTGTATAAGGTTTTGTCTTTATGGACCGCATTCGGGAAAGAGAGCGAGCGAATGTATTCATACAACGCTAAGTCGACATTTTTATTACTTAATGCAATATCCCCTCGAGAGATTGCCTCCTCCTCTGTTTTTGGAGGTTCATCATTGGTGAGTGACTCAACGGGCTTACCTGAGTACAGCGTTGAATCGAAGTCTGATGACTGTTCAGTTGTTGAACATGCGGTAAGCACCAACAACGAGATGATGACGTATTTCTTAATCCACATAACGATCCCTATTTTGCTTTTTAATTAGAAAATGCCTCAGCCAATGAAATTAACGCAGGTCCAATAGCCACGATGAAAAAACATGGCCAAATAAACAGCACCATTGGAAACATCATTTTGACTGGGATTTTTGCAGCAATTTCTTCTGCTGCTTGTTGACGCTTATCCCTATAGTCTTCGGTATACTCACGCAAGGAGTTGACTAAGCTCCCACCTATTCGAGAGGCGTGGCTAAGCATGCTCACCAGCCCCATCAATTCTTCTAACCCTGTCCTTAATACTAGCTCTCTTAAGGCTTCAGGCATTGGTTTACCCGCTTTAATTTTATTGCACACCGTGTCTATTTCATCGGCAAGCTCTGGGTGAGAGATAACCAGCTCATCTGCAACGCGACGCAAAGCCGCATTAAAGCCAAGCCCTGATTCGGTACAAACCACCAGCAAATCGAGCATGTCGGGCACACCTGCACGAATCGCTTGCTGACGCTTGTTGACCATTCGGCGCAAAATAAAATCAGGAATCAGAAGCCCAATAAATACGGATAACGCCATGTAGGTGTACAGATATTTAGATTCCGGAATCGAGAAATACACCAGTGCCGCCACCATCACACCTAGTATTGTTGTGACCGATTTAATGGCATAGAACATCGACAATGCATTGCTTTCATGAAACCCAGCATGCATCAGTTTATTGCGTGTCGTTTGGCGCTCTTTTTCACTGGTTGGCGAAGTTAAAGGCGCTAACGACTCCAATGTGTCAGCCATTTTTTTGTTGTGGTGAGAGACTTCCTTTTTATCACCAGACAGTTCGGCTAACTTTCTTTTAATTGGCGAGTTGACCCCGATAATTATCGAGCCCAGCGTCATCACCACTAACACGGTGGTGATGAGGATCAACCCCATGAGTAACGTCTCTTGGCCGACAGCAAAACCGTTTAACCATCCTTGAATGCTTTCCATAGCTACACCTCAATATTGACGATTTTACGAATCCACAGCGTCCCGATAAATAAGGCCACCATCCCACCAATCACCATTTTGATCCCCATTGGGTGCGTATGAAGCAGCTCAATATACTCAGGCCGAACGAGTGAAATGATGACGTACAACCCAAAAGGCGCTAATACTAATACCCATGCCGACATTCGAGATTCCGCAGAAATGGTTTTGATTTTTCGAGCGAGTTTGAAACGAGCACGTAGGATATGAGAGAGCTTTTCAATGTTTTCGACTAAGTTACCACCCGTTTCTTTTTGCAGTAACACCGCACTCGAGAAAGCAAGCATGGATACCGTAGGGGTTCTTTCCGACATTTGCATAATCGCCAAGCGGAGGTCATAACCATAGTTGAGTAAGTTAAAGGTATTCATGAACTCAGGGCCAAGCGGCGCACTGACCTCTCTGCCTACTTCCCCAAACGCTTGTGTAATTGGCTGACCGGCCTGTAGTACTCGCTTAATGATATCGAGCGCCTCTGGCAGTTGCTCTTCGAACTTCATTAAACGATCTGCAATTCTTTTCTGTAGGTAGAAGTAAACCGACACCCAACAAGCGACAGCAACACCGGCACAGAGGTACCAGACTTGCCCGAATAAGAACAGAAATAGCCCAACCGCAACCCCACCGAGGAAGGTGAGAAAAATAAACCGACTGAACCCCATGTGTATCCCAGCCAATTCCAATTTCTTCTTAAAGTTATCGAATAGGCTGAACCTCACAAGCCATCGCTCTAATGGAGAAAGGTTTTTGAGCGAGTTTTCCCTTAGTAGGGAAATACTCTCTTGATCGATGTGTTTATGGCTTTCGTGTATCCGCTTAATTAACTGCTTATGCTTAACCTTTTTACCCGCAGAAGGCAGAATTAACGCCTGGCTAATAAAGAATACGGACAAAAAAAGCAGCACAAGAAAAAGGGGGAATTGACTATCCATAGCAATCTCCTAACGGGCTTTTTCATTGAATATTTCAAATGGTACGTCTAAGCCTCGTTTTACTAATTGGTCATGACAGCTTGGTACAATCCCTGTTGCCATGTAATCACCTAACACATTGCCTTCTTGATCGACCCCTCTTCTTTGGAAGGTGAAGATCTCCGACATGGTGATAACGTCGCCTTCCATGCCATTGATTTCTTGTACGCTGACCATGCGGCGTTTACCGTCTTCTTGGCGATCCATTTGCACGACAATATTGATGGCGGAGGCAATCTGCGCTCTCAAGTTTTTGGTCGACACATTCCAACCCGCCATCGAGAACATATTCTCAATACGGCTCAACGCATCCCTTGGTGTGTTAGCGTGAATGGTGGCCAGCGACCCATCATGACCCGTGTTCATTGCCGATAACATATCCACCGCTTCTGAGCCACGAACCTCACCAACAACTATCCGGTCAGGACGCATACGTAGCGAGTTTTTCACTAAATCGCGCTGAGATATTTCGCCTTTACCCTCGATATTAGAAGGACGTGTTTCTAAGCGAATAATATGTGGTTGTTGGAGTTGTAACTCTGCCGAATCCTCAATGGTCACAATACGTTGATCACTTGGAATGAAGCCCGACAAAATATTCAGCGTGGTTGTTTTACCAGAGCCTGTACCACCAGAAATCAGGATATTCATTTCCCCCACAACCGCAGCATTGAGAAACTTCGCCATCTCTGGAGATAACGAACCAAGCTCTAATAGGTTATCCATATTCAAACGTTCAACCGCAAAACGTCGAATAGAAACGGAAGGGCCATCAATGGCAAGAGGAGGAATAATCGCATTGAAACGCGAACCGTCTTTGAGTCGAGCATCCACCATTGGTGATGCTTCATCGATTCTTCGTCCAACCTGGCTAACAATGCGATCAATGATGTTGCGCAGATGGCGCTCATCTAAGAAGGTATGTGGCGTTTTCTCGAGCTTACCAAAACGTTCGACAAAGATATTTTTCGGACCATTGACCAAGATATCTGAAATCGTTGGGTCTTCAAGCAGCGGTTCCAGCGGCCCTAGACCAAACACTTCATCTTCAATTTGATGTATCACGCGATTGCGAGCTTCAGAGCTCAACGGGTGTGTTTGATCTTCAGCAATGAGCTGAACGACCGCTTCGCGTAACTCCTCTTTCGCACGATCTTCTTGCAAGTGCGATAGAAGCCCGAGATCCAAGGTATCCAGTAGCTTTTTGTGATAGTAGTGTTTGATCGAGAGATCTTGTTCTAGCTGTTTTTTCTGCTCCTCGATCGCTTTCATCTTGGCTTCAACAGGCGATAAAGCCCTTTGCTCATCTGACGTATCTTCGTCAGATTTTGCCAACTCGACATTCACAACTTTGGATTCTTTTGTTTCATCTACGGAATTGAAAGAACTCCCGACGCCTTTCCGTTTGAAAAACATAACTCCCCCTTACTAAGAAAATAGTTTTTTGATCCAACTTTGATTCTCTTTGGTCGGACTTTCTAATAAGTGCGATATTTCAGCCAAAGAAGCTTTCAGCGCACTATTTTTCTTAGATTGAACAATTGGGTTACCCAAATTAGCGCTCTCGATAGCAATAGCAAAATTATTAGGTACTAAATGTATCGCATGTCCACTAACTGCATTTTCAATGTCTTTCAAAGATATTGTTGATTTCTTTTCAAAACGATTAACAATCAGTTCAACCTGATGACTACTTAAACCATAGTCTAATTCTAAAGAACGTATGTAGCTGACAGCATGCTTAACCGAAGTAACATTCTGCTGCATAATTAAAAAGATATGCGTAGCCGGAGAAACAATTTGTTGATAAACATGCTCAACACCATGAGACAAATCCACAATAATATGTGAGTAAAACTGTCTCAGAATAGGTAATAACTTACTGACTTGAACTGCGTGTTTATGATTATCCTTGGTATCATTTTGGTTAAAACATAAATAATTCAAACCTGAAGGATGTTGATATACGAGACCTTCTAGTGATAACTCATCCAAATCATTAACAGAATCAATCACATCATTAATGTTGTATTTTGGCTTACAGTTTAAATAATCGGCCGCATCACTAAACTGCATATCTAAGTCAATGAGCAATACTTTACTCTTCGCATAACTTGACAGTTCTATCGCGGTGTTGATCGCCAGTGTTGTTGCACCCGAACCACCTTTTGTATTGATAAATAAAGTTAAATCGCCCATTTGTTTATTGGCAATCTTTTCATCCGCGGTCGATTTTAATAGCGGATAAAGCTCACCAAGATCAACAGAACGCGACAAATAGTCTGTTGCCCCAAGCCTCAATGCCATTTTGAGAGATGCAGTATCGTTTTCATCACCAAAGACAATCAAAGCGGTGTGATTATGCTGTAAGCTACTGTCACTAGAGTACACATGAGCCACTTTCTGCGCCCAACTTTCACCGGTTTCAATATAAATAAGATCGGGAATTTGCTTATTTTTAACAAAGTCTAAATTAAAAGACTCTAGCTCTATCCAATCAATATTTAGATTGACACATCCAGATAATTCATCAGCAATATGAATTTTAAAGTTTGACGTAGAATAAACTATCCAAACAATCAAGTTAGTTTTTAAACTTTTATATGTTTCTTCATTTATTTTAACTGGTTTCAACATAAAGCTACTCCATTAGCAATCCGTAATGACATTGGTCCCTTCGGGTCTAAGTATTCCTAAACTCTCTGCAGGCAATATAGTTTCAAAAGCTGGAGTACTCCCTACTGCATTAATTAAAGCAGCTAAAACAAAAAACTGAAAAGTATAATTTACCGCTCTTGCTCGAACATATTTAATTTGAGAAAACTGCGCATTTAATACGTCATTAGACGCTGGAGGGGTAGAAAGAAAGCCTGATACATCAACACTTGCACCAGCTTCATCAAGATAATCTATCTGTAAATTACTCGCAGAAAAGCCTGATGGATAGAGATCTGATACAGCTGGTAAGTTAGGAATGTCATCCCTATCAGCGATATAGCACACGGTAGCAAGCCTCGCAGCTCTTCGCGTTACCTCATTGACCATTTGCACCGAAAAGAAATAGATCGCAAACTCGATGATCAAAAACAGGACTAATATAACGGCCAAAGCGATGACCGAGAACTCAAGCTGCGTTACTCCTTTTTGTTTCGTTATCAATCGTTTCATGGGCCTGTCCTCATAGACGTGGTCGCCCCAATGCTAAATTGCAAAGAAGTGGTCGAAAAAGGTAAGGTCGAGAATATCGGCACGTAATTGTAAGTCGCCGATAGAGTGACCACCTTATTGGTACTCGTTGGTTGGGTAATGACAATATCATCCACACTGATATGGTCTATCACAGGTGTAGTAGAGGCAATTGGGCTTCCATACACAACGACATTCTTGATGCTGGTTTCGTCAGCAATTGACTCAAAGTTCAACGTGCCGTACGTATCAACGACGGCATACCTTGCCCCATTCTGCAGCGCTTTATTGACCTCGGTATACTGAATAAAAGCTCGGCTCACATCGATCACTAAAACGGTTAGCATCAATAGCACTGGCAAGGCGAGAATAAACTCTATGATTGCCAGCCCTTGTTGACTGCAAATATTTGGCCTTTGATGCTTTCTATTTGAATACAACATATCAAGAGGCCCCGCTAAACGGATCTTTGTACAGCTGGATACGGTAGAAGCCTTTATCTGTCGGATCCGTGCCAGTCGAACCGTTATTAATTAAACAATCATAAAGAAATTGCCCAAACACTGATGATTGACCTGAGTTACTGACTTTTTGTAGTAAAAAGAAGCAACCAAAGCCCAAAACATCAAAATCAGACTTACCTGTAGAAGCCGTACAATCTACGATAGGGATACGCAAAATCCGGCGTCCGTTCAGACCACCATCACCTGTATAACTACTGCCATCACAAGCTCCTCCGCTTTCACAAGAGCTTAGCTCCTGACGATAGTTGGCGTAATACAGATCGCCTGCGTACTCCGCATCGGTCTCAGCCAAAACATCGGGCTCTCTCACGTATTTGTCTGGTAAAACCGTTCCGTCATTTTTAATCGGTCCCGAAAAGTCGTTGAGCCTCACATTCAGTCCCTGTGCAACTGGACCTGCACTATTACCTGGTTTAGTCGTAACGGTATCGCCAATTGAGGCGCAACCGTTGTAAGCACCAGACAATGCATCACGAACTAAGGCTGCACCACTATTACCCGTTCCTTGCCCAAAATCGAGTAACTGAAAGTTTCCCGGCCCCATATCGGTGTTATTCTGATCCCCGACTTTCAGCTCATGCACTAGAGAAGGATCCATATCTACATTAGGGTCGTAACCCGGCGGACGATACCCCCATGCATCACTCACATCACCAGCAGGATCACCACACATGGCGATTGGCGTTAAATTACACGTATATGCAATCGCCGCACTTCGCCCTGCAACCGCACTCGCAGAGACCTCTTTATCAATCCCAAACAAACCACTCAAATACTGCGTTAGGCTAATATCGGTGACCGCTACGCGGACATAAATATCGTACTCCCCCAATGGCGGTGTAAAACTTGCTGCACTTACAAACGTCTGCATATCATGCGAGAATGTCACTGCTGTATTACTGTCACTAAACGTCAGCTCAGAATTTCCAGGCTCGGTTGATATTCCACTAAGCGTTGTTCTCACTGCTGTTTCAGCCTGATTCACATCCTCTGTCTTATCGGCAACGACAGCACCTGCAAGGGCTGCAGTATCGACCGCATTCTGTAAACGTGTTTTATTAAGAACTTGGTGGTTTAAATCAATACCAAACGCCGCAACGCCTAGCAGAATCAACAAAACCAAGCTTATCAACACTAAGGTAATCCCTTTCTGGGTTCGCCTTGGTGCTATATGCATATTCCTTCGCATAGCCCCTCCTAAGTGAACACATCACTTACTCATCTTTGGCTACCCCGTTGTTGTTATATACCTCTAAGCTAACTTGTGTACGCTCACCACTACCTTCCGGTAAATAACCCAAATTCTCATACCACGCTTCTGGATTAAGAGTTTGTTCAGCGCGCAACTGGCTAACCGAGATACCAAGCTCGGGGTCATTCGCACAGCCAAACAAGCCGAATGATGTGAAACAAATGGTCATTATCATTATGCTTTTCATCTTGCTCTCCCACTTATAGACTGTGCCCAAACTTGCCCTCAGAGCCACCTTCTGACGAACCGTATTGAATAAAGTTGTTGTTAGTATCTTCTTCGCTGATGTCGTTTAGCTGGTATCTATCAAAATCCAACTCAGCACCTTTACCAAGCAAATAGAACTCCACATCGTTCGGAGCCACAAAGCCATCCGTTGGCAGTGTGATTCGACGTCGATCGATTGGGGTTGCTAATCGAGGGGTGACCAGAATGACAAGTTCTGTTTCCCCTGAGGTAAACTCTTCACTCTTGAACAAGCGCCCCAAAACAGGTAAATCACTCGCTCCAGGTATGCCATCCGCGACATTACGTGCGTTTTCACTCAATAAGCCTGCAATACCAATGGTTTGGCCATCAGCCAGCTCAATCGTGGTGCCAGCACTTCGTTTGGTGATTGGCGGAATAAAGAACGTGGCATTCACTTCGTTTGGATTAAACGTCAGCACACCTGAGTTGGAGATTTCACTCACATTGACGTTCAATTTGAGGTTGATTCTCTTATCACTCAAAATAAACGGAACGAAGTCGAGTTGAACACCGTACTCTTTATAATCGATGGTAATACCATCTTCATTTGGTACTGGAATTGGGAACTCACCACCAGCGACAAACTCGGCTTGCGTACCACTTAATGCGGTAAGGCTAGGCTCTGCCAACACTTTCGCCACACCATTTTGTTTCGCCACATCAAGTGCGAAGGTAAACAAGGTATTGCTGTCGATAAACGACCCAAGAAAACCGAAATCTTCGACTGTTGGGACGTTCAAAATCGGTCCAATGCCATCAATACCGCCACCAGCAGTCGTACCACCCCAGGTAAAGTCTCCACTTCTTTGGAAAAAGTGGAAGTTTGAGTCAAAGCGTCTTACTAGTGTGCGCTGCACTTCGGCAACGGTCACTTCTAGTGTCACCTGTTGAGCCCCGCCAATAGAAAGTAGATTGATCACCATGCTGTCATCATCTTTAGAGCTGTCATCTTCTTCATCTGCCGCTTCACCCAAAGCGAAGGTTTCAGCAATTTTGACCGCAGTGTCCATGTTTTGCTGACTGCTGACCAAGCCTCTAAGTACCACTTTTTCTTGCGCACTGTGCACTTCGATATTTTCATCCGGCAAGAACTGATAAAGCTTCGACTTAAGCGTGTTTAGATCATGCGTGACTTCCACGTTAAACTGCTCAATTAACCGGCCTCGGCGATCCCACACCGACACATTCGTGGTACCTAACTTCTTACCAATAAGAAACAGCTCGTTCGATCTGAGCACTAAAATATCCAAGACTTCTGGATCCCCTAATGTCACTTTCTTCGCTTGGCCGGATATCATCAATTGGGTTGATTGGTGATGCGCAACGGTCACGACTTTTCCTGACTGCACCGTGGCTGCGTTAACAGACAAGCTGACAAAAAGTAACTGGCTAACGAGTAATATTATTGTTTTCATAATTCACCTAATTGCTGACTCGGACACTGGATGCCTGAGATCCCTTAATAATGGTCACACTAGGTCGTGGCGTGTATTTTCTTGCTACAACAGGTTTATCCACTTCATGAGGGTTGCGTAGAGCAAGTTGAATGTCGCCTTTGCTGTTCGCCGATAGGAGCTTTTCTGCCTCTTTCGGTGTTACTTCTAAAGTCACCGCACGCACAATAACGGGTTTGTTATCATTGGTTTTGGCTGTTTGGTCGACCGCAAGGACGTTGATGTTTTTAAGCACCGTTTTTGTTGTGGCGTTTTTACCTTGTCCATAACTCACGGTATTCAATACATCGACCTTATTGCCCGGTAACAAGAACCCAGCCACACCGATAACGTCATTGACACGAATGGTGATTGCTCGTTTGTTTTCAGGGATTAAAGCAGCAAGTGTCGCGCCCTCACCGGGCAATGCAAGACGATTCGAGTTAACCAGCTCGCCCGCATAAATGGTATTGGCAACAATTCTTCCCAATGCCTGTTCTTGTACTTTTAGCGTTTCATCGTCTATCCAATCCACTTCCATGAGCTTAGTAGACAAATGTTTCTCAGATAGAATGGTCCCTGGCTCTAGTTCCATGGCGGCAACTAAAACTGGGTGTCTTTCGACCTCTTCTAACTCGACAGTTGGTTGGTTTCTGCCATCCATCCATTGTTTAGCTATCAAAACGGCAGCAAGGCCGAAAACAATGGAGAGCAACAGCAACATGATGACTTGAGTCCGACTCATAATTTAGATCTCCCTATTCATCCACTGTGAAGTACAGTCCCCAGGCACGGGTTAAAATGTCTGATGAGACGACCTTCTCTTTCCCTTCGAACACCAAAATATCGCGGCTAATACCGAGTAAGTCTTTTGGTAAACAAGGGTAGTTGGCGACATCATTGTCGCGATGTAACTGACTTAACGTATCGAAAAACTCAGGCACAAGCGTCATTTGGTAATCTTTAGCAAGCGAAACCCAAAGCGCTTGATAATCTGTCAAACCAAGCGGTGTAAACTCGATCTTGTAACCCAAACGACGTAAAAAAGCGGGGTCTGCAATTTTGCTTGGTGCAAAGTTGGAGGAGAATGCCAGAGTGAGCATAAACGGCACCGTGACTTGTTGACCATTTGGCAAAGCCAAGTGGTCAAATAAGTATTCCATTGGAACGATCCATCTATTTAGCAGGGCATCAACAGGCATTGACTGACGACCAAGGTCATCAATCACCAAGATTCCGTTGTTAGCCATCATTTGCAGTGGCGCAATCCATACACGATTATGCTCGCTGTGGTTTACCTCAAGCATATCCAATGTCAGCTCACCGCCCACTTGAATGTTTGGTCTTTCACAAAGAACCCAGCGTTTGTCGTAATGCGTTTCCAACTTAACGAAAACCTGAGAATGGGAGTTGTCTAAACGACGGTGATGATGCTCTGAGAACACTTTGATGATGTTGCCATCGGCATATACGGCATAAGGAATGAATACCGAAGTGTTCATTGCATTGAGCACTCTTGATGCGACGTAGCTTTTACCGGTACCCGCATGACCATACAGCAACAAAGCGCGCCCCGAGTTAATGGCTGGTCCTAAAACGGGTATCAAATGATCCGAACCAAACACGTCAGACAGCGCTCGCTCAACATCATTGCGATTAATAGGATGCTTGCGAAGATCTTGTCCCTCAACAACCGTCCAATATTCTTCCAAAGAGACGGGAACAGGACCGATATACGGATCTTTTCTATACGCAATGTCTGCTTCTGCAAGCCCAAGCTCAGTTAAACTGTAGCGTACGTTGGAATACGATGTACTCAACTTGTCTGATGCTGGCTGATAAACTTCTACCCAACTTCGCTTTCTTAACTGCGCCAAAGCAAGCTCGACAATATTCGAAACAATACAAAGCCGTTGCGTTAATTCGATTAAGTCACATTTGGGATAGGCAGACAGATGTTTCAACACTAGGTTTTCAACAACTGAAGACGGCACGCCAAGACCCTCGACAGACGAAGGCACCTTTGGTGGATTTATTTGTGGCACGAGTTTTTCCCAATACACAGAGCCCATCACACTTCCCCTCTTGAAGTTGCCTAGTCAACTGATGCTGCATGCCATTTTTTATTATTATTTAATGGGTGTAGGAGAAATAAGCTAATCCAATTACGATTATCGGCGCGAAAGGAATGACTAACGGCTTATTAGACCTAAAGCCTGGTGTTACTTTTTCTAAGCAATACCCTTTTATCTGGTGTGATAGAGCAACACTAGTCGATGACACGTGTAACATTAGATAAAAAATGCCCACGATGCCTCCAGCAAGTATTATTCCAGTAGACGCTTCCCCAAGGTTACTCAGACCCAGCCATGCCCCTATGACGGCGAGCAACTTAACGTCTCCTCCAGCCATTACTTTGAACAGATACAGCGCGAAACACACTGCAAACGCAACCAACCCACCATATAAATGATCCAAGCCACTTGTTGCTGGGTTGTAAATTACGTTTGCAGTAACAGCAACCAAAAGCATAAGCACCGCTTTGTTTGGTATTCTGTGTTTCTGAGCGTCTGATACTCCAATCGCAATAAGCAATGACCAAATAACTAACTCGCTAACCATTACGAGCTGCTGATACGACCAGCTACTGAAGTAAACTTGTTAGACAAAGTCGTCCAGAAGCCTGAAGTCAAGAACGCTGTAACAATTAATGCCGCACCTAGAATGTACTCTAAAAGTGTTAGCCCCTCTTCATCTTCCATGAAGTCCTTGATTAGATTGCGAAAGTTATCCATATGATTATCCCCTTTAACGTATCTCGCTATTAATGATACAGGTCTCATGTGCACCTGAATCATGCTTAAACATTAGTCACCGAGAATTAGGGGGGTTAGGACTTTTTTGCCAAAGGTTGGTACTTTCTTGCCTACCTGCGCTTCAGAATCAAAATGTATCAATAACGAGACACATCACCACCAACTATGTGACACCTTTCACACTTGCAGTATGACTATATAAGCCTAAGCTTAATAAACGAAAGGGTGAGGTCTGAAGCTCAAGGAATGAGGCTCGACTGACCTCAATACATACTAACGTTGGTGTAGTACGTACTGAGCAGGATTCATATGGATAGACTGACCAAAGCTTATTGGATTGGAGAGACTCTTTGCTCGCTGCCGGAATCACTTCGCTGTGAGTTTGATAAGAGCTTTGAGATTATGGACTGTAGCAAAGATATCTCTGTGCTTAGCGATAAAGAACACAGCTATTTCTTCTACTACATGACTTGCGATCATCGAGAGCACCAGAAAGGCGTCATCACGCTCTGTGAAAATCTCGACAAAAAACTGATCGTTATACATCCAACCGGTATCGAGCCTCACTTACCGCCAAAGCATATTTGTGCGGAATATTATACGTTGAATGAAATCACCCTCCCGATTTGGCTATCACAGATAAAATTGAAATACTTTTTGCACAGCAAGGTCGACGAAGAACAAATTTCGGTCGATAAACTCTTTTCTCGAAGCGGAAAGTCGAGTTTTTCTGACGTGGTTCATTACATCGCCAATAACGTCCATAAAGACCTAAGAGAAGAGGAAGCTGCTGCGCTTTGTCACTACTCACCGAACTACTTTTCCAAAGTATTCCATCGCAAAGTTGGTATGTGCTTTCGTGATTATGTCACTGCGAAACGCATTTCATTAGCAAAGAAAATGCTCGTTGAAAATGAATCCATGAAAATTGCCTACATCGCTTATCAGTGTGGATACCGAGATGTCTCTTACTTTTCTCGAATTTTTAAGAAAAAAACAGGCCTGTCCCCAGCGAATTATCGGCAACAGTTTTAGGCGCTATTAGTACCGACTTTAGGGGTAACTAACGCTATCCTCCCCACATATTTCATCAAAATGCATTCCCGTGTCGTTATTTAACATGCTAAAGTTAACAATGCGTTAACAATTATAAATACAACGAGAAGACATGGAGTCACTAAAAATGAATCAGCCGAATCTAAACAGCGCTGCTGGTTGCGCTCTCCCACCACCAAATGAAATGATTCTCAAATGGGCTCAAGAGCGTCCAAATGAGGTCTATCTAAAACAAATTATTAACCGACAATTTGTTGAATACACGTTCGCTGATGTTGCCGATCAAGCCTTAAAACTCGTCAGTGCACTACGCAACCTCGGAGTACAGCCTGGTGACAAAGTAGCATTAGTATCTAAAAACTGTGCAGAGTGGTTTATTTGCGATCTTGCGATGATGCTTGGCGATTATGTCAGTGTGCCAATCTTTCCTACCGCCGGCGCGGACACCATCGAATACTGTGTGACTCATAGTGAAAGTAAAGCGCTCATTGGCGGAAAACTCGATGATCCTAAAGCAACCCAGCAAGTCATTGATGCAATGCCGGAGCTCATTAGTATCTCGCTCCCCTACGATACTGCGCCAAAATGTCAGTATGACTACCAAGCACTCATTGCCGATGCAATGCCAAGTGAAGAGCGTCCACAGCACTACGACGATAAGCTAATGTCTTTGGTGTATACCTCTGGTACGTCAGGATTACCGAAAGGTGCGATGCTGACCTACGGAGCGTTTAACTGGTCAGTACAACAACTGATAAACCATATCGGTATTCAAGAAAATGATCGTCTATTTTCTTACTTACCTTTGGCTCATATTACAGAGCGCGTCTACATTTTTGGCTCATCCATCATGGGTGGTGTACCAACAGCATTTCCAGAATCATTGGATACCTTTATCGAAGATGTAAAAATGCACCGCCCGACTCTGTTTATCTCAGTCCCGCGATTATGGACGCTATTCCAACAACGTATTCAAGACAAACTTCCACAGAAGAAGCTCAACATTCTATTGAAAATCCCATTCGTCAATTCTCTGATCAAGAAAAAGCTCGCAGAAGGATTGGGGTTGGATCAGGCTCGAGTATTAGGCTGTGGCTCTGCCCCGGTATCACCAGCACTGCTGGAATGGTACCACTCTGTAGGACTCAATATTACTGAAGCTTGGGGCATGACAGAATCATTTGCTTATAGCACGCTCAACTACCCATTTAGAGCTGACAAAATTGGTAGTGTCGGTAATGCTGGACCAGGTATTGAGTTAAAAATCGCTGACGATGATGAAATCATGGTGCGTGGCAAAGGGCTATTTTCTGGCTACTACAAAAATGACATTGCCACCCAAGAGTCTTTTGATTCAGAGGGCTGGCTACACACAGGCGATATCGGCTCTATCGACTCAGATGGTTACCTAACTATTCAAGGCCGTAAAAAAGATAACTTTAAAACCGCCAAAGGTAAGTTTGTCTCTCCAGTTCCTATCGAGAAAAAACTTTTCGAATACAGTCGCGTAGAGATGATGTGCCTCATCGGTTTAGGGCTACCAGCCCCGATTCTTTTGGTTGTGCCACATGATTTTCCTAACTTTGATCGGGAGCGGTACGCACGAACCACCCGCAAAGTCATTGCAAAAATGAATCAAGAACTCGCCTCTCATGAGCAAATCAAAGGCGTATTAATGATTAAAGAGCCTTGGAGCATTGAAAATGGCGTATTGACGCCAACACTCAAAATTAAACGTCATGTGCTTGAGCAAAAGTATCATGAAATTGGTCACAACTGGCCGAAAGGTGAATTGGTTGTGTGGGAAGAAGACTTATAGCCTTGTCTGCACTCCTCAATATCATTGGGGAGTGCAGTTTAATTCTGAGCTTGAATCAAACTCATAAACTACTCTCTCCAAAAAGGATTCCTCACTTCACTATTAATCTCCTTTTCATCTAATCCTATATCGTCCCAAAGATGTTCTGGTAACTCTCTCAAGTGACGACGTGTCTTGTAGTTTCTTCTCCAACTAGCAAGTTTAGAATAAATTAACTGTAATCCGGTCTGATGGTCAGCTGGTAAAGTGCGCTCACAAGTGTGTGTCATGTTTTCCATGTAACCAACTCCTATAACAATGTTGACCACTTAATAATCAGCGACTACGCTGATATCCTCAAACGATAGAATCTGCCATTGAGTTAAGGAAAACTAATGTGAAAGATCGAATGCCTCCTTTACAGGGCTTGTATTACTTCTTCGTTGCAGCAAAGGAAGGAAGCTTTAAAACAGCGGCAAAAGAATTGTTTGTTACGCCAGCTGCCATTAGTCAGCAAATTCGTCATCTTGAAGAATTTTTAGGAACGGACTTATTTGTTCGTCAGCACAGAAAAATCGTGCTCACACCTGAGGGAGAGCTGCTGTTTACTCAGGCAGAAAGAGGGTTTGCTCATTTGCAGCAAGGGGTGAGATCAATTAATCAAGATCCTAATCCTAACCACCTTTCGATATCAACACTCCCCTCTTTCGCTCACCATTGGTTAGTCCCGAAAATTACGGCTTTTCGTCAGCGTCACCCTGATATCGCCTTACTATTAGAACCAACCAATGATTTGGTGTCTTTTCAAGATAGTCAGATCGATTTGTGTGTCCGTTACGGTTTAGGAAAATACCCTAATTTAGAATCACAATGGCTAATGGATGAAGCTTTTTACCCTGCCTGTCACCCTGTATATCAGAAAGAGCACGGCATCTATCGCATTGAAGATTTAAGCAAAGCAGAGCTCATCGAAGACGTTTGGCCAGATCTGGACTGGAACATGTGGTTAGCGAGACTTGGTCATTCAGCGGCAAAGCCTGCTTTAAAATACAGTGGCTCACACTTAGTGTTAGAAGCCGCGTTATCACTACAAGGCGTAGCGCTCGTCAAACACAGTTTAGCTCATCAATATTTTCGTTCAGGCAAACTGGTCCGAATTGGTGATATAGCCATTAAACCCAAATTTGCGTATTACCTGTGCGCTCCAAAAGGCTACTTAAAGAGACCTAAAGCCCAATTGTTTGCACAATGGTTGAGAGAAGAAATAGAAACATTTGAAAAGTCAGTGATACCAGATTTTAAAACCATCGACCTCAATGTTAGTAATACTGGCTCAGCTTCAGAATAATCGGTAAACAACACCAAAGGCGTATATCAGCGAAACAAAAACGCGCTGTGTGTAAGCGGTTAGATACAAAAAGCCCCGCACTAGGCGGGGCTTTCAAGTTATAGAGTTAACTTAAGAATTACTTCTTAGCGTTACGCTCTTTAACGTCAGCAATTACTTGCTCAGCAACGTTTGCTGGACATGGTGCGTAGTGTGAGAACTCCATAGAGAACTGACCACGACCAGAAGTCATTGTACGTAGAGTACCGATGTAACCAAACATTTCTGATAGAGGTACATCACCCTTGATACGTACGCCAGTAGACGCAGCTTGTTGGTCTTTGATCATACCACGACGACGGTTAAGGTCACCGATTACGTCACCAACGTGATCTTCTGGAGTGAACACGTCAACTTTCATGATTGGTTCAAGAAGTTGCGCGCCAGCTTTAGGCATAGACTGACGGAATGCGCCTTTAGCAGCGATTTCGTAAGCGATTGCTGAAGAGTCAACTGCGTGGAAACCACCGTCGAATAGTTCAACTTCAACGTCTAGAGTAGGGAAGCCAGCTAGAACACCGTGCTCCATCATTGACGCAAAGCCTTTCTCAACTGCAGGCCAGAATTCTTTAGGTACGTTACCACCAACAACTGTTGACTTGAACGTGAAGCCAGAGTTTGGCTCACCTGGTTTGATACGGTAATCGATCTTACCGAACTGACCAGAACCACCAGACTGTTTCTTGTGCGTGTAGCTGTCTTCGATTGCTTGAGTGATAGTTTCACGGTAAGCAACCTGTGGAGCACCAACTTCTAGCTCAACGCCGTAAGTACGCTTAAGGATATCTACCTTGATGTCTAGGTGAAGTTCACCCATACCTTTCAGGATAGTTTCGCCTGAATCTTCATCAGTCTCAACTTGGAATGATGGATCTTCTGCAACCATTTTACCGATCGCGATACCCATCTTCTCAGAACCGCCTTTATCTTTAGGCTTAACTGCGATAGAGATTACTGGATCTGGGAAGATCATTGGCTCAAGAGTACATTCGTGCTTAGGATCACATAGAGTGTGACCAGTTTGAACGTTCTTCATACCAACTACAGCGATGATGTCACCAGCTTGTGCTGAATCGATCTCGTTACGCTCGTCTGCGTGCATCTCAACCATACGGCCGATACGCTCTGTTTTACCAGTTGCAGAGTTAAGTACTGTGTCACCTTTCTTCATCTTACCAGAGTAGATGCGGATAAAGGTTAGAGCACCAAAACGGTCGTCCATAATCTTAAATGCAAGCGCACGTAGTGGCTCGTCTGCAGATACAGTCGCAACTTCACCAGTTGGCTCACCAGTCTCTGAATCAGTTAGAGGCTGTGGATCAACTTCTGTTGGAGATGGTAGGTAATCAATTACCGCGTCAAGAATAAGTTGGATACCTTTGTTCTTGTACGCTGAACCACAGTAAGTTGGGAAGAATGCTAGATCACGAGTACCTTTACGGATACAACGTTTGATGTCTTCTAGAGATGGCTCTTCGCCTTCTTCTAGGTAAGCCATCATTAGATCTTCGTCTTGCTCTAGAGCAGTTTCGATTAGCATTTCACGGTATTCAGCAGCTTTTTCTACCATGTCTGCTGGAATATCTTGAACTTCGTAGTTCTCTGGCTGGCCAGACTCATCCCATACGTAAGCTTGTTGGCTTAGTACGTCTACAACACCTACGAAATCTTCTTCGATACCGATAGGTAGAGTCATAACTAGAGGTGTAGCACCTAGTACGTTTTGTACTTGATCTACAACTTTGTAGAAATCTGCGCCCATACGGTCTAGTTTGTTAACGAAG
Organism: Vibrio sp. JZG120; assembly: GCF_053890955.1. Lineage (NCBI taxonomy): Bacteria > Pseudomonadati > Pseudomonadota > Gammaproteobacteria > Vibrionales > Vibrionaceae > Vibrio > Vibrio sp. JZG120. The sequence goes on from NZ_JBSRRK010000008.1 coordinate 181,927, forward strand.
ATCAGACGTGATACGTGTGATTCGTCAGCGTAACGCCAGTTAGTTTCTGACTGAGGCTCAACACCACCAGAACCACAGAATACACCGATACCACCGTCAAGTACTTTTAGAGAACGGTAAACTTCGATAGTGAAGTCAACGTGTCCAGGAGTATCGATGATGTTTAGACGGTGATCGTTCCAGAAACAAGTTGTTGCTGCAGACTGGATTGTGATACCACGTTCAGCTTCCTGCTCCATGAAGTCAGTTGTAGTTGAACCGTCGTGTGTATCACCGATCTTATGGATCTTACCAGTTAGCTTTAGGATACGCTCTGTAGAGGTAGTTTTACCCGCGTCTACGTGAGCAAAAATACCAATGTTTCTGTATTTTGATAAATCAGTCATTGTCTTACTCTGTTAATAAGGTATAAAGTGCGCGCAGAGTATATCACATTCTGTCAATACTGATACCCTTGCGTGCGGATGGAAGAAAAAAAATTTTAACGTGAAATTTCCGTCCCCAAAGCATAGTCAAACACAGCAATTTATGTACTTTATTCGCATTTTATTGAGGACGGATAGAACAGTTTGTGATTCCACAAATACCATTCTTATGAGCATTACAGCTCGTCAAAAGCCTCTATGGCTTCCGACAATTTCTTAACGCCGTGAATTTGCATGCCAGGAATGCCGCCTTTCGGCATGTTGGCTGCAGGCACAATGGCTTTCTTGAAACCATGTTTGAACGCTTCATTCAAACGTTCTTGCCCACTTGGCACAGGACGGATTTCGCCTGCAAGCCCGACCTCACCAAAAATAACCACATCTTTGGGTAGTGGACGGTCACGAAAACTCGATAAAAGCGCCATAACTAACGCAAGATCGGCACTCGTCTCCGTCACCTTAACACCGCCAACCACATTAACAAAGACATCTTGGTCTGCCATTTGTAAGCCACCATGCTTATGCAACACAGCGAGCAAAAGTGATAAGCGGTTCTGCTCCAAACCGACCGCAACACGGCGAGGGTTTGCCAATTGCGAGTAATCCACCAACGCTTGAATCTCTACTAATAGAGGACGCGTACCTTCCCACACGACCATAACAGAAGAACCTGATGTTTCTTCTTCACCACGAGAAAGGAAAATCGCGGATGGGTTACTCACTTCTTTCAACCCTTGGCCTGTCATTGCAAAAACACCGAGCTCATTCACAGCGCCAAAGCGGTTTTTATGACTACGCAATGTGCGAAAGCGGCTATCAGTACCACCATCAAGCAGCACTGAACAGTCTATAATGTGCTCAAGAACTTTAGGGCCCGCAAGGGTACCATCTTTTGTTACGTGACCAACAATAAATACCGCGACGTTATTCTGTTTTGCGTATCGTGTCAGAGCAGTCGCAGATTCACGTACTTGAGCAACACTGCCCGGTGACGATTGAACATCTGAAACGTGCATTACCTGAATCGAGTCAATCACCATAATGCGAGGTTGCTCTTTTTCGGCAATTTGGCAAATTTTGTCGACGTTTGTTTCCGATAACATCTTTAAGTGCTCTTTCGGCAAGCCCAGTCGAGAAGCTCGCATTGCTACCTGCTGCAACGATTCTTCACCTGTTACATAGAGCGTTGGCATTTGCGCAGACAAACTACACATGGTTTGCAGCAGCAAGGTGGATTTACCCGCGCCAGGATTACCACCAATCAAAATAGCAGCGCCGGGTACAACGCCCCCACCTAATACGCGGTCAAGTTCTTTAAACCCACTGGTGAAGCGTGGCACTTCCTGCAGATCAATTTCGGATAACGTTTGAACTGTTGCTTCTGTTGCGGAACCCGCGTAGCCGGATAAACGTTCATTACGAGCAACCGTTGGCGATGCAGCGATACGGACTTCTGTTATCGTATTCCACGAACCACATGCGTTACACTGCCCCTGCCAACGGGGAAAATCCGCGCCACAATCATTACAAACATACGCTCGTTTTGCTTTCGCCATGATGCCTCGATTTTTTCTACAAATGTGACTAAGCACAGCCAAGTCAGACCTTAACTGAAATGAACTATTGATATACTTAAGTTTTACTTCGCTTAGCCGATACAATTTAAAGTAACGACATACTCTAACAGAAATAATGCAGCAATCTGAAATTCTCTCGATCGCAGAACGACTCATTCCCGTTTACGGTTCGGATGACTTTGACTTTGTCCTTGGCCAATTGACCGAGGAAGAGCCGCCTTCGGCCAAAATCTTAGTGAAAATGGAACTTAACCGCTTGATGGCTCCGTGCAAAAAAAGCATCGATCTGCGCGGTCGCGTCCAAGGTGAATGTCGCGAGTATATTTTGGATGGTATTCCACATTGGTTAGATGACGTTGCTTTCAACGCTTACCATAAAAACATCAAAAAGTTTGGCGGCTACACTGAGGGAATGTGGGAAGCTTTGGTCAACACACGGAATAACTTTCGCGTAATGAGCAAACGTCTTACTCAACAAAAAACGCAATCGTTAACGGATCCTAAAAGCCCTTTCTTAGCAGAGCCCGTTCACCTCGGCTATGACTTAAAGCGCCAAGAAAAGCGCTTGAAAGTCCAATCTCAAGTCGAGATTTGCCGATCTAAAGGGCAACTTCTGCATGGGTTAAGCATTGACTTATCCTGCTCTGGCGCAAAGTTCAAAGTCCCAAGTGCGTTTAAATATAACCTTGGGGAGATTATTCAGGTCACGTTTACTGAGTTTGCCAGCAAATCTCAGGTTGCCGGTATCGAGAAACCGCTGGCGTACCGCATACTTGCGGTCGATGACTGTTACGAGAATGACTCAGTTCGATACCTCAGAACCATACGTTTAACTGAAACCAATGTCGTTACTCGAGTGATCGATGAAGCGCTCAACAGCGCAGCGAAAAGAGCTCGTCACGATAATCAAGATAAGATCATTCGAGCTCGAACTCGTGGTTATGAGCACATCGCGCTTAAGCACACCAGCAGCTTACCCCTATTCTTTGATGGCAGTGAGCTGAAACTCGCTATGTTGACGCCAAACAATCAAAAGCTTTGGCAGTACTGGCATGATGAAAGGAACCAGCAAATGTTTGGGTCCTTATTTAATGAGAAGCGAGTCGCGTCACTCATTAAACCTGGCGTTAAAGGCACCACAAACGTCCTTTATTCATTTACTCACGAGCACGAAAACCGAACCTATTTCTATTCGATGCTTCGTCCTGAGGCCACTCGTGAACAACGCCAGCTATTTTGGCATTTAGGTGCTAAACGTGAAAGTTGGCGCGCGTTTAGAATTTCGATATTTGAACTGTCAGAGCAAGAACAGGAAGACTTAGCCGCTTTCTCTCCGGAGTTAGCTGAAACGTCCCAATCATTGACTCACATTGGCATCTTGCAAGAAATTGCTGACGAAAAATCAGGGCAGGATTATCTGCTCACTGAAAAGCCGCGCTTACCCGCAAATACGTTAAATGCATTTCGCCATCCGAGAAGAATTATAGGCAACCCGAAAGGCATTTATTTTGATGCCAAGTCTCGTCGTAAAGAGCCACGTTACCGATTTAAGACCCCAATAGAACTGCGTTCTGGGCCCGTCACAGCGATCGGCAGCACCGTCGATATTTCAAAGCGAGGGCTCGGCATTAAACTGGACGAACCTACCATGTTGCGCTCTGGGCAAGAGGTTCAGGTCAACTTTCGAGAGTTACAACTCTACGACAAAAAGCTGCCTTTAACGTCGGTGCCATACCGGGTAATTCGTGTTAGCCCAGATGGCTGTAGCGTACAGTTAGTTATTGATGAAAGCAGCCACACCATTAAAGTGATCGCCTTTTTCAACAGCATTATCGAACACAATCAAGATAAGTTGATCCCGCAAAAAGAGATGCTACCGAGTAATGCGTTACTTGAAAGACTGCACAGCATGTTGCTCTCTCGAACTCTGAGCACACCCATTTTTATCAGTAAAACAGCGTCGTCTTCAATCAAAACCCCCATTATTGGGGTGAATTTGCCGCTACCTAAGCACATTGAGCTTTTTGCACGCCTTGGGCACGATCAATTGTTGTCACTTGAACCTATCTTTAAAGGTCGAACAAGCACATTAATCGCAGAGCCGATAAAGCGTGTAGAGGGAGCTAAAGCAAGGCATCAGGATATTTACATTAGCGCAGCCAAAGTCGGCAATAAAATTACAGGCATTGAGTCTAAGCTTCATCAAGAGTTCAACAGCGTAAAAGAACGGATTCAATTTATAAAGAAAGCGCGAATGATGGGTGACTTCTACGTGATTCGCTTATCTACAGCCCCAATTTTCGATCCGATGACATCGTTGCTGCAACAAGATTTAAGTGACTTAACCCAATTTGGTGTACATCAAGCGAGCAAATTAGAAAAGGAGCTGACCGCTTTGGTCGGTTACAGTGAGTTTGAAGACATTACGGAAGAGGTTGTAATTAGATTGGAGTTAACCGAGTAAATTTAGAGCCATACTAAGTCAACGAAAAACACCGCCAGAAAGGCGGTGTTTTTGAATGGATAAATTAAGGTTTTGCTTTCCAGCTGACCTTTTGCTGCTTCACCAGTGCACCAGATAAAATACAGAGCACACCGCCTAAGCCTGCAAATCGAATCGCAGATTGCGCTTGAGCTTCCACTTTAGGTTTTGCGTGGTACGCGATACCTAAGCCCGCCACCGACATCATCACAAGATCGTTAGCGCCATCACCGACAGCAACCGTGTTGTGCTGCTCAATTTCGTATTCATCCGCCAACTCCACCAGGATATCTGACTTCATCTGCGCGGTAACCACATCGCCAAGTACGTTCCCCGTGAGCTTACCATTAATGATTTCCAACTGATTAGAGCGAGCAAAATCTAAATCGACTTTATCTTTGATGTAGTCCGAGAAGTAAGTAAAACCACCGGAAGCAATCGCTGTTTTCCAACCTAGTGCTTTTAACGTTGCGATTAACGCTTCAAAGTCCGGCATAAATGGCAATTGGGAACGAACTTGTTCAAGAATTGACTCATCAGCTCCTTTGAGCTTGCCTACGCGTTGACGCAAGCTTTGCTCAAAATCCAGTTCACCTTGCATCGCACGTTCAGTAACTTCTGCCACCTCATCCCCGACTCCGGCCAATTTTGCGATTTCATCAATACACTCTATCTGGATTGCCGTTGAGTCCATGTCAAATACAATCAACCCTTGGGTTGAGAGATCTGGAACTTCATTAAGCGAGGCGTAATCCAAGTTGAGGCTTTGTAAGATCGTTTCGTGTTGAGGGGTCAACTCTCCTGCCATCAAGGCGACTTCATATTGGCCAACTTTCCACGTTTCTAACACGGGGTTGTAGACACCTGTGAAGAAATCAATGTCTTCAAAATGACGTGGCGAAAGGTATTCTGCAAACACTATCCAGTTTGCTTTTGCTTTATCTAGTTGGGAGGCAAATCGAGTCTCGGGTAATCGTTTTAAAAGTGTCGTATGTTTTCTGATAGGCAAGCTTTTTGACGCGTCCATGTATATAATCCCTTATGACTTTGCTAAAACGTTACCTCAACAAACTAAAAAGGCAAGTCTTTGTTTTATTTTAAATGGATGAGTAAAGAGCATGAGTGAATCCTTGTTCTCAGTAAGGAATGCCCTAAGAATTCTGGCACTAATCCTACTGTGTGTGATGTTGTTTATCACGATCAAAAACAGTGTTGTGATCAGTAAGGGCAACGAGAAAATTCAAGCACAGCAGCTTGAGACACTCACCAAAGTTTTGATTTCACAGGCGTCTCTTTCTGCCAGTGAAATGATTTTGACCAAAGATCAAGAACGCTTACTTAAGCTGACAAACCAGCTAGCACAAGACCGTTTGGTGTTTGATGCGACAATATATGATGCACAAGGCGTACGTTTAGCGTCTAGTGAAGATGCGCTATCGGTACGCGAAGTTTTAGGCTTAGACACGCCTTTGGCAACAGCTTCCATTGGCCGCCAGCAGTTGGTTGAACCAGTATTTGCCGATGAAGCACTCATCGGTTTTGTTCGCGTTACCTTTGAGACAGGTCGTGTAACCGCGATTTCTGACCACCACTATCGTAAAAGTGATCGCTACATGTACATGATGGTGCTAATGAGTTTTGTGTGCGGCATGTTATTCATTATGATTTTACGTAGACAGCCTATCCGCCGTAAAAAAACGCAAAACCTACTGCTAACCAAATAGTCAGTCGGTAATCGCATCTAATACAAAAACAGCCCGCATTGTGCGGGCTGTTCTTTTAGTTCTTAATGTCAAGAAACTAAGATGACTCTTTGTCGCTTATTCTTCATCGCCTAGCAATACTGAATCTAGTGCGATTAGCATCATGTCGTTGAATGTTGTTTGACGCTCATCAGAAGTTGTTTGCTCACCCGTTTTGATGTGATCTGAAACCGTACAGATTGTCAGAGCTTTTGCACCGTATTCTGCCGCTACGCCGTAAATACCCGCCGCTTCCATTTCAACACCAACAATGCCGTACTTGTCCATTACGTCGAACATTTCTGGATCTGGCGTGTAGAAAAGCTCCGCTGAAAATAGGTTACCGACTTTCACATCAATGCCACGTGCTTTTGCTGCGTCTTCTGCCGCGCGAACCATTTTGTAGTCTGCGATTGCTGCAAAGTCATGACCTTTAAAACGGATACGGTTCACTTTAGAATCCGTACACGCGCCCATGCCGATCACAACATCACGCACTTTGATGTCTTCGTTTACTGCGCCACAGCTACCAACACGGATAATTTTCTTCACGCCGAAGTCTTTAATTAGCTCCGTTGCGTAAATCGAGCATGATGGGATACCCATACCGTGGCCCATTACCGAGATCTTACGGCCTTTGTATGTGCCTGTGTAACCGAACATATTACGCACATCACACACTTGCACAACGTCTTCAAGGAAGGTTTCTGCGATGTATTTTGCACGTAGCGGGTCACCCGGCATCAGTACGACGTCTGCGAATGCACCCATTTCAGCATTGATATGTGGAGTTGCCATTTTCTTTTCCTTAACCTTTCTCTAGCGCTCCGCGCTTAAGGCGATATAAGCCAGAGTATTCTCATTTCCGACAAGCAGTACTTGCATACTGCAAACATAAAACTAGGAGCATTCAGCTCCTAGTTTTCAATATCCTAATTATAGGAAATTCTTACCGTAATCCATTGGAGAAGTACCGAAGTAGCTCGCCAATGTTTGGCCGATGTCTGCGAATGTTTCGCGGCGGCCAAGAGAGCCTGCTGGCACTTTTTGACCGTAAACCAATACTGGGATGTGCTCACGAGTATGGTCAGTACCTGGCCATGTTGGATCACAGCCGTGGTCTGCTGTTAGGATAAGCACGTCATCTTCACCCATCAGTTCTAGCACTTCATTGATGCGACCATCAAAGTACTCAAGCGCTGCAGCGTAACCCGCCACATCACGACGGTGACCGTAAGCTGAATCGAAGTCGACGAAGTTAGTGAATACGATGGTGTTATCACCCGCTTCTTTGATCGCTTCTTTCGTTGCTTCAAATAGTGCTGGAATGCCTGTTGCTTTGGTTTTCTTAGTGATCCCACAACCAGCATAAATATCTGAAATCTTACCGATGGAATGAACCTGACCGCCCTTCTCATCAACTAACTTTTGTAAGATAGTCGCTGATGGTGGCTCTACAGATAGGTCACGACGATTACCCGTACGCTCAAATTGACCTTTACCCGGGCCAATGAATGGGCGCGCGATTACACGGCCGATGTTGTAATCTTCTAGTTCTTCACGCGCAATTTGGCAAAGCTCTAGTAAACGGTCTAGACCGAATGTCTCTTCGTGACAGGCGATTTGGAATACAGAGTCCGCAGAGGTGTAGAAGATTGGCTGCCCAGTCTTCATATGCTCTTCACCCAAGTCATCAAGAACTTGAGTACCAGATGCGTGGCAGTTACCTAGGAAACCGTCAAGACCCGCGCGCTCAAGGATGCGATCCGTCAGCTCTTTAGGGAAGCTGTTTGATTTGTCTGTGAAGTAACCCCAGTCAAACAGAACAGGAACACCTGCGATTTCCCAGTGACCAGACGGCGTATCTTTACCAGAAGAAAGCTCTGCGGCGTGACCGTACGCACCAATGATTTCTGCATCTGCGTCTAGGCCAGGTGCGAAGCGACCTGTTGACTCTTTATGTGCCATTGCCAAACCTAACTTAGATAGGTTTGGAAGGCGTAGTGCGCCTTGACGTTGGTCGTTATCTGCTAAGCCTTTTTCACATTGTTCTGCGATGTGGCCTAGTGTGTCTGAACCTACATCACCAAATTTCTCAGCGTCAGCGGTTGCACCAATACCGAATGAGTCTAGTACTAAAATAAATGCTCTTTTCATTGCTCGTTCCTTAGGCCCACTCGGCTTTTTATTATGGTTGAGTAGGCCTTGTGTAATTACTTGTTCTATTAAATATCTTCTGCACGAATTTGGCGGTAAACCTCTGGAGTTGGTGTGTACTCACCACCTACTTTGATTGCACTGCGCAGTGCTTTTGCCGCTTCTTCCCACTGCTCTTCGCTGCGAGCGTGGATAACGGCAAGAGGTTTATCGCTATCTGCAACTTCACCCAAGCGGATGAACTCGTCGAAACCTACGGCATAGTCGATTTCATCAGTAGCAACACGGCGACCACCACCCATAGCAACGACAGCCATGCCAATAGCACGCGTGTCCATCGCTGAAACAATGCCCGTTTCCGTCGCGTAAACTGGCTTGATAATTTCCGCTTTTTCTAGGTAGTTATCGTAGTTTTCTACGAAGTCTGCTGGGCCGCCAAGACCAGCAACCATCTTGCCGAAGCATGCTGCTGCTTTGCCGTTGTCTAGTGCTTCCATCAATTTCGCACGTGCGTCTTCTGTGTTCTCAGCCAGTTTGCCAAGTACCAGCATTTCTGCACAAGAAGCCATGGTGACTTCAAGTAGGCGTGGGTTACGGTATTCACCCGTTAGGAAGCGAACCGCTTCACGAACTTCCACCGCATTACCTGCCGAAGAGGCCAATACTTGGTTCATGTCTGTCAGGATTGCAGTGGTCTTAGTACCCGCACCGTTTGCTACTGCAACGATTGATTTTGCTAGCTCTTCAGACGCTTCGTAAGTTGGCATGAATGCACCAGAGCCGACTTTAACGTCCATCACTAGCGACTCCAGACCCGCCGCCAATTTCTTAGAAAGAATGGAAGCCGTGATCAGAGAAATGTTGTCTACGGTTGCGGTAATATCACGAGTCGCGTAAACACGCTTATCCGCTGGAGCAAGGTCACCTGTTTGACCGATGATCGCCACACCAGCGTCTTTAGTTACTTGCCCAAACACATCGTTGCTTGGTGTGATGTTGTAGCCTGGAATAGACTCAAGCTTATCTAGCGTACCGCCTGTGTGGCCAAGACCACGGCCAGAGATCATTGGTACGAAACCGCCACATGCTGCCACCATAGGGCCAAGCATCAAAGACGTTACGTCACCCACACCGCCAGTAGAGTGTTTGTCGACAATTGGGCCACCAAAGTTCATGTGGCTCCAGTCGATAACCATGCCCGAATCACGCATTGCACACGTTAGGGCGATGCGCTCATCCATGGTCATTTCATTGAAGAAAATCGTCATAGCAAACGCCGCGATCTGACCTTCAGATACGGTGTTATTTGCTACGCCTTGAATAAAGAAGTTGATTTCGTCTGCGGTAAGTACTTCACCGTCACGTTTTTTACGAATGATTTCTTGTGGTAAATACATTAGTGCCTCCCATGCTCTCAGTGAGCCATGGTTAAGTAGGATAGAAGAGGTTTGGTAGCACCCGTTTAGGTGCTACCGTTCAGACATATTATTGGGATTAGTACGCTGCTGGATCAGCAGTTTCGTCTGTCACTTCTAATGTATTTAGTAGGTTAGTTAGCAGGCTAGACGCACCGAAACGGTAGTGACGGGCATCAACCCAGTTGTCACCTAGGATTTCGTCAGCCATTGCTAGGTATGCAGCTGCGTCTTCAGCAGTGCGCACACCACCTGCTGGTTTGAAACCAACAGTTTCTGCAACACCCATGTCGCGAATAACTTCAAGCATCATGCGTGCGTATTCTGGTGTTGCGTTTACTGGCACTTTACCAGTTGAAGTTTTAATGAAGTCAGCACCTGCTTCAATACAGATTTGAGATGCTTTCTTGATTAGTGCTTCTTCTTTTAGTTCACCCGTTTCGATGATCACTTTAAGAAGAATATCACCACAAGCCTCTTTACATTGCTTAACTAGTTCGAAGCCTACTTTCTCATCACCCGCCATTAGCGCGCGGTATGGGAAAACAACGTCAACTTCGTCTGCACCGTAAGCAACCGCCGCTTTTGTTTCAGCAACAGCGATTTCGATGTCGTCGTTACCGTGTGGGAAGTTCGTTACTGTTGCAATGCGAACCTCTGGCGTACCTTGCTCACGAAGTGTCTTCTTAGCAATAGGAATAAAGCGAGGGTAAATACAAATTGCAGCTGTGTTGCCTACTGCTGTTTTCGCGTCATGACATAATGAAATCACTTTTGCATCAGTGTCATCGTCATTCAACGTAGTTAGGTCCATAAGTTTAAGTGCACGTAGCGCTGCTGCTTTTAAATCGCTCATTTCTATCTCCGATCAATATTCAAAAAATTCACTACTCAGCCTTACATCACGTCTCTAACTATAATCAACAAGTCGAGACAATGTGAGTAAATGGCTAAACAGTCTATTAATGAACGGACTTGGTTCCCTGAAGACTCGGCATATACAGCGAAAATTTCATATGCCAATTGCTATCCTTGTCACCGCACAGTACCAGTTTGGCCTATGGCACAACAATCTATGATTGCGGTGTCTTTAATATCACATCACACAGCAAAACGCCTATTAGATCTGATATTGCTGGGCAAGTCATTTGCCCATTGATTATGTAATATTCATTACGTGATTAAGTATCAACCTTAACCACTATCCTGTGATTAATACATTATAGAGTTTCACCGCAAAACTGTAGCACCAAATAGAGCGCAAACGGTTTGTATCTCAAAATTTCCTAGCCCCTATTCCATCGGCTGCGTAACTCCTAGACTGAGGTCGACACCCGGTGAGATTTTAGAGCCCGAAAAACGAAAAATGCCCCGCAGCAATCTCTTGCTACAGGGCATGATGTAAAACGGCGTCTATATATTAAGAACCGATTCTAATTATAGTGCTGCAAGGCTTAAGCAGAAGCCTGCAATTGTCGCTGCCATAAGGTTAGACAACGTACCTGCAAGCACAGCTTTAACACCCATGCGAGCGATGTCACTACGACGGTTTGGTGCAAGGCTACCTAGACCACCAAGTAGAATCGCGATAGAAGAAAGGTTCGCGAAACCACATAGTGCGAATGAGATGATAGCTGTTGTCTTCTCAGACATTACTTCACCAGTTGCCGCGATTACTTGAGCGTTTTCACCTAGGTATGGTGTGAAGTTCAAGTAAGCAACGAATTCGTTCACTACGATTTTCTGACCGATGAATGAACCAGCAGTTACTGCTTCAGCCCATGGAACACCGATTAGGAATGCTAGTGGAGAGAATGCGTAACCTAGGATTAGCTCTAGCGTTAGTTCTGGCATGCCGAACCAACCACCGATGCCACCTAGCATACCGTTGATCAGCGCGATTAGACCAACGAATGCGATTAACATTGCACCTACGTTAAGCGCAAGTTGTAGACCAGAAGCCGCACCGCCCGCTGCTGCGTCGATTACGTTTACTGGTTTGTCGTCGCCGCCGTCCATCGCTTCTTCGATACTTTCGTGAGGCTGGTCAGTCTCTGGGTGAAGGATTTTAGCGAATAGTAGACCACCTGGTGCCGCCATAAATGATGCTGCTACTAGGTACTCTAGTGGAACCCCCATTGAAGCGTAGCCCGCTAGTACACCACCAGCAACAGAAGCTAGACCACCACACATTACCGCGAATAGCTCTGATTGAGTCATTTTTGGAACGAATGGACGAACAACTAGAGGTGCTTCTGTTTGACCTACGAAAATGTTTGCTGCTGCTGACATTGATTCCGCACGTGAAGTGCCCAGCGCTTTTTGTAGTGCGCCACCAAGAATCTTGATAACCCATTGCATAACGCCAATGTAGTAAAGAACTGAAATCAGTGCAGAGAAGAAGATCAGTGTAGGAAGAACACGGAATGCGAAGATGAAACCGCCGCCGCCGAATACTTCGAACATCTTGTCAGAAACAAGACCACCGAACAGGAATGATGAACCATCGTTACCGTAGTTGATAACGTTAGAAACACCTGAAGAGAAACCGTTTAGTAGATCACGGCCCCAAGGTACATACAGAACAAATGCACCTAATGCGAATTGGATAGCGAATGCGCCACCCACAGTTCTTAGATTGATAGCTTTTCGGTTATTAGAAAATGCCACTGCAATCGCAAGAAGCACTACCATACCGATTAGGCTCATAAACAGGCTCATAGTTTATGACTTCCTTATAAGTTATTTATTGGCGTGTTACAAAATGGAGCTATAAAGCGGGAGCAATTATACTCATGCAGAATCAATTAAAGTAATGCCAGCCTCACACTTTCCTATAAGATTCATGATTGATTCAGCCAGCTTTGTGAGTTAATTCACAATAAGCAGGAAAACGTTTTCTATTTCAAACCACATCTTTAGATTTTATTCACATATCGAGAAAGCAAAATTGCTATTTTTCCATAACTGAGAAGCAATCGATTGCTTTGAGCCGTTATGCAACTCTACGAGCTCATTAAAGACGTGAATGAGTTTGGCTGGGTGATTCGACTCCCCTTGATATCCAAGTATAGGCATATCCGGTGCATCTGTTTCGATCACGAGATGTTTGAGTGGTAATTTTTGAATTGCGTCGCGCGTTTTCTTCGCTCTTGGGTAGGTGATGGTTCCTCCTACACCGATAAAAAAACCTAATTTGACCCACTCCATTGCTTGCTGATAACTCCCAGAGAAAGCATGTAGCACACCGCCCCGAGGGAGCTTCGCCGCTTTAACCATTTGAATAAGGCGATTGTGCGCTTTTCGGCTATGTAAAATAACTGGGAGTTCGAAGCGTCTAGCCAGTTCAAATTGAACTTCAAGTGTCTTTTCTTGCAACTGTGGGTCAACATCAATGGCAAAATCTAGCCCACACTCTCCTATTGCCACGCACTGGGGAGCATTTTGTTTTAGATAATGTTCCAATTCAGCAAAGTGCTGCTCGACGTTATCTTCAAGAAAATACGGATGAAACCCAAGGGCGTAATACAAATTGGCATGTTGATCTGCCAAGGTTTGAATACGAGCCCAGTTTTGAGGTCCCACTGAAGGAATCAGAATTCTTGTCACGCCTTGCGTTTGAGCTAGCTGAAGTTGATGTGCAAAGTCACCTTGGAATACATCAAAGTCAAAGTGACAATGGGTATCAAAGAGCTTCATCTTGAGACTTTTTATCTGTACCGACAAACTGAGAATCAGAAAATAACAGAGCTTCACTGTTCTCTTCATTTTGATGGGCAGGATCTTTTCGATACGGAACGCAGCTGCGTTTTTGATCGGGCGTTAGTCCCATCTCCTTGCACCAGTCGTCGTAATGCTTCAATCCTCGTTTAAACCAGTTCATATCTCATCCTTATAAAAACGCCCTTGGCTAAGTTTATAGCCAAGGGCGTTTTAAAATCTAGTTTGCGTTAAAGCTTACCCAAACCGCTTTTTGATTAGTGCTCACGCGTCGCACGGAAATCAATATCAGGGAAACGCTCTTTCGCCAAGTTTAAGTTAACCATTGTTGGTGCAATATACGTTAGGTTATCACCACCATCCAATGCTAAGTTTGCTTGGTTCTTACGTTGGAACTCATCCAGTTTCTTCGCATCATCACACTCAACCCAACGCGCAGTTGCAACGTTGATGCCTTCATAAATCGCTTCAACGTTATATTCAGACTTCAAACGAGCCACAACAACATCGAACTGAAGTACACCAACGGCACCAACGATCAGATCGTTGTTTTGTAGTGGACGGAATACCTGTACCGCACCTTCTTCTGATAGTTGCACCAAGCCTTTTAGTAGCTGTTTCTGTTTTAGTGGATCTTTCAGGCGAATACGACGAAACAGCTCCGGGGCGAAGTTCGGAATACCAGAGAATTTCAGTGACTCACCTTGAGTAAAGGTATCACCAATCTGGATAGTACCGTGGTTATGCAGACCAATGATATCACCCGCGTAAGCGTGTTCTGCACGTGAACGGTCACCAGCCATAAAGGTTACTGCATCAGAGATACTCACCTGCTTGCCAAGACGAACGTGGTTCATCTTCATACCCTGCGTGTAAGTACCCGATACAATACGCATGAATGCGATACGGTCACGGTGTTTCGGGTCCATGTTTGCTTGGATCTTGAATACGAAACCAGAGAACTTCTCTTCTGTCGCTTCAACTTCACGCTCAACCGCTTGACGCGTTTTCGGTGCTGGTGCCCACTCTGTTAGACCGTCTAGCATGTGGTCTACACCGAAGTTACCTAATGCGGTACCGAAGTAAACTGGCGTCAGGTCACCTGTTAAGAACATTTCCAAGTCAAACTCAGGGCAAGCACCCATAACAAGCTCAAGCTCTTCTCGAACACTTTCCGCAAGGCCTGCACCGACTTTTTCATCAAGCTCTGGGTTATCTAGACCTTTGATGATTCGAACTTCTTGAATCTCATGACCGTGACCAGATTCGTATAAAATCGTTTCATCACGGTGAATGTGATACACACCTTTAAACTCTTTACCACAGCCGATTGGCCACGTGATAGGCGCACACATCATTCCCAATTCGTTTTCTACTTCGTCCAATACTTCCATTGGATCACGAACGTCACGGTCAAGTTTGTTCATGAAGGTCACGATTGGCGTATCGCGTAGACGGGTTACTTCCATCAGCTTACGAGTACGATCCTCGACACCTTTCGCTGCATCGATAACCATCAAACACGAGTCGACTGCCGTTAGAGTACGATATGTATCTTCCGAGAAGTCTTCGTGTCCAGGAGTATCAAGTAGGTTTACCAGGCAATCATTGTAAGGGAACTGCATCACAGACGTGGTTACCGAGATACCACGTTCCTTTTCCATTTCCATCCAGTCTGATTTTGCGTGCTGTGCATTACCACGACCTTTAACCGTACCTGCTTTTTGAATCGCGTTTCCGAATAAAAGGACTTTTTCAGTAATGGTGGTTTTACCCGCATCCGGGTGAGAAATAATAGCGAACGTTCTACGTTTAGACACTTCGCTTAGAAAAGGTGTATTTGACATGAAACTGGTCTTCTTTGATGTCTGAATGCTTGCTCGAAAAGCAAACACGCTTTTTAGATTCAATATTGCGCGGTATTCTCGCTTATTATTGCCTCAGGGGCAACTGATCGCTTTAGGGGCGACTTCCCTTATGGGGTGCGTTAACGTTAGTGAAAGAAGAGATAACTCATGATGATCGCATCTTCTTTTCCCGTGCCAGTTTTCGCAGGGTAATAGTTATGACGTCGATCAACTTCATTGAATCCAGCTTGTTCATAAATATAAATAGCAGGCTTATTACTCTCTCGCACCTCAAGCCAAGCACTCTCCGCTTTTGATTGCTCACAATGCTCTAAGAACGCATCCAACAGTTTTTGACCATAGCCTTTACCCTGAAGATGCGGCGCGATAGCAATATTCAGCAACGTAACTTCACCGACAATATTCTGCGCATAGAAGTAGCCAATCACCATCTCGCCATCGAGCATCACATGATGACATGCTCCACGGCTGGATAAATCACGTACCAAA
This sequence comes from Vibrio sp. JZG120, assembly GCF_053890955.1. Classification (NCBI taxonomy): domain Bacteria; kingdom Pseudomonadati; phylum Pseudomonadota; class Gammaproteobacteria; order Vibrionales; family Vibrionaceae; genus Vibrio; species Vibrio sp. JZG120. The sequence goes on from NZ_JBSRRK010000008.1 coordinate 197,802, forward strand.
GACTCTGCCCACGGATGCGAGTGTGCTTGCTGCTCAATTTGCCAAACTTGATCTAAGTGCTCAGCGCACATTGGTAAGATTTTAGTTGTCATTATTTACCTAGGGGTTCATGTGCAATACCAATTGCAGTAAAACGGGAATTAATGCTTATTTGCTCGAATTGTTGTAAGAACAAATCTGTTGCCAAAGTGCACGTTTTTGTTGGGTATTCCCATCCACATCTTGCAACAATGGCGATGTCAGCGGTTTAGTGTCAGGCAATACTTCGGCTTCACACCCTGCAAACCAAACCCACTCAAGCTCGTGCTGGCCAAGTAATGGAAATCGCTCTGGCTCAATATGTAACGCTTGGTCAAGCGTTAACTTCATACTCTTTAGGATGTTTTCAAACAAAACCGCCGTCTCATTCTCTGGACATACCGGAGAGATCAACAGGAGTTTGCAAGAACTTTGCAAATCGATTTTTGGCGATTGGTAACCTGCCAATCTATCTGGGTGTACCAGCTCCCATGTGCTGATGCCCATTTCGTGTAAATACTGTTTCTCGTTAATTGACATTTTCCGTCACCTATTTGAACGAGGGCAATCCTAACAAATAATCGTGATTATACCTAAAGGACTTCAAGGAACACCTCAATACATTGGAATGATTGAACTGTTCTGCCTATGACAATGGCCACACCGTAGGTATAACATATGAGGTACATTATGAAATTCTTACCTACACTGCTGCTTTGCGCACTGGTAGCCACCACCAGCATGAGTATTTTTGCTAATAGCAGCGATGAGTGGGAGCTGATTGCAACGAAAACCGTCAAATTCCAAACAGAAACGGATACCGTGACACCAAATAGCCTATTCCGAAATCGCAGCTTCAGTAAAATTAAACTGAAATGTGTGCAGGGCACGGTAGACATTAACGACTTAAAAGTCGTGATGACGGACGGTAGTGAGAAAAAGCTAACCTCTATGGGTGTGCTAACAAGTGGATTATCGACTCGTGCATGGAGCCTTCCTGGCTCAAAAGAAGCGAAGCTAAAACAGATTAAAATGACTTACAGCAGTTGGGGCAGCAGAAAACTCAATGTTTTAGGGCTAAGTAAGAAAGCAAAAATAGAGGTTTGGGGTAAGAAGAAAAGTGACCAGTCGTCTTAATCTCCCTATCTCAGTTTTCAATGAACTAAGAAAGAAGCCCACTGAGTTAGTGGGCTTCTTTCATTTACAGTTCAGAGAACTCTGGCGCGTAATCTATGCGTCCGGAGCGTCCGGCACATTGACCTTCGACCAACTCTGCGATACGAAATGCACCTTTAGGAACATCCCAAGCGCATTCGAATCCCATCTCGTCGCATGATTGAAAGCCCTGGCGCGCGTAATAATCAGGATCGCCCAACACCACACACACTGGATAGCCAAAATCACGCAGTGAATCAAAACCTTCTTTGATCAACTCTGCAGCGATGCCTTGGCGACGGTAATCTTCATGAACAGCCAATGGCGCCAGCCCTTGCCACGACAAATCTTCACCATTTAAGGTCACTGGGCTAAATAAAGCATGGCCTATCACCTCTCCCTCATCTGTACACGCGACTAAGGAAAGTGTGAATTTGCTGTTTTCGCGCAAACGCATCACAAGCTTAGCTTCAGCTTCCGTCGGGAAGGCGTGTTTCAATAAGCGGTCAATGGTAAGAATGTCCGCAGGGGCTTCAGTTCGAATAAGCATTCGCTACTCCGGTTGGTTGTGCTGGCGCTTGAACCCCTTTCTGAACAAAATCAGCCAATTGATTCAAAGCGACTTGCATTGCTTTCGGTAACTGCTCTAAGTCGACACTGTCCATTAAGTTTTTCACTTCTAAGCCAAGCTCAGTATCACCTTCAATTGAAAGGCGACGTTGGAAGAACAGTGTGTCAGGGTCTTCTTTACGACCAGCAATCAGTACTAGGTCGTTTAGATTACCACTAAAACTCACATCTTCCTGAACTGGTTTTTCAGCTACCACTAATTTTTCCTCTTGATAGCTGATGTACCATGCTAAGTTCAAGTCTTTAATCGCAACTTTTAACCACTTGTCTTCAAGGAACTCAAAGTCACCATCTTCCAAGGCTTCTTTAAACACCATTTTTAGCCCTTCCAGCAATGCTTTTTGCTGAATTGGCTGTGGTAATAACTGGACTGGAGAACGCAAAATGTTGGCTGCGTTCTTTACTAGTTGACTGCGAATCTTGTTTAACACGTTCATTATCCGTTACTTTGTCATTAGGTTGCCTATATTAAGCAATCGTGGCAATGAGATTACTGTTATGTATCAATAAAGTGCTTATTTTAGATTGGTGGATTATTGTTCACTAACGCTTCTTTTTTTGAAGTTACGTGTATTATTGATGCGAACAGGTGGATAAACACTTTTACAACCGTATTTTCAAAGTTATAGTTATCTGAGCGTATCCATGTGATTGTCGACTGTAAAGTTAAAACCGCGAGCCCTTTAATGGCAAGCGATACTGTGACTTGATAGTAGACCGCCGCAGGCTTATCAGGGTGTCGCTTTTTATACACGGACGAATAATCTGGCTCATTGGAGATCGGTAATACCCTAATGCCTTCCCAGCAATTAAAACATTGGTTTGCCACGCTAACCTCAAATAGCCCTTTCTTCTTTGCCATTCTTGATAAAAAACACAATTATCGAATGGTAAGTGACCGTTACTGCGATATCGCAGGTTTAAGTCATGAGGAAATCATCGGCTTAAACGATTGCCAGGTACTGGGCGAGCAGTTTTATAAAAAGCTGGCGCCCTACTATCAGCGTGCATTCAAAGGAACGCATGTCGAAGCCGAAATCACCCTCGATGAAACCGACCTTGAAACCAGCCTGCACTTTAGTCTGTCACCGGTTTTTGAAGGTAACGAAATTCGCTTTGTCGTTTTTCACGCTGTGGATACTTCAGAAAAGCAGATCCTCGTACGCTCCTTAGAGGAGTCCGAAAGTAAATTTGCGAAATTGACACAACTACTGCCTGACGGTCTGCTGCTTATCGAAGATGACATTATCATCTCTGCCAACCCTGCATCAGCACGCCTTCTGGGACTGAACTCTCCCCATGAGTTGCTAGGCGAGGAGCTCAGCCGTCTATTCATCGATGAAAACAGCAAGAAAGTGTTTAGTCATCGTTTGAGTGCATTAATTTCTGACAAGCCGTTTGTTTGCTTAACCAGCGCGAGATGTGGCTTTGAACGAAAAGTTCAGTTACACGCAGATTCTACGGCGATATTAGGTAGCGAGTCTCAAATCATCTTGATCCAAGACGCTGACGATACACCCAAGAATTTGTCTTCTGCATCGAATGAAGACATACACATTGATTCGCTCACCAAACTCTACAACCGCTTTGGCTTCACCAAACGTTTGGAACAGCTGATCAAAAAGCAAACACCGCTTCTGGTGTTCTATTTGGATATCGATAACTTCAAAAATATTAATGACTCACTTGGTCACCACATTGGCGATAAAGTGATTCAAGAGGTATCGGCCCGTCTTAAACGATTACTGCCAAATCAAGCGATTATTGGTCATTTGGGTGGCGATGAGTTTGGCGTCATTCTGCCAGAACCAGAAAATACCCGCATGGCTGAAATTTTGTCAGATCGCATTATCTCGTTGATCAACCAGCCTTTCGATTTACACCACTTCAGCAAACGCCTTGCGTGCTCAATTGGTAGCGTTCGTTACCCTGAAGACGGGCAAGATGCGCGAATCCTGCTACAAAATGCCGATACTGCGATGTATGAAGCCAAAGATCGTGGCCGAAATCGCCTGATCAAATTTAACGACCAGATGAACAAAGAAGCGCGCATGCGTTTGTGGCTTGAAATCGAACTGCAAAAAGCATTGCAGCAGAACGGTTTGGAGGTGTGGTATCAACCAAAGGTTAACGCGCGTGACTTCAGCATTAACGGTGCCGAAGCGCTCGTTCGTTGGAAACACCCTGTCGAAGGTTACATTAGCCCAGGTTCATTCATTCCTGTCGCCGAGCGTGCAGGGTTAATCGAACACCTTGGACGCGTCGTGATGCGTGATGTTTTCAATACGGTAAAACGTTGGAAACAACAAGGCATACTGCCAGGTCGTGTCGCTATCAACCTCTCTCCCGAGCAATTTGGTAATCCACAGCTGATCGACTTTATGGAAAAGTTACTTCGCACTACCGAGCTTGACCCAAGCTGCATTACCTTCGAGCTAACCGAAAGTGCCGTGATGAGTGATAGCGAACATACACTGCAAATGCTGAATGCGATTAAGAAGCTGGGCTTCGCCCTCTCTATCGATGACTTTGGTACTGGTTACTCTTCCCTTTCCTACTTAGCGCGCTTCCCTATCGACGAGCTGAAAATCGACCGCGCGTTTATTAACGATATCGACACGCTACCCAAACAGGTCACTGTGATTGAAAACATCATTAATCTGGGTAAGTCACTCGACTTGACGGTCGTTGCCGAGGGGGTGGAAACCCACCAGCAAGCTACTTTGCTCTCTAACCTTCAATGTAATGCGATTCAAGGATTCCATTTTTATCGCCCACAGCCAAAACATGAAATTGAAGAGCTGTTTGTACAGAATCGTCGTCACAAGAACTAACCCCGACTCGATACCCTTACTCTCAAGGGGTAAATATCGACTTTATTGAGCTAAACCTAACTTAGGTCAATTTCGCTATTCATAATTCTTCATAAAATGCGGACACCTTTTTATTCTCAATGATTGTGAGCATATGGAACTCTTGTGTCCCGCGGGTAACCTGCCTGCGTTAAAAACTGCGATTGATTGCGGTGCCGATGCCGTCTACATTGGCTTCAAAGATGATACCAACGCCCGTCACTTTGCTGGCCTCAACTTTAACGGCAAAAAGTTAGAAAAAGCGGTGCAATACGTTCACGACCGCGACAAAAAAATTCATGTCGCGTTGAATACCTTCGCTCATCCCAATGGCTTTGAGCGCTGGACGAACGCGGTAGACAATGCAGCGGCATTGGGTGTGGACGCGCTGATTGTTGCAGACATTGCAGTTCTGGAGTATGCAGCTCGCAAATATCCCGATCTGGAACTACATCTTTCAGTGCAAGCATCAGCGACCAACATCGCAGCCATTGATTTTTATAAACAGAACTTCAACGTAAAACGTGTGGTGCTGCCTCGCGTCTTATCGATTCATCAGGTGAAGCAGCTTTCGCGCAACATCACTAGCGATGTCGAGCTAGAAGTCTTTGCTTTTGGTAGCCTTTGTATTATGTCCGAAGGCCGTTGTTATTTGTCATCATACATGACGGGTGAGTCCCCAAACACTGTGGGTGCCTGTTCTCCTGCCAAATACGTTCGTTGGCAAGAAACTGATCAAGGCCTTGAGTCTCGTCTAAATAATATCCTAATTGACCGCTACTGCGCAGGAGAAAACGCAGGCTACCCTACGCTCTGTAAAGGTCGTTTTGAAACAGAAATTGATGGTGAGAAAAAACGCTATCATGCTCTGGAAGAACCAACCAGTTTGAACACCCTTTCGATGCTGCCAGAACTGTTTGCCGCTAATGTCGCATCTGTAAAAATTGAAGGGCGCCAACGCAGCCCAGCTTACGTAGAGCAAGTCACTCGAACATGGCGAGCCGCGATCGATCGCTACCAAGCCACCCCAGAAGCTTACCAAGTTGAAGCCGCATGGGATGCGACGCTCGCAAATGTGTCGGAAGGAACGCAAACCACCTTAGGTGCTTACCACCGTAAATGGCAGTAGAGGTTAAGATGGATAACTCAATGAAATACGCACTTGGCCCACTACTCTATTTTTGGCCAAAACAAGATGTAGAAGCCTTCTACCAACAAGCAAAACAAAGCTCTGCAGACATTATTTACCTGGGTGAATCGGTTTGCTCTAAACGCAGAGAAATGAAATCAGCCCACTGGTTGGAAATCGCTAAAGACTTATCTGCCTCTGGCAAGCAAGTCGTTATCTCTACGATGGCGCTACTGGAAGCACCGAGTGAAGTAAACATCATGAAGAAGTACATCAATAACGGTGACTTCGCCATTGAGGCTAATGACGTATCGGCGGTTCAATTAGCATCAGAGCATAAAGTGCCTTTCGTCGTTGGTCCTGCAATCAATACTTATAACGCACACACGCTCAACTTATTTTTGAAGCAAGGTATGGTTCGCTGGTGTATGCCTGTCGAGCTCTCTCGCGAATGGTTAAACGATACTTTAGTTCAGTGTGACGAGCTTGGTATTCGTAACAAGTTTGAAGTTGAGGTATTTAGCCACGGTTATTTACCTTTAGCGTATTCCGCTCGCTGTTTCACAGCCCGAGCTGAAAACCGAGCGAAAGACGATTGCGAAACCTGCTGTATCAAATACCCAACAGGAATCCAGGTCAGTAGCCAAGAAGGGCAAGAAGTCTTTAACCTTAACGGTATTCAAACACAATCAGGGTATTGTTATAACCTGATCAATGACTTACCAAGCATGCAAGGGCTAGTTGATGTGGTCCGCTTAAGCCCTCTCGGTGTGAGTACACTTTCTGAGTTAGAGCATTTTCGCTCAAACGAGCATGGCGACAACCCTGAAAAACTCGAAAGCCGCCAATGCAATGGCTATTGGCATCAGCTAGCTGGCTTAGAAGTAAAAAACATTTAGCTCTCCAAAAAAGAAAAGCGAGGCCCAACCTCGCTTTTCTCTATCAGCCATTGTTAACAGGCTTGCACTGTTGGCTCAGCCGAAGTTTCGTTTAGCAGCTTTTTCACGTCCCGCCACAACATACTGACCACGACTAAACTCAGCGCAATATTGGACAATGGGAAAGCCAGCCAAATACCTGTCACGCCAAACAGTTTCGGCATAACGAATAAAAACGGCAGTTGAACCAACATGTTGCCTAATGTCACAAACATGGCTTTGCTGCCTTTGTTTACCGATTGGTAGTACGCAGCCGCCACGACTAAAAAGCCATCTAGGAACAACGCAAACATGTGTAAACGAATCCCGATCACCGTGCTATCAATCAACTGTTGATCAGCATTGTTAAACACCGAGACCAACTCGTACGGGAAAAGGTTCATCAAACCAACAAACGCTACACCACCAAGCACAGATGTCCCCATTGCGACTTGCAGTAATTTTCTGACGTTCGCCTGGTTGCGCGCCCCGTGATTGAAACTCACTAGAGGTTGCATACCGTTCGCGATTCCCTCTGCAATTAGATAGTAAACCGTCACGATGTACCCCAAAATGGCGTACGCTCCGATCAACATTGCACTTCCGTACTGAGCAAATAATGCGTTGTGCATTGCCACCATCACAGAGCCGTACGCGTACATAAAGAAGCTAGATGTACCGATCATTATAATCTTTGGTGCAACATCAACTTGAACCTTAAAGTCACTGATTCGAAGGCGTAAGGTCGCTTTTGAAGTAAAGAAGTAACCAATACCAAGCACGGTTACCACCAATTGTGCCAGCGCTGTAGCAATGGCCGCTCCGGTTAACTCCCACCCCAACCAAGCAATAAATACGTAGTCTAATACAATATTAATGACGGCACCGATGACCATCAGCATCGTTGCTAAGTTCGGGCTGTCGTCATTGCGTAAAAGAAATGGAACCGCGATAGAGCCTAGCGTAAATACGCACGCGACAATCAGAATATGCAGATATTGTAGCGCGAGTTCAAACACTCGCCCTTCCGCCCCCTGCCAACGAATAAATTCATCGGAAAAATAGAACAATATGGTAGCAACGACCGGCATCAATATCGCTAACAACCCCAATCCGGTCGTTAAAATACGCTTCGCGCCCTCATGATCGTTTTCTCCTTGCTTAATCGACGTTAGCGCACCAGTCCCCACCCCAATCATCATCCCTATACCGAGGATAGAACCGATGATCGGCCACGCAACATTGATCCCTGCTAATCCGTCAGCACCAACATAACGGCCAATAAAAATGCCATCAACTATTTGATATAAACCGTTCACGAGCATTGCTGCGACGGTTGGAATCGTATATTTCCAAAACTGTCTATAAATTGAGTTTTGCATGACTGCCACCAGTAGTTAGCAAAGCTAACCATTTAATTAGCAAGACTAACTAAATGGTTGAATTAAATAAAAGAAAAATGAAACACCAAAGGCTAATGCGTACAGCGGAGGCCTTTGGTTTAATTTAAAATGACTTATTGCTCAATGCTTTATTCAGTAAAGCTTGTAACTGCTCAGCTTCTTGCTGATTTAATTGTTGCATCATTTGTTCAGAGATATCTTTGTAAACCACCTGCTCCAAAGACATTTTTTCTGCGACTTCTTCTGTCAGCAATACACGCTTAGCACGGGCATCCTCATTACATGCGATGCGTTTCACCAAACCCTTTTTTTCCAAACGAACAACCATTGTCGATGCGGAAGGCTTAGTCACTTGCAACTCTTCTGCAAGATCGGTTATTCGTACACCCTCAGGGTAAACCTGAATCACACGTAAATAATCGAACTCATTAAAGCTTAGATGTGATAACGGATCTTCTTTGGCATAAACACGCCAAGCTTTGGCGCAAAAACGCTCTAAATCAATCAAGCTTTCTTCTAGTGCCATAAAAGCCACCGCCACTTAGTTAGCAAGGCTAACTATTTTAAATGAGTCACTAATCAAGTTCAATCATAAAAAAAGCCGCTCTCATCGAGCGGCTCTAAATCATTCAATTTCCTGCTTCTTAGCAGCCTTTAGCTTGGCCAATCTATCTTGCTGTAATTGATCGTAGATTTGCGCCAATTCCAAGAAAGAATAGCGATGCTCAACATAATCGTAAACGTTGAACGAAATCGCGAGCTTATAAAGTGAGATGGCACTTGCGATATCACCTTCAAGCTGATTACGCTTTCCAAGGTAGAAATACGTTTCCGTCAATCGTTCAGCTAGGCGATAGTTCTCTCTCGTTCCATCCATAATTGCTTTAAGAGCGTCTTCGTCCGAGACGTCTCGTAGCATGATAGCAACAAGAACCCATCCCCACTCTTCACTACGATCTCGTAAATAACGCTGTTGAAGATTGGCTTTTGCTTGCTCTGGATTTTGCTCAGCTTCGATGATGTACAGCCATAATGAACGAAAAGGATCCGTTGGCATTTCTTGATAGTGCTTGGTCATATCTTCTAAAGCGAGATCGATTCGGCCACCGTAATACAGCGCAATCGCACGGTTGCGCTCAGCATAGGTATTATCCGGAGCCAACTCTATGGTCGAATCAAACGCTTCATAAGCCGCGTCAAACTCCCCTACTTGGGTGAAATACACCCCCAAAAGATTGAAGATATCCGGTTGAGCAGGATTCAACTGCAAAGACTGGTTAAAGTCCAAACGGGCAAGATCACGCAAACCAACGCTATCGTAGTAGCTACCGCGCTCATAATGCATTTTAGCGCGTACTTCATCACTGAGATCAGGACGTTGTAGCAACTGCGATAAACGCGCGATTTGTACTTCTTGTTGAACGCTAGGCTGAAGTGGCACCGCCATCGGTGGATATAGCCACTTTTGTGCTGATTGCTGAGAAGTATTTGCACAACCGGTCAGCGCGATAGCAACACATAAACTTGCGGTTTGAAACCATTTCACTAATTGATACTCCTGTTTGGACCGCTCAAAATTTATTTCTCTTAATGCAATATAGGCGATAACCTTGTTTGAGGTTAATGCGTCGAAATAAACCAAAAAAAGGGGAGCGAAAATGCTCCCCTTTTATAACATGCTTTCAGGCCCTTAATCTAATAAAAGGCTGAAAGTCTCACTTTGTCTTACTCGTCTTTCGCAGCTGGTGCTTCAGCAGCAGCTTCTTCAGCTGGCTTTTCTACCGCTTCTTTCATGCTTAGACGTACACGGCCTTGGCGGTCGATTTCAAGAACTTTAACTTGAACTTCTTGGCCTTCAGCTAGGTAGTCAGACACTTTCTCAACACGTTTTTCTGCGATTTGAGAAATGTGTACCAGACCATCTTTGCCTGGAAGAACCGTTACGAATGCACCGAAGTCAGCTAGACGTGCAACTTTACCCGTGTAGATACGGCCAACTTCAACTTCAGCAGTGATCTCTTCGATACGGCGGATAGCTTCTTTCGCAGCAGTGCCTTCAGTTGCAGCGATCTTGATAGTACCGTCGTCTTCGATTTCGATAGTTGTACCAGTCTCTTCAGTTAGAGCACGGATAACTGCACCACCTTTACCGATAACGTCTTTGATCTTCTCTGCGCTAATCTTCATCGTGTGAATACGAGGAGCAAATTCAGAGATGTCTTCACGGGCACCAGAGATTGCTTCATCCATTACAGATAGGATGTGCTTACGTGCGCCTTGAGCTTGGTTAAGCGCAATTTGCATGATTTCTTTAGTGATGCCTTCGATCTTGATGTCCATTTGAAGAGCAGTGATACCAGTGTTAGTACCTGCTACTTTAAAGTCCATATCACCTAGATGGTCTTCGTCACCAAGGATGTCAGAAAGAACAACGAAGTCGTCGCCTTCTTTAACAAGGCCCATTGCGATACCCGCAACAGAAGACTTGATTGGCACACCTGCGTCCATAAGCGCAAGAGACGTACCACATACAGAAGCCATTGAAGATGAACCGTTAGATTCAGTGATTTCCGATACAACACGTACTGTGTATGGGAACTCATCTACCGATGGCATTACTGCTGCGATACCACGTTTAGCCAGTTTACCGTGGCCGATTTCACGACGCTTAGGAGAACCTACAAAACCAGTCTCACCTACACAGTATGGAGGGAAGTTGTAGTGTAGTAGGAAGTGATCTTTACGCTCGCCTGTTAGCTCATCAATGATTTGAGCATCACGCTGAGTACCTAGAGTTGCCGTCACGATAGCCTGAGTTTCACCACGAGTGAATAGTGCGCTACCGTGTGTGCGAGGAAGAACACCAGTGCGTACATCTAGTGCACGAACCATGTCTTTTTCACGGCCATCAATACGAGGGTTACCCGCGATAATGCTACGACGTACAACTGTTTTCTCTAGATCATGGAAGATAGTGTGGATTTCTTTTGTATCCGCTTCAGGATCTTCAGCAAGAAGAACTTCATTTACTTCCGCAGCGATCTCATTGATACGGTCGTAACGAGCCATCTTCTCAGTGATTTTGTAAGCCTCAACAAGCTTCGCTTCTGCTAGCTCAGCAATCTTATCTTTAAGCGCTGTGTTTTCTTCAGGAGCAACCCAATCCCAAGCAGGAGTTGCCACTTCTGCTTTGAATTCGTTGATAGCTTTGATAGCAACTTGTTGTTGATCATGACCGTAAACAACCGCTGCTAGCATTTCTTCTTCAGTTAGGTTGTCCGCTTCTGATTCAACCATCAGTACGGCTGATTCTGTACCAGCAACAACAAGATCAAGCTTAGAAGTTTCTAGTTCAGTTTGGCTAGGGTTAAGTACAAGCTGACCATCGATATGACCGACACGCGCCGCACCGATAGGGCCGTTGAATGGAATGCCAGAGATAGCAAGAGCAGCAGAAGTACCGATCATTGTAACGATATCTGGCTGAACATCTGGGTTTACAGACATTACTGTCGCGATAACCTGAACTTCGTTTTTAAACGCGTCTGGGAATAGCGGACGGATTGGACGGTCGATTAGACGAGCTGTTAGCGTTTCGCCTTCAGAAGGACGACCTTCACGCTTGAAGAAACCGCCTGGGATTTTACCTGCAGCGTAAGTACGCTCTTGGTAGTTAACCGTTAGTGGGAAGAAGTCTTGACCTGCAACGGCTTCTTTTTTACCTACAACAGATACAAATACAGACGTATCATCCATTGTGACCATAACTGCTGCTGTAGCTTGACGTGCAATAACGCCAGTTTCTAAAGTAACTGTGTGGTTACCGTACTGGAACGTTTTAACAACTGGTTTTTCGAACATTGTTATTCCTTGTTTCTAATCTTCCTTTAGTGCTAAAAGAAATCTTAGATGTGTTAATTGACACTCAAGACATTACGAATCGCGACTAGTAAAAAGAAACTCGGAAATTCCTTTTGAATAGTCGCGACCTTTTGGTCGACGTGGTTGACTGTAATGCTATGAGCTTTTGAGAAAACCTCTTACGAGGTTTAGCCGCCAGTATTATAACGGCATAAGTCTAATTTGGCTAAATTTAGGCAACAAAAAAGGGGCATAAAGCCCCTTTTTAGACAAACTGCTATGCAGTCGCTGATTAGCGACGTAGGCCTAGACGTTTGATTAGGTCTTGGTAGCGAGCTAGGTTTTTACCTTTTAGGTAATCTAGAAGCTTACGACGACGAGAAACCATGCGTAGAAGACCACGACGGCTGTGGTGATCGCCTTTGTGCGCTTTGAAGTGACCTTGTAGGTGGTTGATAGAAGCTGTAAGTAGAGCTACTTGAACTTCTGGTGAACCAGTGTCGCCTTCGCCTTGTGCGTATTCTGCAACGATTGCTGCTTTAGTTTCTGCATTCAGAGACATAATTCTCTCCTAATAAGAGTAGGTTTAAAGTTGTAGCAGCCAATCTCTGATTCAGCCGCTACGCGAAGCGCGGATTATAGGGAAATTTCCTATCTCGTGCAATATAAAAATACCGACACTCAGGTCGGTATTTTCAATCATTTACTTGGATGCGACGTCATCTCGGAACACAACCAATCGCTTAGGAGCGATTTTGCCATCTTCGTTCATTTCGCCAACGCCAATAAACAAACGCTCTTCACCCATGGTAAGGCGAAGTGAGCCTTCGGTAAGCGCACCAAATACTTGAACAGGTTGCCCATGCTGAACCATATCCGCCAGTTCAGGCACTAAGTTGACTTCTGGTAAGTCTTCTACCGCAGTATCCATTGGTAACAGCAATGGGTCCAGTAGTTCTCGAGGAGCGCGTTCTTCACGGTGTGCTTGCTCTAGTAACTCATTCAGTTGCTCAAGTGTCACCATCTTCTCGTAAGGGTATTTCGCAACACCAGTGCGTCGAAGCATAGTTACGTGCGCACCACAACCTAACATTTCGCCTAGGTCATCCACGATGGTACGAATGTAGGTGCCTTTTGAGCAATGAACTTCCATCTCGACTTCATCGCCTTCAAAACGGTGAAGAACAATCTCGTATACCGTGATCTTACGAGATTCACGCGGAACTTCGATGCCTTTGCGAGCGTATTCATACAAGGGTTTCCCTTGATATTTCAACGCTGAAAACATGGAAGGTACTTGATCAGATTCGCCACGGAACTTCTCAATGCACGCTTCTAGCTTGTCTAACGTAACATCGATTGGACGTGTCTCTACGACTTCACCATCCGAGTCAGACGTGTTGGTACGTTCACCAAGCTTTGCGATCACACGGTAGCGTTTATCAGAATCTAGAAGAAACTGAGAAAACTTCGTCGCTTCACCCAAGCAAATTGGCAGCATGCCTGTCGCTAATGGGTCCAAGGCACCAGTGTGGCCTGCTTTCTCAGCAAAGTAGATTCGCTTTACTTTTTGCAGTGCATCATTGGAAGAGATACCTGTTGGTTTATCCAACAGTATAACGCCATTAATTGGACGACCTTTACGACGACGAGCCATTATTCTTCGTCCTCACGACCAGAATCTTTTTGCTTTTTCTTGTCTGAGCTTACCACTTCAGACACTAGGTTAGACATACGCATACCTTCAACAAGCGTATTGTCATAATGGAAGCGGATTTCTGGCGTTAAACGTAGGCGAATGCGCTTACCTAACATCATGCGAATGTGCACTTCGTGCTCGCGTAGTGCAGCTAGACATGATTCTGGTGTTTGCTCACCCACACATAGGAAGGTTACAAATACTTTTGCGTAAGCAAGGTCACGAGAAACTTCTACGTCTGAGATCGTCACCATGCCAAGGCGAGAGTCACGAACTTCACGTTGAAGGATCATCGCTAGTTCTTTTTGCAGCTGCTGTGCAACGCGCTGCGTGCGGCTAAATTCTTTTGACATATCTTTACTCTTATATAGAAAGAATGGGGGGTTGGTCAAAGCCAGCCCCCCATGGTGTATTCAACAACCAATTACTACTTATCTTTCAAAGACAATATTAGTAATTTTAGTCAATTAGTCTAGAGTACGTTTAATTTCAACGATTTCGAAGACTTCGATTTGGTCACCAACGCGAACATCATTGTAGTTCTTAACGCCGATACCACATTCGTAGCCATTCTTAACTTCTTGAACGTCATCTTTGAAACGACGTAGTGACTCTAGTTCACCTTCGTAAATAACAACGTTATCACGTAGTACACGGATTGGGTTGTTACGCTTGATCACACCTTCTGTAACCATACAACCAGCGATAGCGCCCAGTTTCGGTGACTTAAACACGTCACGAACTTCAGCAAGACCAATGATCTCTTGCTTGAATTCTGGAGCAAGCATACCGCCCATTGCTTGTTTAACTTCGTCAATCAATTGGTAAATGATTGAGTAGTAACGTAAGTCAACAGCTGCGGCTTCAACAGCACGGCGAGCAGAAGCATCTGCACGAACGTTAAAGCCAAGGATGATTGCGTTTGAAGCTTCCGCTAGTACTACGTCAGTTTCCGTAATACCACCAACACCAGAACCAACGATGTTCACTTTAACTTCGTCAGTAGATAGCTTAACTAGTGAGTCTGCGATTGCTTCTACAGAACCTTGAACGTCTGCTTTAAGTACAACGTTAAGTTCAGCAACTTCACCAGCAGTCATGTTAGAGAACATGTTCTCTAGTTTAGATTTCTGCTGACGAGCAAGTTTCACTTCACGGAACTTACCAGCACGGTAGTTAGCGACTTCACGCGCTTTACGCTCGTCACGAACTACTGTTGCTTCATCACCTGAAGATGGTACACCTGAAAGACCTAGGATCTCTACAGGGATAGATGGGCCAGCCGAAGTAATTTCTTTACCTAGCTCATCACGCATTGCACGAACACGGCCGTATTCTTGACCACAAAGAACGATGTCGCCTTTGTTTAGTGTACCTGATTGAACAAGTACTGTTGCAACTGGACCACGACCTTTATCTAGGCGAGATTCAACAACAACACCAGATGCCATGCCTTCAGCTACAGCTGTAAGTTCAAGAACTTCAGACTGAAGAAGGATTGCTTCTAGAAGACCATCGATGTTTGTACCCTGTTTAGCAGAGATGTGAACGAACATGTTCTCACCGCCCCACTCTTCAGGAATAACGTCGTATTGAGCAAGCTCGTTCTTAACGTTATCTGGGTTCGCGTCTTCTTTATCGATCTTGTTCACAGCAACAATTAGAGGAACGCCTGCCGCTTTCGCGTGCTGAATCGCTTCTACTGTTTGTGGCATTACGCCATCGTCTGCTGCAACTACAAGAACAACGATATCTGTCGCTTGAGCACCACGAGCACGCATTGCAGTAAACGCTGCGTGTCCAGGAGTATCAAGGAACGTGATCATGCCGTTGTCTGTTTCAACGTGGTACGCACCAATGTGCTGAGTAATACCACCCGCTTCGCCAGAAGCAACGTGTGTGCGACGGATGTAGTCAAGTGTTGACGTTTTACCGTGGTCAACGTGACCCATGATAGTAACAACTGGAGCACGTGGAACTGCTTCCGCGTTAGTGTCACGGTCAGATAGTACCGCTTCTTCCAGTTCGTTCTCTTTACGAAGAACTACTTTATGGCCCATTTCTTCAGCAACAAGTTGTGCTGTTTCTTGGTCGATCACTTGGTTGATAGTCGCCATAGCGCCCATCTTCATCATTACTTTGATAACTTCTGTCGCTTTAACCGACATCTTGTTAGCAAGTTCTGATAGAACGATCGTTTCGCCAATTACAACGTCTTGCTTAGCAACCGTTGCTGACTTATCAAAGCCATGCTGCATTGAAGTCGGTTTAGCAAGTTTGCCTTTACGACCTCTACCGCCACGTTGGTTGTTACGGCCACCGCGAGCTTGGTCGTCTTTACCTGAAGCTTTTTTCTTCTTACGACGACCGCTCTCTACTTTGCGATCTGCTTCATCTTCGGCTTCACGTGCGTATTGTGAAGTCGTTACATGGTAATCTGTATCTTCCATATCACCCTTTTTCTCTTCTGCAGCAGACCAACGCTCTTTATTCTTTTCAGCCAATTCGCGAGCTTCTTCAAGCTTGCGCTGACTTTCCTCTTCAGCCTTACGCTTAGCTTCTTCTTCCTGACGACGTTTAAGCTCGTCGGCCTCTTTTCGCGCTGCTTCTTGCTTAATTTTCTCTTCAGCATCACGCTTTGCTTTTTCTTCAGCATTGCGTTGTGCATTCGTATCTACGTCTCGCTTCGCTTTTTCTTCAGCTTCACGTTTCGCTTTTTCTTCCGCTTCACGTTTCGCAGCTTCTTCAGCTTCACGTTTTGCAGCTTCTTCAGCTTCACGTTTTGCAGCTTCTTCTGCTGCACGTTTTGCTGCTTCTTCTGCTTCACGTTGTGCTGCTTCTTCAGCTTCACGTTTCGCTTCATCTTCAATTGTGCTGCGCTTCACGTATGTACGTTTTTTGCGCACCTCAACCTGAACATTCTTACTCTTACCACCACCCGCGTTCACACTAAGTGTACTACGAGTTTTACGCTGAAGCGTAAGGCGAGTCGGCTCTGAATCACCTGATTTATCACCGTGTTCTTTCTTTAGATGAGAGAGAAGCTTCTGCTTCTCTTCATCAGTAACATTGTCAGAGCTCGCCTTTTTAATGCCAGCGTCAGCAAGTTGTTCAATCAAGCGGTCGACTGGCGTACCAATCTCATCACTCAGTGCTTTAACTGTTAATTGTGTCATGCCGCTTCCTCCTTGCCGAAAATTATGCTTCTTCGCCGAACCAACAGATGTTACGTGCGGCCATAATTAGCTCACCTGCACGTTCTTCGGTCAGGCCTTCGATACCTTCTAAATCGTCAATACCTTGGTCAGCAAGATCTTCCAGTGTCGCTACACCTTTCGCTGCCAATTTAAATGCCATCTCACGCTCAAGACCTTCAAGTGCAAGCAGATCTTCAGCTGGTTCTAGACCTTCAAAAGACTCTTCTTGTGCTAGTGCTATCGTCGTTAGTGCATCTTTTGCACGTCCACGAAGCTCTTCGATTAGTTCTTCATTCAAACCATCGATTTCTAGTAGCTCGTTAACTGGCACGTATGCGATTTCTTCTAGCGTTGAGAAACCTTCTTCAACAAGAAGTTGAGCGAAGTCTTCTTCAATATCTAGGTACTTCATGAAGTTTTCAATAGATGCTTGTGATTCTTCAGCGTGTTTCTTCTGAAGATCAGCAACTGTCATAACATTCAGTTCCCAACCTGTTAGTTGAGATGCTAGACGCACGTTTTGACCGTTACGACCGATAGCTTGCGCTAGGTTGTCAGCTTCAACTGCGATGTCCATTGAGTGTGCATCCTCATCAACGATGATAGAAGCAACATCAGCTGGCGCCATTGCGTTGATAACGAATTGAGCTGGGTTATCATCCCAAAGCACAATATCGATACGCTCACCACCAAGTTCGCCAGAAACAGCTTGTACACGTGCACCACGCATACCAACACACGCACCTACAGGGTCGATACGTTTGTCATTTGTTTTGACAGCGATCTTAGCGCGAGAACCAGGATCACGTGCCGCGCCTTTCAACTCGATAATATCTTCAGCGATTTCAGGCACTTCAACACGGAATAGTTCTGCCAGCATTTCAGGCTTAGAACGAGTGATGAACAGTTGGAAACCACGTGCTTCTGGCGCGACTTTGTAAAGAAGGCCACGTACGCGGTCGCCTGGACGGAAGTTTTCACGAGGAAGTTGGTCATCACGTAGGATTACCGCTTCAGCGTTGTTACCAAGGTCAAGTACGATTGTGTCGCGGTTTACTTTTTTCACAACGCCAGTGATTAGATCACCTTCATTGTCGATGAACTGCTCAACGATTTGTGCACGTTCAGCTTCACGAACTTTTTGTACGATAACTTGCTTAGCCGTTTGAGTCGTAATACGGTCAAACGTTACTGATTCGATTTCGTCTTCTACGTAGTCGCCAAGCTCGATTGAGTCATCTTCGTACTGTGCTGCTTCTAGTGAGATCTCTTTTGTAGGGTTCTCAACATCATCAACAACTAACCAACGACGGTAAGTCACAAACTCACCAGTTTTACGGTCAATGGCAACACGTACGTCGATTTCGATTTCGTATTTTTTCTTTGTAGAAGTTGCTAGAGCAATCTCAAGAGCCTCAAAGATACGCTCACGAGGTACCGCTTTTTCGTTCGATACCGCTTCTGCTACCGCTAAAATTTCTTTACTCATTGTATTTAGCCTCTAAGCTTAAACTTTTTTAGGGAACTAAAATTTAGGAATCAGGTTAGCTTTGGAAATGTTACTTAGAGCAAACTCTTCTTGCTGACCGTCTACAGTAATTGTCACTGTTTCGCCATCAACGCCGTGGATAATACCTTTCCACTTACGACGGTTTGCTACAGCCATTTTCAATACGATGCTGACCTCGTGACCAATAAATTGCTCGTAATGTGCTGCTTTAAAAAGTGGTCTTTCTAAACCTGGAGAAGACACTTCTAGGCTGTAAGCAACAGAAATTGGATCTTCAACGTCTAAAACCGCACTAACTTGGTGGCTAACTTCTGCACAGTCGTCCACGTTAATACCATTTTCATGGTCAATGTAGATGCGTAACGTTGAGTGCGCGCCTGCACGAATGAATTCTAATCCAACCAACTCATAGCCTGATGCCTCTACTGGTGCTTCAAGCATTTCAGTAAGTTGTCTTTCTAAACCAGTCATTTAACCACTCCAGAAACAAAAAAAGGGCTCAGAGCCCAATCAAAAAACCAAGCAGTCTCTGAGCTATTTCAAAAAGCTCAGATAACAAAAAACCCCGATAGTCGGGGTTTTATGCTGCTGGACCCTGATACGTTAAGAATAGCCAACAAATGCTTCTCTTAACTCGTAGTGTGGTTAGCACTACGCAAACTTGCCAATCTACGATTTCTTCTTAAAGAAAGAGATTGGTTGCGGGGGCCGGATTTGAACCGACGACCTTCGGGTTATGAGCCCGACGAGCTACCAAGCTGCTCCACCCCGCGTCCGACTTGCTGAGCATTATACTCGCAAACAAGTGATTTACAAGTTTGTAAATACATGGTGCCGAGAGAGGGACTCGAACCCTCACACCTAAGGCACTAGCACCTCATGCTAGCGTGTCTACCAATTTCACCATCTCGGCATCAAAACCTTACAGCTTATTGAGGAATTTCATCACCCGCAGGGGCTGGAACTTCACTCGCTGCATCCTTAACTTGTTCAACAACTGGTTGACCTAATGTTGGGTCTACCCATTGTGATTCAATCTTGTGCGTAGACATACGACCAAGCAACAAGCTAACGATAAAGAATACGGTTGCTAAAATAGCAGTTGTTCGGGTTAAGAAATTACCTGAGCCGCCAGCACCAAACACTGTGTTTGAAGCACCAGCACCGAACGAGGCTCCCATATCTGCGCCTTTACCTTGTTGAATCAACACAAGGCCAATCACACCAAGCGCTGCCAACAGGTAAATCACAAGTAGAACTGAAAACATTTTTTCCACCTATGTTCCAAATTGTTGAGCCAGCGCCGTTCAAGAGAATAAATCATAATTGAACAAGGCTAGCGACCTCCTAACGGGAGGCGGAGCAATACTAGCGAAAGCCGGTAACGCTGACAAGGGAAAATTAGTAAAAAATCAATGCCAATGCGCTAAGCGCTCAAAAAAAGGGCAAAAGATGCCCTTTTCATTCACTGCACACTTTAACGCAATGATTAACAACTTGCTTTTACAGCTTCGGCAATTTTCAGTGCAGAGCTTTGAACTAGCTCGCCATCCTCACCTTCCACCATAACGCGAATCAAAGGCTCTGTGCCAGATTTACGCAACAATACACGTCCTTTATCACCCAGCGTAGCTTCTACTTCGGCGACGGCGTTTAGTACTGCTTGAGCTTCAAGAGGATTACTTTCCCCTGCAAAGCGGACATTTTCTAGAACCTGAGGATACAACGTCATGCCTTGCGATAGCTCATGCAAAGACATATCACTGCCAACTACAGAAGCAAGCACTTGCAGTGCTGCAACAATCGCATCGCCCGTGGTGACTTTATCTAATAAGATCACATGGCCTGAGTTTTCAGCACCAATTTTCCAGCCTTTTTCTAGCAGTTGTTCCATGACATAACGGTCACCAACAGCGGCACGTACGAATGGAATGCCTAGCTGCTTTAAGCCATTTTCCATGCCCAAGTTAGTCATCAACGTACCAACTACACCACCCTTTAGCTCGCCACGACGAAGAGCATCACGAGCAATAATGTAAGCAATTTGGTCGCCATCGACTTTGTTGCCAAGGTGGTCGACCATAATGATACGGTCACCATCACCATCAAATGCTAAACCAAGGTGCGCTTGCTCTTCAACGACACGCTTTTGAAGCGCACGAACATCTGTTGCGCCCACTTCTTCATTAATGTTGATGCCGTTAGGCTCTACGCCCATTGCAATAACTTCTGCGCCAAGCTCTTTGAAGACATTTGGAGCAATGTGGTACGTTGCACCGTGCGCACAATCTACCACGATTTTAAAGTTTGCAAGACTCAATTCAGATGGGAAAGTACTCTTACAGAATTCGATGTAACGGCCTGCAGCGTCATTTAGACGAGTGGCTTTACCAAGTTCTGCAGACTCAACACATTCAATGTCTTTATCCAGCTCAGCTTCAATCGCCAACTCGATATCGTCAGGTAGCTTAGTACCTTCAGAAGAAAAGAATTTAATGCCGTTGTCGTAATATGGGTTATGCGATGCAGAAATCACAATCCCCGCCTCTGCGCGGAAAGTTTGAGTTAAATATGCCACTGCTGGGGTTGGCATTGGACCAGTAAATGTTGCTTTAAGTCCCGCTGCAGCAAGGCCTGCTTCTAATGCAGATTCAAGCATATAACCGGAGATACGCGTATCTTTACCTATAATAACTTTCTTTGTGCCTTGTTTTGCTAGTACACGACCAGCAGCCCAGCCAAGCTTAAGTACGAAGTCCGGAGTGATTGGGTATTGTCCTACTTTACCGCGCACACCGTCAGTACCAAAGTAACGTCTTTTATTCGACATAAACTTTCCTTTATTATTTTTAAATATTGTTTTTCGTCATCTCAACAACTTTCATTGCTTCGATTGTCTCTTCAAAGTCATGCACACGAATGATCTGCGCGCCTTTCATTGCTGCAATCGTAGCGCAAACGACACTCGCATTTGTACATTCAGCCGCTGGCTTATCCAACAACTTAAAAATCATTGACTTACGAGACATGCCAGCCAAAATTGGCAGGCCGAATTCATGAAACTTTTCAAGATGAGCGAGCATATGATAATTGTGTTCTATCGTTTTGCCAAAGCCAAACCCAGGATCGAGAATCAGTTGAGATTTATCAATCCCTGCTGCTTCACATGCCGCGATACGTTCTTCTAGAAAGGCAGATACGTCGCTCATCAAATCATCATAATGAGGTGAAACTTGCATGGTTCTAGGTTGACCTTTCATATGCATCAGACAAATTGGAAGCTTTGCTTCTGCTGCGACTTCGAGAGCACCAGGTTCTTGCAAAGATCGAATGTCATTGATCAAATCTGCACCAGCATCAATAGCTTGACGCATAACTTCCGCTTTACTGGTATCGACCGAAATCCACACATCGTACTTTTCACGAATGGCCTTGATTACTGGGACAACACGTCGAAGTTCTTCTTCTAAAGACACATCTGGCGCGCCAGGCCTTGTCGACTCCCCACCAACATCAACAATGCTTACACCAGCCTTTATCATTTTATCAACTTGAGCAAGGGCGAGTTCAATCGAGTTGTATTTACCACCATCCGAAAAGGAATCCGGAGTCACATTTAGAATGGCCATAACATGTGGACGGGAAAGATCTAAAGATTTGTTATTTGCTGTAATCATCATCATAAACACAAAAACCCCGAGATAACTCGGGGTTTATTATTATCAACACTCTTTATTCAGAGTCTTTCTTTTCAGGCGCTTCGCTAGAAGTCGCTTCTGAAGAGCTAGACTTTTCTGCATCTTTCGCAGCGTCCGTTGCTTCTTCTTTAACTTCTGGCTTTGCTTGAGGCTTCTCGCTGTCTTCAGGTTTGCTAGTTGAGTTATCACTCCAACCCGCAGGCTCACGAATTTCAGCTTTGCGCTCCATTAAATCATCAATTTGACGAGCATCAATGGTTTCATACTTCATCAGCGCATCTTTCATCGCATGCATGATATCCATGTTTTCTTGAAGAATCTTCTTCGCACGGTCATAGTTGCGGTCAATGATCTGACGAACTTCATCATCAATCAACTTCGCCGTATCGTCAGATACATGCTTAGTCTGAGTTACACTACGTCCTAAGAACACTTCGCCTTCATCTTCTGCATACAGTAGAGGACCAAGCTTTTCAGAGAAACCCCATTGAGTAACCATCTTACGAGCAATATCAGTTGCACGTTCAATATCGTTTGACGCGCCTGTTGAGACTTTATCAGCACCGTAGATGAGTTCTTCCGCTAGACGACCACCGTACAAGCTAGAGATCATAGACTCTAGATGCTGGCGAGACATGCTGACACGGTCTTGCTCCGGTAGGTACATAGTCACACCCAACGCGCGACCGCGTGGAATGATCGACACTTTGTACACTGGATCGTGCTCAGGTACTAAACGACCAACAATTGCGTGACCTGCTTCGTGATAAGCCGTTGACTCTTTTGTCTCTTCAGACATCACCATTGAACGGCGCTCGGCACCCATCATGATTTTGTCTTTCGCTAATTCGAATTCAACCATAGAAACGTTACGCTTGTTACCACGCGCAGCAAATAGCGCCGCTTCGTTGACTAGGTTTGCTAAATCAGCACCAGAGAAGCCTGGTGTACCACGAGCGATTAGAGAAGGCTCTACGTCACCTGCTAGAGGGACTTTACGCATGTGTACTTTTAGAATCTGCTCACGACCACGTACATCTGGCAATCCAACCACTACTTGGCGGTCAAAACGACCAGGACGTAGCAACGCTGGGTCAAGAACGTCTGGACGGTTAGTTGCAGCGATTACGATGATACCTTCGTTACCTTCGAAACCATCCATCTCTACTAGCATTTGGTTTAGTGTTTGCTCACGTTCATCGTGACCACCACCAACACCAGCACCACGCTGACGACCTACCGCATCGATTTCATCGATGAAGATAATACAAGGCGCTGCTTTCTTAGCTTGTTCGAACATGTCACGTACACGAGATGCACCGACACCCACAAACATTTCTACGAAATCTGAACCCGAGATGGTAAAAAATGGTACTTTTGCTTCACCAGCAATGGCTTTCGCTAGAAGCGTTTTACCAGTACCAGGAGGACCAACCATTAACACACCAGTAGGAATCTTACCGCCCAGTTTTTGGAAGCGGCTTGGATCACGCAAGTAGTCCACCAGCTCTTTCACGTCTTCTTTTGCTTCGTCACAACCAGCGACGTCAGCAAAAGTTGTCTTGATTTGTTCTTCGCTCATCATTCGAGCTTTGCTCTTACCAAAAGACATGGCGCCTTTACCGCCGCCGCCTTGCATTTGACGCATGAAGAAAATCCATACACCAATCAGTAAGATCATTGGGAACCAAGAAATGAAAATAGTACCAAGCAAGCTTTGCTCTTCTGGAGGCGTGCCCTGTACTTTCACGTTTTGGTTAATTAGGTCATCTAGAAGCTTTTGGTCATACACTGGCATGTAAGTGACCATTTTGGCACCGCCGCCACGACGAACAAAGCTAATTTCACCGTCTTTAAAAGTTGCTTCTTGAATCTGGCCTTGGCCAACTTCCTGTACAAACGTGGTGTAATCCACGGTTCTGCCATTGCTTTCTCCAGGGCCAAAGCTCTGGAATACCGACATCAATACGACGGCGATAACAAGCCACAGAATTAAATTTTTTGCCATGTCACTCAAGGTGTAAGCCTCTCGATAACTAATTGTAATTAAAGGTAGGGTACTACAGTTCATTCACTGTAGCTATAGTGTTAACACGCTCTCAAGAGAGCAAAATGGTTAACCTTTGTAACCAGTGGCTACAACAAAGACTTCTCGAGAGCGAGCTCGCGATGAGTCTGGTTTTCTAATTTTTACGGCTTTAAACATGTCTCGGACTTCTTTCACATACTGATCGAAGCCTTCCCCCTGGAAAACCTTTACGACAAAGCTACCATTAGGCGCTAGAACTTGTCGACACATATCTAAAGCCAATTCAACTAAATACATAGCACGAGGTTGGTCAACAGAGTTATTTCCCGCAATATTAGGTGCCATGTCAGACATTACTACGTCTACCATTGAAGGTTGGATTCTTTCTAGCAAAGCTTCCAATACTGCATCATCGCGAAAGTCGCCTTGTAAAAAGCTGACACCTGCAATCGGGTCCATAGGAAGCAAATCACACGCAATGATCTGACCACTGTCTCCTACTATCTTAGCAGCATATTGAGACCACCCGCCCGGTGCCGCACCCAAATCGACGACTGTCATCCCAGGCTTTAACAATTTATCTTTCGTTTGAATCTCATCGATCTTGAAATAAGCACGTGAGCGATAGCCTTTTTTACGAGCCTCATTCGCGTATTTATCATCAAAGTGTTCTTTCAACCAACGACCAGAACTAGCCGAATGTTTTTGTTTACTCATTTTAATCCCAACAAGGCGCAAATTGGAGCTATTGTTTTAATAGGCGCTACCTATTACTCAATAAATTATAGTCTTCAGCAATAGATGGCGTTAAAATAGCTTTTTTCAACCCTTATTTTAAAGAAAATTGGCCGCGTAATGAACCTAAGCACCAAACAAAAGCAGCACCTTAAAGGCCTAGCTCACAGTTTAAAACCTGTCGTGCTAATGGGCGCAAATGGACTTACAGAAGCCGTGCTAGCAGAAATTGAAATCGCTCTTAACCATCACGAACTAATCAAAGTAAAAGTTGCTTCAGAAGATCGTGAAACAAAACAGCTAATCATCGACGCTATCGTACGTGAGACGGGCGCAGAAAAAGTTCAGACTATTGGTAAAGTGCTTGTGCTGTACCGCCAGTCTGAAGAGCGTAAAATCGAAATCCCTCGTAAGTAATTCTACTTACGTTGCTGAAGAAAAAAGGTCGCCATTGGCGACCTTTTTGCGTTTTATTGGAGTAACAGACTACTCTCAACGACTTAGATGTACTCTACTCGGTCGATTTCGAAGTCTTTCGCGCCACCCGGAGTTTGAATAGCAACCTCATCGCCTTCCATCTTACCGATCAAGCCACGAGCAATTGGTGAGCTTACTGAAATACGGCCAGCTTTAATGTCTGCTTCGTCATCACCAACAATTTGGTATGTTTTTTCTTCTTCGGTGTCGATGTCAATCAAGGTTACGGTTGAACCAAAAATAACTTTACCCGTGTTTTCCATCTTCGTTACATCAATTACTTGAGCAACTGATAGTTTGTATTCAATGTCACGGATTTGTGCTTCACAGATACCCTGCTCTTCTCGAGCGGCGTGATATTCTGCGTTCTCTTTTAAATCACCTAACTCACGAGCTTCAGCGATTGCCTCTGAAATTTGAGGACGTAGTTTAAGTAGACGATCGAGTTCTGCACGTAGCTTTTGCTCGCCACGTAGTGTCATTGGAACTTTTTCCATTTTATAACCTCAAGCCCAAATGGGTCTTTGGACAAAAAAAGCCCACCCTGCCATAGGGCTGGGTAGTGCGCTTAAAGATGTATTTCATTTAGTGTAAACAAACTCCCGGACGAAATCATCTTAATTCGAAAGGCTGTAAGACTATGCCCTTTCGGCATAATGATATAAGTCACTTTTAGAACGATTCTAGAGTGCATCACTGTCGCAATTTGTTGAAAAACAACACTGTTCATTACACAAAAAACATCAAAAAAGATAAAAACTAATCAATGTCAGACGAATGTTATAGCCACAAAATCTTATTTAAAACAAAAAGTTAAACAAAAAACCAGAACAATCGAACAGTGTTCATCGATACGATTTATATCATTTTACTAACTCATACGGAAACTTTAGCAGTAAAACATGTCCAGCGAGTTGTTAGATCAAAGGCTTACAAGGGCGAATTATACCGCTCATTGGCCGATTATAGACCAACAACTTGTGAGAGATTACCTCTCCCCCATACAACAATGATTATGGACAGCTAACTAGGACAAATAAGATGAAAAAGACTCTAATTGCTCTTTCTGTATCTGCAGCAGCTATGGCAACTGGCGTAAACGCAGCTGAACTTTACAACCAAGACGGCACTTCTCTAGAAATGGGCGGCCGTGCTGAAGCACGTCTATCTATGAAAGATGGCGATGCTCAAGACAAATCTCGCATCCGTCTAAACTTCCTTGGTAAACAAGAGATCAATGACAACCTATACGGTGTTGGTTTCTGGGAAGGTGAATTTGAGACTGCTCAAAACGGTACTGTAGACGGCGATGACAAGAGCGATCTAGAAACTCGTCTTGCTTACGCTGGTCTTGGCGGTGCTTACGGTGAGTTCGCATACGGTAAAACTGAAGGTGCACTAGGCGTTATCACTGACTTCACAGATATCATGGCTTACCACGGTAACTCTGCAGCAGACAAACTAGCTGTAGCAGACCGTACAGACAACATGATGGCTTACAAAGGTCAATTCGAAAACCTAAGTGTTAAAGCAAGCTACCGCTTCGCTGACCGTGTAGAACAAAACGGTGAATACTCTGATAACAAACAAGACGGCTACTCTCTATCAGCTATCTACGCTGTAGCAGACACTGGTCTTGAGCTTGGTGCTGGTTACGCAGACCAATACGATGCAAACGAGTACATGCTAGCTGCATCTTACACAATGTCTGATCTTTACTTCGCTGGTATCTTCACAGATGGCGAAAAAATGACTGACACATTCAACAACACTGTTGATTACACTGGTTACGAACTAGCGGGTGCTTACACGCTAGGTCAAACAGTATTCACAACAACGTACAACAATGCAGAAACTGACAACGAAACTTCTGCAAACAACTTCGCTGTTGATGCTTCTTACTACTTCAAACCTAACTTCCGCGGTTACGTTTCTTACAACTTCAACCTAATTGACGCTGGCGATAAGTTCGGCTCAACTAGCGGTAAGACAGTTGCGAACAAGATCGATGCTGAAGACGAGCTAGCTCTAGGTCTACGTTACGACTTCTAATTCCGGTCTTTGACTAGAATATCGAATGCCCGCTTCAAGCGGGCATTTTTTATACTCCATTTTAAGCCGCGCGCCTTTCTCTCATGTCTCATTCCTGATGACATACAAAGCATTTCTTTAGTTACCTAGCATATTGAAAGGACTTGCGTATACTCAATCACATAACTCACCTTAGAAAGTATCATTATGCGTTTACGTTGGCCCTTGCTCATATTCTCTTCATTACTTTCTGCTTTTTCACAAGCGTACCCTCATCAAAAAGTGTTGCCGGAAGGCTCTCGCATCAGTTTAGTCGCAGAAAAACTCAGTGAGAATGCTGAACTTGACGGTGTTCATCCTACCGAACAACTGTTCCCACCAGCCAGTACATTAAAAATCGTCACAGCATTAGCGGCGAAGTTAGAGCTGGGTGATAACTTCCGCTTTCGAACCAAGCTAGAAGCGTCGAGCTCAGACGCAGTGATTTACTTTGTCGGCGATCCAACGCTCCAAACCAACGATTTAAAATCACTTCTTACCCTAGCCAAGAAAAATGGCTTAAAACGTATTGACGGTGACTTATGGCTCGATAACAGCGCATTCACTGGTTACAACCGTGCAGTGGGCTGGCCGTGGGATATCTTGGGAGTTTGCTACAGCGCTCCGGCATCGACCATCACACTCAATAACAACTGCGTGCAGGCTTCTATCTATACGCAAAAAGACGGTGGGACTCGAGTCTACGTACCTGAGCATCAACCTATTCGTGTAACAAGTACTGTCGAGACCGTTTCTAAAACGATTAAGAAAAGTCGTCATTGCGATTTAGGCTTAGTCGCAAACCCTGATAACAACTACAAGCTAACTGGATGCTTAGTTGAGAGGGAGAAACCATTGCCACTTAAATTTGCCGTTCAAGATCCCGAACTTTATACTAGCCATAGATTGGCAGCTTTGCTTAAGCAGCTCAATATTGAGTTATCAGGAAAGATTAGGATCGGTTCGGCTCCGGAAAAACAGCGCAAGCTAATCGCCATGCATCAATCAGAGGCATTACCAGACATTCTGGAAGAGATGCTTAAAAACTCTGATAACTTGATTGCAGATACATTAACCAAAACACTTGGCGCTAAGTTTTTTGTTCAGTCAGGTAGCTTTGCCAACGGTACAGAGGCGATCAAGCAGATCATTTTCGCCAATACTGGTATTGATATTCGTAATGCGCGCCTAGAAGACGGCTCAGGACTTTCACGAAACAATCGTATCTCCGCCACCAAAATGGCGGAAATTCTTCGTTATATTTGGAAGCACGAAGACGAGCTTAAACTGATCGCCATCATGCCGAAGTCAGGTGAGTCAGGCACACTAAAGTACCGACAAAGTATGCGAAAGTTGCCAATTAAAGGACAATTGATCGCCAAAAGCGGCTCCCTCTACGGAACTTACAACATGGCCGGATATGGCTTGGATAAAAATGGTCAACCTAATACCGTTTTTGTTCAGTTTGTTTCAGACTACTTCCCAGAAAAAAGGGACGATAACAAACCTGTCATCGCCCCTATTACACATTTTGAGCAGCTTTTTTATAGTGATATTGTGAACTTTAGTCAGGCGATACCCAAGAAATAGTTCACCACATTAAAGTATATCCACATCCCTGAAATATCGACGATAGATGCAAGCACTGGACTCACCAATACTGCTGGGTCCATCTTGCAAGCTCGTGCAATAATTGGTAGCAGCCCACCTAATGTTGTAGAAATTGTTACTTGGATGAATAACGCAACCGCTATTGCCAATGCGATATCGGTAAGTTCAAAGCCCCCAGTTGATTGACCGGCACTAAATAACATAATGCGTCCAATCATCACGATAGCGATAGCTAACGCAATAAATAGAGCAACGCGGCTCTCTTTCCACAAAACTTCTAGCCATTGGCGTTTCTTTAGCTCCCCAGTTGCAAGAGCACGAATCACCAAAGTTGCAGCTTGTGTTCCTGTATTACCACCAGCCGCAGCGATCACAGGCATGTACACCGCAAGCAAAACGAGCTGGCTAAGGGTGTCCTCATACTGAGCAATGATCAAACCCGACACAATCCCTAAAAGTGCCAGTGCAATGATCCACCCAATACGCTGCTTCACGTGCCCCAAAACACTAGTCGATAAATAACCATCAGGTGTATCAACTTCAGACATATGCAAACCCAATTGGTGAGCATAATGACGTGCGCGTTTGTCATGGCCAGCTTGCTCAAGTTGAGCAATAAGACTATTCACATAACCGACAGAGCAATGCTGCAAAATACCTACCGCCTCATCAATCGGCATGATCGTAAGCAAATGGACTTGTTGCTCTTTCTCATACTGCAAAAATGCATTGCGAGCTGCACCAATTTCTACTTCAGAAAAGTTTGGTGTTGTTTCAATAAAAGTGTTGTTCATTACCGTCATGGCGAATCTCCCGATTGGCATTGGTAACGACCATCGACAAAGCACGCAAAGTCAATCTTGCATACTTAAAGTCATACAACAATTAAGATGCGCAGAGAAAACCAATGCGGATGCACTGTCTATTCAGAATGTATGAAGGAAATAACGAGAAGAAAATTAGAAAAGATGCCTCACCACTTAGGTAAGGCGGAGATCGCCAATACCGAAGCGGGTTATTTCGCTCCCTTGATCTTACTCACCCAACGACTGGGAGGATGGTCGGTATTGTTCATGTAAATCTCCGATAACGCAGCCATTATTGGCTGCGCGAGTATAGTAGCAAAGTTCAACATGTTTGGAAGTTTTACTTTGTCTTTTTCGCTAAATTTTTATACAAAAAAAGCGCCCATCAGGCGCTTTCATTTGCAGCGATTATTGATTACTGAATAGTAATACGTGCAAATTTACGTTTGCCTACTTGGAACACGTAAGTACCCGCTGCTGGAGCAAATTTGCTGTCCGCAATTTTTTCACCATCCATCTTCACAGCGCCCTGCTTAACCATACGCATCGCATCTGACGATGATGGGCATAAGCCAGCTTCTTTCAACAGATTACTCACTGGGCGACCTGCATCAAAATCAAATTCTGGCATTTCATCAGGAATTTGGTTCTTCGCAAAACGGTTTACGAATTCTTGCTCTGCCGCATCTGCATCAGCTTCACTGTGGAAACGAGCAATAATTTCTTTTGCTAGCAATACTTTGATGTCACGAGGGTTTTTGCCCGCTTCTACATCAGCTTTGAATTGAGCAATCTCTTCCAGAGGACGGAAAGATAGCAGCTCGTAGTAGCTCCACATTAGGTCATCCGAAATAGACATGATTTTACCAAACATTTCGCTTGGCGCTTCGCTGATACCGATGTAGTTGTTTGCTGACTTAGACATCTTCTTCTCGCCATCAAGGCCCACTAGAAGAGGCATCATCAGTACAACCTGTGGTTTTTGACCGTGAGACTTTTGCAGTTCACGCCCCATTAGCAGGTTGAACTTCTGGTCAGTACCACCAAGCTCAACGTCAGTTTCCATTGCTACTGAGTCCCAACCTTGTAGAAGTGGGTACATGAACTCATGAATAGCAATTGGCTGACCACCCGCGTAACGCTTTTTAAAGTCATCACGTTCTAGCATACGAGCAACGGTTTGGTTTGCAGCAAGACGAATCATACCTTCTGCACCAAGCTCAGATAACCACTCAGAGTTGAACTGAATCTTAGTTTTTGCAGGGTCTAAAATTTTGAATACCTGCTCTTTGTAAGTTTCTGCATTACGCAATACGTCTTCGCGGCTTAGCGGTGGACGTGTTGTGTTTTTACCTGTTGGGTCACCAACCATTGCCGTGAAGTCACCAATTAGGAACGTCACCTCATGACCTAGCTCTTGGAACAAGCGAAGCTTATTGAAAATAACCGTATGACCTAGGTGAATATCTGGAGCCGTAGGATCCGCACCCAATTTAATACGTAGAGGACGGTCTTCTTTTAGTTTTGCGATAAGCTCTTCTTCTGGAATCAGCTCTTCAACACCGCGCTTAATCTCGGCTAGTGCAGCTTCAATGCTCGCCATTCTTGTTCACTCCCACAGATTTGGCAAAAATATAATAGCTGAACATATTACTTGAATAGCGATGCATTTTGAAACACGTTAGACTAGGTAGTTGTCAATTTTTCCGTTTAATTTAGCAATCAAGTACCTCATGCATTCGATTTTTGTCCGACTTCCACTCTTGCACAAAGTATTGATCGGTTTTTTTAGTGCGCTGATTATCCTCGCGCTCTTCTTTTTACCTGATCCGCAAGACCTAGACCCGCAGCAGAGCCGATTAAAAGTTGGTCAACATTATCCTGTGCCAGTTTCCCTAGAACTCAGTGCACTAAACAGTTCGTCTCCAGCGTCCTCCGCTGTACTGCGTTGGGAAACATACAAAGTGAAAAATGGTGAGAGTGCCGCCATCTTGTTTAGTCGCGTGGGGCTTTCTGCCCGCCTATTGCATGAGCTTGTCTCATCAGACAAAGAAGTGGAAAAGCAATTAACCCGGCTTCGACCTGGCGATCGATTGCAATTCGGTTTTGATGAAAACAACGACTTAGTACAGTTAAGAAGAACATTAAGCGCATTCGAAACTTTTCGTATCACGTTAAAAGACGGCAAATACGTCTCAGAAGTCGATAAAAAAGAAGTCGACTTCCAGTACAACTACGCTGAAGCCACCATCAAATCAAACTTTTGGAATGCGGGAATCTCTTCGGGATTAAATGGCAACCAAATCATGGAACTGGCCGGCATATTTGGCTGGGATATCGACTTTGCTTTAGATATTCGTAAGAACGACAGCTTCCGAGTGCTTTACCAAGAGGAAGTGGTAGAAGGTGAAGTGATTGGACGCGGAAAAATCATTGCTGCGATATTTAAAAACCAAGGCGATACTTTCACCGCAATACTGGATCAGAAAAGTGGCAAGTATTATGACGAAAATGGACGAGCAATGAAAAAGGCGTTCTTGCGCGCACCGTTGGATTTCCGTCGAGTTTCGTCTAACTTCAACCCACGCCGCTTACACCCTGTAACGGGACGCGTTCGTCCTCACAGAGGCACAGATTATGCGGCACCTGTGGGCACCCCGATTTGGGCGGCTGGTGATGGTGTCGTTCAAAAATCGTCTTACAACAAATTTAATGGTAACTACGTTTTCATTAAACATAGCAATACTTACATTACCAAGTACCTGCACTTAACCAAACGTACGGTACGAGCTGGTCAACGCGTTAAACAAGGCCAAACCATTGGTACGCTTGGCGGAACAGGTCGTGTAACAGGCCCTCACCTACACTATGAGTTCCTTGTGAATGGTGTCCATAAAAACCCGCGCACGGTGAATTTGCCACAATCTAAATCCCTAACAGGAAAAGCGAGACAAACTTTCATGGCAAACGCGAAAATTAGCATGGACAAACTTGAGCGCTACAGCAAACTGCTAGCAATGAAGTAAGCCAGGTATTGAAAAGGGCAGCTCAGCTGCCCTTTTTGTTTCTTTAATATCATCACAATGAAGCTTACTTTTCGGAGTGATGCTCTCTCCCGAGCATAAGCAAACACGGTGTCAGAACTAACGTTAGCAAAGTCGCAAACGCCAAACCACCCGCGACAGCAGTCGCAAGCTGAGACCACCATTGAGTGCTTGGCGCGCCAAATTCCACTTTTTGGTTAACTAAGTCGATGTTCATTTCTAGCACCATTGGCAATAAGCCTAGTATGGTGGTCACCGTCGTGAGTAAAACGGGTCTTAAACGCTGCACACCTGTACGCAAGATCGCCTCAGATTTCTCTAAGCCACGTTTACGCATCTGATTATAAGTATCGATTAATACGATGTTGTTATTCACAACAATACCTGCAAGCGCAATCACCCCTATTCCCGACATGATGATGCCAAATGGCTTTTGGAAAATAAGCAATCCAGCAAAGACCCCAACGGTAGAAAACAACACAGCACTGAGGATTAAGAAAGCTTGATAAAAGCTATTAAACTGCGTAATTAAAATCAGAGCCATCACACCAAGCGCGACAATAAAAGCATTTTGTAAGAATGCTGATGAGTTTTCCTGCTCTTCATTTTGACCCCGAATCTTATATTCAATGCCTTCCGGTAAGTCGAGCTGTTCCATTCCAGCGGCAATCTTCGGTAGCTCAAGAGCCAAATTGTAACCTTCCACCATATCCGCTTTAATATTGATAACTCGATGACCGTCGACCCGACGAATGGTGTCTTGCTTATGATCTGGTTTGATTTGAGCAAAATTCGTAACCGGTACCAGACCAGCTGCCGTTTTCACTCTCAGTTGGTCAAATCGACCAATATCGCGCTTATCTTGTGGATAGCGTACCAAAATATCGACTTCTTCATCCGCATCATCGGGCAAATAATCGCCTATTTTCAAACCGTTTGTAACAAACTGAACAGTATTCCCGACTAAGGTCGCATCCGCTGCAAAGCGAGAGGCGTCATCTCGCTGGATATCAATTTGCCAATCAATCCCTTCCTTATTAGTGGTATCACTCAAATTGGTCAGTGCAGGATTACCATCAGCCCAGTGTCGGACTTGTTTGGCCGCTTCATCTAACGCACTAACACTCAAGTTTCGCGATGACACTTCAATCACGAGATCATGCTCAACAGGCGGTCCTGCGTCCGGGAATTTATACTCAAGTTCAACACCATAAAAGCGATCTGTGGTCTCTTTTAGCTCTTCAATAATGGTTTTCACTTTGCGTCGATACTGCCAATCCACAGGTGTTATCTGAATCTGTCCGATTTCATCCCCATTATCACTGGAGCCTGTACGCGTGTAGACACTTTCAAACTCGTCATGACCGAGCATCACCTTCTCTATTTCGCGCATAACCACATCTTTTTCGTGAATAGACAGGTCACCATAAGAACGAACTTTAACGGTAAAAAAGGCTGGGTCCACTTCAGGGAAAAACTCTGCACCCAAGCCAGCCTTGTTGTAAGTGAAGCCGACACCTGCCGCTAGCAGTATCGCGCTGAGTAATACTTTCCATGGATGACGAATCGCTACCGACAGAGTCTGGTAATAAAGTTTGGTAATGCCTGTCGCTTTTTCAAAGTTGCCGTTATGCAGCTCAACCATTTCTCGCTGAGCTTTCTGATTGACTACTTGAGGCTTGCCAATGATCCCACCGATGACAGGAACGAACAGTAAAGCCATCATCAGCGAAGCGGCCAAAGTAGCAATTAAAGTAAGTGGTAAGTACTTCATGAACTCACCAGTAATGTCTGGCCAGAAAAGTAACGGAGCAAACGCAGCCAATGTGGTTGCTGTGGATGCGGTAATAGGCCAGGCCATTCGCTTTGCTGCATCTCGATAGGCTTCTTTACGAGGTGTACCCTCTTGCATGCGCCTATCCGCAAACTCTGTCACCACAATGGCACCATCCACCAACATGCCCACCGCCATAATTAAAGCAAACAGTACGACGATATTGACCGTAAGCCCAAATACCGATAACACCAACAACCCAGTCAAGAACGATCCCGGAATAGAAATCCCTACGAGAAGCGCGGTCCTAACCCCCAATATGGCAATAATGACGATCACTACGAGGATAATTGCGGATAAGATATTGTTTTGTAGATCACTGAGCATCAATTTGACATCGTCGGATTGATCCCAAGTGTATTTAACT
Source organism: Vibrio sp. JZG120 (assembly GCF_053890955.1). Classification (NCBI taxonomy): domain Bacteria; kingdom Pseudomonadati; phylum Pseudomonadota; class Gammaproteobacteria; order Vibrionales; family Vibrionaceae; genus Vibrio; species Vibrio sp. JZG120. The sequence goes on from NZ_JBSRRK010000008.1 coordinate 232,844, forward strand.
TGCAAATTACTTGGCCACTCCGCTCGCAGTTGTCCTTGAGCAATCACCTCTTTGACTAACGCTACGGTTTCAATAATGTTCTCGCCCGCACGCTTTTTCACGTCAAGCACAATGGCAGGCTCACCATCTAAACGAGCAAAACTTTCAGGGTCGCGAAATGCACGTCGTACTGTCGCCACATCGCCAAAGGTGATCACCTCTTTGCCATTCACTTTGATTGGCAGTTCAAGCACATCTTTCAGTGAATCAAACACCGATGGGACTTTTACCGAAAAGCGTCCATACCCAGTATCGACAAATCCCGCTGCAACCACTCGGTTATTCAAGGCGATTAAATTATAAATATCCGCTTGATCGAGACCGTAGCTTTCCATCAATAGCGGATCGACAACTATTTCCACGATGTCTTCGCGATCCCCTGCGATTTCAACCTCAAGAACCTGACGGAAACTCTCCAAACGATCACGTAGCGTTCTGGCAATCTGTACAATGGTCCGCTCTGGTACGGTGCCATATAGAACAACAGTCAAAACAGGCTCTTCAGATGCAAACGTGACTTCATTTACCGTTGGCTCATCACTGTCCTCTGGTAATTTTGGCTTCGCAAGGTCAACGGCGTCTCGGACATCTGCCATCGCTTTATCAAGATCCACTCCAACACTAAATTCCAGCGTTACCGAAGCATGACCTTCTGATGCCACAGAGGTCATCTCTTTTACGCCTTCAATAGAGCGCAACTCTTGCTCTATTGGGCGAACTAATAAACGCTCGGCATCGACGGGAGAAATGCCTTGATGCCCAACAGAAACGTAGATAATAGGAATGGTAATATCAGGGCTCGATTCCTTGGGGATTGTGACGTAAGTAATGACACCGGCAATTAAGATCATCACCAGTAATGTCAGCATGGTGCGAGCGCGGGATAACGCAGCATCAATCAGAGTGTACATAAGTGCTCCTTACTGCTCACTAGCCGCTTCAACAACTACGTCATCAACTTTGTTGGCCAGCACCTGATCGCCATCGCGTACAAACCCTTGCCCCAGCACGATAATATCGGCTCGTTCTCCTAACCCAGAGAGCCAAACGCCATCATCTTCGGCCTTAACGAGCTGAATCGGAACAAATTCAACATGCTCATTACGCAGTGTTTTAACACCTAAATTACCTTCTTCATCGAGTGCTAGCATTGCAGCCGTAATCTTTACCGCCAACACTTCACTCAACGGCAGCTGTACTTCAGCGCTCATACCGGCCGGAATTCTTGCGTCTTGGTTATCAATTTCGATTTCAATTGGAAAGGTGTTAGTAGAAGCAGAAGAAACACGCCCAATGTAGCGTACCCGACCTTGATAATGCTGTTGGTTAATGGTTCTTACATCGGCTTGTAGGCCTTCCTTAAGGTATTGTATATGCCGCTCACTGACATCGGCTTCAATCACCAAAGTGTCCAAATCAATGACCGTCGCAATAGGATCGCCAATCCCTACAAAGTCGCCTAACTCAACAAAGTGGTGATCAACAATGCCATCGAATGGTGCTTTCACCTCGGTATTTCTTAATGCCGTTTGCACGTTGCTCAAATTCGCTCGAGCATCCACCAATGCCGCTTGTGCTGTCGCAAACGCAACTTCGCCCTGTAGTCCGCGACTTTTTAGCGATTTAGCTGCATTAAACTCTTTCTCTTTAACCAACAGCATCGCCTGAGCCCGCTTGAGCTGAATACCAAGATCACGCTTGTCGATGCTTGCGATTACTTGCCCCTGCTTGACTGTTTGACCTTTTTCTATACTGAGGCTGACTATTTTACCGGCGACTTCAGCGCCAAGGCGCGCTTGACGATTGGGTGCAGTCCGCCCATACAGTTCGATGGTTTTACTTGTGGGTTCAGCAATAAAGGTGTCGAACATCACCTTTGCAAGTGGCGTGGTGTTCGTTGAAGAGGATGAAGAATTGAGATTATCATCTTGTGCTTTCAGTTGACCGATTGCCAGCCATGCAACAAGAAGCAATATGAGGATAAGAGATACTAGCCACGGGCGCTCGACAATGCGACGTCCGAAAGACGATCCAGACATATAAAGTCCTTTTTATTATTTCTCTGCATATTCTGCGAGAGCGACTTTACGTGACATCCTTCTACGTAAAGTTCAGGCAGCCACTGGCTGCCTGATTGGTGTTAATTACACACTGAACGATGCACCACAACCACATGTTGTCGTTGCATTTGGGTTGTTTACAAAGAAGCGCGCTCCTTCTAACCCTTCTGTGTAGTCAACAATGCCGCCAACGAGATATTGCAGACTCATAGGGTCTACAACCAGTGTTACACCACTGTTTACGATTGTCGTATCGCCTTCGTTTACATTTTCATCAAAAGTAAAGCCGTATTGGAAGCCGCTACAGCCGCCACCAGTAATGTATACGCGCAGTTTCAATGCTGGGTTTTCTTCTTCAGCAATCAATGCTTTAACGCGAGATGCTGCTGCGTCAGAAAAAGATAATGGTACGTTTACTTCGCTCACGAAGACCTCTCTCACTCGTGTAATGCGTCAAGCCTGAAACAAGACGTCAAATTTGTGCTAATTGAGACGATTATCCAATACCTGACAAACTCGTTCAAGTATTCACCGCCGATTCTTTATAACAGATGCGGATATATAAGATTACACTGCGAAACAACACATAAATTAAGCAAAACGTTTCTAACTTGATTATAGCTAGGTACAATGCGCTCCACTTGGTCCGAGCAATCAAAAGAGGATAACCCCATGACCAAATCATCAGAGCTGTATCAAAAAGCTCAGCAAACCATCCCTGGCGGTGTCAATTCACCAGTTCGTGCATTCAACGGCGTTGGCGGCTCTCCGCTATTTATCGAACGAGCAGACGGTCCACTGATTTTTGATGCCGATGGTAAAGCGTACATTGATTACGTTGGCTCTTGGGGTCCAATGATTCTTGGCCACAACCACGCGGTTATCCGCGAAGCCGTCATTGACGCAGCGCAACGCGGCCTTAGCTTCGGCGCACCAACTGAACTTGAAATCGCGATGGCAGAGTTAGTTTCTGAACTTGTTCCATCAATGGAGCAAATCCGCATGGTAAGTTCTGGTACAGAAGCGACTATGAGCGCGATTCGCCTTGCACGTGGCTTCACTGGTCGCGACAAGATCATGAAGTTTGAAGGTTGTTACCATGGTCACGCAGACAGCTTACTAGTAAAAGCGGGCTCTGGTGCACTGACCCTTGGTCAACCAAGCTCTCCTGGCGTTCCAGCAGATTTTGCTAAGCACACGCTAACAGCAACATTCAACGACCTAGATTCTGTACGCGAGCTATTCGCTGCTAACAAAGGCGAAATCGCTTGTATCATCGTTGAGCCAGTTGCAGGCAACATGAACTGTATCCCACCAGTGGAAGGCTTCCACGAAGGTCTACGTGAAATCTGTGATCAAGAAGGCGCCCTACTGATTTTTGATGAAGTAATGACAGGCTTCCGCGTGGCACTTGGTGGCGCACAAGCGCACTACAACATCAAGCCAGACCTAACGACACTGGGTAAAGTGATCGGTGGTGGTATGCCAGTGGGTGCTTTTGGTGGTCGTAAAGAAGTAATGCAATACGTTGCGCCAACGGGTCCGGTTTACCAAGCGGGTACGCTTTCTGGCAACCCTGTCGCAATGGCTGCAGGCTATGCATGTTTGAACCTTCTAAAAGAAGAAGGCAACGAAAAACGCCTAGCTTCAAAAACCAAACAACTAGCAGATGGCTTTAAGTCTCTAGCAGAGAAACACGGTATTCCTCTGGTTGTGAACCAAGTGGGCGGCATGTTTGGCTTCTTCTTCACTGACCAAGAAAAAGTGACTTGCTACGAAGACGTAACGAAGTGCGATGTGGAACGCTTCAAGCGCTTCTTCCACTTAATGCTCAAACACGGTGTCTACCTAGCGCCTTCAGCGTTCGAAGCGAGCTTTACTTCCCTTGCTCACGGTTCAAAAGAAATCGATGCCACGCTAGAAGCGGCTGACCGCTGTTTTGCAACTCTTGCAGAAGAAGCAAAATAATCGCTTAAAAGCTGCGGTAACTAATTTAAAAAAGGACCATCACGGTCCTTTTTTATTGCCAATTCAATATAACCAATACTGCTAAAACACCAATAACAATGCCAAACCACGGTATTCGTTTGGCTTTTTTCTCGGTTTGACACTTTTTATCACCGTTGCAACAACCCATAGTTCATCTCTTGATTGATAACCGACTGATTTGTGGTCATTATAACAAGGTATATTGCTCTGCTCTAATTCGGCATTGTCATAAGCTTGAAAGAGTTAAGAGTGCAAAGTAATAAAGGTTCAACGCCATCTTTGAAGGCGCAAACCGTAAACGTCACCTGTAAGTTGGACTAATCTCATGCCAAATAATGTAAAAATAACGTCGAGTCACCGAGTGCTAATGGTCGCTTTACTCGCCGCTGCTTTTGCTTGCTACTTATTGGTTGAGCCATACATCAATTCCATTGTGATGGCTTTTATCATTTCTTTGCTCATGTTTCCGGTACACGAATGGTTTGAGCGGAAAATTCCCAAGCACCCCAATATGGCCGCGCTGCTGTCATGTGTCGTCTTGACGTTTATTATCGTTATCCCACTGCTATTTGTGTTTGCAGCCATTGTTCAACAAGGCTCTGTTTTTTCACAAAATACGTACAACTGGGTCACTAATGGCGGCATCCAAGATATATTCCAACATCCTTTCGTTATCAAAGGTTTAGCTATAGTTAATGAGTACTTACCTTTCGATAAAATCGAGCCAAAAGCCATTGCGGAAAAAATTGGTCAATTTGCCACATCGTTTGGCTCTAACCTAGTTGCTATCAGTGCCAAAATTTTAGGAGACGCCACCAACTTCCTAATGAATTTTTTCCTGATGCTGTTTGTGCTGTTTTTTCTACTTCGTGATCACGACAAAATTATCTCTGCGATTCGTCATATTCTGCCACTCTCACGTAGCCAGGAAGACCGTATATTGACAGAGATCGAGCAGGTTTCTAAATCAGCCGTGATGGGCTCATTCCTAACGGCTATTGCTCAGGGTCTGGCTGGCGGTATCGGTATGTGGCTCGCTGGCTTCCCTGGGTTATTTTGGGGAACGATGATGGGCTTTGCATCATTCATTCCAGTGGTCGGAACCGCACTAATCTGGATTCCTGCAGCGGCCTACTTGTTCTTAACAGGCGATATGACTTGGGCTATCTTCTTGACGGTGTGGAGTGTGGTCGTCGTTGGTTCTATTGATAACCTGTTGCGTCCGCTGCTAATGCAAGGCAGCGCAGGCATGAACACCTTAATGATTTTCTTCTCGTTACTGGGTGGTCTGCACCTGTTTGGTTTGATTGGTCTTATCTACGGTCCACTGATTTTTGCCGTGACAATGGTACTGTTTAATATCTACGAAGAAGAATTCAAAGACTTCCTCAACCAGCAAGACAACAGCTAGTCACAGCTTAATCACTTCAAGCTTGGGGCAGATTGTGCGAAAATCTGCCCCAATTATTTCTGATGAACCCAATTTATGTCTGCTTATATCGCTCCTAGCCAAATAGCTCAGCGTCAGCTCGAGTACTTCAACGGAAAACATGTTTTAGTTGCAGGTGAAGTCGAAGATCTCTTTCCACTTGAACTGACCAAACACTGTGAATCTGTGGAAGTCTTCACTTCAAACTACAGCTTCTACCGTCAAATTCGCACTCATAACAAGGTTAAAAGCCATTTTGGTTCTGAGTTTAATACTGAGACACAAGCAGACATGGTGCTTTTGTACTGGCCTAAAGCCAAAGCCGAAGCCGAATACCTTCTGGCGATGTTGATGGCGAAACTAGGCGTGAACACTGAAATTGTAGTGGTTGGCGAAAACCGCTCAGGTGTTAAAAGCATCGAGAAGATGTTCAAAGAGTATGGCCCGGTCAATAAATACGATTCCGCTCGTCGCTGTTCATTTTACTGGGGCACTTGCCTCAATGAACCAAAGCCGTTCAATCAAGCAGACTGGTTTAAAACCTATACGGTCACACTTGGTGAGCAATCACTGACTGTTAAGAGCTTGCCTGGAGTATTCAGTCATGGCGAATTCGATTTAGGTAGCCGCCTATTACTCGAAACCCTACCTACTCTATCAGGTAAAGTCCTCGACTTTGGATGTGGTGCTGGGGTGTTAGGTGCTTTCATGGCAAAAGCCAATCCGGAAATTGCGATTGAGATGTGTGACATTAACGCGTATGCCATCACATCGAGTCAAGCCACACTAAAAGCCAATGGATTAACCGGCCATGTATTCGCCTCTGATATTTACTCAGACACTGCCGACGATTATCGTTTTATCATTAGTAACCCACCTTTCCACAGTGGTTTGGATACGAACTACAACGCAGCAGAAACACTCTTGGGTCAGGCTCCAAAGTATCTCGATAACCATGGTGAAATGATCATTGTCGCGAATAGCTTCTTAAAATATCCACCAATTATTGAGCGAGCGTTTAATAATTGCGAGACGCTAAATAAGACCAATAAGTTTTCTATCTACTACGCGAAAAAGTCATAATCTTCCCTCGCGCAGGTACAAACCTGTGCGATTTTTTCTCAAAAACTCAACACTCATAAGAAAAACTGCGTCACCCTGCACGCTTTACAACTAACTTTCTTGTCAAAGAAAAAAAACTCGTTAATTTTGTTAATTCTATCTAGTTGAACATCTTATCCGTTTTTAACGAGAACCTCGGCAGCGAAGTACATTTTAGAACTGCCCTTTATGAGTTGTAATCTTATCCATGTTTAAATTCTACAAAAAACAGAAATTTAAGCGCCTTCAGAGTACACTGATGACCGCATTTCTGGTGCTCAGTATCACACCTCTTACTATTACTGCGATCTTTTTCCTACAGTCCCACAGTAAAGATCTGCAAGAACAAAGCACCTCACACTTGTTGTCTGTTCGAGATACAAAACAACAGCAAATTATCGACTACTTTGAGGCGCGGGAAACCGAAGTCATGGGCTTTGTGCGCTCTGAACTGGCTTACGCCAGTGGTGGTCGATTCTACGGTCTCGTCAATGCTTTTAGTCGTTTAGGTAATGACATTGAAGAATCTCGTAAAAATGCCCAACAGCGCTACATTGAAGGCAGCGGAGATCAAATCAAAACGTCAACGTTACCCGAGTCTTCCAACTATGTCGGAAGTGAACGTTACCGACTCTTACATAAACGTTACCACTGGGCCTACTTGGAGCTCCTCAAGCGCTCTGATTTTAATGATATTTTGCTGGTCGATATCAACGGTAATGTCACCTACTCGATCAACAAAGACGATAACTACGGAACAAACTTATTATCAGGCCCCTACAAAGACTCAGCACTTGGCAAAACCTTCAAGCGTCTAGCTGATGACGTCACTGAACGCCGTAAGGTGAATGAAGACTACACCCCTGTGATTGTGTCTGATTTCGAACTGGAAGGTGGTAAACAAGTCGCTTGGTTAGGTGCTCCAATTGTTCAGCAAGGCTACCTACACAGCTATGCTATGTTCCGCTTACCAAATAATGGCATCACGAAGTTAGTCGCAGACGCCAACCGAGAGTCATCCATTAACACCTTACTGGTTGGAAATGATCACCAACCTCGCACAATTAACACCAAGCAAGATGACATTAAGAACAGCTTAGAAGTGATCGATAAAGCACTCTCTGGTGCATTTGGCGTCGGCACTTACACGAACGGTTTAGGTGAAGAGATCATCGCTGCTTATGCACCGATTGAGACGCGTGGTGTTATTTGGGCACTCGTCGTGCAATTACCAGAAAACGAAGCTTTCGCTCGTATTCATCAACTCGAAAAACTGTTTGTTATCGCCATGCTGATCGCCATCATTCTAGTGGTAATCGCTTCCCATTATTTATCAAACTTTATTACTTCTCCGTTGCTGAAGTTAACTTGGGCTGCCGAAAAAGTGTCTGCCGGAGATCTTGATGACACCACCTTTAATACGGTTCGCAAAGATGAAATTGGCCGTCTTGCGCTGAGTTTTGAACGAATGCAACGCTCTATTCGAGAGAAAATTCAAACCATTAAGAAGCAAAATGAAGAGCTCGAGAGCAACATCCAGATCATTCAAAAACAAAATGATGAACTGCAATTGGCCGACAAACTTAAAGATGAGTTCTTAGCCACCACTTCTCATGAACTCCGCACACCATTGCACGGCATGGTCGGAATCGCTGAGACTTTAGCGTCCGGCGCTAACGGTGCTATTCCTGCTAGCCAAAAATATCAGCTTGATATCATCATTAAAAGTGGGCAACGTCTCGCAAACCTTGTTGATGACTTATTGGATTATCATAAAATGCGTTACGGAAGCATGGATATCCAGAAGTCAGCGGTGAGTTTAGCCAGTGCAACGCGACTGGTACTAGAGCTTTCCAGCCATTTACTCGGAAATAAAACCATCCGTATCATCAACCAAGTACCAGCGGATTTGAAAGCGGTGTCTGCCGATCCTCAACGCCTTGAACAAGTGTTATATAACCTGATCGGTAATGCGATTAAGTACACCTCAGAAGGTAAAATCGTTATCTCCGCCAATGTGGTTGATGATCATGTTCGTGTGCAAGTTGTGGATACTGGGCAAGGTATTCCCGCAGAACATCTTGAACATATTTTCGAGCCACTTATCCAAGCAGGACAAGACGCAAGTCGCTATCGTCAAGGTGCGGGGCTCGGGCTTTCGATTAGCCGTCAATTGATTGAGTTGATGGGTGGCTCGTTATACGTCAGCAGCCAGCCTATGGTCGGCACCACCTTCAGTTTCACGTTACCACTTGCCAGTGAAGAAGAGATCCAAACAACTCAAACCCTTGCAGCACACGGACACTTCCAGATTCCTGAAATCGATGTAGAGAACAATGAAGACTTATCACTGCCAGAGAATCCAGACGGCCCGTTACTGTATGTCGCTGACGATGAGCCAGTAAACCTGCGTGTGCTTGAGAGCTTCTTACGTTTAGAGGGCTATCGCGTACGTACCGTCTCTGATGGACCAGAAACATTAGCACTCGTTGAGCAGGAAAAACCGGAACTCCTATTATTGGATATCATGATGCCAGGCATGAGCGGCTATCAAGTCTGTAGTGAATTACGTGAAACTTATGACCATGCCGAGCTACCTATCATTATGCTCACCGCGCTTAGTCAAACAGAAGATCGTGTACGAGGCTTTGAAGCAGGAGCCAACGACTATTTATCTAAGCCATTCAATAAACAAGAGCTAGCTGCGCGCATCCAAGCGCACTTAACGGCAAGCCAAGCTGAAATGCGCCACATGGAGAATAAGATACTTGAATCTGAACTTCGCCAACGAGCGGCTGTAGAGGCAAGCTTATTAGAAACTCAAGGGCGATTGTTGGAACAACTGGAATCGGCTCCTGAAGCGATTATCTGTTTGCGTGAAGATAAACGTATCCGGTTTGCTAATGAAGCTGCTTGCAAGCTATTCAAGCGTAACTTAGAACAATTAAAACGTTCATCTGCCGATGAGTTGATTGCACCTAAATATCTGACCGTCAAACAACCTCATTACTGTGGCAAGATTGATATCTATATTGAAGATATTCGTCAAAACATCGAAGCAGACATTCTTAAACTACCTGAAGGCTCAGGCTTAGATGTCATGTATATCTTTAATGTTGGCGGAGGAGCCAATGCCGCTCGCATACACAACCTAGAAACCGCAGTAGAGGTGCTTTCAAGTTATGCTTTTGATGGCGATAAAGACCAGCTGCAGAAGCTGAAAGAACTCGGTGGAGAGTTTACACGCCTTGCAGACAAAGCGCTTGGTAACAAAAAAGACAAACAAGAGCTAATGCGAGAAATTCTGGTCGACGCAATGACACATGCCTTAGAGTATTGGGAGTCAGTCACTGGTGAAAGTAAATTCGCATTTGCCGAACAAAGTGGCTTATGGCGCGTTTATCTTGACCGTAGCACTCTGCAAACACGCACTTTGGATAAATACATGCGTATAGAAACGCTGCCGAAAACGCCACGTTGGAGAACAGTATTGAGCTCGATAGAATTCATCCTTGAACACTGTAAAGAACAGAGTCCTGAGCGTGCGTACATCGAAGCTCAACGAGATAAACTACAGCGACTGTTGACCAGCTAATACCTATCAAAAAAACTAGCCCAGCGCATACGCTGGGCTTTTTATTATCCAAGCCTTCTCTTTCTCTAAAGACGAACAATACAGCGACTCTCTACCGTTACCACATTAAGATGCCGAATAAGCCTCTGGACAAAGTTGTCCATGGTAGGCATTCCAAACATACGCTTCTATCGATATAACCTACCCAAACTAGGTTGAGTCGAGCGAATAAAACACTTCATTTTCATAATAAAAAAAGAGCAATAAATGAGAGAAAACTGTCGATAAAAGAGACTATTTTTCAGATAACAAACGGTTTTTAACCAACAATTGACAGAGATTGCGAACTCAATCACAACAGAACGGCAGATTAATTTTTAGCTAATTAATTAACACATTTTCTGCATGTGAGCGAGATCTCCGAACCAGGAAGGGAATCATAAGGCTTTTATTTTAAAAAGATTACAGGTTAGCAACCACTAACACTTACTATTAACAAGGATATAAACTGCGACGCATATCAACGTTTATTTTTTGGTCTATCTCTAGTCAAAATTAGCCAAAATAACGTTTATAACGGAGAGTGACGATATTTTAACGTTTTTAACGAGAATCGAGTTTGATTATTTTCTGGATAAGGTGTTTTCTTACTCCTGCCTAAGGCCTACAGGCCACTCTTGGCGAAACTCAATGTTGTAATGAGTAATGCATAAACAAGAGGTAGGTCTTGGAGAGTGTTTATCAATTGATGACATTCAATTCCATTTAGTGAAATGAAAGCAAATAGTAAGGAACAGCTATGCTTGCCAATATTAAAAAAACAGCACTAGCAACAGCAATTATTGCAACGGCTACTACAGGTTTTGCATCGGTAGCTACTGCGGCTGAACGCAGTGAACTGACTATCCACCCTAAAGAGTTTACAACTTTCGTTCGTAACTTTAACCCTTTCTTGGGTGCAACTAACCTGCACACAACAACCGACTTTATTTACGAGCCGCTCGTTGTTTTTAACGAAATGCACGGTAACACGCCAGTATTTCGTCTAGCAGAAAACTTTACCATGGCTGATGACCTAATGAGCGTGACTTTCGATATTCGTAAGGGCGTACAATGGTCTGACGGCAAAGCGTTTACCGCTGATGACGTAGTTTATTCTTTCAACCTAGTTAAAGAGAAGCCAGAGCTAGACCAATCTGGTATCAACTCTTGGGTTACTGGCGTAGAGAAAGTTAACGACTACAAAGTTAAATTCCGTCTAAGCGAAGCAAACTCAAACGTTCCTTACGAAATTGCGAAAGTACCAGTTGTACCTAAGCACGTATGGAGCAAAGTGAAAGATCCAGCAACATTCACAAACGAAAATCCTGTAGGTAGTGGTCCATTTACCGAAATCGACACTTTTACACCGCAACTATACATTCAGTGTGAGAACCCGAATTACTGGGATGCTGATAACCTAGATGTAGACTGTCTACGAGTGCCACAAATCGCTAACAACGACCAATTCTTGGGCAAAATCGTTAACGGCGAAATGGACTGGACGTCTTCATTCGTACCAGACATCGACCGCACTTACGCTGCAGCAAGTCCGAATCACCACTACTGGTACCCACCAGCGGGTACTCAAGCGTTTGTAGTGAACTTCAAAAACCCAGACGCGGCGAAAAACGAAGCACTTACTAACGTTGACTTCCGTCGTGCGTTCTCTATGGCGCTAGACCGTCAAACGATTATCGACATTGCATTCTACGGTGGCGGTACAGTAAATGACTTCGCTTCAGGTCTAGGCTACGCATTCGAAGCTTGGTCTGACGAAGAGACGCACAACAAGTACAAAGGTTACAACACATACAACGCCGAAGGTGCGAAAAAGCTTCTTGCTAAAGCAGGCTTCAAAGATGTAAACAAAGATGGCTTTGTAGATACACCATCAGGCAAGTCTTTCGAGCTTCTCATTCAATCGCCAAACGGTTGGACTGACTTTAACAACACTGTACAACTAGCTGTTGAGCAACTAGCAGAAGTAGGCATCAAAGCACGTGCTCGTACTCCAGATTTCTCGGTATACAACCAAGCAATGCTAGAAGGTACATACGACGTTGCTTACACCAACTACTTCCACGGTGCGGATCCACACTTGTACTGGGACAGCGGCTACAACTCGAAGCTACAGTCTGGTGACGGTATGCCTCGCTTTGCAATGCACTTCTACAAGAACGATAAGTTAGACGGTCTTCTTAACAGCTTCTACAAAACCGCTGATAAGCAAGAACAGCTAGAAATCGCTCATGGTATCCAGAAGATCATTGCTCAGGACCAAGTAACCATTCCTGTGCTATCTGGCGCGTACATGTATCAATACAACACAACTCGCTTCACTGGTTGGTGGAACGAAGAAAATCCTAAGGGCCGTCCAAACATTTGGGCTGGTATCCCAGAGCGTCTACTTCACGTACTGGACCTAAAACCAGTTAAATAAGTAGAAGTTCATTTCAAGCGGCATACATCCCGTGTGCCGCCTATAAAAATCCCTTGTTAACGAAACCAAGATGTGGCGCTCGTCGTCAGGGGATTTTTCGCTCTAAATTTCGCTAAGAGCGACCTGAAACCAGAAACAGGGAAAAAATCTGGGTGAGTAAGGTGTGAGTTATGGGTTATTTTTTAAGACGTTTGTCGTTCTATCTTGTCGCGCTCTTAGTTGCAGCGACGTTAAACTTTATTATTCCGCGAGCAATGCCTGGTGACCCAGTTACCATGATGTTTGCTAACGCTTCTGTACAGGTGACACCAGAACGAATCGCAGCAATGAAAGAACTGCTCGGTTTCGTTGATGGGCCGATTTACATTCAGTACTTTTCGTACATTAAAAACATTCTAAGTTGGGAGCTAGGTACATCAATCCAGTTCTACCCTCTTTCAGTTAACTCTTTACTAGGTAGTGCATTTGGCTGGTCTCTCTTCCTAGCTGGTACTGCGGTTGTACTTTCTTTCTCAATCGCTTCTGTACTCGGCATTTTTGCCGCATGGAAGCGTGGTAGTAAGTACGATGCATTCGTAACGCCTGGTACATTGATCATTCAAGCTATCCCACAGATGGTTATCGCAATGTTAGCGCTGTTTACCTTTGCGATTGGCCTAAAATGGTTCCCATCTGGCTATGCTTACACGCCAGGTACTATCCCTGATTGGTCAAGCTGGGAGTTCATCAAAAACGTGGGTTACCACGCAGTACTGCCTCTATTCTGTGCAACCATCGTTCAGATCGGCGGCTTCCTCGTCAATATGCGTAACAACATGATCAACCTTCTCGCCGAAGACTACATCACGATGGCGAAAGGCAAAGGGCTGAGCGAGAACCGTGTCGTCTTCAATTACGCCGCACGTAACGCGCTACTTCCAAGTGTAACCGCGCTATCTATGTCTTTGGGTATGGCCATTGGTGGTCAATTGATCATCGAGATGATTTTCAACTACCCAGGTTTAGGCACCGTGCTACTTAACGCAATTCACGCTCGTGACTACCAAGTACTTCAAGGTCAGTTAATTATCATGACGATGTTCATGCTGTGCTTCAACTTAATGGCTGACATGCTGTACATGATTCTAGACCCTCGCCTACGTACGGGAGGCAAATAATCATGAAAGAACTATTCAAACTTATTTTAGGTAACTCATTCGCTCGAATCGGTCTTGGTATTGTTACCGTATTCGTATTCGTTGCGATCGCAGCTCCTTTACTTACGAAACATGCGCCAGACAAGCGAACCGGTAATCCACACGAATACCCTAGCTTTGTCGTAAAACAAGCGCAAAATAATCCTGATGGCTGGGTAGCTAAAAATCTAGCAGATGATCGTCGTACGCTGATTATGTCGAAAAAGGCTGATCACGTTCTGGGGACTTCACGTATGGGTCGTGATATTTGGTCACAAGTGGCTTACGGTGCTCGCGTATCGCTGGGTGTCGGCTTTGGTGCTGGCATCATCGTATGTTTCCTAGCAACGGTCATTGGTATCTCGGCAGGTTACTTCGGCGGCAAAGTGGATGACATATTGAGTGCAGCGATGAACATCATGCTGGTAATCCCTCAATACCCATTGCTCTTTGTACTGGCAGCCTTTATTGGCGAAGCAGGTCCACTCACCATTGCCTTGATTATCGCTGGTACCTCTTGGGCGTGGGGCGCACGTGTTGTCCGTTCTCAAACCATGGCTCTGCGCGAGAAAGAGTTTGTGAAAGCCGCTGAAGTATTGGGCGAGTCTTCATTCCGCATCATCTTCGTTGAAATTTTACCAAACCTAATCCCGATTGTCGGTGCAAGCTTCATCGGCTCAGTAATGCTCGCTATCAATACTGAGGCTGTAATCTCGTTCTTGGGCCTGGGCGATGCCAACACCATCAGTTGGGGCATCATGCTTTACAACGTGCAAACCTCATCAGCAATGTTGATTGGCGCATGGTGGGAAGTATTAGCACCTTGTATCGCCTTAACTCTTTTGGTGACTGGTCTTGCTCTACTTAACTTTGCCGTTGATGAAATTGCTAACCCACAGCTTCGTTCTCACAAAGGCATGAAACGCTGGAAGAAACTGGCAGAGAAAGACAAGAAAGAGCGCGCGCCTGAAATGGCACCACAAAATGCACTATGGAGCGGAGATAAATAATCATGACTGCACCACTAATTTCTATCCGTAACCTATGCGTAGATTACATCACAGATGCGGGCGATGTCCGCGCCTGTAACAACGTTAGCTTTGACATTGCGCCTGGTGAAGTCTTTGGCCTGGCTGGTGAATCTGGCTGTGGTAAATCCACAGTTGCTTTCTCGCTCATGCGTCTTCATAAGCCGCCAGCATTCATCACTGGTGGTGAGGTCATCTTCAACGGTGAAGACATCATTAAGTACAGCGATGAACGTATGCAATCATTCCGCTGGAGCGAGATGTCGATGGTGTTCCAAAGTGCAATGAACGCATTAAATCCGGTGCTTACGATGGAAGAGCAGTTTTGCGATGTCATCATGCGCCACACCAACATGACACGTGAACAAGCGAAAAAGCGCGCCGAAGGATTGTTGGAAATCGTTGATATTCACCCAAGCCGCTTGAATGACTACCCACACCAATTTTCTGGTGGTATGCGCCAGCGCTTAGTCATTGCGATTGCTCTGGCTCTCAATCCAAAAATGATCATCATGGATGAGCCAACGACGGCACTCGATGTTGTGGTTCAGCGTGAAATCCTACAAAAGATCTATGCACTAAAAGAAGAGTTCGGCTTCTCGATCCTTTTCATTACCCACGACTTGTCACTCATGGTCGAGTTCTCGGATCGAATCGGCATTATGTACTCCGGTGAGTTAATTGAAGTCGCCCCTTCTAAGCAAATTCTGGAAAGTCCTTACCACCCTTACACTAAAGGTTTGGGTAGCTCTTTCCCTCCACTAACTGGTCCTAAAACCAAATTAACTGGTATTCCAGGCAACCCTTTGAACCTATTAGAGATTCCTCAAGGCTGCCGCTTCCAAGCCCGCTGCGACCGCGTCCACGAAGCTTGTACACGAGTACCAACTCAGCTGCGTCAAATTGAACCTGGTCGTTTTTCAAATTGCCACTTATACGGCGACACGATTGCTCAAGCTAAGGTTTAACAACAAAAAATAACGCTAGCTAAGAACAAAATTACACTGGAGAGAATTATGAGCAAACAACTCGGCGAACTGCTGATTGAGGGTAAACATGTCGTTAAGGACTTCCCGTTAAATAGTAACTCAATCAAGCAGTCAAAAATGCGCGCGATCAACGACGTGTCATTCAAGATGTACAAGAGCCGCGGTTTGTCAGTAGTAGGTGAATCAGGCTCTGGTAAATCTACTACCGCTAAAATGATTGCAAAAATGTACGCACCTACCGAGGGTGTAATCGAATACAGAGGTCGTGATATCCAAGATATTACCTCTCGACATGACTTGATGACATACCGTGAAGGCGTACAAATGGTATGGCAGGACCCATTTGGCTCACTAAACCCTACACACAATATCTTTCACCACATTGCTCGCCCGTTGCTAATCCATAAAAAGATTGCACCAGGCAACAAAAAGGAACTGGAAGAGCGTGTGTATGACCTACTAGAACAAGTTGGTCTGATTCCGCCAAAAGAAACCGCGCAAAAGTTCCCACATCAGCTGTCTGGCGGCCAGCGTCAACGTGTAAACCTAGCTCGTAATATCGCTGTAGGTGCAGAAGTGGTATTGGCAGATGAGCCAACATCAATGCTGGACGTGTCAATTCGTGCTGGTGTTCTTAACTTGATGGAAGAGATGAAGTTCGAGAAACAAATGTCTCTGCTTTACATCACTCACGACATCGCAACGGCGCGTTACATTGCTGAAGATCTCGCGGTTATGTACGTAGGTCACATGGTTGAATGGGGGGATACTGAGGAAATCATTCACGATCCTCAACACCCATATACGCAACTGTTGGTATCTGCTGTGCCTGATCCATCGAAGTCTATTCACGAGAAGCTGAAAGGCAACAAAGGGGAAATCCCACTTTGGACACCGGATTCAGTCGGCTGCCCATTTGCAGGACGCTGCGTACACGCAACCGATAAATGTCGCGAACGACTACCAGGCGTCACTCAGCTTTCTGAGAACCACTTTGTTCGCTGTTACTTATTTGAAGATTAATTATAACGAGGGTCAGGTTCAGCCTGACCCATTCCTGTTTTATCGTTTCCCGGAGACATTGAATGCTGCTACTGACTAACCACATTGGTTATGAACATCTGGGCCCAAAGAAAGCCATTGTCCAGACCGAACAACCACACTTGTCTTCTTACACTGCTCAATTGATTTGTGCCACTAGCGAGCAAACCGTGGCAACTTTTGCGGTTGAAGAACAAGGTAAAGTGGCGAACTGGCATCAGGGCTATTTCTACCTCATCGACTTTTCATCTTTCACAGATTCAGGCGACTATTTCCTGCAAGTGGAAGATACGCGCTCTTCCTCTTTCACCATTGGCGAACATATTCTGTTGGATCAAACTTTGTCGGATGTGATCCACTACTTCAAATCACAACGTTGTGGTGGAATTTTCGATCAACAAGATCGACAAGTTCCAGTGCTCAACGCCAACCAAACGGTTGATGTACACGGAGGCTGGTACGACGCATCTGGAGACGTTAGCAAATATTTAAGTCATCTTTCATACGCTAATTATTTGAACCCTCAACAAACCCCAATGGTGGTTTGGAACATCCTAAAAGGGCTTTCATTGCTTGAAGGAAGCGAAGACATTGCAGCCTTCACACGTACACGTCTTATTGAAGAAGCCCTGTTCGGTGCAGACTTCCTTGTTCGTATGCAAAACGAAAAAGGCTTCTTCTACATGACGGTCTTTGATAAGTGGAGCAAAGATACTGCGCAACGAGAAATCTGTGCCTACGAAACGCAACTTGGTCACAAATTTGACGACTACCAAGCAGGCTTTCGACAAGGCGGCGGTGTAACCATCGCAGCGCTGGCCGCGGCGTCGCGTTTAGGTGTTCACGGCGAATACGATCAACAAAAATACCGCAACGCTGCTGAAAATGGTTACTGGCACTTAAAAGAGCACAATACGCAGTACCTCAATGATGGTGAAGAAAACATTATCGACGAATACTGTGCGCTACTAGCTAGTGTAGAACTGTTTAAAGCCACCAAAGAAACTCGCTACTTGGAAGAGAGCCGTTTATGGGCACAGCGCTTAGTTGCCCGCCAAATGAGCGACGAGCAGATTCAACACTTTTGGTCAGCAAACCAAGACGGCAGTCGTCCATACTTTCACGCTGCCGAAGCAGGTCTACCCGTTATTGCCCTATGCGAATACCTAGCAATTGAAGACGACTCCGTACAGACAGAATCGGTAAAACGCATCGTTAACCGAGCGTGCGAGTTTGAGATCAATATATCGAATAAAGTGACCAACCCATTCGGTTACCCTCGCCAATATGTTAAAGGCGTAAATGAGTCAAAACGCGATGCATTTTTTGTCGCACACAACAATGAATCCGGCTATTGGTGGCAAGGCGAGAATGCTCGATTGGGCTCACTCGCGACCATGGCGTATCTCGCTCAACCGCATATAACGTCGCAAGAAATACAGCAACAACTTTCCGTGTTTGCTCAAGATGCATTGAACTGGATTGTAGGCTTAAACCCATATGACATGTGCATGCTTGACGGCCACGGTCGTAACAACCCTGATTACCTTCCTAAATATGGTTTCTTCAATGCTAAAGGCGGTGTGTGTAACGGAATCACTGGCGGCTTTGAAGACGAGGAAGACATCGCATTTAACCCACCAGCACAAAAAGACGACATGTTACAAAACTGGCGCTGGGGCGAACAATGGATCCCGCATGGCGCTTGGTACTTACTCGCGATAATGAGTCAAGCTCAGCATATTTCTCAGTTGGCAACCTCTAAAAATATTAAGGAACAATAATCATGGGGATGTATTTTGTAGGTATCGATGGTGGCGGCACGTCATGTCGGGCCAGGATTAAAGATTCACAAGGTAATTTTCTTGGCGAGGCCAAAAGCGGCAGTGCCAACATCATGCTAGGTGCTGAAATAGCAATGGCTTCGATTCTTGAATCCATCACTTCGGCTGCCGAGCAAGGCGGCCTGACACAACAAGATTTCGCATCGATGCATGTCGGCTTAGCCCTTGCAGGTGCTGAGCACAAAGCATCTTGGCAAGCCTTCATGTCTCTTCCTCATCCGTTTGCCAGTATGACTCTTAATACTGATGCTTACGGCGCGTGCGTTGGTGCACACAATGGCGAAGATGGCGCAATCATGATCGCAGGAACGGGCTCTTGTGGCATCTATCTTAAAGGATTGGAGCAGCACGTTGTCGGTGGTCGTGAATTCCCTATTTCGGATCAAGGTGGCGGCGCAGTGATGGGGCTTCACCTAGTTCAACAAGTTTTGTTAGCAGAAGATGGCATCAGAGAGAAAACGCCTCTAGCACAACACGTCATGGCGCATTTCGAAAATGACGTTGATAACGTGGTGGCTTGGTCTAAACAAGCGCTTCCTCGTGATTATGGGCAGTTTTCTCCTGCAATTTTCCAACATGCAGAACAAGGTGATGCACTGGCAATTGAGATGCTGAAGCAAACTGCAGCTGATATAGAAATGTTTCTCGTGGCATTAAACAAGCGCGGCGCAACGCGTATTTGTTTAATGGGCAGCATTGCTGAACGTATTTTACGTTGGCTTTCGCCACCCGTTCAGCAATGGGTTGTTGAACCACAGTTTGACGCGATTGAAGGCGCAATTATGTTTGCAGGTAAGCCTGAACACAACCTTTACTCGCTCAATGCGGCGTAGGAGTAGATATGGAATATCGTGTTGATCTCGTCGTCCTATCAGAGCAAAAGCAAAACTGCCGTTTTGGACTGACGTTTCATAATTTAAGCGATCAAGATCTCCACAATTGGAGCCTGATTTTTGCTTTTGATCGCTACATTCTGCCGGATAGTATTTCGAATGGTCAGCTCAAGCAAATTGGCAGCTATTGCACTCTCAAACCAGAAGGGTTGGTGCTGGCAGCTAACCATCATTTTTACTGCGAGTTCAGTATTGGTTCGAACCCATTCCGTTACTATTCTGATGGATTCAATGAAGCCTTGGTCAACTTTGAAGTCAACGGCAACCTTCAGCGAGCTCAAGTCGATGTCACGCCGATCGTATTGGCTTCACCGTACCGTGAACGTAGTGAGATCCCTTCCAGCTTGACGCATGCGCAGCCTTTATTGCCAAAACCAAACCATATAGAAGTCAGCGATCATTGCTTTAGCTTTAATCATCAAGCTGGCGTTGCAGTTTATTCAAACCTAGCCAATTCAGCTAAAGAGTGGTTACTTGAAGAGCTTAAGCGCATTCATCAATTTGAGTTCACATCAGACAATGGCAGTCAGATCATCTTCAAAGGCAACCCAACCTTGGATGAAGGCGCTTACAAACTGAAGGCAGCAGAAGAGTCGATCAAAATTGAAGCAGGATCTTCGTCTGGCTTTACCCATGCTTGTGCAACGTTATTGCAACTGATCAAAGTCGGCGATCAACCGAATTCCATGGAAGTGGTTTGCTGTTCAATCAAAGACCGACCACGTTTTCGTTACCGCGGTATGATGCTAGATTGTGCTCGCCATTTTCACTCCGTTGAGCAAGTCAAACGTTTGATCAACCAGTTGGCTCACTACAAGTTCAATACATTCCATTGGCACCTTACCGATGATGAAGGTTGGCGAATTGAGATCAAATCATTGCCTCAACTAACCGATATTGGCGCATGGCGTGGGTTGGATGAAACCAATGAGCCACAGTACACGCACCTTGCTGAGCGTTACGGCGGTTTTTACACTCAAGAAGACATCAAAGACGTGGTTGCCTTTGCTTCTAAACGAGGCATCACTGTAATCCCTGAAATCGATGTACCAGGCCACTGCCGTGCTGCCATCAAGTCGTTACCACACCTATTGGTTGAAGCAGAAGACACCACCGAATACCGCAGTATTCAGCATTACAACGACAACGTCATTAACCCTGCTCTTCCGGGTAGCTATGAGTTTATCGACAAAGTGTTGGAAGAAGTCTCCGCGTTGTTCCCTGCGCCTTATGTTCATATCGGTGCGGATGAAGTACCTAACGGGGTTTGGTCAAAAAGCCCTGCGTGCCAAGCACTAATGGAGCAACAAGGTTACAGCGACTACAAAGAGTTACAAGGGCACTTCTTGCGTCATGCCGAAGACAAACTACGCAAACTTGGCAAGCGCATGCTGGGCTGGGAAGAAGCACAGCATGGCGACAAAGTCAGCAAAGACACAGTGATCTATTCGTGGTTAAGCGAAGAGGCGGCCTTGAACTGCGCGCGCCAAGGTTTCGATGTGGTGCTACAACCAGCACAAACCACCTACCTAGATATGACACAAGACTACGCACCAGAAGAACCGGGCGTGGATTGGGCTAACCCGTTGCCGCTAGAAAAAGCTTACAACTATGAACCACTCGCTGAAGTGCCAGCCGACGATCCAATACGTAAACGCATTTGGGGCATTCAAACAGCATTGTGGTGCGAAATCATTAACAACCAGTCTCGTATGGACTACATGGTCTTCCCGCGCTTAACCGCAATGGCAGAAGCATGCTGGACAGACAAACAACACCGAGATTGGACCGACTATTTATCACGTTTGAAAGGACACCTACCTCTGCTTGATTTGCAGGGAGTGAATTACCGTAAACCGTGGAAGTAATACAGAGCTGATGTAGAAGCATCACGCTTGAAGAGTTTTTAAATTTTGGCTGCAGATGCAGCTTTGTAAAAAGGAAATACACAAATGAAATACGGCTATTTCGATAACGAGAATCGTGAATACGTCATTACTCGCCCTGATGTACCTGCTCCTTGGACCAACTACCTAGGTACAGAAAAATTCTGTACCGTTATCTCGCACAACGCGGGTGGCTACTCGTTCTACAACTCTCCAGAATACAACCGTGTTACTAAATTCCGTCCAAACGCGACATTCGATCGCCCAGGACACTACGTTTACCTACGTGATGATGAGACGGGTGATTACTGGTCAATCTCTTGGCAACCAGTTGCGAAAAGCCTAGACGAAGCGAACTACGAAGTTCGTCATGGTTTATCGTACTCTAAATTCAAGTGTGAATACAGCGGTATTAGCGCAACCAAAACGCTCTTTGTACCAAAAGGCGAAGACGCGGAAATTTGGGATGTGGTCATCAAGAACACCTCTGACAAACCGCGTACGATCAGCGCATTCTCATTTGTTGAGTTCTCATTCAGCCACATTCAATCTGATAACCAAAACCACCAGATGTCTCTCTACTCTGCGGGTACGTCATACAACGAAGGCATGATTGAATACGACCTGTACTACAACACGAACGATTTCGAAGGCTTCTACTACCTAGCGTCAACGTTTGACCCAGATTCGTACGACGGTCAACGTGATAGCTTCCTAGGTCTATACCGCGACGAAGCAAACCCACTAGCAGTAGAGCAAGGTAAGTGTTTTAACACCGCGCAAACGTGTTACAACCACTGTGGCTCTCTGCACAAGCAGTTTACTATCCAACCAGGTGAAGAAGTTCGTTTTGCTTACATTCTAGGTATCGGTAAAGGCAACGGTGAACGTCTGCGCACTAAATACCAAGACCTGGCTGAAGTAGACAATGCATTTGCTGGTATCAAAGCACACTGGGATGAGCGTTGTGGCAAGTTCCAAGTGAAATCGCCAAACGAAGGCCTAGACACGATGATCAACGCTTGGACGCTGTACCAAGCAGAAACGTGTGTGGTTTGGTCTCGCTTTGCTTCGTTCATCGAAGTCGGTGGCCGTACTGGCCTTGGTTACCGCGATACGGCGCAAGACGCAATTTCCGTTCCTCACGCGAACCCGAAAATGACTCGTAAGCGCATCGTTGATCTACTGCGTGGTCAAGTAAAAGCGGGTTACGGCCTACACCTATTCGATCCTGATTGGTTCGATCCTGAAAAAGCAGATGTTAAACCATCTAAGTCTCCAACAGTTGTTCCTACTCCGTCCGATGAAGATAAGATCCACGGTATTGAAGACACTTGCTCTGATGATCACCTATGGCTAGTACCAACCATCTGTAAATACGTGATGGAAACCGGTGAGCACAGCTTCTTCGACGAAGTGATTCCTTACGCGGATGGCGGTGATGCAACCGTGTATGACCACATGAAAGCTGCGCTAGACTTCTCAGCTGAATACGTGGGTCAAACGGGCATCTGTAAAGGTCTACGTGCAGACTGGAACGACTGTCTAAACCTAGGAGGTGGTGAATCTTCAATGGTGTCGTTCCTACACTTCTGGGCACTGCAAGAGTTCATCGACCTAGCGAAATACCTAGGTAAAGAAGCCGACGTTGAAAAATACACGGAAATGGCAGCAAACGTGCGTGAAGCGTGTGAAACACACCTTTGGGACGACGAAGGCGGTTGGTACATCCGTGGTCTGACGAAAAATGGCGACAAGATCGGTACTGCACAACAAGCAGAAGGTCGAGTACACCTAGAGTCAAACACGCTTGCGGTACTTTCTGGTGCGGTATCTCAAGAGCGCGGCGAAAAAGCGATGGACGCAGTCGACGAGAACCTCTTCTCTGAATACGGCCTTCACCTAAACTCACCATCTTTTGCAACACCGAATGATGATATCGGCTTCGTAACTCGCGTTTACCAAGGCGTAAAAGAGAACGGTGCAATCTTCTCGCATCCAAACCCATGGGCTTGGGTAGCTGAAGCGAAACTGGGTCGTGGTGACCGTGCAATGAAATTCTACGATGCACTAAACCCATACAACCAGAACGACATCATCGAAAAACGTATTGCAGAACCATACTCATACGTTCAGTTCATTATGGGTCGTGACCACCAAGACCACGGTCGTGCAAACCACCCATGGTTAACAGGTACATCTGGCTGGGCTTACTTCGCTGTTACCAACTTTATCCTTGGTGTGCGTACAGGCTTCGATGGCCTGACTATCGATCCATGTATCCCAACTAACTGGCCTGGTTTCGAAGTGACTCGTCAATGGCTAGGTGCAACGTACAACATAAAAGTGGTGAACCCTGATTCAGTAAGCAAAGGCGTTAAGTCAATTACTGTGAACGGTGAAGCAGTAAATGGTGCATCTGTACCAGTTCAAGCGGAAGGTTCCGTCAACGAAGTGATCGTAACACTAGGTTAATCGCTTCAAAACGTCCCAATGCACTTTTGCTATTTAGCTTGTGCATTGGGTTCGCTAGCAAAATTTTAAGGCGCGGCGCCTTGCCGCCCTTATTGAGGTTCGAATCATGATCAAATTTGGTACAGGCGGCTGGCGCGCATTCATCGGTGAAGAATTCACTAAAGATAATGTTCGTTTGGTTGCTCAAGCAGTTGCAAACATTACGAATAACGAATCTGTTGCTGATCGCGGCTTTGTCATTGGCTATGACCGACGCTTTCTGTCTGACAAAGCTGGCCGTTGGTTTGCCGAAGTTTTAGCAGCAAACGGCATCGTCGTTAGCTTTATCGATAAGTTTGTTCCAACGCCTATCGTAATGTTTAAAGCGAAGGAAATGGGCTGCGCTTACTCGGCATGTATTACGGCATCGCACAACCCGGCCGATTACAACGGCATTAAAGTCTTCATTGAAGGCGGTCGTGATGCAGATGAAATCATCACCCAGAAAATCGAATCACAAATCAATACGCTCACTGCACAAGATGTAAAAAGTGTCGATTTTGAACAAGCGGTTGAAGATAAGCTGATTCAAATTATCAACCCGATGAACGAATTCGTAGATTCGATCATTAACTTTATTGATATCGAGTCGATCAAAAAAGCCAACCTACGCGTTTTGATTGACCCGATGTTCGGTGTCGCAAAAAATGCGCTGCAAACCGTATTAATCAACGGCCGCTGTGACGTTGATGTGATTAACGATGGAAAAAACCCAGACTTCGGTGGGTTAATGCCTTCGCCAAGTGCTGCAACACTCTACCGTTTGATGCACCTAGTAAAAGAGCAAGGTTACGATATTGGCATCGGTACCGATGGCGATGCGGACCGTCTTGGTATTATTGACGAAAAAGGTAACTTCATTCATCCGAATGAAGTCCTGATTCTACTTTATTATTACTTATTGGAGTACAAAGGTTGGACAGGTTCCGTGGTACGTAACATCGCGACGACTCATCTTCTCGATAAAATTGCTGAAGACCACGGTGAAAAATGCTTTGAGGTACCAGTAGGCTTTAAGCACATCAGTTCTCAAATGGAAGCGGATGACTCACTGATTGGTGGGGAAAGCTCTGGCGGCCTAACCATTCGCGGCCACATCAAAGGTAAAGATGGCGTCTTCGCGTCTAGCTTGTTAGTTGAAATGATTTCAGTAACCGGCAAGAAGCTGTCTGAGTTGCTAGATGAAATCTACGGTAAGTACGGCTATGCCTACATGGCAGAAGGTGATTGCAAGTTCAAACCGGCGCAAAAAGAGGTACTGTTCAACAAAATTTATATTGAAAAGCAGTTGCCTGAGTTTGAGTTTGAAATCGAAAAAGTCAGCTATGAAGATGGTGCGAAAGTCTACTTCAAGAACGGCGGTTGGATCATCGCCCGCTTCTCTGGTACTGAGCCATTACTACGTATTTTTGCAGAAATGCAAGATAAGGACACTGCGGAACGTGTTCTTCAACAGTTTAAAGACTTCTTATCTTTATAACTGACCTTGTGCCCGCTTCGGAGCACTTCGGCTACGCTTGTCATGTAATTCAAGCTGTCGCTAAGGGGGAGAATACTTGCCCGGCATTACTGCCGGGCTTTTTTATTGTGTGTAGGAAGGAATAAGAGAAGTAGTAAAGGTACCCAGTAACGTTATGCGAATGCCAGCACGCCCTGCGTTTCAATTTTCACAGCAACAGACTCACCAATATTTAATGCCTGCGATGCAGTAGCCAACAAACGGTCGCCATTCGCATCAATCACGTAACGGCAATGGTCGCCCATAAAGTGCTGCTCCAGCACCGTTACTGAGCTCTCTTCATCGGATTGAATTTGCACATGTTGCGGCCTTAGCAACAAAGAGCATTCAGACTGCACTGGGATCTCTTGTTGGGCTGTGGCTTCAACCACACCCAAGTGGGTTTCATATTCTGAATCCGAAACTCGTTTAGCGGCAAGATAGCTACCACCACCTAAGAAATCCGCAACAAACTTACTTGAAGGCTGGTAGTAAAGCTCAGATGCCGTACCATACTGCTCGATAACACCATTGTTCATCACTGCCATTTTATCCGCGAAGGCAAAAGCCTCTTCACGGCTATGCGTAACAAAAATGGCAGTCACGCCTTGCGCCTTAAAAATCTTACGGATCTCACTTATCAGCTCATGGCGAACTTGCGTATCAATATTAGAGAACGGCTCATCCAGCAACAATAAGTCTGGGCTGTAAGCTAATGAGCGAGCAATCGCAACACGCTGCTGCTGTCCACCAGACAATTGATGAGGATAACGATCGCCATAGCCTTGCAAATGCACGAGCTCGAGCATCTCTTGGACTTTGCCATTTTTCTCTTTTGTCGAGTAATGCTTTAAGCCAAAGGTAATATTTTGCTCCACCGTCAAGTGAGGAAAAAGCGCATAATCTTGGAAAATCATCCCGATATTACGCTGTTCTGGTGGCAACCAGTTCTCCCCATCGTCAATCGTGACGCAATTTAAGCTCATTTCGCCTGACGTTAATGGTAATAGCCCTGCAACGGCTTTTAATAGTGTTGTTTTTCCGCAACCACTTGCACCTAGTAAACAGACAATTTGCCCTTGTTCCACCTCAAGAGACAATGATTCGAGTACGGTTTGATCATCATATTGGCAAGTCAGGTTTTTAATTGATAATGCGCAGCTCATCAGTGATTTTGCTCCAGTGAACGGTTAACAACAACAAGCGGGATCAACCCAACAAGAACCAACAGAACCGCAGGCAAAGCGGCCAATTCTAAATGCTCATCCGAGGCGAAGTTATAAACGTATGTGGCTAGTGTTTCAAAGTTAAATGGACGAAGTAATAGAGCCGCATTGAGCTCTTTCATCGACTCGATAAACACTAACAGAGCCGCAATCAGTGCACCACGTTTAACCAGCGGAAAGTGCACACGCCACAGCATGGCATTAGGCTTACAACCCATGGTGCGAGACGCCATATCTAACGAAGGCGAAATTTTATTTAAATTACTTTCGATACTACCAATCGCCACCGCTGAAAAGCGCACAACCATGGCAAAAACCAGGGCGAACATGGAGCCAGAAAAAATAAGTCCCGGTCTTCCCCACTCCATGGCTTTAGCAAGGTCGTTGACGCGGTGATCCATAAACAGTACTGCGACCATCACACCAATCGCTAATACGGTTCCTGGCACTGCATACCCCATCGAAGAAAGACGCATAAATGCCAAGCTTTCGCGCTTGCCATTAACGCGATGGGTAAAGTTAACGATCAGTGCGACAGCAACACCAATAATGGCGGCAATAACCGACACGACCAAACTATTCCATGCGTATTCACGAAACTCGGGGGTCCAACTCTGCGCAAAGTAAGTTATCGCATAATCAATCAGCTGTAGTAATGGCAAAATAAACGCGACCGAAACCAAGCCCCAACACCAAACCAGCGCGGTCCACTTTTTCCAGCCCGTCAACTCATAACGAAAATCTTCGTGACTGTTAAATTGGCTTTGAAAAAGCTTTTGTTTACGACGACTGTAGCGTTCGGCACTGAGAAGCAGTACTACAATGACGAGCATCATGGCAGAAATCTTGGCTGCAGCATTAAGATTAGAGTACCCCAACCAAGTATCGTAGACCGCTGTGGTTAACGTATTCACAGCGAAGTAACTTACAGTACCAAAGTCACCGATAGTCTCCATTGCGACCAATGATAACCCCACTGCGATAGAAGGTCTTACTAACGGCATCGAGATGCGCCAAAAGCTTTCCCATGGAGAGCATTTGAGCAAACGCGCGCTTTGCAACAA
Organism: Vibrio sp. JZG120; assembly: GCF_053890955.1. Lineage (NCBI taxonomy): Bacteria > Pseudomonadati > Pseudomonadota > Gammaproteobacteria > Vibrionales > Vibrionaceae > Vibrio > Vibrio sp. JZG120. The sequence continues at coordinate 260,676 of NZ_JBSRRK010000008.1, forward strand.
AGAGACATTTTGCTCCATAAATGCAGCTCGACACAGCAAATACACATAAGGGTACAGCACTAAAGCCAACACAAAGGTCGCGCCAGGCAAGGTGCGAATATCAGGGAACCAATACTCGCCAGGTCCCCATCCGGTTACATCACGCAAAAAGATCTGAATCGGTCCTGCAAAATCAAACCAATCAGTAAAAATATAACCAATGATATAACCTGGCATCGCAAGAGGTAGCACCAATGCCCACTGCAACCATTTTTCGGTCGGCAGTTTACACATGGCCATTATCCAAGCGCTTGGTATACCAAGAATTAAGGACAACACCATTACGCCAATAGTGAGCGCAACCGTGTTAAAAATATAAGTCGGCATGACTGTCGCCATTAAATGGGCAAACAAATCATCCGTTTCACCAATTGCGGTGTAGAAGATCGCTAAGATCGGCAAAACCAGTAACAGAGTTATTACCCCACTACTGGTTTTCCATAAAGAGTGTTTATCTTTCATCGCCTAATTACTGCAAGGCTGTATGAAATACAAATGCTGTTGCAAATACATCTCATATCCTTTAATCAAATGGGGGTACTGTTATACCCCCACAAGGAATTAAAGGTCAAATTTCACTTCGTCTAATAGCTTAATTGCCGCTTCGTGATTGGCTGCAATATCGTCTAGAGAAAGCTTGTCTGCTTTAAAGTCACCCCAAGATTCCACAAGTCCAGAACGCTTCACGCCTTCTTTAACAGGGTACTCGTAGTTAACTTCTGCATACATCTGCTGCGCTTTGTCACCCGTTAGGAATTCCATTAGCTTCACAGCATTGTCTTTGTTTGGAGAGTACTTCGCCATCGCCATACCAGAGATGTTTACGTGAGTACCTGTAGTCTCTTGGTTAGGGAAGTTGATGTAAACTGCATCTGCCCAAGCTTTTTGCTCTTTGTCGTTAACCATTTTACCTAGGTAGTAGCTGTTACCTAGAGAAACATCACATAGACCTTCTTTGATCGCTTTAACTTGTGCACGATCGTTGCCTTGTGGTTTGCGAGCAAGGTTTGCTTTCACGCCTTCCAACCACTCTTTGGTTTCTGCTTCGCCATTGTGAGCAATCATTGCTGAAACTAGAGAAACGTTGTACGGGTGCTTACCGCTACGAGTACAAATTTTACCTTTGAACTCTGGCTTAGCTAGATCTGCATAGTTGAAATCTGCGCCTAGTTTACCTACGCGATCACGTGAAGAGTAAACACTACGTGAGCGTAGAGTTAGGGCAAACCACTCATTCTCTTTATCTTGGTATTGAGCTGGTACGTTTTCTTCAATGATTTTGCTATCTACTTTCTGAACTAAACCTTTGTTTGTCAGTTCAGCTAGACGACTGATGTCTGTCGTAAGGATAACGTCAGCTGGGCTGTACTCGCCTTCTTGAGCTAGCTTTTCTGCTAAGCCTTTTTTAGCAAATTTTACGTTTACTTTGATGCCAGTTTCTTTAGTGAACTCGTTGAACATAGGTTCAACTAGGAAAGGTTGACGGTAAGAGTAGACGTTCACTTCTTCAGCAGCCATTGCTGTTGGAGCTAAGGTTGCGCAAGTTAATGCTGAAAGAGTTAGCAGTTTTTTCATTGTTTAATCCTTTACCATGCTAATGATAACGTTTATCAGTTGCGTTATTATATGTATGTTCAATAAGAAGACAATGACAAATATTAAAAAACCTGCTCATCGGAGCAGGTTTTTATATGTTGAGAGTGTAACTATTTATTACAGGCTATTGATTACTTCACAGTGACAAATTCTGGGTACGCACCGACGCCACAATCATGCATGTCCATACCTTCCATTTCTTCATCTTCCGTGACGCGAATTCCAACGGTTGCTTTCAAGATAGCCCACACCACTAGGCTAGCACCAAATACCCAAGCAAAGATAACGACAGCACCTAAAAGCTGTGCACCGAATGTAGCATCGCCGTTGCTTAGAGGCACAACCATCAAACCAAAGAAGCCACAAACACCGTGCACTGAAATCGCACCGACTGGGTCATCAATTTTTAGTTTATCTAGGCCAATGATGCTGAATACGACTAGCGCGCCAGATACTGCACCAATAGCAACTGCATATAATGGCGATGGTGATAGAGGATCTGCGGTGATAGCAACCAAGCCAGCTAGCGCACCATTGAGAATCATCGTTAAATCCGCTTTGCCCCAAGTCGTTTTACATACAAATAGCGCCGCAATAGCACCTGCAGCAGCTGCTGCGTTGGTGTTTAGGAAGATCTGACCTACCGCTGTTGCGTTCTCAAAGTCTGAAACCATCAACTGAGAACCACCGTTAAACCCAAACCAACCAAACCAAAGGATGAAAGTACCTAATGTTGCCAAAGGCATGTTTGAACCTGGAATCGGGTAGATTTCACCGTTTTTTCCATATTTACCTTTACGAGCACCAAGCAATAACACACCTGCGAGAGCTGCAGAAGCACCAGCCATATGTACGATACCTGAACCCGCAAAGTCGCTAAATCCAGCTTCTGCTAGGAAACCACCGCCCCATGTCCAATAACCTTCTATTGGGTAGATAAATGCGGTCAAAATAGCAGAGAAAACCAAGAAAGACCAAAGCTTCATACGTTCAGCCACCGCACCAGAAACGACAGACATTGCCGTTGCAACGAAGACGACTTGGAAGAAGAAATCAGACTCTAGAGAGTGATCAGCCCCTTCTCCTTGGGTACCAATCAGCGCACCAAATGAAGGTAACCAGCCTCCTTCTCCGTTGTCGACATACATGATGTTGTAACCAACGATTAGAAACATCGTACATGCAATTGCGTACAAACAGATGTTCTTCGTAAGAATTTCTGTTGTGTTCTTAGAGCGCACAAGGCCAGCCTCTAGCATCGCAAAACCAGCTGCCATCCACATTACCAACGCACCGGAAATGAGGAAGAAAAAGGTGTCAAGTGCGTAACGTAACTCGGTTACTGTTGTTGTTAATTCCATAATAAGTTTCTCCAATCCCTTGAATTCTTAAAGTGCTTCTGCGTCCATTTCGCCCGTTCGGATACGCACCGCTTGGTTCAGGTCGTAGACAAAAATTTTACCGTCACCAATCTTTCCTGTTTGCGCAGCTTTTGTAATCGCTTCAACCACTCGCTCAACATTATCCGCGTGAGTAGCGATTTCAATTTTCACTTTTGGTAGGAAATCGACCTGATACTCAGCGCCGCGATACAGTTCCGTGTGGCCTTTTTGACGACCAAACCCTTTAACTTCTGATACCGTCATCCCTTCGATACCGACGTTAGCCAATGCTTCTCGCACATCGTCTAATTTAAACGGCTTAATAATGGCATTGATTATTTTCATTCAATTCTCTCCGAAGCTTTCACCCTGAAACACTTCTAATAATCCAATCTACGTGCCAAGTTTTTAAGTCATTGAATAATAAAAACTAACGTCAATTTACATATCTATAAACAAAAAGGGCGCACCATATCGGTGCGCCCTTTTCACAAATTTAAAGCAACAGAAGGAAAGTTACCCAAAACTGTGCACTAAATGTTCAAAAAGTCTTTCCATCGCTCGATAAGAATCATGAAGTCCTCTATTCCACAGCTTGCTGTACTTTCTGCATTGTAGAAATCGAATTCACTTTCCATCTCAACATCATGGTCATGGGCCAATGCGTTTTCTTGCACTAGGACTTCATCGCCCTGAATCATCAAGCTAATTTCTGTACCTGTTAGGTTATGCTCTTGAGAAGGCGCTGAAAATGACTGCTCAATTAGCTTTTCAACCTGAGCAATCTTCATAGGATCTTTGCCAATTTCTTCTTGTAGCCAGCGCCCAACAATCTCATGCCCCATGCTGCATTTTACGTAGTACTCGCCCATCAACGTGTTACGGATGAATTCAAATTCCATCGAGATTGCCTTTTCGTATCAATTTGGTGCGGAGTATAGCGAATTGCGCCCATAAAAAAAGCACCTCGTTTGAGGTGCTTTTTAATTGTGCAGTTAAACTTATGCAGGCTCTTGGAAGATCACTTCATCCGCTTTCTTGGTGTACTGATCCATTTTATGGAAGTTCAAGTAGCGGTAAGTATCTGTAGCGGTTGCATCAATTTGCTTCGCATACTCCAAGTACTCTTCTTTAGTTGGAATCTTACCAAGGATTGCACCTACGGCAGCTAGTTCCGCAGACGAAAGGTAAACATTCGCACCAGTACCTAGACGGTTCGGGAAGTTACGCGTTGAGGTAGACATCACTGTTGATTTGTCTGCAACACGCGCTTGGTTACCCATACACAGTGAACATCCTGGTGTTTCGATTCGAACCCCAGCACGGCCAAAGATACCGTAATAACCCTCTTCCGTTAGCTGATCCTTGTCCATCTTCGTTGGCGGAGCGATCCATAGACGAGTTGCAAGCTGTCCGTTGAACTTATCTAGCAGCTTACCAGCAGCGCGGAAGTGACCGATGTTAGTCATACAAGAACCGATGAACACTTCATCAATCGCTGTGCCTTGTACTTCAGACAACAAGCGAGCGTCATCCGGATCATTCGGTGCACATAGTACTGGCTCATTGATTTCAGCCATATCGATTTCAATTACATGTGCATATTCAGCGTCTTTATCCGCTTGCATCAGCTCAGGATTTGCTAGCCACTCTTCCATCGCTGTAATACGACGTTCGATAGTACGGCGGTCACCGTAACCTTCAGAGATCATCCACTTCAGCATTACAATGTTAGAGTTTAGGTACTCTTCGATCGACTCTTGCGACAGTTTCACAGTACAACCTGCCGCAGAACGCTCAGCAGAAGCATCAGAAAGCTCAAATGCTTGCTCAACTGTTAGCGTTTCTAGGCCTTCAATCTCAAGGATACGGCCAGAGAATTCGTTGATCTTGCCCGCTTTCTCTACTGTTAGTAGACCTTGCTGAATCGCGTAGTAAGGGATGGCATGAACAAGGTCACGTAGTGTGATACCCGGTTGCATTTCACCTTTAAAGCGAACCAAGATTGACTCAGGCATATCTAGTGGCATAACGCCTGTCGCAGCAGCAAAGGCAACCAACCCCGAACCTGCTGGGAATGAAATACCTAGCGGGAAACGAGTATGTGAGTCACCACCCGTACCGACTGTATCCGGCAGTAGCATACGGTTTAGCCATGAGTGGATAATACCGTCACCCGGGCGAAGAGATACACCACCGCGGTTCATGATAAAGTCCGGAAGTGTGTGGTGCGTGTTTACGTCTACTGGTTTTGGATACGCAGAGGTGTGACAGAAAGACTGCATGACAAGATCAGCAGAGAAGCCCAAACACGCCAAGTCTTTAAGTTCATCACGAGTCATAGGGCCGGTAGTATCTTGCGAACCTACTGTCGTCATCTTCGGCTCACAGTAGGTACCAGGGCGAATGCCTTCTACGCCACACGCTTTACCAACCATTTTCTGTGCAAGCGTGTAACCCTTGCCAGAATCTGCGATTTCACCAGGTTTACGGAATACATCAGAAGGCTCAAGACCTAGCGATTGACGCGCTTTGTCTGTCAAACCACGACCGATGATCAATGGGATACGACCACCAGCACGAACTTCATCAATCAGTACTTCCGTTTTCAGCGAGAACTCAGCTAAAACTTCACCTGTTTCGTGATTACAAACTTTACCTTCATATGGGTAAACATCGATAACATCGCCCATGTTGAGCTTAGTTACGTCGACTTCGATTGGTAGTGCGCCCGCATCTTCCATTGTGTTGAAGAAGATAGGTGCAATTTTACCACCAAGCACATAACCACCAGCACGTTTGTTTGGAACGTAAGGGATATCATCTCCCATAAACCAAAGTACTGAGTTGGTTGCAGATTTACGTGAAGAACCAGTACCAACAACATCACCAACGTAAACCAATTGGTGACCTTTTTCTTTCAATTCTTCAATTTGCTTGATCGGACCAATATTGCCCGGTTGATCAGGATTGATGCCTTCACGCTCGTTCTTCAGCATCGCAAGTGCGTGCACTGGGATATCAGGACGAGACCAAGCATCAGGTGCAGGTGAAAGGTCATCCGTGTTCGTTTCACCTGTTACTTTAAATACAGTTAGAGTGACTTTTTCTTCAAGCTTAGGCTTAGAAAGGAACCACTCAGCATCAGCCCATGACTGAAGCACTTTCTGTGCATGCGCATTGCCTGCTTTTGCTTTCTCTTCTACATCATAGAAAGCATCAAACATCAGCAGCGTATGAGACAGCGCTTCTACAGCAATCTCTGCCAGTGCTTCGTCATCCAATAGCTCAACTAGCGGTGCGATGTTGTAACCACCTTGCATAGTGCCTAGCAGTTCAGCCGCTTTTTCACGGCTCACAAGTGGTGATTTAACTTCACCTGTTGCTACAGCGGTTAGGAAACCCGCTTTTACATAAGCGGCTTCATCTACACCTGGTGGGATGCGGTTTTCAAGTAGGTCAAGAATGACTTCTTCTTCACCTTGCGGGGGATTTTTCAGAAGTTCTACAAGTCCAGCAACTTGTTCTGCGTCTAGCGGTTTAGGAACAACTCCTTCAGCAGCACGCTCTTCGACGTGTTTACGGTAGGCTTCAAGCACGACTTTTTCCTCTCATTGCGGTTCCTCCTCTATTATTACTATTGTTAAAGTAAAGGAGTGAACATCCTTGGAAACTTGGCTCTCCATTGCCCTTGTTTTCATTCAATTATGATTGAGAAACAGCGCCGTAGAGGCCAAACTGTGGGCAAAATAATAGCAAATTTAACCTTAAATTAAAATCTTATCATTTTGACCAACATAGCAACTTACGACTAAAGTTCTGCTAATTTTGACCAAATATGCCAAGTTTTTGCTTTCTTATACCCGGTTAATTAAACGACGTTCCTACGATCAAATACACAGCATCCATATCCTGCTCAGTACGACCATAAGCCAACATAATTGGCCCGATTGGTGAGTCAACACCAAAGAAAATAGAGCCAGCATTGTAAAGTGGCGCTTCATTCAGCTTCAGATCATTATCTGACCACACTCCACCGTATTCCACTGATGCACCTAGGTAGACTGGCGCTTCAAATAGTCCAAAGTCATTATCAAACCATTTGTATCGGTACACCAAGCTACTAAAAAACAGGTTCTGTCCAATCAAGCTATTTCTTGGGATGCCAGATAGGTTTAAAAAGCCGCCTAACTCTCTCGGATCAAGTGGAACCGATGAATTTTTACTTTCTACAAAGCTATATTCTGCATGTCCGACTAAAGTATGACGCTGATGACTGACCGCACCTTTAAATCGCGCGGAGATTTCATACACGGTATCTTCAATCATCTTTTCCGTATCGAGTAGAGTGATACCTTCCGGACTCTTGTCATGGGATACGAAATATTCAAGATCGACCAGCAGTCCGCGAGTAGGAAATGCAAAATCATCAAGCGTATCGAGTCGATAGCTCGCAAATATACCTTTGCGCTCGAAGTCTAGCTGCCCTGCCGAGGCCAAGGTAGACAGCTCAATATCTCCTGTAGAGTAACGAGCACCAAGGCGCAACTCTTGCCATAACGTAGGTTGAATGCCAATCGCCAGTTCTGAAGCAAAGTCATTATAGGAAACGGGTAAGAAGTCGTTAACTGAGCTGAGGTCCGGGTTTTCAAACTCGCTAAAAGGTAAGTTTCTATCTTCACTGCTGTATCCAACACGGCCAGCAACAAAAAGCGTTTGGCTAGATAAAACAGGCGAATACAACTCAGCCTCTATCAGCTTATCCGTGCCCATTTCTACGTTGAACGCCAACTCTGCACCATGCGAGTTTAAATTAGTAAAATTGGTCGACATACCGATGCCGTATTGGCTATCCGTATCGAAGTCATCTTCAAGGAAAAATCGAAAGTTAACGTAATTCGGCCCCCACGACTTTTCGTTAACATCAAAAACCAACAATGTCTTACCATCAACATCTTCAAAGTGGTAAGTGATTAACTCAAAACGATCCAACGCATAGAGATTTTCAACGGCTTTTTCTATTTCAGCCGTTGGAATACGACGACCTGTTTTCAATTGAATACGGTTAGTAAGTAATACATCACTGTAGTGGGTGTTATTCACTATCACAATGTCATCAACAATGCGTTTATCACCGTAAACCAGCGTCTTACGTACCTCTTGCTTGTGATCAATGTACTTTTGGTATTCTGCGTTCGATAAACTTAGACCAAGCAGCTTATCTTCAAGCTGCTTGGTAATATCGTAGCCCGCTTGAAAAGCCCAAGGCATTTTGTCGAACTCGACCGTTTCCATGGTGCCCACATTGGGACGAATATAAATATCTTGTGGTTCAAGCTCGTCCACTTGCTGTTGCGTACTGCGACGAACTAGGTAATTAGAAAGTTGATCCGCTACAGTAAACAGCCCGGTAAACTCATCTTCGGTTTTGTAGTCGGTGCTAATATCGACAGCAATAACGACATCAGCCCCCATGGCGCGAGCCACATCGACAGGCATGTTATTGACCACGCCGCCATCGACAAGCATATGGCCATTGAGCTTATAGGGAGGAAGCGCTCCTGGTACAGACATGCTAGCCATCATGGCGTCCACAAGGTAGCCATTGCCAAGAACCACTTCCTCTAGCGCAAGAATATCTGTCGCCACAGAGCGATAAGGAATGGCAAGATCATCAAAAGAATCGAATCGCCCTAAGTTCCCTGTAGTCCCACGCAATACGCGCAACATGTTCTGGCCTTGCACGACACCCGTTGGGGCACGAACCTCACCAAATCTTAAGCCGAGGTCAGTGTTAATTTGATAGCGGTCTTCATACTCTTTATCACGAACTCGGCGTTGACTACGGTCGACACGATCTCGATAACCACTGCTCCAATCGACGGTGTAGATAAAACTTTCAATTTCATCAGCGCTCATCCCCGTTGCATAGAGACCACCAACATAAGCGCCCATACTGGTGCCCGTTACGATATCGACCGGGATCTGCATCTCTTCTAACGCTTTGAGGACGCCGATATGCGCAGCGCCTTTTGCTCCGCCACCGGCGAGCACAACTGCCACCTTTGGACGAGGCTCCACGTCATCCGTTTTTGCTAGAGAGTTTGCGAGGGAAACTGAAGGAGTGGTGATCAAAAAGGCACTAACCCAAAGCGCGAAATGGCGAGTCGACGGGCTTGATAACAGCTTTTTGAACATTCACTTCTTCCTTTGTTGAATTTCTTATCAAGTAGGGCGTGCTAGCAGCACCGCACTAACACGCCCTAATATGTACTAAGAATTGACCAGAGAGACAAGCTAATGTTGTTGATTTGGCGATGCTACCAATCAAATAAGCTGTTAAGCCAGTTTGATTTCTTCTCACACTGCTGCTTTATTTGACCCGTTTTATCCCAAACTGGCAGTTTATAATCACTACGACAGTTCATTTCTAAACCACCATCTGATGTCGGCTTAAATCCTAACGTGGTGATCTCTCTTGGCCATGGAAGCTCTAAACGCTCAGGAATGCGTTGCTTCAAATACTCTGCGTACACTCGTAATGCACCGCTCGATCCCGTTAGATGAACCGGTTTGTTATCGTCGCGGCCTAGCCAAATTGTCGTCACTTCACGGCCATCAACACCGACAAACCAGCTATCGCGGTTATCGTTACTGGTACCCGTTTTTCCTGCCAGTGCAGCCCAACCAAACTGGCTTTGTAAGAAGCGGCCTGTACCTTGAGCAACCCCCTGTTTCATCGCGTAGGTCGTTAGCCATGCTGCTTGCTCATCCACGGCTCTTGATGAACGAGGCAAGGATTGATAAAGCACATTACCTTCCATATCCATCACTGAACGCAGAGCGGTCAGTTTCGCACGTTTGCCTGAGTTCGTCAGTGTCTGATACATCTGCGCGACTTCAAACGGCGTCAAAGAAAACGAGCCCAAAAACATCGAAGGCACTGGGCGGATTTCGTCTTTGTTGACGCCCAAACGCTCTAAAGTATCGGATACTTCTGGGATACCAAGCGCCATGCCTAAGCGCACCGTTGGCACGTTGAGTGACTTCGCTAAAGCAATGTAGAGTGGCACATCACCACGGTATTTTCGGTCGTAGTTGCGCGGTGTCCATACATTACCTTTACTGCTTTTCAGGCTTAGCGGCGTGTCGTGCAGCGTCGTGCCTAGGTTATATTTTTCCGGCTGTTCTAGAGCCGTCAAGTAAATCGCTGGTTTAACTAGAGAACCAATTGGACGACTGGCATTGAGCGCGCGGTTAAAACCTTCATAACCAACACGTTTACCGCCAACCATGGCACGGATTTCACCACTATGACGATCAACCGCAACAGCGGCAGCTTCCAATTCTTTACCGCCTCGTTTAGCTAGCTCCGGGATCTTTTTCGCGATGGCTTGCTCCATTTTGCTTTGCGATACCGGATCCAGAGACGTAAACACGCGCAGCCCGGTTTCCGCTTTAAATCGCTCCCCCACTTTTTCTTTCAATTCAATGCTCAATTGTTGGAAATAAGCGGGCTGACGGCTCGCAATACGTGGTTTGCTCTGCGTATCAAGCGAACGACTGACGGCTTGCTCATACTGCTCAGATGTCAGCATGTTTTGCTGCATTAACAAACGTAATACAAGATCGCGGCGCTCTTTCGTGCGCTCAGGGTAACGAATTGGATTGTAATAAGATGGTCCTTTTACCATCCCAACTAACATCGCCAGTTGATCGATTCGCAGCTCTTGGATCGGTTGTCCAAAGTAATAACGCGATGCCAAGCCAAACCCGTGGATCGCTTCACCACCGCTTTGCCCCAAGTACACTTCGTTAAGGTAGGCTTCCAAAATACGATCTTTGCTGTAACGGTAATCCAAAATTAACGCGATATACGCTTCTCTAACTTTGCGCCACAGCGTTTTATCACGGGTCAAAAACAGGTTTTTCGCCAACTGCTGAGTTAGCGTACTACCACCTTGAACAGTACGACCCGCTTTAATGTTTGCAACCATTGCTCGTGCAATCGCGAGTGGAGACACCCCATCGTGTTGATAAAAATTCCGGTCTTCGGTCGCAAGCAGTGCATCAACTAAAATTTCTGGGAACTGATCACGACGCAAGAACAGACGCTGCTCATCTTGATCTTTCTCCAGCATCCCCAACATCTTCGGTTCTAAGCGTAAGTAACCAAGATCACCTCGGGACTCTAAAGACTGAATGCGCTGTAAACCAGAATCTGAAAAATGGAGCATCACGTGACGATCCGGTTCAGGACCATCGGCAAATTCAAATGGACGACGGATCAGCTCAATACGAGTGGAAGAAGAAGAGTACTCACCAGGATAGCGAGGCTGACTTACCTTACGGTAATTCAGTACATCCAGCTCGTTGCGCAGTTCTTGAATGGTGATATTTTCACCCGGATTTAAGTTCAAGATGCGAGCATAAACCACCGTTGGCAGTTCAAACAGCTGGCCTTCAAAGCGCTCTTTCACGACACTATCTAAATAAATACCCACAAACAGCAAAACAGCGGCAAGCGCAACACCGGCTTTCCAGCTAAATGACCACAAAACTTTCAGCCACGAACGTTTCTCGTTAGCCGGCTTTTTACTCGGTGTGCGTCGAGTCGGTTTTGTCGTTCCTTTATTGGTTGTACTTTTCTTCGCTGGCGCTTTTTTCGCGCTAGGCTTCTTGCTGTTAGTCATTATTCAATTGTCTTTTTGTTTTCGTAGTTGCTACATGATTGGCAGGATCATCTGGCCAAACGTGTTTTGGGTAGCGCCCTTTCATCTCTTTTTGAACGTCTTTATAGCTTCCGTTCCAGAAAGCCGCCAAGTCAGACGTCACTTGCAGCGGACGTTGTGCCGGCGAAAGCAGTTCAAGCACCAAACGCTTACGACCAAGCGCTACCGTAGGGGAGCCACTCTCACCAAATACCTCTTGCATACGCACCGATAATTTCGGCTCATGGCCATACTGGTAACGGATACGCTTCTTTGAACCTGTAGGCAGTTGGTAATGCTCTGGTAACCATTCATCCAGTTGTTGATTGATTGGCCACCCTAATCGAGCGTTCAGCGCTTCGACCAAGTCTATCTTGCTCAAATCGTTAACCGAACTGACGGACGTCATGTACGGCTCTAACCACTCTTCTAATGAATCCAACAAACTGGCTTCATCAAACATTGGCCATGATTGCTCGGGTAACCATTCCACCGCACAACGAACCCGAGCCAACAAGCTCTCCGCTGCCGGTGTCCAGTTTAGACTCTGTAAGCCCTGGCGGCGGACATACGTGAGTAAAGCTTGTGTCATTTTTTCTTTGCCAGGGCTTGGCAAAAGCTCGCGTTCAACCACCAGCTGACCGAGTTTTGTTTGTCGCTCAGCCATTAGACGCCCTCTTTTTTCATCCCAGTCTACAACTTCTTCAGACGAAAATAGCGCTTCAAAGGTCGCTCGCAATATATTGACATCCAATTCACATGCCGAATGAATTTGACTGGAGTTAGAATGAGAACGCATTAAGTCAACGGCAACCAAATACTCACAGCCACCTAGCATGTCTTCCAGACGACATTCTGCACCATGACCATTAGCCAAAGTAAATCGCCCAAATTGATTTGTGCGCTGCTGCGCAATGCGATCTGGAAATGCCAAACTTAACACCAGCGGTAATGCTTCTTCATCCACGCCTTTCAGGTCAAATACCGTATCCAATTTGTACGCTAGAGATTGAGCACGCTTGAACAACAGCGACTTTTTTGGATGAGTACCAACAAGCCAACGATGCAAGCTATGAGCGATATTGGTAACGTTTCTCTCTGGCTCTTCAATCAGTGCGACCGCCGCCAAAGCAGCATTTAACATCTTATCACTGTAAGATTGCGCTTTAATTAGCATCGCAGCCGCACGAGGCTCGACGCCTAGTTCATGCGCCTGTTTTCCTTCGGACGTTAATTGCCCTTTTTCCGTCAGTAGTCCCAATGACACCAATAGCTGCTTCGCTTGTTCCAATGACGCATTAGCGGGAACATCAAGCCACTTGAGATCGTGGATATCACTCGCTCCCCAAAATGCGAGCTCCATAACTAAACTCGCCAAATCGGAATGCAAAATTTCGGGTTGAGAAACCTGCGGCTGTTGCTTGAACTGGCTTTCAGAATAGAGGCGAACGCAAATGCCCTCTTCTATTCGTCCCGCTCGTCCTGCACGCTGAATCGCTGAAGACTGTGCAATGCGTGTTTGCTCTAAGCGTGTTAAACCGTTTTTCAAATCAAACCGGGCAATACGCTCTAACCCAGAATCAACCACAAGGCGAATGCCTTCAATCGTCAGTGAAGTTTCTGCGATGTTGGTCGCGAGTACGACTTTACGCTTGCCGTGTTCTGCCGGCGTGATGGCTTTTTGTTGCTCAGTAAAGCTCAGTTGCCCATAAAGCGGACACACTTCAATATCATCCGCCAAATGAGATAAACGTTCTTCGACTTGTTTAATGGCCCCAACGCCCGGTAGGAAAGCCAACAAAGAGCCGGATTCTTTGTTCATAAGACTTTCTATTGTTTTTGTCATACTCGTAGGTAAATGATCATTCACACCTAACGGTTGGTAACGCATTTCTACGTCGAAACTGCGTCCTTCTGATTCAATGTAACTGGCTTCCGGCAACAACGACTGTAAGGCTTGTTGATCAAGCGTTGCCGACATTACCACCAGCTTGAGATCGTCTCGCAATGCCTCTTGAACTTCTAAACTGAATGCCAAAGCGGTATCGGCATGAATGCTGCGTTCATGAAACTCATCAAAGATCAGCAGATCAACACCATCCAGTTCAGGGTCAGTTTGAATCATCCTAGTCATGATCCCTTCAGTCACGATCTCCAACTGCGTTGCAGAACTTACCTTTGCCTCGCCACGAACTCGATAACCCACGCGTTGACCAACTTGTTCTCCCAATTGCTCAGCAAGATAACGGGCAATGTTACGCGCCGCGAGTCGTCTTGGTTCGAGCATGATGATTTTTCCAACAACCGAATGGTTTAAGAGGAGCTGTAAAGGGAAGTAGGTCGACTTACCGGCACCAGGCGCCGCTTTTAAGATCACTTGATGTTGATTTTTGACCGCCGTCAGCAACTCAGGCATCACGGCTTCAATCGGCAATTGTGACAAAGGAAATACCTTATGGTGTAATGGTGGCAACATTGTACATAAAAAAATTTTTGTCTAAATAAGCAAATGCATTTCACACCCGCTTTAGAGTCCGCCACTCTACTCAAACGCTATAAACGCTTTCTCGCCGATATCGAGCTCGATACTGGTGAAGTTCGTACTATACACTGCGCAAACACTGGCGCTATGACAGGTTGTGCGACACCGGGAAACAAAGTTTGGTTTTCCACTTCCGACAACCCGAAACGAAAATATCCCAATAGTTGGGAGTTGAGTGAAACCGAACAAGGCCACCGCATTTGTATCAATACCGCGCGCGCCAACCAATTAGCCGTTGAGGCTATTGAAAATAATGTCATTTCAGAGCTTTGTGGTTATGACACACTTCAAACTGAGGTGAAATACGGTAATGAAAATAGCCGAATTGATATCTTGCTCAGCGCAGACAACAAGCCAAAGTGCTATATAGAAGTGAAAAGCGTCACTCTTCTTGATGAGACCGACTCTACTGGACAAGGATACTTCCCAGATGCGGTCACGACTCGGGGACAAAAGCACCTGAGAGAGCTCACAGAAATGGCACAAAATGGAAGTAGAGCCATACTTTTATTCACTGTTTTACATTCAGGTATTGAAAAAGTATCCGCGGCGCACCATATAGACGCGAAATATTCACTATTACTCAAACAAGCACAAGACGCTGGAGTGGAAGTTCTCTGCTACAAAGCTGAACTGAGCGATACTGGAATGAAGCTGATTTCCGCTATTGATTTTATCAATTAAGAGAAAAAATGATGTCGTCTTCACATTGACGATAACTTTGCGATTCAGTATTTGCTTGCACCGCCTCTTTTTGCTATAGATACCCGCCTTAAATTGACTGCGTAGCAGTTGACTAGGTGTAAGTAGGAGATGCTGTATGCCAGAATCAAAGAAGAAAACGATAGGCATCCTAGCCATTGCCGGCGTGGAGCCATATCAGGAAAAACCTGGTGAAGAGTACATGTCACCAGAGCAGGTTGAACACTTTACGAAAATCTTAACAGCTTGGCGCGACCAGCTGAGAGCTGAAGTGGATCGTACCGTTCACCACATGCAGGACGAAGCAGCAAACTTCCCAGATCCAGTTGACCGCGCCTCTCAAGAGGAAGAGTTCAGCCTAGAACTGCGTAACCGCGACCGCGAACGCCGTTTGATCAAGAAGATTGAAAAGACTTTGGATAAAATCAAAGAAGACGATTTTGGCTTCTGTGAGTCTTGTGGCGTAGAGATTGGCGTTCGCCGTCTTGAAGCACGTCCAACCGCTGACCTATGTATTGACTGTAAAACACTTGCAGAAATCAAAGAGAAGCAAATGCAAGGTTAATCAACCAAGCATTATGATTATTGAAGGGAGCTCAGGCTCCCTTTTTGTTTTGACTACCTTTGCATCCCATTTGTTTACTAAATTCGAGATACACGCATGACACGCTATGTAGGTCGATTCGCCCCATCTCCTTCTGGTCCTTTACATTTTGGTTCACTGATTGCCGCTCTTGGCAGCTATTTTCAAGCGAAAGCACACAACGGAACTTGGTTAGTACGTATTGAGGACTTGGACCCACCAAGAGAAATGCCAGGTGCGGCGCAACTTATCCTAGATGCGCTCAAAGCCTATCAGCTGCATTGGGATGGAGAGGTGGTATACCAGAGTGAACGTCATGACCTTTACCAAGCCCAAATAAACACATGGCTCGAAAATGGTGAAGCCTATTATTGCCAATGTACTCGAAAGCAAATTAAAGAGCATGGCGGGTTTTATCCTGGCACTTGCCGCGATAAAAACTTGAAAGACGGCGCGATTCGCCTAAAAATGACCAAGCCTGTCGCTCATTTCTTCGATCAGAAGCGTGGAACAATTAAGATTCCAGAGCAACTCGTTAATGAAGATTTCATTATTAAACGTCGAGATGGATTATTTGCTTATAATCTTGCGGTAGTATTGGACGACATCGACCAAGGCGTCACCGAAGTCGTGCGTGGTGCAGATTTAATCGAGCCAACAGGGCGTCAAATCAGTCTGTACCAGATACTTGGGCAGCCTGAAGTCAGCTACTTGCATTTACCATTGGCGATGGACAACAACGGCAATAAACTGTCGAAACAAAATCACGCGACGGCTATTGATATAGAGACACCAAAGCCTACTCTATTACGCGCCATGACATTTTTGGGCTTCGAGATACCGGAAGCCATAAAAGCGGCCAACATAGAAGAGATTCTTCATTGGGGCTGCGAAAACTGGCGCTTGGAACAGCTTCCAACAGAGATCGAGATCACACCGTGATTCTCAAATGGCATTGTGTAGGCTATCATTAGCCGCAAATTAGGCCCTAGAGGCGCAAAAACTAACCAAAGCAAGATTGGACTAAACCCAGTTATTGCCAGATGCACATGAATACAAACGACTATACACCAAGCGAACCTGCCACTATTCCAGAGCTCGCTCTCAATGTAATAACTCGTGAAGAGCACAACATTTCGCGTAAGCAGATCAGTGATAATGCACTGAAGGTACTGTACCGCCTAAATGGTGCTGGTTTCGATGCTTTTCTTGTGGGTGGCGGGGTTCGAGACTTACTGCTTGGACAGAAACCAAAAGATTTTGACATTGCGACCAACGCAACGCCGGAACAGATCAAACAGCTATTTCGTAACTGCCGTTTGATTGGTCGCCGCTTCCGCTTGGCTCATATTATGTTTGGCCGAGACATCATTGAAGTAGCGACATTCCGCGGTCACCACCAAGAGCAAAAGAATAAGAGCATCTCTCAGCAATCGAAAGAAGGAATGCTGCTGCGGGACAATGTCTACGGCACCATCGATGAAGATGCTGAGCGCCGTGATTTCACGATTAACTCGATGTACTACAACATCGCGGATTACTCGATTCACGACTACGCACGTGGTATTGAGGATTTAGAAGATCGCCTCATTCGACTGATTGGCGATCCAGAAACACGCTACCGTGAAGATCCAGTACGTATGTTGCGTGCAGTTCGCTTCGCAGTAAAACTGGACTTTGATATTGAAGAAGACACCGCGGCACCAATCGAACACATGGCACCGTTGCTCGGTGACATTCCGTCAGCGCGTCTTTTTGAAGAGTCACTCAAATTATTGCAATCCGGTCATGGCTTAGAAACCTACCACCTACTGCGTGAGTACAACTTATTCCAACAGCTCTTCCCGACGATTGCAGCGCACTTTACAGAAGATTACTCCTCTCACACAGAGCAAATGTTGGATCTCGTGTTGGATTCTACTGACATGCGCATCGAAGATGGTAAACGTATCAACCCTGCATTTATGTTTGCTGCGATGTTGTGGTACCCACTGTGTGCGAAAGCCGATAAGCTGATGGAAGAGCGCAACCTAGGCCATTACGACGCCATTATGGAAGCGAGTAACATCATTCTTGATGAACAAGTTCGTACAATTGCCATTCCAAGACGCCATACCGCAACCATTCGCGAGATTTGGCAGCTGCAGCTTCGTCTTCCACGACGCAACGGTAAACGTGCATTCCGCCTGATGGAGCTCAATAAATTTAGAGCTGGCTTTGATTTTCTTGAAATGCGCGGTGAAATTGAAGGTGGTGACACTCAGAAGCTTGCCAAGTGGTGGGAAACTTTCCAAAATGCAGGCCGAGAAATGCGTCAAGCAATGGCTGCCGACCTAGACGGTCAATCACCGAAGAGTGGTCAGCGCCGCCGTAAAACCTATCGCAAGAAAAAGAGTAAGCCTAAGTCATGATCACAGCGTACATTGCGGTAGGCAGTAACTTGGCTGATCCTGTCAGCCAAGCGAAGCAAGCGATTGAAGCGTTAAAAACGCTGCCTAAATCAGAATTTGTTCAGGCTTCTTCGCTATACAGCAGCACGCCAATGGGACCACAAAACCAACCGGATTACATTAATGCGGTTGTGTCGATTAACACCAGTTTGACGCCTCTTGAATTACTCGATTGCACACAAGCCATTGAGCAAGAACAAGGGCGTGTCCGTAAAGACGAACGTTGGGGACCAAGAACCTTGGACCTCGACATTGTGCTTTATGGCAATGAGGTGATTAATTCCGAGAGGCTGATCGTTCCTCATTATGGAATGAAAGAGCGTGAATTCGTACTCTACCCTCTTGCGGAAATTGCACCAAGTTTACAACTCCCCGATGGGACCGAGGTCTCTGAACTACTGGAACAAGTAGATAGAAACGGCCTCAGTATCTGGCAGTCATAGCCAACTCCTAGTAAGGATAAAACCATGAAAAAAATGACCATCAACGACCTAATCAAGTGGAAGCAAGAAGGTCGTAAATTTGCTACTTCAACCGCTTATGATGCGAGCTTTGCCCAACTGTTTGAAAGCCAAGAAATGCCAGTACTTCTTGTTGGTGATTCTCTAGGTATGGTTTTGCAAGGTCACAACGATACTCTGCCAGTAACGGTCGATGATATCGCTTACCATACTCGTTGCGTACGCGCAGGTAGCCCAAATTGTTTGTTGATGGCTGACATGCCATTCATGAGCTACACCACGCCAGAGCAAGCTTGCGAAAATGCGGCTACACTGATGCGTGCTGGTGCCAATATGGTGAAAATTGAAGGTGGTGACTGGCTAGTCGACACTGTAAAAATGCTCACTGAACGCTCGGTTCCAGTTTGTGCTCACCTTGGTTTAACTCCTCAAGCCGTGAATATTTTTGGTGGTTACAAAGTCCAAGGTCGCGATCAAGAAAAAGCGGACCGCATGGTGAAAGATGCGTTAGCACTGCAAGAAGCAGGCGCTCAAATCGTCTTACTAGAGTGCGTGCCTGCTGAGCTTGCTGAGCGTATTACGCAAGTGCTCGACGTCCCTGTTATCGGTATTGGAGCTGGTAACGTGACAGATGGTCAAATTCTCGTGATGCATGATATGTTCGGTATCTCTGCCAACTACATGCCGAAATTCTCCAAAAACTTTCTTGCTGAAACAGGTGATATGCGCAAAGCCGTTGCTAAATACATTGAAGATGTAGCCAACGGTGTATTCCCAGACGACGCTCATACCATTGCCTAGAGGATAAATGCATGCAAACTTTTGCGGAAATCTCAGCAGTTCGTGAACACCTTAAAACCTTTAAACGTGAAGGTCGTAAAATTGCGTTTGTCCCAACCATGGGCAACCTTCACGAAGGTCACTTAACTTTAGTGCGTAAAGCACGCGAATACGCTGATATCGTTGTCGTAAGCATCTTTGTTAATCCGATGCAGTTTGATCGTGCAGACGATTTAAATAATTACCCGCGTACGCTAGAGGAAGACTTAAGCAAGTTAACCTCTGAAGGGGTCGATGTGGTATTTACGCCGACACCAGAAGTTATCTATCCTGAAGGGCTTGATAAACAAACGTTTGTTGATGTTCCGGGTCTATCGACTATTTTAGAAGGGGCTTCACGCCCTGGTCATTTCCGTGGCGTCACAACCATCGTAAACAAGCTATTTAACATCGTTCAGCCAGATGTGGCCTGTTTTGGTGAGAAAGATTTCCAACAACTTGCGGTTATCCGCAAGATGGTTGTCGATCTTGCGATGGACATTGAAATCATTGGTGTACCAACCGTACGTGAAATGGACGGTTTAGCTATGAGCTCTCGCAATGGCTTACTCACGCTGGATGAGCGTCAGCGTGCGCCAGTACTTGCTCGTACAATGCGTTGGATCAGCAGTGCCATTCGCGGTGGCCGTGATGACTACGCATCGATCATCGAAGATGCGAGCGACCAACTTCGAGCTGCAGGTTTGCACCCTGATGAGATCTTCATTCGTGATGCTCGTACTTTACAAGTGATCACGCCAGAAACGACACAAGCCGTCATTCTGATGTCTGCGTTCTTAGGCAAAGCGCGTCTTATCGATAACCAAACGGTAGATATGGTTGTCGAAGCGAAGGAAGAAGCAGAGTCTAGTAATACAAACTCAGAGAGCGCAGAGTAAGCTCTGAGCCATCAAGACGTAAAAAGGTCGACTCTTAGTCGACCTTTTTTATTTTCTACGTATAGACGCAATCTAACCCTTCAGGGCGTGTTTTAAACCGCTTGTGCAGCCACATCCACGCTGGAATATCACGTTTTATCATTTTCTCAAGCTCTTGGTTCAAGATACTTGCCGCTTTAATCGCATTACGCCTCTCGAAACGCTCACTGATATCTTTCCCAATATACAACGTGTAATGGTGATTCTTGCTCACTGTGACGCCAGATATGACCGCGCACTTTGTTGCGTCTATAAGCACACTAGAGCCCATGGTACTCGCGGCTTGTTCAACAGCAAAGAACGGCGCAAAAACAGAATGGCTGACGCCATAATCATGGTCGGGCAAATACCAAAGTCGATGACCATTTTTCAGAACTTTGAGCATTGATTTAACGTCTTTTCGATCAATCATTTGATGCCCAAAACGAGTTCGACCTCGATGTTGAATAAACTCATAAGCAGGATTCGAATTTGGGCGATAAACGCCATAACCTTTGGCAAACTGGCTAAAAATACGAGCGGTTATCTCCAAGTTTAAATGGTGACTGCACACCACCAACACACCACGGCCATTCTTTTCCTCAGCGAGTAAACGATCTTTTCCAACAATAGAGGTTATCCGACGTATCCGCCAATCTGGCCAAAACCAGGCTATGCCCGTTTCGATGATCGCCATTCCCGTATATTGAAAGTTTTTTCGTACTACGTCCTTACATTGCCAATCCGTAAAATCAGGGAAACACAGCTGGAGATTACGCAGAGCGATCTTGTGTCGGCGCTTCATTACATGCATCGCAATACAGCCGATGCTTCTACCTAAGATTCGCAATACTATGTATGGCAGTACATTAACAAGAATCGCTAAAGATCCAAATGCCAGCCATACAGACCAATATTTGGGCTTAAGTAACTGATAGGAGAAAGGCGGCGGCGGGACAATATTCATAGGATCACTCATTTATTACAAATGATTGAAACCTAACATGATAAAAACCGAAAGATTGTATGGGAGTGTATTGTTATGCATGCCAAAGAGCAGCATGATTCGCTGCTCTTTGTTGTGTGGGAGAGTCTTAGCTTCTTAGCCCAATACCTTTCGTTACTAAGTAATGAGCAACGGCATACAACGCTAACACAAACACCGCAAGCACACTGAATGAAGTGACAATACCCACATCCGATACGCCTAAAAAACCATAACGGAACGCATTCACCATGTAGACGATTGGGTTAATCTTAGAGACACCTTGCCAAAATTCAGGCAGTAAGCTGATGGAATAAAAAACACCACCCAAGTAGGTTAACGGGGTCAACACAAATGTAGGAATGATCGAAATATCATCAAACGTTTTTGCATAGACCGCATTGATCAGCCCGCCTAGAGCAAATACAACGGATGTCATGAAGACGGTCGCAACAATAATGCCCCAGTGTTCAACTTGCAGATCCACAAACAATAGAGACACACAGGTAACAATAGCGCCTACTAACAAACCTCGAGTCACACCGCCCATTACGTACCCAGCAATGATCACGTAATTTGGCACTGGTGCCACCAGCAGCTCTTCAATGTTCTTCTGTAGTTTTGCACTAAAGAACGAAGACGCCACATTCGAGTATGAATTGGTGATCACCGACATCATGATCAAACCTGGAACTATGTACTCCATGTAGCTAAAGCCGCTCATCTCACCGATTCGAGAGCCAATAAGATTACCGAAAATGATGAAATACAGTGTCATTGTGATTGCAGGCGGAACTAAAGTTTGCACCCAAATGCGCGTAAAACGGGTGATCTCTTTGCTCAGCAAGCTACGAAATGCCGTCCAATATAAACCGTACATTTACTTACTCCCTTCTCTTACAATGCTGACAAACAACTCTTCCAGTCGGTTGGCTTTGTTACGCATTGAAAGAACTTTAATACCATGCTCTGTTAACTGACTGAACACTGAATTCAATCCTTGGCTTTTATCTAGCTCTATCTCTAAAGAGCCATCAACAATACTTTGTCGATTGACGCCTTCAAGCTCAGGCACCTCGCCTTCAGATTCAATGTCTAGGATAAATGTCTCGACGCTTAACTTACCTAGCAACGCCTTCATGGTGGTGTTTTCGATCAACTCACCTCGGTTAATAATGCCGATATTTCGACACAGCATCTCCGCTTCTTCTAGGTAGTGCGTCGTCAAAATAATCGTAATCCCTTGCTCTTGGTTGATCTCTTTCAGAAATTCCCACATTGAGCGGCGTAGTTCAATGTCCACCCCAGCCGTTGGCTCATCCAAAATGAGCAACTGCGGCTCGTGCATCAAAGCTCGGGCGATCATCAAACGGCGCTTCATCCCGCCAGATAAATTACGGGCACGCTCTTTACGTTTTTCCCATAAATCGAGTTTTTTCAGGTACTTTTCAGCTCGTTCTTTGGCTAATACTTTAGACACACCGTAATAGCCCGCTTGCTGCATCACGATTTGTTCAACAGTTTCAAACTGATTGAAGTTGAACTCTTGTGGCACCAAGCCTAAATTCTGTTTGGCCAACTCAAGGTCGGTATCAATGTCATAACCGAAAACTTTCGTCGTCCCAGAAGTTTTGTTCACTAAGGAAGAGATGATGCCGATCGTGGTCGATTTTCCTGCACCATTGGGACCTAGAAGCGCGTAGAAGTCACCCTTTTTCACTTGGAGACTAATACCTTTTAACGCCTCAAAGCCACCTGCATACGTCTTGCGCAACTGTTCAATTTCTAATGCGTACATAAGGTCGTGATTGCCGTTTGTTTGTGATTACTAATACCGACTCGATGTTTATCAGCGGTTTACTACGAAATCGCCTTGGGTATTGTACTGGAGGTCCATCAGTTTATCGTTGAATAACGATGATTACAATTAAACCTTTCGATAATATTGGAAATATAGTCCCTATCAACGTAAAGGTTATCTACAAGTAAGGAAAAGTTAGGGAATAAAAAACGCAACAGAGCGCTGTTGCGTTTTTAACGATCAGAGTGATTACGCCGTTATACGCTGATACTGGTCCGCCTCGACATGAGCTACCGCCGCATTTAATGCTTCATAACGGAATTGGTACATATTGTCATTCGGGACAAGATCAATAACGTGGAACTTTTCTAGCTGTTCTCGCGTGCGCTCATTTGGACACAACAAATACACGGCACAATTAGCATCGAGCGCATCTTTAATCGCGTTTTCTAACGCTAAACCGACAGTAACATCAATCATAGGTACATCGGTAAGATCGAGAATCATCACATCATAATCCGAAATACTGGAGTGCTGGCGTGAAATTGCCTTAGAAACACTGAAGATCATTGGACCCGAAAGATAAAAGAACAGTACTTTGCCATTGGCGCGATCAAGCAAGCCACGCTCGCTGTCAGTTAGCGGCACATCGTCTTCATCCGCGTCACTGATCGCTTTCACTTGTCTCGCCTGTTCTCGGCTCAGACGCTCAATGATAATAATGTTGGAAATAAAGACGCCCAAGCCCACGGCAACGATAAGATCAACGAACACTGTGAGCAACATAACGCCATACATTACCGCCATTCCGGAAAAGCTAACCTTGTGTGCTCGTTGAATAAAACTCCAATCCAAAATGTTAAAGCCGACATATACTGCAATGCCAGCCAACACAGCCATTGGGATCGGCTCCGTTAATCCACCCGCAACCAATACGACCAATGCAAGCATAAGTGCACGAATCACACCGGACAATGGCGAACGAGCCCCAACTTGAATGTTAGTCACCGTGCCCATCGTTGCGCCCGCGCCAGGTAGTGCACCGAACAAGCCTGAGATCATGTTGGCAAGGCCTTGGCCTCGCAGTTCTTTGTCTGAGTCGTGCTCTTTACGAGTCAAGGAGTCACCGATAACCGCCGTTAACAAAGTATCGATACAACCTAAGGTGCCGAGCACCAATGCATCAATAACCATCTCAACAAACATATCTGGATCAATATGAGGTGCAACGAGAGAAG
Source organism: Vibrio sp. JZG120 (assembly GCF_053890955.1). Lineage (NCBI taxonomy): Bacteria > Pseudomonadati > Pseudomonadota > Gammaproteobacteria > Vibrionales > Vibrionaceae > Vibrio > Vibrio sp. JZG120. Next base: position 284,902 of record NZ_JBSRRK010000008.1, read on the forward strand.
GCAATCCTGCCGGGATTTCACCGATACGACGAATGTCTTCCGTATCGAAGAACATCACAGACAATAAAGTCACCACAACCAACGCCACGAGTTGCGCTGGTACATATTTTCGATATTGCTTAGGGAAGAAAAAGAGAATCCCCAAAGTCAGTAGACCTAAAAACAGTTCACTGAACTTGAGGTTAGAAATGGTCTCCGGCAAAGCAGATAATGTTCCGAGCACTCCTCCAGAAGGAGCAGCATGCCCCATCAAAGGTGATAGCTGCAAAATGATAAGAATCACGCCAATCCCTGACATAAAGCCCGAAATCACGCTATAAGGCATCAAGGTAACGTATTTACCCAGTTTTAACGTCCCTAATAGGATTTGGAACGCACCAGCCATCATAACAACCGTGAAGGTCATGGCCATGCCCGTTTCTGGATACTTCGCCATCATACTGGTTAACACAGCGGTCATGATTACCGTCATTGGCCCTGTTGGTTCTGATATTAACGTATTAGAACCACCAAACAACGAAGCAAACAAACCGACCATTATTGCGCCCCAGAGGCCTGCTTCTGCCCCTGCACCGGATGCAACACCGAACGCTAACGCCAAAGGAAGAGAGATAATCGCTGTGGTTACCCCGCCAAATACATCCCCTTTGAAATTAATATCTTCAAAACGACTACCGAACACTGCTGATTTCCCTGCATTCAATTTTAAAAAGTAAAATGTCATTACTTTAACGAGCCAGGCGAAAATTTAAACCATAAATAGATTAAGGCTAAATTCACACCACAAATAATTAGGCCTAATTTTACGTTTTTATTGATGAAAACTAGTCAGATGAGTCCTGTCTGACGAATATTTAACGAGATCGAAATTGTAACATTGTGTATAGTTACAACACTGATCGCTTGCATGTTCATATAAGCGGCAGCGCTTTTGTCTTTTAAGGGAAGTAGTTTGCAAGATGCCGGAAATTAAACAGTTATTTGAAAACAATTCAAAATGGTCTCAAGAGATCAAATCTGATCGACCTGAATACTTCGCAAAACTCGCAGAGGGTCAAAAGCCCGATTTTCTTTGGATTGGCTGTTCTGATAGCCGTGTCCCTGCCGAGCGACTAACCGGACTATACTCGGGTGAACTATTCGTTCATCGGAATGTTGCAAACCAAGTCATCCATACTGATCTCAACTGTCTGTCCGTCGTTCAATACGCCGTAGACGTTCTTAAGGTTAAGCACATCATTGTCTGTGGACACTATGGCTGTGGTGGCGTAAACGCTGCCATTGATAACCCTAAGCTAGGTCTTATTAATAATTGGCTGTTACATATCAGAGATATCTATTTCAAACACCGCACTTACCTAGATCAAATGCCGCAGCAAGATCGAGCAGATAAACTAGGCGAGCTTAATGTCGCAGAGCAAGTGTACAACTTGGGTAACTCAACCATCCTGCAAAACGCTTGGGAGCGTGGGCAAGATGTTGAAATTCATGGCGTGGTATACGGAATTGAAGATGGTCGTTTAGAGTACTTAGGCATTCGTTCTAACTCTAAGGAAACCGTAGAAGCGTCTTATCAGAAAGCCCTTTCGACGATTCTAAATACAGACAATAAGCTGCTTTGTCGCTAAGCTACATCTAAGAGTTGAACAAAAAACGCCCATCTGAGATGGGCGTTTTTTTATATTTTTAATGCTGCTCTCAATGATTATTCTTGAGGTACAACTTTACCGATGTATGGTAAGTGGCGGTATTTCTGCGCGTAATCAATACCCACACCAACGACAAACTCATCTGGGATTTCGAAACCAATCCAATCCACAGGAACATTCACTTCGCGACGAGATGGCTTATCTAGGAGCGTACAAATCGCGATAGACTTCGGCTCACGCAGCGATAAGATCTCACGGATTTTATTTAGTGTGTTACCTGTATCAATGATGTCTTCAACAAGCAAAATGTCTTTGCCTTTGATGTCATCATCCAAATCTTTCAAGATACGAACGTCACGTGAACTTTCCATTGTGTTGCCGTAGCTTGACGCAGTCATAAAATCAACTTGGTGAGTCAGTTCGATAGCACGTGCCAAGTCTGCCATAAATACAAATGAGCCACGCAATAAGCCTACCAACACAAGATCTTCACTACCTTGATAACGCTCTGTAATTTGTTTGCCTAATTCACGAACTCGTTCCTGAACTTCTTGCTCAGAAATCATGACTTCTATTGTATGTTTCATACTGTGCTCAATCTAATTTGTGGGTTGAGGTAAGTCGCACGCAAACGATCACCTAATCTTACGGCGTGTAGTGTATCACCACGTTCATTGGGTTGAAAGTCACATCCTGTTGCCAAAAAATCTTGGAAGAAGGTCTTAGTTTTATAAAGTTCATAGCTAATTTTATCAATAATAATGACATTACTGTATATAAATTGTTCTACAGATGTTGACCTTGTTGATATGCACCATTACACTCATCATTGCTTTAAGCAACTATTAAAATAATCAATTAGGGGGTTACCCCCAATATCAACTCAAATGGCAAGGAAAATGGATATGGACTCAATTGCAAAGAGACCTAGAACTAGGCTTTCCCCGATTAAGCGTAAGCAACAGTTAATGGAAATCGCATTGGAAGTGTTTGCGCGCCGCGGCATCGGTCGTGGTGGTCACGCAGATATCGCAGAAATTGCTCAAGTTTCTGTGGCGACCGTTTTTAACTACTTCCCGACTCGTGAAGACTTAGTGGATGAAGTACTCAACCACGTCGTACGTCAGTTCTCGAACTTCCTATCGGATAACATTGACTTAGACTTACACGCACGTGAAAACATCGCCAATATTACTAATGCAATGATCGAGCTTGTCAGTCAAGACTGTCACTGGCTAAAAGTTTGGTTCGAGTGGAGTGCTTCAACACGTGACGAAGTATGGCCATTGTTTGTTTCAACTAACCGTACTAACCAGTTGCTGGTACAAAACATGTTCATTAAAGCGATTGAACGTGGCGAAGTGTGTGACCAGCACGATTCAGAACACTTGGCAAACTTGTTCCACGGTATTTGTTACTCACTGTTTGTCCAAGCGAACCGTGCAAAAAGTGAAGCGGAACTTAAGCACCTTGTTAGTTCATACTTAGACATGCTTTGCATTTACAACCGTGAACACTAAAGCTTAACTCGCAATATATGTCAGCCCACCGTTTGGTGGGCTTTTTATTGTCTGCTGTCAGCCGAGCACACGTTTATATTCCTACCTAACAAACATAAAAAAACCGCTGCAATGCAGCGGTTTCTATCATTAAGTCAGAAAAAGCTTACTTCTTCTTAACTGCTTTTTTGTTTGGCAGGTCAGTGATTGAACCTTCAAATACTTCAGCAGCTAGACCTACAGACTCGTGTAGAGTTGGGTGAGCGTGGATAGTCAGAGCGATATCTTCTGCATCACAGCCCATCTCAATTGCAAGGCCGATTTCACCAAGTAGTTCACCACCGTTAGTACCAACGATAGCACCACCGATTACGCGATGAGTTTCTTTGTCGAAGATTAGCTTAGTCATACCGTCTGCACAGTCAGATGCGATTGCACGACCTGATGCTGCCCAAGGGAATGTTGCCACTTCGTACTTGATGCCTTCTTCTTTCGCTTCTTTCTCAGTCTTACCAACCCAAGCCACTTCTGGCTCAGTGTACGCGATTGAAGGAATAACTTTAGGGTCGAAGTAGTGCTTCTTACCAGAGATAACTTCAGCAGCTACGTGACCTTCATGCACACCTTTGTGAGCAAGCATTGGTTGACCAACGATATCACCGATCGCGAAGATGTGAGGAACGTTAGTACGCATTTGCTTATCAACGTTGATGAAGCCACGCTCGTCAATTTCTAGACCCGCTTTTTCACCGTCGATTAGCTTACCATTTGGTACACGACCGATAGCAACTAGAACCGCATCGTAACGCTCAGCTTCAGCTGGCGCTTTCTTGCCTTCCATTGAAACGTAGATACCGTCTTCTTTTGCTTCAACTGCTGTTACTTTCGTTTCTAGCATTAGCTTGAACTTGTCTTTGATACGCTTAGTAAATACTTTCACGATATCTTTGTCTGCTGCAGGAATTACCTGGTCAAACATTTCAACAACTTCAACTTTAGAACCTAGAGAGTGGTAAACCGTACCCATTTCTAGACCGATGATACCACCACCCATGATAAGTAGTTTTTCTGGCACTTCTTTTAATTCAAGAGCGTCAGTAGAGTCCCAAATACGTGGGTCTTCATGCGGGATAAATGGCAGTTTGATTGGACGAGAACCAGCCGCAACGATTGCGTTGTCAAAGTTAACAACTGTTGGCTCACCTTCGCCTTCTACAAGGATAGAGTTAGGGCCAGTGAACTTACCGTAACCGTTAACTACTGTTACGTTACGCATCTTAGCCATGCCGCTTAGGCCGCCAGTTAGTTGGTTAACAACTTTTTCTTTCCAGATGCGGATTTTGCTGATGTCTGTTTGAGGCTCACCGAACACAACGCCGTGGTCAGCCATCGCTTTCGCTTCTTCAATTACTTTAGAAACGTGAAGCAGTGCTTTAGATGGGATACAACCCACGTTCAGACATACACCGCCAAGCGTGCTGTAACGTTCAACTAGTACAGTTTCAAGACCTAAATCCGCACAACGGAATGCAGCGGAGTAACCAGCAGGACCAGAACCAAGTACAACAACTTGGGCTTTAATTTCTTTGCTCATTTTGACCTCTTGTAGTCATTATCCCTAACAGGCTGAGTGGGTATCGATTTTTTATGTTTAAGAGAGATTTGTTTTAAACAGTTATTTTCAGACCGCTAACAGTTTACAGAGATGTTAATGGTGTGAAAAGTAAATCAATTTAGCCTGTGAGCTAGACAACAATTCGATTGTGAAAACCCTGAACGAAGCAAGGCTGATAACCAAATTGTCGGTAATTATGATTAGCAGAGGCGGCTAAGTTGCCGCCTCTCATTCATCTAATTTCTATTACAGAACTAGACGACGAATGTCAGATAGACATGAGTTTAGGTAAGTGATGAAGCGCGCACCTTCAGCACCATCGATCACACGGTGGTCGTATGATAGAGATAATGGAAGTTGTAGACGCGGTTCGAACTCTTTACCGTTCCATACCGGTTTCATTTCTGACTTAGACACACCTAGGATACCAACTTCTGGCGCGTTTACGATTGGAGTAAACGCCGTACCGCCGATACCGCCTAGGCTAGAGATAGTGAAACAGCCACCTTGCATGTCAGCAGCAGTTAGCTTGCCTGCACGTGCTTTCTTAGAAACAGCCATTAGCTCTTCAGATAGCTCGTAGATGCCTTTCTTGTTCACGTCTTTAAATACAGGAACAACTAGACCGTTTGGTGTATCTACCGCGATACCAACATTCACGTATTTCTTCAGAATTAGGCTCTCACCGTCTTCTGATAGAGAAGAGTTGAACGCTGGGAACGCTTCAAGCGCTTTAGCTACCGCTTTCATGATGAACACAAGTGGCGTGATCTTCATGCCAGTGTCTTTCTTCGCTTCAATCGCGTTTTGCTCTTTACGGAATGCTTCAAGAGCCGTGATGTCTGCGTTATCCCACTGTGTAACGTGCGGGATCATTACCCAGTTACGGTGTAGGTTTGCACCAGAGATCTTCTTAATACGAGATAGCGGTTGAACTTCTGTCTCACCAAACTTGCTGAAGTCCACTTTTGGCCATGGTAGCAGACCAAGAGCCGCGCCGTCGCCTTTGCCTGATGCTGCTGCACCTGCGCCAGACTCAAGACGCTTAAGTGCATCTTTCACGTAAGCTTGAACGTCTTCTTTTAGGATACGGCTCTTACGACCAGAACCTTTAACCTTAGAAAGATTAACGCCAAATTCACGCGCTAGACGACGAACAACTGGAGACGCGTGAGCGTACTCATCGTTTTCTTTGAAATCGCCAGTCGCTGCTGGAGCTGCTGCCGCTGGAGCTTCTGCTTTAGGAGCTGGAGCTGCAGGTGCTGCTGCTTGAGCTGGAGCCGCTGCAGGAGCTGGAGCTGCGCCCGCCACTTCGAATACCATGATTAGTGAGCCAGTAGACACTTTGTCGCCAGCTGCAATCTTGATTTCTTTCACTGTACCAGCAAATGGTGCAGGAACTTCCATAGAAGCTTTGTCACCTTCAACAGTGATTAGAGATTGCTCTTCTTCCACTGTGTCGCCAACGGCAACCATGATCTCAGTAACTTCAACTTCGTCGCCGCCGATATCTGGAACGTTCACTTCTTTTGCCGCAGACGCTGCTGGAGCTGCTGCCGCAGGAGCTTCAGTTGCCGCTGGTGCTGGTGCTGCTGGAGCGCCTGAACCTGCTGTTTCGAACACCATGATAAGTGAGCCAGTCGATACTTTATCGCCTGCTGCAACTTTGATCTCTTTTAGAGTACCTGCGAATGGCGCTGGAACTTCCATAGAAGCTTTGTCGCCTTCAACAGTTAGAAGAGATTGCTCTTCTTCGATGCTGTCGCCAACGGCAACCATGATTTCAGTAACTTCTACTTCATCACCACCGATGTCTGGTACGTGAACTTCTTTTAGTTCTGCCGCTGCTGCTGGAGCTGGAGCTGCTGCTGGAGCTGCTTCTGCCGCAGGAGCAGGTGCAGCGTCAGCTGCACCCTCGGCTTCGAAAATCATGATTAGAGAACCAGTAGAAACCTTGTCGCCTTCTGCAACTTTGATTTCTTTAACGATACCCGCTTGAGAAGCAGGAACTTCCATAGAAGCTTTATCGCCTTCAACTGTGATCAGAGACTGCTCTTCTTCAACCTTGTCGCCAACGCTTACAAGAATCTCAGTAACTTCAACCTCATCCGCACCGATGTCTGGTACATTAATTTCGATTGCCATTTCTTATCTACCTTCTTAATTAAGCGTATAGCGGGTTTGTTTTCTCTGTGTCGATGTCGAATTTCTTAATTGCTTCTGCAACTACAGATTTCTCAACTTCGCCACGTTTCGCTAGTTCAGTTAGCGCTGCTACTACTACGTAACCTGCGTTCACTTCGAAGTGACGACGTAGGTTTTCACGGCTGTCTGAACGACCGAAGCCATCAGTACCAAGCACTTTGAAAGACTCAGCAGGAATGTATGCACGAACCTGCTCTGCGTAGTTCTTCATGTAGTCAGTTGCTGCGATAGCAGGCTCAGTACCCATTACTGTTTGGATGTAAGGTACTTTCGCTTCCGCTTCTGGGTGAAGCATGTTGAAACGCTCTGCATCTTGGCCATCGCGAGTTAGTTCGTTGAATGACGTTACCGAGTAAACATCAGAAGCAACACCGTAATCTTCGCTTAGGATTTGAGCTGCTTTACGTACTTCATTCATGATAGTACCAGAGCTCATTAGCTGAACTTTCGCTTTGTCGCCCGTGTAAGTTTCTAGCTTGTAGATACCTTTACGGATGCCTTCTTCAGCGCCTTCTGGCATTGCTGGCATTGCGTAGTTTTCGTTCATTAGCGTTAGGTAGTAGAACACGTTTTCTTGTTCTGGGCCGTACATGCGACGGATACCGTCTTGCATGATTACTGCTACTTCGTACGCGAATGTTGGGTCGTAAGAAATACAGTTAGGAACCGTACCCGCCAAAATGTGCGAGTGGCCGTCTTCGTGCTGTAGACCTTCACCGTTCAACGTTGTACGACCCGCAGTTGCACCTAGTAGGAAACCACGTGCTTGTTGGTCACCAGCCATCCACGCCATGTCGCCAACACGTTGGAAGCCGAACATTGAGTAGTAGATGTAGAACGGGATCATTGGTAGGTCGTTTGTCGAGTATGAAGTCGCAGCAGCAACCCATGAAGACATAGCACCTAGCTCGTTGATACCTTCTTGTAGAACCTGACCTGAAGTCGCTTCTTTGTAGTAAGAAACAACGCCACGATCTTCTGGTGTGTAAGTTTGGCCGTGCGGGTTGTAGATACCGATTTGACGGAACAGACCTTCCATACCGAATGTACGCGCTTCGTCAGCAATGATAGGAACGATGTTCTTACCAATGTTCTTGTTCTTAAGTAGAACGTTCAGTGCACGTACGAATGCCATAGTAGAAGAGATATCACGCTTCTGTTCTTCTAGTAGTGGCTTGAATTCTTCTAGCTCAGGAACGATGAATTCTTGAGTGAATTTTGGTAGACGCTGTGGTGTGTAGCCGTGTAGCGCTTTACGACGAGCGTGTAGGTATTCGTACTCTTTTGAACCTTCTTCAAGTTTCAGGTACGGAAGTTCTTTCACAGCTTCGTCAGTTAGGATGTCTTGAAGACCTAGACGATCACGTAGGTGTAGTACGTGAGTCATGTCCATCTTCTTAACTTGGTGCGCGATGTTCTTACCTTCAGCCGCTTCACCCATGCCGTAACCTTTAACAGTCTTAGCTAGGATTACTGTTGGACGACCTTTAGTTTCTGCCGCGTTTTTGTATGCCGCGTATAGCTTAGAAGACTCGTGACCACCACGCTTAAGTGCGAAGATTTCGTCATCAGTCATGTCAGCAACAAGTGCAGCTGTCTCTGGGTACTTACCAAAGAAGTGCTCACGTACGTACGCGCCGTCTTTTGATTTGAATGTTTGGTAGTCGCCATCGATCGTTTCGTTCATAAGCTGTAGAAGCTTACCAGTCGTATCTTTAGCTAGTAGTGAATCCCAGTTGTTACCCCAGATTACCTTCACTACGTTCCAACCAGCACCTTTGAACAGACCTTCAAGTTCTTGAATGATCTTACCGTTACCCATTACAGGGCCATCTAGACGCTGTAGGTTACAGTTGATTAGGAAACATAGGTTGTCTAGTTTCTCACGCGCAGCGAAAGAGATAGCACCACGTGATTCTGGCTCATCCATCTCACCGTCACCTAGGAACGCGTAAACACGCTGCTCTGAAGTATCTTTAAGACCACGGCCTTCTAGGTACTTAAGGAAACGAGCTTGGTAGATAGAAGCGATTGGACCTAGGCCCATCGATACTGTCGGGAATTGCCAGAATTCAGGCATCAGTTTAGGGTGCGGGTATGAAGGAATACCTTTGCCGTCTACTTCTTGACGGAAGTTGTCTAGCTGCTCTTCAGTTAGACGACCTTCAACGAATGCACGTGAGTAGATACCTGGTGAAATGTGACCTTGGTAGTAAACTAGGTCGCCACCGTCCTTCTCGTTTGGCGCACGGAAGAAGTGGTTGAAACATGTCTCGTAGAACGCAGCAGAAGACTGGAAAGACGCCATGTGGCCGCCTAGCTCTAGGTCTTTCTTAGATGCACGTAGAACGATCATGATAGCGTTCCAACGAATAATTGAGCGAATACGACGCTCAAGTGTTGTGTCACCTGGGTATGCTGGTTCTTGGTCTGCAGGAATCGTGTTGATGTAGTTAGTTGTGATACCTGTTGGCATATCAACACCGTCTAGACGTGCTTTATCTAGAACTTGCTCTAATAGGAATTGAGCACGCTCTAGACCTTCTTCACGTACAACTGACTCAAGCGCTTGTAGCCATTCTTGAGTTTCCAGTGCATCTACGTCATGCTTCATATCAGACATGGCGATCTATCCTTCTGTTGGTTGGATCTACTTATTTAAGTAACGCTCTTACGAGTCATTACCCTGCTGAATTCGACGTAGAGAACGCTCTCGTCGAGACTCTTCTCGAGTCAAATCCAACAATGTTTCTTCGATGTAAGCCAAGTGCGAGTGGGACATTTCTCGCGCCTTTTCAGGCTGACCAGAAACAATCGCATCCACGATATTGGCTCGGTGTTTACTGACTTTCTCGACCGCTTCTGGGCGGCGACGTAGTAATTTAAAATTTTGTAGAATATTTTGCTCAAGCAAAGGTGCTAAGCTTCGAACAATGTGCAACAAAACCACGTTGTGCGCGGCTTCTGTCAAAGCGATCAAAAATTGCATCACTTCCGCAGATTCAGCTTCGATATCGTTGTTTGCTTGCTCTTGGCTAATGCGTTCAAGGCAACCTTGAATACGCGCAAAATCTTCTTCGGTACCACGTAAAGCTGCAAAGTAAGCTGAAATTCCTTCCATTGCATGACGAGACTCAAGCACATCAAGCTGGGTTTCAGAATGGCTAGACAACAAATTCAACAAGGGATCTGAAAAGCTCTTCCAGATATTCTCACTTACGAATGTTCCGCCACCTTGGCGACGAGTTAACAAACGCTTCGCTTCTAAGCGTTGAATGGCTTCTCGGACTGAAGGACGAGACACATCGAACTGTCTTGCCAGTTCACGCTCTGGAGGCAGTTGTTGCCCCGGAGACAATGTTCCTTCCACTATCAACCTTTCTAACTCTTGTTCTATAACATCAGAGAGTTTTGGCTGACGAATCCTTTGATAAGCCATAATTTATTGTTCTTCTACTCTTGCAGGTAATTGGTAATACCAATTTTAAGTTGGTGCAGAAATTAACATAATTAAAACGCCACTGTCCAGCCGAAAATTGACCTAAATCATAGAACGAGCTTACTTCCAACACTCTGATAACAATCGACTGTTAAAACAGCAATAGAATTGGTATGACCAATTACATAAAGCATACAAATGGGAAGTCGACGTGCTAGCAATTTTGGAAAAGAAATACAGAAAATGACAAAATTATCAGTCTATTTCTTCACCAAAATGGCGTATACGAGCGTAAAAATGTAGTTAACTTTTAACAATCATTAATATTTCTGGTATCAAAAAAAGGCATACCTGATCGTATGCCTTATTTATTTCGCTTTTTTGAATTTACACTTTCGCTACAAATCAACGCTGTATAAGCTGTCTATATTTCACCCAATCAAAGCTTAGACCAGGATCGCTTTTTCTCAAGGGCGCAATATATTGATGACCGGTAATTCGTGGCAAGGTGATGTGGGGATAAGACTGCATAATCACCTCAGTGATCTCTGCAAGTGATTGATATTGCGCTTCTGTGTAGGCAGTAAATTCTGTCCCTTCAAGCTCGATACCAATGGAATAGTCATTACAACGCTCCCTGCCCGCGAAACTGGATTGACCGGCATGCCATGCTCTATCGAGAAAAGAAACAAATTGAACAACCTCGCCGTTTCTCTTAATCAAGCAATGTGCAGAAACGCCCATTTTGTGAATAACTTCAAAAAATGGATGTGCGTTTGGGTCTAGCTTGCCAGTGAAGAAGTCCTCTATATATGGTCCACCAAACTGCCCAGGAGGCAAACTGATGTTGTGTACCACCAGCAGAGAGATGTCGTTTATATCAGAGCGGGCATCAAAAAATGGTGACGGAACATGCTTTGCCTGTGTCAGCCAGCCATTCTCGATAATTGGGCGCATATCAACCTCTCTACTTTGCAAATTAACTGCTGAAATTATTGACACCGGAGAGTATCATTCGTTGCCATCTCCCTTTCAAGACAAGATTTGCGATGAAGAACACACACAACATTCAAGAACGCCTAGAATACCTTAAACAACAACTCCCTTTAGAGATCACTCGCTCTGTCGCTGATACCTTAAAAGAAGATCTAGGTGGCAGTGTCGACGCAGATAACGACATTACTGCATCTTTGATCCCTGCCGATGCGGTTAATACCGCAACGATTATTACTCGTGAGCATGGTGTGTTCTGTGGTCAAGCATGGGCTGATGAAGTTTTTAAACAGCTCGGTGGCAAGGTCAGTATTGAATGGCACGTAAAGGACGGCGATAAAGTCGAACCAAACCAAAACCTTTGTACTCTGACAGGCCCTGCTCGTGACTTGTTGACTGGTGAGCGTAACGCAATGAACTTCATCCAAACGCTGTCTGGCTGCGCAACAGTTACCGCAGAGTACGCTGAAAAAATCGCGCATACTGAGTGTCGTCTACTAGACACACGCAAAACCATTCCTGGTCTGCGTAGCGCCCTAAAATACGCCGTGACGTGTGGTGGTGGCTTTAACCATCGCATCGGCGTGTTCGACGCTTACCTCATTAAAGAAAACCACATTATTGCTTGTGGTGGCATCACTCAAGCCATCCAAAAAGCGAAAGAGCTTAACCCAGGCAAACCGGTAGAAGTAGAAACGGAAAGCTTAGAAGAGTTGAAACAAGCGATAGAGGCTGGTGCCGACATCATCATGCTCGATAACTTCACAAAAGAAATGATGCGTGAAGCCGTAGCGATTAACGCAGGTCGTGCCGCTTTAGAGAACTCCGGCAACATTACGCTAGAGACCATCGCAGAATACGCAGAAACCGGTGTCGATTACATCTCGGTGGGTGCTTTGACTAAGCACCTAAAAGCGATGGATCTTTCGATGCGCTTCAAGTAATTCCAGAGAACCAAGCGATACTAACTCTCTTAATCTCATAGAGTTACGCTTTTCAAACCGCAATAAAGAGCCGCAAGGCTCTTTATTTTTATCCGCTTAAAAAATAACACCACTCGCAAAACCTTGCATGCAATATGCAACTACAGTGCAAAGATTTTTATCTCACTCGAGAGCCCCTTCGTTTCCAGTTTCCACTTGTTTCTACTCTTTTTACTCTTCTGCCCCATGCATAAGCATTAACTAAATTAATCTTAAGGAAAGAAGATGAAAACGAATAAACAGAAGAAGCAGCAAGGTTTTACGCTGATTGAATTAATGATTGTGGTAGCGATTATCGGTGTTTTAGCAGCATATGCAATCCCTGCTTACCAAGACTATACAAAACGTGCGACTCTCGGAGAGTTCCCCAAAGCTGCATCTTCCGTAAAGGTAGCAGTTGAATTATGTGGCCATGAAAATGCAGCAGATTCTGACTCATTTAAAGATTCCTGTGTAGGTGGTACTGATGGAAACAATGGAGTTCCTGGCACATTTGAACTAAACCTTATGGAAATTACGACGGCTGAAGGTAGCGCATCAGGAGCGGTAGATATCCGAGTTAAAGCTACTGATGCCAAAGGGCCAATTAAACAAAATGAAACTTATGTATTAACTGGAACCTACTCCCAAAATGGTATTACATGGTCAGGCAAGTGTTATACCGATGCCGCTATGCAAAACGAACAAACAGATTACTGCCCATAATGCTAACCAACCTCTCAACAGTTCTTCGCCAAAAAGGGTTACTGACCTTTTCCCAAGAAGAATCGTTAATAGAGCAAGTCAAAGCTTCTGGCATTTCGATGCCAGAGGCTTTACTCAGTTCTGGATTATTGACATCAAGCGAACTCGCTGAGCACTTAAGTTCTCTCTTTAGTTTGAGTCAGCCCGAGTTATCTCAGTATGAGTACGCTTCGCTTTGTCAACAACTCGGTCTACGTGAATTAATCACTCGACATAACGCACTCCCACTCCAGCGTACGCCTTCAACTTTGTTATTAGCCGTTGCCGACCCGACGAACCAACAAACAGAAGATGACTTTCGTTTTGCGACAGGGTTACAGGTTGAACTAGTCTTGGCGGATTTTCGTCAACTCAGCGCGGCAATTCGACGCTTGTATGGTCGTTCATTGAGTCATGAGAAGTCTGGATTAAAAGAGATCAACCAAGAAGAGTTAGCCAATCTGGTTGACGTGGGCGCAGATGAAATCGACAACATTGAAGACTTGAGCCAAGATGAGTCTCCTGTTAGCCGTTACATAAACCAAATTCTGTTGGACGCTGTGCGCAAAGGCGCATCCGATATCCACTTTGAACCTTATGAAAAGATGTACCGCGTTCGCCTACGCTGTGATGGCATCTTAATTGAAACACAGCAGCCACCAAGCCACTTAAGTCGCCGCTTATCCGCTCGTATCAAAATCCTCTCTAAGCTTGATATTGCAGAGCGACGTTTACCACAAGATGGGCGTATTAAGCTCAAGTTGAATCAAGACACCGCGATTGATATGCGTGTATCCACGCTACCGACTCTATTCGGAGAGAAAATTGTATTACGACTGCTCGACAGCAGCTCTGCGTCACTGGATATCGACAAGCTTGGTTATAGCGAACAACAAAAACAATTGTACTTGGATGCGCTGCGTCGCCCACAAGGCATGATTCTGATGACAGGCCCTACCGGGAGCGGAAAAACCGTTTCTCTGTACACTGGGCTGAGTATTCTCAATAAGCCAGAAATCAACATTTCCACAGCAGAAGATCCGGTAGAAATTAACTTATCGGGCATTAACCAAGTACAAGTACAACCCAAGATCGGCTTTGGCTTCGCAGAGGCATTGCGCTCTTTTCTTCGTCAAGACCCCGATGTGGTAATGGTCGGTGAGATTCGTGACTTAGACACTGCGGAAATCGCCATAAAAGCATCGCAAACCGGTCACTTAGTACTTTCAACCTTACATACCAATTCTGCGGCTGAAACGGTGATTCGTTTATCAAACATGGGCGTAGAAAGCTTTAACTTGGCCTCCTCTCTTAGTTTGATTATTGCCCAGCGCTTGGCCCGTAAACTGTGCTCGCACTGCAAACAATCACAAGAGCTTACCGTTCAGCTACAACATCTCGGAATTCAAGCAAGCGACAACATTTTTAAAGCCGATCCCGATGGATGCAATGAGTGTACCCATGGTTATTCCGGCCGAACGGGGATTTATGAAGTGATGCGCTTTGATGAATTTCTTTCGGAAGCGCTTATTAAAGGCGCCTCGGTACATGAACTAGAAAAACTCGCCATCGCAAATGGTATGAGCACGTTACAAATGTCGGGCATAGAAAAACTCAAACAAGGGATCACAAGTTTTAGTGAACTACAGCGCGTACTTTATTTTTAATCCTTTAATCAGCAGTCTCCTCTATGAAAAGCACTACACCACAACTTAAAAACTTCCGCTGGAAAGGCATCAACAGTTCAGGCAAAAAGACGTCTGGACAAACCCTCGCGATGACAGAAATTGAAGTACGCGAGCGTCTAGACGCACAGCACATCAAGATCAAGAAGTTAAAGAAAAGCAGTATCTCGTTTCTCACTAAACTCAGCCATCGCGTAAAAGGCAGAGACATCACGGTGTTTACCCGTCAAATTTCGACGATGTTGATAACCGGTGTACCCTTAGTTCAGGCTTTAAAATTGGTCTCAGAAAACCATAAAAAAGCAGAGATGAAATCCATTTTGATGAGCGTGACACGCGCCGTTGAGGCAGGTACACCCATGTCAAAAGCCATGCGCACTGCAAGTGAACACTTTGACCCACTCTATACCGACCTTATCGCAACAGGTGAGCAATCCGGTAACTTAGCGGAAGTGTTCGAGCGCTTAGCCACCTACCGAGAAAAAAATGAGCAGCTTCGTGCGAAAGTGATAAAAGCACTGATTTACCCAGCCATGGTAGTGCTAGTAGCGTTAGGCGTGTCGTTTATCATGCTCACCAAAGTCATTCCCGAGTTTGAAAAAATGTTTGTTGGTTTTGGTGCTGACTTACCGTGGTTTACCAGGCAAGTGTTAGATCTTTCCGCCTGGACACAAAACTGGAGCCCATTTATAGCACTAGGCTCTATCAGTCTATTCATCTCGGCGAGAATCCTCTCTAAGCGTTCAGATTCTTTTCGCTTAATGCTCAATCGCTCTGTGCTTAAATTTCCTGTTCTTGGCCCTGTATTATCAAAAGCCGCTATCGCCAAATTTAGTCGAACACTCGCCACAAGCTTTACAGCGGGCATTCCAATTCTAACCAGTTTAAAAACCACATCAAAAACATCAGGAAACTTGCACTATCAACTCGCCATAGAAGAAGTCTACCGTGATACCGCCGCAGGTATGCCAATGTATGTTGCCATGCGTAACTGTAATGTGTTCCCTGAATTAGTGTTACAAATGGTCATGATCGGTGAAGAGTCTGGTCGACTTGACGATATGCTCAATAAAGTTGCAACGATCTACGAGTTTGAAGTCGATAACACCGTCGACAACCTTAGTAAAATTCTAGAGCCGCTAATTATCGTTTTTTTAGGCATCGTTGTTGGCGGATTAGTGACAGCAATGTACTTGCCAATCTTTAACTTAATGAGTGTATTGGGCTAGAATGAGCTGTTAACTCCTTTAAAACAGCATCTTGCTGATTTCACTCATCGCTCAAGAGACAAATATGGAAGTATTCCAGTACTACCCTTGGCTATTCGTTGTGTTTGCCACCATCTTCGGTCTTATCGTGGGTAGCTTCCTCAATGTGGTTATTTATCGACTACCTAAAATCATGGAACTAGAATGGCGACGCGAATGTGCCGAGTCATTTCCTGAATACAAAATAGAACCTCCTAAAGAAGTGCTGACCTTGAGCGTCCCACGCTCCTCCTGTCAGAAGTGCGCAACGCCGATACGTATTCGAGACAACATCCCTGTGATTAGCTGGCTGCTTTTAAAAGGCAAATGCCACAACTGTCAGACAGCCATTAGCGCACGCTATCCACTGATTGAACTGCTCACTGCGTTCTGCTCAGGCTTTGTCGCTTACCACTTTGGTTTTAGTTACTTTACTGTTGCCCTACTCTTTTTCACTTTTATCTTAATCGCCGCAACATTTATCGATCTCGATACTATGTTGTTACCTGACCAATTAACATTACCATTAACTTGGGCTGGCATTGCCTTAGCATTAGTCGAAATAAGTCCTGTTACTCTACAAGATTCTGTCATTGGTGCTATTGCTGGTTACCTATGTCTCTGGTCCGTTTACTGGGGCTTTAAGTTACTTACCGGTAAAGAAGGAATGGGATATGGTGATTTTAAACTACTCGCAGCACTAGGGGCTTGGCTGGGCTGGCAGTCACTGCCGATGATCATTCTACTTTCTTCTGTGGTTGGCATCGTATTTGGCATCATTCAACTACGCTTGCAAAAACAGGGAATTGAAAAAGCTTTTCCTTTCGGTCCTTACTTAGCAATTGCTGGTTGGATAAGCTTAATTTGGGGCGACCAGATTTTAAACTGGTACTTTACTTCAGTTCTAGGAGTGTAAATGGCTTTGGTTATTGGTTTAACAGGTGGTATCGCTAGCGGTAAAACAACCGTCGCGAATCTGTTCAAACAACAATTTAAAATCGATATCGTCGATGCAGACATTGTAGCAAGAGAAGTTGTCGAGCCAGGCACTCCCGGCCTAAACGCGATTATTGAACATTTTGGTCACGATATAGTTCGTGAAGACCAAACTTTAGATCGCGCAAAGCTGAGAGAGAAAATCTTTTCAAACTCAGATGAAAAAGCATGGCTCAACGCACTGTTGCACCCGATAATTCGTGAAAAGATGATCGAAGATTTGCAGCAAGTCACCTCAGAGTATGCGTTACTTGTGGTGCCGTTGCTCGTAGAAAACAAGCTAGACAGTTTGTGTGATCGAGTTCTTGTCGTCGATGTAGAACCGAATACACAGATATCTCGCACGATGAAACGAGACAATGTGAGTGAAGAACAAGCTCGCGCTATCCTTGCCTCTCAAGCATCAAGAGAGCAAAGACTCGCGCTTGCAGACGATGTGGTTAAGAATAATCCAAGTGACCCAGATCTTTTGCTTCAAATCACAGATTTGCACGAAAAGTACCTAGCCATGTGTAAGAAAAATCTGCGAAAATAGGAACGAAACTCACAAAGGCTTATGTCGATGACCACGCACAAATTTGAACATCCGTTAAATGAGAAAACTCGTATTTATCTAAGAGTAGAGTCTCTGCTGCGTCAGGCTCACTTGGCCTCTGGGTTTAGCGAAAATCACCAGTACCAACTGTTTTTCCGTGCGTTATTCGATATGGTTGAAATCTTCGAACAGATCCAGCTAAAAAGTGAACTGGCCAAAGATTTAGAGAAACAACGATTGTCGTACCGCCATTGGCTAAATGTTGATGGCGTCGATCAAGACGCATTAAATACCCTACTACAAGAGATAGATGTCGTTCATAGCCAACTGATGGGTGCAGAGCGTTTTGGTCAAGCACTAAAAGAAGATCGCTTCTTAAGCTCTATCCGCCAACGCTTTAATCTACCGGGTGGTTCATGCTGTTTTGATTTGCCAGCGTTACATTACTGGCTTCACCTACCCATTGAACGTAAAAAGCATGATGCACAGCAGTGGCAAGTAAGCTTAAAGCCCTTATCTGATGCGCTTTCGCTATGGTTGAAACTCACCAGAGAGACCGGACATTTCAAAGCTCAAATCGGTCGTGCGGGTTTCTTCCAAAGTGACGCTGATGAAGCCAATATTCTAAGGCTCCACATCCCAATGGAATATGGCGTTTATCCTATGATTTCTGGCCATAAAAACCGCTTTGCGATAAAGTTTATGTCGTTTGAAAACGGTCAAGCGTGCACACAAGATATTGAGTTTGAACTTGCTGTGTGCAGCTAAGACGACACTAAGCCTCACCCCCACAATCTAAAATTCAACGCTTTATTGTGCGTATATTGGATAAAATTTCGTAGCAGCAATAGCGCGTTGAATAAGCCATCTTGAACTCATTTAGGTATACTACCCTTTAACACCAATTAGTAATGGGACGCTCAACTATGTCTAAAATTACCATCGTTCAATGCCCACAATGTGGCGCCGACGTAGAATGGGGAGAACAAAGTCCTCATCGCCCTTTCTGCAGTAAACAATGCCAAATGATTGATTTTGGTGAATGGGCAGATGAAGAAAACACCATCCCAGGCGCCCCTGATATGTCCGACAGTGATGGCTGGTCTGAAGACCAGTATTAATTGAGGCACTAGGGTAAAGGAATATCCTAGGCTCCTTCTTGGGGAGTCTAAATCACGCTCTGTCGTCGCTGTCCAGAGTGACGAATTTTAACCGCGGAGTCCTGTAATCTTTGATCATCATTTGCCGTCATTCCGAGGAGCCATAGCGACATCAGGAATCTACTCACAGCAAGGATGAAGCTAACAACTTAAACAATTGCATTTTCGACTAGTAGATTCTGAATTACGCTCCTTCGTCGCTGTCCAGAGTGATGAATTTTAACCATTGCGGTCTGCAATCGGTATTCATTCACCCCTTTTCAACTCTGACTATTTTGATGATCTAGCAAAGCTATTTTTATTCGAGCAAGGCGGAAGCGTGGAGAGTACGTCAGTGCATGAGCATCGACAGTGCAGGTCGGGTGAAAAGAAACGAGCAAGCTAATTACACAAATAAAAAAACGGAGCCCTAAAAGGACTCCGTTTAAGATGAGAACGCTAGTTATAGCATTACTTCTTAGCAAGTTTCTCTTTGATACGAGCAGACTTACCAGAACGCTCACGTAGGTAGTACAACTTGGCACGACGTACTGCACCACGGCGTTTAACTTCGATGCTATCAACGATTGGAGAGTGTGTTTGGAACGTACGCTCAACACCTTCACCGTTAGAGATCTTACGTACAGTGAAAGCAGAGTGTAGACCACGGTTACGGATTGCGATTACAACGCCTTCGAAAGCCTGTAGACGCTCACGGTCACCTTCTTTTACCTTAACTTGAACTACAACAGTGTCACCTGGTGCAAATTTAGGTAGGTCTGATTTCATTTGCTCTTCTTCAAGAGCTTTGATGATGTTACTCATTTTTTAAATTCCTAGAATAAACTGATACTAAATAAATTAGGTTACTTTGCGTTATGTTCACTAATGAACTCAGCAAGTAATTGTTCCTGTTCGTCAGTCAGAGCTAGGTTTTCCAGGAGCTCTGGTCTTCTAAGCCAAGTTCGGCCCAGCGACTGTTTTAGTCGCCATTGACGAATGTCCTTGTGATTGCCTGACATCAGTACCGCTGGTACCTCTTTGTCATCCAATACTTCTGGACGCGTATAGTGAGGGCAATCTAACAAGCCATTTGCAAAAGAGTCTTCTTCTGCTGACGCGAAATCCCCTAGTACACCCGGAACAAACCGAGAGACAGAGTCGATTAACGTCATGGCTGGTATCTCACCACCCGTCATCACAAAATCACCAATCGACCATTCTTCGTCGACTTCAGATTGAATGATGCGCTCATCTACCCCTTCGTAACGACCACAAATCAGAAGCAAGTTCTCATTTGTTGCCAGTTCTTCCACTCCTTTCTGGTCGAGCTTACGACCTTGAGGAGAAAGGTAGATGACTTTCGTCTTGCCCGGTGAGGCTGCTTTCGCGGTATGAATGGCATCGCGCAAAGGCTGAACCATCATTAACATACCAGGGCCACCACCGTAAGGTCGGTCATCGACTGTGCGATGTTTGTCGTGAGTGAAATCTCTAGGATTCCAAGTCTCAATCGACAAAAGACCTTTTTTAACCGCTTGACCTGTTACTCCAAAATCAGTAACAGAACGGAACATTTCTGGAAAAAGGCTAATAACGCCAACCCACATGTTTATCTCGCTCTGTAATTTTGGAGATTAGAATCCAGGATCCCAGTCAACTTCGATCCGTTGAGCTTCGCGATCAACATTAATGATCACTTGCTCTTCAAGGAACGGGATTAATCGTTCCTTCTGCCCGAAAGCATCTTTAAGATTTGCTTTAACAACCAGAACATCGTTTGAGCCAGTTTCTAGCATGTCAGTAACGACACCTAGATCGTAACCTTTAGTGGTTACCACTTGCATCCCAAACAATTCGCGCCAGTAGAACTCATCTTCTGACAATTCAGGAAGTACCGCAGGGTCAATAGCAATTTCAAAGTTCGTCATTAGATGCGCGTCTTCACGAATATCCATGCCTTCCAGCTTAGCCACCATACCTTTGTTATGGCGCTTCCAGCTTTCTACTTTGTACTCAACCCACTTACCCTTTTGGTTAATGTACCAAGGGCTGTAATCGAAAATGCTTTCAGCATTGTCTGTGTAGGAAAAAACCTTAAGCCAACCTCGAATGCCGTAAGTAGCACCAAACTTGCCTACAACAATCTTTTCGTTGCTCATTGTTTCTTTACCTTTCATCGACATAAACTAGTTTCTACTTTTCAAGTAAAAATTAAGCCGCTTTTTGAGCGTCTTTAACTAGCTTAGCAACGCGGTCAGATACAGACGCGCCTTGACCAACCCAGTGGTTAACGCGGTCTAGGTCTAGACGTAGACCTTCTTCTTGACCTTTAGCAGTTGGGTTGAAG
Source organism: Vibrio sp. JZG120 (assembly GCF_053890955.1). NCBI lineage: Bacteria > Pseudomonadati > Pseudomonadota > Gammaproteobacteria > Vibrionales > Vibrionaceae > Vibrio > Vibrio sp. JZG120. The sequence goes on from NZ_JBSRRK010000008.1 coordinate 305,960, forward strand.
AAACCAACTTTCTCGATGAAACGGCCAGTTGCAGCGTTGCGGCTGTCCGCTACTACGATTTGATAAAATGGACGCTTTTTAGCGCCGTGACGTGCCAAACGAATGGTTACCATGTCGTCCTCTTTGCTTTCTCAAAAATAAAATTAACCCCAAAAACCATTCAAGAAATTAAATAGTTTGGGGTCTCGTGCCAAAATAAAGCTCCGGAATTTTACTCTTCTCCCGGAGCAATGCAAGGAGTTTAGTTACTTTTTCACCAACATAAATTGAATTTAAAGTTTGTGACGTACCTAACACCCTGAATCTATGCGTGATCGATTAATTAACGACCAAATGGGTTGAAGCCACCGCCTCCACCCATGCCGCCCATCATGCCTTGCATGTTGCGCATCATGCCTTTCATGCCACCTTTTTGCATCTTTTTCATCATCTTCTGCATTTGGGTGAACTGTTTTAGTAAGCGGTTTACGTCTTGAACCTGCACACCAGAACCAGCCGCAATACGCTTCTTGCGCGAGCCTTTGATAATCTCTGGGCGTTGACGTTCTTTCATTGTCATGGAGCTGATGATCGCTTCCATCTGTTTGAACATCTTGTCATCGACTTTGTCTTTCACATTGTCTGGTAGCTGAGACATGCCAGGAAGCTTATCCATCATGCCCATCATGCCGCCCATGTTTTGCATCTGGCCTAGCTGTTCACGGAAATCTTCAAGGTCGAAACCTTTCTTCTCTTTGAACTTCTTCGCCAGCTTTTCTGCTTTTTCTTGGTCAACGTTGCGTTGTAGGTCTTCAATTAAAGACAGAACGTCACCCATACCAAGAATACGTGAAGCAACACGATCTGGATGGAACGGTTCTAGCGCGTCAGTTTTTTCACCGACACCCAAGAATTTGATTGGTTTGCCCGTTACATGGCGTACTGACAGTGCCGCACCACCACGAGCATCACCATCAACTTTAGTTAGAACTACACCGGTAAGAGGTAGCGCATCGCCAAAGGCTTTTGCTGTATTTGCTGCGTCTTGACCCGTCATAGCGTCAACAACAAATAGCGTTTCTACTGGGTTGATAGCTGCGTGAAGATCTTTGATCTCCCCCATCATCTCTTCATCAATCGCCAAGCGACCTGCGGTATCGACAATCAATACGTCGTAGAATTTTTTCTTCGCATGGTCAATCGCTGCATTGGCGATATCAATAGGCTTCTGGTCTGGTGATGATGGGAAGAAGTCAACACCGATGTCTGATGCCAGCGTTTCAAGCTGCTTGATTGCAGCAGGGCGGTAAACGTCGGCAGACACAACCAAGACTTTCTTCTTGTCACGTTCTTTTAAAAGCTTAGATAGCTTACCTACCGATGTGGTTTTACCCGCACCTTGTAGACCCGCCATAAGAAGCACAGCAGGTGGTTGAGCGGCAAGGTTTAGCGCCTCATTCGACTCACCCATTACGGCTTCAAGTTCTGTTTGAACGATCTTGATAAATTCCTGACCTGGAGTCAGAGATTTAGAAACTTCTACACCTACCGCTTTTTCTTTAACGCGGTTAACAAATTCACGAACAACCGGAAGCGCAACGTCAGCTTCAAGTAAGGCCATTCGTACTTCACGTAGGGTCTCTTTAATGTTGTCTTCGGTCAGACGACCTTTGCCACTGATATTTTTCAGCGTTTTGGATAATCGATCCGTTAAATTCTCAAACATCTTTGTCTCTTCGCTAAAATGGCGATTAATTAGTGTGAGTATACATTAGCCAAGGTCTGAGTCATACCCGTACCGCTGCTCTATTCTTGTCTCTATTTCTATATGGTGAGGTAACTTATTAATTTCAATATCTCATCTCTCACGATTGATGTCGGATATAACGTAGCCCCAAAGTGTAATGCAAGGTATAATTTCCTCATTGTGCACAATAATATTTAGGATTCATGGATAGCTTAATAGCCATCGCGGCCGCCATACTTTATGTTTTGGCGATTGCGACCATCATACCCGGACTCTCACAGCAGTCAGGAATCAAAGCAAAAACAGTGTTTGCTAGTGCTGCCTGTGCGCTTGTTTTTCATGCGTGGATTTTGAGTGATCTGATTTTTGATGGTTCAGGTCAAAACCTTAGTATTCTAAACGTAGCCTCTTTGATCAGTTTTATTATTTCTCTGGTCATGAGCCTTGCTATGTTGAAAAATCGGTTGTGGTTTTTATTGCCTGTCGTTTATAGCTTTGCTGCCATCAATTTATCTGCTGCCACATTTTTGCCAAGCACGTTTATCAAGCACCTAGAGAATGACCCTAAGCTACTCATTCACATTTCTTTTGCGCTGTTCTCATACGCAACTTTAACTATCGGTGCACTCTACGCACTTCAGCTGGCTTGGTTGGATCACAAACTGAAAACAAAAAAATCTTTGGCGATTAACCCAAACCTGCCGCCTTTATTAATGGTAGAGCGTCAGCTATTCAAAATCATTTTGATCGGTAACTTATTGTTAACTGGCACGCTCATTACTGGCTTTGTCTTTGTGCAGGATATGTTTGCTCAAGGTAAAGCGCATAAAGGCATTCTTTCTTTCATCGCTTGGATTGTGTACTCAATACTGCTTTGGGGTCATTATCAAAAAGGTTGGCGTGGTAGAAAAGTTACTTGGTTCGCTGTCGCAGGGGCAACGCTGTTAACTCTGGCGTATTTTGGCAGTCGCTTTGTGAAAGAAATCATCTTGAATTAAGGAGCTCTAGGGCTCCTATCCTTTATATTTTAGGCTAGATAAAATACAGTACGCCTTAACCCTTTGACTTAACGGACTTACTCAACCGTTATATAACCCAATACTTACAAGGAACAGCAACGTTTTGGACGACATCTCTACGGGTATCTTGTTTGCGCTACTCGCGTGTCTTATCGTCATATCAGGTTACTTTTCCGGCTCAGAAACAGGGATGATGTCTCTGAACCGTTATCGCTTAAAGCACTTAGCCAAAAATGGGCATAAAGGCGCTAAGCGAGTCGAAAAACTATTAGACCGTCCAGATCGTTTGATTGGTCTTATTCTTATCGGCAACAACCTCGTTAATATTCTCGCGTCCGCTATCGCGACCATTATTGGTATGCGTTTGTATGGTGATTTAGGTGTCGCCATCGCAACCGGTGCACTGACTATGGTTGTATTGGTTTTTGCTGAAGTTACCCCAAAAACAATTGCAGCGCTGTACCCTGAACGCGTGTCTTACGCGAGCAGTATACTACTGACCATATTGATGAAGTTACTATCGCCTTTGGTGATGCTCGTTAACTTTATTACGAATGGCTTTATTCGTTTACTTGGCGTAAAAGCCGATCACTCGGTAGAAGACCATCTTAGTTCCGATGAGCTACGTACCGTAGTAAACGAAGCTGGCGGCTTGATCCCTCGCCGACACCAAGACATGTTGGTGTCTATTTTGGATCTTGAGCACGTCACTGTGAACGACATCATGGTGCCACGCAATGAGATTACCGGTATCGATATTAATGATGACTGGAAATCCATCGTTCGTCAGCTTACCCACTCACCACATGGACGCATTGTTTTTTATCGTGACCAAATTGATGAAGTGGTTGGCATGCTGCGCCTGCGTGAAGCTTACCGCCTGATGCTGGAAAAAAACGAGTTCAATAAAGAGACGCTATTACGTGCTGCGGATGAAGTCTATTACATCCCGGAAGGTACGCCACTGAACGTGCAAATGTTAAAGTTCCAACGCAACAAACAGCGTATTGGTCTGATTGTTGATGAGTATGGCGACATTATTGGCTTGGTGACATTGGAAGATATTCTGGAAGAGATCATTGGCGAATTCACGACCTCGATTTCTCCAAGCCTTTCTGATGAAATCAGTCCTCAAGGTGACGGAAGCTTCCTCATTGAAGGCAGCACCAATATCCGAGATATCAATAAAGGCCTGAAATGGGATTTACCAACGGATGGCCCAAGAACGTTAAACGGTCTTATTTTGGAGCACCTGGAAGATATTCCAGAGAGCCATTTAAGCGTGAGAGTGGCTGGTCATCCAATGGAGCTTGTTGAGATTGAAGAAAACCGCATCAAGCTCGTTCGTGTTTATCCTAAAAAGAAAAAATAGCCTCTATCTACAACTCACGATAAGAAATAAAAAGAAAAGAGCCTGATCATGTCAGGCTCTTTTTAGTTCTGGATAAATATGCTTCTTGATAAGTTTTTTAGCAACTAGTCGATGCGCAGCTCTTTTAGCATCGATTCAGGCAAAGCAAGTTCATCATTTTTGTTCACCGATACACCAGCATCCAAAATGCTCTTCGCGATCTGTTGTGCTTCTTCTAAAGAGTGCATCGCTGCCGTGCCACATTGGTATTCGTTGAGTTCAGGGATCTTGTTCTGGCTTTCTACCTTTAGTACGTCTTCCATCGCCGCAATCCAAGCATCCGCTACTTGCTGCTCTGATGGAGTGCCAATCAGGCTCATGTAAAAGCCGGTGCGGCAACCCATAGGCGAAATATCGATGATCTCAACAGAATCGCTGTTTAGGTGATTGCGCATAAAACCTGCATAAAGGTGCTCTAGTGTATGGATACCTTTTTCAGAAAGGATGTCTTTGTTTGGCGCGGTAAAGCGTAAATCGAAGACAGTAATCGTGTCCCCTTTTGGGGTCTGCATGGTCTTCGCCACTCGCACTGCCGGTGCATTCATGCGAGTGTGGTCCACGGTAAAACTATCGAGTAAAGGCATTACATCTCTCCTGATTGTAACTCCAATACCTCTCGGTACTGGATAAATGTCATTCATCCCTTCAGCACATAAACAGGCTGTGGGTTAAAAGAACCAGCTGCTGTTGTCTTCCAATTCCTGACGACATTGCTTCAGCTGCCAGCCATAAGTTTTTGCAGTTTGTTCAACACGTCGAGCGACTTTGATCAAACTAGGCTTTCGCTTATAAGTACCTCGCTTGTACCCACCTCGACCTTCATGATAAGCCAGATATTGACTGTATGGGTCCCATAACGAAATCCCTAGTTGGCGCCTCGTTTCGTGAGTATACCAACCGACAAACATCATTGAATCATCAAAGTTGGTACGAGAACCGCCCTGATCCGTCGCATCTTGGAAATCTTCCCAAACAGGATCTTGAGCTTGAGCGTAACCATACGCACTGCTAACTCGCCCCCAAGGGATAAATCCCAATAAATAGTCTTTGGGTGGTTTCGCATCGTGCCGAAAGCTGCTTTCTTGTTTAATGATAGCCATAGCGACATGAATGGGGGTTCCCCACTTTTCTTCCATATCTTTGGCATCATCATACCAGCCGGATTTCTCTCGAAATATCTCACATAAATTATTCTGCTGCTTTGGCGGTGCCGTGGCACAACCTGCAAGTAACATGCTTCCGAGTACCGATACTACTAACGGTTTAATGTTCAATCCCACCCAACCTTTACCTATTCACTACTGCTTCAGATAAGCAAAGTAATCTTCCAAAAAATCATCAAAAGATAGCGTGTCACTTTGTTCCGCTTGCTTTTGCTTTTCTACTGACGACGCCACTTCCGTTTCCATCGTATCTTGCGAGTAGTACTGATAACCGTGAGCTAGATTTTCCTCGCGGTACTTCATGCCAAGCGCACAGCCGACTTTACCTAACCCACCAAGCTCTTTCGTCAGCTCTAATAGTTGACCTGAAATCGTTAGTTCTGGGTTATCAATCCATGTCTCGAGTTTATTACACACATCTTGGTATGCACTGCCACCAGCAGTCATATCCATTTGCTGTGCTATCTGACGCAGCTCGACAAACACTCGATGTGCCCAATCTTGCAGAGATAGACGTTCACCTTGGCAACCAATTTGAAGCATTAGCCCTTTTTCACGACCAGAAACAATGACTTTGTTCCAGTTGTCGCGCCAACACTCTAATTCACAGTTGTCCATTGGATCCGAGTCTGACAAGGCCGCCCAAGTCAGGAAGAGATCAAGGAATCGTACTTGCTCTTCATCCAACCCCACTGCGCTGAATGGGTTAACGTCTAGAGAGCGAACTTCAATGTACTCAACCCCACCGCGTCGTAACGCATCTGAAGGTTTCTCACCACTTTTCGACACGCGTTTCGGGCGAATTGGAGCGTATAGCTCGTTCTCAATTTGTAAAATATTGGAATTAAGCTGGCGGTATTCACCGTCCACTTTGACGCCTATTTTCGCAAACTCTTCTGATGGGTGACGAATCGCATCGCTCAAACCATCCAGATACTGATCAATGCTGTTAAAGCCAATTTTCAGTACACTTTGCGCACTATTGGTGTAGCCCAGATCGCTCAAACGCAAAGACGTCGATTTCGGCAAATACAAAGTGCCGCCAATTTTCTCGAATGGCAGATCGGTTTCACGACCTTGAATAAAAGAGCCGCATAACGCTGGCGATGCACCGAAGAAATACGGAATCATCCAACCAAAACGGTAGTAGTTACGGATCAGCGCAAAGTAGGCATCAGACTTAGCATCTTGGCGGGCTTGTTCATCTTGCTCGCCGTATAGCGCATCCCAAAATGTCTCAGGGAACGAGAAGTTAAAATGCACACCTGAAATGATTTGCATCAGGCTGCCATAGCGGCGTTTTAGGCCTTCTCGGTACAGGGTTTTCATTTTTGCTGCATTCGAAGAGCCGTACTGAGCAAGCTGAATATCCTCTTCCGAGCCAACATAACATGGCATAGAAAGAGGCCACATCTTTTCTTCACCCATTTTTGTCTGCGTGAAGTGATGGATATCTTTCAGTTGTGCCATCAGTTCTGGAATTTCATGTGACACAGGAGTAATGAACTCTAACAATGATTCAGAAAAATCAGTCGTGATCCATTGGTTTGTGAACGCTGAGCCTAACCCCTCTGGATGAGGTGTTGTTGCTAGATGTCCATCCTGACGATAGCGCAAAGTTTCTCGCTCAACACCGCGTCCAAACTGCTTAAATACTTCGGGGTTTGATGCAACTTTTTTTAGTCGCGCAGCAAAATCAGTCAAAATGAGGTTCGCTTATATTGGGAGCAGGACACTTGTCACAAAGGGCAAGCGTAAGCTAAGTTATTGATATTTAATGCATCTAGATAAATAACCCACGAAAAGTCGCTTATCTAGATGAATAGCGGAGAAACGTTTCTCCGCTATTAAATGTGTACTCTATCGAATGATTTCAAGCTCTTCTACGTCTTTCCCCAACTTTTCTAATTGAGGACGCAGTGATTTAGCATCACCAACGACGATAATTTGATAGTCATTTGGATCAAACCACTTTTGAGCCAGTGCATTCAAAGTCTGCTTATCAACTTTTTCTACGATAGCGTTTCTTTGCTGCAAGTAATCTTGATCGAGGTTGTACTTAAGAATATCACTAATGAGTTCCGCTTTTTGTGTTGGCGTTTCATATTTCAGTGCATCTTTTTGACCGACCGCTTGACGCATAAATTTCATCTCTTCATCAGTAATTCCTGACTGCGAGTATTCATTTAGCTCATTTTCCATCTCAATGATAGAAGCAACCGTTGCATCCGCTCGTACTTGCGCGGTGAAAACAACCGAGCCAGTTTCTGGATTTCCAGAGAAGTAACCGTAAGCGCCGTATGTGTAACCCTTGTCTTCACGTAGGTTTTGGTTAATGCGGCTATTGAAGTTCCCTGCTAAGTTGAAGTTTGCCAGTTGGCTTAGGTAAAAATCGCCCGTTGCATCGTAAGGCATACCCTGACGAACCATCATGACCACACTTTGCGGGGCTCCTGGTTTATCAACAAGATGGATCTTTTGCTCACCTAATGCAGCGATGCTTTGCGGCGCATACAATGGCGCAGCTTCATCCTGCCAGTTTTTCCAGAACGTCAGCTGCTGTTCAATTTCCTGTTGTTCAATGTCACCAACAACGACGATTTGCGCACTTTGTGGCGTGTAATGCTTCGAGTAGAATTCACGGACATCATCCAACGTTAGTGCACTTACCCCTGCTTGCGTGCCGTCTTTTGGTCGAGCAAAAACAGAGTCTCCATAGAGCACTTGGCGACTCGCTTGTGATGCCATCCAGCTTGGATTTTGGTGCTCATACACAAGACCTTCTAGCGCTTGCATCTTCACACGCTCAAAGTCTGCTTGCTTGAATGCAGGAGACAGCAACATCTCTTCGACAATTTTCAACGTCGGCTCTAAGTTCTTTTCTAAAGCAGAAACGCTGATGTTTGTTGTGTAGCCCGTTGCATTCACGGAGATGACACTACCTAGTTTATCGAGCTCAGCTTGAATCTCTTCGACACTACGTTTCGTTGTGCCTTCTTGCAACATCGCGGCGGTCAATTGGGCAAGACCTTCTTTGCCCTTTTCAACAAAACGTGTTCCCGCAGGTAAACTAAACTGCATCATGACCGTTGGTGTTTCATCGCTAACCGCGCCAAGCAATTCCGAGCCATTATTGAAATGAAGCTCGTACAACTCAGGCATCGTCGCTTTCACTGGCTCCCCTACAGGCGGTTGCACAGAGCGATCGAAGTTATCGGTCGCACGACGATACGCCAATTGATCATCAGTGATCTTCTCGTATTCTGGTAGCGTACGCTTTGGCGTCACAAAGGTCGCTGGTTTTACGACAAGGTCAGTTTTTCCTTTTGGTACCACGCTTAGGGTCACTTTGTTCTTACCTTGGATAAAATCCGTATACGCTTTTTCTACCGACGCAGGCGTCACTGCGCGGATCTGCTCAAGCTGTTGCTCAAGACGGTCTGGATCGCCGAAGAATGTCTCGTTGGATGCCAACTGCGTTACTTTGCCTTTAACGCTTTCTAATGCAAAGATAGAATCCGCTTCCGCCTTACCCTTCAATTGTTCAAGGCGATCTTCTGTCACTCCTTTTTCAGCAAACTGATTGAGTGACTGTAAAAGCTCGTCGTACAGTTTTGATAGGTCGCCTTTGTCTCCAGAATCACCCATTGCGTAAACGTAAAAGTTACACGCCAGTTCTGCACAGTCATGGAATGAGCCCGCATCGACCGCTTTTTGAGTCTTGACTAAGTCTTGGTAGAGCACGCTGTTTGTACCGCCACCTAGCACTTCAGATAGCGTATCGAGAGACGCTTGGCTTTCTTCGCCGTTGTAAGTTGTTGGCCACGCGATCATCACCATCGGTTGTTGAATGCGATCTTCTAGCGTGATGTATTTGTCTTCTTGCAGTTTGGCAGGTTGTTTCGGCGCATTTTCAACCTCAGGACCACGAGGAATCGAACCGAAGTACTTATTTACCCACTCAAGAGTTTGTTCAACGTCTAAGTCACCACCGATCGTGATAGTCGCATTGTTTGGGCCATACCAACGCAAGAAAAACGCTTTGAGATCGTTCACATCAACACGGTCAAGATCTTCAACATAACCAATAGTTTGCCACGAATACGGATGACCTTCAGGATATAGCGCTTCAGACATGCGCTCCCAAATTAAGCCATAAGGACGATTATCGTAACGCTGAGCTCGCTCATTTTTTACAGTAGAACGCTGAATTTCAAATTTGCGTTGAGAAACCGCATCCAACAGAAAGCCCATACGGTCAGACTCTAACCACAACATTTTCTCTAGCTGGTTAGCCGGGACAGTTTCAAAATAGTTAGTGCGATCGCGGTTTGTCGTACCATTTAACGTACCTCCAGCCTCTGTGATGATTCTGAAGTGCTCTTGGTCACCAACGTTCTCTGAACCTTGGAACATCATGTGCTCAAAGAAATGCGCAAAACCAGACTTACCCACTTCTTCACGAGCCGAACCAACATGGTAAGTCACATCCACATGGACCAATGGGTCGGAATCTTCAGGAGCTAAGATCACCGTTAAGCCATTATCAAGTTTATACTTTTGGTATGGAATCTTAACTTTGCCTTCTTCCGCTTTCGATGACTCGACGAAAGTTACCCCCTCCGGCAGTGATGAAACTGGCGTATTTGATACACAGCCCGTGATCACTAACAGTGAGCACGCGCCAACCCAAAACATCTTCATGTACTTTCCTTAAAATAATCCGAGATAGATGGCCGCAAGCAAGCTATACCTAGCAGCCTTTCCTAAAAATATTAAAATCACGCAAGGCAGAAGCTTCATTCTCAGCCACCCTGCGGCTAAACACAGCGGGTCTCCAATCACAGGTAACCAGCTAAAAAACAATCCCCAATAGCCATACTTTGACAGCCACTTTAATGCGGTATGACCGTGCTTTTCTTCTTGCGCTTTGTTGGGAATCCACAAGCCAAGCCAATAATTTGTTAAGCCACCAAGCGTATTGCCGATAGTGGCGACCATAATAATTGACGAAACGGAATATTGATTTAATGAGAGAGTGGCAACTAAGCCCGCCTCAGAACCACCAGGTAACAAAGTGGCACTGAGAAAACCGGTCATGAAAAGCACCCATAATGCTGAATCTGAAAACCAAAGCGCTAAACTTTCAAAGCTCGTATTAAATGCTTCTAGCATGTCATATCAAGCAACACCTTGCCTCTGGTTCTTCCTGATTCTACTTGCTGGTGAGCAGCAATCACATCACTCATCGGATAAACCTGTTGAATTTCAGTCTTCAGTAAACCAACGCCAACCATGTACAACAAGGTATCTAATTGCGCTGGATCTGGCTCAACCAACATGCCGTTAGCCTCAAAGCCTAGGAGTTTGGCTTTTTCACAAATCAGCTCAGCCGTGATGGTTGGAACGGTTATGACTCTCGCACCGTCTTTCAGGCATTTAAGCGCATCTAACGCGGCATCTCCACCTACTAAATCAATCAAAACATCAACGTCTTCAACACGTTCTGACACTGGTGCAAATTGATAGTTCACTGCGTGAGCGCCAAGGGTAGCCAGGTAGTCTAAATTTCGTTCACTGCAGGTTGTAAAGACTTCCGCTTTAGTCGCGACCGCGATTTGTACCGCTAGGTGTCCAACGCCACCGGCTCCTGCGAGGATAAGTACGCGATCGTTTTCTGTCACATTGGCTTTGCTGAGTGCTTGTGCCGCAGTTTGGCCAGCCAACGGTAATGCTGCGGCAGCCTCTAAAGTAACTGAACTGGGAACATGACTTAACTCAGCTTCTGGAACACATACGTACTGACTGTACCCACCTCCTCGGACTGGGAAACCGATAAATCCAGCCACCTCATCACCATCATTAAAACGCGACGCCCCCTCTCCACAAGACACCACTTTTCCTGAGATGTCGTAACCTGGCACCCAAGGTAAATTATCCTTGTTCTGCGCAGCTGCCCAACCGAGTCCGGCTCGAGTTTTAACATCAATAGGATTTACGCCTGAAAAAGCGACTTTTACTAAGACTTCACCAGGCTGTGGTGATGGTGTAGAAGCATGTTGAATCGCGAGTACGTTGGCATCACCAAATTCAGTGATAACGATCTGTTTGTGTTCCATAAACCATTCCCTGCAAGAAAACAAAAAGGGATGCGAAAGCATCCCTTTGACTATAAACCATTTTGTTAACCGAAGTTAATCGTGATTTTGTAAATTGGTTGATCATTCCATTTTCGGTAATGACTAGCCGACAAGTGCTAGCAAGATACCAGCGGCAACCGCTGATCCCAATACACCTGCAACGTTTGGTCCCATCGCATGCATCAACAAGAAGTTTTGCGGGTTAGCTTGTAAGCCGACTTTGTTCACCACACGCGCGGCCATTGGTACCGCAGAAACGCCAGCCGCACCAATAAGTGGGTTGATGTCTTCTTTTGAGAACTTGTTCAGCAACTTAGCCATTAGCACACCAGCACCCGTGCCAATACTAAACGCAACCGCACCAAGCCCTAGAATGCCTAATGTTTCTAAGTTCAGGAATTGATCCGCTTGCAGCTTCGAGCCAACCCCTAAGCCCAAGAAGATCGTCACGATGTTGATCAGCTCATTTTGTGCGGTTTTCGATAGACGATCGACCACACCCGCTTCACGCATTAAGTTACCAAGACAGAACATACCGACAAGAGGCGTTGCTGAAGGTAGGAAAAGAATCGTCATGAGTAATACTGCCATCGGGAACAATACCTTTTCCCATTTACCCACGTGACGCAGTTGCGCCATTTGAATCTCACGTTCTTCCTTAGTGGTTAGCGCCTTCATGATTGGCGGCTGAATGATTGGCACTAAAGCCATGTAGCTGTACGCGGCTACAGCAATCGCACCAAGCAGGTCTGGTGATAACTTACTTGCTAAGAAAATCGCCGTTGGGCCATCCGCACCACCGATGATGGCGATAGACGATGCATCCGCCATGGAGAACTCCATACCAGGTACATAGTTGAGCAAAATAGCGCCAAACAGTGTCGCAAAAATACCAAACTGAGCTGCCGCACCTAGCCACAACGTTTTTGGGTTTGCGATCAAAGCACCAAAGTCGGTCATCGCACCCACACCCATGAAGATCAACAACGGGAACACTCCCGATTCAATCCCAATGTAGTAAACGTAGTAGAGCAAGCCGCCAGGCTCAGTAAAGCCAGCATTTGGAATATTCGCCAAGATAGCACCAAAACCAATCGGCAATAACAGTAAAGGCTCAAAGCCTTTTTTGATTGCCAAAAACAGCAAGGTACAACCAACCAGCATCATACAGATTTGGCCGAACTCGAAGTTAGCGATCCCTGTTTCTGCCCAAAGGGTTAACAATCCGTCCATGATACTCCCTTACGCCAGGCTCAACAGAGGCGCACCTACTGTGACAGCATCGCCTTCTTTAACGTTCAACTCTTGAACCACACCACCACGCGCCGCACGCACTTCTGTTTCCATCTTCATAGCTTCAAGGATGAGTAGTACATCGCCTTCAGCCACTTCAGCGCCAGGCTGAACATTCACTTTAAAGATGTTACCGGCAAGAGGAGCAGGCACCGCTTCAGCAGATGCGCTAGAAGGAGCGCTAGGTGCCGTCGATTTTGCAGGCGCCGCAGAAGGAGCGACAGAGGTTAGCTCGCCTTGAGGACCAACTTCCACCTCATACACCTGTCCGTCAACACGTACGCTATAAGTTTCTACGCCGCCAGTTGCTGGTTGCGCCGCAGGTACGGCAGGCTTCGCGGCTTCTAGCGTTGGTGCAGGTTCAAATGCTTCTGGGTTTTCACGATTCTTAAGGAACTTGAGACCAACTTGAGGGAAAAGCGCATAAGTAAGTACATCATCAACACGCTCACTTGCTAGCTTAATACCTTCTGATTTCGCTTTCTCCATTAGATCAACAGTAAGCGTCTCCATTTCAGACTCAAGCAAGTCGGCAGGACGACAAGTAATAGGCTCTTTGCCATCAAGTACTTTAGCTTGCAGCTCTGCATTTAACTCGGCTGGCGCTTGACCGTATTCGCCTTTCAATAGACCAGCGGTTTCCTTAGTGATGCTCTTATAGCGTTCACCAGTAAGCACGTTAATCACCGCTTGCGTTCCGACGATCTGCGAAGTTGGAGTCACCAATGGAATGAAACCAAGATCTTCGCGTACACGAGGGATCTCTTCTAATACTTCATCAATGCGATCCGCCGCGCCCTGTTCTTTCAACTGGCCTTCCATGTTGGTCAGCATACCGCCAGGCACTTGAGCAATCAGGATGCGAGAGTCTACACCTTTCAACTGACCTTCCCACTTCGCGTACTTCTTGCGTACTTCACGGAAATATGCGGCGATAGGTTCTAGTTGCTCGAGCTTCAAATTCGTATCTCGCTCGGTTCCTTCTAGCATCGCGACTACCGTTTCCGTCGGTGTGTGACCATAGGTACAACTCATTGAAGAAATCGCTGTATCGAGAATATCAATACCAGCTTCAACTGCTTTTACCGCTGTCGCAGTAGACAAGCCTGTCGTCGCGTGACAATGAAGTGCTAATGGCACATCACAAGACGCTTTGATACGCGTAATAAGCTCTTCCGCTTCATAAGGCTTGAGTAAGCCAGACATATCTTTAATACACAGTGAATGACAACCTAAATCCTCTAGGCGTTTTGCCAAGTCAACCCAAGTGTCTGCGTTATGTACAGGGCTTGTTGTGTAAGACAGCGTACCTTGAGCATGTGCGCCAACATCGACCGTTGCTTTTACGGCCTTCTGGAAGTTTCGCACGTCATTCATTGCATCAAAGATACGGAAAACGTCCATACCGTTAGCATGCGCGCGTTCAACGAACTTCTCTACTACGTCGTCGGCATAATGGCGGTATCCTAAAAGGTTTTGACCACGCAGTAGCATTTGCATTGGTGTATTAGGCATCGCTTTTTTTAGTTCACGTAAACGCTCCCAAGGGTCTTCCCCTAAGAATCGAATACAAGAATCAAACGTTGCGCCACCCCAAGTCTCTAGAGACCAGTAACCAACCTTATCCAACTCAGCTGCGATAGGCAGCATATCCTCAATACGCATACGCGTAGCAAATAGTGATTGATGGGCATCACGAAGGACCACATCTGTAATAGCTAGTGGTTTAGACATGCTCTTAAACTCCTTTTTAATCCTGGTTCGGCTACTTCGCGAATGAGGCGCGATGTTTATGAATCGCAGCCGAGATCGCCGCCACTACTTGTGGACTAACAGCTGAAGAGGTTGATTGAATATTAGTATTTGTTTTTGGTGCTGCGATCGGCTCTGGTACTTCTTCTGGTACCAATTTCGACATTAGCCGAACGAGATAAACAAGAATAGTGAGGAAAATAAATACGACCGCCATCCCCGTTAGCATCAGGGTGGCCGCATCTACTAGCAGGCTTCCTATATTAGTCATGTTGCTTCCTTTCTTTGTCATCCTGACAACGTGCAGGACTTTAATAGCGTCAAATCCCGACCAATGGATTATCTCGATTGGTTAAATTTTGTCAATTTTGTTTAAGGAAGGTTTGTAATAATCCTGATAAATGATTATTTATTCACTACCCAGATCACAGTTCATGACAAAATAATTACTGCGAATCTTCTATCTCCTTACGAACAGAGTAAAGGAGGACATAAATAAAAACTGCGATTTGGATTTCAAAACCAAATCGAGATTTACACATAAAAACTAATAAAAACAAAAGGATGCCACTTTACAACAATTAATAAACAAATAAAAAACAAAGAAGTTACATTTGAACAATTGAAGTGAAAGAAACGGAAATTAATATACGGGAGAGATAGTAAGGATGGATTCACAAACTACAGCAGAAACTTTATTCCAAATTGCTTAGATAAGCACATATTCGCTTTTGGAAAAGAAGGGCCTCGCCTCTAACAACTCTAGGCTATAGTTCCTGATGTCCAGATACAAAAAAAGCCTCGCAATTGCGAGGCTTTTTTGTATCTGGCGCGTCCTGGAGGATTCGAACCTCCGACCGCCTGGTTCGTAGCCAGGTACTCTATCCAGCTGAGCTAAGGACGC